>LR991653.1 GCA_905171695.1 Candidatus Methanoperedentaceae archaeon GB37
TCTGCAAGTGCAGCAAATGATGCCACGAGAGTCGTCTTTCCAGTTCCACCTTTCCCGCTCAAGATCGCAATCTCTTTCATCCTGCTTATCTCCTTCCTCGAATCCTTTTAATACGTTCGAGATCTTTAATCTATAGTCATTTCAACAACTCCTGATACTTATAAACTCCCCTACCCAAGTCCCGTGAATAACCATACTTTCTCTCATCAAGTAGATCCAGTGCTACTCCTTCACAACTCTTGATCATCTCATTGAAGTAAAGAATATTGCTTAATTCTCTCTTTAAGTCTTTCCAACCAAGTTCAATAGGATTTATAGTTAAGTGCATAGCATCTTAAACTTATTATCTAGGAACTTTTCAATCCAGTTTTTTGCAGAGGATATCGATTTTGTAAGTTTTTTGAAGGCTTTAGCAATTGTTTCCTTCAGTTCTTCCATGTTCAGTGGGGTTTTCTCTGAAATTGCTCTTTTAACGCTTTTCCAGGTGTTTTCGATTGGGTTCAGGTCGGGAGAGTGAGGTGGTAGATAAATCAGTGAAATGTTCAGTTTCTCAGCCTTTTTCTTCACTTTCTTGGCATGATGTGTTCTGAAATTATCCAGAACGAGTACAATTCTTTTCTCAGGATTTGCTTCCCTTATCCTTGAAACGCTGTAAAGTCTTCGGCTTTATTTTTCTCAGGAAATTCTATTAAGCTCTCTCCATTTATACAATAGATCCCTGCGACTTTGGCTTTAACGTGGGTAGCAGCTCTCTTAAGAGGCTTATCGAAGCTCCAGAGTCTCGTTGTGTTTGCATTTGCTTCGGCTGCCATCTCATCGACGAATCCTATTTACGTCATCCTCGATTTCAGCGTCGTCAAGGGTTTTTAAAGTGTTTTCTGTATTATCTGCCCTTCTGTAATCCTTCTGGTACGGTTTAGCGTATCTCATTCCAAACGATTTCAGGATTCTTCTGACCTGCCATGAGGAGTAGATAACTCCAAATTCTAATTCTGCTTCAATGACTTCCTGAACTTCCTTCGTCGTCCAGGAATCCTTTTCGAGCCTCTTGATCCTTTTGTCGAGTTCTTCTACTGGTATGCGTTTTGCAACTTCGTATACTCGCTTTCTGCCCATATATTTTGTTGCTTTGTTTTAGTATAAATAGCTTTGCTCAAGACCATAAATATTAAAAAGATTTAGATACTTTAGATAATGGAAGTGATGTAGTATGCTGGTATCAACAACACCTACTGTGGAAGGTAAAAGAATTGTGAGATATTTGGGTCTTGTGAGTGGAGAGGCGATAATGGGTGCGAATCTGTTTAAGGACTTGTTTGCAGGGATAAGGGATATTATAGGAGGAAGATCAGCGGCATACGAAAAAGAGCTGAGAAGGGCAAAGGAGATTGCAATAAATGAGATGGTAGAGGAGGCAGAAAAGCTTGGCGCGAACGCAGTTTTAAGCGTTGATCTGGACTATGAAACAGTAGGGCAGAGTATGTTGATGGTGAGTGCGAGTGGAACGGCAGTAGTTGTTGGAGAGTGACAAATCAGGCGAGCCTCGAAAAAATCATGCGTGGGCTTTGGCGTGGGCTTTGTTGTGGAGATGAATGGTGTTTCTGATGCATCCAGGGTCACAGCCGCTGATCTCGCCTGTGTAGGCGTAGGCGCGTGCGCGGCATCCTCCGCAGACGTTCTTGAAGTTGCAATTGCCGCAGTTTGAGAAGAGGTGTTCTCTCTCGCGCAGTTCTCTCAGCACGTGTGAGTTCTCCCAGATATCAGGGAAGCTCTCTTTCTTGAGGCTTCCAACGACGATCGGCATGTAGACGCATGGTGTCACGGTGCCATTTGGCTGGATGGCACAGTAGAGGCGTCCGGCTCCGCATCCTCCTATGAACTCTGCTATGAGGCGGGTCTTCTCACCGCTCTTGCCTGCACCGAAGTGTGCCACTGACATCGTCTCACTGGATCTTGTCATGCAGATTCGTGCAAACTGTGGAGCAGTGGTCATAACCTCGATCTCGCCCTCTTGGAGGTGCTTGTAGAGTTTTTCGAGCAGTTCTTCCCGCATCCGGGGTGTGATATCGGCATCCTTCATCTCCACTGCTCTTCCTGTGGGGATGAAGTTGAAGGCGAGAAATCGCCTCACACCAAGTTCTGATGCAAGCCTGATCAGATCATCCACCTCATTAAAGTTGTAGCGTGTGATCGTGGATGCGATGCAGACGAAGAGATCCTTCTGCTTCACTGCGTTCTTGATTCCTTCAACCGTTCTCTCCCATGCACCATTTCTGCCTCTGAAGCTGTCATGTAGCTCTGGTCTTGCAGCGTCAAGGCTTATCTCGATGTAGCGGACACCGGACTCGACGAGCCTCTCTACCGTCTCTTTGCTTAGCATGGTGCCATTGGTGGCGAGGCTCACGTACATATTATTCTCATAGGCATGGGCTGCCACTTCAAAGAAGTCTGGAGCCATGAGCGGCTCGCCCCCGGAGAATGCGATCGCCACTACATCGTTATCTGCGAGCTCCTCGACCACACGAAGCTTCTCATCGAGTGAGAGTTCATCTGGGAGTGGTCGTTCTGCTCGCTGGTAGCAGTGTTTGCAGTAGAGGTTGCAGAGATTGGTGTAGTTCCACACCACGAGAAATGGTGCCACGAGCTTGAATGGGCGTGAGACGCCATACCTTCCGATGCTCCGCATCACATTGAGAAGGCCGCGGCGTGCGATCGGGTCGCTGAAGTACTCCTGCATCGTCTCTCTCTCAGTGCCAAACGCTGTGCGTCCAAGCCCGATCATGGCGCACACCGGTAGAGTCTTCAGCCTCCTTAGAAACGACTGGTTCTCGCCACCACAGTAGGTCAGGAGAGCCTCTTCGAGAAGGCTCTTCCCGTCCTTCTTCTTTGAGAGAGTATTCAAAAGAAACCTACTCAGTGGATTTCCAAGCGTGCACTCAACGCCGAGAAAGACGCCCACCTCGTCGAGATGGTCTTTCTCCATACACACCACCTACCCAACTTAGGAATAGTATCCCTATTGAAGCTTAAAGATTGCTGTCGTCAAGGATCAGAAGAATCTGCTCGGATGGGAATGAGAAAAGGTTTAAACCACCTATCTGTATAAGTACTGGATGCGGGCTGGTTTGAATGGGTGTTGATATTGGAGATCTGTTTGAGAAGGAGCGTGTTGAGCTCTCAGATCTTAGAGGGAGGGTGATAGTGGTTGATGCATACAACACGCTCTATCAGTTCTTGAGCATAATCCGCCAGCGTGACGGCACGCCACTGAAGGACAGAAGCGGGCGTGTTACGTCACACCTCTCTGGACTGCTCTACAGATCGACCAGTCTGATCGAGGCAGGCATCAGGCTCGTCTTCGTCTTCGATGGCACGCCACCGAGCTTCAAGGCAGAAACGATAAGAGAGCGTCTTCAGAATCGGATTACTGCAATGGAGAAGTGGGAGGAAGCTCTTGCAACTGGGAGTGATGATGTGATGATCTATGCACAGGCAACCGGGCACCTTGATGCATCGATGGTGGAAGAGTCAGCAATGCTCCTTGAGTATATGGGCATACCTGTGGTGCAGGCGCCGTCTGAAGGCGAGGCGCAGGCAGCGTACATGGTAAGAGAGGGCGACGCGTACGCTGTTGCTTCACAGGATTATGATTCTCTCCTATTCGGAGCGCCGCTTGTGGTGCGGAACCTCACAGTTACAGGAAGGCGAAAGCTCCCACGTAAGAACGTGTATGTGAGCGTGGAACCAGAGCTGTTAAATCTTGAAGAGAACCTTGAGCGGTTGAACCTCACGAGAGAACAGTTGATAGATATTGCGCTCCTCGTCGGAACAGACTATAATGAGGGAATAAAAAAGATAGGTCCTAAAAAAGCCCTGAAACTGATCCAGACACACAAAGATATAAACATCGCACTCAAAGAGATCAATGAAAGCATTCCAGATCTCGATTCAATCAAAAAATTCTTCCAAAACCCGCCCACAACCAAAGACTACACAATAAAACATAAAAGACCAGAAAAAGATAAAATAATAGAATTGTTATGTGAAAAGCACGATTTTTCACATGAACGCGTATCAAAAGCAATAGAAAGACTGGAGAAGGCATCAGACGCTGAACAAAGCACCCTCGACGCATGGATCTAAACAATTGGATAAATAATAGATATGGGTGCCAATGCGCTCTCTTGAGTGTTCTTGTGGGGGTTAGGTTTGGAGTATCAGTAATCCTTTAATACTGTTTTGAATATATATTCATGTATGCCGAGACCGAGACGTTGCAGATGGGTTGGCTTCAATCCTGATTTCAGTTATTTTGCGCCGCGGGAATGGCCTACTGGGGAGGTGATACTCAAGGTGGAGGAGCTTGAGAGCCTTAGGCTGAAGGATCTTCTCCAGAAGGATCAGACCGAGGCTGCGAAGATGATGAGTGTCTCGCAATCTACATTTCACAGGATTCTGACAGAGGCGAGGCGTAAGGTTGTGGATGCTCTCGTTAATGGGAAGGCTATACGGGTCTATGGTGGAGATTACACGCTTAGAAATCTGTGCCGTGATTGCAGAAGTGAGTGGGGTGATTTTGCTGAGCGGTGTCCGAACTGTGGGAGTACGAATATCTTTTACAGGGGTCGAGGCAGACATGGGAGGGGTGTTGACCAAAACCTTTAAATAGTTTTGAATATATATTCGTATATGGGGATGTTCGAATGAAGATATGTGTAACTTCGACAGGAAGCGATCTTGATGCACAGGTTGATCCACGCTTTGGCAGGTGCCAGTATTTCATGATCGTTGACCCTGACACAATGGAGTTTGAAGCGATTCCCAACAAGGGCATCGGGGCTTCATCAGGTGCGGGAATTCAGGCAGCAGAGATAGTTGCAAATAGAGGGGTTGATGTTCTCATCTCAGGGAACATCGGTCCAAATGCATTCCAGACGTTAACTGCCGCTGGTGTGCGGGTGTTAACAGGTGCATCAGGCACGATCAGAGATGCAATCGAGATGTACAGAGCCGGTAAGCTCAGTGAGACCGCTGGCGTGACCGTTCCAGGCCGCGCCGGGATGCCGCAATCTCCTCCTGAAACATTTGCTGGTGGTAGGAGAGGGATGGGCATGGGTGGAAGACGTGGAATGGGACGCGGCGGTGGTGGAGGTGGTGGCATGGGCATGAGCATGCCAGAGCAGGTGCCACCTCAGTCAGGCGCAGATATGGCAGATATAAACGAGCTATTGGAGCGTGTAGACCGACTGGAGAAGGAACTGGAAGAAGTAAAGAAGAAGAAAAAGGGTGAAAGGTGATAAGAATGCGAGGAAGACCTGGAATATGGAGCACGTGGTGTGGTAGAAAGATCTTCTGCAGATGCAGGCAGTATTCATGGCTTCCCCAGTGGTGGGGAGGTTACGGTATGCCATTGCCCTACTACCACCCCTACTCATATCAGTGCAGGAGGTGGTACTGAAATGGCAGGCGGACGAGGCAGGATGCCAGGTGGGCGTGGACTAGGACCCGGTGGTGAGTGCAGGTGTCCAAACTGTGGAACAACCATTCCCCACAAGCGTGGTGTCCCATGCTCCGAAGAGATCTGCCCCAATTGTGGGGCGAGGATGATAAGACCATGAAGGCTAACAATGAAAAAAATATAAGGAGGTGATAAAGCATGGGTGGATACGGACATAGAAACATGTATTATCTAACAGGACTCCCTGGATGGATCCGATTCGGTTATTCCCCAGGTTGGGGCGGACTACCACCAGGAGCGCAGTATCTGAGCCAGACCGGTCAGTTGCCGCAGTTTATGGCATGGATGCAGCAGCGGGCGCCACAAGCTCCAATGGGAGTCTCTGCAGCGCCTGCTGGTATGACGAAGGAGCAGGAGATCCAGGCACTTGAGGCACAGCTTGACTGGATAAAGCGAAGACTGGAAGAGCTTAAAAAATAAGACTCAAATACTAAGCTCTTCTTATTTTTTTATTAACTTAACTCCTACAGAAGGATAAAAAATGAAGCTCGAACCGATCGGGATAATTCACACCCCCTATAAGTCACTATCTGACTGCCCACGCCAGGGAAGACAGACCGACACAACCTGTGAGGTTGAGGTCTTCGACGAGTTTGAGCCTGGCTTAACCGATATCGAAGGCTTCTCCCACCTGATCCTTCTCTACTGGCTTCATCTGGGCAGATCTAAAAATTATTCGATGATGGTGCAGACTCCCTGGGACAGAGAACCACACGGACTCTTCACGACGCGCTCGCCGAGAAGACCAAACCCCATAGGCGTCTCTGTTGTGAAGTTGCTTGCGCGTGTGGATAATATACTCAAAGTTAAAGGTGTGGATGTTCTTGACGGTACACCGCTTATAGATATAAAACCATACGTGCCTCAATTTGATGGCGCGGATGACGTTACGATCGGATGGCTTGAAGGAAAGATTGGAGGCGATCTAGATTGAAAGTATGTGTACCAACGTACGAGATGAAGGGACTGGATGATACAGTATGTGAGCACTTCGGAAGGGCGCCAACCTTCACGGTTGTGGAGATCGAGAACGGCTCGGTTGATACGATCTCGAACACTGGCGCGCACTTTGGAGGTTCTGAGCTTTTGCCAGAGATGCTCTCAAGAGAGGGAGTTCAGGTGATGCTCTGTGGTGGGCTTGGCCCAAGAGCTGTCATGATGTTTGAAGAGGCAGGGATCGAGGTCTTTGCGGGTGCAAAAGGAACGGTCAGAGATGCAATCAGAGCATGGCAGGAGGGAAAGTTGATGGACGCAACCGACGAGAATGCATGCAGAGAGAACAGGCATTAGATGATCATATCAATTGCAAGCGGGAAAGGTGGCACAGGGAAGACAACGATTGCAGTCAACCTTGCCCTCTCACTTGAAAACGAGAATCTTCAACTCCTTGACTGTGATGTCGAAGAGCCAAACGCACACATATTCCTGAATCTAACAGAAAAAGAGGTGAACCATGTATATACAACCGTTCCAATATTCGATAAACTCAAATGCAACTTCTGCGGGGAATGTTCGAGGTTCTGTCAGTTCAACGCAATATTTGTCATCGGAAAGAACCCAGAGAAGGGTGTGAAGGGGGATGTGATTCACTTTCCAGAACTCTGCCATGGGTGTATGGGCTGTATGCTCGTATGCCCGAACGATGCAATAAGCGAAGGGCAGCGCATAATCGGTGAAATTATAAAAGCAAGAGCAGATCAGGGAATCGATCTTGTTTATGGTACGCTCAATATAGGTGAAGCGATGGCAGTTCCACTTGTCAGGGCTGTTAAGCGCGAGATGCTGAAGAATGGAACGGTCATCATCGACTCACCACCCGGCACATCATGTCCTGTCATCGCATCGGTCAAGGATAGCGATTACTGCATCCTCGTAACAGAACCAACTCCGTTCGGACTCTACGATCTTAAAATCGCAGTAAAAGTCCTGAGAAAACTTGAAATTCCCTTCGGAGTCGTAATCAATCGATCAGGGATCGGTGACAGGGGGGTTTACGATTACTGCAACGAACTGGGAATCGAGATTCTGCTTGAGATTCCATACCTGAAGGAGATCGCAGAGAGCTATTCAAAGGGGGTGCCCTTTGTAAACCAGATGGAAGCATGGAAGTCAAGGTTTTCAGAGATCTTCAGAGAAATCAAGGAAGAGGTCATGGGATGAAGACAGTCTATGGACCGGTTCCATCGTGGCGCCTTGGAAGATCACTGGGCATTGACCTGATATCAAGTGAAAAAGTATGCTCTTTCGACTGTATTTACTGCCAACTTGGAGAAAAATACGAAAAAACAGTTAAAAGAAGAAAATTCGTTGAAACACTGAGGATAAAAGAGGATTTACTGGAGACTCTCGATCTTGCAGAAGACGTGGAGATCATCACCTTCTCAGGGATGGGAGAACCGACACTCGCATCCAACCTAAAAGAAGTGATCAGTATAGTGAGAGGAATAACCGACCTGCCCCTCGCAATCCTCACAAACTCATCCCTCCTCCACAGAAGAGAAGTGCAGAACACGCTGAAGACAATTGAAAGAGTGATCACAAAACTCGACGCTCCAGACGAGAAGCTATTTCAACGAATAAACAGACCCCACCCATCCATCTCCTTTTCACAAACTTTAAAAGGGATAAAAAAGTTCAGAAGCGGATACAACGGCGAACTTGAACTCCAGATCATGTTCACCGATGAGAATAAAGAGCACGCAAGAGAACTCGCCGGGCTTGCCGCTGAAATAAAACCTGAACGAGTCGATATAAACACACCCCTCCGACCATCCCCCATAAAACCCCTGAACAAGAGCGAAATAAAAGAAATAAAAGAAATATTTGAAGAAAAAAGTCTGAACACAAAAACCGTTTACGAATCAAACAAGATAAAGGTTGAAACTGTAGATCACGAAGAAACAGCGAGGAGAAGACCCGGGTGAAAGAGATAACAACTCCTGAAGAGGATTGGCAGAAGAGACTTTCAGTATATCCACATTGCAGTGCCGTTGGGGGGTTTAGGGTAAAATAAGGAAAGGGAAAAAATGAGGAAAAAGTGGTTGGGCATGTGAATGCCCTTCTTGTTTTAGTTCTTTGCGTGTACTGCGTCCAGTCCCATGATTTTCGGTCTCCAGAAGCTTCCTGGTTTTGTTATCTGGATGTATTTCACATCTCCGAAGTTGCCGTTGAAGCTGTACTCTGTCCAGCCCCAGTTGTCGCATCTTTCACTGCCGATCGATCTCCATGTCACACCGTCTGAGGAGACTGCTACATTGAACTCTACTGGTTGGAATGTTATCTTTGTGGTCCTGATGGTGATATCCTTGCATTCTGGTACAGTTTTATCCAGTTCGATCTCTATTTGGGAGTTTCCAAGCATGAATGCGCCCCAGTTATCGGGTTCGCCCAGTGCGTTCCACACGAGTCGAGCGTTATTCTTGTAATGGATACTCGCTCCGTAGCTTTCCACTGATACGATGGTTAGATCTCTCTTCTCGGATCTGGTGTAATCTTCCCATGTACCTTTCTCGGCGTAAATGGTGTAATCACCTGCGGTGTCGATTATTAGTGTTGCTTTGCCGTCTGAGTCTGTCTGGAATGTCAGGCTGTTTGCGTGAACTGTTGCGTTCTCGACCGGTTCAAACGTTGAGACTGAGTCGTTGTAGGCTGTTACGGTCGCAACGGCGTAGTCCTCTCCAATTTCAACGTTTGTTCTGTCCAGTTCGATATTGAGTGGTGGTGTTGTCCATGTTCCGAAGTACCAGAGAACCTTTCCATGCGGGGTATCTGGTGGTGTTGTCAGGTTCAGCACGAAGTCCGCTGCTTCAACCCATGGTAGGAAGTAGTAGTCCACGCGGTACATCCAGCTGTTGTTCCAGTCAATCATGGCTTCGCCAGCAATCTCTGTGACGTACAGTTCTCCATTTATATCTTCCAGCACGTAATCAAATCCGCCGAGTTTGCTTGCCTCGTCAAGTGCTCCGAGTGCTGTTGGCTCGTTCAAGTAGTGAACCGCTCCATCGGTCGTTGTGAGTGTTGAACTGTCGAATGTGACGTCTCCCTGCCAGATGGTATCATCTTTGCCCTCGATTCTCACGTTCACAGTTGCCGTGAGCGTTTCAAGCACGGTCACATCACTCGTTAATGTGTTGTTCGTCTCATCAGACTCGTCCACAGTATCGCTTGCATCGGCAGTCACGGTAAGAGTGAGGTTTCCCTCTGTTGGTACAGCAAGGAACTCTACATCCATACTCTCACCAGAGGCGAGTGATGGAATCGTAACCGTATCCAGGAGAGTGCCATCGGCAGCGAGTGTCACGTCAAAGCTACCTGAATCACCAGATCCGATGTTTGCAACGGTTGCAGTGATCGGGTTGATCACATCGGCACGAAGCCTCAGAGGACGAGCGACATCGGTCACTGTCAAGTCGGGTGCGGCTGTAACAGACAAAATCTCTTTCTTTGTTCTGGTGTAATCTTCCCATGTACCTTTCTCGGCGTAAATGGTGTAATCACCTGCGGTGTCGATTATTAGTGTTGCTTTGCCGTCTGAGTCTGTCTGGAATGTCAGGCTGTTTGCGTGAACTGTTGCGTTCTCGACCGGTTCAAACGTTGAGACTGAGTCGTTGTAGGCTGTTACGGTTGCAACAGCGTAGTCCTCTCCAATTTCAACGTTTGTTCTGTCCAGTTCGATCTCAAGTGCTATCGTTCTCGGTGTTCCGAAGTACCAGAGAACCTTTCCATGCGGGGTATCTGGTGGTGTTGTCAGGTTCAGCACGAAGTCTCCTGCTTCAACCCACGGTGTGTAGTAGTCCACACGGTACAGCCAATCCTTCCCGCTACCCATACTCTCGCCAGCAATCTCTGTGACGTACAGTTCTCCATTTATATCTTCCAGCACGTAATCAAATCCGCCGAGTTTGCTTGCCTCGTCAAGTGCTCCGAGTGCTGTTGGCTCGTTCAAGTAGTGAACCGCTCCATCGGTCGTTGTGAGTGTTGAACTGTCGAATGTGACGTCTCCCTGCCAGATGGTATCATCTTTGCCCTCGATTCTCACGTTCACAGTTGCCGTGAGCGTTTCAAGCACGGTCACATCACTCGTTAATGTGTTGTTCGTCTCATCAGACTCGTCCACAGTATCGCTTGCATCGGCAGTCACGGTAAGAGTGAGGTTTCCCTCTGTTGGTACAGCAAGGAACTCTACATCCATACTCTCACCAGAGGCGAGTGATGGAATCGTAACCGTATCCAGGAGAGTGCCATCGGCAGCGAGTGTCACGTCAAAGCTACCTGAATCACCAGATCCGATGTTTGCAACGGTTGCAGTGATCGGGTTGATCACATCGGCACGAAGCCTCAGAGGACGAGCGACATCGGTCACTGTCAAGTCGGGTGGCAGTGTGAATGTGTTCTCAAGACAGTTGTTCGTTTCGTTGCTCTCGTCAACCACGTTGCCCTTGTCAGCACAGACGATGATCACGTCACTTCCGTCTGAGATCGTGAACGGACCGACTGTACTCGTGTAGCTCTCACCTACAGCGAGCGCTGGCACGGGATCGCCGATCACAGAGACTGCTCCATCGATACTTATTGATGTCTCACTCTCGCCTGCATCGGCAGCACCAATATTCTCAACAGTGTAAACGATGTTGTACGTCCCGTTATCAAGATCAACCCACTCTTCCGCTTTCCCAGTTATGGTGAGATCAGGCTTGTCAACCACTGGCAGTGTGAATGTGTTCTCAAGACAGTTGTTCGTTTCGTTGCTCTCGTCAACCACGTTGCCCTTGTCAGCACAGACGATGATCACGTCACTTCCGTCTGAGATCGTGAACGGACCGACTGTACTCGTGTAGCTCTCACCTACAGCGAGCGCTGGCACGGGATCGCCGATCACAGAGACTGCTCCATCGATACTGATAGATGTCTCACTTGCATCTGCACCGGCAGCACCAATATTCTCAACAGTGTAAACGATGTTGTACGTCCCGTTATCAAGATCAACCCACTCTTCCGCTTTCCCAGTTATGGTGAGATCAGGCTTGGCTGATGGTTCAAGTGTTATATCCTCCACGAAACCACTGTTGTTGATCTCGCTCGCTGTTACAGTGTGTTTCACCGTCGCTGACTCAGAGCATCCTGATGCATCGATCTGAAGAATATCGCCAGCGCTTACATCAGAGCTTGTCAGATTGAGCTCGTAGTGGTTCGACCCCGCAGTCGTGTTGAGAGTCCATGTGGTACTCGTGTTCAGGTTTGTTATCTGAACCACTGAATTGTTGCATGGATCTCCGCTCGAGTCAGAGACATCTCCGCTTATTACAAATGGTGTCGTTGCGATTGCAGGTGCAACGCATGCCAGACATATCATAAGCGAGAGAAAAACTCCGCTTATCTTTCTGGTCGTCTTTTCTCTTAAGATAGTGTTTTCATTCATTTTTCCGATACCTCTTTACTTTTTTCACTTTTTAAATCCAGTCCCCTCGCGGATTTGAACCGCGCAGGGAACATCTGAACAGGCTACCAGATCGATCCGATTCGATAATTCCACTTTCCATTTTTTTATTATAGACCAAGTGTACACGAGTATAATAGCTATGGTGATCTCATGGTCGGTTCATCCAAACACCCCACTACTCACAGACTCTGTGTTCCATCGCAATTTGACTTTTACGCCACGATAAAATTCACTCTTCTATGCAGAAGATCGCTTGACCAAAAAATATTGTTTGCACTGAAGAACATCCCCATCCCTTCAACTGTGTGATAGATGCATACGCCTTTTGAGATGTTTGTTCGTCCAATATTCGAAGTAAGAGCCATCGGAAAGTTTATGCTTCTCTGTGCCCTTGGATGAGTAGTTGGTAAGTGGTATCTTGCGAGGGTAGCCAAGTGGTCAACGGCGACGGACTCAAGATCCGTTCTTGAAGAAGTTCATGGGTTCGAATCCCTTCCCTCGCATAACTCTCTTGCATAACTCTCATGGAGCTATTCACATCACTTCTCTTCGCGGCATCGCTCCTTCTGGGCTTCCTGCTTGGAATTGTCACCGGCTTGATACCTGGCATACACGTCAACAACACCGCGGCACTCCTCCTTGCCATGATGCCGCTCTTCTGTAGCTATGGCGTTCCATTGCTCTGTATCGTGATTGTGATACTTGCGAATGCGATCACTCACACGTTTATCGATATCATTCCTGCAGTGCTTGTTGGAGTTCCTGAGCCAGATACCGCTCTTGGAGTGCTGCCTGGTCACAGTATGACGATTGAGGGGCGTGGTTTTGAAGCTATCCGACTCTCTGCTCTTGGAAGCGCTGGAGGTGTTATTGGATCCCTTCTCTTCATACTACCACTGGCATGGGTCTTTGGAGAGTTCTATGAGTCCCTCTGTGGGTATATGGTATGGGCGCTCGTCGGACTGATCTTGGTGATGATCCTCTCAGAGCGGGGGAGTGGTGTTGTCAGAGAGGGGAGCCTTGCACACTTGAAGTATAAAGCCTTTGCAGCCCTCGTATTTCTCGCTTCAGGCGTCCTTGGATCGATCGCGTTTGCATCTGAGAGGGTGCTGAATCCGCCGATAGAGATTGGGGAGGGGGTGAGTCTTCTTCCGGTCTTGAGTGGGTTATTTGGAGCCTCAACACTCATAATAAGTATGCTCTCAACGGGAGAGCTGCCACTACAGGAAGAGACGGAGTACAGCCTCTCACCGAGAAGAGTGGTGCGCGGCGTATTCTTTGGGAGCGCTGCGGGGTCGCTTGTGGCATGGTTTCCAGGTGTTTCGTCGGCAGTGGCAACCATAATAGCGCGACTTCTAATCCCGCATGGAGAGGGAGAGTCAGAGAGTGAGTTCATCGTATCCCTGAGCGGTGCCAACACCTCCAATGCAATCTTCACACTCCTCGCACTCTACGTGATCGGGAGGGCTCGAAGCGGTGCGATGGTAGCCATCGACCAGATACTGACGATGAACCGTGAGACAATGCTCCTCCTCTTCACAGTCATAAGCCTGACAGCACTCATTTCATACCCGGCAACCATCCTGATCGGAAGAAGAGCGCTGAAACTCTTTGCACATCTGAATTACACCCGTCTCTCAGCCAGTGTTCTTACTCTCTTACTATCAATGGTTATACTCTTCACAGGCACCACAGGGCTTGCGATCTTCGCAACCGCAATCCCGATCGGCATGCTACCACACTACCTTGGTGTGAGAAAGAGCCATCTCATGGGCTGCATACTCATGCCTGTCACGCTCTACTTGATAGGCTAAGACCGTTAGAGTTTAACAAACTTTGTTCCGTAGTATATCATTCCTTCCGCGCTCTCTTCACCTATCTTTCTGAAGACTGATCGTACTCTCATTCCGATCTCTGCCTCTTCTGGGCTGCATATTATCTGGCTTGTGAGTCTTGGTCCTTCGTCGAGCTCGACGATTCCGAGGACGTATGGCGCGTGTGCCGTGATCTTCTCGGGTGGGTTCTGTATTATGGTGTATGTCAGGAGTTTGCCCTCGCCTTTGAATCTGTGTGGCTCGATCTCTCCTCTTCGCCTGCACTTTGGGCAGATCTTTCGTGGTGGATAGTAGTAGGTCTCGCAGGTGGTGCAGTGTGTGCCAAGTAGGTTGTATCGATGCTTCAGTTTTCTCCAGAATCGAGGGACTGTCAAGTTGTGCTTCACCTCTGTAGTATGTGGATGATGGCTGTTCCGCCAGATCCGCCGACGTTCTGTGTGAGCCCGATCTCTGCGCCGTCCACCTGTCGTTTCCCTGCTTCTCCCCTGAGTTGCTCTGTAACCTCGACTGCTTGTTTTATTCCTGTTGCACCGACCGGGTGGCCGCACGCTTTGAGTCCGCCTGAGGTGTTGACCGGGATCTTTCCACCGATTGCTGTCAAGCCTTCTTCTGTTGCCCTTCCCCCTTCGCCCTTCTTGAAGAATCCGATATCTTCTATTGCAAGTATCTCTGCGATGGTGAAACAGTCGTGGACTTCGGCAATATCGATCTCATCTGGCGTCACTCCTGCCATCTCGAATGCTCTCCGTGCTGCTGCAACGGTTGCGTCGAGTGTTGTGATATCTCTTCTATCGTGGAGTGAGATGGTGCTGCTTGCCTGTGCCGTGGCTTTGATGTAGACCGGGGTGTCGGTGTACTTCCTTGCAATCTCTCCCGGTGCAAGTATCACTGCCGCGGCTCCGTCTGTTATCGGCGAGCAATCGAGGAGGTGGAGTGGGTCGGCAACGATGGGTGATGTTAAAACGTTCTCGACTGTTATTTCACGCTGGTACTGGGCTCTAGGATTCATGGTGGCGTTGTAGTGATTCTTAACGGCAACCTGTGCAAGTTGCTCGCTTGTGGTGTGGTATCTGTGCATGTGCAGGCGTGCTATCATAGCGTATAGCCCTGGGAAGGTAGCGCCCATTATCCCCTCCCACTCGCGGTCTGCTGCTGCAGAGAGAACATCGGTCGCATCACCAGTGCCAACATCTGTCATCTTCTCGCCACCCCCTGCAATCACTATATTATGGTGTCCTGATGCCACTGCGAGAACTGCCTGGCGCAGTGCAAGTCCTCCTGACGCGCAGGCTGCTTCAACCCTTGTTGATGGCGTGTTGATCGACGCAAGCCCTGCATAGTCTGCTATGAGGGATGCGAGATGCTCCTGTTCTATAAACCGCCCGGCGCTCATGTTTCCGATGTAGAGTGCGTCGATTGTCTCGCCCTCTACTCCTGCATCCTCGATCGCGCTCAAGCCTGCCTCAACGAAGAGATCCCTGAACGAGGTCTCCCAGAGCTCTGTGAACCTTGTGCATCCAACCCCGATTATCGCAACCTCTCTCATATATCAGGACCTCACATCTTCATCTTCCCTTTGTGCCTCGCGTACGTGGCATAGCTGACATACGTCGGATCTTTAAGGAGTTCGCTGACGCTCGGAGCCTTCTCTCTCAACTCTCTGATCTCGTCGAGCACTCTCACCAGAAAGGCATCGCTTCCAGCGCCAGAGCCAAACGATGCCATGAGAATCCGCTCGCCTGGCTCTGCAAGATCGAGTACGGCTGCAAGCCCCATCATTGCAGAGCCTGAATACGTGTTCCCAAGGTGTGGTACCACGAATCCTGGTCCCAGTTGTCTCTCTGTGAAACCGAGCATTCTTGCAGCGCGCATCGGAAACTTGCCGTTTGGCTGGTGAAGTACCACATAATCATAATCCCCGGGAGTTGTGGAGGTCTTTTCCATGAGTCCTTGTGCTGCACCGATTATATGCCTAAAGTACGCAGGCTCTCCAGTGAAACGCCCACCGTGCTCTGGGTAAGGCATGCCGTCTCTTCGCCAGAAGTCTGGCATGTCTGTTGTGAGTGAGTATGTGGCTTCGATCTCGGCTGCAAGCTCGCTTCGACCGATGACGAGCGCCACCCCGCCTGCTGCTGCAGTGTACTCAAGAGCATCGCCAGGCGCTCCCTGTGCCACATCAGAACCGATCGCAAGCCCAAGATCTATCATCCCTGACCCAACAAGACCCATGCATGCCTGGATCGCTGCCGTCCCTCCCTTGCATGCAAACTCAAAGTCTGCTGCTGTTAATAGCGGTGTTGCACCTATTGCCTCTGCAACTATCGTGCTCGTTGGCTTGACAACGTAGGGATGGCTCTCAGACCCTGTGTATATGGCTCCGATTCTCAGAGGGTCTATCTCTCTTCTACCGATCGCACTTCGCGCTGCTTCAACAGCGATTGTCACAGTGTCTTCGTCTATATCAGGGACCGACTTCTCAAACACCCAGAGGCTCTTTCTGATCGAGTCTCCATCCTCGCCCCATGTCTCAGCGATCTCGTCAACCTTAATCCTGTACCTCGGTATGTACGCCCCGTATGAAACAATTCCAACACTATCCAAGAGAGATCACTCCAGAACCACGCACTCCCTCGACCTCTTCACTCCAACGCCTGAAGCCTCTCGATCATGATATCCAACTCCATCTCGGTCACGATCAGGGGGATTCTCTCAAGCTCAGCGATCTGAAGAGCGAGAGGATCCACCTCACCCTCGCCAAGTCCGTGCAACACCACTGCCCCGGGCTTGAGCGTGGTGACCCGCAGTGCGACCATTGGGGACCTGCCAGTGGAGATATTGGTGAAGACCATTGCCCGCTCAGTACTCCAGCCATACAAACGCTGGAATTCGCCTGAAGATAGCTCAAGTATCGCTTTCAACCCATCAACAACCGTATACCCATAAAGCCTCTTCTCAACGCCAGCGCGAGGCGTGTAAAGAAGAGAACCGTCGATCAACCGTATCAGCTCTGCTACAGTGAGCGGGGAGAGATACTCATGCATATCATACACAGCATCACCCAGAATGCCCTGCTTCAGAATAGACTCATAGACCTCTATCTTCGAAGACCCACGCCGTCTATCGATCTCGAGCAACGCATCAACGATCTTACCAATAATATGAATCCCAGGAGACCTGCGCCTCCCACTCTCATAGTCACTTATAACGGAAGGGGATATGCCGAGATAAGAAGCAAGATCTGATTGTGAAACCTCAAAACTACTCCGCCACTTCCTCAATGCCTCACCATAACAATCCGAGAGCGTGATCTCACCCGCCATCTTCTCAGCAAGCATACTTCTAACATCTCCAGAACGATCCACCATACTCTTTCTAAAACAAACCAATAAGATATAAATTTACCGAACAACCAATCGGCATCCAACGAAGATCAAATCATTGACCCCACAACTTATCATATCCATAGATTCATTTCATAATCAGCCCCTGACTACCGAGTAATACAAGGCTTTTCATCCAATGAAAAGCCAATCAAAGACTTCATAGGTAATACATGATTACATGATAAAAGGAATTGGGACATAATTGCTTCACTCTGGTTGCAAACAGAGTGAAATAATTTTATCCCAAAGCTGGATAGAGTTCTTAAGAGTTAAGGTTTTATATATTCTCTTCTATTACTCTTCTGTAGGATGATAGTGGTCAGGTTCTTTGCAAGTTTCCGTGATATTGTCGGAAGGAAGGAGATGGATGTTGAGTATCGTTACGGGATGACGGTTGGTGAGTTGCTTCATGACCTCTGTTCTGCATCGGAGCCACTTAATAAGGCTTGTTTTGAGGATGGGAAGCTACGGGATTATGTCAAGCTCCTGGTGAATGGACATAACATTGAGTTTCTTGATGGACTTGAGACGGTGTTGAAGGATGGTGATGTGGTTGCTGTCTTTCCGCCTGTTGCCGGTGGGTAATTACTTGGATGTTTCTCAGGTGGATAGGCTTTTTATCTGGGTGTTAGAAAGAGTTGACTATCGTTACGATGGATCTTTTATCGACCTCGAATCTTATGATAATAGAGAACTCTAAAAAACCCACCCACCCCCCCAAACCCATCAAATTATGGTCTTGAGCAAATCTATTTATACTAAAACAAAGCAACAAAGTATATGGGCAGAAGGCGAATCTACGAAGTTGCAAAACGCATACCAGTAGAAGAACTTGACAAAAGGATCAAGAGGCTCGAAAATGATACAGGAGTTCTCAAAAGATTATACTTCATAAGATATCTCTACAGAGGGATGAGATGAGTGTTGAGGAAGCTGCTGAACTGGTTGGGGGTCACTAAAGCAACGGGCTATGCATGGCTTAAGAGATGGAATTCCAGAGGTTATGAAGGTATAATTCCGGAGTTTGGTGGAGGTAGACCCTTTAAACTTACAGAAGAGCAGAAGGAAGAACTATATAGAAATGCTCAAGGAAAAAGAATGGACAACGAAGGAAGTTCAGGAAGTCATTGAAGCAGAATTAGAATTTGGAGTTATCTACTCCTCATGGCAGGTCAGAAGAATCCTGAAATCGTTTGGAATGAGATGCGCCAAACCGTGCCAGAGGGATTACAGAAGGGCAGATAATGCAGAATACACTTTAAAAAACTTAGATGAGGCTGGAATTAGCGATGATGTAATAGGATTCGTCGATAAGATGGCAGTCGAAGCAAATGCAAACACAACGAGACTCTGGAGCTTCGATAAGCCTCTTAAGAGAGTTGCTACCTATATTAAAACCAAAGTCGCAGGGCTCTATTGTATAAATGGAGAGAACTTAATAGAATTCCCTAAGAAAAATAAAGCCGAAGACTTTACAACGTTTCAAGGAAAATAAAGGAAGCAAAACCTGAAAAAAGAACTGTAGTCGTCTGTAGTCGTTCTGGATAATTCCAGAACACAACATCATGCCAAGAAAGTGAAGAAAAAAGCTGAGAAACTGAACATTTCACTGATTTATCCCCCCATCACTCCCCTAATCTGAATCCGATTGAAAACGTCTAGAAGAGTGCTAAAAGAGCAGTTTCAGAGAAAACACCACTGAACATGGAAGAACTGAAGGAAACAATTGCTAAAACCTTCAAAAAGATAACAAAGTAGATAACACTTGCAAAAAAGTAGAATGAGGAGTTCTTAGTGATAAGTTTAAGATATATATGCATTCAACCATGATCTGGAATGCTTTCAGGAAAACCAAGGAACTTGTGGAAAGATATTCTGTCAGCAATCTGCCTTTCAATTTCTGGATCTGATAAACCATACTACTGCTGTAAGATGAGAATTTTCATCATAACAACTTCATCTATCTTCGGTTTTCCCCCCTTTCTCTGTAATGCTTCTCTACATTCCCGCAACAATTGGTCTGAATGCTTCCCAATCAATTAGAGTGAATCTATTTCTACAAGTCTATCACCAAGTTTTTTCACCCTTTTCATATTTTTCTCTTAAAAAATAGTCGATTAAAGACTTCATACACATTTTATGCTGAAAAATGGGTCAATAAAGGTTTCTGCTTTAATTAAGAAGATGTTTGACTTGTTTATTAATTTGATGAGGTCTGGAGGTAAGTGGGTTTTTCAAAGTTCTCTCTTGTTTTAGTTTTTTTATCTTCCTCCGAGGAATCCGCGGAGCATTGGGTGTATTTCCATCAGTTGTTCTGATGCTATGTCTTCGTAGAGGCGGTACATGATGCTGACCGTTAGGAGAAGACCTGTGCCGCTGACGCCTCCTACTGTTCCGAGGAGGCTTGCAACGAATGTTAGGAAGCCTATGAATGCGCCTCCGATGACGGTTACTCGTGGGATGTATCGTTGCATTACGCGTTCGATGCTGCCCGTGCTTCGTCTGAATCCTGGTATCTGCATGCCTGAGCCTCCGATCTTTGCTGCTACGCTCTTTGCATCCATGCCAGTGGTCTCGATCCAGAAGATGGCGAATATTATTCCGCCGACTATGAGCATTATTGCGTCTGTTAGTACGTGGAGGGTTATCTGCCATCCTGCTGGTACTGTTGCTCCGAGGCTTGTGTAGTGCTGGTCGACAAGAGAGGGCATCCAGTCTCTTGGGCTGTGTAGTGGTGCAAGGTAGTACATTATTCCGTTGAGTGGTGTGTTCCCGCTGTATTCGCCAAAGATGGTTATGCCGCGGCTGTAGAGGACCGTGCCTATCATCTGGATGTTTGCTTGGAGTGCTCGTACGAGGATCATCGGGAGTACGCTTGCATAGATCAGTTTTACAGGGAATCTGCCGCGAGCGCCTCTGACAGCACTGTGTGCGAGCGGTATCTCGATCCTTGTGCTCTCGACGTAGACGACCATGAGGAATATCATCACGGTGGAGATTAATGCGAGCACTCCTCCCTGTACCAAGACGTCGCCTGAGAGCAGGAACTCTGCTCCTTCGTTCTCTATGAGGTACACCCATTTTGGTATCAGTCCGATCGGGATTCCTTCATCGAGTTTCCAGTTGAAGACGCCTGTTATGATCTGTTGTGAGACGCCTGCGATGATGAAGAGTCCTACGCCTGATCCGATCCCCCATTTTGAGACCACTTCATCCATGAATAGGATCAGCACTCCGCCGATGAATATCTGGATGAATAGTATCAGTACTATGATGTTTGTGCCAACGCCGAGTGCGGCTGCTATCGCTTCATCAGGTTTTATGAAGCCGCCGAAGAGTTGTGGGAGCGTTTCAAGCACGATCATCACGAAGACGAGTAATTTCTGAGCACCCTGGAAGAGTGCCTGGTGATGGGGATCGGTGAGATCCATCTTGATTACGTTTGCACCAACAAGTAGTTGTAAGACGATTGACGCTGTTACGATAGGTCCTATGCCGAGGAGGATTATCGAGCCTGACGCTCCTGCAAAGAATGCACGGTACATTTCAAAGAGATCAACTGATTCTGCTGAGAGTCCGAAGAGTGGGACGTTTGAGAGTGCAAAGTATAGAATAAGTATTCCGATCGTCCACATCATCCGCGTCTTGAAGTGGAGGTGCCCTGTCGGCTGTGAAATTGAAGGCAGTCGTAAGAGTATTGGTTCGAAGGCTTCGAATATGCTCATCTTCCTCGTTCTCCGTATTTTAAGCTTATCTCTTTTTTATTTCGCTCTTACAGTTACAGATCCACCGACGTTCTCGATCTTGGACTTTGCCTGGGGAGTGGCTTCTTCTGCATGGATTATCATTTTCTTTGTGACTCTGCCTCTTCCAAGCACCTTATCGATCTCGAGGTCTGCAAGGTCGAGGTGGTAGGAGTCATCTTCTCTCCGTGCTATTCCATCCGATGCGAGCGCTTCGATGATCTCATCGAGTTCGCCGACGTTCACGATCTTCTTCATCCGTGTTGCTGCGTGGCGGGTGAATCCATCTTTGCCCTGTTTCACTCCACGTTTTGATGTTCTCATCACATGGTGTTTGTATACACCAGCATTCCCGCGTCCGCCCCGGTTGCCTGCGCCCCGTCGGTTCTTGTGGGTGCCACCACCACACGTGCGAGATCCCCGGTGTTTCTTGACTTTTTCCTTACTCATACATAACCACCAAAATATATATTATTATCTCATCTTTTTTATCAATCTCGTTATCTCGTTCCCGTGATAACCCAGTGCGCCACCTTCACGATAACTCTTCTTGATTCCCCTATGCCCTTTTCGCGGCGGATGCAGCCTGAAAACAGGACTTAATCCCGGAATATCTTTCAGATCTGCGTCACCCCGCAAGACCGCGAGAGAGAAGTCATCTATTGAACCATAATCTGTTTTCTCCCGGATATACTCATCAGTCAGCTTCACTCCACGAGCGAGCTCGCCCCTATGCTTCAAGAGTAGTGCGAGAGACTCGCTTGAGACCTCACCCCATGCGATATACCCTGCCACCTTCTGGAGCATCCCCTTATAGTGAGGGGTCTCGTCCACCACCACACAATGGTTAACACGGTTCAAGCGCAACAACCTTAGAGTCTCCTTAATATCGTGGCGAGCGTTCACACCACCGCGAAGCCTGATTGCAACATACATGGGTCTTCACACCTTTAACACTCTTGTTGTGAGCGTCTGCTGTAATGCATCGTAGGTTGCCTTGGCAAAGTTCAGCGTGGTTCGGGTTCTGCCCTCCGAATACGTCCACACATCCTTTATCCCGGCAAGTTCCATAACCTTCCTCGCGGTCTCGCCAGCAACAAGCCCAAGGCCCCTTGGAGCAGGCTTCAGTACGACAACAACGCTTCCTGATTTGCCACGTACCTCGAAGGGCACGGTATGAGCTTCTCCGCACCCGCACTCCCATGAGCCACAACCACGTCTGATATGTATTATTCCTCGCTTTCCAGCGTTAACTGCTTTTCTTATGGCAGGTCCGACCTGAACGTCCTTGCCCTGGCCGATGCCTACAAAGCCGTTCTCGTTTCCAACGATCACTGTTGCCCTGAACTTCACCCTACGCCCAGAGTCTGTCATCCGCTGGACCATGTTTATATCTATCACCTCTTCTCTGAGATCGGGTAATAGTACATCCACGATCTCGGACTCACGGATCACAAGACCTGACCTGAGGGCTTCATCCATCGTTGCGATCCGACCATCCTTAACAAGTTGGCCAAGGCGCGTCTCGGGTATCCATTCGTCAAGGTTCAAACCTCTTGGCTCACGTTTACGGTGATTATCGTTCATTTTTTTACCTCTCATATAATCAATCCTCGAATCAATCCTCGTAGAGATTCTTTATCCTCTCGATAGCGGTCTCAAACTGGGCTGGGATCTCTTTCCCATTGTATTCGGCTGCCACCTGACCACGTATTCTTTCATTGCTGGGAAAGACCGTCTCATCGCAGGGGATATCAACACCAGCATCTACAACGCCCTTGACCGCGGCGTATATCCTGGAGCCTTTTATCGATGGGTGCAATCCGATATCGAGGATTGCCGAGTTCCATCCAGCATTGAGCATACGGTATCCCATCAAGAGGCCTGTTAGGTATGCTGCACTGGTATTTGATGTGCTGCATGTGTAACCATATTTTTTAAGCTCTGTGGATACCGCGCTGACGTGCGTCCTATCGCCACCCTCCTCTGCAGTCACAAGTTGTATTCGTGTGTGCTTCAGACTCTTCCTGATGACGAGTCGTGGTCTTCTTGAGATTATCAGTCTTCTTCTCTTATGATAATCGGTACGACCTTCTCTGCGTCTTCTGAAAGCCACCTTGTACCCTGGTCCTCTTGCCACTGTGATTCACTACTCCTTTGATAGTTCTATGTGCGCTTCAAGGTGAGCCACGCTACGATACTCTCCGCCCTTTGCCTTTCGATAGAGTCTGTGGTGTGTTGAGGCATCGATCTTGCCTTCGCTTCGAAGCTCCCTGAGCCTTCTTCTCTGGGCACGGATCTTCCTCACCCAATCTTGCTTTCGTGGATGACGTGCGCCTTTTGCGCCCTTGCGTTTCCCGTGTCCACGCCGATGCCCGTAGGATCTCTTTGCATCTCGCAGGCGTGCGCGTCCACGGCTCACACCCTTAACCTGCCTTCTCTTGATCTTCCCTTCATCTATCAAATTCTTGATATCCTTGCGGGTGACGGCTGCTTCAATCTCTTCCGCTGCGTCAGAGTCGAACCATACCCGCCCACGTCCAACTTTAAGGATACTCGCTGCAAGCCTTCGCTGGTTTGAGAGGTCTGTCATGCCTCTTCACTCACCTCGCCTGTCTTGGAGTTCAAGATCCTGATTCCACGTTCCCGGGCGCGTTCTTCTATAACCAGTCTCTTCTTCCAGCCAACGCCCCCACCGATTCGAACGACTGTCGTCGAGGCATCGACCTCATCGAGGTCTATCGGTCTCTCGATCAGAACCTCGGTGTAACCCGAGGGATGCATGCCGCGAACGCCTGCCGGGCTCCCGTATCCTGGGTGTACCACTCGAGCCTTGCCTTTGATGTGCCTTCTCGCCTTGTTATGTAGCCCGCGTGGTCTTCTCCAGTTATCATCAAGCCTCTTCTTTCTGTGGGCGTCTGCCCGTTTGAACTCTGGCTTTTTCGCCTTCTGCCGTTTCCGTACCCTGAGCAGTCTATCCATAGCTCTTCACCAACCCTTCATGCCTTTCCTATTAAATATATTCCGTCCTGGAAGACCCTTGGATCAAGCCGTTTTATCCTGGTTGCCTGCTCGATGTTTGCCGCTGTCTGACCAACGTCTTCCTTGTTAATCCCTGTGACTGTGATCAGATCGCCCTTGACGTTCACATCAACGCCACTCAGTATTCGTGCCCTGCGTGGTCTCTTCTCGCCAAGAAAGTTGGATATTGTGAGGTGATCGCCTTCAACCCTTAACTGTATTGGGAAGTGTGCAAAGACCATCTTCATACGGTATGTGTAACCCTCGCTCACGCCCTGTATCATGTTTCGAATGTGAGACGATAGTGTTCCGACCA
Source organism: Candidatus Methanoperedentaceae archaeon GB37 (assembly GCA_905171695.1). Lineage (GTDB taxonomy): Archaea > Halobacteriota > Methanosarcinia > Methanosarcinales > EX4572-44 > EX4572-44. Next base: position 24,256 of record LR991653.1, read on the forward strand.
TTGCTACCTGTTTCTTACGCATCTTCTCTGCCTCTACCCGTACCATTCTTCGGTCTTCCATCTTCACACTCACACCTGGGTACCACAACTCTCGCTCTATACTGCCTTTCTCACCCGTGACTGTGACAGTTCGCCCATCGATCTCGACGGTTACATCTTCAGGGACTTTGATCTCCACTTTTTTAATCTCCATTCCATAGTCGCCTCCCTTCTCTTTTCAGTTCTTTTCAGTAGACGTATGCGAGTAATTGTCCTCCAATCCCTTTCTCCATCGCTTCACGGTGGGACATCACGCCCTCGGGTGTTGTCAGTATGAGTATTCCGAAGTTTCTTGCTGGAATGTATCGTTTCTCCCAGTCTTCAAACTCTCTGTGTTTTACGGAGTGCCTGGGCTTTATCACACCACACTTGTTGATCTCTCCCTTCAACTCCACAACGAAGATGCCTGCGCGTCCATCGTCCAAGAGCTCAAACTCGCCGATATACCCTGCATCCTGCATGACCTTCAGCATGTTTCCGATCAGCTTTGATGCCGGTTTGATGGTGCATTCCTTCTTTGATGCATACTCAGCATTCTTGATGGCTGAGAGCGCATCTGCCATCGGATCCAACAACATCTATCAAACGTCACCTCATCTGTACTTTTCAAAACCTATCTCTCTTGCTATCTCTCTGAAGCACTGCCGACAGAGATACAGGTTATATCTTCTGATAAGCCCTTGTTTGCGACCACATCGTCTGCATTCGTTGGCGCCGCGTCCAAATCTCTTATTGTGAATCTTGTATCACCTCGATATTGAACTCTTCTTTCATGTAGGCGATCGAGTCCTCTGGTGTGAGCTTGTGCCTTGTTGGTACTTTTGATCTCTGAACCCGTCTTCGCCTGACACGATAACCTGGTTTTTTGACCGATACGATCACATCCATCCCGAAGATGCCGATCTCGGGATCGTACTTCATACCAGGGAAATCGGTGTGCTCTTCGATGCCGAAGGCAAAGTTTCCGTTATCGTCAAACTGGCTCACTGCAAGCCTGTCCTCATTTATCTTAAGGCATGTTTTAAGGAATTCTTCTGCGGTTTTACCCCGAAGCGTTGTTTTACAACCTATAGGCTCTCTTTTCTTGATGCCAAAACCTGGCAGTGTTTTCTTTGCTTTTGTTCGTACAGGTGTACGACCTGTTATGGTCTTCATGATCTTCTCTGCACTTGCCAGCCGCTCACCACTCTCGCCCACACCTATGTGGACGGTGACCTTCTCGATCCGTGGTCTCAGCATAGGGTTACTCATAGTGAACACCCGATCGTTATCTCTGGCTCATCCTCGCCTATCACATAAACATATCTCTCAGGTGTCTCAACCTCTCGCTCACCGATCATAACTCTTACCATGTTAGGGGCTGAACCGCGCACAACCCGCCTTCCAGCAATCCGCCCAATCTCGCCAGAGTGCTTGCCACCTATGATCATGGCAGTCTTCCCCTCTGCAAATCTGAGGTGTTTGGATATCTCTTTATCGGGCAGTGAGAGGATGAGCGAATCCCCTGTATTATACTCATTCGTTCCGAGAAGATTGGTTCCATCGTGGAGGTTCAGCTGGACCCTTCCACCTGAGAGTATGGTCTTATTGACGATCTTGCACAGTTTTCTTGTATCTTTGCCTTCAAGCCTTCGAAGCTCGAGCCGCCCTCTCCTGTCAAGAAGCATCCTGTAGTACTTATCCATCTTCGGTATCGCTATCAGATCGAAGAGTCCTACCGGGAACTTGTAGTCCCTGCGCACCCTACCGTCCACAAGGATGCTTCCATCGTGGAGGATCTTCTTCACCTCTCTAAGCGTTGTTGCAAGACGGAGCACGTCCCGTATGATCAGACCGAGGGGTAGACTCCGGTCTTTACTGTGTGGTCCTGGGCGTGGCTTGACAACCCAGACACTGGTCTTTCTCGGTATCGGCCAGCTCTTTGGCGCTGCCACTCTCTTCTCGTGTCTGCTCATCTTCCACCCCTCTCAAGCATCTCTCTTCGCTCTCTATCTTCAAGGTTCAGTTTGGTGATCATCACGTTCGAGGGGTGAATGGGACGCGCAACCTCTGTTCCGTCAGCCTTTACAGATACCACGCCCTCAACCGCAATGGTGTACTTCTTGCGATCAACTGCCAGAACCTTTCCTTCACTCCCTGCATACTTTCCGCGCATCACCTTCACGGTATCACCGAGTCGCACTGGAAGACTCCTCCTCCCATGCTCCTCCCTGAGATCCCTGGAGAGCATTGAGCTCATCAGTCTGTTTCTCTGGTGAAGTGGTGCTTTGAAACGTGCTTTTCTCTGTTTTCCCGGTTTTTTGCTTGCTATCATCAATTCACTCCTCAAACAACTATCGTGGCAGTGGATGCAATCTTCCCGAATCTCTCAGCCACTTCTCTTGCAACAGGCCCTTTGATCTCACTGCCCTTCGGAATACCTGACTCATCGGTGACGACAACAGCATTATCCTCGAAGGATACCCGTGTCCCGTCTGGTCGTCTGAACTCTTTCTTCTGGCGTATCACAACGGCGTTAATGATCTGTTTTCGCATCTCAGGCGTCCCTTTCTTGACCGATGCCACTATCATGTCACCGATTCCTGCAGAGGGATGTCTGTTCTTAACACCGCGATAACCCTTCACCGATATGAGCTCAACGACCCGTGCACCTGTATTGTCTGCACAGAGAATTCGTGAAGAAGCGCTCAATGATCGTGGAATCTGCGACTTAAGTCCCTTCACTCCGCCTCTACCTCCACCACGACAAAGCTCTTTGTCTTGCTTAAGGGACGGCACTCTGCTATGCGAACACGATCTCCCTCACTGGCATCGATGCATGGCGGGTTATGAGCATGAATCCTGCTTCTGCGCTTCTCGAATCGCTCGTATTTCTGAATCTTCCTCTCAAATCTCCGCTCAACCACAACGGTTCTCTCCATCCGTGAGCTGATCACAACACCGTCGAGGAGACTCCCGCGCACCGAGAGCCTTCCATGAAACGGGCATTTCACATCATCACACTCCTTCTCGGGCGGCTCAACATCAAGTCCAATATCTCTCGTCATCGTGAAACACCACATCGATTCAACTTATATCTCTTACCCTTCTTCTTTATTCGGTTCTCTGGTTGTGCAACAAGCAGGCTACCTGCAACCGATACCACCTGATCTTCGATGTTAAAATGGAATGTATTGTGCATCTTCTGAATCTGCTTCTCGCCACGACCTGTCTCGATTACGAGTGTGTTCTTCGTCTCACCCACAACGAGTCCAGTGATTCCCTCCTGAGAGGGGTTCGTGCTCTGTGCCACTCTTACGTTAAGCCCGATCAATTCATGGTATATCAGATTATGGGGCGTTATCTTCATCGTATCACCCCGTCCTCTGTATTGTCTTGATCCTGGCTATGGTTCTTCTGATCTCCCGTATCCTCCCTGGTCTCTCTGGTGCACCGCCTGCCGATGCGAGTGCCCTCTCGGTCACAAGTTCACTCTCCAGTTTCAGAAGCTCATCGTTCTGTTCTTCGCGGCTCATGTTTCTGATCTCGTCTGGTCTGAGTCTCGCCATTCTTCAATCCGCCCCTTCAACTTCTCTCTTATGAACCCTGTTCACAGGGTGCCAGTAATCATATCCCTTGTGCTTGTGCTCAAGCACATCGCCGCGCATGCGCCTCTGTTCATCTGGCTCGCCAGCCACCTCACCCGCAGCCTTCTCATCAGGAGCAGCCTTCACTTCTTCCATTTCAGGCTCTTCTGTCTCATCTTCCGTTTCACCACCACCGGTCTCAGGCGGAGTCTCAGGTGGCGCTTCAAACCCGGCTTCACCCGCGCTTTCAACCTCTGTTTCAACCGTTCTCGGGACTGTGTGGAACTGTCCCGGAATCTCTGTATCTGGCGGGATGATCCGAACTCGGCAACCGATCGTCCCGAGTTTCTTAATCGCTATTGCAAAGCCCTCTTCAACCAGTTCCTCGGCAGGCTTTCCCGCATGGAGAATATTACCTGCAACGAACTTCTGGACACGTGAGCGCGAGCCTGTTAGCTTGCCAGAGGTAACGATCTCGCAACCAAGAGCACCGGCCTCCATGATTCGCCGGAGCATGTTGTGACCAGCCTGTCTGAAGTAGATTCCACGTTCCAGGGCGTTTGCAAGTCGTGTCGCCATCATCTGTGCATTGAGCTCTGGAACCTTCACTTCCTGGACATCGATCTGTGGATTGTCCATATTGAAGAGTTCTGCAACGTCCGTTGTCAACTTTCGAATCGTGCGCCCACCTTTTCCTATTATTATCCCGGGCTTCTCTACAAAGACGGTTATCTGGGTGCCCATGGGCGTTCTGCTGATGGACATGCCACCATACCCGGCGCGATCCAGTTGTTTTATGAAGTATTCTGTGATCTGGACCGTGTTGATGCCTTCTTGAACAAATTTTCTCTCGCTGCCCATCTTGGATCACGACTCCCCGAGTATCAGTTCGATAGTTACGGTCTCTGTATTCTTGGGTGTTGCACGTCCCATTGCGCGTGGCATGAAACCACGTATAGTGCGACCTTTCTTAACCGCTATATGTATGATCTTCATCTCCTCAGGATCGAGACCTTTGTAGGTGGCATTCTCCTCTGCACTTGCAAGCAACCTCTGTATCTCCCGTGCAACCTTGACAGGGTATCTCCCAGGTCCCATGCCTGGTTTGTGCCCAGCGCCAGCAGTATACTTATTGAACGGCACAGGTCTTCTCATGTTGATAACGTCTTCAAGAAGGGCTTCTGCTGTGGTCGTTTTCATGCCACGCAGTGCCTTGCAGAGCTCTATTGACTTCTTGGGTGATATGTGTAACTCATATCCCATCGCCCGTGCAGTGGTATCAGGATCTGCTTCAACTGAGTACTTAACCCTTGCCAAGTTGATCTTCACCTCACTTCAACGGTACGAACTTGCTGGACTTCGTTGCTCCAACACCTGCCGAGCCGTGTTTCACCATTCTTCGTGTGGATGCAAACTCTCCTAAGTAGTGTCCGAGCATCTCTGGTTGTATTGTTATAGATACAAATTCCCGCCCATTATAGACCGAGATCTTCCGATCCACCATCTCAGGGAGTATTATCATATCTCGAAGGTGTGTGCGCACCACTCCATCGCCCTTGAGTTTATCAAGGAGTCTCTTCTTATCATCAGATAAGCCTCGCTTGAGGCTTCTTCGCGGGCGGGCTTTGACAAGCTCTGCAAACTCGTCGATGCTCATGCTCTTCAACTCTTCCATATTCCTGCCGCGATACGTGAACTCGCCTTTTCTCTTTGGTAATCGTGTCGTTCCCTTCTTTGCCATACCTTCACCGCCTCTTACCTGTCCTTCTTGCTGCAATCGATCCAGCCTTTCGCCCAGGTGGAGCGTTCCGGCTGACAGTTGTCGGAAGCCCTACGTGTTGTCGTCCACCACCACCGAATGGATGGTCGACGGCGTTCATTGCAACACCCGAGACTCTTGGCCATTTTCTGGCTCGCGCCTTAAGCTTGTGAAACTTCTTTCCTGCCTTCAGGAGTGGCTTTTCCACTCTACCGCCGCCAGCAACAACTCCAATCGTTGCACGGCACTTATGATCCAGCCATTTCATCCTGCCGCTCGGCAGCCGAACAACCGTCTTCTCTGCATCGTGAGCCACCAGGACGGCGTATGTTCCTGATGCTCGTGCAAAACGTCCGCCGTCCCATGGCCGATTCTCAACGTTGCAGATCGGTATGCCCTCAGGGATCATCGAGATCGGTAGTGTGTTTCCCTGTTTGATCTCTGCCGATTCTCCAAAGGCTATCTCATCGCCAACAGAGACGCCTTCAGGCGCGAGTATGAAGTGTTCCTCCCTGTTTGAGAGCTGGACCTTTGCTATCGGAGCTGAACGCGCAGTATCATGAACGAGCTCCATTATCTTGCCTTTGATCGTCTCACCCTGCCTCGTTCTGATGTGTTCAAGGTTTGCTTTGAACTTATGAGAGGGTGCTTTGTATGTGGGAGATCCTTTCCCCCTGCTCTGTGAAATTATCCTCTTACCCATATAACCATCACAACCCTTCTCTCTTCTTTAGAATATTCCAAGTCTTGACGCAAGCTCCCTTGCAGTGCCTGCCTCTTTAAATGTCACGATCGCTTTCTTCTCACCCTTCGATGTTATCATAGTGTTGATATCTCTCACATCAACATCGTATAACTCTTCAACCTCACGCCGTATCTCGCGCTTTGTTGCGTTGATCTCGACCATGAAATGGAGCTTGTTATCATCATCTATGTACAGCGTTGCCTTCTCTGTGACGAATGGGTATTTGATCGCTTTCATCCGTATACCTCCCCAAGGCGAGTTATTGCAGACTCGCTCCAGAGAACCAGTCTGCCAGGGACAGCGCCCGGTGCAAGTAGCTCTGCATTCAAATGCTGAAGAGTGACAGCATCAACACCTGGCAGGTTTCTACCTGCCCTTATGATGCCCTTGTCCTCACCAACAACTATCAGGAAACTCTTCGGCCTTTTATATCTCCTACCCCGCATCTTGCCCTTCCCGGCTCTGACCTTCTTCCCATTCTTTGCTCTCATAAGATCATCAATAACGTTGATCTTCCTTGCGAGATCTAGGAGATCACTCGTCTTGGTGAGCGATTCAAGCTCGTCCACAATTATTATCGGGAGGCTTCCTCTGAACCTGTGACCACGCCTCTTCACGAGCTCTTCTGAAGATGTCGCAGCAATAGCTGAAGCGATCGCTCTTCGTCGCTCTTTCCTGTTAACCTTCTCACCCCTCTTTGCCTCAGGCTTCGGAGGATGCGCCCGTCGTCCACCGACAGCCTGCGGAACACGCGCCGCTCTCCTCGCATTGGTGAGTCGTGGAACCCTTGAAACTCCCCGACCAACACCCCAGCTCGCAGCAGACGTGTTCATACCAGCATACCTGTGCGGACCATAGGGTTGCTGGCGATTTGCCTGTGCAGCAAGAACCGCCTTCTTGATAAGATCTGGCCTGTAGGTTTCCATAAAGACCGAAGGCAACCTGACCTCTCTCACCTTCTCACCTGTAAGATCAAAGACAGCTGCTTCCATTTATCCCACCCCCTGTGTAGACTTGAGGCTTATATTCACTATCTGCGGCTCTATCGGCTCACTCTTTGGTCTTATTGCATGTCTCATCCGTATAAGTCTTTTAACAGGTCCTGGTACACTGCCCTTGATCACGACGTACTCATTCCTAACAACGCCATAATTTATGAAGCCGTTTGAAGGCGTTATATCTTCCTCACGACCGTCCCCGATCTTAAGTATCATCTTGTTAAAATCGGTTCTCTGGTGGTAACCAGTCTGCCCCAGCTGCGGAACCCTCCAGCTCACATGTGCAGGACTCCAGGGCCCAAGGTTTCCTACCTGCCTCAAGCTACCTGCCCTGGAATGCTTGCTCTTCATCAAACTTATGCCCCAACGCTTCACAGGACCCTGTGTTCCTTTGCCGGTTGTAACCGCAACAACATCGATGATATCGCCAGCCTTGAAGAGATCGCCCACTTTCAATGTTCTTCCAAGAATCGATCTTGCAAACTCGAAAGACGCCATCGGGTCGCCACCACCGATACCGGTCTCCATCAGATCGGGCTTCTTCTTTGGTATACCTGTAACTTTGTGGGAACGTGTGTGAAGGATCGCTCTTAACTCGCTTATCACCCCGGACTCGACCAGCTTCTCCAGCTTCTCCAGGTTTTGCTCACTCCCCTTATCTGGAACGCGAAAATTCTTCAAAAGTTCTCTGTCCTGTTCTCTCGCCCACGCCTCTCCCACCACTCTCTTTCCATGAGTGCTACTGGCGTATCCACGTATTGCCGCAACCCGCATCTCAGGAGTCTCCACCACGGTTGCCGAGACTGAGACTTCCATGCCCTCGGTCGGGCTGTTCGGCTTGGTATCGATCATCATCACATGAGTCATCCCAGCCTTATAACCAGCAAATCCCAGTACTCTAGCCTCATCACTCTCTCTCCAGGCTTTTATCTGCGGTACCTCACTCTTTGCTCGCTTCCTAGGGCTATAAGCCAGTGACCCGCGCCGTGGTCTATGGATAGTGGGCATCTACTACTTCCTCACAATACAATTTACTTGTTAGATCTGTTACATGAAACAATATGACAACAATGATGTCATATAGATGAATGTATAATCTGACTGAACAAGCTTCCTCATCCTTTCGGTCGTCGTAAGTAGAGTTTGACACAGGCGCACACAGGCATATCAGCCCAACGCCACCGTCAGCCAACCATACACTACACAAATCCAACCCGAGACCGTTCGTCCGGAAATGGATCGCTTCTAATACATACCCCAAATAGACTCATCGTACTTAAAGATTGTGTGCAGCTTCTCTTCATGGTTAAGAGTCCCGGGGTTTTCAGTAATATTTATTACGGTTGTGAGTGGTAGGATTATGTAGGGTGAGAGAGCCAGGAAGGTGAAGGTGGTGGAGTTGGGCTTGGGTCGTGTAGCAGAGGTGTAACATGAGAAATAATAAAGATAATAAACGTGTAAATACTGAAAATATGTTCAATGGCAAAGAGAACTTGTTTTTTGGGATTTTGAACGATATGGTTACTTTTGTCTGGGTTTTAAGTCCAGATGGTACGGTGATATTTGCAAACAACACAGCGCTTGAACCTGCTGGGCTTGCACTTGAGGATGTTAAGGGGAAGAAGCTTCATGATGCTTATTGGTGGGCATACTCTGGTGAAGCAAGAGAGAAGATCAGAGAAGACGTGACAAGATGTGCTTCTGGAGAGAGAGTTATACATGAAATTCAGGCACAGATAGCTGAGGGATCACCGATCTGGATAGAGTTCAGCATGCACCCGGTATATGAAAATGGAAACCTCAGGTATCTTGTGTCAGAGGGTAGGGACATAACCGATAGAAAACAGGCTCTTGCAGACGCCAGGGCGAAGGTTGCATACCTTGACAACATGCCGACGTATATGGCAGTAACAGACCTCGAGGGCAATCTCCAGTTCACGAGTGCTGTTACGATCAAAAAGTTCGGTTGGACTCTTGAAGATGTCATCGGAACACGGTTTGACCAGATGGCATGGTGGGACTACTCAAGAGACGTTCAAGAGCGGATGAGAGAAGTGGTCTCTGAAGCAGCAGCAAAAGGAAAGTCATTCGAGTTTGAGGTAGACCTCAGAATAGGCGAAGAACTCGTCCCGATCAAGTACACCTGCGACCCACTGGTGGATGAGAACGGTGAGATCTACGCCCTCCTCCACACAGGAACACGCATCGACGAGCTACGAGCAGCCATAACCGACGCCCAACAGAAAGTCGCATACCTCGACAACATGCCGACGTATATGGCAGTAACAGACCTCGAGGGCAATCTCCAGTTCACGAGTGCTGTCACGATCGAGAAGTTCGGGATCAAGCTTGAGGATGTTCTCGGGACAAGGTTTGACCAGATGCCATGGTGGGAGTACTCAGAAGACGTCCAGCGAAGGATGAAAGAAGTCTATGAGAGGGCAGCAAAAGGAGAAGAGTTTGAGTTCGAGGTCGACGTCAAGATGGGTGAGAATCTTTACCCGATCAAGTACACCTGTGAACCGCTGAGGAATGAAAAAGGAGAGATATATGCTATTCTTCACACCGGAACACGAATCGACGAACTACGAGCAGCCCTGGACGATGCCAGGGCGAAGGTTGCATACCTTAACAACATACCGACTCCAGTCATGGTCGTTGATAGAGAGTTCACAATCCAGTTCGTAAACCCGTCATGGTCGGAGATGGTTGGAATAACACCTGAAGACGCAGTGGGCAGGAAATGCTACGATCTTGTTAGGTCGGCGGACTGTCAGACTGAGAGATGCTGTATTGCAAGAGCGATAATGGATGAGAGCGTCATAACCTGCGAGAGGGTCGTTCACAGTGTGAGAGGCGATATAACGACACGATACACGGGTGCTCCGCTCAAGGATGCTGAGGGTAAGATTGTTGGCGGTCTTGAGTATCTCGTCAATATCAGTGACTTAAAGAGATTGATGGAAGAAGAGAAGAAGCTGAGCGAGGCTATACTCAAACTATCCACGCCGATCATACAGATCTGGGACAAAGTCCTCTTACTACCATTGATCGGGACGATCGATGAAGAAAGAGCAGAGCAGATCGTTGAAAACCTGCTCGGAGGGATCGTTGCAACCGGTACAGAGGTGGTGATCATAGATCTGAGCGGTGTTCCGATGGTCGATACGATGGCAACGCATCAACTGCTCAAGACAGAGAGTGCTGCACGAATGCTTGGCGCGAGAGTGATCTTCACAGGGCTCAGCCCTGCTATAGCACAGACGATGACCAAGCTCGGAATCGACCTTGCGCGACTTGAGACGCGTCAGTCCTTGCGCGTGGGATTGGAGGAAGCGATCGAGATGGTGAGAGAGGTGGAGAGTTAGAAGCGTGCGGATCTCTTACTTCTCAGATGGATGAAAGTATCGTGTCGGTGCCGACCGTGATGGTAGTTACTATTATTCCTGCAATCAGTATGCCTGTCATGATCGCTGCAAGTGCATGTCTGAATCGTATCCCAAGAACAAAGGCAGCGGCGCACCCGGTCCACGCTCCCGTGACAGGGAGGGGCACGGCTACAAAGAGCGCGAGCGCGATCGTTCCGTACCTCTCAAAGCTCTCACTGTGGGTGTGGTGTGCGCGGGTGAAGAGCCACTCGAAGAACCTGTCCCAATATCTATAACGGCGGAGGAAGTTAGAGACAGGTCCCAGATAGAGTAGTAGTGGTATCACCGGGAGTGCGTTGCCCGCAACTGCGAGTAGATATGCTTTCAAGGGGTTTATGTGGTATACTCCGATCGCGACCGGTATTGCACCCCGCAGCTCAAAGATCGGTAGTGTTGAGATGAAGATCGTTGCAAGCCAGTGCGGAAGACCTGAGAAGAATGAGACGATGATCTCAACGAGCTCGAGATTCATGACAATCAGGATCGTGATAAGGGTGAGATCATGGTTTATCCCTCTCCGATGATTGCAAAGTATGCAAGGAGTGATTCGAGTTGTATTCGCTCGTTAGCGCCCTCTGTGAGCCTGAAATCAACCTCTCCAATCTTCTCCATGAGCTGGAGTTTGGACTTTTCTGGAATGTTTACTTCGAAGACTGCACGGTGAAGCTGTGCCAAGACGTCTTCGCCAGACAATCCTTCTTCCATGAGTAGATCGTCAAGCATCGAGCGTGCAGCCATAAAATCACCTTTTAAAGAGACTTTTATCAGTTCAACCATCCGCTCTGGGTGAGCTGTTGCTGTTATCTGATAGATCGTATCCACATCTATTCGCGTGCTCATCATAGCTGCTGCCTGAAGCGCATTTATCGCCCGGCGCATATCCCCATGAGCCACGTACTTTATTGCATCAACCCCGTCATCTGTCACGGTGAGCCCTTCCTGGGATGCGATGTACCTTATCCGCTCTTCCACCGCCTCGTCAGATACTGGTTTGAATCGGTATATCGCGCAGCGCGATTGTATCGGCTCGATAATCTTTGAGGAATAGTTGCATGAGAGGATGAAACGGCAGCTCTTCGTGTACCGCTCCATCGTACGCCGTAGAGCCGACTGGGCGTCATGAGTCAGAGCATCGGCTTCGTCAAGGAAGATGATCTTGAAATCAGCCTCGCCAAGCGGTGCTGTGCGTGCAAAATCCTTGATCTTGTGACGCACCACATCAATACCCCGCTCGTCACTCGCGTTGAGCTCGATAAAATTATTATGCCACTCCTCGCCAAAGAGCTCCCGTGCCACAGATACTGCAGACGCCGTCTTGCCAACACCAGGCGGACCCGAGAACAAGAGGTGTGGCAAGTTGCCGGATCTCACATATGAACGCAAGCGTCGAATAACCTCATCCTGCCCCACAACATCCTCCAATCTATGGGGCCTATACTTCTCGATCCAGATAACTTCTCGCAAAGTAACTAACGCCTCCAGAGTCAGGTAAGCACTCCAACTTTTATAAGAACATCGATCAGAGTTGACAGCCCCATGAATTGGAAATCGTTATATACGTTCTAACCCCGTGTGATTAATCATGGTAGATCGTGTGAGAGTGAGTGATCTACGTTATCAGGTGACTGGTGCTTGCAACCTCAGGTGTCCTCACTGCTTCTCTGAGTCAGCCAAGCGAAGAGCTGATGAACTTAATCTGGATGAAGCGAAGCGAATGGTTCTGGACTTTAAGGAGAATGGTTTGAAGCTCTTGACACTCACTGGTGGAGAGCCTTTGCTTCGCAAGAGGTTCACACTGGAGCTTGTAGAGTTTTTGAGTGAGGAGGGTGTGTACAGCCGTGTATTCACAAACGGGACTTTGATGACACGAGAGTATGCGAGGCTCTTGAGGGAGGCTGGGCTTCGTGAGGCACAGGTGAGTATTGATGGTATCGGGCGTACCCATGATGAGTGGCGTGGGATGCCGGGTTCTTTTGAGCGGGCAGTGAACGCAATAAAGTATCTTAAAGACGTGGGCATTCGAACTGCTATTCGTGTCACCGTGATGCCGTTCAACTATCTTCAGATGCCTGAGCTACTTGCACTTGCAGAGGATCTCTCTGTTGATCTTCTCAGAGTGCGCCCTTTCATCAGCGCCGGGAGGGGAAAGGATAACAAGGAGTATATGCTCACGAAGGAGATGCACGATCATGCTTTTGGATATCTTGCAGAGGCGAGGCATGAAGCAGAGGTGACTGTGGAGCTCCCACCACCGTCCTATGCATTCCTATATGACAGGCGGGTCGACCCTCTTCAGTTGAAACGGCGTTTGAGGTTTCATGGGTGTTCCTGTGGGAGAGAGCTCTGTGCAGTCACTCCTGATGGCTGGATAAAGCCATGCGGATACTTCTCAGTGAGGATAGGGAACGTGAGAGAGGACTCCATTCGGGACGTCTGGAGGAGTGATACTTTTCTCTGCAGCCTTCGGAGACTGGAGCGGCTCGATGAACGGTGCATGAAGTGTGAGTATCTCGGTATCTGCGGTGGTGGCTGTCGCGCCGCTGCGTATGAAAACTTTGGAGATCTGGAGGCAGCAGATCCCACATGCCCGAAGCTTCGCGGATGACCTGCCCAGGGCATTGCCGGGAGGTGGGTGTAAGGTCGGTTGGCTTCCCTCTGGAAGAGGCAGAGATACGGGAGCGCTTGCTCGGGTCGACCTGTTATTCTGGCACGCGATTTATCGTACTCTGCAATTCAAAGGATACTGCAGTGGTTGAGGTTGAAAAGACTAGCACAGGTAAAATTTTTGAGAGAATCACCGCTCTAAGAGTCGTCTCTCTTCCAGAAGAGACTGTCTTTGTGGAAGAGAGGAGTGTTGATGTGATGAACCCGAGTGCAATGCTTCAAAGGGCAGGAGAGTACGAGGAGGAGGTGGTGGTTGTGAAGGGAATGTTTGGGCATGTCTCATTCATACGTGGAAGGGAGGGGGTGCGGCTCCACGTCTTTGATATCGTGCCACCGATTCCAGCGAAGCTCCTCACCATGGTTGAGAGAGCACTTGAGATGCAGGATGCAACGAGCACTCCAGTTGAGGTGGTGCCTGAGATAACCGACCTCCTGGTTCTTGCGAGAGATGCTCCAACAGAAAATGTTATCTTCCCCTGCAGCGCATCAGAGATCAGATCGAGCGCAATCCCAGAGAAGGAGATCTTCTTCCTTGACAGGCTTCAGGCTCTGCCTGAAGATCCAACGCTCATCGGGTGCAACAGATCTCTCCAGATTTTTAAGGAGATGTTCGATTGCACACCAGCGTTTATTCAGATATGCCCCCGTGAGAAGAGGAGTGAAGACCTCTTCATAACGAAGTGTTGTGAACTCAAAGAAGGATTTGAGATTGTTGACCGTGGCGTGGTTCTCCCGTGGGGTGCAGAGCTTCGAAGCGTTCTCTCTGCTCTTGATACGTTACTTGGAGGCAGCCCATGAAGTTGATCACAATCTCCCATAACTATCAGACTGGAGCTGTTCAGAGAATAAGCGACGTGGTGCTTGGCACAAGCGGCATAGTCAGGAATGCAGAGAGGTATAGTGGGAAGAGCGTCCTCTTCTGTGGAGTGCTATATATGGCAGAGGATCTCTACGCAATGGCTGACGATCTACACGTCTTCATACCAGAGATAACCCTGAGAGACGGGAAGGTCTTAAGACCACGCTGTCCGATGATCGCCTATCAGGGAAGAAGTGGTATAATCACGATGGAGGATGTAAGGAGGGCGCGAGAGCTCAGACCCGATATCATCCTATCATATATCAACACCCCGCTATCTGTCAAAGGCGAGACAGATGGCGTCTACAACGGAACCTCGGCACTTGAATCGATAGAGAGGATTGCAAGAGTGGATGAGCGTGGCAGCGCTGTTCTTATTGGGGATGTCAACGTCAACGCGTGGATCGCTGAGAAGATCTCTCAAAAGCATCCTGAGTTCACGATCATATCGATGCCATCCGATGGCGTCTTCTGTCCACCTCATATCGATATCGATCCAGAGAAGTTCATAGAGAGATGGGAGGAACTCGTGAAGGTGCATGGCGAGGAGAATGTTGGACTGGAGATGCATCCTGAGGTGAGCCCTCTCCTGCAGAGATTTGGGTTTGAGAAGAACGCGTACTTTGGCGGGACAGATGGACTCGTTAGAGAGCCTCTCGGCTCAGATAAGCGGGTGTGGCTCATCGGAACGGTGGAGGGAATCGTTGAGAGGATCAGGACTCTCACCGATCAAAAGGAGCTCCACTCTCCAGGGGTGATCTGCCCCCCGATGGCATACACAACACCTGGCAAGGTGGAGCGTGCAAGAGAGATCCTGCGAGAGGGAGGACCTGCAGCAACCATCCACTATCAGAGCCCAGAAGAGCCATATTATAGCGTGGAGATCCATAGAGAAGAGCTCATCACCAATGGACGGGATGGGGGCATGAGGATACCTGCAGTGGAGCTCACCATCGATGATGAGATAAAAGAGAAGGGAAGAAGGGCGCTCTCAGTATTACTGTAGAGGTTACTGTAGAGTATTCACGGGTGTTCTCCAAGATGCGAAGAATGGCGATCGGGCAGGAGCCGCTTGAGGGGGTGTTTGAAGATCCTAGGATGGAGGGGATCGGTCTTCGCAGGTGTTTGCAGTGTGGAAGATGCACGGGCTCCTGCCCTGCAAGATCTGTCTTTCGAGAGTTCTCTCCCAGAATGATCGTACTGGAGATCCTGGAGGGACGCGTGAGCGATCTTCTCAGAGGGGATCTGATATGGCTCTGTGGGCAGTGCTACACCTGTCACCTCAGGTGTCCCAGGGGAAACAGCCCTGCAACGGTCATACTTGTCTTGAGAGAGCTTGCATTGATGCGGGGTTATGCAAGGGATAAGGTGAGGGGGATTGCGGAGAGGTGCGGGCGCTCGATCTGGGAGAGAGGGGTCAACTTCCACGAAGAGGGATCAAGAGAGCTTCCAGATAGAGCCGTGGCTGACCTAAAAGAGGCTCTCAAAAGGGGCGGGTATGATTCCTTCCTGAAGCGTCTTGGGGTCGATCTATCGTGAGTCGGGAGCGCTATTACCTCTTCAAGAGCTGTATTCTTGGAGCGTACTATCCAAGGGTTGAGGACTCTCTGAGAATCGTCTTTGATAGGCTTGGGGTCAGGTACTTTGACGACTCCAACCAGTCGAGCTGCACCGGGCATGGGTACCACTCAGGGATCTACCCCTTGAGGAGCACGCTCGAGGTCAATCGGCGAAACTTCTCTCTTGCGAGAACCGCTGGTTGTGATGAGATCGTGACATCATGTGTAACGAGTTATGCAACACTGAAAGAGATGAAAAAATTTTTGAAAGACACGGTCGATATCTATCACGGCTCAGAGGTGATACATGAGAATCGGGATCGGCTCAGTGAGATGCTGAAGTACAGCCTTGAGGGGATACGGCTTGTGACACATCATGGATGCCACTACACGAAGATATTCTACGAGGACGTGAGAGTAGGGGGTCCTGAGGATCCGATGCTTCTCGACGAGATCGCTGTCTCACTCGGAGCCGAGGTTGTAGAGTATGAAGAGAAGGGGCTCTGCTGCGGGATGGGTTTCAGGCACCTTCTTCTTGATCAAGAATACTGCAGAGATATTGCGCTGAAAAAGCTCACGAGCATCAAGAAGGTCGAGCCAGATCTCATACTCGTTCACTGCCCGGGCTGTCTTCTCACACTCGATCGCTTCCAGCCAATCCTCGAAGAGGAGACTGGCGTTGAGCTGAGGATCCCTGTTATCCACTATGCAGAGCTTACAGCACTCCTTCTTGGGGCAAACCCAGATGAGATCGGGGCAGCAGCACATCAGACCAGGATCGATAGAGTCATCGAGAGGATTAGAGGGTGAGTATTGGGGTATTTCTCTGCGAGTGCGGTGGAAACATCGCCGATGTGATCGATCTTGGAGAGGTTAAGAGGATCTTCGAGTCTGAAGGACTCTCTGTCATGACCGATGAGCATCTATGTTCCGATCAAGGATACAGGCTTATCGAAGAGTGTATCAGAGAAGAGGGTCTTGATAGGGTGGTTATTGGAGCGTGCTCGCCGATGATACATGGGAGGAGGTTTCAGGATCTTTTAGCTTCTGCAGTGAACCCAAATCTACTCCAGATCGCAAATATCAGGGAGCAGTGCGCATGGGTCCATGGCTCGGATGAGGCGCTCTATAAAGCGGTCTCACTCATCAGCGGTAAGGTGGAACGGGTGAATAGATCGCTACCGCGCACGCACCAAGGGATCGAGCCATACCGGGAGGTGGCTGTGATAGGCGGTGGGATCTCAGGGATGACCGCCTCACTATCCCTTGCAAGACACGGGGTGAAGGTGCATCTCCTTGAAGAGAAGAGCACGATCGGCGGGCATATGGTCCAGATCGGTAAGGTCTTCTCACCAGAGAGGATCGCTGTTGAATGTGCACTATGCTCGCTTGCACCGATCATGAGCGAGATCTACAATCACCGATCGATCGAACTCTACGATCTCTCAAGGCTCAAAAGGGTCAGAGGATCGAAGGGACAGTTCGAACTCGAGATCGAGCGATCACCGAGATACGTGACCGATGAGTGCATCGCCTGTGGAAGATGCACAGCCTCCTGCCCTGTTAATGTACCTGACGAATGCAACATCGGCATGAAACTGAGGCGAGCAATATACATCCCGTTTCCACAGGCGATCCCACCAACAGCCAGAGTAGATATCGAGTCGTGCACGAGGTGCGAGAAGTGTCTTGACGTCTGCGAGATAGGCGCAATCGACCTTAACATGGAGAGAAAAATAATTGAGTTGAGGGTCGGTGCGATCATCGTTGCGACAGGCTTCAAGCGATTCGAGACCAAACGGGTTAAAGAGTACGGACACGGGCGGTTCCTCGACGTCTTGGACCAGATGGAACTTGCACGAATCCTCGCTGTGAACGGTCCAACCGAAGGAAGACTCCTGAGACCGTCCGACAGGAGACCTCCACGGAGGCTCGTTATGATACAGTGCGTCGGATCGAGGGACGAGAAGTTCGGGAGGAGATACTGCTCAAAGATATGCTGTATGATCGCGCTGAAGCATGCATGCTTCATAAGAGAGCACTTCCCAGAGACAGAGGTTCTGATCTCCTATACCGATATGCGAACACCAGGCTTCTTCGAAGAGTACTACCGCAATGCGCAGGATCTCGGTGTTCGATTCATCCGCGGCAGAGCCTCAGAGATCGTTGAAGAGGACGGCGTCCTGCTCGTCAGGATGGAAGACACCCTATCAGGCGAACAGATCGAGATCGAGTCCGATATGGTCGTCTTATCTGGTGGAATCGAGGCATCGGAGGGCACGACCGAGGTTGCAGAGATCCTGGGACTAGGCCAGAGAGAAGGCGGCTTCATAAAGGGAGAACACCCCAAGTTAAGACCCGTTGAGACCGAGAGAGAAGGCATTTACATCTGCGGATGCGCAAAAGATCCAAAAGACATCACAGATAGCGTGATCGAAGCAAACGCCGCAGCTGCAAGGGCATTTGAATTTCTAAGAGGTGAGATCAAAGCCGAGACCAACGATCTCAGTTGCGAAGAGCTCATCGGAGAGATCGATGGGATCATGCGATGGAAGAGAGAGACCGAAGACCTGGTACTGGTATTCCTCGACGAGCAGGTTGGATACAGGTGTGCCGATAACATCGGAGCGAAACGACTCGAGTACCCGGCAGGGATACGGATCATCATGGTGCCCACGATCCAGAGAGTGAGAGAAGAGCATCTCAGACACGCACTCAAGAGAGGTGCAAAACTGGTTCTACTCGGACTGCACAACGAGGCCAATGTTGAGATACCAGAAGACCTTAGAGAGAGGGTTCTCACATACCCGGTCTACACACCCTACTTCAAACGACTGAGAGACATGTTCAAGAGGATAGGATAGCATCTCAATCTCCCCCACCCTTCTTTATTTCGTGCCTCTTGTATATGTGTATGATGTCGCTCAGGATTGCGCTGGCCGTCTCGATCGACCCAGCACCTGCGCCGCTCACCGTGATCGTCTTTGAGAGATCGGTGTGGATCGTCGCGATGTTGAGCGTTCCTCTTATCGCTAAAGGGTGTCTCTTCGATACGAGCTTTGGTGCCACTACCAGCCGATCCCTCGTCGCCTCACCGATCAGACGTATCGTGTAACCGTTCTTCTCTGCAAGCTCCAGTGCTTCGGGTGTTATCTCTGTTATCCCGGTGATCTTAACATCATCGAAGGTGGCATCGTTCTCATAGGCGGTGTTTGCAAGGATCACGAGCTTTGACGCGGAATCGATTCCCATCACGTCATAACTCGGATCTGCCTCAGCAATCCCGAGTTCCTGTGCTTCGAGGAGTGCGTGTTGATAGTCAAGCCTCTCATCAGCCATCCGTGTCAGGATGTAATTACAGGTTCCGTTAAGAACTCCTTCGATCCGTTCTATCGTGTTGCCCGCGAGATTCTCCTGGATGAGGTTGATGATCGGCATAGCACCACCCACCGTAGCCTCATAGCGCAGCATAAGATCGTTCTTCCGTGCCGTCTCTATCAGCGTTGCATGGTTGTGTATGAACGGTCCCTTGTTCGAGGTTACAACGTGCTTCCCTGACGCAAGCGCTCTCAGTATATGGGTGAGGGCGGGCTCGCCACTCCTGATATCTGTCGGTGTGGCTTCAACCATGAGATCATGTTCAACGCTCTCAAGCACCTCACGAGCACCATCACCAGTATCTATCTCCTCTCCAACCCGCCCACTCACCTCTTTAGCCTGAAGCGCCTTCTCAAGGTCGATACCCTCGCTACCTTTGAGAAGAGAGACGGAATCGGCAATAGCGACCACCCTGATATCGATGCCCATCCTCTGAAGGGTTTCACGTTTAGAGAGAAGCACCTTTGCAAGACCCTGCCCAACCGCACCAAAACCGATGATCGAGATCCTGAAAGACAGACCACTCAACTCCTCTATTTCATTCACATCCAGATCGCATCGTCCTTGATCGGCTCGATCACGAGCAACCCCTTATCCTCGGCAGTCGCTCGAAGAACGTTGAGAGCTAGCGCCAAGCTATCCTCACTATCCGCAGCGATCACCATGAAAGCAGATGAGACCCTCTTAACATCAGGCATGCTCAGGGTCAGGTCCACGATCTCGGAATGACCTGTGGAATCGACAGCATCGATCGTTTCACTGATGTCGGTGTGGACGATATGCCCAATAAGCATCACAAATGTCTGCTCATGCAATCGTCTTTCATCCACACGGGCAACGATCACGCCATTTGCCTTAATACGCCTGATAATCTCCATCAAACCTTCCTTGGCAACTTCAAATACGACATGGATCGGAACAGTGCCACGTGGCGTGCGTTTATCATGACAGTGCACCACGCTTTGAATATTGCCTCCCATCTCTGAGATCGGCTGGAGCGCAAGTAACAACTGTCCAGGCGTATCCTTCAACTCAATATCCATCGAAACCCTCATAGATTATCCTCTCTCAAATACAACGACCTGACTTATGGAACGCAAGGATGCTAATAATTCTTTTCCATCCGTCTCCTGTCGACTTGTACCACTAAAGTTATTTACGTTGTGATGTACTCTTCATGACTATGGAGAAGGCAGTTACAGTGATATTGGTGCGTGAGTAGAGTATGAGTGAGAATGATAGGAACGATTTTGAGATCATCGTTGAGCCGATCGAGTCCGAGAATCCTGTCCTCTTTAATGGGTTTCCAGGGATTGGACTCGTTGGAAATATAGCCTGCCAGCATGTGATAGACGAGCTTGAGATGGTGCAGAGGGGATGTGTTGACTCAAAGTACTTCCCGCCTATAGCTGTACTCTTCGATGGGGTAGTCAGCATGCCTGTGCGTATCTATGAATCGATCGAACATAATCTCGTGGTTGTCATTTCAGACATCCCGATACATCCCACAATCTCTTATGGAATCAGTAGAGAACTTGTGAACTGGGCCGAGACCTCGAATGTGAAGGAGATCGTCTCCATAGCAGGCATAGCCACTATGAGCGGAAGACACAGGGTATTCGGTGCAGCTACCACACGTGATCTTCTTGATAGGCTGAAGGACATGGTGGAGATATTCCAGGTCGGCACTATCTCAGGGATAGCTGGGAGCATAATGAGTGCGTGCCACCTGCAGAAGATACCTGCTATCAGTCTACTCGGGGAGACGCGTGGTCAGAATCCTGAACCGAGAGCAGCCATATCAGTCATCGAGGCATTGAACAGCATATACGACCTCAATATATCGACAGAGAACCTGCTAAATCAGGCAAAGGAGATAGAAAGTGAACTTCAAAAATTGGCAGATCAAGTCAAGGATACCGAGGCGGCACCGTCACGAAAGGAGTTTCCAATGTACGGATAATGGTTAATCAGAATCTCACCCATCTATCCTCATCTATCACTAATCACTATGAAAGAGCGTGAGATTTTCTCAAGCCTCAGGGTTGCACCTCCCATATTTGTCCGCGTTGATGGAAGGGGTTTTGGGAAAGCACTTTCAAGCCTCGGCTTCAAGAAGCCCTACGATGAAGACTTTGCCCTTGCAATGGTCAACTCCACCATCACATTCTTCAAGAAAAGCGGCTTTGACCCCCTCTTTGCTTACCTCTTCTCGGACGAAGTGAGCTTCTACTTCACACACCTACCATTTAATGGGAGAGTTGAGAAGATAGACTCCATCATAACCTCTTTCTTCGCATCTACCCTGACCATACTACTCGAGCTATCAGAACCGATCTCCTTCGATGCTCGAATTATAGTAGTTGCCACGACTCAAGTGATCGATTATCTCAAGTCCAGGCAGGACGAAGCATGGAACAATCATGTCATCTCTTACGGATACTACACCCTTCTAAAACATGGTTTTAATACGAAAGACGCAGTAGACAAGCTAAATCACATGAAACAGAGTGATATTCATGAATTAACATTTCAAAATGGTGTCAATCTTGGCGAAACACCACTCTGGCAACGCAGAGGCATCATGGTATATCGCAAACCCCAGTCAGAAGATCCCAAAGTCCCAGACCCAGAACATCCCGAAGCCACCATGAAGAGAAGCGGTCAGAGATCTAACACTCTCACAAGAGGATCACTGGAGAACGAGTCAACCACAAGAGAGATACATCAAAGATCACACAGGAGATTGGTGGACGACTGGGGGCTGCCACTATTCAAGACCGACGAGGGACGGAAGTTTATAGAATGCCTGTTAAAAGAAGATCACAGCCCTTAACCCCATTACTGCAACACAAACATCCCTATACCGCCTCTTTCCAGTCATAAAAACTCTCTCCCCCTACCCACGGATCCCCGCCTCCATTTTTACCTCCCAGACCCGTGGACCCGTCCACATAAGATTATAAATACAAGAGACTATTTTTTTATTTATGCTGAGGGTAAGGGAGATTGTCGAAGAGTTGAAGGTGTTTGAGAGGAATAAGGTGCCTTTTCTATGTTAAGATTCTCGGTATTGTAACCTGTATTCAGACGTCTTCTCTCGGGAGGACTGCCAGAGTTCTCTCTCTGGCTTCATCCGGTCTCCATAGACCTCTCTTTGGAAAGAGGGAATGTTTGAAGAGAAATTGCCTGCTTGTATCAGAGAAGAAGAGAAAATACTTGAATAGCATTAGACGAAAGAGTTGTTAAAGCAAGATAAAAAGGAGTATTATGTTTATTCTGCTGTAAATGTTGAGAAAAACGAGTTAATCCTGATGAGAATTTATACAAACAGGAATTATCTTGTTACAAGGTCCTTCAGAGAAGTGCTAAGAGTTCTGTTGGAAGAAGCCAAAATTCATCGTTGATAAAGCTCCCTTCGCTTATATATTCTTTTGCTCAATTAGCTCTTTTAATCCTGTTAAAAACTGGAATTTGTTCTGTAAGCTCTTTATGCTTTATTATAATCGGTTGAGGTGGTGTTTATGTTAAGTGGACACGTCCGAATTATTATAATTTAAAAATCTTAATTTTATTGATAATGACCTTTTTTGATAATCTTCTTTGCTTGCGCTTTTTGGAAAAGAGTCTTTGGTCGTCTACTTTATGCTCCAGTTTAGATGCCTTGTTTTCGAAAAAGTGGGGTCATTGACTGTGATTTTTTCATATTCCTGTCCATGTACATTTTTTGTAGGATCCTGTTACTATTTTTGTCTTTCTTTTTTTGATTTTGTCTGTTTTTATGTGTGTATCGATGAACTCTTGGAGTTCGATTACTGAAAGGAACATCGCTTCGCAGAGGATGTTGTAGGTATGGTTTGTGCGGTAGAGTGCTATTACTCGTTCGTGTTCTTTGAGTGTGTTTACGACTTCTGGGATGTGTTTTTCTTCTATTTGCATGTCTATGAATACTTTGATGCATTTTTCTGATTCTTTGCAGTCTAATAGTAGGATGAAGCCCTGGATTATTCCTTTTTTTACCATTTCGTTGATGCGACGTCTGACGGTTCCTTCGCTCACGCCGATCTTATCTGCGATCTCGACGTTGCTTGCTCGTGCGTTCTCGCTCAGCGCTTGGATGATCTTCAGGTCGGTTTCGTCTATCGGGAGTGTATTCAGGATGTCCTGGCATGTCTCTTTTCTCCAGCATTCGATTGGATCTTCCATGATGGTGCTCTTCATGTCTTTGCGATATAAAAATATTATGTATCGAAATTCGTTTTTTAATTGCGAAATACTTATATGTGGTGGGGTTGTAGAGACGATCGATACGAATACTTGAGATGGTGAATGATCTATGGAAGAAGAGAAGTATAAATGGTTCCTTCGGGATGAAGTGGTCGACGAGGAGCTATGCACACTCTGTGGCGCATGTGCCGCGGTCTGCCCGAACGGCATAGTCGAGTTCAGAGAGGATGGACCCATACTGAAAGAGGAGTGCTGGAGAAACGGAGAGGGCGCATGCAGGGATGTCTGCCACCGCGTCTTGACTGATGCCGCTCGGATAGGACCTAACATATTCGGGTTCAAAGCAAAGCCCCCATCACTTCTTGGGCAGTATGAAAGGATCGTCTCGGCGCGAGCGGTCGATGAGAAGATCAGAGAGGCAGGGCAGGACGGTGGTGCTGTGACAGCACTCCTCGCATGCTGTATGGAGAGAGGCATGGTCGATGGCGTGATCGCAACAGGCAGCATCGGAAAACCGGCATCACGGATAATAAGAGAGAGAGACGATCTCCTCACCACTGCAGGCTCAAAATACTCAACAGTCCCGACACTCTCAGCCATAAAAGACGCAGAGGGGATCACAAATGCTGCCATCGTGGGGCTTCCCTGTCAGGTCTACGGCATTCGCAGAACACAGTTCTTACCAGGACTCACCGCACACAGCTACGAGATCGGAGAGAACGGTGAGAGAATAACGATCCCGAACGTGGCTTACGTCATCGGTTTATTCTGCACAGAGAACTTTTCACACGAAAAACTGAAGGATCTACTCTCAAAGAAGGGTGTGGATATTGAAAAGGCTGAAAAGATTGCTATACGCCTCGACGAACTGGTGGTTACGACCGCTGAGGGTGATATAGGGTTCGACCTGAGCGAGGTAAGAGAGAGCGTGTGGCCAGGGTGTCGGGTCTGCAGAGACGCAGTATCAAAGCTTGCCGACATCTCAGCCGGGTACATGGGCTCAACCACTGGATGGACCACCCTCATTGCGAGAACACCGAAAGGCGTTGAACTCCTCGAGATGGCAGTGGACGGTGGGTACATCGAGCTCGGATCCGATGTTAACATCCAACGGATAGAAGAGTTTGCCGGGCTCAAGATGCAACGATTCAACCGAGAACTGAAGAGACGACTTGAAGCTGATAGAAAGATGAAGTACTACTGGGCAGGAGACTACCCAGGAATAAAGGGCGAAGCTGGTGGAACATACTACGTCAAGATAAAGACAGGCTCAGGACTCGTGAAACATGACTATCTTGCGAAGATCCCCTCACTTGCCGAGAAGTACGGCGATGGAACAGTCGAAGTGACAACAAGACAGAGCATCTCAATCCAGGGCGTGAAAGGCGAATACATCGACGAGATAATGAGAGAGATCTACGAGAGAGGACTTGCAACCATCGGAATGGGCTTTGTCGCAGCCTGCTCTGGTATCAATTACTGCTCAGAAGCACTGGTCGATACAAAAGAACTGGCAAACGAGCTAACAATACAGTTTGCACAGAGGCTCACACCACCCAAGATGAAGATCGGGATTGCAGGCTGCCCGAACTCGTGTGTCCGTGCAAAGAGACACGACATAGGCTTGATCGGACAGGTTAAACCCGGCATAATCGACCTTGAGAAATGCAACGGGTGCGGGCGATGCGCCGAGGTCTGCAGGGTTGATGCGATAACCATCCAGTTCAAGAAAGCCGTGCGCGACGACGAGAAATGCATATACTGCGGATGGTGCATCAGAAGCTGTCCACACGAGGCAGTACTCGAAGAGAAGCGTGGATACGCCATGTGGATCGGAGGAAACGATGCACGGCGTGCATCAGACGGCGTACTGCTGAAATCCTTCTGCACAAGAGAAGAGATACCATCGCTCATCACCAGCGTTGCAGATACATTCACCAAACACAGGAGAAAACCAGGTCGTGAAAGACTCGGAAACGTGATGAAACGAGTCGGTGAAGCGGAATTTATCAAAGAGGTCCTCTGCAAGAGATAACACCACGCGAGATCGCACACCCTATCGAAATCTTAATGAGCTTGAGACGAAGAGAATGACGCTGTGAACCTGAGGATTGGCTACTCCCCGTGTCCCAACGACACGTTCATCTTCTACGCCCTCACCCACGGGCTCGTCCCATTGGAGGGAGAGACAGTCACTCCAGTGGTCGAGGATGTTGAAACTCTCAACAGAAGGGCACTCGAAGAGGAGAGTCTTGACGTTACGAAGGTATCATTTCACGCATTTGCACACCTTCGAGACCGCTATGCACTATTACACACGGGTGCCGCGCTCGGCAGGGGCTGCGGGCCTATCATAGTCTCGAAGGAGCGAGTCGAGCCCGAGGAACTTGGGGAGATGCGCATCGCAATCCCAGGAACTTACACCACGGCAAACCTCCTCTTAAAGCTCTACGATCCAGGAATCAGGAAGACCGTTCCGATGCCATTTGATCGGATCATGCCAGCGATCGTGAGTGGTGAGGTTGACTGCGGGGTGATCATACACGAGGCAAGATTCACGTACCCTGACCTTGGCTTGAGAGAGATGATCGATCTTGGATCGTGGTGGGAAGAAGAGACAGGCTATCCCATACCACTCGGCGCAATCATAGCCAAACGGAAGTACAAGAGAGACCTCCTCCATAAGATCGACCACTGGATCAGAGAAAGCATCGAATACGCACTCAAAAAACCGAGAGAACCGATGGAATACATCAAAAGACACGCCAGTGAGATGAACGAAGAGATCATCTGGAGACATATCAACCTCTACGTAAACAGAGAGACACTCGAGATCAGTGAAGAGGGGATAGACGCAGTCAGATGCCTCATAGAGATGGGAGAAGAGAGAGAACTCATTCCACAGACGAAAAGACCATTATTCATCGAATAAGGATCGACTGGTTAATATGGACTCTATGGATTCAAGCGGTGCGATGCAGGTCTTTGAGCTTGGTGAACGAGCAATCGTTGAGCGAATAAGAGAGATCCTCGGCAATTCTGAAATTGGGGACGATTGTGGTCTTATCAGAATCGGGAATGAGATACTTGTGGTTACAAGTGATATGCTCCACCGGAAAACCGATTTCCCGCCTCAGATGAGCGGTTATCAGATCGGGTGGATGAGTGCAGCCGCGAGTCTGAGCGACATTGCGGCGATGGGTGCAACTCCAGTGGGCATTCTCTTTGCGATCGGTCTTCCAGTGGAGACCGAAGTCGGATTTCTTGACGAGATGATACGTGGAATCAGTGCCTGTGCAGATCAGGCTTCAACCAAGGTGATCGGAGGGGACGTGGACTCTCATGATGAACTGACGATAGTCGGAACAGCACTCGGGTGTGTGAATCAAGAGAAGATCCTATACAGGAAGGGTGCAAGAGAGAACGACTTTCTCTGTGTCACAGGAAGCCTTGGCGGTGCAGGCGCCGCACTCTCTCTACTGAAGGATGGAAGGAGATCTCCGGTGGAGATCTCAAGAAAGCTATTTGAACCAGTTCCGCGAGTCCGTGAAGGCAGGATACTCGCCGAGAGCAGGGTTGTGAGCAGCGCAATGGATATAAGCGATGGACTTGCAGCATCACTCTACGAGCTCTCACGTGCAAACGAGGGTATCGGATTCAGAATATACGCTGAGAAGATACCAACCGATCCAGAACTGAGTCAGATACTCAACCCAGAAGAGATACTTGAGACCTCCCTCTATGAAGGTGGCGACCTCGAACTCTTATTCACGATCCCAAGAGAAGAGATTAAGACTCTCCACGGAGAGATCGAGTTCACAGTCATAGGAGAAGTAACCAAAAGAGGAATCATTATTGTGAAGACCACGCCAGATGGAAGAAGATACGTGGAACCACTCAGCGAAAGAGGCTACGAGCACCTGAAAGAGAGACCACCACGCAAAAACTATCAGGGATAACCTTTGATACGTCTCCTCTTCTTGCGGTGGTGCTTGATGGTTCTTGGGCGGGTCGGTCTCTATGCTGATTTTGTGGTTCTGAAGCATACCGTCTTTGCAATACCGTTTGCATATCTCGGTGCTCTTCTTGCAAGTATCCTCTCTTTAAAGAGCCTTCCAGCTGTCAATATCTTGTTCTGGGTTGGTCTTGCTTTCTTC
This sequence comes from Candidatus Methanoperedentaceae archaeon GB37, assembly GCA_905171695.1. GTDB lineage: Archaea > Halobacteriota > Methanosarcinia > Methanosarcinales > EX4572-44 > EX4572-44. The sequence goes on from LR991653.1 coordinate 51,635, forward strand.
GGAGCTAGAAGCGGTGCCATGGCTATTAACAACCTCGTTGACCTTGATATTGACAGAAAAAACCCGCGCACAGCCAATCGACCACTACCAGCGGGTCTGATCCATAAAAGTGAGGTCTACATGATCATTGCAGTATCCTATGCAGTCCTCTTTGCCTCGGCGTATATGTTAAATGAGCTCTGCTTGGCTCTCTCGCCACTCGTTCTGATCACATCCGTCATCTATCCCTATCTCAAAAGATTCTCATGGGCGTCACACCTGATCCTCGGCTTAAATCTTGGCTATGCTCCGATCGGCGGATGGATTGCAGTGACAGGCACCCTGCATCTACCGCCGACTATCCACGAACTCGGAGTCTTCGCACTCGCACTTGCCGTCATCTTCTGGGTTGCTGGATTTGATGTGATATACTCGCTTCTGGACGTCGAGTTTGACAGACGACATGGGCTGCACTCGATCCCGGCATCCCTCGGAGTTGAGAGAGCGCTTCAGATATCAGCCATCTTCCACGCCTTGATGTTCCTCCTCCTCATCGCCTCCCACCTACTCTTTGGTCTTGGCGATCTATTCGCACTCGGACTCGTGGTGATCGGCGCACTCCTCATCTATGAGCACTGGATCGTGACGGGCGTTGATCCTGAAAGGATAGGTGTTGCGTTTCTGCGGGTAAATGCCTGCGTTAGCACATCTCTTCTCGTCTTCATCGTTGCAGATCTGATAATCTGAAGGACATCATTATACAACAGATGAACTTCTTGAAACAGATAAATCTCTTAATCTTATTTTCTTGGTTTTTACCTAAATACGCCTTTTTCTTCACATTGTTTTCGTATTTCGTTTGAATCTGTCAGATTTCCGTAAATTATTTCATGTCTAACCGTGTTTAGATTCTTTATCAATTTTTTTGCTTTGAATGCACCATCAAAAAAAGCCAATGCAACAAACACAACACCAATAAGCAAATAAATATAATAAACGACTTTGGAATATCCGCTATCTGGAATCCTGATAGCGATCATGCTACCAAAAAACGCAAGTGATGCAATAACTGCAGTTCCAAACCCCAGAGCATACATCTTTGCATTGGAGATTTCTCCGTTCAGAAACATCACCCAGTCGCTGAGCGTGAGTGGACAGTTTTCTTCGTTTGAGTTGTCATTGTTTTGTTCTCTCATATTTTCCCAACTCATTATCTCTCTATCTTGTTTTCGAGTTCTTTTATCCGCTCTTTGATTCTCTCTATCCTTTGATCAAGTTCTTCCTGGAACTCTATGGCTTTCTCTGTCGGGCTTGCTCCGTGTGCGGTCGGTGTTATCATTCCTTTCTGTTCGAGTACTCTGAGGGAGTAGCGGATCTTGTGTCTTGAGATCTTTGTCTCCTCTGCTATCCTTCGTATGCCGACTGGAGCGTTCTTGATGACCTTCTGTAGCACGATTATGTGGCGTTCGAGTAGTTCTAATTCGTTTTCGATCCTTTTAAACATGAGTATCACCTGTATAATAGGGGGTATTATAGTTTACAGAACTCCCTTCGTACTCGGTACACCCGTGCCCTCCAGAACTGCGCTGCGACGAAGTGCCACGCCAAAAGCCTTGAAGAGCGCCTCGCATATATGGTGATCATCCTCGCCCGCAGCTTCGAGGTGGAGTGTGATACGAGCATTCGATGATAGCGACTCAAAGAAGTGCCTGACCATCCGAGTACCCATCCCGCCCACAAAACTCGTCCTGAAACCAACGTTGTAGACCAGATACCCTCTGCCGCTCACATCCACGACAGCAGAGGCAATGGCTTCGTCCATAGGGATGCGAGCCTCGCCAAAACGCGCAATTCCAGCCCGATCACCAAAGCTCTCCCAAATGGCAGATCCAAGTGCGATCCCAACGTCCTCGATTGTGTGATGCTCATCTACCTCGAGATCGCCAACTGCCCTGATCCTCAGATCAAAGCGTCCATGTTTTGCAAAACTCGCAAGCATATGATCAAAGAAACGAATACCAGTATCCACCGCGCCGGCACCGCTGCCCTCTCCATCAAGAGAGAAAGAGACTGTTACATCTGTCTCACCAGTTCTGCGCACCACTTCAGCCCTTCTCAAAACCACAATCACCACCAAGAGCGTGACAGAGAGGCAGACCAGCACCTGCACTCTCACAATTCTACTATTGAGTAAAGAAATATAAGAGGTTTTCTAAAAGATGATAGGAGTGGTATTGTTGGGGGGGGGGTGCGTCTACAGAAGAGAAACGGTATATACACGAAGCACTGAAAGACCTTGGAGTATTGATATGAAGTCGATTGAGTTCATGCGGTTGAAACCAGAGGTCTCTCACACCACGCCGATTGAATCTGAAGAGTTGAAGTCGAGAATAAATTTGAAGATGCAGCAGATGCGTCCACATTATATCGTTGCATCGGTGGAGGTTGGGAATACCACCACCAAGTGCATCCTGATGGCTGTGAACTTGGATACTGGAAGGTCGAGCCTTGTTAACAGAACGGTGAAGATGACTCGAGATGTGCGAGGACCAAAAAGGGGTGAAGAGGTCTTCGGGTACACGCTTAACGATGTGCCGCTCTCAAGAGAAGCGGTTGCAGAGCTTGTCAGGGAGACACTTGTTGAGTGTCATCGTGCTGTCAACCTGAGTATCAAAGACGATTTGAACTTTGTGGTCAGGTCGACAGGGGTTGTTGCAGGTTTCAGGACCCCAGAGGAGGTTGGGAATATAATAAGAGCGCTTGCAGACGGCTGTCTTCAGGCAGGAGTGCCTCCGAGCTCGATGACTCCTGCTCTCACAATAGAGAACATCCCACCCGCTTTCAGACCATACACGCTGATAGATAAGGTCAGTTTCAGCGGGGGGGTGGCAGGTGTATTTCCACCAAGGGGTGGCACAGGTGTTGAGATCGTGGCAAACGAGATGGAGGGAGAACTTGCAACCGCGGGTATAAAAGAGGGTGCTAAAGCCACGAGAGTGGATTATCGAAACCCCTGCGTCTCACTCGACTTTGGAACAACCCTAGATGGGAGGGTTACGAACAGTGAGCTGCCGTATGCCACGACGATTGCGAACTTCTGCGGACTTGCAGGAGCCATACCTGATGCGATAATCAAGGGCACAGGCCTTGTTGACAGGAAGCTCGGTGCTGCCCTCGACGTTCTCAGCGAGAGATCACCAGGAAGGCTTGTGTGGATGCGCAAGGCAAGGATAATTGAAGAGTACACAGAGGAGATCCACGAGCATATCACCATCGAGACCGTTCCATCAAGTCGCGACCACTATGGCACGGTTCCTGTGAATCCGAAGGCTGCTGAAGCACTCAATGTGAAACTTATAGGTTGTGATGTTGGAGAGAACGGGAGCAAGCTCCAGAGACTTGAAGAGATCGGGAGAAGGATGTATGAAGAGTGCAATCTGAAGACTATATCAGCAATACTCGATCTCACGATGGCAAGGGTGGTGAGACGGCTCGTTGAAGTAGTACTTGAAAACGATCTCATGAGCGAAGAGACAGCGATCGGGGTCACAGGCAGGGCAGCCATCACAGGCGACAAACCGAAGCTCATCCTCCGAGAGATCGGAGAACTCGGAGTATACAGGAAGCCAGAAGAGAACATCGTCTTCGTCGATGATGGACTTGCACGTGGAGCAGCGGTCATGGCACGGTGCATGAACTCACTCGGCACACCCAGAAGACCACTCGGCGGAAACAGAGGCGGAGGCTGCGTGCTCGGAGCACGAATCAAATACGAGAAAGAAAAGAGGGTAAAAATTCATTGAGAGTTGAGTGAAGCAAGAGAGGCTATAATGGAAGCATTGGAGCTGCGTGATTCTCTGGATGCTGTTGAAGCTTCTTGAGGAGGGATTGGATGAGTGAAAATGAAGATGGAAGAACTCGTTTTGAAGAATTAACACTTGTTCTGACATTACTTGTAGGCAGTTTAACCGCTTTATTCAAAATTGTTGAATACTTTAACAGCAATGTTATAATTGATGAATCCATTGCCTTAGCTATCGTTTTTTTAACGGCATTCTTGTTAATCGAAGTTCTATTACTTCTCCTATTCCTGTTATTCAAGGGTTGCTCGTTGTGGGCGCCAAAGGAACACAAAGAAAGGCTTGATGAAATTAGTAGTGAAATTGGACTCTATATGTTTGGTATTCCAATATTTCTTATACTATATGTTTTGTGTTTGACTATTGTTATATTACTGATGCAATACACTGGGTTGAGCATTAGGTTGAGCATTATATGGATGGAGCGTATTACAAATTATATTCTGATTATTTCTCTTGTAATAATATTAATATTGGTCATCGTCGCATATTTTTTGAAAGTCATACGCCCAATCATAGTACCAGTGGTTAGTGGGTTCGTAATCGTAGTGGCGGCAGTTATAGGTGCATCTTTAGGGGCATTTTTGCTGCTGAGCGGTACGTACTCTATTGATATGGTAGATCCGCCGGGCAATAGCGCCGAGATCATCTCGTTTACGATAACTGATACAGGTATTCCTTCTGGTAGATGCTTTATCTATCTACACAAAGCGAATTATTCCAGTGAAACACTATTTAATAATATAGATAACATAATAATAAATACATCAGGAGAGAACTCCTCAAAATATATGCGAGGAGAGAAAAGAAGTGATGGGATCTATTACCTATTCATCAACACGTCTAACCTCCCTTCAGACTACTACACACTGGACTGCGAAGTCACGTTCAAGTGGCCGTGGTCGTCTTTTCTTAAACGCAAGAAATTGGACACTGCAATCTTCTACATTCCATACAGAAATGGAACATCGTAGACACCTGCCACTTCAAATAGCACGATCAGAGAAAAAGTTGGGTGAATTTATTGAACCTTTAACGTATTTGCTCCCCATTTACAAAACTCACAATTCTCAGATGGTTTAGGAATGGGCCCTTCTAAGATTTCTATTGCTTTTTTGAATACTTTTTCACCTCTTCTGGCATCTGTTGGTATTTTGATTAACTTTGTATCAAATATCACTTCTCCCGTTTTGGTAATCTCCGTTGGGTAATAGAACAACAGGTATGCGTAATTTTCGGTTTCATATCCATTTTTTCTTAGTAAGAAATTATAGATATCCATCTGGGTTTGATAATGCTCATGAGTGTCCTCTTTTAGAGGATATCCTCTTGTTTTATAATCTAAAACAATTAATTTCTTGCCTTTCTCCAATAAATTGTCAACTGCTCCTCTAATAAGGATTCCAGAAGTTTTATCTTTATATTGAATGCCTTTGTGAACACTTCTCCAAATTTCAAGCTTTGTTTTATCACTAAATAATTTGTATCCATTACCTAATCCATATTCCCTAATTTCTGGAGGTAATTCTCCTCTTTCCATGAATTTATCAAAATGTCTTTTGAGGATTCTGTCCATTCCTCCGGGAAGCGAAGGAAAGATTCCTTCTGGTCTTTTAATCTTCTTCACTAATTGAAGCCAGAAACATCTGGGACATTCTAACATTAAGTTTATGCTTGATGGTGAAAGTTTGTATGCCATCTTATCACGAAACAAAGTCTATTGTTATTATAGTTAAGTGCATAGCATCTTAAACTTATTATCCAGAAACTTTTCAATCCAGTTTTTTGCAGAGGATATCGATTTTGTAAGTTTTTTGAAGGCTTCAGCAATCGCTTCATTCAGTTCTTCCATATTCAGTGGAGATCTCTCTGAAACTACTCTTTTAACGCTTTTCCAGATGTTTTCAATTGGATTCAGGTCGGGAGAGTAAGGTGGTAGATAAACCAGTGAAATGTTCAGTTTCTCAGCCTTTTTCTTCACCTTCTTGGCATGATGTTGTGTTCTGGAATTATCCAGAACGACTACAGACGACTACAGTTCTTTTTTCAGGTTTTGCTTCCCTTATCCTTGAAACGTTGTAAAGTCTTCGGCTTTATTTTTCTCAGGAGATTCTATTAAGTTCTCTCCATTTATACAATAGAGCCCTGCGACTTTGGCTTTAACGTGGGTAGCAACTCTCTTAAGAGGCTTATCGAAGCTCCATAATCTTGCTGTGTTTGCATTTGCTTCGACTGCCATCTTATCGACGAATCCTATCACGTCATCGCTAATTCCAGCCTCATCTAAGTTTTTTTTTAAAAATGTCTTCTGCATTATCTGCCCTTCTGTAATCCTTCTGGTACGGTTTGGCGTATCTTATTCCAAACGATTTCAGGATTCTTCTGACCTGCCATGAGGAGTAGATAACTCCGAATTCTGCTTCAATGACTTCCTGAACTTCCTTCGTCGTCCAGGAATCCTTTTTCTTGAGCATTTCTTTTAGCTTTTCCTTCTGCTCTTCTGCAAGTTTAGATGGTCTTCCTCCACCAAAATCCGGAATTATACCTTCATAACCTCTGGAATTCCATCTCTTAAGCCATGCATAGCCCGTTGCTTTAGTGACCCCAACCAGTTCAGCAGCTTCCTCAACACTCATCCCTCTGTAGAGATATCTTATAAAGTATAATCTTTTGAGAACTCCTGTATCCTTTTCGAGCCTCTTGATCCTTTTGTCGAGTTCTTCTACTGGTATGCATTTTGCAACTTCGTAGATTCGCTTTCTGCCCATATATTTTGTTGCTTTGTTTTAGTATAAATAGCTTTGCTCAAGACCATAACATGTTCTCTTACTTTTTTATTTGTGGCATAAAGAAAAACTCCACCAAGCCCCACAATTACAGAACCGACATAAGCAGGAACATCTCCTATTAAAGATTTAATGACAAGAAAAACGACAACAATCATTATTGCCGCTACAATTATTAACATTCCCAAATCAATAATATCCTCTGTTAATTTTCTGGTTTCTCTTCCCATATTAACCAAACACCTTTTTCAAGAACCTTTTCTTCTCGAGTGTTGCCTTTGGTATATCATTTTCTTCAAGAATCTTTACAATCATCTCTGCCCCTTCTTTTCTTTAGAACTAACAAAAAGTTCATCTCTTTTTTCAAAATTCTCTTAGGTTTGTTCTGTAGGCTTCGATCGTTTTATCTATCTCTTCTTCGTTGTGTGCTGTTGAGAGGAAGTTTGTCTCGAACTGGGAGGGTGGTAGGAAGATGCCGCTCTTTAGCATGTGGTGGAAGAATTCGTGGTATGCGTCTTTATCGCATTGGATCGCGTCTCTGTAGTTCTTCGGTTCTCTGCCGAAGAATACTTTGAAGAGGCTTGCAATTCCGCTGACTGCGTAGGGGAGTTCTTTCTCTTCTATTATATCTCTCAAGGCGGCTCTGAGTCTTTCGCCTTTGGCGTTCAGGTCTCTGTAGAGTGTGGGTTCTTTCTGGATCAGTGTGAGTACTGCTTTTGCTGCTGCGAGTGAGATTGGGTTTGCGTTGAATGTGCCTGCCTGGTAGACCGGTCCTGCGGGTGATACGATCTTCATGATCTCGCGTCTTCCTCCGATTGCTCCGATCGGGAAGCCCCCGCCGAGTACTTTGCCGAGTGTTGTTATGTCAGGGGTTACGTTGTAGTGCTCCTGGGCGCCTCCAGGCGAGATTCTGAATCCTGTTATCACTTCGTCGAAGATCAGGAGTACGTCGTTCTCTTCTGTGATTCTTCGGACCTCTTTAAGGTAGTCTTTCTCTGGGATTATCGGTCCGATGTTTCCGAGGACGGGTTCCATAATCAGTGCTGCGACTTCGTCTCTATTCTTCTCTATTGTTGTTGTGAGTGCTTCGGTGTTGTTGTATGGTACTTGTAGCGTGTTCTTTGTGACGTCCATCGGGATTCCAGGTGAGTCTGGGACGCCGTGTGTTGTGGCGCCTGAGCCCGCTTTTATTAGTGCTGCATCGTGTGCGCCGTGAAATCCCCCCTCGATCTTTATGATCTTGTCTTTGCCTGTGTAGCCTCTTGCGATGCGGATTGCGCTCATCGTTGCTTCGGTTCCGGTTGAGACGAAGCGGATCATCTCGATGCTTGGGTAGAGGCGGGTGATGGTTTCGGCGATTGTGACTTCGTTCTCGGTGGGTGTTCCGTAGAGCCATCCTGATTCGAGTTGGGTGCGGACGGCTTCTTTTATTTCTGGGTGTGCGTGTCCGAAGAGTTTTGGGCCGTATGCCATGCAGTAGTCTATGAACTCGTTACCGTCGATGTCAGTTATCTTCGAGCCTTCTGCCTTTCTGGTGTAGAATGGGTATGGTTTGATTGCGCGCACTGGGCTGTTCACGCCGCCACAGAGCACTCTCTCTGCACGGTTGAATAGGGTACGTGAAGTCTCGGTCTTCATCTGCCTCCTAAGAGTTTCACGATGCTTTATATCATTTGCCTTCTTCGAATCTTAGGGTGCGCAGATGTAGATCGTGTCCTCCTCGTCCTCTTCGGCGTGTTTCATGTGGCGTGTGAACATGGATAGCCACAGGCTCTCTCTATCTATCACTACTTCTGCCGCGTTTGGGTATGCGGCGTTGTTGAGGTAGTCCTCATTATTGGATTCCGTTAGGAACGTTTCACTGAAGCATATGTTCAGCGAGTCCTCTGCTCCGACAAATACTTTCATGGTCACGTCCATTGCCTCTCCGGCATAGCATTCTTCTGAGAGGTCCATCGGTGTGACTACCATGCAGCGTCTCATCGTGTTCATACATACCATCCTTTTTTGTTGGCTAAGAGCCATGCAATAATGATGATAATGATAATCATATAAATAACTTTCCAGACAGAATTTGCCCTCTATTCAGCAAAGAAGACATACCAATTGTAAAAAATATAATTAAAGTTATTATATGGTGTGGTGAGCGTCAATCCCCGATAGTATAACCAATGATAAACTCACCTACGCTGCCTCAAGTATAACGACTCCACCCGATCGATCGTTTCAGCATCATCCAGCGACTTATCATACCTCACCCGAACAAGTCTTGGAAACCGCAGGGCATACCCGGAACTATAATTCGAACTCTTCTGTATCTCCTCATAAGCCACCTCAAAGATGATCTTCGGTTCAAACGAGAGATCCCGCCCCTCCTCAGAGACGATCAGCTCCCTGAAGACCTCGGTCAAATCCTTCAGATCCTCATCACTCATCCCTGTTCCAACCCTCCCGATCTGAAGAAGCTCACGGCTCTCAGGATCTATACACGCCAGCACATACGATCCAATGAGATGCGCACGCCGCCCCTTACCCCACTCACCACCAACGACCACCAGATCAAGATTCTCCATAATCGGTTTCAGCTTCAACCAGTTCCTACCACGCTTGCCAGGTGTGTACACAGAGAGAGGATTCTTGAGCATCACACCCTCATGGCCCGCCTCAAGCGCATCAGCGTACACGGAATCTATCACATGAGGATCGCTGGTGATCGTCTCCTTAGCAAGCAACAAACCATCTCCCTCCCTAACAGCACCTGTAAGAAACCTTCGACGCTCCCGCAACGGAAGATCTATCAGACTCCTCCCATCCATATACATTATATCGAAGAGGTTTAGAGTAAGAGGAACCTTGCCCAGTATCCCTTCAACCCCGTGCTTGCGGCGGAACCTGCGAAGAAGCTGTTGAAACGCCATCGGCTTCCCATCTGCACCGATCGCCACCACCTCACCATCAAGGATCGCCTCCCGCGCCACAACCCGAGACCGCACACGTCCAACGATATCAGGGAGAGAATCTGTCACATTCTCAAGTCGACGCGAGTAGAGAATCACACGATCACTATCCTTATGCACCTGGATACGTGCACCATCAAACTTCCACTCAACAGCAACACACCCCAACGCAGATACAGCCGCCTCACTGCTCTCAACCACCTGTGCAAGCATCATCTTAACAGGCCTGCCAACCTGTATACCAAGACCCCGAAGACCTGCCTCACCCCCCCTCTTCGCTGTACACGCAACCATGCCAAGATCATTCGTGAGCATATAACCCCGCTCAACAAGCTCCTTATCAACGCCAAAAGCATCGGCAATAGCATCACGCACAATCCCCTCACCAACGCCAATCCGAAGCTCCTCAAGCGCAAGACGAGAGATATAAACTGCCTCATCAGGCGAAACACTACTGAAGAGATACTGAAGGGTTCTGACCTTAGCAGACTGTGACCCTTTACCAGAAAACCTCGCAATCTCCAGAAAACGAGAATACACCTCCCCAACACTGATCGACGACTTCCCACCGAAGAAGGATGAAAAGCTGACCTCAGTCTTATTAACAAGAGCCGCCCTCGCCGCCTCACCCACATCACCAAGATCCCTAACAAGATCCTTCACCTGAGAGACCTTTATCCCGGCAGCCTTCGCAATCGCCATATAGAGTAAGTTCGGCCCAACCCCAAGCTCAAGCCCAGTCCACCTCGGAAAGACCTCCCCCATGATGAACCGCGCAACGATAGCCAACTCGTCATCATCAACAGATCGAAGAAGACCACTCACCACACCTGTTATCTCAATAGAACCCGAAATACTTTCTATCCGCCTGCAAACCGAGACAAAACAGTCAAAACCAGTCATAAACCAGGATCTACAATGAAAGCAATGCCTTAAGAGGATTTTGATTCAGTTCTATTCGATGCCATAGAACCTCTTATAATTCTCTATTGCAACTCTCCCCTGTTCTGGGTATCGATCCAGGATAAAGTCTATGAACTCATCTCTTGACTCACAATCTTTCGTGAAATCAAGTAACCTTTTTAACACTCTCTGTGATCTATGGCCCCCCTTCTCTGGGGTTTCTATTGAGATGCAGAGGTTGTGCATGGAGAAGCATCTTCTTCTGAGGATCGGTGAGATCGAACCGATGAGAATGCCGTCTTCGAGTTCGATATATGCTGGAACTCCTCTCCTCTCTATCCGCCTGGGGTCAGTCAGGGAGTCAAAGTCATGATACGAGTGCAACTCAAGGTAGATCGCTGGCATTATCTCGTTTATCGCTGCGATGAGAATCCTCCCGTATGCATCATAATATCGATCATCGAGAGTGCTTATATAGGGGCGATCTGTGAGCTTTGGTATGATTGCGAGCGTCCCTCTTCGAGGAGCGCTCAGTCTCTCGAGTATCGCAGATGTGCGTCTCCATTCATTGCCGTGCAGTCCCCCGACGAAGAGTCGCTTCGGATCACCACTACCGAGTGTGATTCTTCTTCTCATACATCCTCTTCACGAAATTTGCATAGATATGCGCCTGTCTCGTTGGCTCTGGGAGTTTGTATCCACGGAGACAGTGCCTTACAATCTCAATCGAACTCTTCATCGAGACCCGATGCCCTGGAGCCACGATTATTGGATTGCAGTTCTTTTTCGACTTCAACACCCATCCAACATCCCTGTTGTTGTATCTGAGTGGACAAAACTCTCCAGCACCAACCAGTTCCTCTGATGTGCCGCAGAGAATGCTCTTTGCAACGCCAATCGTTGGAAGATCAAGCGCAACACCGATATGGGTCGCAAGCCCCGCAGACCTCGGATGGTTGATGCCACAGCCATCGATCATCAACAGCTCTGGCTTTTCAGGAAGCCTTGCATAGGCCGAAACGATCGCTCTTCCCTCACGAAACGAGAGAAACGTTGGTATATATGGAAAATCCACGGTTTCAACCGAATAAACACGATCCTTCTCTCTCATCGTTGTGTAATCAAGTGTTACAATTCCTGATATAATCTTATCCTCAAAGAATGCCTGATCAACACCGGCCACCGTCTTTATCTCACCGAACCGATCCTCTACAGATGCGCGCATCGCAACGACTCGCTGCAGATCAAGAAGCACTCTCCAATCATGGGTTGCTGGAAAGAGATCGATCATCGGAGTATGATATAAACATGAAGATGCTTAAATCAGACGATGAATGCTGGGTTTTGGGACGTAATTATCTCGCCCTGGTTGCAAACAGGTTGTGCCAGAGTCTGATAGCAAATAGAGCCATTTCTATTCTATTTTCTCTTTTTGTTTGATTAACCATCTAGATCTTCTTTTATCTGCTGAAAAATCTGATTCGCTTGAATTTTTCTTGGAGTATCTCTTTAGAAACTTATAGGGGGCCTCGATAATCCTTTCTATAACCTTTGGCCAGTCAGATCCTATTCTGGATAGATTTTTCTTTGGAATGAGAGATAAACAGCAGTTTCCTTATCAAATAACTTTAAAGTCTTTTTTGTGCTGTAATACTTGTCCAGGGAGATAGAATTCGTCTTTACTCCTATCTCTTTGAGCATCTTTATTGCTTTGTTGAATGCATCTTTCTCTGATCTGTTAGAATAGCCAAGACCAACGTGCATTCCTGTATCAATGTCTATTATCTTGAAAACGTATTTGAAGTCCTTGTCTTTCTTTTTAGGGTTGGTTCTGTAGTGCTTTGTAACAGTAAGCGAATAACCAGTTCCATCCCATGCAAACTCGCCTGAGATGCCTTCATCTTTGAGTAAAAGAATGAATAGGTTGTGCAGAGCGAGCTTGACTTCTTCATCTGCAATACTGTCTTTCTATCGTTTTGTAGTTGGCTTTGAGATCAAACAAAGGCTTAAACAACTCCAGTAATTCTTCTACATCCCTGTTTGATCTGTTCATAAGTCTTGCAAAGAGGAATGGCATAATTCTCTTCTCCAGATCAATTTCCTTTGGTTTGCCAGCTTTTTTCTGAATTCTGATCATTGCAACGGCTTCCCTAACATATTCTGGAAGCTTTCTCAGTCTTTTCTTAACGAGTTCTCTCTTCTTTTCCATTCAGCATAGGGGTACTTCTTTTTCTTTTCTCTCCTTGTCTCCTTGACCAGTTCGTCTAAAATATCCAGTAACTCATTAACAAACTTCTTTGTTACTCTAAATTCCAGGTTCATATTCAGATTTTAACCAAAAAGTATTTAAGTATTTCTATGGATATACTAAAAATATGAGAAAGATTGAAGTGAAGAAAGGCGATTTTGTCCTGAAAGAAGAAGTCGAAGTTGTTTTCGAGAAAAAAGCCACATCCTTTCGGTAATTCAGCAAAAGTTGATGTACCAAAGAGATATCTGGGATAGAGAGCATAAGTGATCATTGTCAAGGATTAAGAGATTTTGTCCCAAAAAGCCACTCTTAAGCCTTTAGCTTTGAGCTCTCTCTGCAACTCCTTCCATATTTCTTGTCTTTTCCCGTTCTGATCATTCTTTCTTTGAATTTCCACAGAGTTGAATAATCTGGAATACTTTCAGGAAAACCAAGGAACTTGCGGAAAGATATTCTCTCAGCAATCTGCCTTTCAATTTCTGGATCTGATAAACCATACCACTACTGTAAGATGAGAATTTTCATCATAACAACTTCATCTATCTTCGGTCTTCCCCCCTTTCTCTGTAATGCTTCTCTACATTCCCGCAACAATTGGTCTGAATACTTCCCAATCAATCAGAGCGAATCTGTTTCTACAAGACTATCACCAAGTTTTTTCACCCTTTCCATATTTTTCTCTTAAAAAATAGTCGATTAAAGACTTCATACACATTTTATGATGAAAAAATTGGTCAATAAAGGTTTCTGCTTTAATTAAGAAGATGTTTGTTAATTTGATGAGGTCTGGAGGTAAGTGGGTTTTTCAAAGTTCTCTTATTATTCTTCAACAAACATCTGGAACTCCACCGAGAAAATAATCTATATCTACAATGGCAATCAATACACAAACATATCTTGGAAACTGCTGGAGCGACTACAATGGAAGCGATGCTGATGGTTATTGAACTGGGGATGCTGCTTACAGCATAGATGGAGATAAGGATTATTATCCGTTGATGGAGCCTTTTGAAAATTATTTTGCACCACTAGTTCTAATTGCAGTTCCTACTCTAACTCCACTTGGATTAGTGACTTTGATAGTGTTGCTAAGCCTTTTTATTGCAGTCAGTGCAGTCCAAAGAGGGAACTATGGCTAAAGGATGCCTTGGGATTTATTGCGATGGTGGAATGGTTGGGGCTTCTTTATTTAGCTATGGTGTTTAATTTAAACGGAAGTTTTTATCTAAATGGGTAACATAAATGCAAAAATGAATGGAGATTGTCGGAAAGGCACCAATAATTGAAACGTTGAGTGAAGTTTAACTCAGTAAATCGCTATGCACTGCCAAATATTGGGTCTGGTTGAGATGCCTCAGAATATCGACTTTTCTGACGCTCTTGAATCTCATCTCAGTAACTCCTTTCTGTGTAGCAACCTGCTGTAGCTGATCGCAAACCTGTGTGCCTCGTCCCTTATCTCTTGTATCAGCTTTAGTGCTTTGCTCTTCTTTGGAAGTCTCAGTGGAGACGTCGATCCCGGGAGGTAGATCTCTTCGAGCCTCTTTGCAATGGAGATGATGGGGATCTCGAGACCGAGCCTCTTCAACTCGGTATCTGCAGAGTTTAACTGTCCTCTGCCGCCATCGATTATGATCAGGTCGGGGAGATCTGAGTCTTCCCTGAGAAGCCTCGTGTACCGTCTCCTGACAACTTCGGCAATCGCTCGTGTATCATCTATGCCTTTGACCGTTCTGATCTTGAATCGTCTGTAATTATTTTTATCTGGTTTTGCATCTCTGAACCTGACCATCGATCCCACGGTCGACGTTCCTGAGATATGTGATATGTCGAAGCACTCGATCACGATCGGGGTTTTTGTCAGGTGGAGTTTACGCTTGAGGTCTTCAAGTCTTTCAATCTCGGAGAAGAACGATGCTTCGATGTTCTTCATGACGAGATCCAGGAGTTGCTTCTTCTCTCCGATCTTTGGCACCCTGACAGATACTTTACCTCCTCTTTTCACCTTTAGAAATGAGATTAGCGAATTATCGATCTCGTGTGGGAGTATTATCTCTGAAGGTACGATATTCTCGGAGTAGTACTGGACGAGAAACTCTTCGAGGAACTTATCGCTCCAATCGAACTCGAACTCCTGTTTGTTTTCAAGGGTGCCTTTGTAGACGTTGAAGAGGATGAGATAGACTCTCCCGTTCTTTATGGTGTAATTGATTATATCTTCATCGTATCTTTTCGAGAGCTGCATCTTCTGTTTCTCTTTCAGCCATTCGATCGCTTCAATCTGGTTGCGCAATCTGATGGCACGCTCAAAGTCGAGTTCTGCTGATGCCTCTGAGATCTCACGTTTTATGGATCTAACAAGTTCGTCTGTCCTTCCCTTGAGGACGAGCTCGACCGCCTTCATCTTCTCAGAATACTCGGCTCTGTCGATCTTTCCAGCGCATGGTGCTTGGCACAGGTTGATATGATGCCTCAAACACGGTTTTTTCTGCATTTTTTTGCATGTTCTGACTTGAAATGTCTTATTCAATGTTGAGAGGATATAGTCGCGTGTTGCAGCCGAGACGAACGGTCCGAAGAACTTGCCAGTGCCAGATCTCCTCCTCGCAACGAGCAGTCGTGGAAACTCCTCGTCTGTGAGTTCTATATAGGCATATCTCTTTGAATCCTTGAGATCGATGTTATACTTCGGTTTCTTCTTCTTTATGAGGTTGTTTTCAAGGATCAATGCCTCAACTTCGTTGTCAGTCACGATGAAATCGAGAGAATCGATCCTCTGCACCATTGCCTCAGTCTTCGGGTCGAGATCGTTCCTCTGAAAGTAGCTCTTCACCCTTTTTCTCAGATTCTTGGCTTTTCCAACGTAGATTACCCTCTCAGAATCGTCTTTGAATAGATAGCATCCCGGGGCATCAGGTATGTTATCGAAATCGATCATTTCAGAACCTTTCTAAGGAATTTACCAGTATAACTCTTCTCGTTCAGAGCGATCTTCTCAGGCGTCCCAGAGGCAACGAGGAATCCGCCGTCGTCACCACCCTCTGGACCGAGATCGATTATATAATCCGCCGATTTGATCACGTCCAGATTATGCTCGATGAGAACGACAGTATTTCCCATCTCCACGAGATCGTTCAACACCCCTATCAACTTCCTGACATCATGGAAATGGAGTCCTGTGGTTGGCTCGTCGAGGATGTACAACGTCTTTCCAGTGGCTCTCTTCGAGAGCTCCCTTGTGAGCTTGATTCTCTGCGCCTCTCCACCTGAGAGGGTGGTGGACCGCTGCCCGAGCCTGATATAACCGAGTCCCACCCTCTTCAGCACCTCAAGCTTCTCTCTTATCGCAGGAATATTCCCGAAGAGGTCGATTGCCTCAAGAACGGTCATATCAAGGACATCTGCAATCGATCTCCCTTTATACTTGATCGCCAGTGTCTCTCTGTTGTACCGCTTCCCATTGCACTCCTCGCACTCCACATAGACGTCAGGCAGGAAGTTCATCTCGATCTTGATCACGCCATCCCCCCTGCATGCCTCGCACCTCCCGCCCCTCAGATTGAACGAGAACCTGCCAGGCTTGAACCCCTTCACCTTCGCATCCCGCGTCTCTGAGAAGACCTTTCTTATCTCATCAAAGACCTTTGTGTACGTCGCGGGATTGCTTCTCGGAGTCCTTCCTATCGGGCTCTGGTCGATCACGATCACCCTGTCAATCTCCCCTCCCAGGACGATCTCATCGTGAAGCCCTGCTCTCACCTTTGAACCATAGAGTCTCTGCATCATCCCCTTGTAGAGTATCTCATGGACCAATGTGGACTTGCCGCTCCCTGAGACACCTGTGACCACTGTAAAGACTCCTATCGGTATATTCACGTCTATATTCTTGAGATTGTTCTCCCTGCACCCTTTAAGCTGGATAAATCTGCTGGACTTTCTCCTTCTCTCTGGAAGTGGTATCTCTAACTCTCCTGAGAGGTATCTTCCTGTGAGCGAGTTCGGGTTCTCTTCGATCTCCTCTGGCGTTCCTTCTGCAACGACGTACCCACCCTCAACCCCAGCGCCAGGGCCCATATCAACGACATAATCTGCTCGTCGGATCGTCTCTTCATCATGCTCCACAACGACGAGCGTGTTGCCGATGTCACGCAGCCTGTGGAGCGTGTCGATCAGCTTCTGGTTGTCTCTCTGGTGCAGACCGATCGATGGCTCATCCAGAATATAGAGCACGCCCATCAGGTTAGATCCTATCTGGGTTGCAAGCCTTATCCTCTGGGCTTCACCACCTGAAAGCGTGCCTGTTGCTCTTGAAAGCGTAAGATAACCAAGACCGACTTTTTGAAGGAAATCAAGCCTGTCCTGTATCTCTTTTAAAACCTGTCCCGCAATCTCAACCTCTCTCTCAGTTAGATCGATCCCTCTTATGAACTCTATGCACCTGTCAATCGACATATCTGTAATATCAATGATCGATCTCCCCCTGATAGTGACCGCCAGAACCTTCTCTTTCAATCGTTTTCCATGACAGTGAAGGCATGGGGAGACCCTCATGAATCGCTCCAGCTCGCGTCGCCTGTACTCAGACTTGGTCTCCCGATACAATCGTTCTGCCTGGGGCAGGAGCCCCTCCCACTCCCTCGTATGAGACCACCTCGCATCTCCATCCTTCATAGATATACTGAACCTGATCTGCTCATCCGATCCATACATCAAGACATGGTACTGTTCCCTCGTAAGCTCCTCTATCGGCGTGAAGATATCGAACCCGAAGTGCCTTGCAACAGCAGCAACATACTGCTTTCGCCATCCATCTACCGCATTTCTATAGATTGCAAGCGCGCCATCAGCGATGCATTTACTCTTATCAGGTATTATCAGGTCAGGGTCAAACTCCATTCTGATCCCGAGCCCATCGCATGCCGGACACGCGCCAAACGGGCTGTTGAAAGAGAACATTCTCGGCTGCAGCTCTTCAAACGATATGCCGCAGATCGGACAAGCCATGCTTGCTGAATAAACGTGCTCCGCCCCGTCCTCGTCAAGAACGATCACAAGCCCGCCTGACCTCTCAAGCGCACTCTCCACTGCCTCGGATAGTCGTGATCTATCCCTCGTATCCAGTCTGTCAATAACGATCTCTATATCGTGTTTCTTATACCGTTCAAGCTCTATCTTCTCATCTGTTCGATGTAACTCTCGGTTGATCCGCACCCTCGTGTACCCTTCCTTATAGAGGTCTGATATAAGCCTCTCATACGTTCCCTTCTTCTGCCTGACGATGGGAGCGAGTACGATTATCGATCCCTGAATCTCCTCAGCGATCCTCTCAGATATCTTCTCAGGCGACTGAGAAACGATCTCGATACCGTGTCTCGGACAGTGCGGTACCCCTATCCTTGCAAAGAGCAGTCTCAGATAATCATAGATCTCAGTAACAGTCCCAACCGTGCTCCTCGGATTCTTACTCGTTCGCCTCTGCTCAATCGCGATAGCAGGCGAGATCCCTTCAATACTATCGAGATCCGGCTTATTCATAACGCCCAGAAACTGCCTCGCATAAGCAGAGAGCGACTCAACATACCTCCTCTGCCCCTCCGCATAGAGCGTATCAAACGCCAGAGTCGACTTACCACTCCCAGAAAGACCCGTTATCACTATAAACCGATCTCTCGGAAGCACAAGATCTATATTCTTCAAATTGTGCTCTCTCGCCCCTTTAATAATTATACTCTTCATCGACACTGAAGATTGTAAGATCGATGAAAATAGTTATATCTTGCTCTCGCGGCCTCTAGCTCACGGTTTCAACCCAACGTACCAAGAATCCTCTTCTGAGAATGGTTAGATTGGAAAGAATAAGAAAGATTAATCTGGCATGTAGTGTTGTGAGGTTCGTTTACATGAAGAAGCTCACGTATGCTATGAGCGGTGTGGATATACTGGAAGAGAAGAAGGCAGTCTCAGCTCTTGTAGATAGGATTACGTATACTCGGAAGGGCGCTGGCACACCGATCACCAGAATCGGTCATTACGCCGGGCTTATTGAGTTTGGAGAGTATGTCTTGGCACTCACAAGTGACGGAGTCGGCTCGAAGATCCTTGTTGCAGATGCACTCCAGAAATGGGACACCATAGGGATCGACTGTGTAGCGATGAACGTGAACGATCTCCTTGCCATGGGTGTCGAGCCTGTCGCCTTCAGTGATTATATAGCGATCGATCACCCATCCGTTGAGAGGATGGAACAGATCGGAGCCGGACTGGAGCGCGGTGCAGAACTCTCCAACATCACAATCGTTGGTGGCGAGACCGCAACCCTACCTGAGATAGTTCGTGGTTTCGACCTTGCAGGCACCTGCCTTGGGATCGCTCTGCGCAACCGTGTCATCACCGGCGAGAAAATAGAGGTTGGCGATCTCCTCATAGGTCTTCCAAGCACCGGGCTCCACAGCAATGGCTACACTCTTGCGCGGAAGATAATTGAAGAATCAGACTACACATATCATGATCCCCTCCCCAAAGGATCAGGCAAGACGATAGGCGAGGCACTGCTCGAACCCACCAAGATCTACATCGAAATACTCAACGTGCTCGAGAATGTTGATGCACATGGCCTTGCACACATCACAGGAGGCGGCCTCCTCAAGCTCCACAGGCTCACAGAACACGGCTTCAACATCTCAAACCCAATCAAGCCGCAGCCAATATTCGAGTTCTTACAGAACCTAGGGTCTGTTGAGAACGACGAGATGTACCGAACCTTCAACATGGGCATGGGCTTCCTCATCGTAGTCCCTGAAGACGATGCCCCCATTACCCTCAGACTCAAAGGTGCTCAAATCGTTGGAGAGGTCGTTAAAAACGGCATCAGCATCAAAGGTCTCGAGCTAGAACCCTAAACCCCAGCATAGCTCTCTCCCAAGAGACATTAGAACAACAATATCAGGCAAAATACTGAGAACTTTGAAAAACCCACCCACCTCCAGACCTCATCAAATTATAGTTCATCCCTAAAATAACTTCACCCCCAGATATTAATATTCTTCATGCTAAAACACCTTATAAAGGAAGAACTGAAAGAGAGATGCAGAAAAGAAAGAGACCCAAGAGTAAAGGAGAGATTGCTTGCAATACTGCTTTTGTATGATGGAAAGAACATATATGAAGTCTCAGAAATCATAAGGAGGTCTGAGAGGAGAGTAAAGGAATGGCTGAAAAGATGGAACAGAAAGTGTTATGAGGGAATCATGCCAGAGACGCGTAAAAGAGGCAGGAAACCAAAGATCTTCAGTGAAGAATGGGATAAGATTCTCAAGGAGATAGAAGGTAAAGCGATGACTTTAAAGGAGGTCACAGTTTACGTCAAGACTACAAGAGGTGTGGAATATGCATACAAAATAGTCTGGACCATTCTGAGAAGGAAGAAGAAAGTTAAGTACGGTAAATGCTGCTTATTTCATAAACAGCTCTTGACTACACAGTAACCAATATCCTACATCCAGAATGAGAAGAGACCAGAGAATGCAGAAGAAACTCTAAAAAAGAGTAGATGATTGTTTATCAAATGTTAAGAATCCTATCATAGGATTTCTGGATGAAAGCTCTATTCGACTAAATCCTAACAAAAGGAGGGTCATAAACACACCAATTGTTAGATACAGGGAAAGAAAGAGGAGATCAAAGTTAATTTCTGGCTTTATAGCTTTGAATGGGAGTGATGCTGTAATGCTATCAGATTCCTGCAAATCAGATAAGATGATAGCTTTCCTTGAACTCATAAGAAAGCAAAATCCAGAAAGGCCATTATGCATTGTACTGGACATAGGGTCTCTTTCATCTGAATCCATAATAAGTTTAGATAAGCACTAAAACATTTCCATGTTTTTATTTTAATTTCCAGTAAGGTGTGATTCAAAAATAACAAGGGAAACTACTTAAATCAAGAATTGAGTGTTAAAAATGTGCTGTGTTGAACAATTGGCTGGATGGGGTATATCTTCAGGTAATTGTTTCTCTGAGAATGTAGGCTTAAACACTTATGAGCATGTTGTAGAAGATGAATTTCATCTTTACTTCTTGAAATAAAGCTTCTGTAGATCTTGCTCTGCATGTCTCTCCAAATACTCTTTTAACACCAGAGAAGAAACTCTCTGTTGTCCATCTGCAGCCATACCTGTATTTATCTTTCCATCTTTCATGACCTAACTCTTTGAGTTCTCTTACTCTCTTAGCTCTGGATGGAGAGCCTCTTGACTTAGTTGAAGAGTTACTTCTTATCTTGATCACTGGTTCTACATTATTTTCAGCAAGATAATTGAAATTCTCTCTGCTATCATAACCTCCATCACCATATACCCTAGTTATCTCTCCACCTCTTCCTTTAATTTGCTTTACCAGAGGTTTTAACATCTTTCCATCACCTGTTCTTTCATCTGTTATCTTTAAGGCTAAGAGTTTCCTTGTTTTAACGTCTATAGCAATATGAACCTTAATCCAACCCTTTCTCGTCTTTCCATTTATGTCTGATCCACTCTCCTCTATTCGTTATCTTCATACCAGACGAATCTATTGCAACTACAAGATCTTCTCCAAGATTACTAGAGAGTTCAAAGTCTAGTTTCCTCAACCTCTTACAAACAGTGGAATAATCAGCTACCTTTAACTCAGGTATATATTCTGATAATTTCCTCAAAAATCCTTCCATTTGTCTTAATGGAAGGAAAGCTACATGCAAGAAAGCTAGAAAACACATAAAGGTTCGAGGAAACCTGAAAGGTCTGCCAACCTTCCCCTCATTCATCCTATTTAATTCTTCATCCCAGTTCTCAAGGAAATCCAATGAGATATAGAGTTCTCCCCTCCGCACAAGTTTTTCATTATATTCCTTCCAATTTCTCTTACTCTGCATCCCAATCATCCCTCCTGCAAATGAGAAATACAGGAAGGAAACTTAAAAGTTATTCAACACAGCATTAAAAATGGAAAAATTTAAAAACAGACTTATTTAATTAGTTTTCATGATTTTGAGAAGTGTGGTGGAGAAGATCAGCAGTGGAGAGATGGAAGAAGATGAATTTTGGTTTGTAGCTTTAGAGTTTGCTGAGGTTGTTGTGGAGAGAGCGAGATGGATGTTCAAGATGAAAGAGACGTGTGACGACTATATCATAGAATATTATATTGTTGAGATTATGAGGTTCTTCTTTGGGTTCTCTCCGATTCTCTTTTACGCATTTCTGAGAGACCACATGGAGTTGAGAGACTTTTTAAACCTTAAAGGTGCTTAAATCATTCTCAGATTACGAAGATTTCAGGAAGAAATCACACAGGACAAAAGTAAGGATAGACAATATAATAAAAAGGAATGTTAAAGAAGAAGCAGACGAGATCTATGGGCTGGAGACCACAGTTGTAACAATAGTGGATTTAAACAGGCTTAGGAAAGGGAAAAAGATGATAAAGGATGGATTTTTTGATGCAGAATTCTGCCATGATTCTCTTAGAGGTTCTGAAGTAGGCTATATTGTCTGCACACTCTGATAAATCTCACGAATTTCTCGGTTGTTGAAGAACGAACCAAAGAAGGAAATCTGGGAAGAGATAGTAATATCAAATCTGAGAACTCAAAATGGGAAAATAAAGGTTATCATGGCTGATGCTGGATTCTTCGCCTACAATAATATTCTGTTACCTCTTAACCTCAGAACAATTCCTCTAATAAAAGTGAAAAGTAACATAGATGTAAAAAAGCTTAAAAAGAGAATTGAAAATCATCCAGCAAACCTATTCTGGCTTGACAGCAGATATAACAAGAATCTATCAAGCTTACTTAAAGATTTCAGTTACGCAATAAAACAAACAGTGGAAGGGATTAACAAATACGAAAAATTCACTGAAACAAGAAGCAGAATAGAATCTTTCTTCAAAATAGCATAAGGCAATCTTCAGTTTGAAAGACTCGCATCTCTATTACCACAAACATGCAATTACAGAAATAAAAACGATCTCCTATGCTACACAATTGTTCTGTCAGTTCTACTTGAAGAATAGAATAAACATGGAAAGATTTATTGAAAAAATCAAGAGAAGAAAACTCTAATACTAATTACACTTTACTCGAATTCTTTAATTTCTATAATGAACCATCCCAGTGGTCATTTAATTTTACAGATAAACTGGAAAAAAAGAGACCCTATCTGTAATGTTTCTCTACATTCCCGCAACAACTGGTCTGAATACATCCCAATCAATCAGAGTGAATCTATTTCTACAAGCCTATCACCAATTTTTTTCACCTTTTTCATATTCTTCATTCAACGAATAATAGATTAAAGACTTCATACACATTTTATGCTGAAAAATGGGTCAATAAAAGTTTCTGTTTTGGTTAAAAAGATGTTTGTTAATTTAATGAGGTCTGGAGGTAAGTGGGCTTTTCAAAGTTCTCTTGATTTTAGTGAGATGATCAAGAGTTGTGAAGGAGTAGCATTGGATCTATTTGATGAGAGGAAGCAGGGTTATTCGAGGTATTGGATGGAAGAGTTCATTAGTGCGGAAAATTAAAAGAATGATTATATACTCTCGTGAGATCCGCGCCGTCGTCGCCATCCACTCCCAATGTTGCACCCCCCGCAGCGCCAGCGCGCATGCAGGCAGCAATTGTATGGTCAGCGTGGTTGTTTCAAATTTTATCTTTCTATTATGGTTTCTTCTATCTCGATTCCGAAGTGTCGTGCGGTCTCTTCGTGTTGTACGAGTATTTCGTCGTCTTTTTTGAGTTGTGTTACTGGTGTGGGTGTGCCGTCTGGTTTGACGAGTTTGATTGTTTCTGCGTTCTGTAGTAGTGTTTTGATTGTTGTGTTCTTTACTTTTGCTTCGACCAGTATCAGTGGTCGTTTTTCGATCTTTACTCTTCCCACTATGGCTTTTTTCTGTTTGCCATCTTTGTCTACGATGAGTACGTCGTCTCCTGCCTTCATCTCTGAGAGGTATCTTGTCTTCTCTCCGACTTTTACGTAGGCGTGTACTGCTCCGGCGTTGACTCTGAATGGTCGTGCTGCGACATAGGGGCTTTCTTCGCTCTCTGCGTGGACGAGGAATAGTCCGTTTGATTGGCTTCCGATGAGCATGCCTTCTCCGGGTTTCATCAGGCTGCAGGTGTCGATGCATACGCGGTCTCCCATGCCAACGGGTTTTACTCTTGTGATGGTGGCGCTTGTGAGTTTTATTGGTTTCATCTCGCTCTTCTCTCGAATCTCTGCTATCTTTTTTATCTCGCTTGGATCGTCTGTGTCGACGAGTACTCCGTCTGATCCGTGTTCCAGGGTTTCAAGGGCTAATTTTGCCTCTGTTGCATCGGTTATGCCTGCGATTATCTTGACGTCTTGGGGTTGGAGGTCTGCGATCAGGTTTTCGAGTGGTATGACTTTCCAGTCTGTGCCTATGACGATTATGTATCTGGTGTGTTGTGCCAGCTCCGATGCGAATCTTTCGTACTCTTTGTTCTGTATTACTACGTATCCTGCCACTGTCTTCCCTGCGTTTGTGAGTTTTTCTGCAGTTCTTGTGTCATCTGATGTCTCGCCGAGTGGGATGGTTCCGTCTCCTTCACTCTCTCTCCCGATGACGATTGCATCTGCGTTGCTGTACTCGCTTGTTGTGTGGGCTGCTATCTTGATCTTTCCGAGTTCTCGCACGTTCCCTATCTCGCTTTCGTTCACAAGTGCAAAGTCGTATCCTGATTCGAGTGCGGTTATGATTCTCTTCTTGTCGTTCTCCCAGATGCCGGTATCGGCTTTTATCCAGAGTTGTTTCACTTCGAGAGTTCCTCCATTGCTGAGTCGACGCTTGCGCCTCCATGGACTATCCGTGTGAGGGCACGTGTCATGGCTGTGGGATTCTTGTGCTGGAAGACGTTTCGTCCGATTGCAACGCCTCTGGCACCGCCTTCCATTGCGCCTGCTGCCATCTCAAGGAATTCTCTGTCTGTGTTTGTCTTGGGACCGCCTGCTATCACCACGGGGAGGGGGCATCCTTCGACAACCTCTCTGAACGTGTCAGGGTCTCCCGTGTAGTTTGTCTTGATCAGATCTGCTCCAAGTTCTGCACCTGCCCGTGCTGCATGAGCCACGAGTTCAGGGTCGTTTGGGTTTGTGATATTCTTGCCACGGGGATACATCATGGCGATCAGGGGCATGCCCCAGAGATCACAGCTCTCAGCGACCATTCCAAGTTTCTGGAGCTGGTCTGACTCTGTCTCTGAGCCGATATTTATGTGCACGCTCACAGCGTCGGCGCCAAGCTTTATCGCTTCTTCAACGGTGCAGACCTGAACCTTGTCATCTGGATCAGGTCCAAGGCTTGTAGAAGCGCTCATGTGAATGATCAGCCCAATATCCCGTCCATATCCTCTGTGTCCATGCTTAGCCATCCCTTTCTGCATCAGAACGGCGTTGGCACCACCGTCAGCCACTTTATTGACTGCATCTGGGAGATTGACAATACCTTCAACAGGACCTATGGATATGCCGTGATCCATCGGCACGATCACCATGTTTCTGCTATCTCTATCTATTATTCGTTCAAGTCTGATACTCTTTCCAATCTCTGACATACAACAGACACCAATAGTGATAATGTGTACCACAGTAGCACGGTTGGTATATAAAAATATCGCCCGACTTTGGAGAGACGCCAAAGGACGAGATGCAAAATTGTAGCATTCGTGTGGGGCCTGGGTCGGGGGTCGAACCCGAGTCGTGGGATCCACAGTCCCATAGGATGTCCAGCTACCCTACCCAGGCACCTCTATGCTGGCATCCTCCTACTCAACACTCGTTTTCAGTCATAAAACTTTTGTTGGGTCTGTGAGACCCGCGAGATCAAAGGCGCGTTTACGGCGCACACACGACTCGCAAACCCCACACGGAAAAGGTCCTTCGTTGTAGCATGACCAGGATAACTCGAGAGGCGCGCCGATCTCAACTCCACGCCGCACAATCTCAAACTTCTCCAGATCGCCGAGTGGTGCGTAGAGATAGAGGTGGTTCAGAGTGGCATGCTCAAGTAACTCATTGAAAGATTTGATGAACTCTGGCGAGTTGTCAGGGAACGTCAAAGCCTCTTCACGGTTGAAGCCCGTGACTATCGCGTCATAGCTCTGATTCTCTGCAAAAGATGCTGCGATTGCGATGAAGACAAGGTTTCTGGCAGGCACCCAGACCGCCTTCGCACTCTCACGTGTCAGCGGTTCATCGTTAAGCCTGACTGTACTCATCTCTGGCAATGAAGAGCCATCCGTGAGCGCTCCCCCAAAGCCTTTAAGCCAGGATAGCTCGATCACCCTGTGCGCAAGATCATAGTGAGATGCTATCCTCTTCGAGCACTCAATCTCGCGCTCACGCGCCCGCTGTCCATAGTCAAACGTGAGGCAGAGGATATCATCAAACTCGTCAAGCGCCACTTTGAGCGCCACAACAGAATCCAAGCCAGAGGACAATAAAACGACCGAACCGCTCATAATTTACAGAATTTAAGTACCATACACCAATATAGGTTTTTGGACAAAATTCCTAAGTCCCTTACAAAGATCACCTATGCTCTCCACTCGATGTACCTCTCGATGTACCTCTTTCGAGGATCAGCATTGGCTGAATTGCCAGAGGTGTTACCCTGAGGGTGTTACCCTTTTTCAAAAACAACTTCAACCGCTCTTCTCATATTTGGTATATCTATAGAAATACTTAGATATTTTTGGTTGAACTCTTAGCATGAATCTTGGCTTCAGAGTTACAAGGGAGTTTGTAAAGGAATTATTGGGTGTTTTAGATGAAATAATTGAGGAAGTAAGGCAGAAGAGAGAAGTCGTTAAGAAAAGGCTGAGAAAACTTCCGCGAGAAAAACTTCAATGATCTATGTCCCGATTCCACCTTATTCTCCCGACTTAAATCCTATTGAGTTTGGTTGGAAGGATTTAAAGAGAGAGTTAAGCAATATTCTTGACTTTGATGAGATGACTGAGAGAAGTGAGAGCACAGCATTGGATTTATGGTTGAATGCATAATATCTTAAACTTATCACTAAAGAACTCCTCATTCTACTTTTTTGCAAGTGTTATCGATTTTGTTATCTTTTTGAAGGTTTTAGTAATAGTTTCTTTAAGTTCTTTTATATTCAGTGGTGTTTTCTCTGAAATTGCTCTTTTAGCACTCTTCTAGACGTTTTCAATCGGATTTAGATTAGGTGAGTGAGGGGGGGATAAACCAGTGAAATGTTCGGTTTCTCGGCTTCTTTCTTTATCTTCCTGGTATGTTGTGTTCTGAGGTTGTTCGGGGTGATTACAATTCTCTTTTTTCAGGTTTTGCTTCCCTTATCTTTCTGGGAAAAGACACGCGGAGTCTTCAGCCTTGCTGCTCTTGGGAGACTCTATTGAGCTTTCTCTGTTCAAGGTGTAGAATCCTGTAACTTTGGTTTTGATGTATGTAGCAACTCTTTTAACTGGTTTTCCGAAGCTTCACAGCCTTGCTCTGTTTGCGTTCGCTTCGACTGCCATCTTATCGATGAATCCTATTTACGTCATCCTCGATTTCAGCGTCGTCAAGGGTTTTTAAAGTGTCTTCTGCATTATCTGGCTTCCTGTAATCCTTCTGGTACGGTTTGGCGTATCTCATTCCAAACGATTTTAGAATTCTTCTGACCTGCCACGAAGAATAGCTAACTCCAAATTCTGCTTCAATGAGCTCTTGAACTTCCTTCGTTGTCCAGGAATCCTTTTTCTTGAGCATTTCTCTGAGTTCTTCCTTCTGCTCTTCTGTAAGTTTAGAGGGTCTACTTCCTCCATAGTTCGGTTTTAAGCCTTCGTAACCGCTAGAATTCCACCTTTTAAACCATGCATAGCCCGTTGCTTTAGTGACCCCAACCAGTTCAGCAACTTCCTCAACACTCATCACTCTGTAGAGATATCTTATAAAGTATAATCTTTTGAGAACTCCTGTATCCTTTTCGAGCCTCTTGATCCTTTTGTCGAGTTCTTCTGCTGGTATGCGTTTTGCAACTTCGTAGACTCGCTTTCTGCCCACATATTTTGTTGCTTTGTTTTAGTATAAATAAATTTGCTCAAGACCATAATTTTGGCATGATAAAAACCTTCATTTTCAAGTTCATAGATTGCTATTTTCTCCAGTTCTTCTTTTGATTCGGAAAAGAACAGATATTTTCCTGTAATTTTTGGCTTTATTTTTGCCAATCTAAAGAAATAATGCCAATATTCAGTATCAACTTTAATTTCTTTACTACTTCTTTGAATGACTCTTTTCTTCTTGTTTCTTTAAATTCTCTTATAGCATCTTTTACGGATTGTATTAATTCATTCGGGATAAATGGACAATCATCAAGTCCTCTGCATAATCTTGTATCAAAAGCTCCTTCTAACGCTTGTTCTCTTAACCCTTCAAGGATTCATATCTGCACGGTGAACGTTTTCTATAAGAGAAATATATAGTTACATCGGTATCATCGGTAATATCTCTAATAATAGCTATAATAGTTTTCCATCCAAGTTTTTGACATGCTAAAAAGCGTCTTTGACCAGCAATTAATTCATAAGTACCATCACTCTTTCACCTGACAGTTATTGGATTTAGAAGCCCTTTCTCTTTTATACTGTTGCCAGATCGTCTAGACTTGCATCCTCTGTTCCTGCCGATAAATCTTTTCTTGTATTATATTCGGACAAACTTATTTTATCCATTTCTATTTCTTTCACTTCCATTTTAGTCATCTCCTTCAAGTAATTTATGAATATTCTTCTTAATTTTTTGTAAAAACTCTAAGAAAGATTTTGCTTCATCTCTAATATATTGTTCTATTTTATCATATTGTTTATTCTCATACCACCCCTTTACCAATTTCCTAAATCCCCATACTTTTAGGCACCATGATACTAAACTTCTCAAAAATCTTCCTTTGCTGCTTGGTTAATTCCTGAACTATAATCTCATCCTCATACACCTTACACTTCAGATTCCTTAAGGTGAGTAGAACCTCCTCCACAGTGTAATCTCTCCCTAATTCTCTCTTCAGCAGTGAATAAACAACAAGTGAAGCGAACTGCAGAAACAGGTAGCCCCTCAGCGTCTCTTCCTTATGCACTCTCAGAGGAAGCAGGTTCAGATCATCCTTCGAAAAGCCAAACAGCTTTTCTGCAATCTGTCTTGTGTAATACAAAGATATTACATTCTCTCTATCCGGTTCAGAAGAGGAAATGAGAATCATTATCCCTTTCTTCATCAAAATGTATTCCATCTCCTCTTCTTCATCCTCTTCAATCTCATCCATTACCTTAAGCAGAGTTCTTCTTATCTCTCTTCCCTTTCTTTCAGGATCAAGTACAACATAAGCATAGACTCTTTTACCAAATAACTCAACTTCTCTTTGCTTTACAAACAGTACTCTTCTTCCATACCTTACAGCATTCCTGTAACTCTCTAACTCTCTGGATTCCTCAAGAATAGGCCTCTTGTACAGCTTCCTTAAAGCCGGCAATCTTATCAGGAACTGTATTTCCTCATTGTAAAGCTCCTTTATATTCTCTTCAGAGAAGAATCCTGCATCAAGAATGAGAAAGTATCTTGATACACCATACTTCTTTAACTCCTCCACAGTTGCCTTGAGGGTTGACACATCAACAATATTACCTGCAATATACCTGAAAAACAAAGGAAGTGATGTACTCCTGTCAATAACAAGCAACAACTTGATTTGTTTCTCTATTTCCTCGTTATGCCATCCCCATGATGATCTTGGAATATTTATCTGGTTTGGAAGAGCAGTTGTATCAATTACTATTCCTTCTGAGGGTGTTATCTGTTTGATGTATTCTTTGAAGAATTCCCTCTGGATGCTTTCATCACCAATCTCCTCAAGAAATTCACTTATTCTTTGTGAACTTATATCAACATCAAAGAACTTCCTGACTATGTTGCCCTCATACCACATCCTTGCATACCTCATTGCAGATGGATAACACAATCGGTAGAAGATGAGTGCAAGAAACATCTCTTTTTTAAGGTTCTCAAAGAATGTTACTCTATTAATGAACTGGTTGAGGAAATAAGTATCACCAAAATCTAGAATTAACTTCTCTCTCCTCTCTCTACTCTTTTTCTTGAATATTTTCTTCTCCTTGTCAACAACAACTCCCAGATACTTTGTTTTCTGCCTCGGCTTCTTCTTTTCAGGATCCCAGTAAGATGTTACCTCGTAAGCATATTCTTTGTTCCCGAACTTCTTGTATCTGATGAAGCTCATAATGGTTAATTAGGCATTATAATATAAATATTTTCCGTAATACAATACTTGCTTTTTCCTGGAAAAAGAGAGCTTATGGGGAGAGTTTACTTTTCTAGTGCCTAATTATTTGGGAATATTGGAAATTGCTTGCAATACTGCTTTTGTATAACGGAAAGAACATATACGAAGTGTCAGAAATCATAAGGAAATCTGAAAGAACAGTAAAGGAATGGCTGAAAAGATGGAAGAAAGAGGGTTATGAAGGAATCGTACCAGAGACAGGTAAGAAAAGCAGAAAACCAAGGATCTCCAGTGAAGAATGGGATAAGATTCTCAAGGAGATAGAAGGTAAGGCGATGACTTTAAAGGAGGTCACAGTTTAAAAGAACAAGATGTGTAGACTATGCATACAAAACAGTCTGGACAATGCAAGGATCTATCATGCAAAAACTGTTAAGACAAGAGTAGAAGGACTCGACATCTATTTTATTTGCCTTCCACCTTATTTTCCCGACTTAAATCCTATCGAGTTTGGCTGGAAGGATTTAAAGTGAGAATTAAGCAATATTCTTGACTTCAATGAGATGATCAAGAGAGAAGTGAAGGAGTAGCATTGGATCTATTTGATGAGAGAAAGCAGGGCTACTCAAGTTACTGGGTGAAAGAGTTCATTAGTGCAGAAAATTAAAAGAATGACTATATATACCATGATTGAAGCCGGACTTTCAGCATAACAATCTCATCACAGTGAGGTCGTCTACCTCTTGGTGTATTGTCATCGTACATCTTGCCCAGAATAGGTCTGCAAGCATCCCAATCAACGGTTTTGTTAGCCATGCCAAGCCAATCACCAATATTGACAACTTTACAGTATATTTCTTCAACTGAAAAGTCTATGAGTGTTTACATGTTATCATATTGAATTGTGAGGGTTTAGGTTTGGGTTTTGCAAAGGCCTCATCTTTATTCAGGTTCAATGAAATTCTAATAATCAGCGATGGGATAGAAGCAAGAGCAGGAACAAACGTCTCCAAAAGAGAGATTTGTGCAATGAAAAACAATTAATGGAGAAAAACCAAGAAAAGGGTTAACAGAAATTGAAATTTTGTTAAAAGGGATGTGCAATAAAAAAGAGATTGTTGGATATAGTAAGAAACTTTATTGTTTTTGGAAAGGAAAAAGAAACGTAGAAGAAACTGGCAGCTTATCATCAGTACTGGGCTGTGAATAAAGCAATTGAATCAACAATAAAAGCAAAAAAGAGAACAAAAAAGTAGTAGATTAGCTGTAAATCCTGATAGATAAAAGCACATACTGTTGCTGGATGGGAAATGGGAAATATTTGAGTTTGTTCTTTTTTCAGTCTCATTTTTGCAGATCGAACATTTCGTAAAATGTTCAAGTGATGTTTTTCTTTTAAAATTTTTTGATAGACATAATAAAATAATCATATAAAATAAACGTATATTTATAATATAATTTTGGAATAGTTATACTCCAAGCATATTCTATTTCACTACTAATTCGCATAGATGTCTGGTACAATAAAAATATTATTTCTATACCAAAATATTAATTTTTCTATATGAGATTGATTACATATAAAGTGGAACTATTGGTTTTTGCTTGGTCAATAACTTTACAGTGTATTCTATCTTAACACTTTGCATGGTGAATGGGGATTGTGTCCACAGAACGGCCTATATTCTTACACTATTTGTAACTGATTTGTGAACAAAGATTGTCCTTTGAACCAGAAAATTAGGGTGATCAATAATCTTCAGAATTTATTCATATACAATATGTAATTTCAATCCAATATACACTCGTTGGATTATGTATGATTGATAGTAATATTTTAAGTAAGAAAATATTACCAAATTTCGCTTAAAGTTTTGTCGCAAAAAATGAAAATAAAAAATGATATTTTATACAAATTAAAATATATATAAATTAAATTATTATAATTATTAAATTTATATATTTATTAATTTTATTTTTTTGAGAGTTTCGTGCATAAGAGAATTTTGAAAAACTTTTCCGTCTTTCATCTTTACAATACCAGCAAACAGACCAAAGATCTTCCTGAGCAAAACATAGACATTTATTAACCCCTTTTTTTACTTAACATAAAACAGGTATGAAGTCTCTATTTGACTATTTTTGAAAAAAAAGATTATGAAAAGGGTGAAAAAGGCTGGTAATAAGCTTGCAGAAATAGATTCACTCTTTCAGGCCAATTGTTGCGGGAATGTATAAAACTGTACAGAAACAACATAGAAAGAGAGGACGGCAAAAAATAGATGAAGTTCTTATAATAATATTATGTCCTAGTTTTAGAGCAATGGTATGGTCTGTCTGATCCAGAACTCGAAATGAGAGATTGCTGGCAGGATTTCTTTTCCGCAAATTCCCTGGTTTGTTAGTCAGCAAAGCTGATAACCCTGTCAACGGAGTTGACTAAGTCCTGAAAAGATTCCAGATTATTCAACCTTCAACCGTATGGAAGTTCAGTGAAAGAATGATCAGAACGGGAAAAGACAAAGAAATATGGAGGGAATTGCATAGAAAACTCAAAGATAGAGGCTTAAGAGTAAATTAAGAGTAAAAAAGGAACGTGACAAGGAAAAAGAGCAAATCTTGTTTTGGTTTCAAGCTTCACACCAGAGTAGACATCAATCATGGACTCATGGACCCCCACCTCCGTTCACGATTATAGTCTAAGAGGTTTTGGGACATAATTTATCTCGCCCTGGTTGCAAACAGGTTGTGCCAGAGTCTGATAGCAGACAGATCCATTTCTATTCTATTTTCTCTTTTTTGCTTGATCAACTATCTAGATCTTCTTTTGTCTGCTGAAAAACCTGATTCGCTTGAATTTTTCTTGGAGTATCTCTTTAGAAACTTATAGGCTTATAGGGGGGCCTCAATAATCCTATTCTGTATTCTGGAGAGATTTTTCTTTGGAATGAGAGATAAGCAGCAGTTTCCTTATCAAATAACTTTAAAGTCTTTTTTGTGCTGTAATATTTGTCCAGGGAGATAGAATTCGTCTTTACTCCTATGTCTTGGAGCATCTTTATTGCTTTGTTGAATGCATCTTTCTCTGATCTGTTAGAATAGCCAAGACCAACGTGCATTCCTGTATCAATGTCTATTATCTTGAAAACGTATTTGAAGTCCTTGTCTTTCTTTTTAGGGTTGGTTCTGTAGTGCTTTGTAACAATTAGGCTGTATCCAGTTCCATTTCCTGCAAACTCGCCTGAGATGCCTTCATCTTTGAGTAAAAGAATGAATAGGTTGTGCAGAGCGAGCTTGAGTTCTTCATCTGCAATACAGTCTTTCTATCGTTTTGTAGCTTACTTTGAGACCAAACAAAGGCTCAAACGACTCCAATAATTCTTCTACATCCCTGTTTGATCTGTTCACAAGTCTTGCAAAGAGGAATAGCATAACTCTCTTCTCCAGATCAATTTCCTTTGGTTTGTCAGCTTTTTTCTGAATGCTGATCATCGCAAGAGCATCCCTAACATATTCTGGAAGCTTTCTCAGTCTTTTCTTAACGAGTTCTCTCTTCTTTTCCCATTCAGCATAGGGGTACTTCTTTTTCTTTTCTTTCTTTGTTACTCTAAATTCTAGGTTCATATTCAGATTTTAACCAAAAAGTATTTAAGTATTTCTATGGATATACTAAAAATATGAGAAAGATTGAAGTGAAGAAAGGCGATTTTGTCCTGAAAGAAGAAGTCGAAGTTGTTCTCGAGAAGAAAATCACACTTAATTGAGTTACTGCTATCTGTTTTTGTACCATGGCTCGATGGAAGAGAAAAGCTAAATATTATTATCATCGTATACTATTATGGTAATCGTGATAATGATGATGTATATAGTGGATTGGAGTCAGATGCCTGACTTTTGCTTGCGAAGGTGAGACCTGATGATATCGATCATAGTTCCGACATATAATGAACGGGAGAACATTACAAAGCTGATTCCAAGCGTTCACAAGACTCTTGAGGAGCACGAGCACGAGATCGTGGTCGTGGATGATAACAGTCCGGATGGAACGGCTAAGATCGTGGAAGAACTCTCAAAAGAGTATCCGGTGAATCTCATAGTGCGCAGTGGAAAGCTTGGCTTGGCAAGTGCTATACTCCATGGCTTCTACCATGCCAAGGGCAATATTCTGGGCGTGATAGACGCTGACCTCCAACACCCGCCAGAATGTATGAGAGAGCTTGTCGAAGCAACCAGCAATGGGTATGATATCGCCATAGGCAGCAGATACACGGAAAATGGAGAGATTGCAGGGTGGAGCAGGTTCAGAGCGCTCGTCTCAAGGGTTGCTGTCGCGCTTTCAAAGCCACTGACCGATGTAAAGGATCCTATGAGTGGATATTTCTTTGTTAAGAGGGGCGTCATTAGAGATGTCTCATTTAAGTCTATCGGTTACAAACTGTTGCTTGAGATACTCGTGAAAGGATCGTGTAATAATGTGAAAGAGATCCCATACACTTTTAAAGTTAGAGAGAATGGAGAGAGCAAGCTTGGTATCAGAGAATATACCGATTACCTGAAGCTGCTGTGCCACCTCTATAGTTTCAAGTTGAAAAGGTTATTGCATGGGAGATAAGCTTCTGAGGCATGGAGGTATTATATTCACTGCCTCTATTATTTCGTATTTTTTTGCCTATCTCTTCCATTTTTACGTGGCAAGAGCCCTTGGACCTGGAGATTACGGGGTACTTGGTTCGATTCTTTCACTCCTCTACATCTTCTCGGTGCCGAGTATTGTGATAACAACAACACTGGCTCAGATCGTGTCAGAAGAGAAGAGTGTGGGAGAATATGGAAGAATAAAATCGATTCTCTTATTGTCAGTGAAGAAGTTGGCGTTCATCGGCTCAATTATTTTTATAATCATAATATTATTAAGTTCTTTTCTTAAAGTCGTGTTGGATCTGCCCACCACGATCCCCATACTCACACTGGGCTTCTCCCTGATCTTCATAACGATCCTCCCCTCACCACGTGGCGTACTCCAGGGCATCCAGAACTTCACAAGCCTAGGGTTCAACATGGCAATAGAGAAGCCAGCCCTCTTACTCTTCGCTCTTCTCTTCATCCATATCGGAATGGGCGTGAACGGCGCAATACTATCATATGGCACTGCAGCGATTGTGATCCTCATACTTGCATTCTTACCATTAAAATCGATACTGAGAGAAGAAAGCGAACGTGTCAACGTATCCATCTACCCCTATGCCGCCCCCATCTTCATACTGATACTATGTATAACGATCATGAGCAGCATCGATATCCTCTTTGTGAGAAAAGACTTTCCTCCAGAAGTATCAGGTTACTTCACAGCGATGAAGATGCTGGGCCAGGTAATCTACTTCTCATCGATCGCACTTGGAGGCGTACTCCTCCCCAAAGTAAGTGAGCTAAACATTTCAAATAAGAAACACGACTTTTTACTGAGAAAAACTCTTATCTACTTTGGAATCATCCTTGCAACAGTCATCTCCACCTACGCTCTTGCACCCCAACTCATAATAACCACGCTCTTTGGAGAGAATTACGCCCCAATATCCAGGTACCTTGTATGGTATGCCATCACGACCGGGCTACTCTCCACCGCAATCATCTTCATGTTTTATGACGTATCTCTGAAAAGAACTGCATTCAGATATCCTCTAACCTTACTCACACCGATACAGACTCTGCTGCTGATAATCTTTCATGAAACCCTTGATCAAGTAATCATCGTGCAGGCAGCAACATTCACCACGCTTTTAGTAGCTGTAATAATCGTAAACAGACGATATAATGGCTATTTAAGGAAAGACCAACAGGTTTTATGCGAATGAAAACAGTTCATGAGCCTCGATAGAAATTCGATAGAAATGGCTCACTGCTCCAAATCCACAGCAGATATACATAATTTTATCTTTGCCTTTCATCTAAATATATAGTATCAGACCAAACATTTTTAACTAGTAGGTACAATTTACCTGTATGGGACGAAGACCTGAAAGAAAGGTTGTTAGATGGCTAACTTTGGAAGTAATGAGAAAGTCAAAAGCGGATGATAAAAACGAATAAAATCGCCACTACGCTTAACAGAGCGTATCTAGCTACGGTTAACGTCTTCGCCCAAATTCCCCTTTGGAACTTCAGATACGCTCCAGCCGTTAAGTGAGACGTTTTGTTGTATTTCAAGATCGATTTGGATTTATCACTCAACAGAACCCCTGAACATAATCTATTTGTAGTGGCGTGGGTGATGATAGGCCGTTTTGTTCCTGGGGTTGATCTGATGTTTGTGAGTCTCGAGGAGATCTGTGAGAGTGAGCCCATCCCAGGGTTCAGGGTGCGGTCTGTGAACACTCGGTTCATGACTCTTGCGTACTGGGTGGTTGGGGCTGGTTCGGTTCTGCCTTTGCATCGACATCCGCATGAGCAGGTTATGAATGTGGTTGAGGGTGTGTTTGAGTTGACGGTTGGGGATGTTACGCAGCGGCTTGAGTCTGGTGTGGTTGCGATCATTCCTCCTGATGCTCCTCATTGTGGGCGGGCGATAACGGATTGTTCGATTATAGATGTTTTTTATCCGATAAGAGAGGATTTTGTTCGGTAGGTTTTGGTTTTATCTCTATTTTTGTTGCTATTTTGCGTTTACATAGGGCGTTTGCGTTTATATTTGGTAGGGCTGCGATGTCGTCTCGTTTCAGAGTGTAGTCGCGCATGTCGATCCCTCTGAATCGCGGTATCTCCTGCATTGCTCGGATAACGACATATTCAATCTTCTGGGTTTCTTTGCTTCTCTCCTCCCTTCTCTCTCCCTTACCTTCTCCACTCTCTCTCCCTTCTCTGATCAATATCTCTCTTCTCTCTTCTCTCGTTTCTCTATTACCTTCTTCCTTCTCTGGTTCTGATCTGGCCTCTTTCTCATAGACTCTTTCGAATATTCTCTTGCGGTATGATGCTATTATGTTTTTTATCTCGTGGTACAGCTTTTTTTCTTCTCGTGTTAGGTTTGTCAGGTTAAACTCTGTTTTATCATCGGTTTGAAGTGCTGCTTTTCGTACGATCTTCCACATTCTAAGTTCAAAGAGTTTTTCGAGCTGGTTTTTTACATTTTCCAGATCGCGTTCGATGATCTTGTACTTTGCACCGCCCCTCTCACTATCTTCAAGTTCTCTTTTGAGATTCCTTATGAGCCTCTCTGCCTCTTGGTAGAACTCGTCTTCCAGGCGTGGTAGTTTTGAGCTCTTCTTCTCTTCTCTCACGGCATCGTCAATCTCTCTCCTACTGATCATACTCGCACATACCTCTGCACATTCCATATATTGCTGCATACTCGGGAAGCTCGCACTTTCCCTCCCTTGCTGTGAATCGTTCTTCACGCATGGTGATCTCAAAGGCTTTGGTGCAGATCACATTGACTGGCTGGCTTGTGAATGCCAGGGCATCGGTGAGCGGGTTGAACTCTTCGAGCTTCTCCATTTCTACTGGCGTTACGACGAGTCCGCTTCCGCCGTGGAGGCTTGATGGCAGGCGGATCAGTCGTCTCACATCTGTTGTCACTGGTTCGTCAGTCTCGCGGCGCAGTAGACTGATTCCAGCCGACTCGATGATGCTTTCAGCAACAGGCTTCAACGCGACGTTCTGTTCAAAACCACTGTGTAGTCGAAAATACGCTTCAATCTCTCTTGGCGTATTGTATCCATACAATTTACTCATTATTCTCTGGCTCCTCTGCCTACCGATCTCATCGAAGCTCTGGAGTTTTTTAGTGGCTTCGTTCCTATCCATCGAGAATCGAAGATCGCAAAAGAAGTCCAGCAGTTCTGTTGAGATGCGTCTGCTCCACGTCGAGACATCCTTGAAGACCGTTCTGTGGTCAAATCCAGTCACTGTGAGATAGTCCACAATCTCCCGGCGCGCTCCACTCTCAAGTGAATGGACGGCAGTATCGTAGATATGGATATGGTAACCTCTGCTACCTGAGAAGACGACCTCGAGGTCACGGGTGGAGATCCCAAGATCCTCCACCAGCAACTCCAAAAGCCGTATCGTCTCTCTCTTAACAAGCTCAAGCATCTCTTCAAAGCCCTCACCCTTCCTCTTCAAGTGATCGGCATCAAGATCGAAGATCAGATCAGCACCCTGCCAGCCCTTATCGATCATGCTATGCGCAGCAGGGTACTCATAGTACGCGGTAGAGTAAAATACGTGTGCAGGGACCATTCCGCCAAGGTACTCCGCAACCTCGCCCTCCGCCCCGAAAGCCTTGTGGCGGCGCATGCGAACCTCTGGAAGATGATCGAACATGATAAAGCCCCACTCCCGCCTATCAAACGATGGTGGTAGGCGCAGACTGCACCTGGTATAGTATTCTCTGAACTTCATCTGGAGAAACTGCTTCGTCCGAAAGTTCATAACTCCCCTCTATGATGGTACAGGCTTATGAAACTTACAGAGGGAAGAGAGAAGTCGAAGAACGTGTTGGCGAGATTATGCTCGGAGATTATGGACGGGGAGGTGAACCCTGGGTTGATTAGTGCTTCTGACCTCCACCCATAGGTCCAGACATAGGTCCAGATATCAGGGCCATACTCCAAAGTATGCGTTCAGTGCGAGCACTGCTATTGCTATTGCCACGCTGATCGAGACCAGTGTCTTCGGGTCGACGAGGATTGATGTTTCTTCCGACTCGAAGTATCGCATGAGTCCAGCGGAAGACATCAGTCCGCTCTCACTCTTCTTTCGCGCCATTTTATATTCTCCTTTGGGTAATCTCTTATTCTTGTTTTATCACACTTTAATCTATCGTCGTTCTCGTTCCTTCAGTCATGCACGAGTTTTTTTAACCGTTCGGCGGCCCATTCCTGGAGTTCTTCGATCTTCATCGGTGATGGTATGTTGCGGTCTTCGTTTTTGATTATCTTTTTTGCAAGCTCTCGGCAGATTTCTGCTTGTTTACTATCTGGAGCGCATTCGATCACGGTTTTGCCTTGCAGTTCGCAGATGCGGACTCTTTTTGATCGTGGGACAAAGTCTATGATCTTTGTTCTTGTCCGTCTTGCAAAGTCTATAAGTAGCTCTTCTTCGTCCGGGTT
Source organism: Candidatus Methanoperedentaceae archaeon GB37 (assembly GCA_905171695.1). GTDB lineage: Archaea > Halobacteriota > Methanosarcinia > Methanosarcinales > EX4572-44 > EX4572-44. The sequence continues at coordinate 90,785 of LR991653.1, forward strand.
ATTGATGGAGTTTCCTATGATGCCACCGAGTAGTGCGCCTCCACTCTTAGAGTACTTGCGGATTCCTTTGAAGAGGTTGTTTGCTGCATACAATGCCATATAGTCGGCTGATGAGACGGTATAGATCTGTTCGGCTATGCCCTCACGTATGGGTGCCGCGAATCCACCGCAGACCACGTCACCGAGAACGTCGTATATCACCAGGTCAGGCTTGTACCGTTCGAAGGCTCTCTCCTCTTTTATCATCTTTATCGCTGTCAGGATTCCACGTCCTGCGCAGCCTACGCCGGGTTCAGGTCCGCCGACTTCGATCGTCAGGATGCCGTTGAAACCCTCGTGTACGACGTCCTCGATCTCCACTCTATCTCGCTGCCTCAGCGTGTCAAGGACCGTTGGTATGAATCTTCCGCCGCGCAGTGTGTTAGTGGAGTCACTCTTTGGGTCACAGCCTATCTGCATCACACGATAGCCCATCGTGGAGAGTGCTGCGCTGATATGAGCCGCGATCGTGGACTTGCCGATGCCGCCCTTGCCATAGATAGCGACCTGTTTGATAGGCATGAATGAACGCTACTATGCCTTCTTAGATGATATTGGTTTTGTCTGCGCCTCAACTTCTCTGATCAAAATCCTCTTATATTACCTCGCTCTCTATTTGTCTTCGTGGAGATCTTTTCTTCGCCAGATCTGCTATGTTATGATGGTACTCAGATCAGGTCTCACTGGGCGTATGAGCGGTTTGGTCTTCAGGGCGACTCTATCGTGATCTTTCGGGGACCGATGAGTATTCCGGCAGACTCGATGCTCGACCTTGAAGATATACGTAGAGGGAGCGCGATAAGCGGAGACGACCTTGTTCATCTCATCGTTGAACGCTTCGATTCGCCGCCGAGTATGCACCTTGCGTACTGTATGCAGCGATTGTTAGCGGTCTCGATCAGGGACGAGTTGCTACTTGAAGGGGTGAGAGCGGTGCGGATTGGCGACGATCTCTTCGTTGATGATCGCAAGCTCACGGTCTCGGTTGCAACCTGCGGAGTATCGAGCGAGAAGATCCACTTTGGGATAAATGTTGTGAAGAGTGGGGTTCCGCCAGGTGTCAGAGCTATTGGGCTGAACGATCTTGAGATAACCGATCCAGTAGGTTTTGCTGAACGGGTGGCATCTGGTTTTTCCAGGGAGATCGAGGGAATTGAAGTGGCTGTTGTGAAGACCAAAGGAGTACTGTGAGTCTCTTCGGGTATGGGTAGGGGGTTCTTCGATGGATACGATCAGACTTGGTATCATCCTTGTTGTGATCGGGTTTTCAGTTGTCTTATTGGGTTCGCTTCAGGGTGCAGAGAGTTCGACCAGTGTTGGCGGCATGGTGATGATAGGACCGATCCCGATAATATTCGGGTCATCCCCATTGATAACACTTGGCGTTGCAATAGTCGGACTTGTCATGATGATACTTTACATCTTCTCTGTGAGGCAGGAGAGATGAACCTGATTATAGTTGGCATAATTCTCATCCTGATCGGCTTTCTTCTTATATGGAGTGAGATACTTAAGCTGATCTTCAAGAGAGATACTTGTATGATCGAACCTGGAAGGAGTGAAATGAGTGAAGGAGGCATGAGGGAGCTGAAGGGTGGTGGCGTGGTGATGATAGGACCGATCCCGATAATATTTGCATCTGATAAGAAATACGCCATCATCCTTGCTATAATCACAATAATATTAATGTTAACGGTGGCATTATTGAGTGCTGGAGTTTTGTATAATGTATCTCACAATGGATGAAGAAGAGATCTATGATGGCGAGTCTGGCGAGACGCTTGCAAAGTGCATGGAGATCCTTGTCACACTCGGTGAGATCTACGGCGCCGACCGACTCATCCCAGTGAGAAGCGTCCAGGTCGCCGGGGTCTCATACCGAACAATAGGTGATGCCGGGCTTGAATGGATCAGAGACCTTGAGGGAGAGGCGAGAGTTCCAGCCATTCTCAACCCTGCTGGAATGGATCCTTGAGGAGTGGAAGAAGGATGGGTATTGACGAAGAGTTTGCAGAACGCCAGCTTGAGATCATAAGAGCATACGAGCGCCTCGGAGTCCGCCCTGAATGCACCTGCACACCATACCACGTTCACAACGATATTGCGCGCTTCAGAGACCACCTCGCGTGGAGCGAGTCTTCAGCAGTCTCATTCGCAAACTCGGTCATAGGCGCACGAACAAACCGCGAGGGCGCCCCCGCAGCACTTGCAGCAGCACTCATAGGGAAGACCCCGAACTATGGACTCCACCTCGACGAGGAGAGAGAGCCAACACTCACAATCAAAGTGGAAGGGAGACTCGAAGACTCTGACTTTGGTGCGCTCGGAGTGATCGCAGGACCACTCGTGAAAAGCGAAGTACCAATCTTCGAGTTCGAAGTCAAACCCACACCCGAAGAACTGAAGCAACTCGGCGCTGCAATGGCAGCAACAGGCTCGGTAGCACTCTACCACGTAAAAAAACTCACACCCGAGTCAGAGCTCTACAGAGAACCACGAGAGACGATAACGATTGAATGGAGCGAGATAAGAGAGGTCTACAACCACCACTGTGAACCCGAGCTGATCGCAATCGGATGTCCACACACAGGCCCAAAAGAGCTTGCAAGACTTGCAGAACTGCTAAAAGAAAGAGAAGTCAAAAGAGAGCTATGGATATTCACCTCACGAAGACTCGCACGAGAACACAAGGAAGAGGTGAAAGAGATAAGAAGAAGCGGTGCAAAACTCTTCTGCGACACCTGCATGGTAGTATCACCAGCAAGCGAAAGATTCAAATGCATGATGGTGAACTCAGGAAAAGCCCTGAACTACGTGCCAAAGATCTGCGGCGTGGAGTGCACACTCAGAAGAACAGAAGAATGCATAGAAAGAGCACTCACAGGAGAAAAGAAATGAAGATCAAAGCCCATCGCGTATCAAGAGGAAAAGCAACTGGAAACGCCCTCATCACCACCGAACCGATATCATTTCTCGGAGGAGTCAACCCAGAAACAGGAATAATAACCGAGAAAAGATCAGCACTCAAAGGCAAGAGCATCAGTGGAAAAGTCCTCATCTTCCCCGGAGGAATCGGCTCAACCGTCAGCTCATACGTAATCTACCAGCTCAAGAAGAAGAACGTCGCACCAGCAGCAATGATCAACACCAAGACCGAACCGATCGTAGCAGTCGGAGCAATAATATCAAACATACCACTCGTAGACCAACCAGAAAAAGACCCATTCAAAACGATCAAAAACGGAGAAAAAATCCACGTAAACGCCGACAACGGATACATAGAGTTAAAGAGTTAAATTAAATCGTTAAAAGAGGGCACGATGATTGATTTGAACAATCCATGGTTTGTGGGAATAATTGGCGGGGCTATCGGAGCCACTATAGCAGGGATCGTTCTCTATTATTTGTCTGAATATAGGAGAATAGAGTATGCACACAGTAGATAGCAGACGCATATCCGGCTTCGGCTTAAGTCCTTCCAATCCTTTCTCGTTCCACTTCTCAAGCCATACATAGCCTATGACTCTGCTCACCCCCACCTCTTTAGCTGCTCTTTTGGAACAACTGCTCCTTCGTAGAGTTCTTTGACGAAGAAAAGCCTTCTCAGGACTTTAGCGCATACTTTTCTACTTCGAATCTCTTCGCTTTAGCTCTTCCAAGGTCAGCCACTTAACAACTTCTTTTTCAGGTCTTCGTCCCATACAGGTAAATTGTACTTGCTAGTTAAGAAATGTTTGGTCTGATACTATACATTTAAAGACAGATGTTGAAAGACCGATGTTGATTATGAACTCATAAGAGAAATTTGAGACAACAACCGCATCTATCTACCATTCCCGGATGTTTCAGCTTCAATCTTTATCAGCTCAGTACGTTGAAGAGAAGGAAGGTCATTTAGCGATAGTTATCTCAAATCATAGAAAAATTGATGAAGAAGTCAAGCTTGCTCTGCACAGCCTGTTCATTCTCTTTACTCAAGGATGAAGGTATTTCAGGTGAGTTTGCAGGATATAGAACAGAATACAGCTTAACTGTTACAAAACACTACAGAGCCAATCCTAAAAAGAAGGGAAAATACTTCAAATATGGATAGATAGATCGGAGAAGGATGCTTTCAACAAAGCTATGAAGACGCTAAAGGAGATGGGAGCAAAGAAAAACTCTCCGGAATACAGAATAGGACTCGATTGGTTGAGGGCTATAGAGAGAAATCGTTAAAGCCCCATACAAGTTTTTAAAAAGGTTTTTAAGAACGTACTTCAAGAGAAATTTAAACGAGTCAGGTTTTTCTGCAGATAAAAGAAGATTTGTCATGTTTTCCTCTCTATTTTTTGTTTGGTGGTGTACTATATTTTAATAATCAATTAAATATATTATAAGTTATAAATCATAAGCTATAAGTTAGGTGGCACGTGTGACTCGTTCGCCTATCAGATACGTGCTCTTTGCGCCTGTTATTTTGACTGTGTGGCGTGATCCGAGTGGTAGTCTCTCTTTTATCACGATGTATCGGTAGTTATCGTCCCGTGCAATGCTCGTATGATCTCTTCCCCTTGTGGTCACTGTAACCTTGCAGACTTCGCCTATGTATCGGCTTAGGATCTCTCTTGCGATTCTCAGATGCTCTTCTGTCAGTCGTCTCGACCGTTCCTTCTTAACCCGTTCTGGAAGATCTTGAAGCCTGCTTGCATCTGTGTGGGGGCGCTTCGAGTAGCGGGTTATGTTGACCTTCAAGGGCTGCATCTCTCGAAGCAGCTTGAGCGTCTTCAAGAAGTCTGCATCCGTCTCGGTCGGATAGCCAACGATGAAATCTGTTGAGACGACACCGAGTGGAAAGTTATCAGTGAATCGACGACTTATCATCTGGTAGTCTTTCACGCTGTACTCTCTTCTCATATCGATTAGGACCTTCTCAGAGCCGCTCTGGACCGGGAGATGGAGGAACTTGTAGACCTTCTCAGATCGATAGGCTTCGATCAGCTCGTCAGTGATACTTCGTGCAGTGGCAGGGTTCATCATGCCGATCCTGATCCGAAAATCACCTCCAACCTTTGAGAGTTCAGATAAGAGCTCAGGGAGGCTCGATCCAGTATCCCAGCCATAACACGCTGTATCCTGGGATGTTAGCTGAATCTCCCAGACACCGCTTGCGACAAGCTTGGAGACCTCTTCAACGATCTCCTCAATGGGTCTGCTCTGAAGATCTCCTCTTGCCCGCTTCACTATGCAGTAGGAACACCTTCCAACGCAGCCCGTGGCGATCTCCACCGGTGCAACCGCGGCGTTCTCAGGTATGATCGGTTCAGAGCTACACCTCTCACGCTCCCTCGCACTCACACCTCCATCATCTGGTAGCAGTCGCCTGATCCTGTCAAGGCTCTTTGGAGTAACACTCCCCAGGATATCGAGGTCTCTGAGCTCTTCTGGTTGTGCTGCTGGAATGCATCCTGCAACGATAACATCCATCCCAGCACCAATCAAACGATCTATCTCTCTCATCACCTTCCTCTCAGTCTGCCCGGTGACCGTACACGTGTTAACGATCACAGCGTCAGCTTCCACCTCGCTGGAGATCGTGTGCCCAAGCCCTCTTACCATGCTAAGAATTCGTCGAGAGTCTGCTTGATTCGCGGTGCAACCATAGGTCTTGAGATGAACCCTCACTCTTACCACCTCAATCGCTCCCAAACCTTACCACTTCCACCCCCGCGTCTTCGAAGAACCTGAGCGCATCAGCGTCAGGGTAAGACTTTTCAAAGACGACGCGTCTGATATGGCTGTTTATCAGCATCTTGGCACAGAGCACACAGGGCTGGTGTGTACAGTAGAGAGTGGCGCCTTCGATACTCACGCCGTGAAGCGCACTCTGTATAATGGCGTTCTGCTCGGCGTGCACAGCCCTGCAGAGCTCATGACGGGTTCCAGAAGCAACCCCCTCATCCTCACGCACACACCCGATCGCAAGGCAGTGCGTCATATTATGCGGAGCACCGTTATAACCTGTCGAGAGGATCCGCTTATCCCTGACGATCACAGCACCAACCTGGTTTCGAAGACAGGTCGATCTCCGTGCCACCACACGAGCAATATCCATGAAATACTCATCAAGAGATGGTCTCACAGTGCCCTTCCAACCTCGGTCACCTGTAAGCTCTCAACACCCTTAACGCCTGCAATCGCCGATTCCACAGGATCGGTACCGCCCTCAAGATCTCCGAGCACCACCGTCACGATCAGAGCCTTAAGTCCGAAAGCAACAGGTTCTTCTGCAAAGCCTGATAAACGCACGCCAACAGGCATCACCTCAGATATCTCTCTCTTTAAAACCTCAAGGTCAGTCTCAGTTGACTCTGGCATCACTCTTATAGTCGCAACAACCTCACCCATCAACGATCACCTCACGGCCCCTCAAAGCCACATGAAGGACACGAATATGGAATGCTCTGATGCCGACACATCCTGCACCTGCCAAGCTCAGTTCCGCAGATCGGACAGGGAAACCTCACAAAGCCGGGTTCAACAAGATCAACATTACACGAAACACACTTGGTAACTCTACTCTTCGCCATCACAATCAACCACCAAAGAACACACTCCCAATAAAAGAAGCTTTTGCTGGCAAAGAATTAATAGCTTTAGCAAGCGAATTTAGCAAGTGAAGATTGAGAGGAGAGTGAGAACGAAACCGATGGCAGAGAATATAACCTGCAGAGTGGAGTGCGAGGAGTGTATCATCCGATTGTCAGATCTGCTATCGGGGTCTGTTGTTAGGCTCGCTCAGAATCAGAAGAGAACTGCTATTGCGTTCTCTGGGGGTCTCGATAGCAGTCTAATTGCACACCTTCACGCGGGCGTCTCTGAGGTTGAACTCTTCTCGGTCTTCATGAGTGGCTCGCACGACGAGAGAGCATCGGTCGAGGCTGCAAGGGTTCTTGGACTGGGAGATCGATTACACCCTTATCTCTTAAGCGAGTACGAGCTTGAAGCGATCCTCCCTCACGTGATAACTCTGCTTGGATCAAGATCCCTCTTTGATCTTGGCATAGCCCTGCCGCTCTACGTCGCTGCACGAGAAGCGGAGAGAAGAGGCTTTAAAACGATTGCGACGGGGCAGGGAGCCGATGAGCTCTTTGCAGGTTACAGGCGCTACGAGACGATGAACCCTGGAGAACTCGAAGAAGAACTGAGAAGAGACCTCTTGAAGCTTGCCGAGCACGGTCTCAAGCGAGACTACAGCGTTGCAAGAGCCCATTCCATCGGACTTCAGCTCCCATTTCTCGACCCGGAACTGGTAGAATTTGCAGAGGAGATACCTGTAGAGTTGAAAGTGAGAGACGGGATTCGAAAGTACATCCTGCGGAGAGCTGCAGAGGCACTCGGCTTGCCACCAGAGCTCTCGTACAGAGAGAAGAAGGCAGCACAGTACAGCAGTGGCGTACACAGAACGCTCAAGAGAATTGCACGAAAGAACGGGTATCTCACCAGGGCTCCTTCTTCAGTTTCATCCGATACCCGATGATGTTCGTTATCCTGTGAAGAATAGGGGTTGTCACAAGCACTATTAACAACTTTACCGGGGTGAAGTTCGCTGTGAACCAGAGAGGATCCAGAAGATATGTGAGCAGAAAGGCACCGGCAACGAAATCGAGTTGATCTGCAAGAGGAAGCTCCGCCCCCCTCTGAAGCCCAAGCCTTCGTTTGATAAAACTCTCAAAGAGATCGCCCATGAGCGCACCGATCGAGAGCGTGCACACAACAGAGAGCGTATGCGCTCCCAGATAATAACTGAGAAGAGTATTCATCTGCACAAACCCGATGAAGACGCCGCAGACAAGACCGCCCAGAAGACCTCTGTACGTCTTACCATCTCCAAGAAGACGCCTCCCGTCAAGAAAGTTCCTGCCAAGATCGATCGGCCTGCCCCCGCCAAAGACGACAGCCATCGGATTTGCGACATACGCAGGAAGCATAAGCCAGAGAGCACTGAAGAGAACCTCGATCATCACACATCAACGCACTATAGTGGATCGTCGAGTCGGTACTGCCTTGCCTCTCTTCTTATCTGGAATACATCCCTTGCAACTCGTCTTACCTCCTCTCTATATTCTGGCGGTGTGTATACTCCGAGTCGCCAGTTCTTGCGCTGTGATCTCTCAAGGGCTGCCACGATCGGCGATACCTTCTCAAGCGGAATCGTTCTCTCACGAGTTATTATCTGGACCTTACTCTCAGATATCTCTGGTGGTGGAGGTATGTCCACTATCACATAGCCAGGGTCGATCTTTGCCATCTCCGCTATCTCCTCTTCAAACCTCCTCCTATGCCTCCGATACTTCAAGATATCCCCTGGCAGATCTTCAAACCCAGTGTACACGGCTCGTTTGAAAAGCCTTCTATCATTCAGCCTCTCCGCAATCTCGCGTGGATAGTCAAGAAGAGAACTCGCAAACCTCGCAAAGAGGGTTGTATCATCCATCAGACGGAGCTCTTCACCCCCAAGCTCACCCCCCTCCAGCATACACTCGATCGCCTTCTGGCACATCGTCTCTGCTATACGGCTCACGTGGTGATAGTACACTGTTGGATGCATGAGAAAGCGTGATATGAGCAGTGCCTCCACCGCTTGCAATCCCCCACGCTCCACTCCGAACCTCTTTCCATAAAAACGCATCACATGAAGCAGCCTCTCGTCGTCGATTAACCCGTAAGCAGCGCCGGTGTAATGAGAGTCCCTGACAAGGTAGTCCATGCGGTCAACATCTATCTCGCTTACCAGTATCTGACTCTCATAGGTCTCACCCCTGATATGTCTCACGACCTCTTTTGGCGAGATCCCATCTGCTTCAAACACCTCTGCAAGACAATGCTCTGCAAGGATATCTTCAACGTCAGTATGTCTCCTTCGCGTCCAACCCCAGATGATCTCCTCAGTTGTATGTGAAAACGGACCATGTCCAATATCATGGAGCAATGCCGCAATCTCCACCTCCCTTCTCACACCCACATCATCTATCAAATGCGTGAGCTGACATGCAAGATGGTAGACACCAAGACTGTGCTCGAAACGGGTGTGATTGGCACCAGGATATGCAAGATAGGAAAAACCAAGTTGGCGCACCCGGCGAAGCCGCTGGAAAGGCGGTGTGTCGATAAGCCTTATCACACTCTCTCCAAGCTGGATATACCCATGCACAGGATCACGCACAACCTTCATCTGCCACAAAGGTGATTAACTCCCACAGGCTTAAGGCTTTGTCTTCAATCCAAGAAGAGAACAAGAAGAGCAAGAAGAGAGGTTTCAGATATAACCTGTAGCATATACCTCCTCGTCCTCTTTGCTTATAAAAGAAGTTGCCGAAAGCGATATTGAGTGGTACCGAAGCATTCTATCCGATGCTAAGTGACCTGAGCGATAGCGATGGCAAGCTTGTCGGATCTGCGATGCACGACATGGTTCGCTTGATCCGAATCTTCTCAACAAATTTCATGCCGCTGTACCCTCCTTATCTCTGTAGAATTTCCTGTATTCTTTCAGTAGCGATTCAGCATACGCGCCAACCGCATTATCAGGAATAAAATTGTAAAACGATGCCAAATCTACAATCTTTTCACCATCAACATCACCAAGACTCTTTTTAGAGTCGTACAAGTTGTACAATTCCTCAAAGACCCGGTCCAGCTTTGCAAGACCGACGGTAACATCTCCGATATTTACAACTGCCCGCTTCACTTCCCTTGGAGAACAACAACTACATCCACGTAGCATTATATCACCTCATTTATTATGTGTCTATATTTAAATACTAACATCTTCTTTCTAAGTCTGTCGCCCATTATAGAATCGTAAAAAGGGTGTCTCTGGTAACGATCGCAACATCCTCTGAAACCCGCATTGCGATGTATATCCAGTACTGCACCGGAGTCATGATTCATGATGGTTGTGGCAAGCACATGATCACTGTTACTAGATCCAGTCTCTTACCTCTTCACCACTAAAACAGGTCTTTTGGATTTTCTTATGACCTTCTCAGAGACAGAGCCAAGAAGCATCTCCTTGACGTTGCTCTTCCCGTGTGATCCGATCACGATCAGAGAAATATCTTCCTCCGTTTCATCGACCCTGAGTATCTCTTTGAACGGTATGCTTCTTACGAGTCTGACACTCGCTCTCATGCCCGCATCAACAAGCTCCTCCTTGATTGCACTCAACTGCTCCTGATTTATTATCCGACCGATACTGGCAGGAAGATCGTGGAATGGATTGAAACGCTCTGAATGGCAAAATGGCAAGAACCACGACTAACATTAAATGGTAGCAGCCAAATCGACACCGGTTTATTTCCCATGATACTTTTGCAGCATCCTTGTTACGGCATGCACATCACGTCCCTGCTGCCGTGCATCAAAATGCAGAAAACTGACCCGTTCACATCACTGGCAGGAATTTTTCGATCTCGTATGGTGTGACCTGTATTCGGTAGTCGTTCCACTCGTGTTTCTTCATTGAGATGAATCTTTCGAATGTGTGGTCTCCGAGTGCTTGCCGTACAAGCTCGCTCTTCTCGGTCTCTGCGATCGCCTCGCCAAGGCTTGCAGGGAGGCTCTCAACGCCGAGGTCTTCTCTCTCTGATTCGGTCATCTTGTATAGGTTCCGCTCAAGTGGATCTGGCAACTCGTAGCCCTTCTCAATGCCTTCAAGTCCAGCGGCAAGCATCACGGCGAACGTGAGATATGGGTTGCAGACTGGGTCGGCAGCGCGGTACTCTATCCGTGTTGCAAGCTCCTTTCCTGGCTGGTACATCGGCACCCTGATCAGGGCTGATCTGTTCCGCCGAGCCCACGCGATGTATACAGGTGCTTCGAACCCGGGTACGAGTCGTTTGTAAGAGTTCACGCTCTGCGCATAGACAGAGCAGATCTCGCGGGAGTGGCGTAGTAGTCCAGCGATATAGGCTTTTGCAATATCTGAAAGACTGTATTCACCATCGGGATCGAAGAATGCATTGCGATCACCCTTGAAGAGTGACTGGTGAATGTGCATACCTGATCCATTCTCACCGAAGATCGGTTTTGGCATGAAGGTTGCATAGACACCAAAGCTCTGAGCAACCTCTTTGACAACGAGTCGGTACGTCATCACATGGTCTGCCATTGTAAGTGCATCAGTGTATCTGAGATCGATCTCGTGCTGGCTTGGCGCAACCTCGTGATGGCTATACTCCACATGGATTCCCATCTTCTCAAGGGCGATCACGGTCTCTTTACGGTACTCGGTTGCAAGGTCAAGTGGCGTCAGATCAAAGTACCCACCGTAATCAAGTACTTCAGGAGCCTTTGAACTCTTGAAGTAGAAGTACTCAAGTTCAGGTCCAACGAACATCTTAAGCCCCATCTTTGCTGCTCGCTCAAGGTTTCTCTTCAAAACGTATCTCGGATCGCCTTCATAGGGCTTCCTATCAGGGGTTAGCACATCCACAAACATCCGTGCAGTCCGAGCAGTATCATTCGGTTTATTCGGTTTGAGTGGAAGGATCTGGAACGTGGAAGGATCTGGCATCGCAACCATGTCGCTCTCCTCAATATCCTGATACCCATCAATGGAAGCGCCATCAAAACCGGTTCCGTCATCGAGTGCACTTTCAAGCTCGTCTCTCGTTATCTCAACACCTTTCAACACACCCACGATATCTGTGAACCACAACCAGATAAACTTTATATTGCCCTCCTCAACTGCCGAGACCACATCCTCTTTTGTTACGGTCATATTCATCTCCTGATAATCTTAGTAAGTAACCACCAACCGTATTTTGTTCTCATGCATAAGATTTGTGGTCAGTAATCAATACCCCTTGGAAGAGAGTTGTTTAGATAGCCGATCAACTCATTCAGTGCAGTATGGGCTCGCGGAGATTCGAACTCCGGACCTTCGCCGTGTAAAGGCGATGTCATAACCACCTAGACCACGAGCCCAACCAGAACCTGTAACGAAAATTCTGATCAACACCGGATTTCTCAACCTGTTATCAACCTGTTATGATGATTTTTCAGTCACTGTCTCTCTTTTCTTCTGTATCTGCTTCTGTCTCTTCCTGTGGTGGGGTGAGCATCTCCTCTATCGTCTTCCTGCCACGTTCGACTACCACAAGATTTATCTGACCGGTCTCGCTCGATATCTCCCTGCCGCGATAAGTCTTTCTCCTGCGCAACCCCGCTCTTTTAGGCTTGAAACCTATGCTCTTTGAGACGAGTAACTTTCTCCTTGCTGACCCCGGGAGGTCAGGGCGCATGGAAAAGCCATCTCGGTCACTTCCGCCTGTGATCTTCAAGGTGTAGCCACCAAGTCCGACAGCATCCCCTTCAATCATGTCACCTATTCTATGTCCTATGAACTTGTTTGCCTGGTTTCCGCTCACCTCAACTTGATATGACTTCCCAGTTGAAGGGTCTGAGATTACAACTCTAAAATCTGCCATTCGAATCGTCACCCGAAAGTATAACCTCTTACTTACAGATGACTCTACTTAAAACTTGTCGTGTTGAGATAGAAGAGTCTGCAGCCATTCACTCCTCGATCTTTCCCACACCAGAGCGTGTCTCTACACCAACCCCACGCATGGCAGAGAGCATCTCAGCAGGTGCGAGCAGTGCTTTTCCAACACCGAGCAGGTCATCTGACTCGTTCACAATCAGGACCTCCTCGCCTGAACGAATCTCTGGATCGACGTCGATCACATGCTTTGCAAAGAGAGTCCTGCCCTCAGCGACAAAGGGCGCTGCTTCACCACTGGCAACAACCCGCAGCGTAGGGTATGAAGTGGACGTGTGAAGCTTTACAGCACCACGGATACTGAGAGTGAGCATGCCATCACGAGCACGGAGCGTTGCCAGTCGCTTCCCACCCTCGAATATCTGACGGATGCGCCCTGTTCTGGAGTGAGTCACGGTAACATCGTCTGGAAAGAGCAGCCTGCCCATGCCACGCCCAAACTGATAATCAGCAATCAATCGAATCTTCAAGAGTTCATCCGATCTCACAAGAGAAAACTCTCCAACCAATAACCATATAAGACGCTCATCGGAGATAGATAATCATCGGAGATAGATAAGCTTGCTGCATGGATCCAAAAGCTTTAAGTCTGGAAGAATCGTTGTGGTGTTTCTATAAATAACGTTGTTCTGTCCGGATAGTGTAGCGGCCTATCATGAAGCCCTGTCGAGGCTTCGACCCGGGTTCAAATCCCGGTCCGGACGCCATACCTCCTCTCTTCTCTGAAGGGATGGATCGCTCTCTTCGATTCTGCAGTTAAAGCTTTAAAGCCTGTGGTCGGGTATCTTCTTCTGGTCTATTATGAAGCAGGGTATCTCAAGTGTTGATCTTGCCGCTCTCGTGAGGGAGCTTTCAGACTCTCTTCTCGGTGCGAGGATCGGGAAGATTTACCAGCATTCGTCTGACGAGCTGCGGCTGAGGTTGCGGTCGGTTGAGGGTGGCATGCGTGATCTTGTGATCGTGGCTGGAGAGCGGATGCACCTGACAAGGCATCCGAGAGAGGCTGAGCGGGTAGCCGGGGCGTTTCCGATGTCGCTTAGGAAGCATCTCTCTGGTGGGAGGATTACTGAGGTTTTGCAGCATGATTTTGATCGGATCGTTAAGCTCGGTATCGAGCGTGGTGGTGAGAGGAAGGTTCTGCTCTGTGAGTTCTTTGCACGGGGCAATGTTATCCTTATGGATGCTGATGAACGTATCATTCTTCCGTTGAGGTCGATCAGTTATCGGGATCGAGTCGTTCGGGGTGGGGAGGTGTACGAGCTCCCAAGACGACAGGTCAACCCGCTCGATCTTGGTGTGGACGAGCTTGCGAGGGTCTTTGCTGCGTCGAGTGGTGACGTGGTGCGCACGATCGCTACGCGGTTGAACATGGGGGGCTTGCTCTCTGAAGAGGTATGTCTCCGGGCAGGAATTGAGAAGGAGATGGCGTCTGATATGGTCTCTGCTGCGGATTGTGAGAGTATCCACAGGGCGATTGTGGAGATGCTCTCACCTCTTCTCTCAGGTAAGCTTAAGCCGCATATCGTCGTACAGGATGGTGTTTTTCTTGATGCTCTACCTTTTGAGCTTTCTTTGTACGAGGATTTTGAGAAGAAGTATTTTTCCACCTTCAATGAGGCTCTTGATGAGTATTACTGGAGAATGGTTGGAGAGACAAAAGAAGAGAGGGTCGGGAGTTCTCAGGAGGGTGATCAGGAGGGTGCTGGGAAGGTTGATCGGTCTGGTTTGTATAAGCGTCGCTTGCTCCAGCAGGAGGATGCCATCAGAAGGTTCAAGGCGGAAGAGGAGAGGCTCTCTCGTATAGGTGATGTGATCTACCAGGAGTACGGTCTCTTTGAAGAGATCCTATCTGGGGTGAGAGATGCAAGAGAGAAGGGGTACTCGTGGGTGGAGATTAAGAGGATTCTTGAGGATGCGTCTCTTGGTTCTGGAAAGGCGATTGAGTCGGTTGACCCTGAGACTGGGAGCATCGTTGTGGTTATTGACGGTCTTCGTGTGAGTGTGGATAGTCGTCTCACTGTTGAGCAGAATGCATCCGCCTATTACGCGCGTGCTAAGAAGTTCTCTTCAAAGATCAAGGGGGCGCTTGTCGCTCTTGAAAGAACGAGTAAGATGATTGAGAGGGCTGAGAGGGGGGAGAGGGGTGAGGTTGATGGTTCTGGGGTGAAGAAGAGGAGTGTGAAGCCTCTTCGTAGGAAGGAGAGGTGGTATGAGCGGTTCAAGTGGTTCGTCTCTTCAGATGGTTTTCTTGTGGTAGGGGGGCGGGATTCTGATACGAATGAGCTTATCGTTAAGAAGTATATGGAGAAGAGGGATATGTTCTTTCACACACAGTATCCTGGATCGCCTGCCGTGATTATAAAGACCGAGGGGAAAGAGGTGCCTTTGACCACGCTAAAGGAGGTGGCAGAGTTCACGGTCTCGCACTCTATCGTTTGGAAGTCGGGGCAGGCCGTTGGTGAGTGTTACTGGGTGCTTCCTCAGCAGGTCTCAAAGACTCCTGAGCATGGTGAATTTCTGCCGAAGGGATCGTTTGTTATTCGCGGGAAGCGAAATTACATGAAGAGTGGCGTTGGGATTGCTGTTGGGGTGAAGGATGGTATGTGTATTGGTGGACCACCTGGTGTGATTGAGAAGAGAGCTGATTGTTTTGTGGAGGTTGAACCTGGCGAGTTTAATCAGAATGATGTTGCAAAGAAGATATATCGGATATTTCTTGATTGGGCTGGCGATTCAGTCGCGATAAAGGCTGGTTGTGCTCCTCATCTGATAGCCAGGTTTCTGCCGCCAGGTGGTTCGAGGATAAAGCGGCATAAGCCCTAACCACCAACCCCTTTATTTCAACTGGAAAAATATAAAAATGATCATTATTATGATGATGATGTTCTATGATGGAAGGCAACCGCAAGAGACTTCATATAACGTTCCGGGGATGTGTGAAGTTTGTGGAGCGGAAGCGGAGCAAATTTAGGCGAAGCGTAGCGAAGCCATATATCCACCTGTTGTCCGAGTGCGATAACACCGAAGCGAGCGACAGCGAGCGGAGAATTGCGGGCGACAGGGACACTTAATCACCTTTCCCAAAAATTTTTCCAATCTCTTTTAAGAAATCTTTCTTTTTAAATATTAACATTCCATCTACAGCAGGTCTATTGAAATTAACATCTGTTCGACTAATAACTTTCATAGATTTTGGCCATGTTGGAAAAGGCAAAGTCTCGTAGAAATCTTTACCTCTTTCACAATCGTAATATTGAAAATCCTTTTTTACATCAACAAAACTACTGAAAGTGTAGGGTGAAAAGATTTCTTGGATTTCGTCTATTATGTCAAAAATTTCTCCGTAGTACTTTTCTTTTTGGGCGTGCTGAAGTTGTCTAAGTTGAGCTAAAAGTTTAAATTGTTCGCCTCTTCCTCCATGATGTTTACTCAGTATTTTTACAGCAATATCCAGTTGTTTTTTAAAAACACTCGGAACTTTCATTTTTATCTCATTATATACGGATACATCTACGCTAAAGTCGAGATCTTTAAGTTCAATGTACCCAAAGTTCTGTTTTAAGACATCTAAGTGCTTGAGCTGTGCCACTAGCCAATATTCTGTAGTTTCATCATCCAATGATTCTCTTGCTACATTTCTATTTACTAAAGAATCAATAAATTTTTTGTCATCTATAAAATACTCTATATCTAACAAATATATGATATCGCGCTCTAACTTGTTTAAACTTATTTCAAATCCATTTTCTACATAGGATATCGCATCAGGAATGCTTTGAAGTGACATAATAGGTCTAAGGGTAACTCTCCTAACCTTTCCAAAATTAAACTTCTTTTTTTTCGGGAGAAGATGCAATCCCGAGACTTTCGTTTCAAATGTTACTGAATAATTCTGAATTGATTGTGGACATTCAACCCTCATTTCTCTTCCAAGAATCTTAAAATCCTCACCAAGGGTTTCATCTATATTTTCTGATTTTTTCATCATCTTTCTAATAGTTCCCTCAACGAGTGCTTTTCCAGCAGTAGATACCAATATAGATGGATCCATTATTATTCACCTTCTTTTTCGGATGAAGTAAAATCGAAGAGAAGATATACAGGTATTACATACTCTTTATTAGCTTTAATAGTAATATTATCCAATTCTATTGGTTTATATTCATTATATGCTAGGTCCGTTATGTATAATTTCGCCGATAGTTTCATAGGAGTCGTAGAAACTTTGATAGCATTAATAGCATCCATAAAGATTATTTTATTCTCGTATACTGTTCTTAAATAAATTAGAAAACTCTCTAACTCAGTTACAATTGATATATTTTTGAGATAAGATGTTAAGATTACATTGGCGAAGTCTCTGAGAAAAACCTCATCTTCCTCAAAAGCATTTAATAATCCATTAAATAATATTTTTAATTTTTCAAGTTCATCTTTTTTAAATATAGGGGGATTTTTTCCCATTTCAACAAATCCAACCAATAATTCATTATATTCCGGAAATTTTACTCTAAGTTTTGATGCTTTCCGCTCTACATCATCCCAGAAATTCTTTCTAAATTCTTCAATTCCCATAGGATTAAAAATTTTTATATCTGAGCTATCAGAACATTCCAATCTCAATATCGCAGTTCCTCTGCCCCTATTTGCAATTTTTATTTTATTAGATATGTTTATTATATTTTGGTCTCCTAAAACTTCAAGTGATATGTGGTTGGGTGCCTCATATAGAGTTATATCCGGTCTAAATAGAATTATAGATTTTTTCTCACTATAAATAATCTGATTATTTTTATAAATAGATATATCTACATCTTTTTTAGTACTAGGCTCATTTAATTTAGATATAAATTTAATGCCCAAATATCCATTCACATCTACTTTATCAACATAAAGAATGTTATCTTTCAATCTGAAATTTCCTTCACTTACATTGTAAATTTCTTTAATTTCTATCTCTTCCGAATATTCAATCTCTATTAAATCAATATTTTCAGAACGCTCCCAGAGTATGTATAATGGAATTTCAGACCCTTGAAGTGAATGTATGGGCAAATACACATTTATCATTCCTTTACCTCCTCAACCCCATCGCCCGCATTTTCGGACAACTCGTTCACAAAATGTTTCGTATATCATCTCCATTCTGCAGGATATACGAACTTCGTATATCATCTCCATTTTGGCAGTGTATCTGAGCTACTTCGTATATACATCAATCTGGATGAAGTCTTATTCTCTATAAAACGTTCCTCAATCATCCTTTACACTCCTTTCTTATTTTCAAACAATCTATCCAGTGGACTTTTAATCCTGAGTATATCCCTGTTACTCACATGCGTTTATATCTCTGTTGTTTTTGAGCTCCAGACCCGTCCACATCAGATGATTATAAATACGGGAAACTATTTTTTATTTATGCCGAGGGTAAGGGAAATTGTTGAAGAGTTGAGGTTGCGGGTGTTTGAGAGGAGTAATGTGCCTTTTATAGGTTGAGATTCCCGGTGTTGCAACCTGTATTCAGACGTCTTCTCTGGGGGAGGACTGCCAGAATTCTCTCTCTGGCTTCATCCGGTCCATATAGACCTCTGTTTGGAACAGGGAATGTTTGAAGAGAAACCGCCTGTTGCATCAGAGAAGAAGAAAAGATACCTGATAACATTAGACGAAACAGTTGTTAAATCAAATAAAAAGGTGTACTATGTTTATTCTGCTGTGGATGTGGAAAGAAATGAGTTAATTCTGATTAGAGTTTATACAAACAGGAATTATCTTGTTACAAGGTCTTTTCTCAGAGAAGTGCTAAAGTTCTGCGAGAACAAGCCAAAATTCATCGCTGATAAAGCCCATTGGCTTATAGATGCGCTGAAAAGCCTAGATCTGGAATTTGAGCGATCAGTCCTTTCGGAGCATGAAATCCACCCAAGAGATTTCATGCAAGACTAAAAGAGAGGATAAAGATATTCTTCTGATCAATTAACTCTTTTAATCCTGTTAAAAACTGAAATTTGTTCTGTAAGCTCTTTATGCTTTATTATAATCGGTTGAGGTAGCGTCTATGTTAAGTGGACACGTCCACCTCCCAAACCAGCTCACATCTTGTCTCTCTGGCTTGAAAGGGATCAAAGAGAAGAAGTGAGAGAAGCTCAGGAACCAATGGAAGAGAGATCTTTACGTCAGTCATTCCTCGTGGCAGGTGGTTGGGAAGGGATCAAGCAGGAAGTACCACCACATCACAGAGGGTAAGAAGAGTTTAAAGAAGAGTTTAAAATGGTATGTAAAATGGTATGTCAAAAGCTGATGAAGAGATTTGGTGCATTCTTTGAGTGATCTGATATCTCCTCACAGATCTGGTTTTTTGATCATCTCTCTCCTGTCAGGTCCAACTGATATGTAGGTCACAGGTATTGATACTATCTCTTCGATCTGTTCGATGTAGGTTTTTGCATTCTCTGGGAGGTCATTATAGTTGCGAATATCGCTTATTTTCTCATTCCATCCTTCAAACTCGGTGTATTCTGGAGTGCATTCAGAAAGTATATGTGTTTCGTGTGGTGGATATTCAAATTTCTTGTTCTTGTGTTTGTACGCGTGGCATACTTTTATGGGGTTCAGCCCGGTGAGAACATCGAGTTTCGTCAGTACGATCTCTGTGTATCCATTGAGGTTGACCGATTTGCGCAGGAGTGGGAGGTCGAGCCAGCCGCATCGACGGGGTCGCCCTGTGGTGGTGCCGTACTCGCCGCCTCTCTCACGTAGCCTGTCACCGGTCTCATCATGCAGTTCTGTTGGGAGTGGGCCTTCGCCAACACGTGTTATGTATGCTTTGACGATGCCTATGACGCCTGTCACACGGGTTGGGCCAACACCGAGATTTGTGCAGGCTGATCCTGCGATGGTGCTTGAAGATGTTACATACTTCTGTGTTCCGTGAATAAGATCAAGGTGGGTTCCCTGTGCACCTTCTGCAAGCACCTTCTTCCCACTCGATAGTGCATCATTCACCTCACGCGATACATCGGTCAGATAGGACTTGAGCTTTTTTCCTATCTCCACGTATCTATCCACCCATCCTTCCTCCTCTGTCTCTAAATACTCGTCTAAATCCTCGCCAAAGCTCTTTATAAGTCTTCTCTTCTGTGGCAAAACCTCATTTATGCGTTTTTTGAATCTTTTCTCATCAACTATGTCTGATAGCTGTACTTCGTCCCTTGCAACCTTGTCCATGTATGCGTATGCGATTCCACGCCTTGTTGTGCCGATCTTCTCGCTTCGTACCGCCTCGCCAAGTTCATCGAGTCGTATATGGTACGGCATTATGATGCTTGTCTTGGCATCGATGCCAAGCTTCTCAGGCTTGATTATGATATTCTTCTCTGAGAGCATCTCAATTTCCTGAATAAGAATTTCAGGGTTCATCACCACGCCAGGTCCAATCAAGAGGCGGGGTCGTGAGAGGATGCCAGATGGAATGATATGAAGCTTGAACTTCTCACCCTCATGTATGATGGTATGCCCGGCATTATCACCACCTTGGAATCTGACTATCATGTCGTACTCGTCTGCCAAAAGATCCACAACCTTGCCCTTACCCTCGTCTCCAAACTGACTGCCCGTAATTATCGTGAACATACTCGTCTTTTTTATTCTGCTATCGTTGATAAGAGTATTGTACCACACGACTCTGGGAGGGACCTGCGCCGGCTGCAGATCTACTGTGGATCGAGATCTATTGTGGATTGTGATGATGGCTGGCTCGATCTTTATCTGCAGTGTTGACTTACCCTACTCCTTTCTCTTCTATTTTTCACTTTCTTTTCTATTTTTTCACAGTAGTATTTCCTCTAATATAAGCTCGGCTGCTCGTTTTCCAGATAGAAGCATTCCGCCGAATATTGCGCCCATCCTTGGCGAGCCCAGGACTGCATTGGCAGCCATGCCTGTTACGACCAGCCCAGGATAGATCTCCCTCGTATTGTTGAGGATCTCCCCCTCTCCGATCTCTGCCCACATCGATCTCTCGCCAACCACTCCTCCAGTATCAGTGGTAAGTTTTGCACCAATCTTCTTCTGCACGATCTTACATATCTCACACTCGTGGCCGGTTGCATCGATCACAACCCTCGACCTGATCGCGACCGGGTCAACGTGAAGATTTGCAATCTCCACCGCACTCCAGTTTAAGACAAGCCCGCTTATCCGATCGCCTTCCCGTATCATCACATCCTCTACACTCATAAGATTGAAGATACGAGCCCCAGCCTTTACACACTCTGATATGATCGTTGAAGTTGACTCTATAGCGTCAGCGACCCAGTAGCCATCCTCATATCTACTTGATGAGACGCCGAATTCATTCAGAACCTCCTTTCCTTCATCCTGAACGACGATACGTGAGAACATCATTCCACCGCCCCACATACCACCCCCCGGGCTCAGTTTACGCTCAAATATTATCGTCTTCACACCTTTCTTTGCAAGATAGTACGCCGCAGTCATGCCTGCAGGACCTGCTCCCACAACAGCAACATCTGTCTCGGTTGCATCCATCAAATCTTCTGTATAACTCCCAATTATCGCCCTGGAAATCTTTATCTCGTCTATTTTATTCACATTCTCACCTCGAAACTGAGCGGTGACACACCACATAGGTAGGTACGCTCAGTCAGCTATCCGCTGATCAAATCAACTGATCAACGATCGCAAGAGACCAGATGTAACGATGATCGCTACATAAAGGTTGTGGTTAAAATGCTGTGTTGACTAAATGAGAAGATTTATTCGTATTTTTGATGATAAAATTATAAAAACAAGTAAATTTTGTGGTATTGGGTTTATTATCACTATCAGGAGATCATTAGCTCAAGAAATGAAATATATGAGAGGGGGTAAAAATTCGAAGATAAGAGAGACTGGAAGGAATATAACGAGACGTTGGTCAGACGTGGAGAACTCTACCTCTCACTCGGTTTTCTGGATAGTTGGGATGATGAACTTGCTATAGATGAATGCTGGTAAAAGAGGAGCACCTTTCTCATACCCAGATCAGTTCGTTGCTTTTATGGGATTTATATATTCGATATTTCATATTCCCTACAGGCAAATGGAAGGATTCTTGAGGAAACTTTCAGGTTTAGTTTCCCGAGACATAACAGCGGATTACACGACTTTATTCAAACGTATATCAAAAATGAACTTTGATCTCCCCGAGACGATCTCGGAAGAAGAAGACGATATAGTAATAGCCGTAGATCTATCTGGTGTAAAGGTTACAAATAGTGGAGAGTGGATGAGAGAAAAATGGAGAGTGTACAGGGGAGGGATCAAGGTACATATAGCAGTAGATATCAGCACTAAAGAGACTCTGGCTATTGAAGTAACAGATGAGACCGTAACTGACAGTGAAAAATTCGATACTTATCTCTCCGGGCTTCATATCCGAGTCTCTTCATTTCTCTCACCGTCTTGGATCTTGATGGAGATCCCCTTTGCTTTTGTGGATGAGTTCTTTCTCGTCTTTGATTATTGCCTTGATCTTCTCTTCATCAAGAAGGTTGAAGTTATCCTTACTATCATATCCTCCATCTCCATACAGTGCATCTATATCATCTCCATTGATACTCTTCTTAGTCTGTCTCACCAGTACTTTAAGCATCTTCCCATCATCGGTTCTCGCATCCTTCAAAGCCAACCTTGATCCAACCTTTACGTATTCTCCATTTATGTCTGATCCACTCTCCTCTACCTGTAACTTTCATACCAGATTTTCTATAGGTAAATCGATATCCAGCTTCTTTAACCTCTCACAGATGGAGATGGTGGAGTAATCTATAGTCTTTAGCTTTGGTATGTATTCGGACAGTCTTCTTATAAAGCCTTCTATCTGCCTGAACGGAAGAAAAGCTACAAGCCAAGAATTGGATGAAGGTCTGAGGAAACTCGAAAGATCCACCAACCTTACCGCTATTCATTTTACTCAGCTCTTCATCCCAGTTCTCAAGGAAATCCAAAGAGATATAGAGTTCTCCCCTCCGCACAAGCTTTTCATCATACTCTTTCCAATTCCTCCTCTGCATCTCCATATCTTTCCCTCCTGCAAATGAGAAGATACAATAAGAAACTCAAAAGTTATTCAACACAGCCACCAAAAACCACAACTTTTATACCTTATACATGAGAGACTCTGTGGTGAGGTAGAGGGTCGGCGAGGATCGGTTAGAGATGCAGAGAGATGCGTCATTTTTGCATCTGATCGCCATCTTTGCGATCGAGATATTTGCATTACACTTCGGAGCGTTGCTCTTTTTTGTTGTATAAATCTGGAGAGGGTTGATGTGAATGTATAGAAAGATAAAAAAGATAGATGTTTGGATTCTGGCATCGTTATTGATTATGTTATCACCGTGCTCAATACTTGTAGCAGAGGCGGGCATGGATGGCTCGAAGCATGACTTTACGTTTGAGGGTGAGATTGCGCCAAGCGGTACCTGTTCTGCGTGCCACAACTGGTGGATTGAGACGGGTTGGGCACGAAACCTGAGTGAAGAGGAAGCTTATTTCAATCAGACAGAAGATCCAAACTACGTCCATGATCCTACCATAAAATGCTATGACTGTCACAGTGGCACTGCGGCAGACAATGATCCCAGTTACACGCTTTTTATCAATACAACGCTTGGAAGATATATCCCGCAGGACGTTGCCTTTGATGCCAATATGAAGGGAAACGATCTATCCTATGATAGCTCGCCATCTGATGATGAGATCGGATACTACGAGTCATCAAGATCAGGCCACTACATAAAGACGAACGCAGCAGGTCTGACAAATATTGAACCTGGTGATAAGCTTCCATGCACCGACTGTCATGATCCACACAACACAGAACTCACAAACGAGGTCTTCATAAAAGGGAGCTATAGGTACCCGCTTGGTAGAAAGGTTGTATCAAACTTAAAAGCGAGCACAAACACCCGATCTGGTACTGGCACTGGACGTGAGATCTGTGCGGTATGTCATGGATACAGCGATTCAGGCATAGCTGTCAGGTTTGTTGATGTTAATCCCCTCTATGGCTCGACCGATAGGATCGTTCAGACCCCCTCAACGGTATCACAGCATGCAGAGAATGATTCAACACCATGCACAGACTGCCACTCACACAGCACCCCGGCATCGTATTTTGTCGGAATCAGCAGCCACAACACCCACTTAACCGCCGAGTTTGGACCCAAAATATCCTCGTGCACAGGTGCCGATGGCTGTCACAGTGAGGGAAACTTCAGCCGCTTCAACGACAACCTCACACTCTCAGCGACTCATGCCTGCGATAACTGCCACAGCCCGAATGGAACATACAATGGTGTCACCCTTGCCAAGGCAAGCTGGGAAGAAGGCGTCTACAACGGCACAGACTTAAAATCAGGCAAGGAGAAGTGGTGTGCAGGATGTCATGATGAAGAACCTGCCAGCTCTATGGGGAATGGAAGCGGTATAAACGCCCCGAATATCGTCGGGATGAATCTAATCGGTAGCTGGCAGAGCCCCGTCGCTATTATAACAAATCAGACGGAAAACGTCAGTGATGCAACAAACCTGCTGGATGGTGACGTTGAGACCGGTGCGAGTGTGAGCGGGGCATCCCAGATCGTCTTTGATCTTGGAGAGAGTACAGAAGTCTCCCATATCAGGCTTTACACATCTGCCAGTTCCACGGTCAAGTGGGAGGTGTACGGGAGCAATGATCTTTCAAACTGGACGAGAATACTCTATGGTCAGGATGTGATCTTTTCCGCTCCTGCATGGCTTACAGGTGAAGATGAGGGATGGGATGAGAGCAGGGTTGACAGGATCATATCTGTGAAATACATCAAGCTCTACAAGAGGAGTCCCTGGCCTGTGGGGAGTGGTTCTCAGCGTGAGTTTGAGTATAAAGCAGATATACGGTATGGATACTATACCACCGGTCATAAGATTGCCTGCACCAACTGCCACAATAGAAGCAGCGCCGCGCATATCGATGGAATCTCACAGACCTACAACACAACCCTTGATAACTATCAGGCTGGTTTCAGGCTGAAATATCTTGAGGTTGAGAATGAAACCGTCCCCTCACTTGAGATACCAAGAGTCGACTGTAACTGGGGTGATTATCCAAAAACCTCAAACGACTTTGCACTCTGTTTCTCATGCCACAACAGGTATAACCTCCTCGGGGATGCGAGTGGTACAGGCGACTACCATAAGGATCCACCCCAGACAAACTTCAGGAACAACACCACAAACGCCCACCTCATCCATCTGCAGGGAAGGGGATACTGTGGAAACAATCCTGACTGG
Source organism: Candidatus Methanoperedentaceae archaeon GB37 (assembly GCA_905171695.1). GTDB lineage: Archaea > Halobacteriota > Methanosarcinia > Methanosarcinales > EX4572-44 > EX4572-44. Next base: position 115,710 of record LR991653.1, read on the forward strand.
GACTCAGACTGGAACGGCACAGCAGACTCACCACAGAGTTGCACCGCGTGTCACAATGTTCATGGCTCTCCTGCTCCTGCGATGACAAGACACGGAGAACTTGTGAGTATCAACGATACCCTTGAGAAGGCTCCCCTCCTGAACCTGAAGTACATAAACGCAGACGGAGAGCTTGATCATAATCTCTCAGATGTTACCCAGAGTATCGGCGGAAGGACACAGTTCTATGGTGCAGGATCCGGAAACGTTGCGAAGAATAAGGTATGTAACATGTGCCACAATGATCAGATTACTTATTATCGCACACCAGTGCCTCCCACCGTAACCTGTGGTAATGGATCAGGAACAGGAGGCTGTCACAGCCCTACCGCATACTCTTCCTCTGCAGCAGGCAGCCACGATACTCATCTAACCGCACCCAGGGGACCAAACATAACATCCTGCACAGGCGCAAATGGCTGCCACAAAGGCAACCACACAGGTCTCTTCAACGATGGTTTACCGCTCTCAACAACCCACAGCTGTGATAACTGCCACAGCCCGAACGGGACATACGATGGTGTGAATGATTCCACGATCGGAGCAAAACCCAACTGGGAAAGTGGAGTGTACAACATTTCCACGACGTTAAAATCAGGCAAAGAGAAGTGGTGTGCAGGATGCCATGATGACGAACCGGCGTATAGTAAGGCAGAGTACAGCGAGGTCATCGTGGATAACACCGAAGCTTCTTTTGCTGGTTCATGGAGTACATCCTCTCACTCAACCGATTATGGAAGCAACTACAGATACAATGGTGCAGGTTCAGGCACTGAAACAGCAACGTGGACACCCAATCTGTCAGAATCTGGTAATTACTCGGTCTATGCATGGTGGCCCATATATGTTTCAGGAAGAGCAACGAATGCACCATTTACAATTTACTACAATGGTGGTTGTGAGACTGTAAGAGTAAATCAGAAGGTTGGTGGTGGCAGATGGAATTATCTTGGAACATGGAACTTCTCTGCTGGAAGCTCGGGTTACGTTGTGCTCAGTGATGATGCCGATGGAATTGTAATGGCTGATGCCATCAGATTTGTTAAAGGCGGGAATGCCACCTACGCACCCAATATCATCGGTGATAATACAAGCTATGGGTTCTATGCAACAGGTCATGGTCGAAGCGGTGTTGTGGATTGTCTGTCCTGTCATGATACAGATAAAACCCATATCGATGGAATTCAGCGAACGTATGAAGCTAATGAGAGCACAGGTGACGCGATCACACCCTACAACAACAGCTATCGATTAAAAGATATTGATGGGTTGCCAGCGATGGTATTGCCAAGAAAAACAACATCCCCATTTAATATGCATGCCTACTGGCGGGATTTTAACCTCTGTTTTGACTGTCACAACAGGTATGAGGTTCTTGGTGAGGAATCGTCAGATGTGAGTAACACCAACTTCTGGAATAATGATTCAAGTATCTCAAACTCACACTGGCTCCATCTCGGGATAGATAGCAAACACTTTGACTCTGATTATGACAGCTCTGCAGACTCACGCGAGAGCTGCATCGCATGCCACAATGTACATGGTTCTCCCACAGGACCAATGATAAGACATGGAGAACTTATAAGCTATCCAGGTACAACGAACAAGGTGCCTGCGCATAACTTCTATTATCTTCTCCCTGGAGATGGCTCAGCCACTGCCAGGTTTACACCCACACTTGCAGGCGGAACATATGACATCTATGCATGGTGGAGCTCGCACTCAAACCGTGCGACAAATGCAAAGTATATAATATACCATGATGGTGGTAGCGCTGAGGTAATCGTGAATCAGGAGGAAAACGGCTCACAGTGGAACCTCCTTGGAGAGTTCAATATCACAACTTCAAACGGCACAGTCGTTCTGACATCAGATGGCGCCAACGAGTACATCATGGCAGACGGAATCCAGTGGAACAGAACAGATGGCGGAGATACTGTCTATGTTGATGACCCAGATGCCACCTATACTGGAAGCTGGACTGTGGAGACCTCAAACCCAGACAAATATTACGGAAATAGCACGAGATACTACTATGCACCCATCAGGAATGCGACTGCAAACGTGAGTGAGAGTACTGGCGGCACCTTCTATGTAAGCGGTGCGATCACTGCAAATCATCTCTGTCAGATGTGTCATAGCAATGTCCAGTACAACAGAGAGCCGTATACCGGGCCAAGAATTCCATACGGTGATGCAACCCCTGATAACATCTCAAACTTTGAGAGTAACACTGTAACATTCACGGCTTTCGTTACCGATGTGGATGAGAACATAGCAAGCGTTACCATCGATCTCTCAAGTTTTGGTGGTAACGTTAGCCAGATGATGTACGATGACGGAACCCATGGCGATACCACGGCAAATGACGGTCTGTACAGCTACGTCTTCACAGTGCCTGCAGGTGTTGATGATGGTCCAAGGAGTATCACAGTCACCGCAACAGACGATGATGGTAATAGCGGTGAAGGTCTGATCGATCTTACCGTCTATCAGCCAGGCGCACTGATCATCGATGATGAAGATGCAAGCTTCACAGGAACATGGGGAGAATCCACGGCAGACGAGACGACGTATGGAACAGGATACCGCTGGCATGCTGCAGGCACCGGGAGCAATACAGCAACGTGGAGTATCAACATCACAACCGCCGGTAACTACACGGTCTACGCACGATGGGTTACGGGAAGCAACCGTGCTACAGATGCACCCTACACGATTAACTATGAAGGAGGTAACGAAACGGTAAGGGTTTCCCAGCGGATAAAAGGAGGAGAGTGGAACCGTCTTGGCAACTACTACTTTGACGTCGGCGAGTACTCGGTCGTTCTCACAGATGATGCTGATAACTACGTTATAGCTGATGCGATAAAGTTCGAGTCCCAGAGCCCACCTGCATACTATCCATGGCCAATCGCCGACAATCCCGATGCTGAATACAACGGAACAGGATGGTATGCTGGAACAGCCGATAGCGGTTATTATGGCTCAGACTTCTACTACCATGCCTCAGGCACAGGAGAAAATACCGCAACATGGACACTCGCAGTTCCAGAAGCTGGAAAGTACGATGTGTACGCATGGTGGGCAGACGGCTCAAACCGTGCAACTAATGCACCCTATACGATAAACTACGAAGGAGGCAGTGAAACAGTAAGGGTTTCACAGAAGGTAAATGGAGGAAAGTGGAACCTGCTTGGGACATATTCATTCAATGCAAGTAACTACTCAGTGGTACTCAGTGACGATGCAGATGGATTCATCATTGCCGATGCAGTGAAGTTTGAGCCTTAACGTGGGATGAGCAGTGAGCAGTGTGTGGTGTTGGGTTGAATTATCTCTCCATTATTTTCTTTTGCATTCGTGCCTGGAAGCCGTGGTATTTTGAAAAGCCTTCAGCGTCTCTCTGGTGGAGGGCGCTGCTCTCGAAGGATACGAGTTCTTCTCTGTAGAGGGCGTTTGGGGATTCTCGCGCTATTGGCGTGGCGCTTCCTTTGTAGAGTTGGAGTTTAACACTGCCTGTTACGCGTTCTTGTGTCTTCTCTATGAAGGCGTTCAGGTCTCTATAGAGTGGTTCGTCCATGAGTCCCATATAGGCAAGCTCGCTCCATCGGTCGTCCACTATTCGTTTGAACTGTAGTTCTGCTCTTGTCAGTACCAGTCTCTCGAGATCGGCGTGTGCTCTGAGGAGGATCGTTGCTGCGGGGTGTTCGTAGTTTTCACGTGCCTTCAAGCCGAGCACACGGTCTTCCATCATATCTGTTCTGCCAACGCCATGCTTTCCGCCTGTGGCGTTCAACTCTGTGATGAGTGTGACGCCGTCGATCTCTTCTCCGTTCAAGCCCACTGGAACACCTCTTTCGAACATGACCTCTATAGTCTCTGGCTCGTCGGGTGCCCTGAGTGGTGGGGTTGTCCATTCGTAGATCTCTTCTGGTGGGGTGAAAGACGGGTCTTCAAGTCTTCCTCCTTCGATGCTCCGACTCCACAGGTTTTCGTCCACGCTCCATGGTCTTCTCTCAGAGACCGTTGTCGGGATTCCTTTCTCTTCTGCGTACTTGATCTCCCAGTCTCGTGTCAGTTCAAGTTCTCGCATGGGTGCTATCACTCTGTACTTGGTTGCGCGGAAGACTGCTTCAAATCGAAGCTGGTCATTGCCTTTGCCTGTGCAGCCGTGTGCCAGGGCTGTTGCACCGACCTCGTCTGCAACTTCAACGACTTTTTTTGCAATCAGTGGGCGTGCAATCGCCGTGCCCATGACGTATCCTTCATAGCATCCGTTTGCTTTTATGAGTGGAAAGATGTAATCTGTAACAAACTCGTCTGTTGCGTCGATTGTCACGTGTTCATCGCTTATTGCGCGGGCGCGGGTCTCTGCCGACCCGATCTCGCTCTCGGGCTGTCCCACGTCAACGACGACTGTTACGATGTGATCAAATCCGTACCGCTCGCGAAGAAGTGGTACACAGACAGATGTATCAAGACCTCCAGAGTATGCAAGAACAACCTTCTCCATAAATATCACAACGTTCTAAGATAACATACCACTACTACTTTAACCTTTAGCAACCAACCCCAACCCCCAGTTTATACTGTTAATACTGTTAAAAATTTTTTAAATTATTTCTTTTGCGCGCCTCTTTGGCGAGTTCGATTATGAAGAAGACTGAGCTTGCAACGAGTATTATTACTGGCCATTTGGCTGGTTCGAGTGGTGCTGTGTGGAATATGGTGTTCATCATTGGGTGGTAGGTGATCAGCATCTGGAGTAAGACAACTATTGTGACTCCAAGCAGCATGAACTTGTTTCTTAATAGCCTTTTGAATACGTGCTCGTCTATTGATTTGGAGTTCAGGAGGTAGAAGATTTCGAAGAGTACTATGGTGTTGATTGTGATTGTTCGTGCAACGTCCACTCCTTCATCTTCGAGGTTTATCAGGAAGAGCGTTAAGGCTCCGGTGACCATCAGGACCGACACGAGTATCACCAGTTTCTTTATCAGTGGCTGGAGCAGTGGTTCGCTTGCCGGGCGGGGTGGTCTGTTGAGCAAGCCTCTCTCTTTTGGTTCTGCGATCAGTGTTGTTCCAAGTCCGATGGCTGTTACGGTGTTTATCCAGAGTATGTGCAGTGGTAGGAGTGGGAGTGTGAGTCCGAGCAGCAGTGCAGCCATCATTGAGAGTCCTTCGCCGCCGTTTGTTGGGAGTGTCCAGAGTATGATCTTTGAGATCTTCCCGTAGACGTCTCGCCCTTCCTCAACGGCTGCTACGATCGATGCGAAGTTGTCATCTGCGAGTATCATGTCTGCTGCTTCTCTGCTCACCTCTGTTCCTGTTATGCCCATCGCTATTCCGATGTCAGCGGTCCTCAACGCGGGTGCGTCGTTTATCCCGTCTCCTGTGACTGCCACAACCTCTCCTCTCTTCTGGAGGTGTTGCACGATCTTGAGTTTGTGTTCTGGAGACGTTCTTGCAAAGACCGATATATCGGTGAGGATAGCTTCAAGCTCGGAATCTTCTATTTCATCGAGTTTTGAGCCTGTTAAAGCGCCCTGGGTCTCGATTCCAACCTTTTCGGCTATTGCGAGTGCTGTTTTTTCGTGGTCTCCTGTTATCATTATTACGCGTATTCCTGCCCTCTTGCATGTCTTTATTGCGTCTATCACTTCATCTCTTGGCGGGTCTATCATCCCAACAAGCCCGAGAAAGACGAGGTCTCTCATATCATCAGGGGTTATCCGATTCTTCTCAGAATCCACTTTCTTGTATGATACTGCAAGAACTCTGAGTGCTTGTGTTGTCATCTCATCGGCTACGCCAGTGATCTCTTCAGAGTCAAGAGAGTCTCTTCCCTCTGATCGTTTGGAGAAGGATAGGATGCGCTCTGGCGAGCCCTTGACATAGATGATATTCTCGTGATCGTTTAGCCTGTGAAGGGTTGCCATGTACTGGTTTTCAGGCTCGAACGGTATCACGTCGAGGCGTGGCAGATCAAGTCTTGTCCCTGCCTTGAGGGCGGAGACGAGGAGTGCACCCTCGGTTGGATCGCCCTCGATTCCGTATCCATCCTCTCTCATTGCGGAATCGTTGCATAGCGCGCCAGCTTCAAGAAGGAGGGCGAGTGTTTCGTCTGAGAGTGGATCCACTTCTCGTTCGCCTGAGAAGAAGCTTCCACTTGGCTCGTACCCTGTGCCAGTCACCCGGTAGCTCTTTCCACCAGCGTATACGCTTGTAACGGTCATCTGATTCTTTGTGAGCGTCCCTGTTTTGTCGGTGCATATGAGAGTGGTGCTGCCGAGCGTCTCGACCGAGGGCAGGTTGCGGATGATTGCGTTTCGATCTGCCATCTTCTTAACGCCGATTGCAAGTGTGATCGTTATGGCGGCAGGCAGGCTTTCTGGTATGGCGGCAACGGCAAGCCCGACTGCGACGAGAAAGATGAATACCGGGTCATAATCCTGTGCGATTCCCCATAAGAATGTGAAGAGTGAGACTGAAACGATTATAAGGGATAACTGTTTTCCGAAGACTTCGAGCTTCTGTAGAAGTGGTGTTGAGAAGTTGGGGGTCTTTTCGATAAAACCCGAGATCTTCCCGATCTCTGTCTCTGCCGCGGTTGCAACGACAACGCCCATTCCCTGACCCTGTGTGACTGAGTGTCCCGGCAAAAGCCATATTCCGCTGATCGCCGATGGGAAGATCATCGCCTTCTATCACGTCTCCCGTCTTTTCAACCGGCATCGACTCGCCTGTCAGGGCTGACTCGTCCACGCGCAGATTCTTAACATAGAAGAGGCGCATGTCTGCTGGCACGCGCCCCCCGCTATCGAGTATGACCACGTCACCTACCACGACCTCTCTACTTGGGACAACTCTTCTCCTCTCGCCTCGCAGAACCACTGCCTCCAGGACGATCATCTTTGCGAGGGATTCGAGTGCGTGCTGGGATTTTCGCTCCTGTATAAATCCTATTATAGCATTTGCAAGGACAACGCCGAGAATCACGCTCGTATCTGCCCATTCTCGAAGGAAGAATGTCACAATGCCTGCTGCTATGAGAACGTAGATCAATGGACTCGTGAACTGTTTTAGGAATTGGTGAATTGGGCTCTCTTCCTTCTTGAAGCTGACTTCGTTTGCGCCGAACTCTTCGAGCCGTGATAGAGCCTCGTTCTCTCCCAGTCCAGATTTGCTGGAATTGAGGTGTGAGAGTATATCATCGATAGAGTATCGGTACCATCTCATCTCTGGCAAGTTATTCTGGGGCAGGCGTTCTGTTTCTGTTGTAGACCTTCGCCCATTCATGGAAGAACTTTTCCATCCACCAGTTGATATCCCGGTTCTTCACCTTTGCCTTGAGCGCCTTGAACCGTTCCTTCTTCTCATCCTCTGGCATCTCAAGTGCTCTCTTTATGCTCTCTGCAAGTGCGTGTATGTCATAGGGGTTTACGATTATTGCCTCTTCAAGCTCTTCTGCTGCACCTGCAAACTCGCTCAGGATCACCACTCCAGTATCCTTCTTTGCAGCTATATACTCCTTTACAACGAGGTTCATTCCATCCATTATAGGGGTTACAAGTGCGACATCTGCCGCCCTGTAGTACTGGATGAGCTGGTTGAACGAGATCGTATGGTAGAAGTACTTGACAGGCGTCCAGTTGAGAGTGCTGTACTCTCCGTTGATGCGTCCAACACTCCTCTCAACATCCTGTTTCAACGTCCTGTACTCTTCAACTCGTGTCCGCGATGGAGTAGCCACCTGGAGGAGGGTGACCTCGCCATGCCACTCTGGATTCTCTCTCAGGAACTCTTCAAAGGCGAGGAGGCGCTCAAGAATCCCTTTGGTGTAATCGAGTCGGTCGATCCCGAAGATGATCTTACCACCTTCAAACCTCCTGATAGATCCGCTTGCTCTCGTCTTTGCAGATGCAAACTTCTGGTAATCTATTCCGACCGGGAACGCTTTGATCTTCACATCCCTATCCTCGTGGTGAACAACACTCCTCTTCTTATCGACCTGATAACCCATCGCTTCGGCGCATTCAAGAAAGTTTCGCACATGATACCTGGTATGAAGACCTATCAGATCGCTTCCAAGGAGTCCATTTAATATTTCCTCTCTCCACGGGATCTTGCTGAACGTGCCCCATGGCACCCATGGTATATGCCAGAAGAAACCGATACGCTCCACAGAACCGCGCACCATCGATGGTACAAGGCTGAGATGATAATCATGCACCCAGACAGAAGAGTTTTGACCTACCACCTCTTCAACGCTGCTTGCAAACTTCCTGTTTGCCCTCTGATACGCTCTCCAGTACCTGGTGCTGAAGACCGCTCTCTCTGTGAAGAGATGGAAGACGGGCCACAGAGTCCTGTTGGAGAACCCCAGGTAGTAGAACTGCTTATCTTTTGGAGAGAGCTTCACGCGTTTCAAGCGATACCTCGGTGAATCACAAGGAACTTCAACAAGGTCGCCACGATCAAAATCAGCACTGCCACTACCCCACGCAATCCAGATGCCGCCCTCCCACTGTTGCATCACTGCATCGAGCGCACTCACAACCCCACCTATAGCCTTCTTACAGAGAACGCCGTCAGAGGTGCGCTCATGAACGTATGGCTCCCTGTTTGTGACAATCACAAGATCGCCAAACTGATCGCCAAACTCTTCATACACCTCCACAATGTACCCCTCTATATACCTCTGTCACATGGTAATTATTCGTATTCATTGATAAGTGTTGTCGCAGGGGATCATTGAACCCTTGTGCCATTGAAAGATCTGTTATATGAGTTCTTTTACCTCTTCTGCTGCCTCTTTTACTTCCTGCAGTACTTCATTCAACTCTTCCTTTGCGGTGGTGAGTGTGACAACGAATGTATCTGAGGAGGCTCTTCTTATGATCAGGTATCTCTCAGGTGTCTCTACGATTATGGACTGTGGCGCTTTCTCACTCAGGCGCTTGATTATGGTCTCTGCTGAGAGGTTGAGTGTTGCTGTGAGTGCTGCAAATGTGCGGATTTTAACTTTTCTGTGATCCTGGCTCGAATCTGTTGCTATGATCAACCCATCTCTCGAGATTATGGCTGCCATCTCGATCCTGTTAGATGCTCTCAAGCCGTTCAGAATATTTTCTAATTTTTCTTTAAGAGTTACAGTGCTCATATTTTAATATTTTAGTAGAGGGTCTGAAGGACGTGTTACGTGAACATGCCCTCGACATGAAACTTCTCTTTCCTGGACGATTCTCTTATCTTCTTAAGAGCCTCTTTAAAATCAGACAACTCCACAAACTCTCTCTCCTCTCGAATCGCAAACATCCCCGCCTCCATCACAACAGCCCTGATATCAGCACCACTCATCCCCTTCGCAAGCCCTGCAAGCAGACCAAAGTCAACATCATCCGAGAGATTAAGTCCTCGAGAGTGAATCCTGAATATGCTCTCGCGTGCAGAATCGTCAGGCATCGGAATACTTATCAACCTGTCAAACCGTCCAGGCCGCAAGAGCGCCCCATCCAGCATATCAGGCCTGTTCGTCGCCCCAATGATCCTCACATTCCCCCGCTCACTGAAGCCGTCCATCTCTGCAAGGAGCTGCATCAGTGTACGGTGAACCTCTCGATCCCCAGCCGTTGCAACATCGAGGCGCCTGGCACCGATCGAATCGAGTTCGTCGATGAATATGATACTCGGCGACTTCTTCCGCGCCATCTCAAAGACCTCACGCACAATCCGTGCACCCTCACCGATGTACTTCTGAACAAACTCTGAACCCACAATCCTGATGAACGTCGCATTGGTCTCAAAAGCCACAGCCTTTGCAAGCATCGTCTTCCCGGTCCCAGGAGGCCCATACAACAGCACGCCCTTCGGCGGAGCAATCCCGACGCGCGAGAAGAGCTCCGGCTTCAAGAGCGGGAGCTCAACAGTCTCTCTCAACTCGCGGATCTGCTCGTCTAACCCGCCGATATCCTTAAACGAAACATCGGTGCTCTCACACACCTCCATATTACTAACCAGTGGATCAGAACTCGCAGGCAAGATGCTCATCACCGCGAGCGTCTGGTGATTGAGCGTCACACGAGTTCCAGGCAAGAGATCCTTCTCTTTGATGAACCTTGAAACGTTAACCACAAGCTGGGGGCCCGTGGTGCTGGAAACGATAACCTTTCCATCCTCAAGCGTCTCCACAACTGTTCCGACGAGCATCGGAGTGGTCTTGAGCTGTTCAAGCTCGCTTCGAAGCTCGCGAACCTCACGCTCATACTTCAACTTCTGACTCTCAACATACTGTTTCTCAGACTCTATCCGATCTCTCTCTTCCTTCAAGATATTGTTCCGCTCTTCCAGAAGCCGCATCCTATCCATCAGGTAACCTGTGTACTCGTTGAAATCGATGGCGTTATCCTTATGCGGAGATGTCGTACCCATCAAAATGACCTCTGAAAACAGCCTGCATGCATCTATGATCTTGCCAATATAAATCATTTTTCGCCACTCTATAGAGTCCAACCGTAACGAAATATTTAAAGTATTGGAAGATGGTTCAGTGAAGACGGTTTGATTGTAATCGATGGCAGTTTCGGTGAGGGTGGTGGGCAGATCGTACGCACAGCGATTGCACTCTCTGCTGTTACCGATACTCCCATTAAGATCGAGAAGATCAGGGTTGGCAGAAGCCAGCCAGGGCTTAAAGCACAGCATGTAAAAGCGATAGAGACTGTGGCTCGCCTCTCACGCGCAGAGTACCATGGTGTTGATATCGGTTCGAGAGAGATCACCTTCGCACCGAATCGGATAACAGGCGGCGCGATGCGAGTGGATATCGGAACGGCTGGCAGCATTCCACTCCTTATACAATCTGTGATACCTCTTGGTCTCGTTGCCTCTGACCGAATCACCCTGCGGTTGATTGGAGGAACTGATGTTCTATGGTCACCATCGATCGACTACACGATGCATGTCTTCTTTAAAGCACTCTCGGAGATGGGTTTTGATCTCAGGGCGAGAGTTATCGCGCGTGGCTACTATCCAAGGGGTGGTGGCGTGGTCGATCTTGAGATACTTCCCTCTTCTATTCGCCCATATCGCTTTGAAGCCTCTGAGTGCGGGGTGGTCTCTGGAATCTCGCACGCTTCAAACCTGCCGATTCACGTTGTTAAGCGGCAGAGAGTGGCTGCCAGCGAGATACTCTCTTCACATGGTTTTGAATGCGATATAGTTGAAGAGCCTGGGTCTTTTGAGTCTACGGGTTCGGGTATCACGCTCTGGTGTGGACACATTGGTGCATGCAGTTTTGGCAAGCGGGGTCTTCGTGCAGAACTCGTAGGATCTGAGGCGGCCAGTGTCATGGTATCCGAGCTTAAGAGTGGTGCTGGCGTGGATCGCAATCTTGCGGATCAGTTAATACCGTACATTGGGCTTGCAGGTGGCGGCAGTCTCACGGTGAGAGAGCTATCGAGCCATACAGAGACGAGTATACACGTGGTGGAGCAACTCCTGAATGTCAGCTTTCTCGTTGATCAGAGAGGAGATATGATCAGGATCTCACTTTAACTGGCTCAGGTATTCTGGTGGAACCTCGTCTGTTAGCACGATCTCGTCAGTCGCCTGCATCATCAGAATACCATCCTTCTGCGCTCTCATGGCATCCACTTCGATTATTATAGGGTTCTCGGTGTGGACGCTTGCCACCTCGGAAGCTTTCTCGATACTCGTACTTAAATGAACGTAGCGCTGTCTAACAGGTTTGATTCCATTTTCAAGAATTATATCAGCTTCTTCCTGGCTTGTGCCATAGTAAAGCTTTGAATTTGTGTTTTCTTCAAAATCAAGGTCGACATTGATCGAATGCCCATAGCGCGCGCGTATCCGTCCACCCTGCAACTCATACCTACCTTTCTCGTCAGACTCGATCATTGCTATAAGACGCTTCTTGGTCGCCCATCTGTAACGCTCATGCATGACCTCTGAGAGGAGGTTCAGATCCACCCATCCCTTCGAGCTTATCGCAAGCCCAAGATCATCTGGAAAGTGACGCAGTGCGCCTGATATGAACCGACCCAACCGTTCGGTCCGGGCATCGTCAAGCACGAGCCTGCCCGTCGCTCCACAGAGACACCTCTCACCTCTGAAGGGACCATGTTCAGGACACTCACGTATCATTGTGATGGTGAGATAAGCAACACGGCATAAATAGTTTACCAGCAATGAGCCGCCCCCACCCGAGAATCAGCGTTCTCATCGTAAGATTTATCCATTCTTAGAGTATTGTTTTTTCTGATGAAGTCTCTTTTACTCGTATTTCTTCTCTTCTCTCTGGTTGTGCCAGTTGGTGCGATCTCTGCAGATGACGGTGTGAGTGTTCCACTCGTTGCAGATTACATCGGTGGTCGTCATGAAGAGGGGGTCTTCCTGGATGCGTTCGTTGTGGTGAGACCTGGTGATGGGCATGTCTTCGTGGATACAAGTCCATATGCTCAGGTGGATCTGCAGGGTTCTGCGCGGCTTGCCGCGATGGTGGCGTCTGATATCACTGGCATCGATCAGGCAGAGTATGATTTTTATTACGTGATCAATGTGCCATCTCCGATCATTGGAGGTCCCTCTGCCGGAGCGGCGCTGACAGTAGCAACCGTTGCAGCGATCAATAATTGGTCTCTCATCGATGGCGTGGCAATGACTGGCACGATCAGTCCTGATAATTCGATCGGGCCTGTTGGTGGTATTCCGCACAAACTCGAAGCTGCAGCAGAGAATGGTGTTACGCTATTTTTGATCCCTGAGGGACAGCGCAAGGCAACGGTTTTATATGAGACGAGGAAGAGTGGTCCAGGCTTCGTCTTTACCGAGACGAAGACGAAGGTCGTCGATCTCGTGGAGATGGGTAAAGATCTTGGTGTCAAGGTTGAAGAGGTCTCTGACATCTACGAGGCTATCAGGCTGATGACTGGGAAGGAATTGACGGTTGAAGAGGTTGGTGGCAAGGTCATAAGTGGAGATTATATTGAAGCGCTCAAGCCACTTGCTACATCGTTGCGTGCTGAAGCCAGGGGCATGTACAGTGATACCGCTCTCCTTGTGAATGAGGATCTGCTTGGAGATGCAGGAGAGATCCTCCAGCGTGCCGATGAGATGTACGGCGAGGGGAATTACTATACTGCAACTTCACTCTACTTCAATGCGATGGTGGTGCTCCGAGGAATTCAGTGGCGCGAAGAGTACAACCGTGCAGAAAATAAGGACGAAGTGCTTGTAGAATTAAGAGAACGTGTTTATAGACAGATAAATGCTTCTGAAATGGACATAGAACGCTTCAAATCAGAAGGAGTGCGTGATCCCGAAACAATCGGTGCTGCCGAGTCAAGAGTCACACGTGCACGCCAGATGGTAGAACATGCAGATAGAAGAGATCCACTCGAATATATCAAGGCACTTGCATTCGCAAACGAGCGGGCGCGAACAGCCCAGTGGTGGCTCACGTTAACCAAGTCTGAATTGATCGTGCCAGAAGAAGAACTGCGGAGGCGTGCCGGCTGGTACCTCTCACAAGCACAATCTGTCACCACCTACGCAGAGACACTCCTCAGCGAAGCCACACAATACCACGGAAGCCTACCCGGAGCTGCCAGCGAATACGTGACCAATGCACGAATCCAGTTTGAACGAGGGTACTACTCAGGCGCAATCTTCGATTCCATACATGCAATCGTAGAAGCAAGCACTCTGATCGGGTTAATGAGCGCAGGTGACGTGGAAGAACGAGTGAAAAAAAGCGAACAGGAGGCAAAAAACGCTATCATGGAAGCACGCCATAGAGGTATCGAACCAACACTCGCAATAAGCGTATATGAATACGGAAAGACGCTTGCAGAGGCAGAGGAGCAGATCACACAGTACAAATACGCCAGATCGATCGCAAAGACAACAGTGATACTGAACTCCAAAGGCGTCAACGCAACCAACACCACAAACCCCCCAATCACAAAGATAACACACCCAACAATCAAAGCCACAAGAAGTGCAAAAGAGAAGAAGAGCGATACCACCGGGAAAGAAGGAAGACCCAACACAAAGAGAGTCACTCCAGCCCCAAGAGTTCACTCCATCCTCGCATGCATCATCGCATCTGCAGCCCTCCTCTCAAGACGGAAAGAGAAACAATGAGGCTATAAACCAGAAAAGATCATTCTTTTCCTCTATTTTCTTCCTTTTCAGGTTTTCTGCCCATCCAGTGATTTACAATCCAACAGTTAATAGAGTTTTGTCTTAGACATAATTGGATTCTTGTAGTTTAGTAATCTTTTCCTTAAGTTCTTCTTCAAGTTCTTCTCTTTTGGTGGATAGTTGTTCAGCTTTCTGCACGTGTCTCTCTCTCTCGGTCTGAAGCGTCTTCAGAGTATTTGATGTCTCGTCTCGGACTCTTTCAATCTCTTTAATCTTCCTCTGCACCTCTGACTCTCTGATCTTCTCTCTGAGTTTTGAGAGTTCGAGGCTTGTCTCTCTGTATGCTCTCTGTTGTTCCTCAAACGTGTGGCTCAGGATGAGGTATTGGAGGTGTGAAGTTATCTTCTTCATCTTCTGCGGGTTTACACCGAGATTGTCACGTGCGAGAAGTTCGCTGAGATATTTAAAGAATGGTTCCGGGTCATCTGCTGTGTGTGGTGTTGTGAGAAGCTCTTTCAAAGTTTCTGCATGGCTCTCGCTGAGGTGGTGTCGTTTGCTCTTGCACTGCTTCTCAAGCCGCTTCAGGACTTTCACAAGGGGTGATACCTGGTTATTGAGCTGGCTACGTATACGTTCCTTGGCACTCACAAGTTCTTCCTCAAGCTTCAGTAGGCTACTATACTTCTCCCACTCAAGAGTTCCTTTGATCTCTTCAAGCTCTTCGTCGATCGTGTCGATCTTCGTTTTTGCACGTTTTATCTTCTCGTCGAGTGCGCAGATCATCTTTTTTTCATCTGAACACTCTCTCTCCTTCTCATTCAACTTCTTTACTATCTCCTGCACGGCTGTGAGACTGTGTATTACCTTCTTCTTCTCTTCAAGCTGGTTCTGCAGTCTGTCCAGAAGAATCTTTATCTCTTTGACAAGTTCGATCACGTCACGTGAGATAGGAATTGGAACTTTTACGTACTGGTAGCTCTTAAGCGAGTTTTCAAGCGAGATTCGGAGGCTATGCTCACTCTTCTGGTGAAAATCTATCAGTTCTTTATAGGTATAATCTGCTGGAAGAACGAGATTTTCAAGAAATTTTCTGACCTGTTTCACCATATTGTTCTTATTAAATTCTATGATCTTCTTTTTCTGCCCACCACCCTTGATACTGACTTCATTCATCTCCTCAATCTTGGACGCAAGGATGCTGATGGCATCTCCAAGGTCCTTCATCAGTCCCTCCAGATCAAAATCAAAGCGTACGGATTCTCTTTCAATCCTGTGAACCAACCATTCTTCCAGTTCCGGATGGCTAAGGAGGCTTAAATCAGGAGAATTCTTATTAACATCTTTTTTGAATAGCCTCTCAAAAAACATCAATCAAACAACTCACGGACCACTCTAAACGAGAAGTGACTTGGACTCACGGCCTCTCACCTATATAAGTCGTCATAACCACACTCACGATGATACAAAGCGCCAGTATATACACCGATATATTCCAATCAAGCCCAGCAAACCTACCATCGATTATATACTGTATCCCTCCAAAGACCGCCGTGAAGATGAAAGTGACTCCAAGTGCTGCCACACCACCACCAATAAGCGACCATGGATAAACAGCGCCCCGATCAACAAAGAACATCGACGTGAATATGAACGCGAGAGCAAAAACAAGCAGCAAAACAGGCATAGGCACCATAGCTCTCTCTGTATCACCAGACGCAAGGTATATAATCCCAAGAATCATCGCATAGAGGAAGAGTGCTATCACCATCACCACTACAAATCTCCTTAAGATACGATCGTTCAACAACGTGCCAGTCATCTCTGATCAAAGAGAGATAGATAGGATAGGGCGTATATAGTATTTGTCCAGTGAAACTGAAGAAACGTTGCCTGAATAACTTGATCGACTGAATCGAGGATCTGGGGTCACTCGCTTGTTTCGAGATGGTTCGTTGTTGTGCTCGGTGTGATCTCGCCTGCGATGTTTGTGGTCATTATCTTTCTCACTTCTTCTGGTTTATCTGTCTGTGCGAGTGTCCACATGAGTTTTACGAGTGCCACTTCTGGTAGCATGTCTTCTCCTTCGATCACTCCTGCTCTGAGCATGTCTCGCCCGGTATCGTATACTCGGTCGCAGATTCGTCCGCTCAAGCACTGTGAGGTTATGACGACCGGTATCTCTCTCTCTGTTGCGTCTTTTATCCTGGGTATCCATTCTGTTCTGACGTGTCCGAGTCCTGTGCCCTCGATAACGATCCCTCTGTACTCCCTCTCTATATAGTGGTCTATTATGTCTGGGCTTGCACCTGGTGTGTACTTTATCAGGGCTACTCTTGGTTCGAGTCTTGCGTTGAGTCTCAGTCTCTTCTCGCCGCGTCTTGTGTAATCTGTGAGGGTTCTTATTCTTCGTTCTGGGTAGTCTATCGTGGCGATCGGTTCTGTGTTGATCGACTTGAAGGCGTCTCTTCGTGAGGTGTGCATCTTTCGAGCTTTTGTCCCCCGGTGTATGTAGCATCTGTCGTCTGAGGTTGTGGCGTGCATGACGATAGAGACCTCTGCGATCTCGCTCGTTGCGACTGTTGCTGCAGAGATTGCGTTCATGGCATTGTCGCTGCTCGGTCGATCGGCGCTTCGTTGGCTTCCGACGAGTACGATGGGCACGGGTGTCTCTATCATGAATGAGAGTGCGGCTGCGGTGTAGCTCATCGTGTCTGTTCCGTGTGTGATGATCACGCCTTCTGCGCCGCTCTCTATCTCGTTGTGGACTGCCTCTGCGAGTTTGATCCAGTACTCTGGGCGCATATTCTCGCTCAGGATGGTGTAGATCACCTTGGAGTTGTACCGTGCGATCGTTGATAGTTCCGGGATTGCTCTCAGGATGTCGTCTGCTGTGAACTGGCTTGTGACAGCACCTGTGCGGTAGTCCACTCGGCTTGCGATCGTGCCACCTGTTGAGAGGATGGATACGAGTGGGAGGTCTTCGTTCTGGTGGATGGGAGGCTCGGCTTTGGCTCTTCTTATCTCTTCTGATCTTTTTATCAGTTGGATCTGGGTCTTCTTGGGATCAAGGCCTATGTTGTAGCCGTTCTCAAGCTTTACGACGAGGGTCTCCCCGGTGGCTGGCATCAGCACGCCTTCATACGCTCTTGTCCCACGTATAATCTTCACTCGGTCCCCGGCTCTTGCATCCACTCTCAGCACCCTTATGAAATCGTTCTCTCGATTCGGAGAAGTGCTTCTCTTATTCGTTCCTGTGAGGTCGCGTACGATATTCGGATGTAATTAGCCCCCACGCTTCCGAAGGCACTGCCTGGTGTGACTGCCACGTGAGCCTCTTTTAAGAGGCGCTCTGCAAACTCGTCACCGCTTCCATATCTGCTGACGTTTGTGAAAGCATAAAAAGCACCATCTGGCAATGGAGTATCAAGACCGAGCTCGTTAAGCCCCTTAACAATGAGGTTTCGCCGCTTCTCAAACTCGGTGGTCATATCGACGACGCACTGCTGATCTCCTCTGAGTGCGGCGAGTCCGGCGTGCTGAACAAAGCTTGCAGCCTGGCTTACAGAGTGCGAGTGAACCTTCATAATCTGGCTTACCAACTCACTGGGTGCTGCAAGGTATCCGAGTCGCCAGCCGGTCATCGCATATGCCTTCGAGAAGCCGTTGACTGTTATCGTGCGCTCTTCCATCCCGTCAAAGGCTGCAAGGCTCTCATGCCTCTTCCCATAGATCACCTTCTCGTATATCTCATCAGATAGGACGAGGAGGTCATGGTCTATCGCAAGCTCTGAAATCTCTCTGAGCACCTCTCTATCATACACTGCACCCGTTGGATTGCCGGGTGTGTTCACTATTATGAGCCTTGTCTTCGCTGTTATATGCTCGGCAAGGTTCTCTGGTTTAAAGCCATCATATAGATCTGTCGGCACCCAGACACTCCTGCCACCTGCAAGCCTCACACATGCATCATAAGAGACCCATGCTGGGTCAAAGAGCAAGACCTCGTCGCCATCATCGACAACACTCAGGACGGCTTCGAAGACGGCTTGCTTGGCACCAGGTGTAACGATGATATTCGATGGCTCTGCCTGGATATTATTCTCTCTTTGAAGCTTTAATGCGATTTCTTCTCTCAGTTCCGGGATTCCTGCAGAGGGCGCGTAATGCGTCTCGCCTGCATCGAGCGCCTCCTTCGCAGCCTCGCAGATGTGGGGTGGAGTGGTAAAGTCTGGTTCTCCTAGGCTTAGGCTGATGAGATCAACACCCTTTCGCTTAAGCTCACCTGCAAGACTGGCTATGCGCATGGTAGCCGACTCGCTGACGCTTCTAACACGCCTTGAAGCCATGATCCTATTCCTTCAACCGTTTCACAAGTTTCACTGCAGCTTCAACGGCACGCTTGGCATAATCCACCCGTTCGTGCGCCTCTAGTCGCGTCATCCCGGGCCCTGCAATGCCAAGTGTCACGGGCTTATCATACTCAAGTGAGAGATCGGTTATCTTCCTTGCTGCATGCTGGACCACCACTTCATCATGCTCGGTAGCACCCTCGATCACGGCTCCGAGCGTGACCACGGCATCAACATCAGAACGTTCAAGAAACTTTTTAACTGCAAGTGGCATGTCATACACGCCGGGAACAAGGATCGTGCCAACCACTTCAGCACCGAGAAAGAGAGCATGTTCACGACCCAGAATCTCCATCTGATATGTAATATCCCTGTTAAACTCCGATACAACGAAACCAAGTCTGATACTCATTATTAATCCTCCAACCTTTCGCGTTCCACGCCTTCACATCTCTCCTCTGTGCCGTTCATACTCACTGATGATGCAGCCGCAATACTTCTGCCGGTATAACCCGAGTTCGAAGGTGAGTCGCCTCGAGTCCCTGTACCCTCTTCGGAAGTCCCTATAAAAGAAGGGCACATCGTGCTCTTCAGAGAGTTTTTCGCCGATCTCTCTGATCAGATCATGCTGCTGGTACGGTGAAATTAAAAGAGTGCTGGTGAACGCCTCAAAACCCTCCTCTGCCGCAAGAGACGCGGTTCTCTCGAGACGATCCATGTAGCAGTACTCACACCGATTCTTGCACGCAAGAATACCTTTTAAAAATTCTTCAATCTGGTATTCATCATCGTATATCACAGCAACTCGCTTCATCTCTGCATATCTGACGAGTGAATCCCGCCTCTTTCCATACTCTTCGAACGGATGGATATTCGGATTGTAAAAAAAGCCTGTGACGGCGTGTCCATCATCGATCATCGTCTCATGCACATACGTGAAACATGGTGCGCAACAGACATGTGAGAGAATCTTCATACGCCTTTTAGCTTGTGAGAACGATCTCGATACTTACATCCTTCGGCACCTGGATCCTCATCAACTGTCGCAGGGCACGTTCATCAGCATCAAGATCTATCAACCGCTTATGGACTCGCATCTCCCAGTGATCCCACGTCTCAGTCCCCTCACCATCCGGGCTTTTACGACATGGAACCACCAGTTTCTTCGTTGGAAGCGGGATCGGACCTGCTATATTCACACCCGTCTTCTCAGCTATCTTCCGAACCTCGCCACAGATCCCGTCAAGTGTTCCCGGACTTGTGCCTGTAAGTCTGATCCTTGCCTTCTGCACCATAGAACAACCCTAAAAAACAAAATGATTCAATTGAGGGGAGATTATGGTTTCAGTTTGATGTCCATCACCATTCCAGCGGCGATCGTCTGACCCATATCCCGTATGGCAAACCGACCCAGTTGTGGAATCTCTTTAACCTTCTCGATACAGAGTGGCATCGTTGGCCTGACCGTCACTATTGCAGCGTCACCAGTCTTGATAAACGTCGGATTCTCCTCTTTCACTTGACCGGTCTTTGGATCGAGCTTCTTGTCAAGCGATGTCAGAGTGCATGCAACCTGCGCCGTGTGACAGTGGAAGACAGGCGTGTACCCAACTGTTATGGCTGATGGGTGCTGGAGGACTACAATCTGCGCAGTGAACTCTTCAGCAACAGAGGGTGGCTTATCAACATGGCCACAGACATCACCCCTGCGGATACTCTTCTTATCCACACCACGCACGTTCCACCCGATATTATCTCCTGGTAGAGCCTCCATTATCTCCTCATGGTGCATCTCGATCGACTTAACCTCACCCGACGCCTTGCTCGGCATGAATATAACCTTATCACCTTTCTTCATCTTACCGGTCTCAACCCTGCCAACGGGCACTGTGCCGATGCCTGAGATGGTGTATACGTCCTGCACAGGTATGCGCAGGGGTAGGTTGACAGGCTTTTCAGGCTCCTTGAGCATATCGAGTGCCTGCAGGATCGTTGGTCCCTTATACCACTTAGTCTTCTCACTCAGCTTTGCGACGTTGTCGCCAAAGAAGGCAGAGGTTGGTATGAAATGCATCTCCTCTGGTTTGTATCCTACCATCTTGAGCAACTGAGTCAACTCATTCTTCACGGCAGTGAACCTCTCCTCGGAATAGTCGACCTCATCCATCTTGTTCATCGCAATGATGATCTGGTTGATACCGAGCGTTCGAGATAGGAAGACGTGCTCCTTTGTCTGAGCCTGCACGCCATCCTTTGCAGATACGACGAGGATTGCTGCGTCTGCCTGGCTTGCACCGGTGATCATATTCTTCACAAAATCCCTGTGTCCGGGGCAATCCACGATGGTGAAGTAATACTTATCAGTGTCAAATCTCTTATGTGCAACATCGATCGTGATGCCTCGTTCTCGCTCCTCCTTGAGTGTATCCATCACCCACGCAAAGGCAAAAGACTCCTTACCCTTAGCTTTCGCTTCCTGCTTAAACTTCTCAATTATATGCTCAGGTACGGCACCTGTTTCATACATCAATCTTCCAACAAGCGTCGACTTGCCATGGTCAATATGACCAATCATTGCCAGATTCATATGTGGTTTCTCTGCTGCCATAATACTCATGCCTCTTCTGTAAATTCAGACTATCTCTGCCACTACTAATACAGTTTTTGTTTTTAAACTTTCCGCCCCTAAAAAGCACTCTCGACAGGGGCGCGTTAAGCTCTTTGGGAGTGGGGTTTTGGTTAATCTATCTTCTTTATTTCTGCGAGTGCGAAGTATGTGCTCTCGAGTTGTTTTATCTTTATTATTACGGATGCGTTCTCACTTGTTATGCTGGCTCGTTTCATGGCATCTGGTATTAATTCATTTCTGACTCGTTCGCCCATCTCTTTTGTCCCGGGTGCGAGTGTGACGACCATTGTGCCGCTTGGTGCAAGCAGATTGAATGCGGCTTTGATCACGTCAACGCTCAGATCCATCATCTCCTCGTTATAGATCTTCCATAGGTGTGGATTCGGGAGCAGGACTCCGAAGGCTGCGTGGACGATCACGATCTTGTTGAATATTGGCTTGCAGAATGGGAGTAATGGTGCTGCTGCGCGTATCAGTGAGACGTTCTTCTTCTCTCGCAGGTTTCTTCTGGCTCGTTTCAGGATCGCTTCACTTATGTCAACCCCGATTGCTCTTCTAGCGATCTCGCTCACATCGTTTATGAAGAGGCCGGTTCCGCATCCGATGTCGAGCAGCGTATCGCTTCTCTCAAGATTGAGACTCTTCAGTACCCATTCGTATTCACCAGCACTCCGCCGTCTCCTGGCGTGCCACTCTTCGTCTTCAGGGCTTCTGATTCCCCAGCTGTCCCGTACTTCCTCGAGTATGGCACGAAGCGGGTCTCTCTCCAAGCGAAACACAACCTTCTATTGTTCCAACAACTCTTTTACTCCTGCTATCTTCTCTTCTATCTCTGCAACATGTCGCCTTCTCGCGCGATCCAGTTTTTCTTCTGTAAGTCTGGTCCCCAGTGCATACTTCAAGCCGGTCTCATAGTACTCAAGTGCGCGCTCATAATCCTTTATGAGCTCCATGTTCTCCCCTGCGTCAAGGTAGTGCTGGGATGCGTCGAGGAGGTTACCGAGGACGTACTTTATCTTCCCGCTGATCACGTTATACTCGGCGGCTCTCCTGATCTCGCGAGCGTTCTCTTCAGGTGTTGTGTCGGCAAAGTAAAATAAAAACTCGATGTTTTCAACTGCTCGCTTGTAGCTCCTTTCTGCCTCTGTGAAGTTCCCGATGAGGAGATGTGTCTCGCCTACTATCGCATTCATCCGCTCAGCCTCTAAGAGCTTGAGGTACTGGAGAGTCTCGGACGCTTTGTTTGCATCCTTTGTGATCGCGCTGAGTACAGAGAACGGATCGGTGGTTCTCTCCCGAAACATGTATTCAAGTAGTAGGGGGTGAACCCTTGCCCGGGGAGAGAGTTTCACCGTCTCAATCGCTACTGCCCGTGCTCGCTCAGAACGGATAGGGACGAGCACTTCTTTGATATCGGTCGCGCTGTGTGATTGCTTCTCATAGTATGAGATAGATCTGTCAAAGAGCTCGACTCCTTTCTTAGGGCGAACGATGTAGACATTGTTTGCTACAATAGAATAATTCTCTGCTATCCGCAGATCATCGACGACGCTCTTCTCCAAGAGAAAATCGATTGCCTTTTCAGCATTCAGGAGATACCCGTCAAAGTCAAGCTTTGTCTTGTGATAGTTTGCAAGAAGCCCATAGATCCTGCTGGCATACTCCAGTGCGTCGTCAGACCTGTTCTCTTCACTGAGCCGATTTGCGGCACGCTCGATGCCGCGCTTCAACGTCTTTTCAACAGCCGCTCCAAGCTCATCGGACTTACCAAGTTTCTTTGCAACCCACCACACATCGAGATACCAGAAGATGTCATCACTTCCAAGTTCGTATGAGAGCTTGCCAGCGTCCATGTGAAGCTCCAATACTCGTTCGAAATCACCCACTCTGAGCGCCTCAGATGCAGCTGATACAAGCATCTCGCACGCATAACCATCCCCGGCTTTATGGTACTGCATCGAAGCCTTCCTGTAGAGATCGATCTTGTCATCCACATCAACTGCGTCTCTCGCCTTCTCTTCAAACTCTCTTGCAGCCCTTCTAAAATCCTCTCTTCTCATAACAGATCAACCATACCTATGATACCTATGAGTATTGATTAGTCAAGGGAAGTTGAATAGCAACTACCCTTTAATGTACCTTTCGAATGCACAAGTCTTTTGTATAACCTTCCACAATAATAACTAAATAAAGAAGGCGTGCGAATGGCTGATGAAATTACTCCTAATGGAGTTATTATCACTGATTCGTCATCAGACGACGATGAGGTTATGCTGCCACACTTTGCAGTGCTTGGGAGTGGTGGGATAGGTTCTGCCGTTGCCAAGATACTTGAAGAGCAGGATAAGAGACTGATACTTGTCGATCTCGATGAGAAGAAGGTTGAAACGCTTCATGAGCAGAACTTCAATGTCATTCTCGGTGATATCTCAAAGTTTGAGACGATCGAGGGTATTCCCAGGGACGAGCTTAAAGCTGCCTTTGTACTGAGTGCGTCGGTTGATGTGAACATGAAGGCTATCATGCACCTGCGAAAACTCCTCCCAGATATTATTATAGTAAGCAGGGCTGACAATCCTGCTGATAAGGAGAGACTTGAGTCGGCTGGCGCGGATATCGTGGTGATACCATATGGTCAGAGACTGAGAGCCATTGCAGCCACGATGATCGAGCAACTTGAGATCTTCGCGTTGAGCAGAAACGTATATAACCTGATACGAGAGATTGAAGGCGTGGGTGAGGGGACTCTTGCAATTGTGACCCATACCAATCCAGATCCTGACGCGATCGCGAGTGCAGTCGCATTAAAAGAGATCGCGGCAAGCGTGGGCGTGAATTCGAGCTTAATCTTTGGGGGTGTTGTTGGGCATCGTGAGAACGAGGCTTTTGTGAATCTCCTGAACTTCGATGTTGAGCCGACTAGGGTATTTCACCCAGCAGAGTACAGTAAGATAGCACTTGTTGACTCTTCGCAACCAGGTATCAACAACCTTCTATCGCCTGATACGAAGGTGGATATCGTAATTGATCACCACCAGGTTGATAGGAGCCATGTCTCTGGGAAACATGTTGATATTCGCCCGGATGTCGGTGCCACTGCAACGATACTCGCTTTTTACATGAGAGAGCTTGGAATACCATTGAGCACTGAGATTGCAACAGCACTGATGTATGGCATTCGAGTGGATACAAACGATTTCAGGAGGAATACCAGTCCAGTGGATTTCATGGCTGCTGCCTTCCTCCATCCCCATGTTGATCATGAGCTGATAGAGAAGATCAGTACGCCCTCAATCTCTACCGAGTCGCTCGACGTCCTCGGCGATGCGATCCAGAACCGGGTGATCTATGGCAGTTATCTGATATCGAACGTCGGCTTTATTCGTGACAGTAGCTCGCTTGCACGAGCAGCTGATTGTCTCCTGAACCTTGAGGGCATCACCACAACACTCATCTTTGGCATAGGTGCGGACAAGATATATATCTCGGGTCGAAGCCGTGATGTGCATGTTAATATCGGTAAATATATGAAGGATGCCTTTGGAGAAGAGTATGCTGGCGGTCACGCAGCTCTTGGGGCAGCCCAGATACCACTCGGCATCTTCAGCGGCACCAAGGACAAGGACGCGCTCTTGAAGCTCTGTGACGAAGCTGTGGTGAAGCGCTTCCTGCGCGTGGTCGGCTTTGACAACCAAAAACCGTTCCAGGTTCAAAGGAGTCTAAGCAAGAGTTGATGGACACTCTTCTCGTTGACAGATATGGGCGCAGGGTGAAGAGCCTTCGAATCGCTCTCACAAAGAGGTGCAACCTCAGATGCATCTACTGTCACGGCGAGGGCGAAGCAGAGAATAGGTCTAATAGGTCTGTTAGGGAGATCGATCCCACAACCATACACACCCTTGCAGAGGTTGCAGTGAAGCATGGTGTGGAGAAGATCAAATTCTCAGGTGGAGAACCACTCCTGCGGCGTGATCTGCCCGATATACTCAGTGATCTCCCCGATCTGAAGGATGTCTCGCTAACAACCAACGGCACGCTCCTCTCAAAGAGAGCAGAGGATCTTGCCGATTCCGGGCTTGACCGGGTGAACGTCAGCCTCGACACACTCCGCCCAGAGGTCTATCGTCTGATCACTCAGACCAACCGAGACTATCACACCAAGGTATTGGATGGGATCCATGCAGCGATCTCTGCAGGACTCACCCCGGTCAAGGTGAACATGGTCCTCCTCGGTGGTCTGAATGATTCTGAGGTGTGGGATATGGTGGAGTTCACAAGAGGGTGCGGTGAAGAGGTGATACTTCAGTTAATCGAACTCATGAGCTTTAAAGGGCTTCCAGAGAGAGTGGTTGAGGTTGATATGAACGAGATCGAGAAGAGACTGGATGAGAAGGCTTCGCACAGCGTTGAGCGAGAGATGCACAGACGGAGAAAGTACTACATAGACGGTGCCGAGGTCGAGCTCGTCAGGCCAATCGACAACTCCACCTTCTGCCAGAACTGTAATCGGCTCCGTGTAACATCCGATGGAAAACTGAAGACCTGCCTCCTCCATAATGAGAATCTCATAGATATCAGGGGAAGAAGAAGAGGAGAAATGGAAAAACTGCTCCAAGAGGCTGTCTTGAGACGAGAACCATACTATAAGCCAGAAGAAGAGATTGAGAGGCAAGGCTTATGCTGCAGAGTGAACTCGAACAGCTTCCTCTTAGAGGACCTTGGAGGAGGCATCTACCCAGAGATAATACCAGCCAATCTGACCACTGGCGCAATAGTGATAGCAGAAGAGTCCTGGCACACTAGCCGGGATCTACGAAGCTTCACAGGTCTTCAACCACTTCGACGTCGAGGTCGTATCGATGGTTGGCGACTGGCACGAGTGTTGAAGCTGGAACCACCATACTCGAGGTGTCAGGTCCCTGCTAACGGGATATTAAAGTCAGAGCGGCTCGCACTGAACTTCATCGGCAGAATGAGCGGAATTGCAACCCTCACCCACCAATGCAAAGAACTTGCAGGCGACGTGATCGTTGCTGGCACAGAGAAAGACCACGCCTGGTTTTCGCAAATTTGAAAAGAAAGCAATAATACTCGGAGGCGGCGACCCACACCGATACAACCAATCAGATACCGTGATGATAAAGGATAACCACATCAAACTCATGGGACTCGAAGCAGCAATTGCAAATGCGAAGATGGTAGCAGGATTCACACGCAAGATCGAAGTCGAAGTAGAGAACGCAAGTGACGCAGTGAGAGCAGCAGAACTCGGAGTGGAGATCGTCATGCTCGACAACCGCACGCCACACGAGATAAGAGAGATCGTTCACATCCTCAAGAAGAAGGGTCTGCGCGAAAAGATCATACTCGAAGCATCAGGCGGAATCACACCCACAAACATCGAAGAATACAGAGAGACAGGAGTCGACGTCATATCGATCGGCAGCCTGACACACAACGCACCATGGCTCGACGTAAGCCTCACAATAACCAACGAATAACACCTAAGAAGAATACCAACTTCGCTCAACTATTAGAAGTTAGATGTGATCTTTGATACCACAATCAAGACAACACTTCCCACATCCAAAGGAATGATGCTCCGATCACCTATGGGCACCCGGATGTTACCACAAAACTTTTAAGAAAAGTTTCATCAAAATGCTTCACAGCGTTTGCAATCGCTCCCAGTCACTTGAGCATGCTGCTTACGTTGTAAGCAACTCTCGATCACGAAGTAATCGCGAACATAAAGCCATGCTTTACATGCTAAAACAAAGCCTTTATACACCAAAAACGCTAACAATCCATGTACCATGCCGTCCAGGCCGAGGCATATTATATTTGTGGAGGGGTGACGGGGCGAATGCACTTTATGCAGCCGATCTGAAACCATGGGCAATTGGTGTTAGGGTGGTGTTAGGGCTGCTGCCTGCTACCTACTGCATCGCTTCGATGAAGCGATTGATGCCGCTGATCGAGCTTTGGAGATTGAACCAAAATGGTCCATTCCACGCGAAGCCCGCGCTCTTTCATGCTATCGGTTGGGGTGCTTCGACGAGGCTGTATCTGACGCTCGTGTCCTTTCGGCTGCCGATCCAGATAATGTAGCTGCTCACAGAATCCTGCGCAACCTTTGGTTTCATGATCTGTGAATGATAGATAGTCTAATGAAGGGTGGCGTGACTGGGGCTGGGCTTCGGGGGGATGGTGTGATGGATGTGGGGGCCGGGTTGGTCGCGTGGTGAATCGGATAATGGAAATATACGAAATTTCTTAGACTGAAAAGGTTTATATTCTATTAATGTACGGGGAATGTACGGGGGTTTTGGGACAAAATTCAACTAATCCTTGACAATGATCACATATGCTCTCCACTCAATATACCTCTTTGGTACATCAACTTTTGCTGAATTACCGAAAGGTAATCAATTAAGAATAATTTTATGTGATTCTCTCTTTACCAGAAGTTTCCCTTGTATTGTCCGATTGCAGGGCAGCCGAGGCATCGATCGTTTTTGTATAAGGAGCAGTCCTTGCATTCGGTCTTTATTCCGCAGGGTTGTTTTTTAACCCGTTTGATGTGCATCTTGATGGGTGTGATCAATTCTTTTACTGTGCTTATTATTATGTTGAACTCGACGCTCACGACTTCTTCGAGGGGTCTTATGTGTCCGTTCACGATCGCTTCGAGTGTTGGTATCTCTTCGCCTGCGAAGAGTAGGCAGACGTTCTTCTTGCCTGATGTGATGAAGCCGTTTAGAAAGTATGGGCAGTCTATGAATCTGTTGATCAGTTCTTCGGTGTCTGTTGTTACGACTTCTACTTTAGCTATGTGGAGTCCCAGTTTTGTTGGAGCTATCCCGCACTGTTTCTCGATTGCGCCCATCTTCTTCAGTTTTTTAAGCCGCATTGCGACAGAGGGTTGGGTGAGTCCGATCTTCTCTGCGATCTTGTGTTGTGAGATCTCAGGGTTCTCGATTATGTGTGTGATTATTTCACGGTCTTTTTGGTCTATTCTGAATTCCCTCTCTATCATTTTACCTGACGTCTATTCTTTCCAGACTATATTTCAACCTTTCGATAATATAACATGTAACCAATTATCCTATATATTATAAGCAAAAGTACTATATATAATAAAATCGTTCTGTTGTCAGTGACGTCACGCAACCAGTCTAAGGGACCACGATGTCAGCCCGCTAAGGGTCCCTCTAAGGGTGTGTGTCACGGTCGTCTCATAGAGTGGTTGCAGAGAGACGTTGTAATACCAGATAGAACGGGACGGAGGATAATAGAATATGTCAGATGAGAAGAAGGATGATCTGCCAGAGAAAGGTGCAATCGTACAGCAGGATTATGAAACCTATGCGATAGCGCCTCACATCCCAGGAGGAGTATGTGATCCTGCAACACTGCGAAAAATAGCGGACGTTGGGGAGAAGTATAACGCAAAGGCTTTGAAACTGACCTCTGCACAGCGAATAGCCATCGTTGGCATCAGAGAGGAGGATATTGACGACGCATGGCGCGATCTTGGAATACCGCCAGGCCATGCAATTGGGCTCTGTGTGAGAAGCGTAAAATTCTGCCCAGGAAGAACATTCTGCAAGCGAGGAAACCAGGATTCGGTGAAACTTGGACTTGAGCTTGACAAGCGGTATCACGGAACGGTTCTGCCATCGAAGTTCAAGATCGGTGTCTCAGGCTGCACCAACTGTTGCGGCGAGTCATGGATAAAGGACATGGGCTTCATCGGAACGCCAAAAGGCTGGAACGTCGTTGTTGGTGGGTGTGCCGGGGCAATTCCATCGATTGCTGAGGTGATAGCAGAAGACCTGAGTGATGACGATGCCATCGCACTGGCAGATAAGATCATAAGCCACTACAAGAATTGCGATACCAAGAAACGTCTGGGCAGATACATCAAGAAAATTGGGCTTGAGGAATTCAAGAAAGATTTAGGACTATAATAATAAATAGTATAATAGTGAAAAAGTGGTTGGCAGTGCAAGAGAGGTTATATTGTGGAGATAATAAAACTTGAAGATAAAGAGTCTTTCAAACCTGACTCGAAGAGCGTTGTACAACTGATCGATGAAGACTACCTCCAGTTGAACATGATCTGCCTTGAGGCAGGACAGGAGGTTCCATATCACAACGCAAACTCGAATGTGAGCCTCATGGTCGTGAGGGGCGAGGGGGAATTGGAGCTTGCGGGCGAAAAAGAGCGATTGGAGCCTGGTAAAATTTACCGGGTTCCGTTCAAAATCAGGATGAGAATCGTGAACGACACAGACAATAGACTCTCTTTCCTCGTATTTAAAACTCCAAATCCAAAAGAAATGATATAATATATAATAAAAATTATAAAATAGGTGATGAGATGAAAATTAATCCATTTCTGTCTCTAATCTTGCTTTTAACAGCCGTAACAAGCATTGCAGCAGCATCAGAGTGTACGGACTGCCACAGCACCACCACACCGAAGATCGTTGAAGACTTCAAGAAGAGTACGATGGCAGATGATCTTGACTGCGCAAACTGCCATGGATCCGCACACACATCTGACGATGACGCAGACGAGGCTAAACTACCAACCCCTGATACCTGCGCTCCATGTCACAACATACAGAAGACCCAGTTCATGAAGGGCAAACACAGCATCGCATGGGCAGCACTCTTTGCACCACCAACAACCACTGATCAGCCAAAAGAACTCATGGAAGGGCAGAAGGGTTGTGGAGGCTGCCACAAAATCGGAGTAAAGAACGAAACAGGCTGGGAAGAGTACGAGTACGGCACAGCAAGCTGCGATAACTGCCATACGCGCCACAGCTTCTCGGTAGAGGAGGCAAGAAAGCCTGAGGCGTGCCTGCCATGCCACCAGGGATTTGACCATGCACAATGGGAGATGTACTCAACATCGAAGCACGGCGTGATCTACCAGACAGAAGGTGATACGTGGAACTGGAGTCTGCCACTCAGTGAAGCAGGAGACGAGTACACCGCTCCAACGTGCCAGCTCTGCCACATGCCAGATGGAGACCATGGAGTGATCACAAGCTGGGGCTTCCTCGGTGTCAGGGTTGAAGAGCCAGATGAGGAATGGGCAAGTGACCGCGTATCTATACTCAAGGCGTATGGCGTCCTTGATGCAGAGGGAAATCCAACGCCACGATTCGATCTCGTGGGTGCTGCGAAGCTTGCACGACTCACGATGGAGGAATGGAACGCTCCAAGAGAAGAGATGATTGCAACGTGCAGTGACTGCCATTCTGAGACGTTTGCAAGGAACTCACTCGAAGAAGGCGACCATCTCCTGAGAGAAGCTGACAGAATCTATGCAAGCTCGATCGAGACCGTTGCAAGCCTCTACAGCGATGGGATACTCCCAGAGCCTGAATACATCGACGAGCTACCATCATACCCCTACCCAGATGTCCTGAGATTCTACGACCAGGCAACACCGATCGAAGAAGACCTCTGGCTCATGTGGATGGAATACAGGATGCGAACATTCCAGGGAGCATTCCATGCAAACCCAGACTACGCACAATGGTACGGATGGGCGCCACTCAAAGAGACCGCAGTGCGAATCAAAGCAGAAGACAAGCGGCTCAGAGCCGAAGCAGCAGGTTCAAAAGAGAGAACAGGTGAGAGAAGAAGCACCAGAGAGAGTCCAGGATTTAACGCAATCCTCGGAATCCCTGCAATACTTGGACTGGTTCCACTCCTAAGAAGAAGGGGCGGATAGGCGACCCTTTCACCATTCCTCCATTTTTTATTATTTTTTATTTTTTATCTGAATAAAATCCCAAGAAGACCGTGCCATCTCTCTATCGTGGGTGTGAAGTAGATCATCGCTGCCACAAGTACGATCAGTATCATTGATGCTCTCAGGACGAGCTTCACACTCTCTCCAATATCCTCTGGTCGTGGTGGAGGAGCACTGGCGTTCAGGATGTAAGCGCCCGGTTTTTCAAGCCTCACTCCGAGAGCGCCCGCTGCTGCCGCCATTGGCCACCCCGAGTTTGGGGATGGTGTCTTCTCGTGCTCAGAGCGCGCGCAGTTCAGTGCTTCCACCCGGCGCTTGGTTGCGGCTGCAAGGATGATGATTATCGCTGATATGCGGGCTGGGATGTAGTTCAGGATGTCGTCGAGTTTTGCCGGCAGATAGCCGAGATTCTGGTAGGGTGGTTCCATGTACCCGATCATGGAGTCGATCGTGTTCACTGCTTTATATGCAAGAGCGCCAGGCAGCCCGAGCAGTGTGAAGTAGAAGAGCGGTGAGAGTATGGTGTCAAGATAACTTTCAGAGACTGATTCTATCACTGCAGATGTTGTTTTTTCTTCATCGAATCCCTCTGTCTCTCTGCTTACAAAGATGGGTAGTTTTGACCGTGCAGAGTCGATATCACCCCTTTCAAGTTCTTCTTCTACTCTTTTTGCCTCTCCAGTTAGCATCTTTATCGAGAAGGTTGACTTCAGGAGATAGATGGATAGAAGGATGCCAGCGATCCCGGCGAGTGTGAGTGAATCATTCGCCTCCAAGAGATAGCCTGCGATGGTGAAGGGTGCTGCGGTCAGGATCACAATGATCACCCCCCAGAGTCTTTGATGGTTCTCTATACTGTGCTCTTCGAGTGCTGCTATGATCCTTCCCATCCAAACCACCGGGTGCATCCTCTTCGGTGGTTCACCGATCAAGAGGTCGAAGAGCACTGCTCCAAGAAGTATCCCTGCTGGTAGGGTGTTCACAGGAGTGGCTCCATCACACGTTTCCATGCTGTCTTCCGATCGGTACCTTTCAAAAACTCCCCAAGAAGCTTCTTAGCCACTTCAGGTCTGTGTGGGAGGTCACACCTCATGCAGCTCCACACCTTGCTCCCGCTCGCACGCTCGATATACTCGCCACCTGTGCGCAGATCTTCACATGGATAGAACGGGCAGAAGCAGAACGTACAATCCTGACCCTCAAAGTGACAGGGATAATACTCACAGGCAACACGACTCTTCTCAACATCTCCCTCTTCGATCGCATTCTTCAGAGCTTCCTCTCCCATCTTCCGCCCCCATTCCATCACAACCTCTTCAACCGAGTGGATGAAGCTCAGGTTCTCATCACGACTCCGCACAGCAACACGTATGTGGCTGGGAAGCCCAAAGGATGTGCAGTCACGGATCATAATACCCTTCTCGAGAAGCTTCTCTGAGAGCTCTCCTGGTCCGAGTGGAAAACGAGCGATCTCGACCAGAATAAAGTTTGCCTTGCTCGGAATCGGCTTGAAACCATGGATATTTGCAAGCTGCACAGAAAACCAGTCCCGCTCGCGCTTGATAAAAACCCTCGAGTCTTCAAGAAAGACTCTCCCATTCTCAAGCAACCACCTCCCAACCCTCTCACCGACGATGTTCAGGTTCCATGTGAGCCGTGCACGATTCATAAGAGATGCAACCCTCTCATGCGCAACCCCAAAGCCAACTCTAAGCCCAGCAACCCCAAAAGCCTTCGTGAGAGAACGCAGGACAAAGAGCCACTCATACTCCAATACGTCCTGCACGACACTGCACCCTGGATCAGAGAGATCGACGAATGCCTCATCCACAAAGAGAATAGTACCGGCGCGAGCACATCTCTCGAGCAGGTCGCGAACCTCACTTGCCTCAAGTAGACTGCCAGTGGGATTGTTTGGATTGCAGAGAAAGACCGCCTTGAAACCCGAAAGCTCGTCCTCTGTTATGGCAAGCACCTGATCGAAGTCCCATCTGACGATGCGCGCACCCATCAACCTCGACTGCGACTCATACTCACCGAACGTGGGCGTTGGAATCAAGACAGGATCACCATGAGAGATAACAGTCTCTGCAAAGAGACGTATCAACTCAGTAGAACCATTACCAGGTATAATATTCTCAGGAGACACCCCAACAAAATCAGCAGCAGCAGAAGAAAAATCCACGTAATCAGGATCTGGATAACAATCAATGGAGCTGCAAGCATCTCTCAGAGCCTCTCCCAGATCAATCTTGAGCGGATTGATACTGCTGCTCAGATCGAGAAACTCCGACTCTGGAATCCCCGTGACATCAGAAGACTCCCGAAGCCTTGCACCATGAAGACACCGCTCAAGACCAACAACCTCCCTTCTGAAAGGAGTCGCATCTGAAAACTCGGTCACAGAGACGAAGAATGCACCCACACCTATATAAGATTTTATTAAGAGCATTTGGACCCGTCCACATAGGATTATAAATACGGGAGACTATCTTTTATTTATGCTGAGGGTAAGGTGGGATTGTTGGAGAGTGGAGGTTGTGGGTGTTTGAGAGGAGTAAGGTGCCTTTTGATGTTAAGGTTCTCGGTGTTGCAACCTTGTATTCAGACGTCTTCTCTTAGGGAGGACTGCCAGAATTCTCTCTGGCTTCATCCAGTCTCTAAAACCTCTCTTTGGAAAGAGGGAATGTTTGAAGAGAAATCCACCCAAAAGATTTCATGCAATACTAAAGCAGAGGATAAAGATATTCTTTTTCTTAATTAACTCCTTTAGTCCTGTTAAAGACTGGAATTTATTCTGTAATCTCTTTATACTTTATTATAATCGGTTGAGGTGGTATTTATGTTAAGTGAAGACGTCCCTTGCGGTGTGAAGATACTTTTATAAAGTTCGAATAAAATAACAAATATGAATGAGGTTAGGAGAGATGCGACAGTTTAAAATGATAGTTGAAAAGTGTCCTGGGGGTTATGTGGCGTATCCTCTGGGGCTAAAGGGTGTGGTGGTGGGTGAAGGTGATCAAATTTCATAAAGAGGCACTTGGAAGAGAGATTTTTGAAACTGAAGAGATTATGGAAACCTTTGTTGTGGAAGTAGTAGTATGATGAAATTCCAGAGATAGGCTCTTATTCGAAAATTTCGGATTCAGAATATGTTAGATTGAAAATGATTTGGGATGAGGAGATATGGCAATAAAAAAGACGCAGCTTTATACCCATTTATGGGAAGCCGCTAATGCTCTTCGTGGAGGAATGGATGCAAGCAGTTACAAGGATTATGTGCTGACGATCCTATTCGTCAAATATGTGACAGATAGATACAAAGATGATCCTTACCCCGATTTTGTAGTTCCTGAAGGTGGCAGTTTTGATGATCTGATAGAAGCAAAGGGAAAATCAGATATTGGAGAGAGGATTAACAAAATCCTCTCAAAATTAGCAGAGAATCAACTAAAAGGTGTAATTGATCTTGTAGATTTTGATGATGAGACAAAACTTGGTAGGGGAAAAGAAAAGGTTGATAGATTAACGAAACTTATATCCATATTTGAGAACCCTGAGCTCAATTTCTCAAAGAATAGGGCTGAAGGTGACGACATCCTTGGTGATGTATATGAATACTTCATGAAAAAATTTGCAACAGAGGCGGGTAAGAGTAAAGGACAGTTTTACACCCCTGCTGAGGTTTCAAGAGTCATTGCTAAGATTATAGGTGTGGAAAATGCTACAGCCCCTCACCAAACAGCCTATGATCCAACATGTGGCTCTGGCTCCCTCCTTTTAAAGGTAGCAGACGAGGCACCAGTTGGTATTTCTTTATATGGGCAGGAGATAGATATCGCGGTGGCAAACCTTGCCAATATGAATAGGATCATGCATGGTAGGCCAGATGCTGAGATTGAACAGGGCAATACATTATCGAAGCCCAAATTTAAGGAGGATGGAAGGCTTAAAACCTTTGACTTTGCCGTAGCCAATCCTCCGTTTTCACAGAAAAACTGGATGAACGGCGTTAATGTTGAGAATGATCCATATCATAGATTTGATGACGGGATTCCTCCTGCAAAGAACGGGGATTATGCTTTTCTTTTGCATTTAATCAAATCACTGAAACCTGGGAAAGGTAAGGGTGCTATTATCCTACCGCATGGCGTTCTTTTCAGAGGAGGAACAGAAGCCCAGATAAGGAAGAACCTAATCAAGAAAGGATATATCAAAGGAATCATAGGATTGCCCCCAAATCTCTTTTACGGCACTGGAATTCCTGCGGTTATCGTCGTCATAGATAAGGAGAATGCCGCTGCCCGAAAAGGGATATTCATGATCGATGCATCGAAGGGATTCAGGAAGGATGGAGCAAAGAACAGGTTGAGGGAGAGGGATATCCACAAAACAGTTACAACTTTTGTTAGCTTCAGGGAAATTCCAGGATACTCCAGAATGGTAAGCCTGGGTGAGATCGAAAGGAACGAGTACAACCTCAATATTCCAAGATATATAGATAACACAGAAGAGGACGATCTTCAGGATATACGCGCTCATCTGCATGGAGGCATTCCCAGGGGAGATATTGATGAGATTGAAGGGCTGAAGGTTTTCAGGAGATTGAAAGAGAGCCTCTTTGAAGAGAAAGAGAAGGATTACTATCGTTTGAAGATAGATATTGATCGACTGGAGGAATCTGTGGAGAAAGACGAGGAAATAAAGACATTTAAGAGCGATGCTTTAGGCGTCTTCAGGCAATGGACAAGTGAGAAGATTCCCATGCTTAAATCAATCGATAAAGACACAAAAACAAAGCACCTCATAAAAGAGTTGTCTGAAAGACTACTTGAAGCATTCAAGCGTCCTGGACTTGTGGATGAATACGCCATTTACCAGATTTTAATGGATTACTGGGATGAAGAGATGAAAGATGATGTTTACATGATAATTGAGAACGGCTGGGAAGCAAAACCGCAGAGGATCATAGAGAAGAACAAAAAAGGCAAAGAAATTGACAAGGGCTGGACGTGCGACATTTTGCCAAAAGAGATTGTGATAAACGAGTTTTTCAAGCAGGAGAAAGAGGAAATCGAGGAACTGGAAGCAAAGAGAGAAGATATAGAAAGGCAGATGGAAGAACTTAAAGAAGAGCACGCTGGCGAGGAAGGAATACTGGAAGAAGTAAAAAATGAGAACGGAAACATTACAAAGAAGGATTTGCAGCTAAAAATCAATGAACTGAGATGGAATCCTGAGTTTAAAGATGATCTGGAAATCCTGCAGAAATATCTCAGATTGATGGATGAACAGGCAAAGATTAAAAAACAGATAAAGGAGAGCGGGAAGGAACTCGATGATAAACTCCTGAGAAAGTATGCAGAGCTAACAGAGGAGGATGTGAAGAGACTTGTTGTCGAAGAGAGATGGCTTGCACGACTGGAAGAAGGCATAAAAGATGAACTTGACAATATAGTTATGAGTTTAACAAGCAGAATAAAAGAGCTTGCAGAAAGATACGCCGAACCAATGCCAGCTATAGAGCAGGAAGTTGAGGGTTATGAGAGCAATGTAAAAGAGCATCTGAAGGTGATGGGGTTTGAGTTATGAGTATGGGTAAAATGAAAGGGGAAAAAATCCCACCCGGCTACAAGAAAACCGAAATCGGCATAATTCCGGAAGATTGGGAACTTGTAAAAATCGGAGACGTATTTAATTTTAAAAATGGTCTGAACAAAGCAAAAGAATTTTTTGGCAAAGGAACTTCTATCGTTAACTATATGGATGTTTATCAGCATCCAGGCATTACCAAAAAAGAGATAAAGGGTAAAGTAACAGTTACAAAAGACGAATTAAAAGCATATGAAGTCCGAAAGGGAGATACATTTTTTACTCGTACATCTGAAACTGTAGAGGAAATCGGTATTGCATCTACCATTGTTGATGAAGTAAATGATACCGTGTTCAGCGGATTCATTTTAAGAGCACGACCAAAAAGTGATAGATTAAATCTAAATTTCAGGAAATATTGCTTTGCGTCACAAATAGTTAGAAAACAAATTATATCTACTAGTTCATATACCACACGAGCTCTGACAAATGGCCGTTTATTATCAAATGTGTATGTCCCTGCACCAAAAACTCAAGAAGAGCAGTGCGCCATCGCCCGTGTTCTCTCGGATTTTGACCGCCTCATTGAGTCGCTGGACAGGCTCATAGAGAAGAAGAAGCTCATCAAAAAGGGCGCGATGCAGCTTTTACTTACGGGTAAAAAGCGCCTGCCCGGATTTAAAGGCGAGTGGGTGAGGAAGAAAACCGAAATCGGCATTATTCCAGAGGATTGGGAAGTGAGGAGGCTGGGGGAAGTTTGCAGAATCAATCCAGAATCTCTTTCCGAAAATACACCCAAAGAATTTGAATTTAATTATATTCCACTTGAATCAATAGATAAGGGACGTCTGAAGGGATTTAATAAGTTGAAATTTGAAAACGCTCCAAGTAGGGCAAGAAGAGTGGTGAGAAAAGGAGACGTGTTACTTTCCACTGTAAGACCTTATCTTTTATCGCATTTTTATTATAACGGCTATCCCAAAAATACAGTTTGTTCAACTGGTTTTTCTGTATTACGGTGTAAATCGGACTTGTTAAGTAAGTATTTATATTTTCATTTGTTTTTTAAAACAATAAACAGGCAAATTGACAAAATTTTAGCGGGGTCTAATTATCCAGCAATTAATTCAAATGATGTTAAATCTTTCCAGATTTCCCTCCCACCCCTCCCCGAGCAGCGCGCCATCGCCCGCGTTCTCTCGGATATGGATGCAGAGATTGAAGCGCTTGAGAAGAAAAAGGAGAAGTGTGAGATGCTCAAAAAAGGTGCTATGCAGTCGCTTTTAACTGGGAAGGTGAGGTTGAAAGATCATATTGATGAGGTGCTAGCATGAGCCGTATAAGCGTTGGTCAGGCTGAATGGGAAACACAGAGGAGAGTTGTTAATTTTTTCAAGGATGTTTTGGGTTATGATTATCTTGGTAACTGGGAGTATAGGGAAGGAAATTCCAATATTGAGGAGGAGTATTTAACCGCCTTTCTTGAGAGACAGGGTTATAGTGATGAGATAATCAGAAAAGCCATAGAGAAGTTGAAGAAGTCTGCGACCCATCAGCACAAAAGCCTTTATGATAAAAACAGGGAGGTTTATCAGCTTCTGAGGTATGGCGTGGATGTTAAGCCAGGTCCTTCAGAGCAATCCATTCATGTCCATTTCATTGATTGGGATAATCCAGAAAACAATCACTTTGCAATTGCCGAGGAAGTGACGGTAAGGGGTAAACATGTAAAGAGACCAGATATTGTTATCTATGTAAATGGCATTGCTGTTGGTGTTCTGGAGCTTAAAAGATCGAGGATTTCGATAAGTGAGGGGATAAGGCAGAATCTGGATAACCAGGAAAAGGAGTTTATTCAGGACTTCTTTGCCACGATTCAGCTTGTGATGGCTGGGAATGATACGCAGGGATTGAGATACGGCACAATAGAAACGCCTGAAAGGTATTATCTGGAATGGAAAGAGGAAGCCCCTGAGTATGATCACAACAGAAAACTTGCCATACCAAGAGCCTTGCCAAGAGAGAGCTGTGAGAGATCGGATAACATACTGGACTGTGATATTTACAGGCTGCTAAAGAGGGAGAGATTGCTGGAAATAATACATGATTTTATAGTCTTTGATGCTGGAATTAAAAAAATTCCAAGGCACAACCAGTATTTTGCAGTTAAGGCGTCACAGGGGAGTTTAAGGAAGAGAGAGGGCGGTATAATCTGGCATACTCAGGGAAGCGGCAAGTCTCTCATAATGGTCTGGATTGCAAGGTGGATAATTGAAAATATTACAGATAGCAGGGTTTTAATTATAACAGACAGGATAGAGCTTGATGAACAGATTGAGAAGGTCTTCAAGGGAGTTGGCGAATCGATTTACAGAACAAAGTCTGCCAGGGATTTGATAGGGCAACTGAATAAGAAAGACGAGAATTTAATCTGCTCACTGGTTCACAAATTCGGGAGGGTTGAAGCGACAGAGAGGGATTATGAGGATTATATAGAGGAGTTAAAAAGACGACTTCCCAGAGACTTCGAGCCAAAGGGAAATATATTCGTATTTGTGGATGAATGCCATAGAACCCAATCTGGAAAACTTCACAGGGCGATGAAGAAGATTTTACCCGGTGCGGTCTTCATAGGTTTTACAGGGACTCCTCTCTTAAAGAAGGATAAACCCGCAACGCTCGAAGCGTTTGGCAAGTATATCCACACCTACAAGTTTGATGAGGGCGTGCAGGATGGTGTAATACTTGATTTGAGATATGAAGCGAGAGATGTGGATATAAGGGTGGTTTCTGAAGGAAGGATAGATAAGTGGTTCGAGGTCAAAACAAAAGGTCTATCTGACATTGGCAGGGCAGAGTTAAAGAAGAGATGGGGGACACTGAAGAAACTCTACAGCTCGAGGAGCAGAATGGAGAAGATCGTTGCAGACATCTTCTTTGATTTTGAAACAAAGCCAAGACTTGCCACTGGGCGAGGTAATGCCATGCTTGTGGCTGGAAGCATCTATGAAGCCTGTAAATACTATGAGATTTTCAAATCGAGAGGTTTTGATAAGGTTGCTGTTGTAACATCCTATCGCCCTGGCATCGCGACTATAAAAGGAGAGGAGACAGGAGAAGAGGGAGAGGCTGAAAACATAAAGAAATATGAGATATACAGGAGAATGATTGCTGAATTCTATGATATATCAGAGGAGGAAGCAGTAAAAGATTACTGGATTGATAAGTTTGAAAAAGATGTGAAAACGAAGTTTGTGGAAGAACCGGGGCAGATGAAATTGTTAATTGTGGTTGATAAACTCCTCACAGGATTTGATGCTCCAAGCGCCACCTGTCTATATATCGACAAACCCATGAGGGATCACGGATTGTTTCAGGCGATTTGCAGAGTTAACCGACTGGACGATAAAGACAGGGGTGACGAGCTGGATAAAGACTATGGCTACATTGTGGACTACAGAGATCTATTTAACTGCATGGAGAAAGCCATAAAAGATTATACTTCTGGCGCCTTTGCAGAATTTGAGAGAGAAGATATAGAGGGTCTGTTAAAAGACAGACTGACAGACGGAAAGAAAAAGCTTGACGAGGCTATTGAAAAAGTTGAACTCTTAACTGAAGGTGTAAAGTATCCAAAGGGAATAAACGAATACAAGGATTATTTCATTGGTGATAATTCAGAAGAAAAACAGCAACTCAGGCTTGAATTTTATAAAAGAGTATCCTCTCTGGTGAGAGCATATACGAACATAGCCAATGAACTGGATGAAGCAGGGTATTCCAAAAAAGAACAGGAAGAAATAAAGGAGAAAATCAAACATTATACTGCAATACGAGATGAACTAAAGCTAATGAGCGGCGACTATTTAGATTTAAAGGTTTTTGATCCAGCAATGAGATACCTGATAGATTCATATATTCAGGCAGAAGAAAGCAAAACTCTGGCATCCTTTGAAGATACATCACTGCTTGAAATAATAACACGCGAAGGTTTACAGAAAGCAATTGAATCATTACCAGAAGCCATTGGAAAAAATAAAGAAGCTTTGGCTGAGACCATAGAAAACAACATAAGAAGATTAATCATAGATAAAAGAGATGTTAATCCTGCCTACTATGATAAAATGTCTAAAATTCTCAAGGATTTGATTGAAAAGAGAAAGAGGGAGGTTATTGATTACGAAGATTATCTTAAAGAAATAGAAAAATTAACTAAATTACTCCTAAATAGAGAGAGTGTTGAATATTCTTATCCTCTGAGCATAAAAAATAGCATGGCAAAAAGGGCAATTTACGATAATTTAGAAGGTGTAGAAGATAGAGAAGAAGTCACAAATAGAATAGATGAAGCTATAAGAAAAACCAAGAAAGATAACTGGAGAGGGCATAGCATAAAGGAGAGGCAGGTAAAGAATGCCATCAGAAAGATTTTGAGGGACGAGGAACTCTCCGAAAAAATCTTTGAAATAGTTCTAAAACAGGGTGAGTATTAGATGAACGAAGTAAAGGATATGATGGTTAGAGAGTTCGAAGTTCTGGTTTATAAAAAGGATATTAAGAATTTTCATTTGAACGTCTTACCACCGAACGGAAAAGTAAGAGTCTCTGTCCCGAGAAATGTTTCAGACGATGCTATCCGAACGTTTGTCATCAAAAAATATCACTGGATTAAGAAACATGTTGAGTCATTTCAGGAACAGGAGAGACAGACCAAAAGAGAGTATGTTTCAGGGGAAAGTCATTATTTTAAGGGGAAAAGATACACGCTACGGGTAGAACAGGCTAAAAGACTGAAAATAGAGGTAAGGAATAAAAGATATATTTATTTCCACGTACCTGAACATTACACTCTTCAGCAAAGGCAAAACTATTATGAGAGATGGTTAAGAAATGAGCTAAAAAAAGAACTGGAGATTTTAGTGCCAAAGTGGGAGAAAATCATCGGGGTAAAAGTAAATCAGGTTAGAATAAAAAAGATGAAGACCAAATGGGGGAGCTGCAACCCCGATGCTAAGAGGATCTGGATAAATCTGGAACTCATAAAGAAACCAAGAGAATATCTGGAATATATAATAGTACACGAACTCGTTCACTTATTGGAAAGAAATCATACCAGAAGATTTAAAGAAATTATGGATAAATATCTACCCAGATGGAGAATATACAAAAGACAGTTGAACGAATTTATATTATAATTGTAGTATGATTGATTTTGGCGGCGTGCGAAACTCCTCTGAAGCCTTCGCTCTTCTCGCCCTTCGCTCATCGGGTCTGCTAACAGGTGGATATATAGCTTCGCCGTTGGCTACTCCCAGATTCCTTGTTTCGCTCAGAACTTTGGATATGCTCAGAGTGTTAAATAGCTCGATTATACACGTCCATGTATAATTTCATCGTCTCTTCTGCGACCCGGCTCCAGTCGATCACGTTCTCTGGTCTCTTCGCGTGCATTCCGGAGAGTTGTTGAACTGTGTCTGTGAGTTCTCTCACTATATCCTTGTCTGGGTCGATTCCGATACAGGTCTCATTGTCTATGAACTCTTCAAGGGCGCTGCCTCTCAGGACGACGCATGGCGTTCCTGCTGCGAGTGCTTCGGCTGTCGTGATCCCGTATGCTTCGAGTCGTGAGGGCATTAGGAAGACGCCTGCTCTCTGGTATGCTTTGATCAGATCTTCACGTGCCACGCTCTGCTGCCAGGTTATCCGTTCTCTAACACCGAGTCGTTCTGCGAGTTTCATGAGCTTTCCTTCATACACGCCTCTTCCGATTATTGTGAGGTGGTGGGCTGGGAGGTTGGTGAGGGCGTGTATTATGTGCTGCACGCCCTTGTACTCTTCGAGCCTTCCGACGAAGAGGAGCATCTTTGGGTCCTTCTCAACAAGATTCTTCTCAAACTCGCTGAGGTCTATTCCATTCAGTATAACGGCAAACTTCTCTTCAGGAACCCTGAAATCCTCTTTTACCATCTTCTTTTCATGGTTTGATACGCAGATGATTCGATCGGCACGGTTGAAGATTCTCCTGCCCTTGATCCGATAGGGGTAGAGCATGAGGTTTCGGATCCATGATTGGCTTCTCCCGTGATAGTGTGGTGTGAAGATGAAGATGCGGCTTCGTGACTCTGCTGCGTATAGCGCTGGCAGCGCGTGGTAGTTGTGGGCGTGAAGGATCTCGAATGTGTTCTCTCTTAGGTATTCTCTGAGGCTCTTTGAGCGAAAGATCGAGTCTTGGGGGGCGTACGAGTTGAATCGTCTCACTGTAACACCGTTTATCTCTTCTACCCTGGGCAGTTTTCCACTTGGGTCTGTTGTGAGCACTTCCACTCTGCAGCCCTTCTCTGCGAGGTGCTCGCTTATCTTCTGGACGTGCTGCTCAACGCCTCCGATCTCCGGGTGGTAGCGGTGGCAGACCTGTGTTATCTCTAGGTCGCTCAGCGTACGTATG
The DNA here is from genome assembly GCA_905171695.1 of Candidatus Methanoperedentaceae archaeon GB37. Classification (GTDB taxonomy): domain Archaea; phylum Halobacteriota; class Methanosarcinia; order Methanosarcinales; family EX4572-44; genus EX4572-44. The sequence continues at coordinate 158,710 of LR991653.1, forward strand.
CCTCCCGAAGCTCTCGATCGACCTCCCACTTCCCGTCTCCACGGCGAAGGAGTGCAAGACCGCCGAGAAGAAGCGATATCTGTGAGTCCATGAAGGAGTAGAGTGCTTCGAGCCTCCCAAGCCTGTTGGCTTGTCCCAGATAGACGAATACGAGAAGGCTTGTCGTTGCGAGAGCGCCATAGATGAGATTGGTGGTGAAGAGTGAGTACAGGCCTAAAAGAAGGATTGTTATGAAGAGAGCTGGCGATACGATCATCATGAAGTAGTTCATTGGGAATACGATGCGCCCGAACCTGCCATACTCACTCTTGAAGAGAATATCTCTCTCTCGTAGGAGGAGGCGTATCAGACCCGTGCCACGTCTGTCCTTCTGCATGCGGCGCTTGAAGAATTGGCTCTGGCTTGCCTCAAAGAAGCGGATACTTGGGTCGATGATGCTCCGATAGCCCTGCCTTCGTATCTTCACAGCGAGCTCACTATCATCGGCAAGCGAGTCAGGGTCGATTGGAACGATGAGATCTTTTCTGAAAGCTGAGAAGGGTCCGTGGAATATCACTGTTGAGTCAAGGTATGATTCAAGCATCTGAGCCCTCAACTGGAGGCTCCGATATCCCTCTTCAACCCTTGACTCGTTGAGCACCACCTGACGCCCACTGACAGCTCCAATGCTCGGATCTGCAAAGTTTGCAACGGCGTGAGAGAGAGCCTCCTTATCAAGGAGACTGTCGCAGTCGGTCTTTACCACCACGTCTCCACGAGCCGCGGCATACCCCTCATTCAATGCGACTGCAAGCCCTCTCCTCTCGTTCTCCTCAATGATCCGTATGCTTGGAAACTTCTCTCTGTACTCGCCTATTATCTGACGTGTGGAGTCTGTTGACGAGTCAACAAAGATTATCTCTATCATTTCTCTCGGATAGTCAAGCTCGAAGATATTATCAAGCTTTCTTGCAACGATCAACTCCTCATTGAACGTTGGTATCACGATGCTGACCTTGAGGCGACGGCTCAAGCTCTTCTCAGCAGGCGAGAGGTCGAGATCGACTCTCGTCGATAGTAGGAGATAGAATATGTAAGGCGCTCCAAATAAGACTGTTAAGAGCAAGAGAGATTCGATCACAAGCACGCCTTCTCTATCTCACTCTGCAGGTAAAAGAAGCTTGTGCCAGCAAACCTTGCACCAGAAAACTATATATCGTCCAGTGCTATAAATCAACATCTTAAGTAGCGGGATAGTAGGGTAGCCTGGACGATCCTCGGGCCTTTGGGAGGCTCTGACCGCGGTTCAAATCCGCGCTATCCCACTCAAAGATCATTTAACGAACCGAGCTTTTGCAAGGGCAAATCCCGAGGGGATTTGAGTGCTAGCGAAGGCGTCGAAATTTAGACTTAGACTACTTTATTTGGAGTTACTATTCTTATTGGTTTTCCCTTCTCAACTTCTTTATTCTTAATAGCATTAATCGTGTTTGAACTTAAAGGATGATATGATATAACAATAAGTGAATCTAAGTAAGGGATATATCTATCAATTTGTCCAAGTAATCTTTGAAGTTTTGATGTTTCCTTTAAATCATACTTAACTTCTATTCCAATTTTTGCACCACCTTTTGCACCACCAACAGAAACAACAGAAACCAATAAATCTATTCTTTCATTTGAAGGTAATTTATATTCTCTATTCACATTAGCTTTCCGACCAAATTTAGTTAAGGAAGTTTCCATTACAGAAACTACTCCGTTAAGGAATGGTTCTATTTGTTTGTGGAAATCAATTTCATCTCTCGGTTTAAATGACATAGAATATAATCTCCACATATGACTAATTATCTCGTCTACTACCACACCCAAATCTCCCATAGTTTCTTCTTTCTTCCCATCAATTTCCTTAAGCATTTCATCGTATTTTCCGTTTATATATTCTATCTCGTTCCAAAACTCATCTGCCAATCTATGCTTACCTAGACGAATAAGTGCCTGACGAGTCTGTTTTGTAGAGAGTTGTCTTGAAAGGATACCGATAAGTTTCACCTTTGGTATTTTATTGGGATCTATCTTTTTCTGTTCTGGAGGACCAAGATCTAAAGAAGGTATTTCTATTTCAGGAATCTCAATTTTTGGAATATCAATGTCTAAACCAAAGATGTCTTCTTCTCTTCTACTTTTTCTATTCGTTTTTCTTGTCTTTTTTCTTGGCATGTTTTACTCACCAAGGTAGGTTTTATAGATTTGAACCAATTCACGATGAGAAAGTTTGGAAAGATATTTTTCTTTTATAATTCTTATTTCTTCATTTCGTTTAGAATTAATCTGAGATTTCTTTACTTGTTTTCCGATTGCTGTTCCAACTTCTTTAAAGAGCTTTCCGATGCCCATAATATTCACACCCATTTTTTATTTTATAAATCTTTTGAAAAGGCGCTGGAGCGAGCATTTCATTGAACACCACTCTTCACTTGTCGTCAACACGTCTCTCAAGCTCAGATCACGTCAGATCGTCCATCATTCGGAGTTCACCGAGTTCTTCTATCTCCACTGTTGACTGGTTGAAGACCTCGCTCTTCACGAAGATCGGTATGCCCGTGCGGATTGCTATTGCTATACAATCACTTGGACGAGCATCGAGTTCGAAGCACCTCTTATCGTTCTCGAGGATCATCTTTGCATAGTATATGTTTCCTTTCAGCTCATCGATTATGATCTTCTGGATCTCATACTCGATGTTATTAAGGAGGGATACGAAGAGGTCGTGGGTGAGTGGACGAGACGGTACCTCGCTTCTCAGTGCCATGTGAATCGAGACTGCCTCAGCGGGTCCGATGTAGATCGGCATTATCTTCTCTTCATCATCTTCAAGCAGCACTATAGGTACAGAACCGCCCTTGGTCTCAGCGATGAACACGCCTTTGACACTGATCGGCACGTCGTCACTACTACTTATCATTGTATTCATCCACTTCTTCTTTCGTCGTGTATCTTAGATAAGTGTTTCGAGGAGTCACTCTCGTAGAGTCTGGAGTAAAGTGGAGTAAAGGTTATCTCCATAGAGATCTCTTCTCTATCTCATGGATTATCACGCTCTTGGACTTAAATGCGGGATTGAGATTCACCAGCAACTCGACACCAGGGAGAAACTCTTCTGCAACTGCCCGACACGGCTTCGAGAGACGAGTGAATCAAACCTCGAGTTCTATCGATACCTTCGAGCTGCTCCGAGTGAGATGGGGGAGGTTGACAGGGCAGCGGCTGAAGAGGTGAAGATACAGAGGAAGTACATCTACAAGGCATACGATTCAACGTGCCTCGTTGAGAACGATGAGGAGCCGCCGAGGAGATTGAACCGCGACGCCCTCGATATCGCCCTCACACTCGCAAAGATGCTCAGGATGCAGACGGTGGACGAGCTTCACACGATGCGCAAGATCGTGGTCGACGGATCCAACACCACAGGGTTTCAACGCACAGCCCTCGTTGCAACCGACGGGTTCATCGAGTGCGATGGGAGGGTTGGGATAGACGTGCTCTGCCTCGAAGAGGAGGCAGCACAGAAGATCAGTGAGGATGGTGAGAGCGTGACCTACTCGCTCGACCGTCTCGGAATACCTCTCGTTGAGATCGGTACAGCACCTGATATCAGAACGCCGCGCCAGGCAAGAGAGGTGGCAGCGTACATCGGGATGGTACTCCGCTCAACAGGGAGGGTGAAGCGAGGGCTTGGAACGATCAGACAGGACGTCAATATCTCGATAGCCAATGGTGCACGGGTCGAGATAAAGGGCGTGCAGGAGCTTGATCTCCTCCCTCTGATAGTTGAGCGCGAGGTTGAGCGGCAGGTGAACCTCCTCAAGGTGAGAGATGAACTCTTGAGGCGCAATGCGCGTGTTCCAAGCGAGATCGTTGATCTTACAGACGTCTTTCAGGAGACTGGATCCAGGGTTCTGAGGCGCACACTCGATGGGGGCGGTGTGATACTCGGAGTGAGGCTTGAAGGCTTTGGAGGACTTGTTGGAAGAGAGTTAGTGAGTGGTCGCAGACTCGGAAGTGAGTTCTCTGACCATGCAAAGAAGTCAGGTGCTGGTGGAATATTTCATACTGACGAACTCCCAGGCTACGGGATAACGGAAGAAGAGGTTGAACGGGTGAGAGGCGTACTTGGCGCAGGTCAGGACGACTGTGTGGTGCTTGTAGGGGATGAAGAGAGTCGGGCGATGGGCGCCATCAGGTCTGTCTTGGATCGTGCGCGAGCTGCTATCAGGGGCGTTCCAGAGGAGGTGCGACGCGCCCTTCCGAATGGGAGTTCAGCCTATATGCGCCCGCTACCCGGTGCTGCACGCATGTACCCTGAGACCGATGTACCACCTGTAGCCATAACAGAGGAGTACCTTGAGGGAATCACTGTACCAGAGTTACTTGCCGAGAAAAAAGAGCGTTTTAAAGAGGAATATGGCTTGAACGAGGAACTCGCACGTCTAATCGCACTATCAGACCATGCCGAAACCTTTGAAACGATAATTAAAGCCGTTCCAGAGGCGAAACCAGGCATGATAATAAGAACGCTCCACACGACACTCGAAGAACTTGCCAAGACCGGGCACAAGACCGAGAGAATCAGAAGAGAAGACCTGATCGAACTCTTCAGAGAGAACGCACGAGGAAAGATCCCGAACGAAGCGATCGAGGATCTTCTGAAGAGGGTGACCGAAGACCCGCCACGTCGAATGAGCGAAGTGCTCAGAGAGTTCGAGTCCACCAGTCTCGAGCGAGATGATATTAACGAGCTGATAGAGCGAGTCGTCACTGAACGGAGCGAGTTTGTAAGAGAACATGGACTCCACGCGGTAGGTCCCTTGATGGGGGTTCTCATGAAGGACCTCAGAGGTAAGATGAGTGGTGAAGAGGTTAGCAGGATGCTGAGAGAGAGAATAGAGGCACACCTCAACGAATGATGCCTGATGAAGACGGTCGGCATAACCGCACTCGTACCACCCGAACTCGTATTTGCCTGTGGCTTCAAGCCGTTCGACCTGAACAACATAGTGCCAACCTCAGATGTAAGACCGAGGAACAAGCTCTGCGCATGGACCGCTATATGGCGAGAGGAGATCATGAACGGCAAACTGGATCTCGATTCGCTCGTCGTTGTTGCCGGTGGAGACTGTCACAACGCACTCGTGGACGGAGAGCGGGCAGCAGAGAAGATACCTGCATTCTACCTCTTCTACCCATTTGACGGTGATAAAGACTACCTGAAATCCCAGTTTGAGAGACTTTCAAGCTTTCTTGGAGGGATAATCGATCCAGAGATGATGAAAACCGTGAAAAATGTGAAAAAAGAACTGATTAAACTCGATCAGATGCGAGTCCGTGGCATGGTATCATCAGAGCTTGGATTCCAGTACCTGATCTCTGGATCTGATCTTCAGGGCGATCCAACCGCCTTCAGAGAAGAGCTCTCCCGCATCCCACAAGAGAAGGGTGATAGATCGAGCATGCACCGTGTGGCACTCCTCGGAGTCCCACCGATCCACCACGACTTTCACAGAGAAGCAGAGAAGCTCGGACTCCACATCGCATTCGACGAGATGCCATTCGAGTTCATCCGCCACACAGGAGCGAGCCTGAACGAGCTTGCACGTGACTATGCAGACTATACATTCGCAAGAGAGCTCAAGTACCGCTTCAACTTCCTTGAAGAAGAACTTAAGAGGCGAAGGGTCGACGCGATCATCCACTGCACCCAGTTCGCATGCCACCACACATTGGAAGACGGAATGCTCAGAGAATACCTCCAATACCCGACACTGACCGTCCACTCAGACCTGCCCGGACCGGTTCCAGAACAGTTAAAACTGCGGCTTGAAGCGTTCTCAGAGATCCTGTGGAGAAGAAGATAGATGATACGATACGGCGTTGATGTTGGAAGCACCACTGCAAAGATCGTGAGCCTCACACCAGAACTCAGATATAGGATTAGAGAGACCCGAGAGTGGGAGACGCTCCTTGAAGGAATCCCCTCCCATGAGATCGCATCAACAGGCTACTTCCGCCACAAGATCCCTCACAGAGTCGCAGCAACAGAGATCACAACAGCCATCTACGGAGTCAGAGAGTACATAAGCGACCCGGAGGTGATAGTCGACATCGGTGGCCAGGACACGAAGGTGATAGACGTGCAAAGGAACAACTTTATCGTGAACGACAAATGCAGTGCAGGAACCGGTGCATTCCTCGAGTTCATAGCCCACCACTTCGGCTTGAGAGTGACCGACCTATCAGAGATCCACGAGAAGGCGACGCGGACAATAAAGATAAACCATACCTGCAGCGTCTTCGCACTCTCAGAGGTGGTATCTCACCTCGTCGACGGTTGCAGAGTGGAAGACCTGATCGCAAGCATCCACCAGGCATTTGCAGAGCGCATAGCACAGATGATACCCGACGATGCGGGTGAGATCGTTCTCATCGGTGGCACAGCTCAGAACAGGGGTATCATCAGAGCACTCGAAGAGATACTCGGAGAGAGGATATACACGCCACCGAACCCGCAGATCATAAATGCACTCGGAGCGCTGCGATACGGAGAGGAGAGAGAGGAATGGTGAAGAAGATGGTGAAGAAGATAGAGAGGGATGCCCTGAGCTTCATACTCGAGGTCTCGAAGTCCACAGCACCCCGCGAGTTCGCAGGACTCCTTCGCGCCGAGAAGGATACGATTGTGGAAGTATTATTCCTACCTGGCACAACCTCGTCCGAGGTCTTAGCAGTACTCCACCTCTACATGCTCCCGAACATGCGGATCGCAGGAACGGTCCACAGCCACCCAACCTCGAGGAGGGAGCCATCACAGGCAGACCTCCAGCTCTTCGCAAGAACGGGCAACTGCCACATAATCGTAGGCGCACCCTACACACTCAATAGCTGGACGTGCTATGATAAAAACGGAACCCCGCGCAAGCTCGAGGTCGTATAAACACCCATACACCTGAAAGCCTATTAGAGTTAAGGGCTTCGGTCTTCGTCTGTCAAAGGTATTATCTATTCGTGCAGATGTGATCGATATCTATGATCACGGTCGGCGTCATCACACGTGGAAAATACGGGCTGCAAACGATCGAAACCCTGAAGAAGCGAACGCCTTTTCACCTGAAGGTGGCAGCAGTGCCAGATGCGCTCCCCCTCATAATCGAAGATACTGGACCAGTGGTCGAAGACCTTGCTGGGGGGAGCGTCTTCGATTGCGATCTCCTTATCACATACTCGTTACACCCTGATCTTACAACAGGGATCGTGGAAGAAGCCTCGAAGAGAGGTGTTAAGACGATCATAATTCCAGGAGGCACTCGACTCTGTGACGTGAGTCGTGTTGAACAGATTGCAGGTGAGAATGGCGTCCATCTCGTGATCGATGAGATCTGCTGTGCACTCGAAAGTTCCGATGACCCGGTGATGAAGGAGCTAACAGCGTATATTGGCAAGCCCGATCTCGCGGTCACCGTGGAAGATGGTCTCGTCACCAGCGTCCGCGTGCTTCGTGGCGCGCCATGCGGGAGTACGTGGCATTCCGCAGAGAGGATCGTTGGCTTGAGCGTGAATGAAGCCGCCTCACGAGCAGGGCTCTACGTCCAACAGTATCCATGCAGAGCAGTCAGAGGCAGGAAGAACGGGATACACACATCTGCCATGCTTCACAAAGAGGCAGTGGAGAAGGCACTGAAGGATGCGAAGAGATCATAGAAATAATCGCCATGCGGTGGGAAGCGACTTCAGGACAAAATTGTTTCATAGCTCTGATGGTAAGTATGTGTTGTGCTATAGACGGATTGCAAGCAGAGTTGTTTCTCTTTTGTCTTCTCTTTTTTGTCTCAGTAACTAATTGAATCTTCTTTTATCGGCGGAGAAGGTTGATTTGTTCGATTTTCTTTTAGAATATCTCTTTAGAATCTGGTAGGGTGTTTCAGTAGTTTTCTTGATAATTCTCAGCCAGTCATTTGGAATCATGTAAACGGCTGTTTCCTTGTCAAATAGATTTGAAGTTTTTCTTGTGCTATAGTGCTTGTTTAAGGAGATTGAGTTGATTCTTATTCCCGTGTTTTTAATCATTTTCATCGCTTCGATTAATACAGTCTTTCTTTGTAGGGTAGTGTGATCTCTCCTACTTTGCTCAGGTCTTCCAGCTTTCTTCTCAATGTTAAGATTGCTTACAGCATCTCTAACATACTCAGGGAGTTTTCTCAACCTCTGCTTGACAATCTCCCTCTTTTTCTTTCCCACTCTGCATAGAGGTATCTATCACCATTTCTTTTATTTTCATCTCTTATCTCTTCTCTTCAGCTATTTCATCAACAACCTCTAACAATTCTTTTACAAACTTCTTCATCACTCTAAAATCTAAAGTCATATTCTATACCACAACCACAAAGCACATAAGGATATTTATGAATATCCTAACCATGAGACGAGGGGAAGTTAAAAAAGGCGACTTTATGCTAACAGAAAAAATAGACGTCATATTCGATCGAGAAAAAAGTAACCCCATTTGGCAATTCCGCTAAAGCAGATATCCCTAAAAAAATACAATGGACAAAGAACATATGTAACATATTGTACAAGACTAGCCGAGAGTTTTGTTCCAATGCCCAGAGAACTAGCTTCGCAGAAAAGTGGGACCCGTCCACATAGGATTATAAATATGGGAGACTATCTTTTATTTATGCTGAGGGTAAGGGAAATTGTTGAAGAGTTGAAGGTGTTTGAGAGGAATAAGGTTCCTTTTGAGGTTAAGGTTCTCGGTGTTGCAACCTATATTCAGACGTCTTCTGTGAGAAGGACTGCTAGAATTCTCTCTGAGCTTCATCCAGTCTCTAAAACCTCTGTTTGGAACTGGATACGGAAGTTTGAAGAGAAATTGCCTGTTGTATCAGAGAAGAAGAGAAGATACTCTATAGCATTGGACGAAACAGTTGTTAAATCAAATAAAAAGGCGTACTATGTCTATTCTGCGGTAGATGTTGAGAAGAACGAGTTAATTCTGATGAGAGTTTATACAAACAGAAATTATCTTGTTTCAAGGTCTTTTCTCAAAGAAGTGCTAAAGTTCTGCGAGAACAAGCCAAGATTCATCGTTGATAAAGCTCCCTGGCTTATAGATGCACTGAAAAGCCTGGATCTGGAATTTGAGCATCAAACCTTTCGGAGAGAGAAGCCTGGTTGAATCAGTGTTTTCTTCGCTAAAGCAGAGAATAAAGATATTCTTTTACTCAATTAACTCTTTTAATCCTGTTAAAAACTGGAATTTATTCTGTAAGCTATTTATGCTTTATTATAATCGGTTGAGGTGGTGTTTATGTTAAGTGGACACGTCCGAAAAGTGGATAGAAAAGTTCTTAAATTTTGGTTAAGTGGGTTATGTTAGGTACTATAATTGACAAGGTCTCATCAATAATTCACAGAGAGGGCTACACCGCACAGATCACAGATAACCAAAAAAATTATGACTAAATTATAATTAATACGCCTTGTAAGCCTGTAATTGAGATAAAAACCATGAGAAGAGATTACATTCAACCAAAGATTCATATAATATTGGTGTCAAGAAAAATGTCAGGATGGTGAAGTTAATTGAGCGAAAAAAGCTACAGAGACGCAACCGATAAGATCTCATCGATCTTTAACGAGGTCGGAAAGGTGATCGTGGGTCAGAGAGAAGCCATCGAACAGATAATGGCAGCAATACTCTGCAACGGCCACGCACTCGTTGAAAGCTACCCAGGACTTGGCAAAACACTCACTATCAGCACACTATCAAAGGTCATGGACCTGAAATTCAACCGCATCCAGTGCACACCAGACCTCATGCCTTCAGACATCACAGGTACATACGTTGTGGAAGAGCGCGCTGGAGGCAAAGAATTCAGATTCGAACCAGGACCGATCTTCGCAAACATCGTACTCGCAGACGAGATAAACCGCGCATCGCCAAAGACACAGAGCGCACTACTCGAATCAATGCAGGAGCGACAGGTCACCGCAGGAAAAGAGACATACCCTCTTGACCAACCATTCTTCGTCCTCGCAACACAGAACCCAATCGAGATGGAAGGCACATACCCACTCCCAGAAGCACAACTCGACCGATTCCTCCTGAAAATACTACTCGGATACCCCAGCCCAGAAGAAGAGACAGAGATCGTTGAACGATACACCGGAAACATCACACCAACCGTGGAGAAAATACTCACCCGCGAGACACTGCTCAACCTCCAGCAGATCACCAGAGACGTCCCGATCGCAAACGACCTCCGAGAACGAGTGATACAGATAGTCGCCGCAACCCGAGAGAACCGAGAAGACGTAGAGTACGGAGCATCACCACGCGCCTCGATCGGACTCATACTCGCAGCAAAAGCACACGCACTGATACACGGGCAAAACTACGTATCAACAAGAGACATCGAGAAAATGGCATACCCAGTACTCCGCCACAGAATCATACTCACATTCGAAGCCGAGCGAAAAGGCAGAAGCACAGACGACGTGATACAAGAGATACTGAAAGAGAAGTGAGAAAAAGGAAGTGAAGAATGCCAAATATAGATATGACAGGAAAACTCCATGAAAATACCTCTTCTTGAAAGGATTATTCGAGGATCAGGTAGAGCTATTACCAGGTAGAGCTATTACCCTCTGTAAATGAGCTCTTTTCAACAGGATACCACACATCGTCTCTCTCCATATCGTGAAAAATTTTACCCCCAGTTAATCAAGAATTTGATTAATGAGAACGGACGTGTCCACTTAACATAAACACCACCTCAACCGATTACAATAAAGCATAAACAGCTTACAGAATAAATTCCAGTCTTTAACAGGATTAAAAGAGATAATTGAGCAGAAGAATATCTTTATTCTCTGTTTTAGTTAGAAAAACACTGATTCAACAAGATTTCTCCCTCCGAAAGGACTGATCGCTCAAATTCCAGATCCAGGCTTTTCAGTGCATCTATAAGTCAAGGGGCTTTATCAACGATGAATTTTGGCTTCTTCCAACAGAACTCTTAGCACTTCTCTGAAGGACCTTGTAACAAGATAATTCCTGTTTGTATAAACTCTCATCAGGATTAATTCGTTCTTCTCAAGATCTACAGCAGAATAGACATAGTACGCCTTTTTATCTTGCTTTAACAACTCTTTCGTCCAATGCTATTCAAGTATCTTCTCTTCTTCTCTCGATGCAACAGGCAATCTCTCTTCAAACTTCCCTGTTCCAAAGATAGGTTTTAGAGACCGGATGAATCCAGAGAGAGAACTCTAGCAGTCCTCCCGAGAGAAGACGTCTGAATATAGGTTGCAATACCGAGAATCTTAACCTCAAAAGGCACCTTACTCCTCTCAAACACCCTCAACTCTTCAACAATTTCCCTTACCTTCAGCATAAATAAAAGATGGTCTCCCGCATTTATAATTTTATGTGGACGGGTCCATCCCTGGTCTCCTCACCTCTCTTCCATGATTGAAGCAGATGTGTGGTCATGGATGTGAGAGTAAATCACAATGCTTGTATAGAATATGTTTAAAATATTCTCTGATATAATAATTCATGATTATTAATTACAAATCGCAAGGTTTATATGGTATAATATACAGAGGGCATTATTACTATTCATATCAAAAGTAACAATGGATGTTACAATACATGCAAGAAAGAGGTAAAGATGATCATGAACAAAGTTTATATATTACCAGTTGTGCTGCTGGTAGCGCTTGTGGTATGCAGCGCGGCAGTCTCTGCTGAGTATTGTGAGGATCTGAATACGAAGATAAACGGCACAGTCCACGGCGGGGTCTATGTTGGAGGAGGGCACGGCAGTGATGGCAACGGTCCGATCGATAAGGATCCCTGGACGCCTTATGAGCAGGATTTCTCTGTCCCATCTGGAACGATCAAGTGGGCACGACTCTACACCGGGGTCTGGGCATCAGGAAACAGTGATGGATGGATCAATATAACCTTCTACAACGGGACAGGATACACGAGTCATAATGCATACGTGAGTACCGGTTATACCGGAGGAGATAATGATGAGGAGGACGGCTACTATGTGGCATGCGGATACGGTAACTACTGGTACTACTGGAATGTGACAGATATCGTACGTAATGGGTTCAACAATGCGTCGGTTGCAACGAACGGGTTCGATGTTGGAACGGTTCACGGCGTCTCACTTGTCGTCGTCTATGATGATGGTGGGGATGAGATAACCTACTGGATCAACCAGGGCTTGGTCTACCTTGGGACAGGTGATACAACCTGTTCTTGCAGGCGAGCCGAGAGCACAACATGGTTCAACGGGACGATGCCTACAACACAGAATGCAACGCTCTGGACCGAGTACTTTGTTGCTGAGCCATCTCCAGAGAATGATTATCTCGAGTTCAATGGATACAACTTCACTCTGCTCGGTGTCGCTGATACAGCAGATGGTGGCGGGACGACCCCGGATGCCACATGGACGAATGCAAGGCTTGACATCGATAAATGGGTGATCGACAAAGACTGGATAGACCCATCATCGAACAGTCTGAGGTTCATCCGCGGGAGTGACACGGCAACTAGGGCTGTTCTTGCGGTGTTCCTGAGCAAGCCGCCAGCGCCTGATCTCAAGGTCAGCGAGATCGATACACTCGTTGAAAGAGACGGACAGACGCCGATGGCACTCGTTGCAAACCATACCTACACGATAAACGCAACGATACTTAACGCTGGAAACCTTGATGCAGGTGGGTTCAACGTGACACTTGAGGAGGACGGGGCGCTGAAGAACGATACAGGGCTTACAGGACTTGATGCAGGCAGTGAGAGAATTGTTCAGTTTGACTGGTCGAATTTGAGCGGGAGCTATAGCCTGAAGGTCACAGCAGATGCATACAACACTGTAACCGAGTCAGATGAGACGAACAACGAAAGTACTGCCCCGGTCACGGTCTATCCTGATACCGGTCTTGCAGATCTTGCAATAAACAGCGATGATATAACGTTCCACCCGGCACACGCGAATCATGCCGCAAACAACAAGACGATTGTGCGAGTGAAGGTTAGAAACGAGGGAACAGCAGATGCAGGAAGTCCAGGCAGCGTTTTCAAGGTGCAGCTCACAACTGGAGCGACATCGATAGATAAGACAACATGGCTTCGTGCAAAGTGCTATAGGTTCGTGGAGTTCGAAGTAAGCCTGCCCGATGGATCAAACAGCGTGACCGTTACGCTTGATCCTGACGGCAACATCACAGAGAGCAGTACTGCCAACAACGTGGCTTCCGAATCTGTGAATATAATCCCGTGCAGGATACTGGATACCCACGAGTACGGTGATAATTCCACATACAACGGTCCACTCTCAGGCTACACCGATGTTGAGATGTTTGATGTTGTGAAGCTTGCACCAGAGGGAACATCTCCAGTAGAACTTTTGAAGTCAGTTGCGATAACGACAGAAGAAGGTGCATCGACACCGATAAAATCGATCGATGGACTTGAACAGAGCTCCACGCTTAGATACTACTGGTATCCATTCGTAAACGGGATTCCGATTCCATGGGGTGACTGGGAAACATATCCACTCCATGCAGGAGACACCATACACTGGGACATTCTGAAATGGGTGAACTCACCCTCTCCAGACTCGTACAAGGCGAGACCCATCCAGGATTACCCGGAGCCGTTCCTGCATGGATACAACGGCACGATATACAACACCACCATCGTCTACCCTGATGAACTCTGCTATCCGGCGAAGGCAGATGCCATCGAGTCAAGGTTGCTCGCTGCAGGTGTGCCTGCTGATCGCATAAGCAAGAAAGCGGTTGGAGCTCTCACTCAGGCAGAGAAGCAGAACAACAACCTGATACTCATTGGAACGCCATCGAACAATCCGATCATTGCAGAGCTCAACGCACGGCACGCGGATGTCGGGATGCCAGTATACTTCAACGGAAGCCAGATGACCGATGATTATGATGACACCACCTGGGTTGGTGGGGTGATCGAAGCATGTGACAACCCATACGACAACGGTTGGACTGACGCATGGAAGGACACAGGTCCAAGTATCTGGCTTGCAGCAGCAGTCGAAGACTACTGGGCATACAAGGCTGCTGAGATGCTCGCAAGTGATAGCTTTGATCGATTCTGGAAGAACCGAAAGCCGTATCTGACTCCAATATGGGACGGCACAAATGTGACCCTTGACTGGAGCAACTGGACAGGAACATGCACATCGTTTGACATATACATCACAGAGAACCTCACAGCAGGATTCCCAGCAACACCAAATGTAACTGGAGTCACTGGAACATCATGGACAGACACAAACGCAGGAGCAAGCAACCAGCGATACTACAAGGTGACATGCAACACAACAGGCGAACAGATCGAGGGCAATGTGACAAAGATCACATACGAGCTTGAGAAGCGTGGTAGTAAAGGCATCAATTGGATTACCCCTCCCAGTACTAATCCACCGCTAACAAACGCAGACGAGTTGATAAAGGCGATACCGAATCACGAGAATGTGAAGTGGTGGAACTCAACGAGTCAGTTGCTGGAGAGCTATTCAAAGATGCCGTGGGGATATGTCGGTGATAACTTCGAGGTAAAACCAACAAGAGGATATGAGGCAGTGGTCAATGCAAACACAATATGGACTGTTGTTGGATGGGTACCACCTGACTGTCCAATTGGGCTAAAGAAGATCGGTACCAAAGGGATTAACTGGATAGGAATGCCGTTCAATACAACAATCGATGATGCGGACGAGTTGATAAAGGCGATACCGAATCACGAGAATGTGAAGTGGTGGAACTCAACGAGTCAGTTGCTGGAGAGCTATTCAAAGATGCCGTGGGGATATGTCGGTGATAACTTCGAGGTAAAACCAACAAGAGGATACGAGGCAGTGGTCAATGCAAACACAATATGGACACCGCGGTAGAACTACAGAGGATTAAGTGATGCATATAGATGGAAACATGAGAACAACAAGAAATAGCATTGTCATTGCCATCATCACGCTGATAGCCATGATAGCGATGGCAGGAAGTGCATCTGCAGATCCAGCTGGAGGACAGGTGAACTCAACTGCTGCAGAGGGACAGATTGTAACGCTGTATCTTGATGTAAACCCATCTGATTATGTGACCACAAGAGTGCGAGATGGAGGTTCAGGAAATATCGATTACTACTACTTCAGTTCACTTGCTCCGTTGCTTAACAGGAATGGATTCTCAATGAACCCACCGAACAACTACTATAACGCAACGATAGAGATGCGGTGCACAGGGTATGAACGCGACATAGATGGCAATATTGGCAGTGCATACACTAATACACTCAAAAACACCACACCAACAACCGCACACATCGTGAATGCATGCTATGATGGTACTCAGGATGTTGCGACACTGATGGAACTGGAGCAGTGTGCAGCCGGGGAAACCTTCAGCAAACCCCTCTGTGAGGGCTGGAATCTGATATCGCTTCCGCTTGTTCCAGAGAATAACAGTGCAGGTGCTGTGCTCTCAGGAGTATCGTGCGATGCGGTGTACAGGTACAATGCAACGTCAAAGCAGTTCGAGGTTGCTGATGTGATGAATCTTGGAACCGGCTACTTTGTGCATGCCACTGCAGATTGTACATGGGAGTACAGTGGCACGCCGTATACTTCCATGGATGTATCACTGGAGCAGGGTTTGAATATGGTTGGCTGGCTGAACTGCTCGAAGGATATCGACGATGCGTTATCTTCGATATCCGGGGATTACTACTATGTTGCACGGTGGAATGCGACAGTACAGCGATTCGAGATGTACAATCCAAGGGCTCCAGCAGTCTTCAACGACTTCACGACAATCGATCGAGGTACAGGGTACTTCATATCTGCAAGAGAGGGGTGTACGTTATCTGAGAGTTGCTGAACGCCGTTAAGGCGTCCAGCCATCTATTTCAAAGGAGGGATGAGGAAGATCCACACAAAGATTGGTGTTACGAAGATAAAATTTAGTATGAGAATATGTGAATAAAATCAAACCACGGTTTAAAAGATTCGAGATGCACGGGAATCTGCCCCACAAACTTTTATCAAAAGTTTGATCAAAAACCATTGATCAAAAACCTGAAAACTCACGATTATCACGATTAAAATGTCCCACTCGCCTGGTGGGTCGGGGTACCGTGGTAAGTGCATCAAAATACACAAACCGAAGCAAAGGAGGTCGATAGAAAGCCATGCAAATGGAATCCAGAAGAGCGCCAAAGGGGAGCGCAATGACACCAAATACCCGAAGAAGCGCGAATATGAACACAAAAGAGGGTGAAAAGATATGAAAAGAAATAATAGTATATTGTTTGCTATCACGGCACTGATAGCCATGATAGCGATGGCAGGAAGTGCATCTGCAGATCCAGCTGGAGGACAGGTGAACTCAACTGCTGCAGAGGGACAGATTGTAACGCTGTATCTTGATGTAAACCCATCTGATTATGTGACCACAAGAGTGCGAGATGGAGGTTCAGGAAATATCGATTACTACTACTTCAGTTCACTTGCTCCGTTGCTTAACAGGAATGGATTCTCAATGAACCCACCGAACAACTACTATAACGCAACGATAGAGATGCGGTGCACAGGGTATGAACGCGACATAGATGGCAATATTGGCAGTGCATACACTAATACACTCAAAAACACCACACCAACAACCGCACACATCGTGAATGCATGCTATGATGGTACTCAGGATGTTGCGACACTGATGGAACTGGAGCAGTGCCCGACAGCAACCCATCCTGATCTTGTCGTAAGCAACATTTACCCACAGTACATCTTCTCTGATCTGACGAATGTGCTCTCTGTGAATGTGACGAATCAGGGCAACGCCAGTGCTGTCAGTTGCAAAGTAAGTTTGACCATCACGCATACAGGCGGACCGACTGTGTTGACCGGAACGGTGCCTGCACTGGGCGCTGGTAGTAGCGCGGTGGTAGAGGTTGGTAACTGGAAGCCAACAGTTCTTGAGAACATCTCGATGACGGCGTTTGCTGATTGTGACAATGATGAGCCTACTGAATGGGACGAAGGCAACAACAATCTTACTGAGTACAGAACCACTACAGGAGATTGTGCTGTTGATGATATGCTGCCTGATACGTGCTATGGTTACCGTGGAGATAATCCGATGACTACTGTATATGAGGGTACGGGTGGTGTGATCTACTCGGTTGGAGATTACAAGTACAAGAACAATACAGTGAACTTCAATATCGGGCCATCCGGAGATGAGAATCAGGCAGATGGATCGACTGCAGACGTTCCTGACGGTGCAACGGTAAAGAACGCAACGCTGTACGTGTACTACTGCTGGCGAAAGTCGGTGACCGGTCCAAATCCTGGTGCTGACCCGAGACCAGACTTCGAGATGTCGATCAACGGCAACCAGCTCACGACAAATGAGTACTATACTGACATTAAAGGATTCGCCGGATCCGAGTATCAATACGGAACGCTGGTATACGATGTGACAGCCTATGTCACGGGAGATGGTACCTATCAGGCAGTCAGATCAAACTACACATATGGTAAAGGATACGTATCAGGTATGGCTCTCTTGATCATCTACGATGATGGCAGTGGTGACACATACAGAATAGCCCATGGATACGATCGACTTGCCACATTCTACAAGACACAGTACAAGGTGTTGCCAGAGGATGCAACCACAACCGCCACACTAACAGATGTTGATCCCAATCAGATAGCAACAGCGAATCTCTTCACTGTTACGGTCGATGCCGTACCGCCTGGAAGCGAATCAGAGCAGTTCAACCTCCGCCCATGGGAAGTGGGTGCATGGGACTGCGTTGCCGGAGTACCTTCATGTGGTTACAACTATCCGCTCGGTATCAACAGGGGCGCTGTTGACAAGAGTGACATAACCGCATCTGGCACTGACGAAGTAGTTAAATTCCAAGAGAGAACCAACAATGGATTTGGCGCGCTCTTTGCATGCCTGCAGGCAAAGGGTGGAGCACCAGAAGTAGTTGTTGATGCACCAGATACCTGTGTCAGCGGCACGTTCACGGTGGATATCGATGTCGAGACAAATGGAAATGAGATCTATGCTGTGCAGTATGATCTCTCATTCGATCCAGATGTGATCCGAATCCTTGATCAGCACCAGGGAACATTCCTCTCAGAGAATGGTACGGTTGATACGATGGTTGTCATCAACGAGTTCGACAATGTAGCAGGTACAGCCTCCTACAGCGAGACAAGAAGGGACACACTGACAGGTACATCAACGCCTGGGCCACTGGCATCGATAACCTTCACAACGGTTGGAGATCCACTGGACTGCTCAAATATCACGCTGAGTGGCGTGGTTGTATCTGATGCGGGTGCCCAAGAGATCAGTGCTGTGATAGAGAACGACTCAGTCTGCATCTGTGAACCTAACATTGGGCCAACAGCAGTAGCAAAGTCTGATCACAAGTACAACAATGTTGGATCGGTCTTCACATGCGAGGCAACGCTCAACGGTTCAGAATCTTATGACCCAGATGGAGTGATCGTCCAGTGGAGCTGGGCGTGCGGTGATGGCGGTTACGAGTCTGGAGAGATCGCTCAACACATCTACAACACATACCAGTGGAATGGCAGCACATATACACCGTTTACTGCAACCCTGACGGTAACAGATGATGACAGTGCAACAGACGATGATGACTGTGAGGTTATCGTCTACATCGCAGGGGATGCAAACGGTGATGGCACGGTGAACATCCTTGATGCCGCGATGATCGGTCTGAGATGGATGAAGACGTGCAATGACTACCCAGGTGTGTGCTGGGGCGCTGAGGAGATGGCAGACAGGGCAGACCTTAACAACGACTGTGAGGTAAACATACTCGATGCTGTAATCGTTGGAACACAATGGGGGAACAACGCCTGAGTGAGTGGTTTAACACCCACTCTCCCCCTTTTATTTTATTTTGAGGTTTAAGACGATAAAAATGAAGAACGGTGGTGCAATTCAGATGGGTGATAAGATAGAGAGCAGATCAGAGGTTGAAAAGACCTTGATTATGGATTGTTTCTTCAATCTCTTATCATTGGACCAGAGAGCAGCATCAAATCTCATCGCTAATGCGAGGTATTCAGTATCATCCAGCCCGAAGGCTGGAGGTCTACCAGCTCTTCGAGCTGGTATATCATCATGGTCTGGACTTACCTTATTTGCTTCCTGCAGGAATCGTTCAAATTCCTGTCTTGGAATAATATCTATTCTTTCCTTTAATAAATTTACAAACTCGTTGAAATCATCCTCAGAAAGCGAAGATTTTGCTATGATTTCATCCTTATGCTCTTCTAACTCTATAAATAAGAATTCAGGAGAAATTAATTGGATCCTTTCGGAAAACATCAGATTACATGTCTTGCTTCTGGAGATTATCGCTGAAAATAGGACGTTGGCATCCACGACCAGCAACATCTTAAGATCTCACTTTAACCCAGGATACAGTTCTTTGTATCGTTCGTGTAATCCCCTGTTTATTTTTCTTCCGAGTTCCAGAGCATCCTTCTCGGTTAATTTGCTCTTAGATGCTATGGACTTTAATCTGGCTAATTTTGAAGCCTGCTCACGAATAGCATCTCTTGCCACCTTTGACCAGTCTATAAATGATGTTTTATCCATCTCCTGCTTCAAATCCTCTGGTATCACAACCTTTAACTCCGCCATTCTCATCGCCTGTAACTATATTGATCATGTCTGCATAAATAATCTCTCATCGGGTGCGATCAATATCGCATATCAGGATAGCCTGGTAGGAATGGGAGGTGCTGCATGTTAGCCCAGCTTGAGCAGTTTAAACCACGTACTGTCATATTTATCCTTCTGATCGGCTTAATGCTCCTATCGATCATGATAACAGGTGCTGAGGCTGCCATCATTGAGGTTGTACCATTAGATCAGGATATACATGAGGGTGATGAGTTCGCGGTGGATGTTGTGGTTAAGCCGGGGGGTGGTGAGGTCTTTGGTGTTCAGTATCTGCTTGTATTCAATATGAGTGTGGTGAGAGCGGAGACGCAGGTTAAGGGTGGATTTCTGACGTCGGATGGTAATGAGTCAGAGGTTGTTGTGAACGCACTTAACAATACTGAAGGTTGGGTTGAGTATTCAGAGACGAGAATTAATTCGACGGCTGGTGTAACGGTGAATGGGACGCTTGCAACCGTGACGTTTACAGCAAGAGGTGATAAAGGGGCTTTATCATATCTGAACTTGAGTGAGGTGATCATGACAGATCTTAGCTTCAGCGTGATCAATTGCACGAGAGTGAATGGTAGTGTCACGATCGCAGAGAATGAGTCACCGGTTGCAAACGCAACTGTCTATGATGATTTTAATAATGTTGGGTCAAAGCATCTCTGTAAGGTTTACTTTGATGGTTCGGGATCGCATGATCCGGATGGTGAGATCGCTTCTTATACTTGGAGCTTTGGAGACGGTACGTATGATACGGGTGTGAGATGTGAGCATGTATATGGATCCTGGAACTGGAATGGTTCTGGTTATGAGCCGTTTCACGCTTCGCTCACCGTTACAGATGATGGGATTCTCCCGCAGGTGAACACGTCTTACTTTGATGTGGTGGTTTATATTGCTGGTGATGCGAACGGTGACGGCACTGTGAATATCGTGGATGCTTCGATCGTTGGCTATGAGTGGGGGAGGTCCTCTTCGCCGCCTGATACGTGCTGGCGAGATCTTCCACTGGGTGAGTGGGCAGATCGTGCAGATCTCAACAATGATCATGAGGTGAACATCCTTGACATGGTCATCATCGGAACACGGTGGAAGGATACGGCATGGTGAGATGGATTATAATAGAGTTAAGAAGGAAAGATTAGGCTTGTCATGGAATTACAAAGGACGGATAAAGAGGTTTTTGGAATGATGAGACGAGTGTTAATAATGGCAATGCTTGTGAGCATGATTGTGTTTCCCGCAGTGGCTGATGGTGTCTTGGTAGAGGTCACACCGTCTTCTGTTGACTGTGAGACTGGTGACACGTTCACGGTTGAGATACTCGTTGATCCAGGAGGATATGAGGTCTATGGTGCACAGTACAATCTGATATTTGACCCATCAGCGCTTGAGTGTGTGAGCCAGACCGCAGGCGACTTCCTGACACAGGACGGTGCAAGCTCGATCGAGGTCGTGAACACGATCGACAACACGATTGGTAGGCTTGAGTACGCTGAGACACGGATGGGAGCCGAGAGCGGTGTCACCGGGGCTGGAACACTTGCACAGGTCACGTTTAAGGTGATAGGTGAGAGTGGATCAAACCTTGAGCTAAAAGATGTGATCGTGAGCAATCCAAGCGCACAGGAACTGGAGACCTCGGTTGAGGATGGAGTCTGTCTCGTTAATGGAAACACACCAACACCTACACCTACACCTACACCAACGCCGACTGTAACAGCAACTACAACCGATGCAGGAGAACCGCCAAATCCAACCATAACTGTGACCGAGACCATACCAGAGACACCAGCTGTGACTGTAACAGCAACTGATGCAGCTTCAACACCCGAATCGGCAGATACCCCTGCATCCACACCCGAGACTGCAGAAACGGGACCACCAAGATCTGCACCAGGCTTCGGCATCTTCACGATATGCGCTATCATCCTCTCGATCTACATCGTTAAAAGGAGGTCTTAAGTGAGACAGGAGGTAACGGTCGCTTTTATCGCCGCACTCTGCCTTATTGTATTGCTAACAGCTTCAGGAGTAAGCGAACCTGCAGAGACAGACACCCTGCCAGAGGCTCCATTCCTGATAGATGGATACGTCTTCTATGAAGACGGGAGTGAGTGTAACGATCCAATGGTTAACATAACAAACCTGAATCAGAGTGAAACATGGAAGGCAGAGACAGATGAAACCTCTAACTACTATCAGCTTCTGCTCTCCCAGCGTGCTGAGGTAACAGCAGGCGATATCCTGAAGTTCAATGCTATAAGCCCGAGTGAGAGCCAGTTGAATATCACAGAGCATGCGACAACCCTTGATGAACTGGAGAGTGGCAGGCTTTCCATCAACCTGACCCTGTCACCACCACCGTGTGTGAGCATTGACCCATCAGATCTCACAGTCCTGAGAGGAGAGACGTTCACCGTTAATATAACGGTTGATCCACACGGTAGAGAGGTCTTTGGTGCAGAGTACACGCTAACATTCAACCCTGCGATCCTGCAGGTTGCAAATCAAAGAAAGGGTAATTTCTTGAGGCAGGATGGAAGCGACTCATACGTGGTTGTTAACAGGTTCAACAACACGCTTGGAAAGCTTGAGTATGGTGAGATGAGGATAGGAACATCCGATGGCGTGACTGGTGCAGGTGTGCTTGCCATGATCACGTTCAATCTTGCAGGCTGCGGATCAACCAGTCTCACACTCTCAAACGTGCTCTTAAGCGATCCGTCACCAGCACCGATCCCAGGTATCAAGACCAGCAATGGGAGCGTGAGAGGATGTATCTATGGCGATCTCGCACCATACCCTGCTGGTAACTGTGTAGTGGATATGGGAGATGTAATCCGGTTGTTAAATCACGTTCATGACAAGAAGAAGTACCCGATAAACGAGGATCTCGCTGACCTTGACCGTGATGGCGAGATCGATATGGATGATGTGATGCTCCTGCTACTCGTAGTGGGAGATCCAGATGAGTATGAACCTGAATCTCATTAAAAAATAAGAAAAATTTGGAGGTAGATTGAATTGAGACAGATTGGAAGAGATGTGTTGATGGCTATAGCAGTCATCGTCTGTGTATTGCAGCTTGTACCATTAGCTTGTGCGGCAGGACCAAGTGTTACGGTTGATAGCCGTGATGTATCCCTTGGTGAGACGTTCACTCTCGATGTGAGAGTTGATCCGTGTGGCGCTGAGGTCTATGGTGCACAGTACACGCTAACATTCGACCCAGCAATCTTACAGGTTGTAAGTCAGACAAAAGGCGACTTCTTGACACAGGACGGTGCAAGCTCGATCGAAGTCGTGAACACGATCAACAACACCCTTGGAAAGCTTGAGTACGGTGAGACACGGATGGGAGTGGAGAATGGCGTGACTCGGGCAGGCGTTCTCGCCACGATCGAATTCGAGGCTGTTGGAACCGGATCAACCGGTCTCACACTCTCAAACGTGCTCTTAAGCGATCCAAGTGCCCAGCCCATTGCCGGTGTTGTGCAAAATAATGGGACGGTCAATGTTGGAGAATCACCGCCGACTGTGGTAGATCTCACGCCAACCGCTCTTAGCATCCCTGATCCAGCTTATGTGAACCATGACTATACGCTGGATGTAACGGTATCAAATCTTGAATCAGGTGATGCTTCAGCCTTCAACGTCACGTTAAAGGCTGATGGAATGATTGTGGATGATAAAAGAGTTAACAGTCTTACCGGGGATAGCGATACCACTGTGATCTTTAACTGGAAGCCAGCTACTGTTGGAACCAGTACACTTCTCGTTGAAGTCGATCCAGATGACGAGATTGCTGAAACCGACGAGCTTAACAATACACTGAGTGCAACCGTGGACGTAGTTGAAGCAGCAGGACCGAGTGTCACGGTTGATAGCCGTGATGTATCCCTTGGTGAGACGTTCACGATCAATATAACCGTCGATCCACGGGGCGAGGAGATTTACGGAGCACAGTATGACCTTTACTTCGACCCTACGATCCTGCAGGTTGTAAGCCAGACAAAAGGTGATTTCCTGACACAGGACGGCGCAAGCTCGATCGAGATCGTGAATAAGTTCAACAACACGCTTGGAAAGCTCGAGTACGGTGAGACACGGATGGGAGTGGAGAATGGCGCGACTGGCACAGGCGTTCTCACCACAATCGAATTCGAGGCTGTTGGAACCGGATCAACCGGTCTCACGCTATCAAACGTGCTCTTAAGCGATCCAAGTGCACATGAGATTGGAGGAGTCGTGCTGAACGATGGAGCGGTCAACGTAGCAGGGACGCCAACTCCCACCCCAACACCTACGCCTACACCAACGCCGCCACCACCAGGTGGGGCAATCGTAACGATCCCTGACGTCGCAGCAACAGGAACACTCACAGTCCCGATCAGAATCGAGAACGTGACAGACGCAGGCGCAATCCATCTGACACTCACCTATGACCCGGGCGTTGTCATCGTATCAAGAGCGTGCTGCAACTCAGACTTTGACACACTACTCGCAAACACCGAAGACGCCGCAAGAGGATCTATCACCCTCATCGCATACCAGACCCAAAACCCAGGTCTGAACGGCAATGTACTCGTCGCAAACGTGACTTTCATGGCACTCGGCCCCATCGGATCATCAACCCCACTCAACCTAAAGGTCACAACACTCACCGACGCAACACCAGAGTGCAACCCGATCCCACACTCAATCAGCAACGGAAGCTTCACGATACTCCTAAACGGCGACGTGAACGGTGACGGCAGAGTCGATGCCGCAGACTGCATGTACCTCGCAAAACACCTACTCGGAGTCTCAGGCTTTGAGACAATCATTGAAGACGCCGCAGACGTAAACGGCAACGGCAAGATCGAAGCAGGAGACTGCATGTACCTTGCAAAACACCTCGCAGGAATAAACGGATTCGAGGAGCTGAAATAGAGGATGAGATCGATCTGGAATCGCGGACTGTCTCCATCTTTTATTCCTTGCCTGTCTTGGCATGGTAGCGGGATGGAGCATTGTTGTGGAGTACCATGAGGCGCCGTGTGAACAATGCGATCCAGATACTGGAACTCTTGGAATTCTCTCGAGTTCCAGATGCACATCGGCGCTTTTGAAAGCCTGCGCTACCGATAGAACTCCACTCATGGAGAGTGTCAAAAACTCAGCACATAAACGGTCAAGTAGGCCCTTTAGGAATGGCTTTCGCCCCGCTAATAGAACTCTAACTCCCAACTCGACCAAGAGATTTCGGCATCCTGGTTCATATAGATCCTGAAGGATCTCTTGGATCTTCAGTGACGGTCTCTCTTTCACGCGTGGATATGTGCTTTGCGCTGGTTATCTATTAATACTTGGTTATGGGATAGATGGGTTTTTGATGATACGGATTGTCACGCCTTCGCGCTTGCATCTCACTCTTATTGACCTGAATGCGTCGATCGGGCGTGTTGATGGGGGTGTTGGAATCGCTCTCGAAGAGCCTCGTATCTCCATCGTGGCAGAGCCGGCGGCGACCACTGTTGTGAGTGGTAATGATCTCCTTGGAGAGCGTATGAAGCGTGCTGTGAAGGCGGTTCATCGAGAGGCAGGTCTTCGTATCCAGATTGAGGAGTCGTATCCCGCTCATGTTGGGCTTGGTTCTGGCACGCAGGCAGCGCTTGCAGCTGGGACGGCGGTGAGTGAACTCTGCGATCTTCACCTTGACGCGGTGGAGGTTGGGCGAAGGGTTGGGCGTGGCGGCACGTCCGGGATTGGGATTGCAGCTTTTGAAAGAGGTGGTTTCATACTTGACGGTGGGCATCGTTTCGCTGATAAAATGGCTTTTTCACCTTCATCTGCCAGCAATGTCGACCCAGCGCCTCTTCTTCTTCACCACGACTTTCCAGACTGGGAGATCGTCCTTGCCATACCTGATGTGAAGGGGGCGTCGAGTAGAGAGGAGGTTGATATATTCAGGAGGGTCTGCCCGATACCACTCAGGGATGTTCAGGCTCTCTCGCATGTAATACTCATGAAGATGCTGCCAGCGGTTGTGGAGCGTGATTTTGAAGCTTTTAGCGATGCGGTTAACAGAGTACAGGAGATTGGATTCAAGAGACATGAGATAAGCCTCCAGAGAGAGGAGGTAAGGGAGTTGATGAGGGTTATGAGAGACGCTGGTGGTGAGGGTGTTGGGATGAGCTCGTTCGGTCCCACTGTCTACGCCCTGACCGATGCACCTAGAGACGTGCAGATGGCTGCCCAGGAATTTCTTGACCGAACGATCGGCGGGAGAGTGATTCTCACCCATGCGAGAAATCAGGGTGCAACAATCTCCTCACTCTAAATTCCACACTCATAATCCACGAAAGATGGCAAGGATTGCCTCCTCGCATCTCGCTACTGCAGACTCTATATCCCACCTCTGCAACTCTCTATCGACCACGAGATTGCTGATGCCGCGGACCTCAAGCAACGGAATACCGTAGAGCGCACAAACATGAGCAGCAGCAGCACCCTCCATATTCTCACATATCCCATGAAAACGACGTTGTAGAATCTTACCACGTTCTTCTCTTCCAGACGAACACGAAACCGTGATAAAAGTGCCAGTAACAGGTTTAAAACCCTCAGCGCCAAGAATCGTCTCGGCACGCTCAACCAGATCTTTATCCAGCGGAAACCTGTTATAGTATCTCATCGTTGACGTCTCAATCACCGGGAGATTCATCCCCTCAAGATCGAGGAAACCACTCGGTGTAGAGAGACCCTCATCCCCATACACCTCTTCAGACGCAAGAACGAGGTCGCCAACCCCGATGCCCAAGCCCGGGTACGCCCCGCCACAACCAAAGACGATCACCATCTCAGGCTTCACGGACTCAAGGATTGCGGTCAAGAGATGGCTCATATTAACCTTCCCAACCCCAGTCACGCCAAAGAGAAGATTGTGACCTTCAAGCCGCCCGGTGAAGAGCCAACGATGTCCAACCACGTGGCGTCTCAGATCCTCGATCCTTCTTTGCAACCACACTCCTTCAACCGAGTGAGAACACAGCAAGAGAAGAGGATTCTTCATCAAAAAACCCTATTTCACCCTCCAGAACTTGGCTTGTACTATCCAACCGTTAACAACTCCCGATTCAACAACACTAACAGTATTAAACCTTTTGTCCAGCAGATGATGTTGTGAAAAATATTTATATAATTTTCTACATACAAGTGGAGTATGAAACCTGAATCACTACTTAAATCACTATTAGACGAGAAGGAAAAAGAATATTTCTACATCATGCACCTAAGTTATGATGGGGGTTGCAAAGAACCTCTTTGGGAGTGTGCTAAAGAAAATAATATCATAGGTCTTAACCACTGCAGGATTATTGAGCACGACTGGAGAACAGAGCGGGAATTGGTGAAAAACTGTATCTCAAAAGTATGGGCAAGACAGCTTGATATGTTCTGTGAGCTGAAAAAAGATGACATTGTAGTTGTATTGGATGGTTGGTATTACATTCTGGGAATTGCGGAGAAGCCTGGTGAATGCAATTATAACAAAAATCTCTCCAACTGCAAAGACTATAGCGGTGGCTTTTTTGGGTACACGAGAAAAGTTGAATGGGCAGAATCTTATGAGTGGGGTAAACGTTGTCGTCTTTCAAATCCGGTCAGGGGGTTTAATAATACACTGAACATTGCAAATAAAGATACAAAGTGGTGGACGAGTCTGACAAATTCAAATGTTTGAAATTATATTATACTTTAGACAATTATAATATTGATTTAATCACTGTAACCCGCAACTCTACTGCAATTTTTGACCTATTCAGAAATTTTTTTAGATTTTTTATGTCATGTTCACTGTGATGGTTTCGCCTTTCATCACTGCTTCTTCTGGTACTTGGACTTCAACTGTTTTGTTGCCTGCCTGGAGAGTGTATGCTTCTCTTGGTTTTGTGTCAAAGTTTGTGTAGCCTTCTCTTTTGATGGGTCCTTCTGTTGAGTATGGGACTGTGAGGGTGTAGGTTCCGTTCACCGCCTTGGTTCTCTGTCTGTAGGTGAAGGTTCGTCCGATGTTTGTCTCTATGGCATTTGTTATCGTTACCGTGGCTCCATCGGGTGCGTTTCCGGTTATATTTGCGCCTTTGACGTACTCGAATAGTTTTGCGTATCCGCTCTCCTCGAGCTTCAGGTCTCCACCGTAGACCTGGTTGTATATGTATTTGTATTGGGTCTCCATGTTGCCGCCCCGTGTATGGGGGTTAGGGGTTGATTCGTGGATGAGTCTATAGTGTTTGAGTCCGCTTCCGTCGAGGATGTGCAGTCTTGACGTCATTGTGTTGTAGTACTTCTCTGTTGGGATTGTGACCGTTCTCATCTCTCCGTCCTGCGGTACTTCTATTGTTCTGTAGTATCCAGCGGTATCCATGTTCCATTCTGCAAAGACTGGTTGGATTGCGTATGCCATGTATGCGTTGGTTGCAACGTAGCGTGCCCCGGGTTTTCCGTTCACGCCGAGGGCATCGAGCACCTTGTTTGCCTCTTCCTCGCTCTGTGCGGTGAGGTAGGTTGATGCGCCTGGCGCGTGACTCTCTCCGCCGCCGATTCCTGCCTGGAATGGGTTTGCGTTCGGTATTCGGTGTCCCCAGTATGTGATGATGTGCCCGTAGTCCCACCAGCTCATAACACCATAGGCTGTCTCAGGGTATGGGTATTTCTCGCCACGGGGTGGCATCTCATAGGTTCCGTAGTAGTCAAGTCCAGGGTCAGGTGTGTTCTCACGCATCCATGTCAGGGTTTCATACCACTCATAGTAGCCCTCTGATATGGACCCGCCTCTCGTTGCACCTTTCAGAATGGTTGCGTCTGCTGGTGGGTAGATGAAGACTGCGAGGATTACGAAGAGTGCTATTATGTGCCAGATCCTGATGCCCTTGAGTGCATCGATTGGATTTTTATTATATGCCTCTTCGAGTTTATTCCACTCTGCAACCCTCAGTATGAGACTTCCGATTCCGGCAGAGAGGACTGCGACGTTCACGGCATAGTAGTAGGCGAATCTGTTCTGTGCAAGCGTTATGAAGAGCATGATTAGACTCCAGACGAGCAAGAGCGTGTGTCCTGGTTTTGAGTCCTTGAAGAGTCTGTAACCTGCATAGACGATGCCTGCAAGTGCAATATGGTAGAGCGTGGTGAAGTTGCCCTTTATACTTGGGGAGAGCTTGTAGAAGTGGTACCAGTGGTCTACCATCGGCATTGCCTCTGCTATGGTCAGCCCGCCACCGGTTCGCCCTTTGAATATGAAGCTGAACTGTCCGACGCTTGAAGCATACATCTCTGGAAGCAATATCTTCATCAGTGCCAGTCCGAGCAGAGCGCTGCCAGCTATGAAAATCGGATAGTACCTCGCAAGATCTTTTTGGGTCAATAACCTGAGGAGGAGTAAGAGGCTGAGTAATAATACCACACCAAACCCTGTGAATACAAGGTGTAGGTACGAGTAGTGTCCTGGATCGAAGCCGTTTGCAGGGTCAAATACAGAAAGTATCATCAGAAATGCGACGCCATAGAATACGCTCCCAACTATGCTCAGATATTCTATGTTGCGCCCTCTTATCTGGTTTATCACTGCCTGGAGGACGAAGAATATCCCCACGATGACCGAGAAGAGGACGCCTGGTGGCCAGGTCAGAAGATACGCTCCGAAGGCGATACCTGCGAAGAAGGTGTAAGTCATGGGTCTTTTTAAGGATTGCCACTCCTTTCTTCGCACCATATCGAGTGTGATGTCTTTTGAGCGGTTCAATGCCATCACGAGAAGTGCCATCATCAGGGTTGTGAAGAAGATCTCCCAGACATGGTTGTCTGTGAACCCCATGGTGGTGCGTGAGAGGTATTGTCCAGGGAGTACCACTGCAAGGGTAGCTGATATAAGTCCAGCCTTCCTGTCAAAGAGTTCGCGTGCGATGAAGTATGCCGGGAAGACGATGAGCGCGCCCATTGCAGCGGGGAAGTATGCGCCAACGGTGTTGATCGTCTCCTGAGTCGGGTTTCCACCGCCGATGATGATTGCAAAGAGCGCTATCACCTGGTCAAAGAGTGGTCCCCAGTGAAGATGGCTTCCATATGGGTAGTGTGTGAAGGCATCGTAGGTTAAGCGGTGCGGGAAGTTTGCGATCGTGTTCTCCACAAGCCGCATGTGGAAGACTGCATCGTCATAGGCAAATCCAACGATTCCCCCTCTGAAGGTGATATCATGCGGCACCACCGCCCTGATATAGTATGAGATGAAGAATAGTATTATCAGTAGTGCGTATTCGATCTGATCTGGGAGGGATCTCATGGATACTATTTTATCAGATATCTTTGACCCTTTCACCACTTCTTCTCTTCCCTCTCTTTTTACAGGATCATCACTGGACTCTGTTTTCGTCTTTTTCCTGGTTTTATCCCGTCTTTTATGGCTCATATGTATCCGATTCTCCTTACACGAACTTTGGTCTTAAAGATACGAAGGTGTTGAGTGGCAATGGCTTGTACGGCCGTCCTCTCATCCTATCCTTTATAATATCTCTCAGTTCTTCTACGCGCATAACCACTCTTCTGGGTTTCTTTGGAGTCGACTCTTCCCTGATCGTGAGAGAGAGGGTCTGACTCTCAACCTCGCTATCGCCAACCACCGCGAGATACGGTATCCATTCTCTACCAGCATCACGTATCTTCCTCTTCACGCTCTCGTCCCGATCATCGATGTCCACACGGCACGGGAGCTCTGCTGCAACCGCTTCAGCATACTTGCGGTGGCGGTCAGCCACAGGGATTATGCGCAGTTGTGTCGGTGATAACCAGAACGGTAGTACTGGAAGCCCGCCTGAGTCTCTAATCTTCTCTGCCTTCTCAAGGAGAGCGTAGATGCAACGCTCGATGGCACCACTCGGAGAGCAGTGGAGTATGGTAGGTCTCAGAGTCTCCCCACCAGGACCAGTGTAGCTGATATCGTATCGCTCGGCATTCTCAACGTCAATCTGCACGGTCGAGAGCGCGCTCGCCTTGCCGAGGCAGTCGATGTAGTTGAACTCGAACTTCAAAACAAAGTAGAAGAATCTCTCATCCCAGACCTCAACGAGGATGGGTTTTTTCACGGTCTCGGCAAGCTTCACTATGAACTCTCTCCTATCCTCGTAGAAGTCGCGTGTGAATCGGAGTGCAACCTCGTAGTCGTCAAGTTCGAGTCCTATAGTCTCCATCAAGCGTATGCACATCTTGTACTGCTCGTAGAACTCATAAATCGCTTCTTCCATGTCAGAGCAGAGCGTGTGCATATCAGGCATGGTGAAAGCTCTGAGACGCCGCAGTCCAACGAGCTCACCGCTCTGCTCCTTTCGGAAGCTGTACCTCGTGAGCTCGAACATTCTGAGCGGTAAACTGCGATAGGAGATTGTCATATCATGGTTCATGAGAAACTGCCCAAAACACGCTGAAAACCGCAGAAAAAAACTCCTTTTATCGGATTCGATAGAATACTGCCTTGCAGGAAACCTCTCAAGGTACTTCTTCAACGTCGGGTGGTTCATGTCATACATGAGAGGTGTCTCAACCTCCATCGCACCGGCATCGATGACGAGATCGGTCACACACTCTTCGAGAAGAGACTTCAAGAGCCGACCCTTAGGATAAAACCGCATATTCCCCTGATCGGATGCGGGCTCATAATCGGCAATCTCAAGCCTCCGCATAAGCTCAACGTGTGGAGGGATTCTCTCAACTATACGGCTCTTCTTCACCTCGTAATCGGCAAAGATCTTGAGATTCGGGTGTCCTGTGAAATCAAACTCGGAAAGCTCCACGAGATCGCCATCCGGTGAAAGGACATACCAGGTGGACGTCCCCTTCTCATCAGCCAGAAGAGCCTCAGAGACCACCTCACAACGAGCATCACCAGTGGGTCGGATGGTCCGTGAGAGCTCTGAGAGCGGGTGCCCCTTACACTTGAGGGTGAAGCCCTTATACCAGCCGAACGGAGCACGCATCACCTCAAAATCGGAATCAAGTCCAGCTTCCAATCCTTTCAGAACCGAGATTGCAACATCAGGTGATGAGAGATCAGAGCTGAGATGTGCATACGGATAGAGCACAATACGCCGAACCCCCAGATCATTGGCGAGACCCCGTATCTCAGAAGACCCACGCTCAATCACGCTCATCATCTCAGCCTCGTCCACACTCTCAACCGCAATGAAGGCAACAAGCGCATCGTCCATCCTCCCAGAACGCATCCCCTCCTCTATATCCTCCCCAAGAGGTGTCCTCTTCTTTACATCATACTCCAGAAAGTCAGAATGGATCAGTAACAGCTGCATACCACTTTCACCAAAATTCGACCTCTTATGCAATCTTATAACAGATAAATCTCACCATCGCTACTCGATCCACTGTGGAATGATCTCACTTGATCTCACACACCACTCGCGCTGAGTGAGAGGTAGATGTTCCAGAGGCCCGATGTGATGAACTGGACTGCTATCGCACCGAGAATAAGTCCCATCATCCGCGTGATGACCCTGAGACCGGTAACGCCGAGCAGACGATGAATCTCTTCAGATGCCACAAAGAGTATCCAGGTTATGAAGAAGGTGAGGACGATTGCGACAAGAACAAGAATATCAAATACAAGCGAACGTGCAGCCTCCATCAAGAGGATAACAGTCGTTATGGCACCAGGACCTGCAAGCATCGGAACGGCAAGCGGAAAGAACGCGATATCCTCACGTACACCAGATTCTAACGCTTCTTCGGGTGTATATCCCTCTCTCGACAGCCTCCCGTAGAGCATATCCATTGCAATTGCAAGTATCAGAATCCCGCCGATTACACGGAGCGAATCTATTGTGATGTGGAAGAAAGAGAGAATAAAGTCGCCAAAAATTGCAAAGATCAGAAGAATCAGGCATCCAAAGAGAGCAGCTTTGAGAGAGATACGCTTTCTTTCACCTGCACTCTTGCCCTCGGTGAGTGAGAGAAAGACCATGATATTCGCAACAGGATCAACAATGATGAAGATAGCGACGAAGGTCTGTAAGAAGAAGGCATGAAAGTCACCCACAGATCTCCCCTCTTCCACACGGCACGATATAAAACTAACGTGCAGGTTGGAAATCATTCTGGAACGAGACTGGTGGACGCAGACGCCAACAGATTAAAACCGAATGGTTTATGTATTGGATGCAGTATGTATGGACTGAATTTTGATATGTACTGAGATCGTAACCGAGGATTTAGGATGGGCAAGGTTGAGATATTGTCGCAGATAAAGAAAGCAGAGGAAGATGCAAAGCGAATGGTCACTGAAGCTCTGGACGAGAAGAAACGGAAGATTCAGGCTGCAAAAGAGAGAGCACAGGAGATCAAGAAGACCGCAGAGCGTGAAGCTGAAGAGTACATAGAGAGAACGAGGGCGAAGATGAAGGAGACGATCGAGAAGGAACGGGAAGAGATACTGGCAAAGGGGAGAAGAGAGGCTGAACTGCTCAGAAGAAAATCCTCTGATAAGCTGGATGAAGCGACTACTTTCTTGGTAAACGAGTTTGAGAGGGCAGTGCTAGATGCTTAAACCTGAAGAGATGACCAAGGTAGTGGTTGTCGGTACAAAGGACATACTTGAAGAGACAGTGGATACACTCCACAGGTTGAACCTCCTTCACATCACGGATTATGATGGGAGCGAGAGTGGTTTCAGTATAGGGAAACCCCACAGGATAGCATCAAAGCTCTCTGAGTATCTTGTGACACTCCGTTCAATCTCCAACCAGCTCAGAATATCTGAGAAGGACTCGGTTGAAAAGAAGGTCTCGGTGAAAGAGATTCCATCCATGATAGAATCGAAGCTCGCAGAGCTTGAAGAAGAAGTATCGAAGAGGCAGGATGCGATACGAGCTGTTGAGGCGGAGCTTAAGGCACAAGAGGATCTTGAAGATGCAATAAAACCGCTTGCAGCGCTCCCTCTTTCACTTGAAGATTATAGAGGCTATGAATCAATAAGAGTATTTGTTGGCTTTGTAGATAGCGAGATTGAGGATCTGATACGGGACAAGACCGAGCAGTATGAACTATACACCGGGACTTTCGAGGGCAGAAGAGTGATTGCTCTTGCAGTGCCAGTGGAGAAAGAGGCTGAAGTGAGTAAGATACTTCAAGACGAGAGTACGTTTGTGGAACTGAGACCACCGAATCTTGAAGGCAGCCCAGAGTCGCTCCTTGAAGGTATCAGGAGTAAGAAAGAAGAACTTTCAGCAAAGCTTACAGAACTTGAGTCTGAACGTGAACGAATCAAAGAGGAGTATGCCGAGTTCATACTCTCGTCAGAGGAGTATCTGACGATAGAGACACAGAAAGCGGAAGCACCCCTGAGATTTGCTACGAGCGAGAATTCGTTCGTTGCAGAGGGGTGGATACCGCTCGAGAGGTACGACGAGTTCGAGAGAAGACTGAGTGAAAGTACTGGTGGTAAGATCTACGTCTCCAAGCTGGAAGTGGACGAAGAGGTAAAAGACGTTCCAATAGCACTCAAAAATCCAAAAATAGCAAAACCGTTCGAGTTACTTGTAAATACATTCTCAACTCCGAAATACAAAGAAATTGACCCATCCATAATTCTGTTCATAACATTCCCACTCTTCTATGGTCTTATGCTTGGAGACATTGGTTATGGTGTGCTCCTGATCTTCCTTTCATGGATTATAATGTCAAAGGTTAAATCTGGAGGGCTGCACGAGCTTTCAATTATTCTCCTCTACTCAGCCTTCTCAACGATATTCTTTGGCATAATATACGGCGAAGTCTTTGGACTTCCACTCTTTAACATAGTCCATCATGGCGCGGTGGAGTATGGCATTCTCGGCATCAACGGTCCCCAGATCGGGATGTTGCACCTTCCTGTGCACCGATTCGCAGAAGTGGAGTCACTGCTAACCCTGGTACTTGTTGTAGGCATACTTCATGTGACACTCGGCTTGCTCATCGGAATCAGGAATGTGACCGTTGAGCATGGATTCAAAGCAGCAGTGCTTGAGAAACTCTGCTGGCTCTTGATACTATTCGGTGGAATTATGGCAATTGTAACTGCCATGCCAGCAATAATGGGTGGTGCTGCCCTGAATACAGAGAATCCGATATTTGCAGGTGGCATCGTGCTTGTGATAATTGGGCTTATCATGCTGGTCAAAGGAGAGGGGCCTATTGCGATAATGGAGATTCCAACACTCCTCAGTAATATCTTCTCCTATGCAAGGATTCTTGCAATAGGGCTCTCATCGGCAGGTATCGCGCTTGCTGTTAATACCATCTGCAAGGATGTGCTCTTTGCACAAGGTGGAGTCTTCTTTGCAGCGGGCATCTTGGTGCTGATACTTGGACACACCATCAACTTGCTCCTTGGCATCATCGGTCCAGGACTTCACTCGCTAAGATTGCAGTACGTGGAGTTTTTCACTAAATTTTATGAAGGCGGCGGAACACAATATAATCCGTTCGGCTTTATACGAAAATATACGGAGGAATGAAGAAATATGGTAGAAGCTGAAGCAGCAGGATTGATTGCAATTGGTGCAGGTATAGCAGTTGGACTTACAGGTATTGGTGCAGCCATAGGTGAGCAGAGCATTGGCGCTGCAGCTATCGGTGCCATGGCTGAAGATGAAAAGTTCTTTGGTAAAGGTCTTCTGATGACCGTTATACCAGAGTCGATCGTTATCTTCGGTCTCGTGGTGGCATTGATACTGCTATTCGTGTTCTAAGAAAAAAGAACACGACTGAAATCTTTTACAGGGACTTAGGCCTATGGGACTCGAACCGATTGTAGACGAGATCTTGAAGAAGGGGAAAGAAGAGTCAGAGAGGATACTGAAGGAGGCAGAGAGAGAAGCAAACGAGATTCTTGAAAAAGCAGAGAATGACGCTGCAAAACTTCGGAGAGAGAAAGAAGAAGCGGTCAGAATTGAGGTTGAACAGCTCAAGAAACAGGAAATATCGAGTGCACACCTCCAAGTGAAACGAGCAATGCTCAACGCACGCCAGAGCCTCCTTGAGGAGGTGCAGAGGAATGTGGCAGAGCAGATAAGAGAGATGCCCCTTGAGAAGAATGAGAAGATTCTGAGGGCGCTCATAGAGAAGCACGCCGAGCCAGGTTCGAAGATCTACTCCAACGAGAAGGACAGAGAGATTGTTGAAAAGCTTCTTAAAGAGATATCTGGGTGCTCCTATGGAGGGAATATCCAGTGTATCGGTGGTGTTGTCATCGAGAACAGCGACGGATCGGTGCAGTACGACTATACATACGATACGCTGCTGAAAGATCTGAGTGAGCGATCGTTGAAGCAGATATCAGATATACTCTCAGGGTGAAGATCGAATGGGACTCTTCAGTGCCCCAGCCTATGCATATATAACTGCTCGTGTACGTGCGCGAAAGAAGAAACTCATTCCGAGGGATACCTATCCAAAGCTCTTGAACATGGAACTCCCGGAGATTATCAGGTTCATAGAAGAGACTGAGTATAAGAAAGATGTTGACGAACTCTCAGCAAGATTCAGAGGCATCGATCTCCTTGAGCATGCTCTCAACAGGAACCTTGGTGCGTCATACAGGAAGCTCATCGAGATCTCTCGGGGACAGGTCAATTACTTGGTTACAGAGTACATGCGCAGATGGGATATATGGAATATAAAGACGATACTCCGGGGCAAATATTACGGTGCATCCGAGGAAGAGATACTTGATTACGTGGTCTCAGCCGGTGAGCTGCACTATCCAGACCTTGAATCGATGGCGAGAAGAGAGAGTGTGGAGGCTGTAATAGATTCTCTTCAGAACAGACCGTGTTACCAGGTATTGAAGGATTATGAAGGTGGCATGCTGAACAGGATAGAGGATGAACTTGACAAGTTCTATTATGCCAGACTGCTCGATGCGATCGGCGACTCTCCTGGTGAGAAACTATTCTTGAAGTTTCTCCAGACCGAGATAGATATAAAGAACCTGAAGACACTCTTCAGATTGAAGCGAGCAGGAGTTGATCGCGAAGGAGTTCAGAATGCAATCATCCCAGGAGGTCTGGAACTGAGAGGACCTGATCTGATCAGGCTCTTAGGACTCTCGTTCTCTGAGCTCATCCATTCTCTGGATGGATATTCATACTGGAGTTCTATAGCTGACATTGTCAGTGAAGAGGGTACCAGTCTGACCGATGTTGAGACAAAACTGGATGCATATCTGATGAATTTTGCATCACGAATCTCTCACTACTATCCTTTGTCCATACTACCAGTACTTGATTACATACTGCACAAGAAGATCGAAGTAGACAACCTGAGGATTATATCGCGGGGAAAAGAGTTGAAATTGAGCAATGATGTGATACAGAACAACCTGGTGATGTAATAATGGAGCTGGCAGTCATTGGAAAGAGCGAATTCACGCTTGGATTCAGGCTTGCAGGAGTTAAAAAGGTGTATGAGGTGACAAGTGGCGACGACCTGAGCGAGAAGGTGCGAGAGGTAATGCGTGATCCTGAGGTTGGAATAATAGTAATGCATAATGATGATTTAGCCAATCTACCATCTCAACTGAGATACGAGCTTGACGAATCGGTTGAGCCGACTTTAGTCGCGATCGGAGGGGAAGGTGAAAGCAATTTGAGAGAAAAGATAAAACAAGCAGTAGGTGTTGATCTGTGGAAGTGAAAGGTGAAATTTATCGAGTTTCAGGTCCCGTCGTAACTGCCATTGGCATAAACGCCCGCATGTACGATGTGGTGAAAGTCGGAGACGACGGCCTGATGGGTGAGGTAATCGGAATAGAGAGTGAGAAGACAATCATACAGGTATACGAGGATACGTCATCTGTAAAACCAGGTGAACCTGTTATTGACACTGGCATGCCACTATCGGTGGAACTTGGACCAGGTCTCCTTGAGAGCATATACGATGGTATCCAGCGACCGCTACCTGTCTTAGTGGAGAAGATGGGCGATTTCATCCAGCGTGGTGTGAGCGCCAGCGGCTTGGATCACGATAAGAAGTGGGCGTTCAAGCCTCTTGTGAACAAAGGCGAGAAGGTCAGTGGCGGCGATATACTTGGAAGTGTGCAGGAGACTGAGAATATCGAGCACCGAATACTTGTCCCACCACTCGTCTCAGGTGTGATCGATGAGATCGATGCGGGCACGTTCACGGTCGATGATGTGATCGGTCAGCTATCCGATGGAACCGAACTGAAGCTTATGCACTACTGGCCAGTGAGGCTTCCAAGACCTGTTACTGAGAAACTACGACCAACAATACCACTTATCACTGGTCAGCGAATCTTTGACGGGCTCTTCCCGCTTGCAAAAGGCGGCACAGCCGCAATCCCAGGACCGTTCGGCAGTGGAAAGACCGTTATGCAGCAGCAGCTTGCAAAGTGGAGTGATGCTGAGATCGTGGTCTACATCGGGTGCGGCGAGCGTGGCAATGAGATGGCTGACGTCTTAAACGAGTTCCCTCTGCTCGAGGATCCCAAGACCGGTCGCCCACTCATGGAGAGAACAGTGCTCATTGCAAACACCTCCAACATGCCAGTTGCAGCAAGAGAGGCGTCTGTTTACACAGGGATAACGATTGCAGAGTATTATCGTGACATGGGTTATGATGTCTCTCTCATGGCAGATTCGACATCGAGATGGGCTGAGGCGATGAGAGAGATCTCATCGAGGCTCGAGGAGATGCCTGGTGAAGAGGGGTATCCAGCGTACCTTGCAGCAAAGCTTGCAGAGTTCTACGAGCGTGCAGGTCGTGCCAGGGCGCTCTGTGGTCGAGACGGATCGGTCACGGTGATCGGAGCAGTATCGCCACCAGGTGGAGACTTCTCAGAGCCTGTCACACAGAATACACTCCGCATCGTCAAGGTCTTCTGGGCTCTCGATGCAAAGCTTGCACAGCGCCGACACTTCCCGGCTATAAACTGGCTCACCAGTTACTCGCTCTATGGCAGGGTCTTTGATGAATGGTATGAGAAGAACATCTCCCCTGAGTGGACGAAGCTGAGAGGCGATGCGATGAACCTGCTCCAGGTCGAGGCAGAACTCCAGGATATCGTGCAGCTCGTAGGGTCAGATGCGCTGCCTGAAGACCAGCAGCTCACACTGGAGGTGGCACGGATGGTGCGAGAGTACTTCCTCCAGCAGAACGCATATCACGAGGTTGACAGCTACTGCCCAATGAAGAATCAGTACAAGATGCTGAAGGCGATCCTTACATGGGGTGAGAAGGCTGTGGCAGCACTCGAATCGGGTGTGCCAGTGGCAGATATTCTCTCGCTTGAATCGAAGGACACACTTGCAAAGGTCAGATTCGAGGCGGATCTGGATGCAGCTCTCGATACCGTAATGAAGAAGGCAGATCTGGAATTTGCAGGACTACGGGGTGAGTAAAGAGTATGACAAAGGAATATAAGACTATTAGAGATGTTTCAGGACCACTTATATTCGTTGAGAAGACAGAGCCTGTTGGTTACGCCGAGCTTGTGAACGTCACACTCGATGACGGCTCTGTTAAACGGGGTCAGGTGCTTGACACGTCAAAGGATATGGTTGTGGTCCAGATATTCGAAGGAACAGGCGGATTGAACCGGGGTTCTGGCGTGCGATTTACAGGCGAGACGATCAAGCTACCTGTATCACAAGACATGCTCGGGCGCATCCTCTCAGGTTCAGGAGAACCACTCGATGGTGGACCACGAATAGTCCCTGAGGATCGATGGGATATCACGGGCGCAGCCATCAACCCGTACTCGAGAAATCCACCTGCAGAGTTTATCCAGACAGGCATCTCAACGATCGATGGGATGAACACGCTCGTTCGTGGGCAGAAACTCCCGATCTTCTCAGGCTCTGGCCTGCCACATAACGAGATAGCTCTCCAGATTGCTCGACAGGCAAAGGTGCTCGGTGCAGAAGAAGAGTTCTCTGTTGTATTTGCAGCGATGGGTATCACGAATGAGGAGGCTCAGCACTTCATGCACGACTTCGAGCGAACAGGTGCACTTGAGCGCGCGGTCGTCTTCATGAACCTTGCAGACGACCCTGCAGTCGAACGATTGATCACGCCACGACTCGCGCTCACAGCAGCAGAATACCTTGCATACGAGCATGACATGCACGTGCTTGTTATACTCACCGATATCACCAACTACTGTGAGGCACTCCGCCAGATGGGCGCGGCACGAGAAGAGGTTCCTGGGCGGCGTGGCTATCCTGGTTACATGTACACAGA
This sequence comes from Candidatus Methanoperedentaceae archaeon GB37, assembly GCA_905171695.1. Classification (GTDB taxonomy): domain Archaea; phylum Halobacteriota; class Methanosarcinia; order Methanosarcinales; family EX4572-44; genus EX4572-44. The sequence goes on from LR991653.1 coordinate 198,814, forward strand.
TCTCGCATCCAATTATGAGCGAGCTGGGGTGATAAAAGGCAGAAAAGGATCTGTTACCCAGTTCTCGATACTATCGATGCCAGGAGACGATATCACCCACCCAATACCTGATCTCAGCGGCTACATCACAGAGGGTCAGATAGTGATCTCACGAGAGCTTCACATGAAAGGCATCTACCCGCCTGTGAATGTCCTCCCATCACTCTCACGGTTGATGAACTCAGGAATCGGTCCTGGCAGGACGCGCGAGGACCACAAGGCGGTCTCTGACCAGCTCTACGCAGCCTATGCAGAGGGCAAGGATCTCCGCGGGCTCGTTGCGATCGTTGGGAAAGAAGCACTCTCAGAGAGGGATCGGAAGTTCCTCGAGTTTGCAGACCTCTTCGAAGATCGTTTCGTAAGACAGGGGATGGAAGAGGATAGAAGCATCGAAGAGACGCTTGATCTTGGCTGGGAACTCCTCTCATCGCTCCCAGAGGCACAGCTCACGAGGATCGATAACAAGTTCATCGAGAAGTACCATCCAGCGCACAGAGGCAAGGCACGCGGAGAAGCACCACCGAGAGAGTCCACTGGCGATGCTGAAGCCGAAGCCACAGCCGAGTAATATATAAATCAGATATCGAGACGATCGGTGTTCACATGGCGATAAAAGACACGATTAAACCGACTCGCTCAGAGCTGATAGGGTTAAAGAAGAAGATTAAACTATCAGAGAGCGGTCATAAACTTCTCAAGATGAAGCGAGACGGACTCATAATAGAGATGTTTGAGATTCTTGAGAAGGCAAAGGACGTGCGCAGTGAACTTGAACGGGACTATGCAGTCGCTCAGGAGAAACTGAACATTGCAAAGACGATCGAGGGAACAGTTGCGGTAAACTCCACAGCCTTCTCTCTCATGGACACGCCCAAGATAGAGCTTGAGAGCAAGAATGTGATGGGGGTCGTTGTTCCCAAGATCGAGTCCACAAGTGTTAAAAAGAGCATAACCGAGCGTGGCTACGGCATCATAGGCACAAGCTCGCGCATAGACGAAGCGGCTGACGCCTATGAAAGTCTCGTAGAGAAGATCATCCTCGCAGCAGAGATCGAGACCACGATGAAGAGACTGCTCGACGACATCGAGAAGACGAAACGCCGTGTGAACGCTCTCGAGTTCAAACTCATACCTGAACTCTATGAAGCATTAGCCTTCATAACACTGCGACTCGAAGAGATGGAAAGAGAAGAGATATTCAGACTGAAAAAGATAAAACTAAAAGAATAAGCACCGAAAAGGATCTATCTTTGGGAGCATCTACAGGTCTGATCTCTATAATCTCTAGATAGATACTTACTCCATCTATCGTTTCCAGCATATACGACGTTGCGACCGTAGGGAGCAATCTCCCGAAGGGCGAAGGCGTTAGCCCGTAGCGTATACACTCTGTTAGGCGATATTGTTGGTTCAAAACTCAATAAATGGGATGAAAAATGAGCAAGACAAATACATGGTTTAATAAAATAGATCGATTGTTTTTACTTTCTCCTTCCTTTTATACGATTCTTTCAGGGGCTTTGATTGGTGCAGCAATAAATTTGCTAACTGGTTTAATCTTTACAAAAGAAGCCTCATCAATATATGTGATATTGGTAATTATTTTTCTGCTATGCTCTTCGGGATTACTGGCTTATATAGGTCTTATTCTTGAAGATTTACGTAACAAAGCTGGGGAAGATGCTGATTCTTTACTACGCATGGTTCTTCATCGACGAAAAAAACTTTATCCAATAGCCTTTACAGGCTTTACCTTTCTACTAGTTGGTGTATGTTTACTAGTAAGTATTTTATGCTCTATAAATCAATGAGGGGTGGAAAATGGCAGCCTTAGGAGCGTTTAAAGTTTTTGGAAAAGAAGTAATCCTAAAAGAATCAAGATATAAATGGACTGATAGAAAAATTAAAGAACGAGAATTAAAACCAAGCTGGGAAGATCTTACCCAAAAACGCATTGCTGTTCCTGATCATCTTCTCACTAAAGTATTACGCTACCTTGAACAAAAACATTTTGTAATTCTTGTAGGAAACAAAGATACTGGAAAGACATGGTTATCTTATATCGTAGGTTACAACCTTGTTGAAAAACAGGGGAAAGAAGTATTTTATGCTAAAGTAGATGATAACTTTAAGGCAGATAATGCTTGGACCGAAATTGTTAAAAAAGAAATAAGATCTAAAGGGGGACGGCTAAGATATATTATCCTTGATGATTGTCACACAAATCCTGAGGAGAGCGAATCCTTTTTCCAAAGAATTTTAGACGAAGGAATTTTAGACGAACCTGAACAAAATCTCAGATTTTTATTTACTATGCGAAAGATAGACAAACTTCTTTTAGAGAATGTTGAAGAAGAGGACACATTCTATAACGAAGGGCGAAAGAGAGAGAGTATAGTGTGGTTATTACCGGACGAAGCAAGCAAAGAGCATGTTAAAAATATCATCAAGAAGTTTATAGAAGTAAAAGAAATAAGCTATGAAGTCTCAGAAAGAGAATTAGATGAGGTAGCCGAAAGATGGGGCAACGATCTCTATTGGGTTTGGTTGCGTCATATTTCATGGAATTATTCTAAAGGTCAGAGATTATCCGATATTACTGACGATCAAGTATACGAACATATATGGTCACACCGTGGTGAAATAAGACTATCTTCGCCAGAACGTAGAAAAATCCTATTTCCCTTATCAGTACTTTGTCAGTTTGAACCTTTGAAGGTTTATGAGCTTGCAAATTTTTTAGAAGACAATAGGGAAATGTTAAATGAATTAATTAATGAAGGACTTGTAAATTTATCCAGTTGGGGAAGATACGACTTTGTAAGCGTTCCAGAAAATTTTGCTGAACTCATCTTAAAAACTATGTTACAAAAAGACATTTCTTTTAAAGAAAATGAGATACTTAAACAAATACAAATATTCAAGGATTATCTTAAATCAAAACCACCCAACTGGTACACAGTTTTCTATGCACTTTATCTTGCAAAAGAGAGTGATAAGTCTGATCTTGCAAAAGAGATTCTGATTTCTCTTTGGAATGATACTGATATATGGAAAATTGTAAAGGAAAATGTAAAAAACTTACCAGTGGGAAGAAGGCTCTTCTTAATTATTGATAGTTTACTATGGAGTGAAGGAAAAAGTTCTTGGAAGGAAAGTCTAAAAGCAACGGAAATTAGATCATGTTATCTTAAACATAATTACAGAAGTATGCAAAACAAACTGAGATTTTCATCCGCTACAACTATAAGGAAATATTTACCTTTTCTCAGCCGCATAGTTGATCTAAATAAGTTTTTTGATGATTTTACCCCTGACGACTATAAACGCATCATTAATCAATCCACTATAAGTACCATCCGTTGGTTATTATTTTACGGCTTTCAGAAACGGAAACTGTATTCTGCAGCAAAGAAAATAGCAGAAGCATTGCCTGATGCCGATTTATCTCGTCTAATATCTCAAGAAAATACCTCTCTATACAGGCTCGGCGGACTTATTGGAAATGTTATGCAGGTTGATTGCTCAGCAACTAAAAGATTCGTTGAAAAATTGAGTGAAATAGATTTAAGTGAATTATTTTCTCGAAAAGACCCGATAGCTGAGGAAAAAGGATATACTAAGGTAGAAAATATAAATTTCTTCTTATCAAAGTGGCTCTCATTCGCTCCTGATGTCAGGAAAAAAATCGTGGACCGAATCAATGATGATACATGGTGTGGTCTTATTCGATCTGCATCTCTTGACGAAGGTTCTTACCTTCTCTGGAATATTTATATAAACGATCACAGCAAAGCAAAGCGCATTGTTAAAAATGGCATAGGAGACTTTTTGCTTCAGAAATATATTAAAGAACGAAAGGAAATATCATTCTTACCATTACTTGGTATTCTGCATCTCTGTGATTTTGTAATTCGCAATATGCCACTTGAAACAGACATTACAGGAATTAAGCAAATGCTTGTGAAGTTTAAGGAAGAGAAGAGACCTAGATCCACCCTCTTGGTTTTGTCACTGGTAGCGCTTAAGGTTAAGTTATCTCCGCAACAATTCAAAAATATCAAAGAAGAAATACTCGATGAACAATTAATAAAATTTATTCAGAGTGCTCCAGATCTTCAAATAAGAGAAGTTCTTAGCAATCTAATGAAAAATTTGTAAATGCGTAATTTAAGACTTCAAATACGAACAACGTCGCCTAACAGAGCATATCTGACTCCGTGCCTTCGGCACTCCACCCAAATCCAGCCTTACGGTTGGACTTCAGATATGCTCAGAACGTTAGGCGTAATCGCTAAAATGAGGTGATAATATGGCAACAAGGAGAGAAAAAATCATAGCAAAAGCGATAGAGATACTAAAATCAAATCCTGACAGCATTCGTTATTCGGTTCTTGTGAGAAAAATATCCCAAGAGTTTCCAGAGATCCCTGTTAATACCATTCGTGGAACAGTTTGGAATTTAGAGACACGTGTGCCTAATGAGGTCTATAAACCTGCACGAGGACTTTTTCGCCATGTTGAATTCAAGGAAGAAGAGATTAGTGAAGAAGAGCAGAAGCCTCCTTTAGAAATTGAAAAGATAAAAGAAGAGGATTTTTATGAGCCTTTTGCAGATTGGCTTGTTAATGAATTGGAAGAATGCACCAAAGCAATAGCATTAGGAGGAAGTAGATTTAGAGATAAATGGGGAACACCAGATGTGATAGGAAAACGAGAACCACGCAGAAGTGACATTGTTAAAGCACCTACTGAAATAGTATCAGCAGAAATAAAAGCAGACACGAGAGACTTAATCACAGCCTTTGGTCAAGCTTGCTCATATAAGCTATTCAGTCATAAATCTTACATAGTAATTCCAAAAAACTCCTCTCAGGACGATATTTCAAAGCTGGATGCCTTGTGTTTAATTTTTGGGATAGGATTAGTTTTATTCGATAATAGCAACCCCAATGACCCTCAATTTGAAATTAGAGTCCGACCACTCAGACATGAGCCTGATATGTTCTATGTAAATAAATACATGAAGCTGATAGAGAGAGAACTATGGGGGTGAACAGATGAAGCGACTACACCTAACAGCGGATAAAGGGGCAATCAAAGATTTCCCAAAATTGCCTTCGCTGAACTTCTTTTATCCGCAAAACGTTATCGGATGTGACAGCATATTTATTACAATCCCAAAATATGTTTTAGATTATTAATATTGTTTCCGTTTTTAACAAATCTTGGAGGAATGCTTCTTTGAATAGAACCAGATATACCTAAAGAAATTTCCATTTCTTCTGAGACTGCCTGATACGGTCTACCATTTTTATCAAATTTCGTTTTACTGATTGAAATCGCCTCGTCTAGCAGCTTACTTTTGTTTTTGTGCCCAACAACTATAGCTAAATCTTCATGTCTTACAACTCTTACCTCTTTCGGCCCATTTCTCAACGGTAGCTTTCTTACATCCACTTAATGTACAAATCCCATAGTCTAGGTTTGGTGCAAACCCTGTATCGTGGTCCAGTCTATAGACATAATTTTTTGGCATATTTATCACATCAAGGTGCCACCATTTCCGATAACTTACCTTATCTTACCCTGTCACTCTCGTCTCTCAATCAAGAGGGTTTGAGTGGGTGTATAGCATAAAATTATATAATATATTCGTGTGTATCTGATAGTATTGATCTGTTGTGAGGGTTCTATAGTATGAGCAGTGATCGGGATATACTGATAGAACGGCTTGAGAACGAGCTGTATTCAAGGGATAAATTCTTGAAGGATGCTCGAGAGTCGATCGATCGTCTCTTGTCAGAACGGGAGAGAGATAGGGAGTCGTTGATCCGTCTTGAGAGGCGGGTCACAGAGCTTGAGAGGAGGGTGGCGAATATGAAGAGTGGCTACGATGGAGTGATGAGGGAGCTTCTGGATCAGAAGTCGTTGATCCATGCTCAGAAGAGGGCGGCTCAGCCAAACTCTGATGATAGGTCTGATGTGGGACCTCGTAGTGACAATATTATAGTTGCTGACGATTCGGATGATGCAGCGCCGCTTACCCAGAGGAGATCGCCCGATGACGAGAGTGAGATAATCGAGATATGATGTTAGTTGGGGTTATCGGTGCAGATAAGAGAGATAGTCTTTGAGAATTTTAAATCTTTTGGGAAAAAGACTAAACTATCTTTTTTTGACGGTTTTACAGCGATATCGGGTCCGAATGGGAGTGGTAAATCCAACATTATAGACGGAATTATCTTCTGTATGGGGCTCTCAGGCTCCCGTACGATGCGTGCAGAGAAACTGACAGACCTTATATACAACGATGGTGCGAGAAGCTCTGATTCTGCCGAGGTGAGTATAACGATCGATAACAGCACGGGTGAACTCTCTTGTCGAGCAGATCTTGTTACCATCACCAGGCGGGTTAAGAAGACAAGCGCTGGGTACTACAGCTATTATTACATTGATGGTCGAGCAGTTACTCTAAGCGAGATACATGAGGAGCTTCGCAAGGCAAATATCACTCCAGAGGGTTATAATGTGATTATGCAGGGTGATGTTACGCGTATAATAGAGATGACTCCTTTTGAGCGGCGTAAGATAATCGATGAGATTGCAGGCGTCAGTGAGTTCGATGAGAAGAAGAATCGAGCGCTTGGGGAGCTTGAGATTGTGCGTGAGCGCATCGAGCGCGTGGAGATCATACTTGAAGAGGTGCAGGCACAACTACAACGGTTGAAAGAGGAGAGAGACCACGCACTCAAGTATAGGGCTCTTCGAGATGAGAGGCGAAGATATGAGGGTTTCATAATACTTGCACGGCTGAATGATTCAAAGAGAGAGCTTGGTTCTATAGAGAGAGAGCTTAACGAGAGATCAAGGAGGCGAGAGGCGGCATGTAGGGATTATGAGCAGATGAGAGGCGCGCTGGAGTCGCTCGAGGGTGAACTCAGCGGGTTAAATGAAGAGATTTTGAAAAAAGGTGGGTCTGAGCAGATACGGGTGAAAAAAGAGATTGAAGAGATCAGACGGGAAAAAGAAGTATCTAAAAAGACGATTGATCTCTTATTGGACGAGATAAGTGATGTTGATACTGCTAAGCGCAAGGCTCTCCTCGAGATTGAGACGCTTCGGGAGAAGATTGAGGGCTTTGAGGGTCGACTGAAGGAGGAAGAGCTTCGAAGAGATACGTTGCGAAGCGAGATTGATGAGAGAAATAGAGAGATGGAGGGTGTTAAGAAGAGGATTGCTGAGGTAGATTCTGAGTATTCTGGTGTACAGGAAGTACTAAACGAGTTGAAAAAGAGAGTTGAAAGGATTAAAAGTGAAAAAAACGAGTTGATTCGGGAAGAAGATCGATTACTTGATGCTATCAGACGAAAAACACGTGATGCCACCGAGATCGAGGAGGAGATCAGAGAGTCTCGTGAGAAGATATCGAGTGAAGAGAATGATAGGGAGAGGCTCGTAAGAGAGATGCAGGAGATTACCCGTGGGTTAGAGGATCTATCGAGCGACCTTGAAGACCTTGAGAGTAAGAGGGCAAGACTTCGAAGGGAGATAAGCGAGCTTGACGAAGAGCTGGTAAGAGAGCAGCAGATGTATATGAGGATAGAGGCAGAGGTGAAAGCCGCCCGTGATGCAGGTGGATATAGTCGAGCCGTTGAGAGCATAATCGAGGCAAAGAGGAATCGGGAGCTTGAAGGGATCTACGGCACCATAGCAGAGCTCGGAAGAACCGATAAACGCTATGCCACATCCCTCGAGATCGCTGCAGGAGCAGGGTTGCAGTTCATCGTTGTTGCAACCGATGAGGACGCAGCCTACGCGATAGCCCATCTGAAAGAACGAGGAAGCGGGCGTGCAACATTCCTCCCGCTCAACAGACTCGCTCCTAAAAGAGACCTTGAAAAGCCAGATCAGAAGGGTGTTATCGATTATGCCGTGAACCTCGTCGAGTACGATACAAGATTTGATCGAGCATTCTGGTACGTCTTCAGAGACACACTGATCGTTGAGAGACTAAGTGATGCACGGAGGCTCATGGGCAAATACCGCATGGTCACACTTGAGGGTGATCTCGTTGAACGCGGCGGGGCAATGACCGGTGGAACGATCCGATCGAGATTGGGGTTTGCAAGGAGAGAGGATGAGAAGCTCTCAAGATTGAGGGAAAAGATAACAGAACTTGAATCCCGGAGAAAGACCACGGTAAAGAGGCTTGAAGAGACAGAATCACACATATACACACTGCATAAAGAGATAGCTCAGAGCGAGAAGACACTCTCAAAGAAGCAACTGGAGCTTGACGACCTGAAAGGCAGGGGAGACCGCCTCACAGAGCTTATCAAGAAGAGAGAAGAAGAGCTTGAACTCATTAAAAATGATAGAATTGCGATCAAAAGAGAGATGGAAGAGTTAGAAGAAGAGAAAACTCTTAAAAACAATAAAATAAGAGAGCTTGAAGGGGAAATACACAAACTTGAAGAGAAGATGGAAGGCTCACCAATCCCAGGACTCACAGAAGAGATCAGCCGTCTTCAGGAGAAGATAGACCACTTCAACCGTAGAATCGTTGATGTCGAAGGAACGATCAACAGCATAAACCTCGAGAAGAGATATGCAGAAGAGAGGATCGGTGAGATAAGAGAGAAGATCCACGAGCTTGATACCAGAAGAGAAGAGCGTCTGAAAAGAATAGAAGATCTGAGAGAGAAGATAAAAGAGTTCGACGAGAGACTGAGAGAAAGAAAGAAGCGCGAGGAAGAACTCTCCATCGAGCTTGCAGAACTCCAGAAAGAGAGAGAAAAAGTAGAGAAAACCTATGACGATACAAAAGAAAGAGTCATGCAGATTAAAATGACAATAAAAGAACTTGACTCCGAAATACTTGGATTAAATAGAACGATGGAAGCGATAAACGAGCAGATAATCGAGATGCAGAGAGAGGTAGAAGAACGAGGCCTGGACGAAGGTATGAGCGTTCCAACGAGTCACGAGATCCGCAATAGGATCAAGAAGATCGAACGCGAGATGGAACGGCTCGAACCTGTTAACATGCGAGCAATCGACGAATACGACGAGGTGAGAGAGAGGGAAGAAGATCTACAATCAAGACGCGAGACACTATCACACGAGCGAAGAGAACTCCTGAAACGGATCAAACAGTACGAGGAGATGAAGCACGATGCATTCATGGAGTCATACAACTGCATAAACAGACACTTCAAAGAGATATTCAGAGAGCTCTCAGGCGGCACAGGAGAGATCGTGCTCGAAAACCCAGAAGACCCATTCGCAGGCGGACTGACAATAAGAGCAAGACCAGCAGGCAAGACAGAACAACGACTCGAAGCAATGTCAGGCGGCGAGAAGAGCCTCACAGCACTCGCACTCATATTCGCAATACAAGAGTACCGACCAGCACCTTTTTATGCCTTCGACGAGATAGACATGTTCCTCGACAGTTCAAACGTACAACGCGTGGCAGAACGCATAAAAAAATCCTCCAAAAAAGCACAATTCATCGTAGTAACACTCAGAAAACCGATGATAGAAGTATCAAACCGAATCATCGGAGTGACAATGCAAGAAAACAACATCACAACCATAACAGGAGTGAAAACCAGATGAATATCGGGGTCATCGCAATACAGGGAAACATCGAAGAACACATCCACGCCTTGAGCCATGCAATGAAGAAGGAAGGGATAAACGGCAGAATAATACCAATAAAACACAGAGGAATAGTACCAAGATGTGACGGCATAGTGATCCCAGGAGGCGAAAGCACCACGCTATGCCGCCTAATGAAAAGAGAGGGCATAGATATAGAGATCAAAGATGCAGCTCAAAAGAAGAAGCCAATACTCGCAACCTGCGCAGGACTGATCGCCATAGCAAAGAAAGGGGGAAGAGAGGCAGAAGAAACAAACCAGGAACTACTCGGAATAATCGACCTCGAAGTTGAAAGAAACGCCTTCGGACGCCAACGCGAGTCCTTCGAGACCGAGGTTGCGATAAGCTTCCTGGAAGAACCCTACAATGCAGTCTTCATCCGAGCGCCAAGAATCACACGAGTCGGAAAAGACGTAGAGATCATAGCCACACTCAACAATAGCGAGGTCATAGCCGTAAAAGAGAAGAACATAATCGCCCTATCCTTCCACCCAGAACTAACAGACGACACCCGCATACACCAGTACTACATCAAGCTGATCAATCAGCAACCTTGACTCTTGATCTTCTCTCTCTCCTGCTTCTTACCTCTCAGTAGACTCCGTCTACCTTCAAGCACTCTCGCATCAAAACGCATGCCAAAACACATAAACTTGATCAATCTTGGTACATATATATTAATCGTATGATCACCGCTCCTCAGAGCGACTCAGAGAGGTGTCTTGTGATCTCGTCCAGCGCGTCAGCGAGCGCTCGCCTGTTGTCATAATCTTCAAGCATCTCTTCGAGCTCCGACCTCCCCTTCGAGGCAAACTCCTCCACAAGAGACCTCATCTCTGGCACTGCTCTCACGATGTTATCGACGATGGTTACATCTGCCGTTCTTGCCGTTCGCGATAGCGGGTTCAGATCGATCGCTACAACCGTCTTCCCCATCCTTTTAAGAGCAGAGCACCGATCTCCATCCTCGAGTGGCACAAGCACGGTATCCGCGGCATAGATCCCATGTGAGTCCACAACTCCACGATTATGCGCAAGACCAGGGATCCGTGCATCAGACCCAACGTACAACTCGCCTGCACCCCGCTCCTCAAGATATCGGATGATCCGCTCCCTGCGCTCCTCACTATGGTAGAAGATATTCACCTCGATCCCAGCGCCCAGAGCATCTCCAAGCGCTATAAGGTCGTCCGCGGCAAGAGCCACTGCATTCCCATTAACAGAGATCACGGGGTGGTCTGCAAGGAGGAGTGCTGCAACACCCACGACCTCAGCCCGATGCGCCGAGGGAATCGTTCTCTCGCCAAGGAGGTAATCAAAAGCCTCGCCCCGTCCATGCGCAATCAAACCGATAAGGCTGGTGATTCCCATCTCAACGCCTATCGCCACCCTTTCACGGAGAAGAAGAGACTGATAGCGTGGATGCGACTCAGGTAGATCCATACTCTCTCACCACTATGTGTATCTATGCGTATCGCCCGCGCCGAGCAATCTCATCGACGCGCGATAGGACTTCATCGGCACCATCAAAGGTGGTGCGATACCCGTTCATAAACGCAGTTGCAAGTCTCTCGGCGTCTTCGTGGCTGCTTTTGAGCGTCTGGAAGAAGACGTGGAGATCGACGCCCCGTGCCTCGGTTGAGGTGTCGAAGTATGCAAGTCCAAAGTCGATCAGGTATATTCTTCCCTGATAATGGAGGATGTTCGAGGTTGTGAGATCGCCGTGGATTATTCCAGCAGAGTGCAGGAGTCCTACCACACGACCGGTCTTATGCGAGAGATCTGCATCGATCTTCTCCTTCAGCGGTCTGCCGTCGATGTACTCCATCACAATATCGAAATCTTCGAGATCGTGTATTATTGGCGTGGGAACCCCTATGCGGCGGGCAGCAGAGATGATCCGTGCCTCGGCTCGTGTTCTCTCACGCCTCAACCGCCTATCGATCTCTTCGAGGCGATACCTCTTCGAGACTCTCTCTTTTATCACCCTGCCGTCCACACGCTTGATCACAGCCTCGGCACCAGATGCGATGATCATACCGATCCGTCCATTGCGAGTTTTGAAAACTCCTTTGCAGCGTAGCTGATTATTATATCCGCGCCAGCCCTCTTGATGGAGAGGAGCATCTCATGCATCACACGCTCGCCATCGATCCAGCCAAGCCTCTCAGCCGCCTTCACCATCGAGTACTCGCCACTCACGTGGTATGCCGCGGTGGGCACCCTGAACCGTTCCTTGACTCGATACAGCACATCAAGGTATGGAAGGGCAGGCTTCACCATTACGATATCTGCTCCTTCCTTCAGGTCAAGCTCCACTTCGTTAAGGGCTTCATCAGTATTGGCAGGGTTCATCTGATAGGTGCTTCGATCGCCAAAGGCATAACCAGAGTCGGCAGCATCTCTGAAAGGCCCATAGAGGCTGGAAGCATACTTTGCTGCATAGGAGATGATCCCGGCATCAGAATAGCCCTCTCTATCGAGGCTGCTTCGAATTGCCTGAACCATTCCGTCCATCATTCCGGACGGCGCCACCATGTCAGAGCCAGCCTCTACGTGGCTCACAGCTATTCTGCCAAGAATCTCAAGCGTTGGATCGTTCAGGATTCGCTCGCCCTCGACAACGCCACAATGGCCATGATCTGTGTACTCGCAGAGGCAGACATCTGTTATGATGTAGATCTCATCGCCAAAGTCGCGCTTTATCTTGCGAACAGCCCTCTGAACCACGTCATCACGACCCCACGCATGAGTGCCCACCCTGTCCTTTGCTGACGGTATGCCAAAGAGGATCACAGCAGGAATTCCAAGCTCGCAGATCTCAGATACCTCCCCCGTGAGAGAATCGAGAGGGAGGCGGTGCACGCCTGGCATGGACGGCACCTCCACAGGACTTTGAATACTCTCATCAACAAAGAGGGGGTAGACAAGGTCAGATGTCCTGAGTTCTGTCTCAGCAAGCATCTCCCGGATCCTGCCAGTGCGCAGCCTGCGCATCCGAGTGAGAGGGAACATGATCGATCACAATTTTAATCACGTGTTCTAATAGATTAAGTATCTTTTGCCGAGTAGAGACTCTCACTCATCCTTCATGGGTTCACAGATATCGCACCCTATAGACCCTTCGCTTTTGGTTCCTGATTCGATGGCTCTCGTGCCTTCTGCAAGCACTGACGCGTTCGCGATGGAGGCTGCGAGCAGTATGGTGTCAAATATCTCTTCTCTCGTTGCACCCATGCGTTGTGCAACACGTGTATGGAGTTCGAGACAGTGAGTGCACCGCAGTGCTGCCGCGACTGCAATGGTTATCAGTTCTATAATCTTTGGATCGAGGTGTCTCATCTCTCGATTCAGTGCGGTCTCATAGCGCATTCTTTGGAGTAGTAAGCTTGGAGACCCTCTCATAGCCTCGAGTATATACGGTACTTCACCATAGTACTGCTTCACAATGGAGAGCATCTCATCCACTGCTCTCTCAGGGTCTTTCTCGATGAGTTTCTCAATTTCGTTAAAATTCACATCAATCTGCCCTCTAATTCTAATCTCAGGTATGCAATAATACCCTATTTAATCCTTCGCACCTCTGTGAAGGACGATATTATTAACAGTTATTACAGTTGATAGTAAATATTATATATAGTAATTGCGTTATCTCCTGGGATTACTCATGAGCCATATAATCGGTTTGAAATGCACACACTGCGGTGAAGAATACCCTGCAACCATCCAGAACACATGCCATGAATGCTTTGGACTGCTTGCAGTAAACTATGATTGGGACTATATCCAGGATCATATCAGCAAGGAGAAGATCAAATCAGGCCCAAATTCAATATGGAGATACGCCGACCTCTTACCGGTAGAGACCACAGATTACGTAGATCTTGGAACCGGTTACAATCGGTTGCAGAGGGCAAGACACCTTGAAGAAGCGATCGGTCTTGACGAACTGTATCTTATAGACGACTCGGTCAACCCCACCTACTCATTCAAGGACCGAGTAACCTCGGTTGCGGTCACAAAGGCACTCGAGTTCGGTGCAAAAGCAATCGGATGTGCCAGCACAGGAAACCTTGCAGCATCTGTCGGCGCACACGCAGCAAGAGCAGGCATTCCAGCGTACATCCTGATCCCATCAACGATCGAACTCGGGAAGATCACCCAGATCATGATCTATGGGCCACGGGTAATAGCCATAGACGGAAACTACGATGACGCCAACCGCCTCGCAAACGAGGTGGTAGACCTCCACCCTGACTGGGCGTTCGTCAACCTGAACATACGCCCATACTATACCGAAGGCTCAAAGACTCTTGCATACGAGACAGCAGAGCAACTGGGCTGGAATGCACCAGACCACTTCGTAGCACCCATGGCGAGCGGATCACTACTCTCAGCCATACACCGCGGATACAAAGAACTGATGAAAGTAGGACTCATCCCTGAAAAGGATGTCCGAGCATCAGGCTCACAGCCACTCAACTGCTCACCAATCTCAACAGCAGTCCAAAGAGAGAGCGAGATCACCCCGGTCAGAGACTACCAGACCATCGTTCACAGCCTAGCGATCGGAAACCCTTCAGAAGGAGAGAACGCAAAAGAGACAATCCAGAGATCACACGGCTACGCCGCAACACCAACAGACGAAGAAGTACTCGAAGCAATACACCTACTCGCAAAGACAGAAGGCATATTCACAGAACCAGCAGGCGGAACAACAGTTGCAGGATTGAAAAAACTCGTTGAAGAAGGCTACATCGAAAAAGACGAAAAAACAGTAGTGTACATCACAGGAAACGGATTAAAAGCACAGGACACAATCATGAGAACACTCAAACAACCCGAAGCAATCAAACCAACACTGACCAACTTCGAAGAACTGATCAGCAAAATAAGCAGAAAAGAAAAAGAGATAATAATAGCATGAGGCAAAGAAAGAGATGGTACGAATACGATTCTCACAAGCACTAAGAAACACAACAAAAGAACGCGAGACAAACATAGAGATAACAAACGAGATAACAGTCAGAGAACTGATCAACAAACTAACAGAAAAATACGGAAAAGAGATAGAGAGACGCCTGCTAGAAGATGGAGAGCTCAAACGCTTCATCAACATATACATTGATGGTGAAGACATTCGATATCACAACAAACTCGAAACAACACTCAAAGAGACCAATGAAGTATCTATCCTCCCGGCAATAAGCGGCGGATAGAAAAGCCTCGAAGAATTACGAAAAGCTAAAATAAAGTGATGCACAGTGTAGTGAGTAGCCAGTAGCATGGAAGAGATGAGACTGGAGTAATGATAGTATGGAAAAGAATGACGCCCGATATGATCAGGGAAGAAGGTGATAGTTATGAGTAAAGAGAAAGAATTAAATGAGTTATATGAGAGATGGGAAGAATTTATAGGGGAAAATCCAACAAGCGAGGATATACGGGAAGTTATCGAGAAGATAAAGCCTCTCAGAGAGGTGGTAGCCATGGAGAAGATAGAATTTCTCGTTGAGGAGATAGGACCTATCTCTCAGTATCTCTTCAATGAGATGGTCACAAAGATAATAGAATTTTATCTTGAGACGATCGAACCTCTTATCAAGGAGCTACTGCCCCCCATACCCAAAGAGGTGATAGAATTTCTCGACTCACTCGTTGAGAAGATAGCACTCTTCATTAAGGAGCTACTACCCCCAGAGATGACAGAATTTCTCATGGAAGAGATAGCCCGTCTCATTAAGGATTTGCCCATAGAAATAACAGAATCTCTCAGAGAGAAAACTTACCAGGGACTGATGATGAGCTACGGCAGATCATTAAGCGGGTACAACATCGTGGAAAAAAAGCTACAAGCTATTAAAACGGAATAAACGAGATTTCAAAAGAGGTTACATCGTTCTCTTGAGCAGTCTTCCAAGGTATGTCAATGGTAGAAGAATGATTAAGAACTCGATTAAAAGACCGATGAGTCCATAGTCTCGATAGAGGAGGAGAGCCACAGGGTCTCCTCTATCTCGTTGTGGTATGAAGAGGTGTGGGAGTATCTCTCCCATGAAGTTCTTGACTCGTCTCTCTGATGCACCGAGCCCGTTCTCTACCATCGTCTCTCCCCTGACGATCGTGATCATCTCAGGGGAGCTTGCAAATATGAGTTCTTTTAAGTAGAAGTACATTATGAGTCGTTCTCGATCGTTCTTCTCGATGAGCAGCCTGTTCACCATTATCACGGCATCGCCCCTATCCCCACCTCTATCTTTGGATACCCATTTGCTCCCGTTCAGTGTGAGCGGGACCCGGGTCTCGTTCACAACGCTCCAGCCAGAGCCTCTGTAGCAGATCTTTGGATCGTGGAAGGCTGATCTGTTCTCTGCCCGTATGATGAGAAGCCATACAGGGTTTGGGCTCTCTGGTGTGTAGTATGCCCGCTCCATCATCATATCGGGCTTAAGTGTTTCGATCACGTTCTCTTCCACTTCCACCCTGTAGCCTTTCCATTCGCCGATCTCAAGGGGGAGTCTCTCGATCGCTTCACTCTCCCCAAGCTCCATCACCGTCTTTACCCATGATCTCTCGGTTGATGTGTAGGATGGTGTGGTGTCGACCATGATTCCTCGCTGGAGGAGGACATCTGGAGGAGATAGGAGAATGATTATAATAACTGTCAGGAGCAGTATTAGAGCTACTGTTCTGTACTGATCTTTCTCGTCCATCGTATACACCCGAGAAGTGCAAATATTGAGAGGAGTGCAATGATGTAAAAGGTGAGTCCACCCCAGCCGTGAAAGTACTTCATCCCGGTCTCAACTCCATACTGCGACGCCACGATGAGCGTGATTCCAATCCTGAGCCCGTTTGTGAATATCGCAATCGGGAGAGTCGCTGCGAAGAGAATAACCTTGTCCATCAGCGGGTCGGGTATGAGGTAGGATAGGAGTGCGACTATGGTGTAGAGTGATATGATCGAGTTGAAGCCGCTGCAGGCAGGGGCGATCTCGAATATCGTTCCATCGAGGAGGATCTGGCAACCCTCGAAGCTCGATTCAACTCCTGCGAGGTGTGAGATCGCTGTTGCAAGGATCGTCGATACGCTCTGAAGGGTGAGTGTCGCCAGATCGACTGCCGGGAGCGGGATTGCAAATATCAGAAAAGAGATCGGGAATGCGAGTCCGCGTGCCGCCTCGTAGCCTTTGAAGAGAAGGATGAGTCCGAGAAGGAAGGGTATCAGTGAGAGCGTGGCTATGAATACAGCGCCTGTGAGTTGTCCTGCAAGATAGAGCAGAACGGCTCCGATGAAGAGTAGAGGGCTTCTCCTGCTTGAAGCCTCGTGAAGGAGGTTGCGCTTCTGCCATACAAGAAACCCGGATACGAATGGGATGAGGAATCCATGGCTATAGGCATCCATCGTGAGCCATGAGCGAAGAAGCCACTCGAATGAGCCAATGTAGAGGAGGAGAGTGGTTATGGTGAGTACTGCAAGCCAGATTCTCTTCTTCTCGATTCGCATAGTAGCACTGCGCATATCAATCCAATCAATGCTTTTAAAAATATAATGTAAATTGAAAGAATGAATAAAAAAGTGTGGATGAGATACTCTATCTCCTCTCACGCTTCAAAGAGGTAAAGCCGAGCACTCCGAGTATCCCCAGCGTGGTCATCGCGAGAGTGATCGGCTCCGGGACGCACTCCGCTGTATCATTGTCACCCTCGGTCTGGTCGCAGCAGCATGCACACTCTGGATCATCACAATCGATCTGCCCATCATTATCGTTATCTTTTCCATCACAGCACTCCGGGCACACGG
Source organism: Candidatus Methanoperedentaceae archaeon GB37 (assembly GCA_905171695.1). Lineage (GTDB taxonomy): Archaea > Halobacteriota > Methanosarcinia > Methanosarcinales > EX4572-44 > EX4572-44. The sequence goes on from LR991653.1 coordinate 216,326, forward strand.
TGTAGTTCATATCAGGACAACCGGGCGTCGTTGGATGCCAGTAAGAACGATAACCATAATCCTCCCACTCTCCTAGCATGCGGCTAAAGCAAGTTACATTCTCCGCTCCTTTATAGCAATGCCAAGTGCCATCATCCCACTTAGTGCAGTAGTACCAATCACCAAGACACTGACCTTCAGCCATCGCCGGTAGGGCAAGCATCGTCAGAAGGAGTCCGAGGAGCATCCCCTCTTTCATAAGTATCTTCATTTCACACACCTTCCTTTCTCTTTAGTATATTAGATGGATTGAAGTTGATGCTACTTAACCCTTTCTACTTTCTACAAATCTTTATAATGGTTATTATGATGACCACGTCTCATGGGCAACCGATACGTTAAAACCTTTTAAATAAATACACGACTGTGCAATCCCCATCCCAGACAATCGACCTTGTGATCATCTCCTCTCTCATCCTCCTCTCTGAGCTATCGATCTACCTCTTTGGCCCAAAGATCGGGATAATCGAGAACGCCGCAATCCTGACACTCATAATCGCAGAGGTCACACTCACAGAGAGACTCGGAAGAGAGTTTCTCCACGTCTTCCAGGCGATGATCCTCGTACCAGTATACCGCATAATAACACTCTCAACACCACCAGAGATAATCACATACAATGGCTACCTTCTGCTGACAACAGTCGCGATACTTGCAGGCACGATGATCCTGATCACAGCCACAAAACTCACGCTCGGCGACGTAGGCATGAGGCTGAGAGACTCGAGGCTTCAGATACTCTGCATCACGGCAGGACCCTTCATAGGATACCTCGAATGGGCGCTTCTAAAACCGGCAGGATCTGTAGCGATCATGCCAGGCGTCCTGATTCTCACGCTCACCGCATTCACTGAAGAACTCATATTCAGGGGACTTCTCCAGCAGTCGATCGAGAGAGCCGTGAAGAGCCCACCGTTTGCAATCCTCCTAACAACGATACTCTACACCACATTCTTCATATCCTACGCATCAGGACGAGAGCTCATCCTCGTTCTCCTCACATCACTCCTCTTCGGATATACCGTCTCAAGGAGTAGAAGCGTTGTCGGCGTTTCGATCTCCCACGCACTCCTAAACGTCGTCTCTCTTCTAATACTCCCGATCTATGCATAATGGTACTCTAAAAGGCTGGTGGAGGGGGTGCTCAGAGTATCATCAGAACCCGTGTGAATACGATCAGTGAGAATACGAGTAGAAGAGGGAGTACGATGGCACTGCTCGTCTCCACAAACGGTGCAAACCGAGTTCGTATATCAGGCTCCGCGCCAAGGATCTCTGCTGCAGAGAGGAAGAGTATGAGAAGCACCACGGCAAAGACGCCTAGCTCGCCATCACCAACGGCTCTCGCAATAACAGGCGTTGCCATCGAGATCATAAGCCCCTTTATATTTGTGTCTGTAGATATACTTTATCCCACTCTATCCCGGTCTTCAGTTCGGTCTCTTCGTGAATATCACTCTTCTCACGTCTTCTATCGTGGCGTTTATCTCGATCGGCCTGGGGCAGATCTTGAGTATCTCTTCGCTGTCTTTCAGGAGGTGTCCTGTTGTGATGCAGACGATCTGCTCGCTTGGGTCGATCTCTTGGTTCTGGAGCAGTTTTCGCAGTCCTGCAATCGATGATGCGCTTGCTGGTTCTACTCCTATTCCCTCGAGTTGTGCGAGATCTTTCTGTGCTCTTATGATCTCTTCGTCTGTCACGGTCTCTGCGGTGCCGTTCGATTCGTATATCGCCTTGAGTGCCTTTCGCGCGTTAACCGGGTTTCCTATTCGGATTGCCGTTGCGATCGTCTCTGGTTTTGTCTCCGGGTCTATTCTCTCTTCTCTTTCTCGCACTGCTCGTGCTATGGGACTTGCGCCTTCTGCCTGTACCCCTGTCATCTTCGGGACCGTCTCTGTCAGTCCGAGTCTCTTCAGTTCTTTGAATCCCTTGTAGATCGCTGTTATGTTTCCCGCGTTTCCGACCGGTAGTACGATTCGATCGGGCACGTTCCATTGTAGTTGTTCTGCTATCTCGAAGGCTATCGTCTTCTGTCCCTCGAGTCTGTAGGGGTTGATGGAGTTTAAGAGGTAGAAGTCTTCCTTTGTACAGAGGTCTCGCACGAGTCTGAGTGCTTCGTCAAAGTTTCCACGTATCGTGAGAACCTTTGCTCCGTGCATGAGTGCCTGTGCGACCTTTCCGAGTGCGACCTTCCCTGCGGGCAGTAGTACGACTGCTGGCATCCCGGCTTTGGCTGCGTATATTGCGAGTGACGCTGATGTGTTCCCTGTGGAAGCGCATGCTACTGTGCTCATCCCGAGTTCGATCGCCTTTGTAACGCCAACGGTCATCCCCCTGTCCTTGAACGAGCCTGTAGGGTTCATGCCCTCGTGTTTGACGTAAACCTCCTCGGCAGAGAGGTCTTCTGCGAGCCGTGTTAGGCGGTAGAGTTGAGTTCCGCCTTCCTGCAGTGTCACAGGTGCTCGTCTGATCGGTAAGAGCTCCCTATACTTCCACACACTCAAGGCTTCTTTTGAGAGCTTCTCTCTTGTCAGTGATATCTCATCGTAATCGTATATTACATCGAGGAGTCCGCCGCACTCCATACAGGTATAGATGACCTCGTCACCAGAATAGATAGCATTACACTCAATACATCTCAGATCGTGCATCTCAACAGCGCCTTTTCAAGAGAACAGGTATTCCTTTGCACCACACAGTATCTAAAGCTATCGGATATGGCCTGATGCTAACACCGAAGCCATCATCCACTGGATCACTCCGTTGTCAGGCTTGCTGACCCTTGCATCAGGCCTTTGGTATGCCGTGCTGGGGTTGTCTGCACGCTCATAGATAGACATCTGTCAGTAACTCACGTGAGGACCTATGCAACACGACGTCCATTCGGACAGAGTTACAGTATCTGCACTTCTCTATTTAGATTTAACCGATCGTCTCGCCGGCTCTTCTTCGACCCTTTTGTCTCTCTCTGTGGACTCTCTGTGGAAAGAGAGATATACTATTCCGTGATTATCCCTCTCTCGTGGCATCAAAACGTGCTGCGATCGTCTTTGACAGCGCCGGAACTCTCCTCTTCATGCAGAGGATAGCCAAGGATATAAGCAGGAACGAGATCCTCTTCGATTTCACCACCACCGCGGTGGCTGGCAGGAAGAGTCAGTGCGTGATCACCATCATCCACTTCGAGCCTCTTGAAAGGATAAAAGAGTGTCCACCAGCGACTCGTATCTACAACTTTCTCACAGAACACGATGTCGATATCGATATTGCCTGCTCATCGATCCCTGTTACAAAGGACAGAGTGATCGAAGTTATCAAGAACGATACCCGTGCCACAGTGAGAGATCTTCAGGAAGTACTGGACGAAGTACTCCTGAGATGCGACGATAATTATTATATTGGCATCGGGATGATGGTGGACACTGAGACGATGACCATACCATATACACTGAGCAGCTGTGGCAAGCTCTTCCCCTCTGCCAGGAAGGTGGTCAAAACCCTTGAGAGACTGGGGGTCAACGTCTTTATAGCTTCAGGGGATCGGCAGCTTGACATCGAAAAGCTCGCCGACCGAATCGGCATCCCCAGGAGACGAGCGTTTGGACTCTCAACCCCAGCCCGCAAGAAAGAGATAATCGAGCATCTCAAGAGAGAGTACAGTCCTGTAATAATGGTTGGCGATGGCTTGAACGATATACTTGCATTTCAAGCTGCAGATATTGCAATATTGACGCTGGAACAAGAGAGCGAGCGTCCACAAAGGCTTATTGATGCAGCAGACCTGGTGGTCGAAGAGATAGGAGAGATAATACCAATTATGGAAGATATTCTTAAAAGATAGAAAATTTTATCTAAAGAGATGTGTTATGGTAATGAGGGATCGATTATGGACAGTGAACTCATGAGGATAGGAGTCTCTCTACCTGAGAATCTCCTGGAGCGTTTTGACTCGATTATATCTAAAAGAGGGTATTCATCTCGTTCAGAAGGGATTAGAGATGCGATACGATGGTATATCCGTTATTATGAGTGGATGAGCAATATCAAAGGCGAACGGTACGGTACAATAACACTCACGTACAACCACCACCAGAGGGGACTTGTGGACGAGATAACTGATATCGAACACGAGTTCATCGGAACCATACAGTCAACTCTCCATCTCCATGTGGACGAGAATAACTGCTTTGAACTCGTAGTAGTTCATGGTGATGGTGAGCGAATAAGAGAGCTATCAGAGAGATTAACCGCTCTTAAGGGCGTCAAACACGTTAAACTCACGACTATTGTTCCAGAAGCAGAAGAATAACTCGTTCTGGTAGTTTTTATTTTTTTTCTTCTTTTTGCTGTAGCAGTCGCATAGTTTCACGGTGGAGCGTGACTATCAGGTCGCTTAAGAGTCCGAAGATGAAGATCTGGACTCCACCCACTATCAGTAGGGTTGTGAGTATTGTGAGCGGGATGTGCTCGATGCCTTTCAACCATTCGTCCACGATGTATATGCCGAGGAGTATGCCTGCAAGTGCTGTTGCAACTCCGATCATTCCGAAGTAGAAGAGTGGGTTGTGGTGTTTTGCGAGTTTGAAGATGGTTGTTGCTATCGTGATGCCATCTTTTATTGGGTGTAGTTTTGTTGGGTCGCCACGTCGGCGAAGGTATCTTATAGGTATTTCCCGTATACTCAATCCTTTTTTGATCGTTTCTGCTGTCATTTCAGCTTCTATTCCAAATCCCTTCTCATTTAGTTCGAGTTTTTTAATGTTTCTCATGTTGAATCCTCGATAGCCTGTGAGAATATCATTGAGCCATATTCCATAGGCAAACCCGAATAATTTGTTCAGGATCCTATTCCCAAGAAGGTTGAATCGCGTGAAAGCTCCCTTCTCATAGTCTTCAAATCGGTTGCCGAGCACGTGGTCGACACCCTCCTCCAATGGTTTCAAGAACTTTAACATGTCTTTTGGCTCGTAGGTTCCGTCACCGTCAATCATTATAGTATAAGGTGACTCTATATAGTTAAACGCTTCTTTTATGGCAGATCCTTTTCCCTTACCCTCCTGGGTGACGACAGTTGCTCCGGCGCTCCGTGCTATCTCCCGTGTTCCATCTGTGCTGTGCCCATCGATCACAAAGATATTCTCATATCCCATCTCCTTGAACTCTACTATCAGCCTCTCGATATTCTTGGCCTCGTTCAGGGTTGGGATGAGGATGCAGACATCCTTCCCTGTGATCTCCCCCATCTGCTGAAGGCTCCAACGTTTAAAAGGCTTCTATCTCGCCATTCATCGAGTCTGGAGTATCTCTTCCTCAGGTATCATTCTCGTGTCAATCCCCTTCATCGCACTCCCAAGTCCCTTCGAGATCTCGGCAAGCACATCTGGCCTGTCAAAGTTGTTCACAGCATCCACGATCGCCTGCGCCATCCTCTCAGGATTCTCTGACTTGAAGATACCTGACCCGACAAATACCCCATCTGCACCGAGCCGCATCATCATCGCTGCATCTGCAGGAGTTGCTATCCCCCCTGCTGCAAAGTTCACAACCGGGAGTCGCTGCAGTGCTGCAGTCTCCTTCACGAGTTCATAGGGTGCTTCGATCTCCCTTGCTCTTCTCGCGATCTCTTCAGGAGTATTGCCCTTGAGTGTACGAATCTCGCCCATGATACTTTTCATGTGACGCACAGCCTCCTTCACATCCCCTGTACCGGCCTCGCCCTTTGTGCGTATCATCGCAGCACCCTCGGCTATTCGACGCATAGCTTCCCCAAGGTCACGTGCCCCGCATACAAAGGGTATGGTGAACCCTCTCTTATCAATGTGATACGTCTCATCTGCTGGTGTTAAAACCTCTGACTCGTCAATCATGTCCACGCCGATCGCTTCAAGTATCTCAGCCTCCACGAAATGCCCTATACGTGCCTTTGCCATAACAGGTATCGTTACAGAATCGATGATCTCAGCTATTACTGCAGGGTCAGCCATCCGTGCAACACCACCCATGCGGCGTATATCGGCTGGCACAGCATGGAGTGCCATCACAGCAACAGCCCCTGCATCCTCAGCCACGTGTGCCTCTTCAGCGTTCGTGACGTCCATTATCACACCACCCTTCTGCATCCTGGCAAAGCCACGTTTTATCAACTCTGTTCCATGACGAAGCTTCTCCAATTCCATATTAGATCAATCCTCAATAATCAAACCTATCACACAACTCTCTATCAAGACCACCATACCACCATATAAGATAAAGTTTACCTGAGATGATGCAAGGTCAGAAAAGACGAAGTATCACATAACGAAATGCTTCTCGAGGTATAGACGAGGACTGGAACTGGAACCTCATAAACGAGTTCAAGAGAGGAGCTACACGCATGGGTTTTTCTACTTTTTTCAAAGTGGTTTGATAGTCTCTATGTACGGTGAGGGCAGAAGCAAAATGTTTATATTAAAGTTATGTATATTAGTAAAATACTATTTTGATTAATATATGGTGAAGTGATGGAAAAATGGAGGGAAGGAATGTGGTGTTGTTGTCCGTTGCCGTTGTGGCGATCGGACTCTTTGTGCTGCCGCAGACGATGTCAATGTTCACCGGGCAACATAGATGGTATAGTGTAAAGAATCCAGACGATATGGAAACTCTCTGTGCAAAGTGTCATCAGCCAGAGGTTACTGAATGGAATGCAAATACAGGCGCACACGCGACTTTTAAGGATAACTATCCGAGCTACTCAGGATGCAGCATATGCCATCAGATTAACACGACAATTATTGATGCTTATGGACTCAACAACTCAACATTGGCAGGTTACGGATTTGAGGATTATACACTGAGAGGTCTTACAAATACGAGCGATGCGAGTGCTTTCAGCACTGCATGGCGAAATCAGACCACTCCGCATGCCGCAATAAAGGTGGATTGTCAGGACTGTCACTACAATGCAACGGTTCAGCTGGGTAATTCCAGCTCTGCTCACAGTGACTTCTACAATCAGTCAAGTGGTGCTGCGACTGACAGTGCTGCGTGCATTGGATGCCATACACATACCAACATAAATATCACATGGTACAAGTTTGGCGGGCTTAATATAAATGCGACTATAAATCTGACAGATGAGGAATGGGATATTAACGTTACCACCAATACGACCCTTGTGACGACATAAGATGATCCATGGAATGGGTCATCCACATTTTTTAATTTTTAGATATGGTCTTTATCGAAAGACTGGTAGGGGTGCTCTCGTTCTCACTCCTCTATCTGTGGCACATCAACCGAGTCGTTCTGATATTATTTTTAACCACCTTAATTTTATTTATAATTTTATATAATGTTCATGTGAGAAACTCTTCTGCTATCGTGCGCCTTCTTAGCTATCTGCTGAGATGGTCCGGTCACAATCCAAGAAGACGTGCTACCGAGATGATGAAACGGTATCGTGATCTCTCACGAAGACCAGGGCTTGCGCCTCGATTAATTCCACTCGCTATAACGATCTCTGTGGCGTACATCGTCCTGAACCAGTACATCTTTCTCGCCGTCGTCACATCCGGGAGCATGGCACCAACCCTTGAGGTGAATGATCTGGTTCTCGTGCAGAGCCTCCGAATCGACCCGGAGGAGGGTGAGATCATTATGTTCGATGTAAAAGATGCAAATATGCCAGTCATTCACAGAATAAACTCAATTGCAGGTGGTAGAATCAAGACAAAAGGGGATGCTGCAGAATTTGCTGATGACTGGACGATAAAAAAGGAGGAGATAAAGGGAGAGGTGGTGATCTTCAGAGGAAGGCCGATAGTAGTGAAGAGTATCGGGGAGTACCTGCTCTTCGATCCAGAGGAGATCAAGGTGACGAGATACGGATCCGAGATGTACAGGATGAGCCAGATCGTTAAGGGTGTTAAACAGCTTGGGCTAACGATATTCGTAGTCTGCATACTGCTTTACATGCTCTCAGTAACAAGCAGCAAACACTAAATAGATATATGATGATGATAAGTATAATGAAAACTGTTTTGGTGACTATCCTTTGAAGAGAGATCGCTCATTCCCTCCGAAATTAGCCACTATCTGCATACTACTCGCATCGATATACCTCATATACTCTTCATATCAACCATTGATCGATCTCCTCTCAGGCAGCGAGTTCGAGAACCACGAGGTGATCACGAATCTTGCAATACTATCGATCGGAGTTGGGACGCTCTGGAGCGGGATTCACCTAGCTAGGGCGACGATCGCGCTTGAAAAACTCGTCGATACCGGTTTTGAGGACGGTATCTACAGACGGCTTGAGCCGATACTTGAAGAGATCGCAGGAACGCAGGCGATGATTGAACGGCTCGATGAGAGGCTAACAAATATGAATAACAATCTCAACAGGCTCAGGAAGCGTTCAACCGAGCTCAGAATCTCAGATAGCAGGGCGTATGGTATTGACATAGCAGCGGAGGTCACCCGTTTTCTCAGGCTGGTTCTGCTCGTAAATATCACTCTCGCTGCCTTCATCTTCCTCCTGAACTTCACACGTGCCTACACACCATATCTCCTGACCCTGCTCTACCTCATCTGGTGGCTCGAGATCACCTATGAGTATAATCTATGGCAGCGATCGAGTGCATGGGTCTGGGCGTTTCTCCCGATACTGACGGTTCCGATCACAACGATGCTCTTCAATCTGGTCTATGGGAGTGAGACACTCCTCGGCAGTATGGGTATCGGGATTGCAGTCTATGCAGCAGCATACTACACGTGGAGTAAGTACTGTGTTGAGGAGAGCCTGCCATTCGATCTGGAGAAGCTCGGTGAACGAATTCCTGCAAGTGAGAGGTGTGCCTCGTCTTTCAAACCGATCAGATCGATTTTTAACGAGAATCGACACGTGATTGGAAGATCACTTGTCACGATCTCGTTAGTCCTTGCTTTACTATCTGTTTTGCAGATATTCAGTGTAAAATACAATTTGAAGGGTTTTCCAGCGTATTCACTCGACTACCTCGTGTTGACCGGAGTCTTGTCCATTCTCTCATACGTCGTTGGCACCAAATTAAGGCGGGTTGTGGGGTGAAGAAGACTGGTTATAGATGGATCCTCCTTGTCGCTCTCTTAACATTAGCCAGTGGTAGAGGTACTCCCATTGCTCTCGCAGATGATAATTATACCGTGATACTGGGTTATGGCCAAACACCCTATCAGCTTGGATACCTTGCGAGTGGAAATAACACGGGCTGGAACTGGTGGGACACAGATGATGGTGGGATGCCACAGAAAAACCTGATAATAGTAAGTATTATGGAAAATACGAGTGTGGTGAGTGGTCTTTCACCACCTGCATGGATACAGGACAGTTCAGAAAGATACACCGGAGCGTATAGCTGGAGGGCTGGAAGCGGCATTCATAGCTGGCACTACCTTGACAACTATAGTACGCTTGGCACCCCATCAGACGACATATACCTGAGTTCTCAGAAGCCTCATGGCATTCTCTCACAACTCTTCAACTGGCTCAGAAGGCTCTTCACCGGAAGAACCCAGGCATCCAGAGTTGCCAATCTCACATTCTATACCAAGTATAACATGTCAGAAGATCATCATGGCTATCTCAAGGTATCAACCGACCACGGAGCACACTGGGAGACGGTTGCAGATTACACAGGAGATAGTGGTGGATGGGTCAAGAAGACGGTCAACCTCACAAGATACAGTGGTGAGAATCTACTTATTGCATTCCAGTTCTTCAGCCCTGATACTCTCACCGATGGCGAGTGGTGGATCGATGAGATCAAAGTGACCTCTGACGGCGACCAAGTCTTCAGCTGCGGTGCTGAGACCCCACCGCCAAGACTGCAGGTGAAGATCACATATCCCTCGTATACCCATACCAACAATACGTTCACTGAGCAGACAAAGACGATAGATCTTGTCGAGGACTCTCTCCACCAGTTATACTATGGAGTATTCAACTACCCGGACGACGCCTACACTGGACGATACAGGATAGTCTTCAACGCGACGATAAACTCGACCGAGGTCTCTGCGATAGCGAGCTTCAACACCACCCTCTGGGGCTGCCAAGCAAGGGGATGCCATGATGCCTACAGCCCAGAGAGAAGCCCATGGATCCGCAACGAGACCACCATGATCCACCCTGACAGTGTCACAGCAGGCATTAAGGGGAACTGTCTCACGATGTGTCACAGCACGTATGCGTCTCAGTTCCTGCGAGCAACACCAATCCACCTCCATGAGATCAGATACGGACACGAAGGCGGTTTCATCTACGGCGAGAGCGGGTGGATAATGATCTTCAACAACACAAACGCAAACGTAAAACTCTATCGTAAGACCTCGATCGAACGACCGATCACCCAACAGACACCGTTTGACAATCTCTCACATGTGAGTGAGACGGGGTGCACCGACTGCCATACCACATTCGTCCACACCCCTACTGGAGCCGAGACCTATGAGATTGCAGCGCCACAGAGCCTGAAGGGGAGAGATATAGGTAGAGGCGGGGTGCACCAGAACGTCTCCTGCGAGGCATGTCACGGGTTATACAGTAAAGCCACGGGGGAGGGCTTGTATTATCCACCGTTTGACGCAACCACGAAGTTGAACGATACGATACGAGGCTACCTGCCAGAGTTCATGTCCTACGAATCGATGACCAACACGTACATCATCGATATGAACGGTTCTGGCGCGATGAACGTGACTGTGAGCGGAGACGATCCGAGATACAGTTTCCTTCTCTCCCTCGTAGGTCCAATCGATGACACAACAAACGGTTTGCAGGATTTAAGCACCACTGATAACTGGTATGGCACGTACACAGTGCCAAGTCTCAACGGGACGGCGGTATTCGGGAGTGGTTCAAAGATATATTATCCAACGTACTCAAGCGATAAGTTCTACAGCACAACCTTCAACTCTCCTCCAAGAAGCGGGGTCTGGATTGCACGAGTATTCCCGCTATCAGATGGTTCATTCAATTATACCATAAGATCGAGCCATCCGATCAGACGAAAACCTGTCATTCACATACCATGGAACTGCTCAGAGTGCCACAATAAAGATGCAAGCGGAGCCATCATAGGAGCCAGGACCCTGAAGCAGGTGCCATCGTGGGACAACAGAGGATTATCATACACTCACACTGATATTAATAATGATGGGAGGGATGACATCACCTGCCGCCTCTGCCACAACTCGTTCCACAAGATCACGATCAGGAACTGCACCGACTGCCACGTGAAGCGACCCCCCGGTCACACCATGACAGATTACCCTGACATGAGTTACAGAGACTGTATCTTCTGCCACAGCGATCCACACTTCGAACCTGAAAGAGCGGCTGGCGGGAACTGCACCGACTGCCACCTTGAAGGCGGTCTGAACGTAACAACAGGTCTACCTCTGATAAACAGGACAGGGTTCTTTGCAAGCGTTCACCATAACATCACAGGAGAGTTCAGTAGAGCAAACTACACGCGACTAAGCAGGGTCTGCTGGGGCTGCCACGTGAACTATAGCGAGCAGTTGAAAAACCCCTCACACACGAAACACGCTGAGGAGCTGCCAGAGTGCGAGGACTGCCATTATAATACAACCCCCCTAAACGAGAACTACCTGAAAAAGACACCTCTTCAGGCGGTAGAGCACCAGCCGTCTGGCGAGGACGTGCGGACAGACCCAGACCTTGCCAACTGCACAACTTGCCACAACAAGTCCCTCACGATCACACCACCCACTGAGAACGTGAGGTACCCGAGGGCTAAGAACTACGTCTCACACTACGCAGAAGAGAGGAGTGATATGTGGGTGGTGAAGAACGGCGAGACGATAACAGACTGCACGTACTGTCACCAGAATGGTGGAAACGAGTTTAACCCTGTCTTCTCAGACCCGGGGAATGCCAACATCACCCACGGTGTGGTCTGCACCGATTGCCACGGCTCTGGTAGAATCCATAGCGAGAACCTGACGAGTCCAACGATGGAGGGCGAGAGTGGTGCGTGCCTTGAGTGCCACGACGAGATACCAGGTAAGATCATATCCCCGGGTGGTTTCAGATCATCGGCGCATAAGAACCTCAACTGTATAGACTGTCACACACCACGGCGCGTCTACGAGGGAATGATCGCAGAGAGCGAAGTGGTCACGTACAACTTTACAATCCCAGCGAATACCATAGCACTGAACGCCACCCTCGAGTGGAGCGGCGTAGGTCTTCTTGAGCTGCGGCTGAGAGCACCAGATGGGAGGCACTATGCTGGGAATAGGATAAATATCAGCACTCCAGAGGGTGGCAACTGGACCGCAACGGTGAGCGGCGCTTCTCTGGATGCCCAGTTCACTCTCACTATCAACGCCTCGATGAGACACCCTGGTAGCACCCCGAAGGAGTGCGAGGTCTGCCACACCGAGCCTGGATCTATACAGGCACCCCTTGTCTATGCACACACCCCTAATGGGAGCAGTGTGCCAACGAACACTACATGTGTAGCCTGCCATGTGAATGATGCAGTTGCCACTGGACGAACTCCCACCATAACGGCCGCCCATTACCTCACAGATCCATCACTCGAGACCGGGTACAACTGTGTTGAGTGCCATACCCATACCGGGGTCGAGGATGGGTGGGGCGATCCACCCGACCCGAGAGACCACACACGCCACGAGTGGGTCAAGAGGATACTTGTAGCGGGCGAGCCATGGAAGCTCGTTGATAACTACACGTTAACATTGATAGAAGCAACTCGTGAAGGTGCCATATTCGACTTCGAAGAGAATGGGAGATTGCTCCGACGTGAGCTGGTGGCTGATGGTGACGTCTTCGAATATGAGGTTCGTGGAATCGCACCGGGTAAGACAGCGATCGTCAACCTCACAGTGAAGAGGCTCTTTGCTTCAGAGGACGGTGAGTACGTGGCAGAGTTGAGTGGGAGCGTGCTTGCGTCACGGATCCACCGTGAGACCGAGAACGAGGATTGCTGGGAGTGCCATGATAGCCAGTATCGGGCGCGAATGCCGAACGGAAGAGACTACTACGTTCTAAAGAAGGATAGGGAGAACGTGACACTTGCACGACTGACGATAAACTTCACAGATAGTGAGACCCGAATGCTTGGAATCGGAAAGTCGTGGGATCTTGGAAGCGGATACGTCCTCCATGTCGCTGATGTGAATCAAAGACGGGGCAGCGCACGGTTGCAACTCTACAGAGATGGAAGGCTCTTAGAGGATATGATAGTTAATACAGGGGAGTATTTCACATACGAGGAGTGGGTGCTTGGTCGGAAGATCGATCTTGTCAGGGCAAGGCTCGAGAGCGTCTTCATCGGTAGCGCAGAGATTGTCCTCTCTGATGTACGGGTGATCTCAGATGAGCTGAAAGAGCTTGATCGTGAGACCCGTGCACTCTCGTCTGGAACTCCGCTCAAGTATCTTCCTCTTGATAGCAGTATAACTGTTGGTGACGAGCCTGAAACCTTCCATATCTACACGCTCACCTCGGGTGGGTACGGTGCTGATTGTATCAGCTGCCACTCAGGGAATGGAGTGGCGCCGATAAAGATCGATATGGATCGGTTCAAGAAGGGAGTTCACTCTGATCTTAACAGCGATAGAGAGGATTATACGAGTTTCATAACCGATGATAGAGACAGAGCCTGCTGGGCGTGTCACGGAAACGGGACAGGCGGCGAACCTCTGGTACATCCAACACCGTACCTCGGAGAGAAGACGCCGCTTACGTGCATCTACTGCCACGGAAACGATAGGTTCGGGGCAGAAGAGATCCACTCACACTACCCGGGATCTAAGATCTCGACCGCTGCTGAGTGCTGGGACTGCCACGGAAATACGCTCCCAGAGGATGAGGAGAGTGCATCTTCAGTCTCACACTACTCAACCCGGGGTGATCTCCCCAGGACGAGTGAGTGTGGTCTCTGCCACGACAACACTACGAATGGATCGCTCTGGGGGGATGCGCCACAGGTAGAGCGGCACAACTCAGATAACAACTGCACCAGGTGCCATGCAGGGAGGGGAGTATCGAGCTTCCATGATGCAGGGATCACTATAACCCGTGGGTGTGAGAGCTGTCACCTTGATAGAGAGCGCTCAAGAGAACTCAAGATACCTCAGATAAAGACGCACTATCCTGGGGCTCCAGAGGGGCGGGCGGACACACTTAGAGGTCACGGGTACACCTGTGAGATATGCCATAACATAACGAACGGAACGCTCCATGAATCGCTTGAGGTTCTGCGGTACAACGAGAGTCTTGGATACTGTTTCCAGTGTCACAGCGTCGATGGTGGCTTCCCGTACAAGCCAGATGCACAGATACGTATCTTCAGACACGGAAGGGGTGTGCGGGTGAAGTCAGGGTGTGAGGCATGCCATGATCCTGTGGGTGTGAGCAAGTTCCACACGCCGAGCATGGTTGGTAAGAGAGGTATCACTCGTGCAAGTGACCCTGCAGTGGAGTGTGAGGACTGTCATGAGCCCCATGAAGGACGAGAGTACCAGCCCTTTGAGGGTATCAGGTGCATCGACTGTCACACCGAGTATGGATCTGCTCATTATTCTGGTGTGCTGATACAGATGGTGGACAGGACTGCAACATGCAAGATATGCCACAATTCAGAGGCGGATCTCTTCCACAACCTCACACACCTTGAAGCCAATGTGAGTGAAGAAGCATTGAGACCGTGTTACACGTGTCATGGGAGCGATGTTGACCTCTTCAATGAGACGCAGAAACGAGCGATAGGCATAACACGCGGGACGATGTACACGGTCGGCGAAGTAGCGGACGAGCCGTTCAGAACCTGCACCTCCTGCCACAATGCCACAGGCGAGAGCAATTTTCACTTTGACGAGTATCCACGTGGAACCGTGGAGAACCCTGGCTGGGATGATTGGGTGCCCGGGAAGATCACAGGGTGCAAGGACTGTCATACCTACCATGGTGGAGCGCTTCCATTCAATGCCACGAATATGGGCACCGAGGGTCGGTCTCCCACCGGCACAGCACATGGTTTTGCTCCGAACTGCACGATCTGCCATGGCGGTTCTGATCCGATCAGTCTTCATAGCCTTGCATCGACCGAGTTTGTGCCGCGCATCGGAGTGACTGTGGAACCCGATAGCGTTCCAAGGGGCGAGATATGTCTCCTTCGGGTTACGGTGGTGCTGCCGCCTCTGATGAAGGTAACGCGTGCCGAGTACTTCATCGATGAACCAGGACTCGAAGGCACTGGAAGGCACCTGAAGTATATAATAGGAGAGTCCAATCAGTCTTCGGCGGTGCTCGGCGATGCGATCAACACGTCCATGCTCTACTATGGGGAGCACGTGATCTACACGCGCGTGAAGGACTCGGCTGGGAAGTGGAGCAGGATAGGGATTGCGACGTTCACGGTAACAAAACCAGAGAGGCTTGTGCTTGCAGAGTTTCTGTTGAAGGTGGTTGTGCCTCTTGGGGTGGTTCTTATCGGGATCTTCTATCTTCTCTGGAGACGGTTCAGATGAATATTGGAGGCTTGCTTCTATACATCGGCTTCGTATCCACACTCCTCACGACTATTTTTTTATTTTTTAAGTGGACAAGAATTGGTCTGTGGACCGCGCGGATAGCGGCTCTCTCCACTACGCTATCTCTGCTGTTCATGGCGTACGCCTTTGTCACACTCGACTTCAGCATATACTATGTCTGGCAGTTCTCAAGCAGCAGCCTACCGATATTCTATCGGCTCGCATCGATGATAGTGGGAGAGAGTGGAACCTACCTTCTGTGGGCATGGCTCTCAACCCTCCTCACATTCATCTATATGGAGAATAGAAAGAGAAGAGCGGTCTTCGATTGCATCTACGCATTCGGCATCTGCACCTTCCTCCTCTTCTTAACGATCATAGTGGATCCTTTCAGATCGATATTCCTAACCGAAGGAGCCACTCTCCCAACCGCTGGAAACGCTATAAGCCCTGCTCTCATGGACATCCTGATGCCGATTCACATCCTGACAGCATTCGTAGCATACGCCTTCGCATTGATCCCTGCTGCATCATCCATAGCATACCTGACCCATGGTGGGCGGCTTGATGTCAGGAATCAGCTCCGCCTCTCATGGCTCTCATTGAGCATCTGTATGGTCGTTGGCGGGATCTGGGCGAACCGAATGCTTGGATGGAACGGGTTCTGGCAGTGGGATCCGATCCAGTCGATCACACTCGGAACATGGCTCCTCCTCACAGCAGCACTCCACGCAGCTGCAAGGTTCAGAAGGGGTGAGTACCAGAGGCTCTACCCACTCCTCTCCATATTCAGTTTCATAGGCTGCATCCAGATAACGTTCGTTGCACGAAGCGGGATATACGATTCGATTCACTCCTACCTCCACTCCTCCACGACACCCTTCCTCTTCGGCTTCATCCTGATAGCGATGATCGCTTCCATACTATTGGTATTCTTACGCGGCGAAGAGAGAGAATCAAAGCCAGCGAGTACTTTATCGGTACTTGCACCACAGAACACCTTTTATTTCACAATTCTTATTCTGATAATACTCGCGTTCGTATCGTTCTGGGGTCCAAATATCCAGGCGCTCCTCAGACTCATGGGGTATAAGACCGTGATCTCATCCAGCTTCTATAACACCTTCCTCTATCCACTCACAATAGCCCTGGCGTATCTCACAGGTCTCTGCATCGTCTATGGCAGGGTGCGAACTCGCAGAATCGCCTATGTAACCGTTCTCTTCATTATTGCAACCATACTGCTCGATCTTACCATACCAGACGATGCCATCATAGTTCTGCCGCCAGCCCTCTTCATTCTCGGTAATGTGCTCTTCAAGATGATTCGAGATCTGAGGTTGAAGAGCAGGGTTGCCTCTCTACATCTCACCGGGATCGATCTCATCCATCTCGGATTCGGTCTCGTTCTCCTGGGGAGTGTGATCGCCTCCTCCTTTGCAGTGACAAGCAGCTTCAGTTATAGTTTCGAGGATGAGGGTGTGTATAAGGAGGCGGATGGTGTTGGTGTGAAGCTTCTCGACTTCAGGGTTGAGAAGATCGGATCTGACTGGCTTCAGATCGTGGATCTAGAACTCTTTTATGGTGATACTCGTGAGAGTATGACTACAACATATATGAAGAGTCGCCAGTTCGGCTTCATCAGCAGGCCCGCCGTGAGATATGGGATGCTCTCGAATATCATCGTTGACATGGAAGGCATGCTACCGTGCCGGCTTGAGACCGGAGGTGTTGAGTTGGTCGTCAGGCGGTACCCACTCTTGAATCTGCTGTGGATCGGTTGTGTGTTCCTGATCGGAGGTCTTCTACTTACCCTTGCAGCAGAGTTTATGCACAAAAGAAGGAGATGAGCATATTACACGAAGCCGATTTTGTTCTGTTTCCGCTTGAAATCGACGATGCACTCACACATGTTCCAGTCCACGATCGTTGTATCAACATCCACCTCCATGCATGTCATAGACGAGAGTGCTCCTTCAATGAAGCCTTTGGTATTCGCACATAATGGGTTTTTTATCGAGATCCCCCGGTTTTTACAGAGCTTCTTTATCATACAATCCTTGAATCTGATCTCTGCCATGTATCCTCTCCTCGTGGCGCTCTGGCGTCCGATCTCGATCGTGTAGTATGGCTTGCTATGCTCGACAAGTCTCTCGAGTGCTCTTTCAGGGTCGATGTATTCGCCAAGCTTTCTTGCGATGTGCTCACCTCTCCGTTTGCCGTTTGTGTGCATCATCTCTTCTGTGACTTCAAGACCGTTGGTTGATTCGAGTATCTCGAGCAGTCCTGCGATAAGTACCATGTATCCTGTCTCGGCGATGGGTTCTGAAGTCATGTTCCTTACTTCGTCTTTAATAAATAAATACTTTACATTATTATCATAACCATCATAATTTGCATGGGATAGAAGACCTATAAGTACATTTATCTCTCTCAAAAAGAGATCTCTATTGCCATATGAGAGACCACACCGGAGACGATGAAGTAAAACTCACAAGAAATGCCATGAAGGTCCTTGAGAGACGCTACCTTCTACGGAATGGAAACGGGCAGATAATAGAATCACCACTCCAGATGTTTGCCCGTGTAGCAGAAGCAGTGGATGCAGGGCGTGGGCATAGAGACGAGTTTCTCAATGCAATGAAGAACCTCCTATTCCTGCCAAACTCTCCAACACTGATGAACGCCAGAACCCCTCTCGGACAGCTCTCAGCCTGCTTCGTCCTGCCAATCCACGACTCACTCAACTCGATCTTCACATCCTTAAAAGAGATGGCACTGATCCAGCAATCAGGCGGAGGCACAGGATTCTCATTCTCACACCTCCGACCAAAAGGTGACGTCGTCCGCTCAACAAGCGGCGTTGCATCAGGACCGCTCTCCTTCATCCGAATCTTCGATGCCACAACCGATGTGATCAAACAGGGTGGAAGACGACGCGGCGCCAACATGGCAGTCCTGAACGCAAGCCACCCCGATATAGAGGAGTTCATCAGAGCAAAAGCAAGAGGGGGATTCACCAACTTCAACTTCTCAGTCGGAGTGGATGACGCGTTCATGAGAGCAGTGGAAGAGAAGAGAGAGTATCCACTCATTAACCCAAGAAGTGGAGAGATAACCGAGACCATCAATGCAGAGAGCCTATGGAACCTGCTGGCTGAGAAGGCATGGGAGTGCGGAGACCCTGGAATCATATTCCTCGACGAGATAAACCGCCACAACCCGCTCCCGAAACTCGGCAGAATAGAAGCCACCAATCCATGTGGAGAGCAGCCACTCCTCCCACACGAGTCCTGCAACCTCGGCTCGATCAACCTCTCAAAGCTCGTGAAGAAGAATGAGCTAGACTGGGAACTCCTATCCGAACTCGTTCACCTAGGTACCCGGTTCCTCGACTTCACAATCGACGTCAATCGATTCCCAATCCAAAAGATCGCGGAGAAGACCCGCGCCAATCGAAAGATCGGGCTTGGAGTGATGGGCTTTGCAGATATGCTCGCCCAGCTCGCCATACCATACGAGAGCACTGAAGCACTTAGTGTGGCAGAAGAGATCATGAGAGAGATCCAAGAGCACGCGGAAGAGGAATCACGAGAACTTGCAGAGCGCTACGGCGACTACCCAAACATCGACAAAGGAATACACAAGGGCAATCGGAGGAACGCAACACTGACGACCATAGCACCAACAGGCACCATAAGCATAATCGCGGGCTCTTCAAGCGGAATCGAACCGATCTTCGCAGTGAGCTTCATCCGCAAGATACTGAACGGCGCAGAGCTAAGAGAGATAAACCCATACTTCAAGAAGCTTGCAAGAGAGCGTGGATTCTACAGCAACGCACTTATAGAGAGGATCGCAGAGACCGGCAGCATCGCAGGAATCCCTGAAGTACCGAGAGATATTAAGGAACTGTTCAAAACCGCTATTGAGATACCACCAAAGGCACACGTCAAGATTCAGGCAGCATTCCAGCGACACACAGAGAACTCAGTCTCAAAAACGATCAACCTCCCCCAGAACGCAAGCGTAGAGGATGTGAAGGAGGCATACTCGATGGCATACAGACTCAAATGCAAAGGCATAACAGTCTTCCGCTATGGATCAAAAGGCGAACAGGTACTCCACCTCAAAGAGCCACCACTCACAGTGGACCCTGAATACACGAGCTGCCGCTCAACAAGATGCATATACTAAAAACGACTCTTTAACAAGCGATCAGCAACCCCGGATGAGCGTACCGCCATAATCCTCTTCAATAGCCATAATCAACGGTTCGACACTCCTTCCAGAGACCACCCGACAGTCAAGACCGTGACTTGAGAGAAACCTTGGGAGCTCAGCATCAACACATGTCTCCAGACCTGAGAGTCTGGAAGCACAGATCTCGCCAACAATATCCCCTCCAACATATATCCCTTCAACATCAGTAGCCTTGATCAGAGGAGATTCATACTTATCTGCAACCCACGCGGCGATCGTGTCCCCTGTAACAGCCCAGCTGTGCTCAAGCTCATCAGACCTATGAAGCAACTGGCAGGCTAAGAGCACAAAGACACCCGTGCCATCAGGCTTTTCTCTCACAGGAGTGGCGCCCGTTCCATCACACAGCAAGAGACCATACTGCTCCATCCCAAGAACTGCCATCCAGTGCGAGACATCGGGCGAGAGACCTAACCGCGCATCAACGCCCCTCACAGTCTCTGCAAAGACCCCACCACCAGGCACGATGAGGATGGAACGACGAGAACTCTTGGCATATTCCACAAGCTCGCCAACAACACCCCGCGCAGAATCGATCAGACTGCCACCAAACTTCACAACAAACACCATAAACCACCAAGACCACGAATCAAGCAACACAACACATTTAACACTTTCACCCCCTTCAGTTTGAGAGTATCGTGGTAATGGAAAGCTTTTATAGTGTGAGTACCACTGGTTAAGCTCTGTAGAACTACTGGTTATATCAAGAACGATACAAATATGTGGTCATTATAGCTTAATCATTTCACTCTGGTTGATACGAGTATGAGGAGAAGATATGATAGATAATATTGGGATAATTGCGGTTGGCGGCTACAATGAGATGGGTCGTAACATGACAGCTGTGAGGATTGGGGATGACGCGATAATACTCGATATGGGGCTTCGTCTTGACATGGTTCAGATACATGAGGACGTTGAGATTGAAGAGATACACTCTCTTGAGCTCATAAAGATGGGCGCCATCCCTGACGACACCATACTGAAGGAGATCAGCGGCTGTGTGCGCGCCATTGCCTGTACACACGGACATCTCGACCACATCGGAGCTATTCCCAAGCTTGCCCACAGGTACAACGTTCCGATCGTCGCCACGCCGTACACAGCAGAACTGATCAAACACGGGATCGAGAGCGAGCGAAAGTTCAAGGTTCAGAACAGGGTTATCTCTATACCACAGGGCGGGACGTATAGAGTAACAGAGGAGATCACACTCGAGTTTATCCGGGTGCAGCACAGTATCATCGATGCAGTCTTCATAGCGATCCATACTCCAAAAGGCATAGTGCTCTATGCCAATGACTTCAAGCTTGATCGCACACCAACCATCGGCAAACCACCTGATCTTCCACGGTTAAAAGAGATCGGTGAAGAGGGCGTCATCGCGATGATAGTTGAGAGTACCAACTCAGGAATCACGGGCAAGACACCTTCTGAGCAGATAGCAAAGGATCTCGTGCGTGATACTCTTCTTGGGAGTGGAGAGATAGAGAGGGGGACAGTAATAACAACGTTTTCATCGCATATCTCTCGTATAAACGCTATTATAGAAGTTGCAAAGGAGATGGATCGTGTCCCTATCTTACTTGGCCGTGCAATGGAAAGGTATGTCAAAACCGCGGAGAATATGGGATATATCAGTTTTCCTGGGAATATTGAGATCTATGGCAGGAGGAATATGGTGGATCGCGCACTGAAACGGATCGTAAAGGATGGCAAGGAGAAATACCTCTTGATCGTGACAGGGCATCAGGGAGAACCCGGGGCTGCGCTGACCCGCATCGTAAGTGGCGAGACACCATATACCATCGAAGCAGGTGACAGAGTGATATTCTCGGCAAATACTATTCCGAATCCCATGCCACGTGCAAACAGGTATGCTCTCGAGACAAAACTGCAGATGCAGGGCGCACGTATCTATAAAGACGTGCACGTATCAGGACATGCGTCAAGAGAGGATCACTGGGAACTACTGCGCCTGATAAACCCTGAGAATGTGATACCCGCCCACGGGAACATCGCCATGCACAGCAACTACGTGGAGATGGCAGAGAGCGCAGGATACACCCTTGGAGAGACCGTGCACATCATACGAAACGGTGAAGAGATAACCCTCGAATAGATAAATACGATGACAAGAGAATTAGATCTGATAGAAGAACTGCGGATACGAGCTGATACAGTCACAAGCTTCATAGACCAGTATCTCCAAGAAAAAGAGCCCTCTGAGCTCTACACCGCAGCAAAACACCTCTTACATGCAGGCGGGAAGAGGCTACGCCCATGCATGACAATCCTCTCATGTGAAGCGGTCGGAGGAAATCCAGAGATCGTGATTCCTGCAGGTGCCGCAATAGAACTCGTTCACAACTTCACACTGATACACGACGACATAATGGACAGGGACGATCTGCGGCGCGGGTATCCCGCAGTTCACACCATCTGGGGCAATGCAGGTGCAATCCTCGCAGGAGACACACTCTATGCCAAGTCCTTTGAGCTGATAACCCAAGCCCACGCACCACCAGCACAGACCAATGAATGTGTCAGGATCATCGCAGAGGCATGCGTCGAGATATGCGAGGGACAGTGGGAAGATATCGAGTTTGAAAATCGAGATCACGTGAGCGAAGACGAATACCTAATGATGGTTGAGAAGAAGACATCAGCCCTCTACGCAGCATCTGCCAAGATAGGCGGAATACTCGGCGGCGCCGAGAGAAGAGTAGTAGACGCCCTTGGAGAGTATGGACGGCTCGTAGGCATCGGCTTTCAGATCTACGATGACGTGATCGATCTCAGAACACCAGAAGATCTCCTTGGCAAAAACAGAGGGAGCGATATAGTGAAAGGTAAAAAAACCCTTATAATAACCCGTGCTCACGAGCTCGGAGAAGATATCAAGATATTCGGAAAGAAAAACGCAAGCTCTGAAGAGATAGACCAAGCAATTCACCAACTCGAAGAATGTGGGAGCATAGACTACGCAGAAACAAAAGCAATAAAATACATTCAAAAAGGGAAAAAAATGCTGAAAATACTTCCCAACACACCATCAAAGCAATTACTACTCGACCTCGCAGATTACATGATAACACGACGATACTGAAAAAATAACCTGTAAGTGAGCTTTATGGAAGTACAGACTTGTTGATGGGTGGTGTGAATAATGCAGGATAATGTGTTGAGAGAAGATCCGGAAGGGTTGATAGAAAGAGCTGAGATCCTGTAGAAGATGGAATGTGCGTGATAAAACGCTTCTTGATGTTGGAGCAGGACCTCTTGCGATCATTGCAGCAAGAGATTTCAACTGCAGGGTCACAACGACAGAGATCTCTGAAGATGCCATAAAGGATGCAGAGCAAGATGCAGCAAAGGAAGGGCTTACAGGAAAGATCAAATTTGAAAGGAGAGATGCAACCTCACCTGGCTATCCGAGAGGAAGCTTCGATGTGGTGATAAGCTACGGAGCCCTGCATCACATTGAGCCTGCAAAGCGAGGCAAGTTCATTCAGGAAGCGTATCGAATTGCAGCAGAGAAGGTCATTATAGCCGAGTTAAACGAAGAGGGATTTAATAAGTTTCACGGATCATCCAGCACATTGAAAGCAGTCGATCTTGACTGGCTTGAACAAGAATTGAACCTGCTTGGGAAGGTTGAGAGATATTCCGGGACGCTGATGGATGTTTATGTACTGTGCAGATGAAGATCTGGTTATCTCACCTCCTCTTCGCTTTCTGCAACTTTACCGAAATAAGCTTCTTCTTTTCAGATTCTATTGTACAACTTTCTTTTCACAGATTCAGCGAAATTTCTTCTTTTTTTCGATATTGAATCTTTTTCATTGAATATTCTAGAATCAAAGGGTTTATACGGGATTAAAGTGATGCAAGAATGAGAATTAACATGGTGACTCCGATCACATGGTCTTCTCACCCAAGTATCGCGGGAAGATCCTGGTTGGTGAGGTTGCAGAGGCTACGGAGGAAACGATCAGAAAGATCTGCAGAGAACTGAATATTGAGGTGATAGATATTGCTGTGAATGTAGATCACGTCCACCTCTTCATAAAATATCCACCAAAGTATTCCGTGAGCTATATAGCCAAGAAAGTAAAAGAAGGAGAAGCAGTAGAATATTAAGACAACGCCTCCCACACTTAAAAGAGTGGTGTCCCGCCCATATAGGGTCACCCGGGATGTTACCACGGTTCAGTAGGACAGGGATGGGATAAGCCTCGATTACATCGAGGCTGCTGGCATACGAAGTACGCAGCATAGTTGAGAAATGTATCTCTACACGGTTTTGGGACGTAATTATCTCATCCTGGTTGTAAACAGGTTGTGCCAGAGTCTGATAGCAAATAGAGCCATTTCTATTCTATTTTCTCTTTTTTGCTTGATCAACCATCTAGATCTTCTCTTGTCTGCTGAAAAACCTGATTCGCTTGAATTTTTCTTGGAGTATCTCTTTAGAAACTTATAGGCTTATAGGGGGCCTCAATAATCCTTTCTATAACCCTTAATCAGTCAAATCCTATTCTGTATTCTGGATAGATTTTTCTTTGGAATGAGAGATAAGCAGCAGTTTCCTTATCAAATAACTTTAAAGTCTTTTTTGTGCTGTAATACTTGTCCAGGGAGATAGAATTCGTCTTTACTCCTATCTCTTTGAGCATCTTTATTGCTTTGTTGAATGCATCTTTCTCTGATCTGTTAGAATAGCCAAGACCAACGTGCATTCCTGTATCAATGTCTATTATCTTGAAAACGTATTTGAAGTCCTTGTCTTTCTTTTTAGGGTTGGTTCTGTAGTGCTTTGTAACAGTAAGCGAATAACCAGTTCCATCCCATGCAAACTCGCCTGAGATGCCTTCATCTTTGAGTAAAAGAATGAATAGGTTGTGCAGAGCGAGCTTGACTTCTTCATCTGCAATACTGTCTTTCTATCGTTTTGTAGTTGGCTTTGAGACCAAACAAAGGCTTAAACAACTCCAGTAATTCTTCTACATCCCTGTTTGATCTGTTCACAAGTCTTGCAAAGAGGAATAGCATAACTCTCTTCTCCAGATCAATTTCCTTTGGTTTGCCAGCTTTTTTCTGAATTCTGATCATTGCAACGGCTTCCCTAACATATTCTGGAAGCTTTCTCAGTCTTTTCTTAACGAGTTCTCTCTTCTTTTCCATTCAGCATAGGGGTACTTCTCTTTCTCTTCTCTCCTTGTCTCCTTGACCAGTTCATCTAAAACATCCAGTAACTCATTAACAAACTTCTTTGTTACTCTAAATTCCAGATTCATATTCAGATTTTAACCAAAAAGTATTTAAGTATTTCTATGGATATACTAAAAATATGAGAAAGATTGAAGTGAAGAAAGGCGATTTTGTCCTGAAAGAAGAAGTCGAAGTTGTTCTCGAGAAAAAAGCCACATCCTTTCGGTAATTCAGCAAAAGTTGATGTACCAAAGAGCAAAGAGATATCTGGGATAGAGAGCATAAGTGATCATTGTCAAGGATTAAGAGATTTTGTCCCAAAACCCATCACTTGCAAACATATATGAATATTGGTTGCAGATAGATCCATGATTTGAAATCATGAAACGGGATAAAAATATCTTTAATCTAAGTTTTAAAGATAGATCAGAATTGTTGAATGAATGTAGAAGATTAATTAGTAAATCTGAAGTATTGGATCCGATATTACAAGAAATAAAAAATTTAAAAAGAGGTGAGGTCACGCCTGAGTCTACATTGAGGAGGTCTGAGATTGGAAGCTGTTTCACTTCTGAGATTCAACAGATTTTCAACTATATCTATAACCATAGAATTGTGATTGATGAAGAGATCGAAAGTGAATTGAGTGAGATTATAAGAAAGGCAGATGCAGTATTAAGAGAGAATATCGTTTTACAATCCAAGCCACCAATAGATGTGATCAAATTTGAGAATGTTCCTGTGAGATACTCGCATAGCCCTTCTGGGGGTAGGGAGCAGAGATGGGGCTATGGACTGCATAAACGACCAACAACAGAGCAAGGGTATTCAATCACCATGGCGCTTATGCCGCCCAGATATATTCAGAGCTACCATAATCACACCATATCTGAGTATACTCTATCACTGGATAAGGAAACAGTGGGTTTTTATTGTGATGGAGAATATAAACGGGAGAAGGTGGCTCATAGAGATGAAATAATATATTTCTCTGCAACCACTCCGCACACTCTCTGCAATCCTACCGATTCCTTCTCCAGAAATATCACAGTAAAACGCCCAACCGGGCTCGTGGATTGGAGACCTATTAACAACCTACACCCAGTAAAAAGTATTGGTTCCAAGATTTTAACAGGAGAACGATCACCGCTGGAGGTAGAACGTGGAACTATTATTGGAACCAAGATATTTTTCACTATTAAAGACGAATACTACGATTATGAATTAAAAATATTAGAAATAAAAGAAAATTCTATAATGAATTGTATGTACAACGAGGATAAATACTTCTTAGTGGTTGAAGGAGAACTTCTGATCTCATCTGGAGATATTAAAAAAGATTGCAACAAGAACGATTATATTGTAATCGATGAAGACACAAACTTTAAGATTGAAACCAAAACAGAGACAAAACTGTATACTGTAAAGATCAGAACATAAAGAGGATACAGGTGCAGCAGAATGTATTCACCACTCAAAGTCCTCTATTGTTTCTTTGGGACGATAGTTTGACATACCATCATCGATATATTCTCGCTTTATGAGTGGTTCTTCTTCTGAGCTTGTGATCGTTCCTGATACAAGCGTGGTCGTCGATGGCAGGATCACCGCGAAGATTAGAGATGGTTCTTATAAGGGCGCGGTTTTACTGGTTCCAGAGGCTGTTGTGGCTGAGCTTGAGGCGCAGGCGAATAGAGGGAGGGAGGCTGGTTTTAATGGTCTGATCGAGCTTCAAGAGCTTGTTGAGCTCTCAAAGAAGGGTTTTGTGAGGTTAGAGTATGTT
Source organism: Candidatus Methanoperedentaceae archaeon GB37 (assembly GCA_905171695.1). Classification (GTDB taxonomy): domain Archaea; phylum Halobacteriota; class Methanosarcinia; order Methanosarcinales; family EX4572-44; genus EX4572-44. The sequence continues at coordinate 243,180 of LR991653.1, forward strand.
GGACGGCGCCCGGGCATCGATGATGTGAAGCTTGCCTCTGGTGGTGAGATCGATGCGTTGATCCGTGAGACTGCTATAGAGCATGGGGCGCTGCTCGTCACGAGTGACCGGATTCAGGCAGAGGTTGGTAGAGCCAAGGGTCTGAGGGTTGAGTATCTCCCGCCGGAGCGTGAAGAGCCTCTGCCACTGGGGATAGAGGAGTACTTCACAGAGGACACGCTCTCGGTCCACCTGAAGGAGGGTGCGGTGCCGCTTGCAAAACGTGGTAGTGTCGGCGATCAAACGCTTGTCAAGATCGGTGATCTCCCGCTTGACTGTGATCTTCTGAGAGGATTGGCGCGTGAGATTCTTGAACGGTCGAAGAGGGATAAAGATGGCTTTGTGGAGATCGATCATGGTGGTGCAACGGTCGTTCAACTCGGAAGTATGCGTATTGCAATCACTCGCCCCCCATTCTCTGATGGTTTGGAGATAACCGCTGTGAGACCTGTTGCAAAGGTGAATCTTGAGGATTACAGGCTTGGTAGCGTCCTTGAGAGACGAATAACGAGTAAACGGCGCGGTGTGCTGATTGCAGGACCTCCAGGCTCTGGCAAGTCCACACTTGCAGGGAGCATCGCAGAGCACCTGATGAACGATGGCTATATCGTGAAGACGATCGAGTCCCCAAGGGACTTGCAGGTGCCTCCTGGAATCACTCAGTACTCGCCTTTGAACGGTGATGTGAGGAAGACGGCTGAGGTGCTCTTGCTTGTTCGCCCTGACTACACGATCCACGACGAGGTGCGCAGCACCCGTGACTTCGAGGTCTTCTCAGATATGCGGCTTGCCGGTGTTGGCATGATAGGTGTGATCCATGCGTCCCGTGCAATAGATGCAATCCAGCGTTTTATCGGGCGCCTGGAGCTTGGTGTGATACCGCAGGTGGTTGACACAGTGATCTACCTTGAAGCAGGAGAGGTTGTGAAGGTCTACGAGCTCAGGTTCACTGTGAAGGTTCCGAGCGGGATGTTCGAAGAGGATCTTGCGCGCCCCACGATCCTCGTCGAGGACTTCGAGACTGGTGCTCCGGAGTACGAGATATACTCGTATGGCGAGCAGGTGATCGTGATGCCTGTTGAACCAGAGGAGGCAATGGTGGACGAAGAGATGGCAAGAGCTTTGCACGCAGAGGTTAAGAAGCATGTAAGAGGGCCCTTTGAGGTGAAGATGGTATCGCCAAAGAGGGGTGTTATACTCTGCCGAGACTCTGACGTCCCAATCCTCGTCGGCAGGAAGGGGCGTAACATCGAGAGTATGGAGAGGCGCCTCGGTATCCGATTGGACGTAAGACCGACCGGGAAGAGATTATCAGACGAGGACGAAGGCGCAGATATCGAGTTCGAGACAACAAAGAAACACCTCCTCTTGCACCTGCCTGAGTTCGCAGGTGAAGTGGTCGAGATCTTCATAGATGATCTACCTGTGTTAACAGCAGCGGTTGGGCGAAGAGGATATATACGCATCCCAAGGAAGAGTCAACAGGCAACTCTACTCTATCGAGCAATAAAAGAGGATAAAAAGATCACGATACGCTGATTCCACTTGAAAGGTGTGCCGTGGTGGAGAGTGGTGGACAAGTGAATATTCTGGGTTAATTATTAATGCATAAAGTATCATATCTTCCTCCGAGTAAAGCAAGGATTTTCTTGAGGATTTCGATACGATGAGATTGTCAATTGAGATCGGCAGGATTATGGGCATACCTATCAGGCTTCATATAACCTTATTACTTGTCCTGCCGCTCTTTGCATATATCTTTTCAACAAATGAGGAGTTCGGCTTCGCTGGAGTCCCGTCCGAGAGCCTCAGATATCTCCTCTCATTCACTGCAACCATCGCCATCTTCATCTCCATCCTTCTTCACGAGCTTTCACACTCTGTAGTTGCACTGCGAAAGGGACTGGAGGTTAAGAGCATCACACTCTTCCTCTTTGGTGGACTCGCCTCAATTGAGGATATACCGAAGAATCCAGCCTTCGAGTTCAAGATGGCACTTCATGGACCACTTGCAAGCCTCGGTATCGGACTTGTACTGATTGCCATCCATTATGGATTGCTCAAAGTTCTTGGAGAGAGCATGTATAATTTCTTTGAGATCGTCGGGATAATTAACATCGTCTTATTCATCTTCAACATGATTCCAGCGTTCCCGATGGATGGCGGCCGGGTGCTTCGTGCATGGCTTGCATCCCGCATGAGCTATATCGAAGCCACGAAGAAAGCTGTGGCAATCGGCCAGGTGCTTGCCGTTGCGATGGGAATCTTCGGACTCCTCGGTTACAACCCATGGCTGGTTCTGATCGCCTTCTTCATCTACATCGGAGCATCGGAAGAGGGCAAGGCCACCGAGATGACAGTTCCACTCGAGGGCGTGAGAGTATCCGATCTGATGACAAGAGATGTTATCACAGTCCCGTCCAGCATGAGTGTGAGCGAACTTGTTGATCTGATGCTTGAGAAGAAACACATGGGCTACCCGGTGGTGGAGGATCACGAACTCGTAGGGGTTGTTACCTTCACCGATGTCCAGAAGATTCCACACGAAAGACGAGACGAGTTCAAGGTAAGAGACATAATGACCCGGAACATAATATCGGTCCAGACGGACGATCCAGCAGAGATCGCACTCCGACTACTCTTCACACACAACATCGGACACGTCCTCGTGATGAACAAAAACCACCTCGTCGGAATCGTCTCTCGAACCGACGTCTTGCGCGCAGCCCAGATTCTTGGATCGTGATAAGAGTTGACAGAATACAGTGCAAGCACAACAGTAACACCCCATACTAGACGAGGCATACTCGTCATCGGAACGGCACACGTCTCCCAGAAGAGCATCGACGAGGTTAACGAGATAATCGAGAAGGTGCACCCTGACATCGTAGCCATTGAACTCTGCCAAGCAAGGTACAGAGCCCTTCGAGGAGAAGAAGAGACAAGAGAGATACCTGTAAGAGAACTCCTAAGCGGAGATAAATTCTACCACTTCATGATCCACTGGCTTCTCTCATACGTACAGAAGAAGATCGGAACAGAGATGGGCGTGGAACCAGGAACCGAGATGCTCTCCGCAATCAAAAAAGCAGAAGAGATCGGAGCCCAGATCGCGCTCGTCGACCGCGACATCCAGATAACACTCCAACGATTCTGGTCAAAGATGAAACTATTTGAAAAGATCAAGATGATCTTCGCGCTCATCACAGCAACACTTGGAATCGGAGGCGGAGAGAAGATAGATGCTGACAAGATAACCGAAGGCGACATGGTAACACAACTCGTAGAAGAACTCCGAAGATACACACCAACTGCCGCAGAAGTCTTGATCGACGAACGCGACGCTTACATTGCAAAAAACCTGATAGAACTCTCACAACATGGATGCGTAGTAGCAGTCGTCGGCGCAGGACACAGAGCAGGAATACAAAAATACCTCGAAGACCCAAGAGAACTGCCCAATATAGAGACCCTAACAACCGTAGAGAGAAAACGATTCAACATACTCAAAATCACAACGACACTCATGATCGGAATAGCTATCCTACTTCTCGCATCAATGATACTCTTCGGAGAAATCTCCCCTGCCACAATGATAACAGCCCTCGCCTACCTCTTCATAACACAAGGAATACTATCAGCGACAGGAGTTATCATAGCAAGAGGACACCCACTATCAGCGCTCACAGCCTTCAGCCTCGCATGGTTCGGATTCATCAACCCATTCCTCGCCATCGGCTGGATCGCCGGACTCGTAGAAGCCTACTTCCGCCCACCCACACACGACGACTTCAAAAACCTAACCCACGCAGAAAACTTCAAAGAACTGATGCAGAACAAGCTATTCCGAATAATACTCGTAGCAGCACTCGCAAACATCGGAAGCATGCTCGGAACCTTCGTAGCCATACCACTCCTCGTGAGCTACCTCCACATACCAAACCCAATCGACATAATAAAGATAGCAATCAAAAACACAATGAACATACTCTACTGCCTCATCTCACCTAAATAGCCCACAACTCTCATCAGACAAAAACTTCAGAAGTCTCAGAAGACGCGGTTCATCTTATCCACATTCACAAAATTTTTATATTTTTTGAATTATATATTTTGTTTGTCAGGTGATCTCTGTGGACTACAAGATAACAGGTGATAAGTCTGCAACTGGTGACAGTGAAACTAGATGCTGGTGAGCAAAGATGAGCATGAAAGCCAAGATGAAAGGCGGCTTGCTCAAGGCGATCGGCCGTAAGTTTGCAGGTGAGACGATGTTCTTAACAGAATTCACTCCCACGAGCGGTGAAGGACTTGTGGCATTCGGTGGCAATGTACATGGCAAGATAAAACCGATAGAGCTTGGAGAAAAGAGGGAGTTCATAGTCCAGAAGGATGCATTCCTCTGTGCCGAGGATACAGTGGATCTGAGCGTGGCATTCCAGCGAAGGCTGGGATCCGTCTTCTTCGGAGGTGAAGGTTTTATCCTGGAGCGGCTCACTGGCAGAGGCACAGCTTTCATTCATGCATGCGGCGATTTTGTGGAATTTGAATGGGAGGTGAAAAAAGAGGAGGTGAAAAAAGAAAAATGACCAAAGTACAAATTGAAGATATTGAATTAGACCTTACAAAGCTTAATAAGAAGCTGTACGAACTGCCGAAAAAAGTTCTGAAATATTTAAATGATTATTTGCTTCCAGATGAAGACATTGAACTGTCGTTAAGAGGTGCATGGGGTACGGAACGACGAGGATCCCAAACTGGCGATAAAGCATCTGGTGAATTTTTATTTTTTGACCAGAGTGCTGCAACAAAGGCATTTCGGGGATATCAATGGCTGATAATTTGGGGATATTCATGGTTGGTGATAACAAATAAAAGACTTATTATGACCACAAAAGGAATAATGACCACTGAAACGAGAGATTTCACCTACGATAAAATCTCTTCGGTAGATTATGAAAAGGGATTTCTAACAGATCGGCTGACTATTCACGCGATGAGTTCAGTTGAAGATATATTCTTTTATAAGAACGTAGTAAGTGTTTCAAGAAAACTCCCTGCTATAATTCGTTCTCGAATAGATAGAGCAGCTAAAAAGACCGAGCTAGGACCACCGAGTGAAAATCCATTAAAAATTCTTAAAATGCGCTTGGCGAGAGGTGAAATATCAAAGGAAGAATTTGAGGATTTGAAACACCTATTATAATTTTGGCTACAAAAACGGGACCCGTCCACTGTGTAGTCCTGAAATTTTTGACCTTATAAACCCTACCTCTCATTCCCAACCACCTCATCAAAAAGCTTGAATGCAACACCTAACCTTGCTTCTACCGGCAACCTGCCCCAGAAGGCATCTTCAGGGGTTTGGAGATGGTGTTTGGTATCCAGGCTCTCGTGGAATCTGACGTTGTTATACCAGTAAACGAAGTCATCCAAGATCTCAAAATCGTCTCTATACCTGTTGTAACAGTCAAAGAGCTTCTCTATCTTACCATTCGTCTGTGGATGCTTTATCCTGGATGTTATCAGCTTTATACCCAATGAATCAAGATGGCTTTTGAACCTGCTCTCCCATTCTTTTCTGTCACCTTTTCTGTGAGCTCCGAACTCACTTCCATTGTCTGAGATCAGCTCTTCTAAAGGCATGATGTCCCAGTAATCCTCAACAAGCTTATCTACCAAAGCTATGCTGTTTTCAGTGTTTGCATTCTGAAATTCTCCTGCTGCAAGGATCTTCCTTGATGCATCATCTAAGATTGCACAGAACTTTATCCCATCCTTATCGAACCGTCAATATGCCCTGCTGACATCGAATGCTCCCTCTCGTATCTTATGTATGGCTTTCTTCTCCTTTTCTTCCTTGGTTCTTCCTTTGCCAATCCTTCTTCAAGCAAGTATTTGTGGATGCGATTGTGAGGGATGTAGATGCCATATACTTGCTCTATTACCTTCTCCAGTCTCCTTGCTCCAAGTTTGTATTTCATTTTTGCTTCTCTTACTATTTCCTTCTCCTCCTCGCTTAATTCTTTCACCTTTCTTCCCCTCTTGTGTAGTCCTGAAATTTTTGACCTTATAAACCCTACCTCTCATTCCCAACCACCTCATCAAAAAGCTTGAATGCAACACCTAACCTTGCTTCTACCGGCAACCTGCCCCAGAAGGCATCTTCAGGGGTTTGGAGATGGTGTTTGGTATCCAGGCTCTCGTGGAATCTGACGTTGTTATACCAGTAAACGAAGTCATCCAAGATCTCAAAATCGTCTCTATACCTGCTATAACAGTCAAAGAGCTTCTCTATCTTACCATTCGTCTGTGGATGCTTTATCCTGGATGTTATCAGCTTTATACCCAGGGATTCAAGGTGACGCTTGAATCTGCTGTCCCATTCTTTTCTGTCACCTTTTCTGTGAGCTCCAAACTCACTTCCATTGTCTGAGATCAGCTCTTCTAAAGGCATGATGCCCCAGTAATCCTCAACAAGCTTATCTACCAAAGCTATGCTGTTTTCAGTGTTTGCATTCTGAAATTCTCCTGCTGCAAGGATCTTCCTTGATGCATCGTCAATGATTGCACAGAACTTTATTCCATCCTTCTCAAACCAGTCAATATGCCCTGCTGACATCGAATGCTCCCTCTCGTATCTTATGTATGGCTTTCTTCTCCTTTTCTTCCTTGGTTCTTCCTTTGCCAATCCTTCTTCAAGCAAGTATTTGTGGATGCGATTGTGAGGGATGTAGATGCCATATACTTGCTCTATTACCTTCTCCAGTCTCCTTGCTCCAAGTTTGTATTTCATTTTTGCTTCTCTTACTATTTCCTTCTCCTCCTCGCTTAATTCTTTCACCTTTCTTCCCCTCTTTCTTATTGGCAAATACTCTCCCTGTGTGAGCCAGCAAGACCATACCCTCTTGACCGTTGAAACGCTGACCCTCATCTCAAACGCTATCTCTCTGTTGCTCTTTCCTCTTCTCTTGTGTCGCACGATGTACCTTACCTTCTTCTCTGTTAGTCTGCCGTAATCCATCAGTTGTTTGAAGGTATTTAAAGTCAAATTTTTTGGGACTATACACTGAAAATTCGTGAAGAAAAGAAAGATATAGAGAATTTCGTTGATATTGTTAGAGAGGAAATCTACAAGAAATAAAATGTGCCCTTCGCCCACGACTTCTCCACTCCACTTCGTTTCGCTCCGACCACGTTGCACTTTCGCTATAGCTCAGGGCGTTGAACAGACATTAAACGACTCGGCTCTTGCAGAGCTTCGACCCAAACTTTGCCTAACGGCAAAGCTTCGTTTAATGCCATATTATCGGAAATTGCTTAAAGCTAGACATACCAAATAATAGCGAGGTTGAAATATGGAAGTGAAGAAATTAATTTTAAAGGAAATCGAAAAGATTCCTGAACAGTATCTCACAGAGAGATATTGGATTTTATACGCTTTTTAGAGACAAAAGCGATGGAAGAAAAGATGGGGACTGCAATCATAAGCGAAACATCCCTTAAGAAAGATTGGCTATAAACCTGAGGAGGATGAAGCTTGGCAAGATTTGTAAAGGGGGATGTGGTGGTTGTACCCTTTCCATTTTCGGATTTAACGCATGCCAAGAGACGACCTGCTTTAGTTGTGGCTGAATTAGAAGGAGACGACCTGATTATTTGCCAGATAACCAGTCAGCGGATTAAAGGCAAATACGCAGTTCCAATTGAGGGTAATGACTTTGAAACAGGAGGACTCAAGTAGAGAAGTAATGTGCGACCAAATCGTATATTTACAGCGGACCGTCACATAATCTTATATTGTGTTGGTCATTATATTGTGTTGGGCATCTCAAACCTGATAAGACTAACGAGGTGATCGAGAATAGTAGATATTTTATGACAATGAATTACGCAACTTCCGATAACAGAGCGTATCTGGCTTCGCTCCGCAACTTCGCATACACCGGGAACGATATAACCACCACTCCTCTTGAAGAGAGATCTCTAGAGATAAGGGTTGGGAGGGTTAGATGGGACCCGTCCACATAAGATTGTAAATATGGGAGACCATCTCTTATTTATGCTGAAGGTAAGGTGGGACTGTTGAAGAGTTGAAGGTGTTTGAGAGGAGTAAGGTGCCTTTTGAGGTTAAGGTTCTTGGTATTGCGACCTGTATTCAGATGTTTTCTGTGAGGAGGACTGCCAGAATTCTCTCTCTGGCTTCATCCGGTCTCTATGGACCTCTGTTTGGAACTGGATACGGAAGTTTGAAGAGAGATTGCCTGCTTGTATCAGAGAAGAAGAGAAGATACCTGATAGCGTTAGACGAAAGAGTTGTTAAAGCAAGATAAAAAGGCGTATTATGTCTATTCTGCTGTAGATGTTGAGGAAAACGAGTTAATCCTGATGAAAATTTATACAACAAGGAATTATCCTGTTACAAGGTCCTTCAGAGGAGTGTTAAGAGTTCTGTTGGAAGAAGCCAAAATTCGTCGTTGATAAAGCTCCCTTCGCTTATAAATGCGCTGAAAAGCTTGGATCTGGAATTTGAGCGATCAATCCTTTCGGAGTATGAAATCCACCCAAGAGATTTCATGCAAGACTAAAACAGAGGATAAAGATATTTTTCTGCTCAATTAGTTCTTTTAATCCTGTTAAAAACTGGAATTTGTTCTGTAAGATCTTCATGCTTTATTATAATCGGTTGAGGTGGTGTTTATGTTAAGTGGACACGTCCTGCGGCTACTATAGGAATTGTCAAATTGACGTTTAGTATAAATTTTAATATAGTATATTATATACTTTTGACTCCGTCACATTATTCTTTTATAGTCATTCTTGAGCCCTTTGCAAAGCTTCTGTTGAAAGACATCTATACCGTCTTTTATATTAGAATTCGTTCCAGGACCACTTATTCGCCATCTTTTACCTGTTTTATTCCTTGATCGCTTGCTGTTCCCACGTATTTTCTCGTTATTTTTTCTCGAGAGAGTGCTTACGCTATTTATCTCTTTTAATTTGAGTGTGTGTATAGTTGTGTATGTGTTGAAGCCGATGCAGGTCATTATAGAGCTGAGTTTTCGCTTGATGAAGTGTTTTAAGGCGTGTTCTTCTATTCTTAAAGACTCGTTTCATAGCGGCGTGTGGTCGTTCTCCAACCGATCTTATCTGTGAGATTGTCCTGTTCCTATACTTTTGTCTTTCTTTAAGTGGTCTGTTTTGATGTGCTTTCTCTATCGTGAGATCTTCTATCGATCGATTTGATACTCAACCCTTTGATCAGATAAACCATACCATGATTGAAGAAAGAGGACTTTTAGCATAACAACCTCATCACAGCGAGGTCGTCCACCTTATGGTGCATTGTCATCGTACATCTTGCCTAGAACAGGTCTGAAAACATCTCAATCGACGACTTTACTGACCATACCAAGACGAATCACCAATACTTACAGTTTTACGGTACATTTCTTCAATTACAAATCCTTATGAGTGTTTATATGCTATTACATTGAATTATGAGGGTTTGAAGACCTGAGATTTGCGAATGGCTCGATGGAGTATCACGATCTTTACAGGCACGCAATAGGGGAGGTTCTCAGCGGTAGATCCTCTTTGAGATCTCTCCAAGTCTGTTGTTGATGTTCTGTATTGCAGCGTTCAGTTTCTGATCCATTGTGTCTTCAACGTCCTGTATGCTGCTTCTGAGCGAGCGGTCTCCTGACTCTACGAGTCTCTCGATGCGCCTGAGTCGCAGGTCTGCTGAGAGTATCATGGCTCCGAGTGCGCCTACGAGGATTGCTGACGCGAGGATTATGAGAGGGTCGCTCTCTCCGAACCTGGATAGCCATCGGTTGGTTATCACTATGGCTGAGAGGATCATTATGAGAGAGAAGATGATATCCTTGATCCCGATCTCCTCGATGAGATTATCACCACTGTTCATCTTTGCACCTCATCAAGAGCTTCTCTTTTGCAGGTATATTATATAAGTATGTCTTTTTGTGGATCATCTCCATTCTTTGACGCCCACTCTCTCGCAGTACTCTCTTATCGTGCAGATGCTGCACTTCGGGCTTATCGGTCTGCAGATTCTCTGTCCGTGTCTTACAAGAAGGGTGTTGAGGTTGATCCAGTACTTCTGAGGCAGAAGATCTCTCAGGGCGGTCTCTGTCTCGATGGGGTTCCTGGTGGAGGTTATGCCGATTCTGTTTGATATACGATGGACGTGTGTGTCGACTGCGATTCCTGGCTTTCCAAAGCCGTGTGTGAGAACGATGTTTGCTGTCTTGCGTCCAACACCCTTGATCTTCAAGAGCTCGCCGATCTCATCAGGCACCTCTGACTTGTAGCGTTCAAGTAGTTCTCTTGATATCTCTTTTATCTGGGATGCTTTCTTTCTGTAGAAGCCGACAGGGTATATTGCGCGTTCGATAACCTCTTCGTCGAGTTCGAGCATCTCTTCAGGTCTCTTTGCAAGCTTGAAGAGCCTCTCTGATGCAGCGGTTGTGACTTCGTCCTTTGTGCGCTGGCTGAGGATGCATGAGATGAGGACGAGAAATGGATCCTTTTCAGATGGGACGTCGGGATTTACTGCGTCTGGGTGTGTCTCTTCAAGCCTTCTTATGATTCTCTCGATTCTAACGTGCAAGTTCTCTCACCTTTGCCATGTTCCAGGCATCATCCCTCTCACGGTCGACGGGTGTCTCGAGTATCATTGGAAGATCTCTTAAGCGAGGATCGTGGAGGATCTCTCTGAATCCGTTCTCCCCGATCCTACCGAGTCCGATGTGTTCGTGCCGATCGCGCCCAGAGCCAAGCCCGCCCTTTGAATCGTTCAGGTGGAGCAGTCTGAGGGTTGAGATTCCGAAGAGCTCATCAAACCGTTTGAGGGTTGTGTCGAGTCCTTCACGGGTTCTCACGTCGTAGCCCGCGGCATAGGCATGGCAGGTGTCGAAGCAGATACCGATGCGATCGATCTTCTCGATCCGATCCATTATTGCCCGTATATCTTCGAATTTCCCGCCAACACTATTCTTTGTTCCTGCTGTGTTCTCAAGAAGCAGGATTACATCACTATCGTCCTTCGAAAGAGCCTTGTTTATTCCATCAGCGGCTCGAAGATATCCTTTCTCAAGACCGCTTCCGAGATGGCTTCCGAGGTGTGTGACAAGGTATGGAATCTTCAAGATGGAGCACCGCTTGATCTCTACACTGAGCGCATCAACAGACTTGAGGTAGACGTCCTCATTTGGGCATGCAAGGTTTGGGAGATATGGCATGTGAACGACGACTGGGTCGATCCCTGAGTCCTTGACCGCCGTGACGAACCGTTCAACTGTACCGCTCTCAAGCTCCTTTGCCCGCCAGCCCCTCGGATTTCGCGAGAATATCTGAAAGGTATCACAGCCCTTCGAGAGGGCGCGACTGACAGCACGATCAACGCCGCCAGCAATCGAGAGATGAACACCGACTCTAACCATAACGATCGAAGCCTCACAACCACACCTCTTTGAACGAGAGATTATTTCTAACCTTTGGAGAAAGAGATGGAAGATCGAAACCGTTGAACCCTCGATCTTCAGGATTCTATTACTTCAATAATATCATTTTTTAGGAGTTGTATGATCTTCCTCTTTAACTCATTGGGACTTGAGCACTCTATCTCTCCTGATCCTCTGAAGATCTCCCTTCTCACTCGCTCGCCCATCTGGTCGTCAGTGCCTGGTGAGACTCTGAGGACGAGTGAGCCAGGTGCCTTCTCTCTCTTATCGATCAGTCCGTCACGATCACCATCTGTTATCCCTATTATGGGAACGTCGACCCGGTAGAGGATGTCGGCGGCAACAGCCGTTGTGTCATCGCCTACGGTGACGGCAAGAGAGGCGTTCTTCGCTATCTCAAGGCTTGACTCCGCGTCGTGGTCTATCAGAACTGCGATCCTTCTCGTCTCTCCATGTATCTGGCGCAGTCGAGTTGGGGATCGTCTTGGCGTCCCACTTCTGATTATGGCTCCTCTGAGATCTGTCTCTCCAAGCTTTTCAAGTCCGTGCGGCTTTATCTCACACCCATCGACCCGGGTTATCTCTCTATTCTCTGCTGTGATGATGACCTCCTCTCCAACTGCTCTACCGATGATGATGCCGTTTATCTGGATGAGTTCACCCTGGCGAACACCCTCGATCTGCCGCACCACACGGTCTCCAGCCTCCTCGATTGCCACTCTTGGCTTCAGGTGATAGACCGGGAGGTGGAGTGATGATGCCAGTCCTTCGAGGAGGTCGCACCTGCCAATAGATCCGATTGCGCCTGCACCCTCGATTACCAAGAGTGGTATCTCCTTTCTATTCAATCTGGGAATTATTAGTTCTGCGAATCGAATCCCGCTTTCAAGCGTCTTACCCTGATTTACAAGTACAACAAGGTCGTATTTATCATCTATCAGGCGCTGGAGTGCTGTTGAAGGGCGCTCTCTCCGCGTGATATCGATCAGGTCTTCGTGTGAGTGGTCGATCACTGCCACCCGCCCCATCGTCCCTCCAAGAGAGACGCTCACATCACCAAACCTTTCAAGCACTCGTATAGCTCTCAATGCAAAGCCACTGTCTATCGCCTCTGCACCGTGAACCACAACACCGATCCTCATCGTAAGCAGGGTAACACCCTATCACTCGGGAGTACATAAATATTATTGGCAGACTCAACTTCTGTCGAAATTATTAAATCTGGTGCAGATTCTACACTGGTCGTGCAACTCTCTCGGTTTCATGTGCTCTGCACCTTTCCTGAGGATCTGATCCCGCCGAGGGTCAAGGATGAGATAAGAAGTGCGAGGGGCGTGAGGAGCCTTGCTGGCTCTGTCGCCTGGGTTGATACACTCGACTCTGCTTTCAGGGTGAGAGAGGTTGTAGAGTCTGCAGGTGGAAAGGCGAAGATCTATGAGGCAGTCGTCTCAGGTGGTGAGTACAGGTTTGAGTGTCAGCGCTGTGGGAAGTGCTGTTCTGAAGCATACATCCTTCTCCTACCTCGTGAAGTGGTCGCAATCTCAGAGTATCTTGGAGTCTCTCCAGGTCTCTTTATCGATGAGTTCTGTGAGATTGCCTCTCCGCACGGTGGGCCCTCGACCGTTAAACTCAAAACTCACGGAGATGGGAGCTGCATCTTCTTTGAGGATCATGAATGCCGTATTCAACCAGTGAAACCGGGTGAGTGTCGTATATACCCGATAATCCCGCATGAGGGTGTGATCTGGTGGGTTCACTGCCCTGGTTCTGGCATGGGCAGGCGGTATGGGTTTTACGAGATCAGAAGGCTTGCTGGAGAACGATACCGCGAGGTGAGCAACTATTCTGCTGCGTATGGAAGATTGCTCTCTGAAGGGCGTGATGAGGGCTCGATACTGGATATTCTCTTCAAAAAGATAGAGAAGACGTGAAGGGGGCTCTCTCAAACTCGGAATTTATCTCGTGGTCTCATTCTGCTCTTTCAGCGTACTTTTCCATCGGTTTTGTCATTATGGGTCTCTCTTTCAGGAGTCCTTCCGGTCTGTATAGTAGTATGAGGAGCATCAGTACTCCAAATATGATGTATTCGAGCCATACGGTCTCGAATGGTAGTTGGATCAGGTTGTTTATCTCATGTTTATATGTTGTTAAAATTATTTTTATTAGGGTGAATGTGAGCGTTCCAAGCAGAACCCCTCGCCTATTCCCGGCTCCACCAAGAAGTACCATCAAGAACGGATAGAATGTCCATTCAACCCTGCCAAAGCTCGTTGCAACGACGTTCAGGGTATATAAGGAGTATAGTGCGCCTGCAATCGCTGCAATCGCTGACCCGAGTGCAACTGTCCGAATCCTCACGTACATAACGTCCCGCCCGCATGCCTTCACGACCTCCTCATCCTCCCGCATTGCCCTCAGCAGCCTGCCATATGGCGAGGTCAGAACTCTCTCCAGGATGATGTAAATTATTGTGGCAGTTATGATCACAAGAACTGCAAAAAGAGCTGTTCTGTATTCGGAAGGCGCCCATGCGAATATGTCCGGTACAGATGTTCCATAATAACCCCCTATTATTCGAGGATGGTAGTATGAGACCATGAAGAGTACTTCACTTATCGCGAGAAGCGTTATTGCAAGGTAGTCCCTCGAGAGTCTCGCGCTCGGGAGGATGAAGACTGCGCCGGTGACCGCGCCTGCGAGTGCTGCGAGGGTCAGTACGAGGATGAGCAGTCCAACTCCGATCAACGGGTTCACTCTTATGAGATCGTTCATCAGGCTCTTGACCACTCCACTTGCTGCCGTTATCTCTCCGCTCACACCGAATAGTGCCATCAGTATTCTGTTGAGAAGCCCTCCAACCGTTATTGCACCGATGAGAACTGCAAGCGCCCGTCCAAAGTTCGGTATGCCTCCGAACCCATACTCAATATTCAAACTCAATGATACGATCAGGTAAAGTCCGAACCAGATCAGGATGTTCAGGAGGATATACTCGAACGACAGGTTACTTACCCCCTATTCTCTCCAGAGCTTCGTCCAGTCTCTCCTCAATCTAACGCCTGTCAGACCCTGTGGTGATAAGAGAAGCATTGTTAAGAGGATTGCAAGCGATATAACCTTCCCATAGATCAGCACGCCTGACCCGATGATCAATGATAACTTATACGTGACGAGTGATTCTGATAGCCCTATCAGGTACCCGCCGAGGACCGCGCCGAAGATCTTTGCAACTCCTCCGACGATGCTTGCTGCAAAGATCGATACGATTATTATTGCGCCTGTTGCAGGCACTATCTCCTGTCTGAATGGAAGAAGTGATCCCGCGGTTGCAGAGAGTGCTCCTGAGAGTGTCCAGGCGAATAATCTGGTGTATTCGAGATTCACACCCATCACTTCTGCAAGGGAGGGGTTCTCCATCGATGCGCGCAGTGCTATCCCAAAGTTTGTCCGATAGAGGAGGATTAGGAGGAGTGTTATCAGAAATAGGATTAGAAGAGTGGAGACTACAAGTATTCCTTGCACGCCGAGGACTTCATAATCGAGGGGTGTGAATATGAACTTTACCGCGTCTCTCCCGGTTGCATCGCTGAGAACTCCTGCGTATGCACCGATCAATCCAAGAAGCACAAGATCGAGCGCGAGTGTTGCGATCATGAGGATTACAGGAGTTGCACCCCGTTTTATAAGTGGTCTCAGGACGATCGTGTAGACGCCAACCCCAAGAATGCCACCTGATACAAACGCCGCAGGGATCGAGTAGTATGGATGCACCTCGAATAGATAGAGAAGTGTGAGTGTGAGATACGAGCCTATGACGGCAAACGACCCTTGGGCAAAGTTTGCAACACCTGTCGTGATATATGTGAGCGTGAGCCCGATTGCAAGGAGTGCAAGCAGGTTTGAATAGACAAGCGCTCCCTCCACAACCGTGATCATACACCTCATTATAGTTCGAAATCTTTTTAAAGATTGGCATTTAATCGAGGGAGCCATGAGATCTCGATCGTTTATACTGGCAGCACTGATGGTAGTATTGACTGCACTCTCAGGTTGTGTCGAGGACAAGACCCCAATCGAAGAGGCTTCAACAGAAGAGATCCCGGTAGGCATCCTCGTCGATCTCTCAGGACCGCTCACAACCTATGGCGAAGACATCAAGAATACTGTCACGATCGCATCAGAGGACATAAACAACTACTTCAAGGCTAACGGAAAACCATATCGTGTAAAGCTCTATATTGAAGACACCAGGGTCGATCCGAAGATCACACTCGATAAAGTGATGGCACTTCACGGAAAAGGTGTAAAGCTCATCGTAGGCCCCATGGGAAGCGGTGAGGTGAAACAGGTCGCAGGGTATGCCAATGCAAACGGGATCATCCTGATATCTCCTTCATCGACAGCAGCAGTTGAAGACCTTGGGATCACAACACCCGAGGAGAAGAAGTACATCTACAGGTTCGTTGCGCTCGACACCTTCCAGACCCGGGCAATCGCAAGAGAGCTTGACGAACTCGGGATAAAGGCAGTATGCATCGTTTACATAGGAAACGCATGGGGAAAAGGTCTGAACGAGCACATCCTGCCAGAGCTTGAGAGATACGGTATCAAGGTAGAGAAATCGATCGATTACCCTCACCCACCACCAGCAGACTTCACACCGTACATCGCAACACTCGAAGGGGCTGTTGACGAGCTATCGAGAACGTATGCGATGAACGAGATCGCGGTCGTGGCATTCAGCTACGAAGAGGTCTTCACGATGCTATCCCAAGCAGGTCGCGACTCAATCCTCTTCAATGTGACCTGGGTCGGATGCGATGGGACTGCAAAGAGCGAGAAGATAAGAGAGGTCTGTGATAAGGTGAACGCGGTCGGGTTCTACAGCACACTCTTCGAATCAAGAGGAGAAGCGTTTGACAACCTGAATGCGACGTACTACAAGCGTTTCAATAGGAGTGCTTATCAGTACGGTCTCAACTCATACGATGCTCTATGGGTGCTTGCACTCGCTTACGAAGAGCTTCGTGAGAAGGGTGAAGAGTACTCAGCAGACGCGATGACAGCACTCATCCCAGGTGTAACAGAGATGTTCAGCAGGGGCGAGTACGATCAGAAGACCGTGAGCGGCTACATCAAGCTTGACGAGTACAATGATCGAGCCTCAGGAGATTACGCGATCTACAGGGTCTCAAACTGCAGCTGGACAAAGGCAGGACTGTGGAGGTATGAGACAAACGAGATCAGATGGAACTGATCTACTCACAACCGAAGAACTATCCAAATATTTTATTGGAGTTAGGGCTCTTGACTCAGTGAGTATCACACTCGAGAGGGGGGAGATCACCCTTCTCCTAGGTCCAAACGGTAGTGGTAAGACCACACTGATATCGACCATAACAGGCTTCCATAAAGCAGAGAGAGGCAGAGTCATACTCGAAGGAAGGGATATCACAAACCTCCCCCCACACCAGATCTACAATCTCGGTATCACAAGAACATTCCAGATACCAAGACCGCTCAGACGATTGACAGTACTTGAGAACTTGATGATCGGAGTGAAGAGCAGTGGAGACGGAATCTGGGGGAGTTTCAGGAGAAAATGGCTCGAAGAAGAGGACGAAACTATAGAGCGCGCATTCAATCTGCTCGAGTTTCTCGGACTGAAGAGACTCGCCCACCACCCAGCCTCAGATCTGAGCGGAGGCGAGTCAAAACTCCTCGAACTTGGAAGGGCACTGATGCCTGATACAAAACTTCTCATAATGGACGAACCACTCGCTGGAATCGCACCACAGCTAGCAGAAAAACTACTCAACAGGCTTAGAGAGATAAAAGAGCTCGGTATCGGGCTTCTCTTAATCGAACACAGATTAGATCTTGTCCTCCCCTATGCAGATAAGATCTATGTCATGGCAGAAGGCAAGATCATTGCAAAAGGAGATGAAGAGGTCTTAGACGAGCCAGGCGTCTTGGAGGCATATCTCGGTGCTTGAAACAAGACTACTCAACGCTGGATACGGCAAACTCCAGGTGATATTCAACATCTCGGCAAAGATCAGAGCCAAGAGTATAACAGCAGTTCTCGGACCGAACGGAAGTGGAAAAAGCACATTTCTTAGAGCGATATCAGGATTTGCAACCATCTACTCAGGCGAGATCCTCTACGAAAAGAAGAATATAACACAAAACCCCGCCCACAAGCGTGCAAGAGACGGGATCGCATACCTGCCACAGACAGATAACATCTTCTCAAACCTGACAGTCATAGAGAACCTGAAGATCGCAGGCTACCTCCTCGACAAAGACGAGACAGAAGAGCGGATCAAGATCGTCTTCGATCTCTTCCCCGAACTCGAAGCGCTCATGCAACGAAAGGCAGGAGGCTTGAGTGGAGGAGAACGGCAGTTCCTGGCAATCGGATCAGCCCTCATACGAAGATCAAAGATCCTCCTGCTCGACGAGCCAACAGCCCACCTATCACAGAGATACTCAAGAGAGATACTCGAACGGATCGTTGAACTGCGCGACAGGCTCGATCTGACGATCGTCCTCGTTGAACAGAACGTGAAAGAGGCAGTTGAGATAAGCGACGATGCATACATCCTCGTGAACGGAAAGATCGTATTCGGTGGAAGAGTGGACGAAATACTCAACACCACACCCATCGACAGAATCCCAGCACGATACTTCTTAAATTAAGTCTGAACCGATCAGGAGAGTCTTATCTTCTGAAATTCCGCACCTTCCGGGCATCTCCCCTCGATAAAAACAATGCTGACACCGTTTTCTTCGAGCTTTTCGTTTATGATCCTTCTGTATGCTTCCTTATCCATCTTCTCTGCCTCTACAACCGTCACATCCTCCACCATGCACGAGACAACCCGTCTCAAATCAACAGCTGGCTGGCCCCCTGTCATCGCTGCAACATGGTTCTGGATCACGAAGACGAGCAGATCCTCATCGCTCTCGAGAGCGTCGATTATCGCCTGCAACCCTGAGTGCGCAAGCCCAAAGTCCCCGATCACCGCAACCCCTTTTCCATTGAAGCCAAGCGCCACACCGATGGAAGATCCAAGCGAGACCGCCACATCAACAGTACCGAGTGGCGCCATCAGGACAGAACAACCGACATCACCTGCCACCATCAGGTCAAGAGCATCCAGTGCTTCATAAAACGGTGTGAAAGGACACCCTTCACATGGATGGATCCTGTACCCTCTCTCATCGATCCTCTCTTGTCGAAAGGTGGCTTCGACCCGATCATCCTCTATCCTCTCAAGTGCCGCTCTGATATGCTCAACCTCCACTCTCCCATGCGGGAGGTGACCTGTACGTTTCCCAAGAACTCCGTTGATCTGGTCCTCTATGAACGGCTCGGTCTCCTCAACAACAAGCACCCGTTCATGCCTCTCGATGAAATCCCCTATCACCCCCAGAGGGAGTGGATAGACAAGACCGAGAGCAAGGTGTGACACGCCATCCTTCATAGCGAGTTCATCGACAAGATTGGATAGATACCCAGAGGAGATCACACCAACCCTACCATCCAGTATCTCTACTCGGCTCATCGATCCCCCCTCTGCATACTCGATAGCCTCCCTCGCAGCAGTCTCATGGAAGAGCTGGTGCTTGCCTGCAAAGGTATACTGCCATATACTAGAGTCAAAGACCTGACCTCTTGACGCCTCCACCCGTCTCCTCTCAACCTCACCCTCCATAGAGACGAGCCTCTCTGTTACCCGGACAATCACTGGCGTACGAATCCTCTCTGAAAGCGCATACCCTTCGACGATTGCATCATAGACCTGCTGCGGCGTGGAAGGATCAAATACTGGAACCTCTGCGAGGACGCCATAGAGACGTGAATCCTGCTCATTCTGCGACCTCTTCGCACCAGGGTCATCACCAGCGAGCAGAACGATCCCGGCTCCAATCGTATGAGTAACAGACGTTATAAGTGGATCTGCAAGAATGTTCAGACCGACATGCTTCGTAACAACAAGACCGCGACCTCCCTCTGAAGACGCGCCAATACACGATTCAAAGGCAACCTTCTCATTCACACACCAACGCGCACCGACCGTTCTCTCGATGAGATCCTCCATGATACCTGTGACAGGGTACCCGGGAACTCCAACCACGCGCCCCACAGAACTATCCGCAACCGCCCAGACGATTGCGTCTCTTCCCCTCATCATCACGCCAACTCATAGTAAGGGTGGGATGGCTATATATCTATTACTGAGAGGAGAGCATCTCTGAAAGCGCGTGGATCAAAAGGTTTATCTCCCATCACCGATCTTAGAGTGGAGCGAATCTGAGCAGTGCTTATCAGACAGCGCTTATCAGATAATAATATAAATTAATATAAGTGTGAGGAGATAGTAATCTACTTCAATAGATCGTTAAAAGGGAAAAAGATACGTATCTTCGACACAACGCTCCGTGATGGAGAGCAGACACCTGGTGTTGCACTCACGATCGATGAGAAAGTCTCGATAGCAGAGAAACTGGACGAACTCGGTGTGAATGTGATCGAAGCAGGCTTCCCAAGCGCTTCCGAGGGTGACATGGCTGCTACACAGAGGATCACTGAACTGGGTCTAAGCACCGCTCTTGTCTGCGGACTTGCAAGGGTGGTTAAAGAGGATATTGACGCGTGCCTGAACTGTGGCGTTGATATGGTGCATGTCTTCGTCCCAACCTCTGATGTTCAGCGGATTCATACCATCAGGAAGAGTCGGGAGGAGGTCTCAGAGATGGCTGTGGACGCGGTGGAACAGGTCAAGGATGCTGGTGTGAAGTGCATGTTCTCGGCGATGGATGCCACGAGAACAGAACTCTCCTATCTAAAAGAGATATTCTCCCTTGTAGAGTCTGTCGGGTGTGACGTGATAAATGTCCCGGACACCGTTGGTGTGATCGTGCCTTCAGAGATGTACAAATTGATAAAAGAGATCAGCAGTGTGGTTCAGATCCCGATCGATGTTCACTGTCATGATGACTTTGGGCTTGCAGCAGCAAACAGCCTTGCAGCATGCGAAGCAGGAGCCTCGCAGGTCCAGGTGACCGTGAACGGATTAGGGGAACGTGCCGGGAATGCCGACATAGCCCAGGTTGTGATGAGCCTTCGCAGCATGTACGAAGCCAAGACAAGTATCAAGACCGAACTCCTCTTTGAGGTCTCAAAGCTTGTGGAGGAGTACACTGGTGTGAAGATGCCTATCACAATGCCGATCGTAGGGTATAACGCCTTTGCCCACGAGTCAGGGATACATGCTCAAGGCGTGATCATCGAGTCAGAGACGTTCGAACCAGGGATAATGACCCCAGAGATCGTGGGGAACAGGCGGAGAATCGTCCTTGGCAAACATACAGGCCGCCATGCAGTGGAGGAGGTACTCAATGGAATGGATATACACCCAAGCGAAGAACAGTTAACAGAGATACTCTCACGCGTGAAGAAGATCGCAGACAAGGGCAAGCGTGTCACCGATTCGGACCTCCTTGCGGTTGCAGAGACTGTGATGGGACAGGCATCTGAGAGGGATAATGTGATCAGATTGAAGGAGGTCTCGGTTATGACAGGAAACCTCATCACACCCACAGCAGCTATAAAAGCCGTAATAGATGATCAAGAGCAACTCGCAGCGCACACAGGAGTTGGAACAGTGGATGCAGCCCTTAAAACCCTTGAAAGCATGCTCGGCGAGCGCTTCAAGGTGAGGATAAAAGACTTCAGGATAGATGCCATATCAGGAGGATCTGACGCGCTCGCTGAAGTGATGATCGGAGTGGAAGATGAAAGAGGACGAGTGATCACCGCAAGTGCTGCAAGAGAGGATATAGTGATGGCATCGGTAGAAGCCTTCGTCGTGGCAATCAACCACCTGCTCTCGATCGGCAGACGAAAAACCCCCACTGAATCGACTCACACCGTCACACCAACATAGTTCTATGAAACAAGTAAGATCCAACCAGTAGAGATGGAGTGTGCTCTCCGATGGATATCATAGGTGGTTCTTCATCCCAGTTGCTTGCAAGCAGGATTGCAAGCGAGTCCGGGGCACGGCTCATCTTGACCGAGTTCAAGGAGTTTCCGGATGGGGAGCAGTACACACGGATACTCGGAAGACCTGGTAGTGATGTGGTTATAGTCCAGAGTACGGTTACAGACTCTGATTTTATCACACTTCTCCAGCTGATCGATGCGTGTGAGGGTGCAGAGAAGCTAACCGTAGTCGTACCCTATATGGGCTATGCGAGGCAGGACAGACGATTCAAGGAGGGCGAAGCCGTTACCTCAAGGGCACTCGCTCGCGCCATAAACGCCGACCAGGTAATACTGGTTAACATACACAACGAGGGAGTGCTGAGGTACTTCAACGTCCCGGTAGAGAACCTTGATGCAACTCGAATAATCGGAGAATACCTGAGAGATATGAGACTCCCTAACCCGATTGTGATCGCACCTGACGGTGGTGCCATGGGAATCGCGAGAAGCGCCGCAGAGATCATCGGTACTGAGTACGACTACCTTGAGAAGAGGCGCCTCAGCGGGGACGAAGTGACGATCACGCCAAAGAATCTCGATATTGAAGATAGAGACATCATACTAATCGACGATATAATTTCAACAGGTGGCACGATATCAGAAGCAATAGCCGTATTCAGGTCACGGGCATCAAGCATACACGTGGCGTGTGTACACCCGGTACTCACAGGAAACGCAGTACTGCGCCTCTTTCACGCAGGAGTTAGGAGTGTCACCTCAACAGACACGATCGAGAAGGGCACGAGCACGGTGAGCGTAGCCCCGCTGATAGCAGAGAGACTCCGACAAAATAATCAAAATATATAGATAGAGGATTTTGACCTGCTTGCAGGTATATATACTACGATGGGCTATTAGGGGCTATTAGAGTGAAGACCTTGTAGAGGTGATGCAATTTGGGTTATAAGTGTACACGGTGCAAGATGACGGTGGAGATTGATTATGGTAGTGGTGGTATTCGTTGTCCTTACTGCGGGCATCGGGTACTGGTGAAGGAGAGGCCAACAATGATTAAGCAAGTCAGGGCAGAGTAGGATCCGGATTTGGTTTTGCTGTGAGACTCAGGGCAGAGTTTGAGTTCAGCTTGGGTGCTGCATCTGATATAGTGTATCGATCGGTTCTCCCAGAGTTAGGGGATCAGATGCTGCGGAGCCGTGTGGAACTGGTTAAGAGAGACGATCTCCTCGAACTCATGATAGAGTCCGAGGACTTCACTGCAATGCGGGCGGCTTTAAACTCAACGCTTCGGCTTATGAGGATTGCGTGTGAGCTTGGCAGACCCCATGTTTTAAATACGATCTGATAGATGGTTAGGGTATGAGTTCAGAAATACCACCCAAGGTTCAGAATCAGTTGTCTCAGCTCCAGCAGTTGCAGCAGCAGGCACAGATGCTGGTTAGGCAGAAGAGTCAGATAGAGTTGAGCCTGCGTGAAGTGGATCACGCACTGGAAGCTCTTGAAGCTGCGCCGGATGATGCTGTGATATACCAGGCGATTGGTGAAGTGATGATCAGGAGCAATCGGAGCGATACGATCGAATCCCTGAAAGAGAAGAAGGATACGTTTAACATTAGGCTCAAGACGCTTGCTCGTCAGGAAGAGCGTATTCAGAGCAGGTTCACTGAATTGCAGGCACAGTTGAAGGATGCTCTTGGGGCTGGGACTGGTGTCACGGCAGAGTAGGAATTATTGATAGTTCATGGGAAAAGATGTCTCATACGATGAATTCTATTCTCTCCTGACAGAGTTCAGAGATCCGATCTTTCTATGCCACAGGAATGCTGACCCAGATGCCATCGGAAGCGCTTATGCTCTGAGAGAGGTTTTTGGTGGCACGATCGGCGTTGTAGACAGTGTTGATCGCATAAGCACCACGCTGCTCAACTATCTGGAGGTGAAGCCGATTCATCGTCCAGACCTCTCAAGGCATGATATCACGGTTGTGCTTGACACATCCACTCATGCTCAGATCGATGGAATCGAGCTTGGTAGATACTGTCTCATCGATCACCACACGACAAACAACCTCCTTGAGAATTCCGAGTTTTACATTCACAAGCCCACAAGTTCGACCGCGGAGATCATCTACACGATGCTACACGACGCAGGGCACTCGTTCTCTCTGGAGATGGGGATAGCACTGGTCGCAGGGATCATCACAGACACGGGTCACTTCAAACATGCCACTCCAGATGCGATGCGCATCACTGCCGATCTACTTGAAGAGGCCAGGGTTCAGTATGGCGAGGTGCTTGACCTGCTCTCATCAACACCACACGACGTCTCGATGCGCATTGCAATGATGAAGACTGCGATGCGTGCGCAGATCGTTCGGGTGGGTGACTGGATCATCGCAACCTCTCACGTGAGCTCGTTCAATGGAGCAGCTGCTGCCACACTCGTGAACATCGGAGCAGACGTTGCGTTCGTGGCAAGCGCTGTAGGAGAGAATGTCAGGATCAGCAGCAGAGCCAGACGCGCAGCGATCGAGAAGGGCGTAGCACTTGGAAGAATGCTTGACGAGATGGGAAAGAGGCACAACGGCACGGGCGGGGGGCACGATGGTGCAGCCGGACTCGAAGCAAAAGGCAAGCAAGACGAGATACTATCAGAGTGCGTCGAGAGAGTGAGACAGATACTCGAAGAATGAAAAAGATCATCCACAACGGAGTAAGCGTCAACCTCGCACCACAGACCTATCTTCCAGCAGAGGATACGTACCTTCTCCTCAATGCAAGCTTAGCCACGGTGAGAGCAGGTGAGAGCGTCCTCGAGATAGGATCTGGATGCGGGATCATATCAAAGATACTCAAAGAGAAGAGAGGTGCGAGGATCATAGCATCTGAGATCAACCCTCACGCTGCAAGATGCACCAGATCCAACGGAGTCGAAACGATACGCACAGACCTATTCAAAGGAATAAAAGCCGCCTTTGATGTGATCATCTTCAACCCGCCATATCTGCCAACATCGAGGGATGAAGAGATACCAGGATGGCTCAACTATGCATTTGACGGTGGAGACGATGGTAGAGAGACAATCGACCGCTTCCTCACCGAGGCATGGAGACACCTGAAGGAGAACGGCAGAGTGCTCACCATAATCTCAAGCCTCACCGGTATAGACGAGGTGAAGAAGAGGATGGACGAGATCGGATACACCACCAGTGAACTCGATTCTGAAAAACATTTCTTCGAGAGACTCGTGGTACTGAAAGGAGAGAAAGTAGAAGAGAGGGTGAATCGAAACAGTTATACATTGAGCACATGAATGTGAGTCTTGGACCTAGATCGCTCTTGAAAGGTGGAAAATTTAATGGAGTTACCTGTTGTCTCACTGCCTGACGTTCAGGCACATAAGCCAGAGATCCCTGTGAACCTCACCCGCGTGGGTGTTACAAACGTTAAGAAGCTCATAGAGGTAACGAGGAAGTACAAGCGTCCGATCGTGCTCATCTCTACGTTTGACATCTTCGTCGACCTTCCTTTCAATAGGAAGGGTGCAAATCTTTCACGAAACTTTGAAGCTGTCGATTCAGTGATAGAGGAAGCTGTCCGTGGACCTGTTTATGAGGTTGAAGAACTCTGTGGAGCAATCTCAAGAAAACTCTTGGATCGGCATGAGTATGCGAATCGTGCAGAGGTTCGGATGAGAAGCGAGTATGTGATAAAGCGAAAGACGCCTGAAGCAGGTGCTACCTGTGAAGAGGTCGTTGACATGATCGCAGAGGCGACAGCGATTAGGGGCAAGGAGACCGATACCATCGTTCGAAAGGTGATCGGGGCAGAGGTTCTCGGTATCACAGCGTGTCCGTGTGCTCAGGAGATTATGCGTGACAGAGCTATACAGGTGCTTGAAGAGTTGGGCGTCTCTGATGATGTGGTGAGAGAGTTTCTCCAGAGGGTTCCGATGGCGACGCATAATCAGCGTGGGCGTGGTGCGATAACGATAGAGGTTCATGACGGCGTTAATGTGCCTCTCGATAAGATAATACGCATAGTGGAAGAGTCGATGAGCGCAACGGTGTATGAGTTTCTGAAGCGAGGTGACGAGGCTGCACTCGTGAACCAGGCGCACCGCAACCCGAAGTTCGTGGAGGACTGCGTGCGCACAATGGCACAAAGAGTGGTTGAAGAGTTCAGAGAACTGCCTGGAGACGCACTCATCACGATCAAACAGATCAACGAAGAGAGCATTCACAGGCACAACGCCTTTGCAGAACGAATAGCAACGATGAAAGAACTGCGAGAGGAACTCTCCTCGTGAGATGAACCTTTCGCCAGAGTTTTTTCACTGGCTTTTCACTGGCTTATGAAGTCGCTTGGCTTGGGTAGTTGGGCTTTGAGTCCTTTGCGTTCTCTTATGCTCTTTACGACGTCGTTTAGCATGTTTGCAGGTAGTGGTTCAAATCCTGCGAACTCTGTGCTCCACATTGCTCGTCCCTCGGTTGCTGAGCGGATGGCTCCTGCGAATCCGAAGAGTTCTGCAACCGGTGCCTTCGATTCGAGTATGATCGTGTCTCCATCTGTAGTCATGTTGAGGATCATTCCGCGGCGTCCCTGCATCTCTCTTGTTGCGCCGCCCATCTGATCCTGTGGGACCTGGATGAATACTTTCTGGTATGGTTCGAGAAGTGTTGGCTCTGCTGATAGCATTGCTGCCTGTATTGCCTGTCTTGCTGCCGGTATCACCTGGGCTGGTCCTCGGTGGACGGCGTCTTCGTGTAGCTTGACATCAACGAGTCGTACTTTCACGCCATAAGAGGGTTCTCTTGAGAGTGGTCCTTCCTTCATCACTTCTTCGAAGCCTTCAAGTATGAGTTCCATCGTTTCTCTGAGGTATTGGATGCCTTTTGTTGCGTCTATGAAGATGTTTGATTCGTAGATGTGTACTACGTCCTTTGCTTCGTCTTTGTCCATCCCTGCCTCGATCAACTTGTTTCTGCGCTCGAGTTCTGGCATCTTCATCGAGACTTCTCCTCTCTTTAAGAGTTCGACAACTCCTTTTTCGAGAGGCTCTACTTCTATGTAGAATCTGTTGTGTCGGTTCGGTGATTTGCCCTCTACAGGCCCTGCTTTTCTCTGGATCGTTTCTCTGTAGACGACGAGTGGTTTTGATGTTGTGATCTCGACGTGTTTGTCGCGCTCGATTCTGTGTGTTACGACTTCGAGGTGGAGTTCTCCCATCCCTGCTAAGAGGTGCTCGCCTGTCTCTTCGTTGATGCTGACTCTGAGTGTTGGGTCTTCCTTTGCAACCTGTCGCAGGACTTCTATGAGCTTTGGCAGGTCTTTCATGTGTTTTGCTTCGACTGATACTGTTACAACTGGCTCGCTTCCGTGTTTTATGTCTTCGAATGGCACCATATCTCTGAGTGTGCTTGCTGTTGTGCCGACAATTGCGTCTTTCAGTCCTGAGACTGCTACGATGTTGCCTGCCGGGATCTTATCGACCTCTACTCTGTCAGGTCCCATGTATATACCCACCTGTTGTATGCGGTTCTTTGCGGCTGTACCTGAGATGTAGAGTTCCTGGCCCCGCTTCAGTGTTCCGCTGAAGAGTCTGCCTGCTGCAATCTCCCCTGCGTGTGGGTCTATCAGGATCTTTGTTATCATCAGTGCGACTTCGCCATCAGGGTCGACCTTCGTCATCGATCTGCCTATCTCGCTATCAGGGTCTCCGTGCCAGATGACCTTGATTCTCTCACCCTGTGCTTCAAGTGGGTTTGGCAGGAATCGTGTTATCATGTCGTTCACGACTTCGTGCAGTGGGCATCTCTCTGCAAGACCTTTCATATCTTCGTTCCTGCAGTATTCGTACACCTCGTTGAATCCGATCTTTGTCTTCTGCATGAATGGTACGCTTATTGCCCATTTGTAGAGTGCCGAGCCGAATGCTACTGTGCCCTTCGCTGCGTCCATACGCCACTCGTTATATTTGTCAGGCCGCATGCCTTTGATGAGCTTGTTCACGTTGTCTATAACCCTTCCGAGGCGAATCTGCATCTCCTGGGAATCGACTTTAAGCTCGTTTATCAGCCTGTCAACCTTGTTTACGAATAATATGGGTTTTACGTTCTCGCGGAGTGCCTGCCTGAGCACGGTCTCGGTCTGTGGCATCGTGCCTTCGACAGCGTCAACCACAACGAGTGCCCCGTCGACTGCTCGCATGGCGCGTGTAACGTCTCCACCGAAGTCAACGTGACCTGGCGTATCTATGAGGTTGATCAGGTATTCCTTTCCCTCCAGCGTGTGCACCATAGAGACGTTTGCCGCGTTGATCGTTATGCCTCTCGCCTGTTCTTCTTCATCGTAATCCATGAATAGCTGGGTTCCTGCAAGTTCCTGCGAGATCATCCCAGCACCGCCAAGCAGGTTGTCTGTCAGTGTTGTCTTGCCGTGGTCTATGTGAGCCACGATCCCAATGTTCCTGATATACTCTGGTTTGTCCATCAATCTCTTGACGCGTTCAACCATCTGTTCTCTTCGTCCCATATCAAAACCGCCATCAATTAAAATTCATCTGTTCTCTGAAGAGAGCGCTCATCACCTTGCTGCCTTGGCAACACGTTCCAAGCCTTCCTTCTTGCTGATGGAATAGGACTTCACATCATAGCGCGCAGCTGCAATGATCTCGTCTGCAAGCGCATCAACGATGGAGCGCTTCGACTTGAAAGCACTATTGTAAGCACCTTCAGTAATAAACCTGAGTGCCATATCTACGCGCCTCTGGGGTGAGGGGTCAACGGATCGGGGAACGGATATTCCACCATACTTGAGGCGCACAACCGCTTCTCTTGGAGCGGCGTTGACGATGGCGTCCACCAGGATCTGAAGAGGATTCTCTTTCATCCTCTCATGGATCACCTCAAAAGACTCTTTCACGATCCTGTGAGCCAGCATCTTCTTCCCATTGTTCTCTTCACACCGCATCATACGGTTGATCAACCGTTCCACGATGGAGAGATTTGATTTGTTGAACTGCTGTCGCGCGTGCCTACCACCAGAGTGCAGGACTGCCACCGGTTTTGTATTCATGTACTTTGCCATTCCCATGTCCTTCACTGCGACTTCGGAAACGTCCCATTCTCCAAAGATCTTCATGCGAGATCACCTCACCGGTTTCTCTCTCCTACCACGCACCATCTCTATGAGTGGCACATTGTTCACAGCCACAACCTCGAATCGGACTCCAGGGATATCACCCATCGCACCACCCATTCGACCGCCGATCCGTTCGATAAGAACTTCATCGTGTTCATCGATGAAATTGATGGCGCCATCGCCCGGACAGAACGCTGAGACTTGCCGTCCATTCTTGATTAACTGTAATCTCACACACTTGCGTATGGCAGAGTTCGGTTGTTTTGCTTCAACTCCGATCTTTTCAAGAGCAATACCACGTGCTTGTGGCGAACCTCCGAGTGGGTCAGCCTTCACATTCAGACCTCGAGCACGCCTGGCATAATGGGCATCACTCCATCTGAACTTCTTACGATCCCTTTTTAGCTTGCGAGCTGCATATCTTCCTTTTCCCATAATGTATTTCCCTTCCAATCAATCAACTTTTATCATAGATAAAGTATACCATATAATGTATTTTACCTGTAGCCTGCTACATTACTGCTCCCATAATATAAAGATTTACCACCCACTGGGCAGTTTCTTAAGTTAGGTATATCGCTCGGAGACCCTATGTTGATAAGGTTTGAGGTCTAAAATAATTTCATAACACTTTTATACCATTACCTTTTTTAGTGGTGATACATGATGAGCGTTACCGATAATTATCTTCCTGTTGCCATGCTGACATTTGTTGGAGTTGCTTTTGTCTTCATCGCGCTGTTTCTCTCACGGGTTGTGAGGCCAAGCGCTCCATCCGATGTTAAGACCGAGATCTATGAGTGTGGTGAAGTGACGATTGGTGATACAAAGTTCCACCACAATCTCCAGTACTATATGTATGCGATCGCATTCCTCATCTTCGACGTTGAGATGGCTTTTATGTATCCGTGGGCGGTTCATTTCAAGAATCTTGGATTCATCGCATTCGTTGAGATGTTCATCTTCATCGGAATTCTGGTGATCGGTTTGATATATCTTGTGAAGAAGGAGGCGCTGAAGTGGGCTCAGTAGATAAAGAGAAGGTCACAGTCATCGATGCAACGAAGATCGACACATCGAAGTATAAGCGCAAGGTTAAAGAGGAGGATGCAGCAGCTCTCTTGAAGAGTACCGGGCTCTTGAACACGCTTGTGTATGCAAAGGATCGGGCTGAGAAGAGAGACCAGAACATCATTCTGGCTCTCGTTGACCAGTTTGTTAACTGGGGCAGGCTCTGTTCGATCTGGCCTGTGACATCGGGTCTTGCCTGTTGCGCAATTGAGATGATGGCTGTTTCGATGGGGCACTACGACATCGCCAGATTCGGAAGCGAGGTCTTCAGAGCAACACCAAGACAGGCTGACCTGCTCTTCGTTGCTGGAACCGTCTCGAAGCGGATGGCACCACGCCTGAAGAGGCTGTACGAGCAGATGCCAGAGCCAAAGTGGGTGATCGCTGTTGGAAGCTGTGCAATCTCAGGCGGACCGTTCGTGGACTCCTATTCGGTGCTGAGAGGTGTTGACAAGATCATCCCAGTGGATATATACGTCCCTGGGTGTCCACCAAGGCCCGAAGCGTGGTTATATGCCCTGATTCAGCTTCGAAAGCTCATTAAAGAGGAAGGCGTTGGTATAAGATGGGGGCTTAACAAATGAGTATACAGAGTGAACTCAAGACCAGATTCGGTGATGCTGTAATCGAGACGTACCTCCAGAAGGATGGAAAACCAGGTCTTGTTCTGAAGCCTGAGGCTCTCCTTGAGATCTGCAACTTCCTCCATGACTCAGGCTTCGATCACCTATCACTCATATCAGGCACCGATTATGTTGAGCGGATGGAAGTTGTCTATCACATCTGGTCGTACGCGCGTAAGGAGAACATCGTTCTCAAGGTCAAGCTCGATCGTGAGAACCCTGTTGTCGATTCTGTGACAGCGGTATGGCGTGGAGCGAACTGGATGGAGCGTGAGACCTACGACCTTGTTGGAATAGAGTTCAAGGGGCATCCAGACCTCAGAAGAATCCTCCTCCCTGACCCATGGGATGGGCATCCGCTCAGGAGGGACTATGATATGAGTGTTGACCAGTACGTCTATATCGATGAGAATGGGAAGGACGTTGTGACACAAGACGCTTCAAAGATTTTGAGAGAGGAGGCATTAGATGGCAAGAACTGAAGAGTACCAGCTGAATGTGGGCCCTGTGCACCCAAGCACTCATGGTGTTCTCCGTTTTTTATTGACGATGGAAGGGGAGACGATCAAAGACGTGGAGATGATCATCGGACAGCTTCACAGGGGCATTGAGAAGATCGCTGAGTCTAGATCGTACCTCCAGTTCATACCATACACTGACAGGCTCGATTACATCTCTGGAATGACCAATAACTATGGCTTCACAAAGGCGGTTGAGGACCTTGCAGGGATCACGGTTCCGAAGAAGGCTGAGTATCTCCGGGTCTTTGTTATGGAGTTGAACAGAATCGTTAACCACCTCGTCTGCATAGGCTCTCTCCTGCTCGACCTCGGCGCAGCCACGATGATCATATATGGCTTCAGGGAACGGCACAAGATACTCGAGCTATTCGAATCCCTATCAGGTGCTAGGATGACCTTCAACTACATCCGACCGGGTGGTGTGCGTGGAGATATCCCGGAGGGCTTCATAGATAAGGCAAAGGCATTCCTCAGAGATATGCCGAAGCGGCTCGATGACTATGCCCAGCTCATCAATGAGAACGAGATCGTGCTCATGAGAATGAAAGGCATCGGCATGTTGAGCCCTGAGGATGCGATAAACTACGGTGTCACAGGACCGATGCTCCGGGGTTCAGGCGTTTCGTATGACATTAGGAAGGATGATCCCTACTCGGTCTATGAGGAGCTCGACTTCAAGGCATGCACAAGGCCCGAGTGCGACACGTATGCGCGCTACATCGTGCGGATGGATGAGATGTACGAGTCACTCTACATCGCTGAACAGGCACTCGACAGGATTGAACACCTAGGAGGGCCAGTGAAGGCGCATTTTCCACGAATCTTCACCCCGCCAGAGGGCGAGGTGTACAGCAGGATAGAAGCACCGAAGGGAGAACTCGGATTTTACATCGTGAGTGATGGGAGCACCCGACCCTACCGGGTTAAGATACGCTCGCCACCATTCTGCAGCCTGCAGGCTCTCCCGCAGATGGTTGAGGGGTTGAAGATCCCTGATCTTGTAGCAACGTTTGGAATAGTTGATATCGCTCTTGGAGATGTTGACAGATGATATTCGAGAACATCTATGATATTATTGCATTCATACTGAGCTCGGCAGGGATACTCCAGCGTATGCAGAGTTACTCCGATGCACTTGGGATCCCGATCGCACCGAAGCTCATAATTATCCTCGTGGAATCTGCCCTCCTACTTGTTGGTGTGGCTCTGATGGTGATGTTTCTCACATGGATGGAGCGGAAGGTGCTTGGTCATGCGCAGGCACGACTCGGTCCTATGATAACATGGTATCACGGCCTCTTGCAGCCGATCGTTGACGGCGTTAAACTCCTCTCAAAGGAGGATCTGATGCCAAGGCGCGCAGATAAGTGGCTTTTTTTCATCGCCCCGATGATAGCGTTTGTCCCGGCGCTCCTAGTCTTCATCCCTATCCCATTCGGGTGTTGTGGCGCCATAATATCGGACCTCCCGATGGGAATACTCTACGTGATGGCCGTATCTGCAATATCACCGATCGGTATCCTGATCGGCGGATGGGCATCTGACAACAAGTACTCGCTCTTGGGAGCGCTTCGTGCAGCGGCGCAGGACCTCTCCTATGAGATACCGATGGTCCTGACCATTATCGGAATCGTGCTTATAACCGGGTCTCTTAGCCTGCAGGAGATCGTAGAATTCCAGGATAAGATATGGTTCGTCTTCCTCCAGCCACTCGGATTCATAATCTTCCTCGTTGCAGCGATTGCAGAGATGAGCAGGATACCCTTTGACCTCCACGAGTCCGAGTCAGAGTTCGTGGCAGGCTTCTTCACAGAGTATAGTGGGATGAAGTTTGCATTCTTCTTCCTTGCAGAGTACGCTCACCTATTCGGGATCGCTGCCATAATGACAACCCTCTACTTTGGGGGCTGGCATGGCCCGATGATACCGATGATCCCGCCGATCATCACATCGATTGTCTGGTTCACACTGAAGGTTCTTGTGATCATATTCTTCACGATGTGGCTCCGTGCCACCGTCCCGAGGGTGAGGGTTGATCAGATACTTGACATTGGGTGGAAAGTGATGCTACCTCTTGCCCTCTTCAACGTCTTTATAACAGGACTGCTCGTTGCAGGAGGTGTTCTATAGGTGGGATGGATAAGCAAGAACTGGTTGATGTGCGGTGTGATGAAAGGGCTTGCGGTCACCATAAAACACTTCTTCCAGATCGGTGATCGCCCAGTCGTAACAGTCCAGTACCCTTATGAGCGGATGGAGATAGCAGATGCGTTCAGGGGCCTCCATGCAGTGAGCGAGGATCGGTGTATAGGGTGTGGCATCTGCGAGATGAACTGCCCAAACGGCTCAATACGGATAGTGAGACATAATAAATGGTATCCGCAGGTCAATATTGGCCAGTGCATGTTCTGCGGTCTCTGTGTTGATACATGCCCGATGGATGCGATGGTGATGACGAAGAAGTATGAGCTTGCAACTCGCAGCAAAGAGATGATGATATATAACCCGGACAGGCTGTTATTCAAGGAGTGACAAGATTATGTTAGACCCATTGAAGTTAATAGATTCATTAATTGTTGAACCAAGCTTAGACCTACTTGTATTCGCTGCAATCGCCTTGGCAGCAGCGTTCTCTTCATTCATGGTGGTGCAGTCAAAGAATATCGTTCACAGTGCCATCTATCTTGCAGGGATGATGATCGCCATTGCAGCGCTCTTCATCACATTGAATGCAGAGTTCCTTGCATCCATACAGGTACTGGTCTATGTTGGAGCAGTGATCATACTCGTGCTCTTCACGATAATGCTGACACGAAAGGAGGTCTTGGAATGAGCACGATGGGTTTTGTCTCAAAGGGCATATCAGCCATAATCGCACTTGCCTTTCTTGGCGTCTATGCCATCTCGGTCGTTGAGATACGCTTTGGAGAGCCGACTTATATCATGCTTTCGTCGATTGCAGATGCCATATTCAGGGATTTCGTGCTCGCATTTGAAGTGCTTGCCATACTTCTCTTTGCAGCCCTGATCGGCGCGGTGTATCTTGCACGCAAGAATGGAGGTGATGCCTGAATGGTTCCACTCAACTATTATCTTCTTCTCTCTGGCGTACTCTTTGCCATCGGGATATACGGTATAATCTCACAGCGAAACGGCATCAGAATACTGATGTGTCTTGAGATACTCCTGAACTCTGCAAACCTCAACCTAGTGGCTTTTGCAAGCTATCATGGCAACACCGCTGGACAGGTCTTTGCGCTATTCTCAATAGCTATTGCAGCAGCAGAAGCAGCTATCGGATTTGCGATACTGATAGCACTATTCAGGGTGAGAGACACGATCGATCTTCGTAACATTAACATCCTGAGGTGGTAAAAGTGTTCCAGGACTTTGCATACCTGATCGTACTCTTGCCCATAATCTCCTTTGTGCTGACGCTCTTCTTCGGGAAGAAGCTTCCAGCAAACGGGGGAATTCTTGCAATACTCACGATATTCGCTGCATTCGTAATATCGGCAGGTACTCTCGCCGAGATATACCATGGTGGAGTGGTGGAGCAGTCATGGCACTGGTTTGCCTTCCTTGACTTCGGGATACTGATAGACCCACTTGCAGCAGCCATGCTATGTATGGTCTCCTTCGTAAGCTTCCTGATCCAGGTGTACTCGGTTGGATACATGGCTCATGACCCGGCAAAGCCGAGGTACTTTGCAGAGACCTCGCTATTTACAGCCGCCATGCTCGGAGTGGCACTATCAGATAACATACTCCAGTTCTTCATGTTCTGGGAACTTGTGGGCTTATGCTCGTATCTCTTGATCGGATTCTGGTACCGCAAGCCCAGTGCAGCAGCCGCTGCAAAGAAGGCTTTCCTTGTGACACGCGTTGGTGATGTGCTATTCCTCGCAGGAATAATCGTACTCTATCTGAACATCAGAGACTTCACCGTCCCGGACGGCGCATATCTTCTGCAGTTCCAGACGATGTTTGCAGCGATCGAACACATACCACCAGCCCAGTTAACCATAATCACACTGCTCTTCTTCGGAGGTGCAGTGGGTAAGAGCGGGCAGTTCCCCTTACACGTGTGGCTACCTGATGCAATGGAGGGGCCAACCACGGTCTCAGCACTCATCCATGCCGCTACCATGGTAACGGCAGGCGTCTATCTTGTAGCCCGTACCTTCCCGATCTTCCTTGCTTCTCCTGACGCACTTATAGTGGTTGCATACATCGGCGGATTCACAGCACTCTTCGCAGCCACGATGGGGCTTGTGATGAACGATATCAAACGAGTGCTTGCGTACTCGACCGTGAGCCAGCTTGGATACATGATGCTCGCACTTGGAACAGGTATAGTGGTTGGTGCAGAGGTCGTTGGCGTCTCACTATTCCACCTTATCAGCCATGCATTCTTCAAAGCACTCTTATTCCTCTGTGCAGGAAGCGTGATTCATGGTCTTGCACTTCAGGATCTGCGCCAGATGGGTGGAGCGCTTGGCAAGATGAAGATCACAGGTATAACGATGCTCATAGCATCCCTTGCACTCTCAGGCATACCACCGACTGCAGGGTTCTACAGTAAAGATGCAATAATCGAGGCAGCGTATTCGTACTGGGCACACACGGGTGACATAATACCCTATGCCTTTGGGATCATAGCAGCGCTTCTCACAAGTATATACATATTCAGATTATGGTTCATGACATTCACAGGAGAACCGAGAACGGATTATCATGCTCACGAGTCACCACCATCGATGACGGTGCCTCTGGTGATCCTTGCAGTGCTTGCACTCTTCTTCGGGCTTGCAGCGCACGGTGCCTTCAGTGGATTCCTTGAGCACACGTATTCAGAGCATCTGATAGAGGAGGCTGCAGAGATTGGAGGGCATCACCTCGCGACCGAACACGCACACCCACCAGCACTGCTTTTCTATATGCCGATAATCGTGGGCGTGCTTGGATTTGTGATCTCATGGCTAATATATAACAAGAGAGTCTTCAGGATGAGCAGCATAATATCGAAGAGAAATCCGATATACAGATTACTATTGAACCGATACTATCAGCATCAGATATACAC
This sequence comes from Candidatus Methanoperedentaceae archaeon GB37, assembly GCA_905171695.1. Lineage (GTDB taxonomy): Archaea > Halobacteriota > Methanosarcinia > Methanosarcinales > EX4572-44 > EX4572-44. Next base: position 279,163 of record LR991653.1, read on the forward strand.
CGAGTTCGTGGCAATCACAATCGTCCACCGCGTTCTTGCGCTCCTTGGAGAGTTCATCGACCGCAGAATAATTGACGGAATCATCGATGGCATAAGCTGGATTCTGATCATGGTTGGAGAGGTCATCAGACGGATCCAGACAGGTGTGGTGCAGCACTATGCTGCCTTTGTGGTGATGGGTGTTGTCGCACTGATGTTATTCTTATTCCATGGAGGAGGTATACTATGAGTCTACCACTCTTATCCTTGATGATGCTGATACCACTCGTGGGTGCGATCATATCATTCATATCAAGAACGAGAAACCAGGCACGGATCACTGCAATAATCGCGTCTATCATACCGCTCATAATAACAATCAAGATGTACCTGCAGGTGGACCCGTCCACGATGTGGGTCGTTGAAACCTATGACTGGATTCCGCAGCTCGGTATCACCTACAAGCTGGGCGTGGACGGCATCAGTATGCCGCTCATTCTCCTGGCAAACATCGTGGTCCCATTAACCATCATCTTTGCACTGGGCGAGACCAAGCAGACAAGCAGCTTCTACGGATTACTCCTCCTCGAACAGGTGGGTGTAATCGGAGTATTCTCATCACTCGACTTCTTCCTCTTCTACATCTTCTGGGAGATCACACTCGTTCCGATGTACTTCCTGATAAGCATCTGGGGCGGACCCCGCAAAGACTATGCAGCAATCAAGTTCTTCATATACACCCACATCGCAAGCCTTGTGATGCTCCTTGCAATCTTCGCACTCTACTTCATCGCATGGGCACAGACAGGGTATCCGAGCTTTGACATACTCCACCTCCTCAAAGAGTATCCAAGCTTCAGCCCTGTTGTGAAAGACGTGATATTCTTCGCACTCCTATTCGGATTCATCGTGAAGATGCCAGCCGTGCCATTCCACACGTGGCTCCCTGACGCACACGTTGAAGCGCCGACCGCGGGCAGTGTCATCCTAGCAGCCCTCCTCCTCAAGATGGGCGGATACGGCTTATTCAGGGTGATGATGCCAATGCTTCCAGAGACCACAAACACCTCGCTTGTGATCACAGTGATTGCAATAATCGGCGTTGTGAGCATCGTGTATGGAGCTTTCCTCGCTCTCGCACAGAAGGATCTGAAGAAGATGGTTGCATATTCGAGTGTGAGCCACATGGGCTATGTCACGCTTGGATTTGCAAGCCTCGTGCCATTATCTCTGACAGGTGCCATGTACCAGCAGTTCTCACACGGACTGATCACATGCATACTCTTCATGTCGTGTGGAGTGATACAGCACAGTGCCCACACAAGGATCATAGATGACCTCGGGGGGCTTGTGCAGAAGATGCCAAAGCTCACCTTCCTCATGCTCGGTGGATTCCTCGCATCCCTCGGGCTCCCAGGGATGAGCGGGTTTATAGCAGAGTTCACAGTGCTCACAGGAGCGATCACAACACTCTTCATCTACGTCCTGATAACAGTATTCGGAGGTATCGCGGTAACAGCAGGTTATCACCTCTGGGCAATGCAGCGTGCAATGTTCGGCGTATTCAATGAAAAACTGGGGCACATTCACGATCTGGCAGGTTACGAGATGCTCTCAATGGCAGTACTACTATTGCTTGTGATATTCTTCGGAGTGAATCCTGACCCGGTCTGGAACTTTATGCAAGCAGGTGCTAACACACTCCTTGCGGGGGTGCATATAATATGAACTGTCTAAACTACCCATATCTTACACCCGAATTGATCGTTGTGATCATGGGACTGGTCGTGGTATTCCTTGGTCTCTTCATACCAACCCGTTTCAAGAAAGGGCTTGGATGCATCACCGGGCTGACACTCATAGTAGCCATCGCAGATATACTCAGAACTGGCGTCTTATGGGAGAGCCAGAGGGTTGCTACATACTTCTACGATGCATACACCATAGACCCGTTCTCACAGTTCTTCAAACTGGTCTTCCTCGCAGTCTCGTTCATCGTAGTGATAGCATCCATACGACGCTACAGAGAAGACAGTTATCAAGACGAGTACTACGGGCTCCTGCTCTTTGCAACACTCGGAATGATGGTCGTTGCCTCGGCAAACGACCTCCTAACGCTCTTCATCGGATTCGAACTTGCAAGCATGTCAACATACGCGCTTGCAGGCTTTAACAAGACCAACCCAAAATCAGTGGAAGCCGCGATGAAGTACTATGTCATAGGCAGCATCTCATCAGCAATACTCCTCTTCGGATTCTCACTCCTCTACGGCGCAACAGGAACCACAAACCTCGAAGCAATATCAGCATACATAGGAGCAAACGGGCTCGCATCCACAACCGGGATTGCAATCCTCATATTCCTCATTGCAGGCTTCACATTCAAGATGGCTCTCGTGCCATTCCACATGTGGGCACCTGACACATACGAGGGCTCGCCCACACTGGTCTCAGCACTGCTTGCAGCAGGCTCCAAGAAGATGGGCTTTGCAGCAGCATTCAAGGTCTTCCTCGTTGCACTCATAGCATTGAAACTCGACATGCAGAACGTCTTCTTCATACTTGCAATAATAACGATGACATACGGCAACCTGGTGGCAATCTCACAGAAGAGCATCAAGCGCATGCTCGCATACTCCTCTGTGGCACAGGCAGGTTATATCTCAATGGCACTCGTCATAATGACGCCACTTGCGATGAGCGCAGGAATACTCTATGTACTGAGTCATGCATTCATGAAGACAGGAGCCTTTATAGCCACTGGTGCTGTCGTATACATGCTCACACAGGAGAAGAAAGACCTCCCAGACGCCGATTATATCGATAACTTTGCAGGACTCTCAAAGCGTGCTCCACTGACAGCCTTTGCGATGATGATATTCGTCTTCGCACTCGCAGGGATACCGCCAACAGCAGGATTCGTGAGCAAGTTCGTCCTCTTCTCATCAGCCATACACGCAGGATACATCACACTCGTCGTGGTCGCCATACTCAACAGCGCACTCTCACTCTACTACTATGCAAGGCTTGTGAAATACATGTACGTGCTCCCACCGGCAGGCGAGAGACTGAGAGAACCACGCGCATACCTACTTGCAATGCTTGTCGCAGTCATCATAGTCATAGCGATAGGCGTCTACCCGGCACCATTCCTACAATGGGCGATGAACGCAGCAGTAACTATAGGATTATGAGGTGAATAGAATAATGGCAGATTGCGACCTATGCGGCGTAAGCAGACCGACACTATGCCCAGTGAAAGTATTCATGCCAAGGTTCAGAAGGACATACCCAACAGGAACATGGAAAGGGCTCTGCGAATCATGCACAGCCCACCTACACGAAGCAAACGAAGCGCGCGAACCAGTCACGGCAAAGAAGTGCGACCTATGCGGGAAGAGAGACGTGCCACTCTACAGAGCAACGATCACCGTACCGAACTTTGAAGAGCCATACTATACAGAAGAGACAAGGCACATCTGCGAGGCATGCCTGACCGCAACAGAAGAAGTCTATAAGAAACACGAAGAACGCATACTGGGAGAAGACTAACACCCCTCTCTATTGAAAAGATCCTCAAGAAAACTAAGAATACTCTGGATCCAAACAAAAAGAGATGACAAGTAAAAGAGGAGTTCGGATATAATGCTAATTAGGAGTGATATCCGAACTAAGTTCGTATATAACAAGATAAGCAAAAATCGGGCTCCATGATTGCAGTGAAATGTATACATTTATGTTGATGAGTAGTAAGGGGGTAGATAAACATGAGGGGAGATTGGACTGAAGGAAAGGATGGAAGAAAGGTGTTTATACCAGCTGATTGGGATTGGACTGAAGGTAGAGATGGAAGAAGGGTCCCTATTCCACCAGGATGGGACTGGACTGAAGGTAGATGTGGAAGACGAATACCAATACCTCCTGGTTGGGATTGGACAGAGGGACGCGATGGTCATAGGATCCCAATCCCTCCAGGATGGGACTGGACTGAAGGAAGGGATGGGAGAAGAGTACCTATTCCTCCTGGAGGAGATTGGACTGAAGGAAAGGATGGAAGAAGAATAATCATTGGTGGAAATAATATAGTGAAGGTAGGAAATTACATTGTTATTCTCACAGGAGAGAATATGATAATTACTGGCCCAGAAGGAAGTGTAACGATTGAACTATAAAATAAAAATTATGAAAATTTTGATGATTATGCCACTGCTCCGCCGACTCTACGGCAACTTCGTGCCTTGCCTCGCTCCGCTCGGTCACTTAACATGAGGATATGTGGCTTCGCCTTTGGCTACGCCAAAACTTCGCAGTGCAAAACTTCACATATCCCCAGAACGTTATCTGCAAGCTTAAAGAGAATGATGAGGAACATTAAAGCAAATCATGGAGGAGGAAGGTTTGGAAGAAATGAATAACAAATTGAAAATTTTTATTAGTTATTCACACGATGATGAAAAACCTTTTATTGAGGAGTTTAGAAAACATCTTGCTCCCTTGAAAGATAAAGGGTTAGTTGAAGAATGGTATGATAGGATGATATTGCCCGGTGAAAATTACCAAAGCAAAATCGATTATAATTTAGAAGATGCAGATATTATTTGTTTGTTTATTTCCGCTAATTTTTTAGATTCGCCAAGCTGTAAAAAAGAAAAGAAAAAAGCGATAGAATTACAAAATAAAAAAAGGAACTCAAGTTATTCCAATTATTTTATCCCCTTGCGGGTGGGAAGATGACGAAGACATATCTAAATATAAATTATTAGCTTTACCGACCGATGGGAAACCTATTTCCACTTTCCCGGATAGAGATGAAGCATGGTCTGATGTTTATGAAGGATTGAAGGAATTCATTGAAGAAGAAATGAAGATTAGAGGATTAAAGATAACTGAAGAGTTTGAAAATTTCTTACGAAACGCAGAGATGCTTACAGAGGTTAAAGAGATGGTCTTAGACGATATATTCGTGCATCCTGAATTAGATAAATACGATTATTTGAAAGAACCCGAAGAAAAGGTAAATACAGAAGAATTACTCGAAAATATCTTAGATTATCCTAAAATCGTCATAGCTGGAGAAAGCCAATCGGGTAAAACTACGTTATGTAAAATGATATTTAAAGAGTTACGTAGGATGAATTTTATTCCGGTTTACATTTCTGATGGAAAAAATCGCTATCGTGGAAAAATAGAAAATAAAATAATAGATTCACTTCGTAAACAATACAACACGAAAAATATGGATATCAATAAGATTGAGAAAGAGCGGATAATTCCGATATTAGACGATTTCCACCTTGCCAAAAATAAGGAAAAACATCTCAATGATTTGTCAAATTATCCTCGTTGTGTTCTTATTGTTGATGACATTTTCTGTTTAAATGTCAAAAATGAAAAATTAATTGGAGACTTTATCTATTTTAGGATTCGAGAACTTAAACCATCTTTGCGATATGAATTGGTCAAAAAGTGGGTGTCTTTAAAGGATATGGAAATCGTAGACTATTATAGCGAAATTGATAGTTATAGTGAAATTGATAGAAAAATCGAATTGATAAATTCTATCTTAGGAAAAATTATTGGAAGGGGAATTATGCCCGCATATCCGTTCTTTATCCTATCTGCTGTAGTTACTTATGAAACCTCTGCAATGCCACTTGACCAAGAGATAACTTCTCAGGGTTACTGTTACCAAGCCTTTATATACTTCTATTTAAGAAAACAGGGCGTAAGAAATGATGAGATTGATATATATGTAAACTTCTTAACAGAGTTGGCATTTTATATCTATAAGCAGAGAAAGTACAGCTTATCACCCGAAGATTTCAGCTCTTTTATGAAGATATATAAGGAAAAGTATATTTTGCCAATCAACCAAGAAATACTCCTACAGAAATTAAGCCTAATAATTTCAAGAGATAGTTTTAATAATTATTCGTTTAGTTATCCTTATCTTTATTATTTCTTTGCTGCTAAATATCTTGCTGAACATATTGACGAAGACGAAATAATGAGAGAAATAGAAAAACTAATGCAAAATCTACATATAGAAGAAAAGGCTTACATTGCGGTTTTCTTAGCTCATCACTCTAAAAGTCCAAAAATCTTAGATGAAATTGTACATAATGCCGTGGGTTTATTTGGCGAATATGAACCAGTGACACTATTTAAGGAAGAAGTCAAATTCTTTGACGAACAAGCCGATGCTATTATAAAGGCAGCCTTACCAGTAGATACAACACCTGAAAGAGAAAGAGCGAAAAGATTGAGTATTGAAGATGAAATAGAAGAAGCCAAAGAAGAAATAGAGGAAGAAGAACCTGATGAAGATGATCATTTAATGAAGGAGTTAAGAAGAGCTATAAAAACTGGAGAAGTTATAGGTTGTATAATCAAGAACCGTGTCGGCTCATTAGAAAAAGGAAAAGCGGTGGATATATTTAAAGAGGGAATGAATATCCATCTGAGGATTTTGTCTTCTTTCTTTGAGATCATAAAAAGTAAAGATGCGCAGCAGGATTTAATTGATCTTATTTCAAAAATCTTAAGGAAAATCATTGCAGAAGAGGAGGAAAAAGGGAAGGAAGTAGGTGATGAAGAGATAAGAAGAAGAGCAAGAATTATCTTTTGGAATTTTAGCTTTTTGCTTGTATATGGCATCATTTATAAGATCGTTCATTCTTTAGGCTCTGATAAATTAACTGAAATTGTTGGAATGATAGATAGTAGGAATAGGACTCCTGCTTCCTTTTTGATAAAGCACGGAATTTTAATGTGGTATAATAAGAATTTGCAAATCGATGAATTAGCTAAAAAGATTAAGGAAAAGGATTTTTCTGAGATAGCACAAAACATTCTGAAGTTCATGATTGTGAATTACACCTCGCAACATTCTATCAGTTATAGAGACAGACAACAAATAGAAAGTAAGTTGGGAATTCCAAGAAGAAAACTTCCAATAAGGTAGTTGGGTATGGGCCAAGTTCTTATTGAAATAAGCCTGCAGATAACAGCGGATAAAAAGCTCCGCTACGCTCCGCCCAAATTGCCTTCGGCAACTTCTTTTATCCGCGATACGTTAGGCGACATTTTGCTTGGTGACTGTCATAGAAAAAGATTATTTAAAGAGGAAATTCTATTATAGTAATTATGAAGAGCTATCGACTTTCTGTGGTTATTGAAAGGGATGCGGATGGATATTTTGCCTTCTGTCCCGAGCTTCAGGGGTGTTATACCCAAGGCGATAGTTATGAGGAGGCTTTAGAAAACATTAAAGACGCTATTCGTCTCCATTTAGAAGATAGGATAGAGAGTGGGGAAGATATTCATATCGTTGAATCTATCAGCCTGACTTCTGTGGAAGTAGCAGTATGAGGGAGAAGCTTCCTCGGGTGCCTGCTGGTAAAGTAATCAAGGTTTTGGAGCGTGTTGGATTCGTTCTCGTCCGCCAAAGCGGAAGCCATAAGATTTACAAAAACAGAGAAGGTAAAAGGGTAACAGTCCCTTATCATTCAGGAAAAATTCTTCACCCTAAAGTCTTAAGGAGCATTCTTAGAGATGCTGATTTGACAGTAGAGAGGTTCAAAGAACTAATGAGGTAAGTATAATGGGAGCACCAAGCAAAACGCTTCGCCACTATCGTGGCTCACCCTTCGGGTCGCCTAACAGGTGCATATCCGACTTCGCTATCACTCCGTCTAAATTCCTCGCTTCTCTCGGAACTTCACATATCCCCAGAACGGTTAGGCAACACGCAGTAAAAACATAAATGATTCCTAACATCTAAATAAATGGTGGAAATTATGAAAACAAAAGAAGCGATTAAGGAATTCAAAAAGGAGATCAAAAAGCTATATGGTAACAGATTAAAGCATATTATACTCTATGGCTCTTATGCGAGAGGTAGCGCTACAGAAGACTCTGACATAGATTTGCTCATCGTTCTTGAGGGGAAGGTGAAACCAGGGGAAGAGATTGACAGAATGATAGAGATAATAACGGAAATAAATTTGAGATACAATGTGTTAATATCGGTTTACCCTATTTCAGAGGAGGATTATAAAAAGATAAATAGCCCACTACTCATAAATGTGCGAAGAGAAGGTATTCCAGCATGAGAGAGATAGAATCTCTGGTAGAGAAAGCAAAGAAGTACTTAAAGAGTGCTGAAATGCTCCTTAAGGAAGGTGATTATGAATCTTCGGTTTCAAGAACCTACTATGCGATGTTTTACTGTGCACAAGCGATGTTGCTCACGAAAAATCTATCATTTTCCTCTCATAAAGGTATAATCTCTGCTTTTGGAGAGCATTTTGTAAAAACAGGTGTCTTCCCGAAAGAGATGGGGAGAGAGTTAAATAGAGCATTTGAGAAAAGACAATTAGGAGATTACGAATACACTTTTGTGATATCCAAGAGGGAAACTGAAGAAATGCTTGAGAGTGGAAAGAAATTTGTGAATGAGATAGTTCAATATCTGAAGGAGAAAAAGATATTATAACTGCACGTAGCCTAACAGCGGACATACGGCTGCGCTTCGCTACGCCCAAATTTGGCAAAGCCGAACTTCGTATGTCCGCAAACCGTTAGTTGCAATTGGCGTCGGGTCAGAGTTCATAAATAAGGGGCATTTAAATAAAATTCAAAGTTATAGTGAATGATGGAGAGATAAAATGAGAGAGACAAAAGAAAAAATAGAAAAATTTGTGAATGATATAATCAAGAAGAATGATATCGTTCTCTTGGATGTTTTATGGATATTTTCTTATTCTATTCCATCACAATCTGGATATCACAACAACAAAGAAGATTTTAAAAAATGGTTTGGTAAGATTTGCATAAGACACTTACAGAAAAAATATAATCTAAGGCAAGAAGAAATAAAAGAAAAAATGAAGATTTTTGTAGATTTTTTGAACAATATACCTGATTTTCTTTCTAAAGAAAGTTTTTATGAAGATGATAAATTGCTGAGAAATATGTTAATTAACAAAACTTCAGAAATTTTGATTCGGAATATTAGAAGTAAGATACCGAATTTGTCCGATCTGGATAGGAAGATTTTGTCATTTGTCTTGCATTATATACCAATAAGAATCCAAGATTCTATAAAGGAAGCCGAGGATAGAAGAAAAGAATATCCAGACTGTGAAGACAAATATGGGTTTCTGTCTGATTTTTATGTAAGAGTAGATAAAGAAACTGGTAGTATCGCCTATTTTGAAATTGATACAAAAGAATGGACGCATCTTTTTAATCTATTATTTGATGAAGAATTAAAGGAACAAAGATTCAAAGTAAAATCAGGTGCGGGATTAATAATCTTTCCACAAGAGCAACATGAAGAATACAGTTTCTGGCAATTTGGAGACGAATTGGTAAAGATAGGTGTTGGGTATTGGACATTCTATATAACTGCTAAAGGGAATGTTAGGATAGAATTTATTATACCAAATCTCATTTATGAAGCTATAAAAGACTACAAAAACAAATTACCAAAAATCGAAAACTTCGAAGAAAAAATTAATGAAATTAAAAAAGAAAAAGAATGGAGTCTTGATGACTTTGAAGAAACTGAAGCGGTTAGCGAGGTGTTAGAATCTGAGATTGAAGCTTCCATAATATCAAATCCTGAAATTTTAGAAGAAGGAGTAGAACTTGTTGGTAATCAGTATCCAACTTCTGTTGGTTACATCGATATTCTTTGCAGAGATAAGAATGGAAACTTTGTTGTAGTGGAATTAAAAAGAGGCGCAGGTTCATATAAAGCTGTTGGTCAGATTCAGAAGTACATGGTATGGGTCAGCGAAAACCTCGCTAAAGATAGACAAGTTCGAGGAATTATTGTAGTAAAAGAGCATGATCAAGAGTTAGAGTATACTGTTAAAGGATCAAAATTTCCAATTGAGATAAAGATATTTGGACAAGAGCCGCCAACAGGGGAAAATATAAAATACTGTTCAAGGTGTGGGAAACCAAACCCAAAATCAGCTAAATATTGTATCAAATGCGGACAAGAATTTTGGATGTGATATAAATGGAATTTATTTTTACGACTCGACGCCAACTTCTCGCTTCTTCGAGGCTCGACCTATGCGGGAAGAGAGACGTGCCACTCTACAGAGGTAACGATCACCGTACCTAATTTTGAAGAACCATACTATACCGAAGAGACAAGACACATCTGCGAGGCATGCCTGACCGCAACAGAAGAAGTCTATAAGAAACACGAAGAACGGATAGTGGGAACCTTAAAAGCTTGACCGAGTAAGTTGTATCACAATAACCATCATAATAAACAATTGTATAAAGTGGAAAGTTCTAAATACAATAAGCTAAGAATATATTCTGTCTTGGTCTGGTGCAGAGATCATATCGCACTGCCACCCGAGAGGAAGAGGAGGAATAAAATTAGTAAAAAGCATAAATAAAACGATCTATATGCTTGTAATCCTGATAATATTGATTCGACCAGGGATTGCAAGTGTCAAGATCACATGTGATCCAGCAGAACAGGAGGTTAAGACTGGAAGCACAGGAAACTACACAGTCATAATAACGACCACCAACCCAGGAACCCACACAGTATCATTCAAAACACCGAATAACGAGATCACTGCAAGACTCCACGGTCAGGGAATGAGCACAGGAGAGTTCAAAACCGAAGGAAGACTCACCTGGAGAGCAGAAGAGGGTAGGACCTTCTACAATTTCACACTCGAAGTAAAACCAGCGAAGAAAAGAGCGACAGACGAGAGATATAACGTAACGATAAGAGACACCTATATGAAAAGACCGGTCAACAGCTCTATAGCAGGACTGATCCTAACAAGTCCGCCAAGCCCAGGGATGGCCGCTCTGATGCTGATAGGCATAGTACTTCTCGCACTGATCCACATCAAAAGCAGATGACCATCAAACTCCCTTAGGGGAGGTTTCCTTCGCCCATCAACTCCTTCTGTTTCTCAATATTCATCTTAATTAAAATTTTAAAAATATTTTTTACTTCTCCAGCGTCAAGATTCAACTCGGTAGCATACTCAGCCGCCCGTTTGAGAACGATCTGATTCTGCGCCTCATCGTTAACAGGCTGATCCTCAGACCGCTTCTCCATGAGCACCTTCTCCGCGAGTCTTGTTCGTTTAAGTATAAGCGCTATGATCTCCCTATCGATCTGATCTATCTCATCGCGAACCTCTTGAAGCGTCACAGCTCACCCTCCATCACGTATGCGCCACTATTATTGATCTCCGTCCTTATGACTCTTCCGTCCATACGACCCCACACTTTCGCAACCGCATCGGTCGCATCCCCCTCCGTTATTGCAACGTAAGACGGACCCGTGCCACTGAGAGTTGCAGAAACCGCCCCCGCCTCAAGCGCATCAAGTATCGGCTCAGGACTGAAATCAAGGGCTGCACAGTAAAGCAAGCCATTTAAAGTCATAGCATGCCAGTAATCCCCTGCTTCAGCAGATCGGTTCGCATCCTCAACGAGCGGTGCTATGAGCCTGGCACGAGAGAGACTCGCATCCCGGGAGAAAGCCTTCACCGGCGGCACATACGCCACCACCTCAGCTTCAACCTCCTCGTGTCGCAGAATCTCGCACTTCTCATTATCTGTCACCACCACACCACCAAGACAGGACGCAGCAGCATCATCGAAAGCACCTGTGATGGTAACGCCCGCCCTAATCGCAGAACCAACCCCGATCCTAACAACATCCTCACGCGAGAGACTCTCACTCTCACCGATCGCAGCAAGCGTTGCCAAGACCGTTGCATTCGCCGCAGCACTACTACTCTTCAACCCGCTTGCCTGAGGTATCTCACTACTGGTCTTCACAACACCCCCAAGAGATAAGCCGAAACGAGAGAGCGTATCCTCAACCGCAAACTCGATGAGCCGCACATCACCACCACCCTCAATAACCCCACGGACACCCTTCTCATCCTCACTCAACATAACCTCTGCAACAGTATGAATATCAAGAGCAAAAGCAGCACCCCGCAACGTCGATATAGCATTCACTATCGTCCCAGCACCACACGCAACCGCCCTGCCACAAAAGACCATAACCCATACCTCCACATCAAGATATATAAAAATACACGCTCACCGAGTGTCACAACCCCCGGGAAATCGCACTCGGAATAACAGGTACCCTCATAACAGGTGCCCTCGATGGTGCTCTGCCGGCTCGATGCCAACCTTTATCGGCTCTCAGTTGAAGCATAGTACATAGATGAAGCGTTTGACTCTTCCATAGTCATTCTTCTAATTTTCTGCACTAATAAACTCTTCCACCCAATGCCTCGAATAGCCCTGCTTCCTTTCACCAAATAGATCCAATGGGACTCGGGTCAGGCGAGTAAGGGTCAGGCGAGTAAGGTGGAAGGTAAATAAAATGGATCTCAAGTCCTTCTGCTTTAGCTGTTACAACCCTTGTACTACTGATGAGTCTGGATAACCTCAGACCGCATCGGGCAGGATGGAGACTCTTTGTGGGAAGTTTTATTAGTATTGAGGTTGTTAATCAACTCTCTGGGAGATGTAGGTTATGTCAGGTTTTAAGCGCAGGGTTGTTGAGCGAAAGGGTATGAAGAAGCAGAAGGAGTTTGAGGATAAGCTCCTTGTGGAGAATCTTGAAGATCTTGCAGAGGGTGAGGGTGAAGTGGAGGGAGTTGAGGATTTTTTGGATGAGGAGTAGTGTCGTTTAAGATAACTGTTGCTCTGCATCTTGATGGTGGTCTTCGTAGAGAGTCTCTTTGGGTGGCAGAGTCTACCACATATGAGGATCTGCTGGAGCACTTTGGCATCAATCCTGAGACGGTGGTGGTGCTTCAGGGTGGTGTTCCTAAGCCGTTTGATGATTCTGTTTCCTCCGATGGTGAGATCGTGGTCTTGAAGATAGTCTCTGGTGGCTGATCGGTTCCCAGCGGTTCACACAGCTCTTCGCGTTCATTGAGTTCTGGGCGGCTGGGTTCTATCTTTTGTATCCTTGGGTCTTCTTTGATGAGGCATTCATCGCATCTCTTCTTGTTACAGTATTCTTTTGCGTATCTCACTATCAATGCGTGGAAGTTTTTGTAAAGTTCTACGTTCTGTGGGAGTCTCTCTTCGAAGTGTCGCTGGAGCTCTCTGTAGTTGCCTTTTATGCCTATGCACTCGCCTATCCGCCTCGTGTATGCGTCGATTACGAATTTTGGTCTCTCGGCTGCATAGAGGAGGATGCTGTCTGCGGTTTCGTCTCCAACGCCTTTTATGTCTAATAGTTCTCTTCGCAGTCTTTCTGTTGGCTTGTTTGGGATTTTGTTACCGTTTTTTGAGAAGTATCTGGCTATTTCTCTCAATCGTTCTGCTTTTTGGTGGTAGAATCCTGTGCATCGTATCTGCTCTTCGATCGCTTCTATCTCTACTGTGGCAAGTGCTTCAGCTTCCAAGAGTCCTGCTCTCTTCAGGTTTGTTATGGCGCGTTCAACGTTCTCCCACCTGGTCTGCTGTGTGAGTATTGCACCGACTGCCACCTCGAATGGTGTTTCAGCGGGCCACCAGTGCTGATCACCAAGTTTTGAAAAAAGTTTTTTATACAGCTCCATCATACGAACTTGATCCCGAGTTCAGATAGATTGTTACGCTTGGCAATGTTTATCAAGAATGGTGTGAGTGATTCTACCATTGCAGAGTCTTCCAGTCCGCCACCGTCAAGAACCCGCAGGTCATCGATCTCCTCAATCAACGCCCCAACCACTCTCATTGCATCGCCATCGCCACATACCACCACATCGCAATCAAGCTGCATATCGATCCGACGCAGCTTCTCACCAGGCAGATTGTGAAACGCAGCAACAACCCTGACTGTGTCAGGTAGTAATCTCTTCAGCTCCATCGCTGCGCTCCCATCTGGCGGCGCTCTATACCTTAGATAGGAGTTACTCCTCTCCATCGGAACCACGAGAGAGATCACTATCTGATCTTCCAGCACAGGTCGGATTGCATCAGCGAGCTCTCTCATGGCACTGTACGGAACGGCGATCACCACAATCTCCGCGGCCATGGCAGCCTCTCTATTCGCTGCCCCTCTGACCTGACCTCGACTGGACGCTACCGCGGATAGAACCTCTCTGTACTCCTCCGCGGCACGCTCAGCCTTTGAACGCATCCTTGAACCTATTATTATCTCATGCTTAGAACCCCATCTGAGAGCCAGCCCCTTACCAATATTACCTGTGCCACCGAGTATCGCAATTCGCATCAAACAATCCGCCAGAGAGTCCAATTCTTACCTTCAACGGCTCATACAACCATATTACATGATAACCATTTCGATTTAGTTTCCAACCCTTCTATAGGTAAGATCATAGCGCCGAGGGGGAGATTTGAACTCCCGCGGGGCAAGGCCCCACCGGTTCTCAAGACCGGCGCCGTGGGCCGCTTGGCTACCTCGGCAATGCCTGACCTGCTCTAAACGAGGCGATGCTCTCTTCATTATACCTCTCTGTGAAGACCACCTCGTTAACCTTTGTGTGCTTGATAATATCCTCTGCAAGGTTCTGTTTTGACATTATCCATGTTGAGGAGTGAGCTAACCGGAGTGGTATATTGATGATTGCTTCATCTCCATCTATCCGTGTCTCAAGCACTTCCTTCGTGTAGAGCTGTACCAATCCCCGTACCTTTTCAAGTTCATCATCTATCTTTTCTTCTATCTGATAGGTATAGTGAAGCGTTTTACCTGCAAGAGGATGATTGAAGTCCACTTGTACCCGTCGGCCTATCAATCTACGCACGGTTCCATACCGTCCCTCCACAAAGACTCGCATTCCAACCTCTGGCTTCTCTTTGAACTGACTCAGTCCATAGCTTCTTATCAGTTCTGGATCGTATTCACCGAACCCCTTCTCTGGTGGCAGGACGACCGTCCCACTGTGTCCGACCTCCTTCCCGATCACCTCTTCTTCAAGCCCCTTCAGCGCATGCCCGGCTCCGACGATAATCTTCTCGCCACCATAGGTGTACTCTTCGTGGAAGATGTCATTCTCTCTTGCTACCTCTTCATCGGTAGTGTCGAAGACGTCACCATTCTCATCACCTATTCTCCCTGTGTACGTAAGCTTGATAAAATCGCCATCTTGGATCATAATAATATGCCTCTTCTGGTTCTTCTGGTGTTTGTAGTGGAAGGCTTAGTATAAAACAGTTTCAGTGAAGTTGAATGGATGGAAAAGAGTTAAAAGCATACAGCCATTATAAAATGAGACGCACCATGAAGGGTGAGAGAGAAGACGAAGACCAGAATCTCATGATAATCTTGAACTTCCTTGAACCGTACTTCAAAGTATACGAGTATACAAAGGGCGGAGATGCCTTCGTTCTCTATGGCATACCAAGAAGAGACGAAGAGATGATCCAAACCATCCTCCACAACCTCTCAATCTCCCATGGCATTCAGGCAGAGCTGAAACATGACCTCGGCGAGCACAGACTGGTCGTCAGAAGAGATGAGGACAAAGAGAAAAGTGAGAAGATCTCATTGAACATTATTCTTGCAGTAGCCACGATATTCACAACGATGATGATGGGCGCTATCATGTTCGGAGTGAACCCTATGAGAGATCCACACTTGATCTACAGAGGACTTCCCTTCACAATCGCAATAATGACCGTCCTCGGATCCCACGAGATGGCACATTACATCGCAGCAAAGAGGCACGGCATGAGAACAAGCCTCCCCTACTTCATACCTATCCCCCTGCCACCAATCGGAACGATGGGGGCAGTGATCAAACACCGTGGACCAATACCTAGCAGAAAAGCACTCTTTGACGTCGGAATATCAGGCCCGCTCGTAGGTCTAATAGTATCAGTACTCGTCGTAGCCATCGGACTCACACTCCCACCCATAGAGATCCAGCACGTCTCGGGAAAAGCAATCGAACTGGAGATCCCACCACTCTTCAAACTGATAGCAGAGAGCATCGGATACACAGAAGAGACACTCCACCCAGTCGCCTTCGCCGGATGGGTAGGTATGCTCATAACAGCCCTGAACCTCCTACCAGCAGGACAACTCGACGGAGGACACGTACTACGCGCCATGCTCGGAAAAAGAGCAAACTACATCTCAGCACTCACACCAATATCCCTCATAACACTCGGATTCGGAGTAAATTACATCCTCAACCAAAACGGCACAATCTGGTTCTTCTGGGGGCTATTCATCTCACTCTTCGCAGCAGCAGGACACCCCCCACCACTGAACGACACACAACCAATAAACACACCCCGCAAACTACTCGGCATAACTACCTTCATCCTCGCAACACTATGCATAACACTCACACCATTCAAAATATAAAAAATATGTCGAATATGTTGAGGGGAGCATGATCTGGAGATTTATCGATACTGATCGAATCGATGGGTACTTCAGCGCTGCCCTCTTCGAATCGATAGGGAGACACGTTGGATCTGGTCGAATCGAGGAGACGATCCTCTTCTGGCGTGTCAGAAGACCGGTCGTGTATATTGGGTATCACCAGTGTGTAGAAGAGGAGATACGTGAGAGATACTGCACAGCTAGCGGTGTTCAGATAATAAGACGTGTGCTTGGTGGTGGATGTGGGTTTTGCGACGAAAATCAGATTCTTTTCTCTATTATAGGGCGTGAGGGTGGATCTGTGATATCATCGGACATCCATGAAACGTATTCATCTGTCCTTGGCGGCGTGGTAGCAGCGCTCAGGACTCTCGGCTTTGATGGCAGATATGAACCCAGATGGGGAGCCGTCCATGTGAAGGGTCGCAAGATCTCCGGGAGTGCGCAGGGCAGGTTCGATGGTGCTGTGCTTGTCAATGGCAGTCTTCTCTTGGACTTTAACTTTGACGATATGGATCGAGTGCTCAAGAATCCCACAAAGAACCTGAGAGAGGGTATAAGTTCTGCACGGGATGGAATGATCACGCTCTCAGAGTTGCTCGGGAGAACTCCCGACCTTGAAGAGGCGAAGAGTGTATTGAGGGATGGATTCGAGGCCGCGCTCGGAGTCACCACCAGAGACGGCGTGCTCACAGAGTCGGAGATTGAACTGGCAGAGCACCTTAGCAAGCGACATAAAAGTCGTGATTGGATATATAGGATGGATAACAAACGGAGAAAGCAGATTGTCAGAAAGAGTAACGCAGAATCATAGGGGACAGATTTATTAATGGAATTGGTGGAGATTGGGGCTTTGCAGGTGGTGGTCTTTCTGTTCTCTTTCTCTGGAATGGATTATGATACTGGTATTGGGCGTGAGTGGTTGGTCCCAAACGGCATTGGCGGGTATGCGTCATCCACGATCATCGCTGCAAACTCTCGAAAGTATCATGGCTTGCTCGTCTCTGCAACAGACCCGCCTCTTGGGAGGAGAGTTCTGCTGGCGGGAATCGATGAGACGCTCCGCTTTGGTTGTGAATCGCTTGAGTTATCTGTACATAAGTATCCAGATACCGTCTACCCCCAGGGTTTTCTCCATCTTGCATCTTTCAGGATGGAAAACTTCCCCACCTTCATCTATGAAACGAGTGGCCTCAGGGTGGAGAAGACCGTTTTTATGGTGCATGGTGCGAATGCCGTCTTTATAGAGTATTCTGTGGTGAACCCAGATTCTATCGAATGCGAGATTCTCCTTCGCCCAATGGTCACCAATCGAGATTTTCACACCACTCGCCGAAGAGAGGATTATAGCTTTGGGACTTTAGCCTCTGAAGCCGGGTGTGAAGTCTTTGATTGCGAGAATATCGTTCTCGGGCTTGCAAGTGATAAGGCAGTCTTTCTCAAGGATGAGTCCTGGTACTATAACGTCGAGTATGACCATGATCGAGTGAGGGGATTGGACTACCAGGAGGATATCTACTCGCCAGGATACTTCACTCTATCCCTCAGGAGTGGTGCATCGCTATCTATAGTGGCGTCAACCCCTGCGTATGGGTATGATACTTCCGCCTTGAAGAACGCGTGCAGGTCGTGGAGAGAGATAAAAGAGGGTGAGATCGTGCGCAGGAAGAAGCTTGTTGAAAGGGCAGGCGTCACAAGTGTTTTCGGTGAGAAGCTTGTTCTTGCGGCTGACACGTTCATCGTACAACGGAATGGTGGTAAGAGTGTACTTGCCGGGTATCACTGGTTCTCTGACTGGGCTCGGGATGCCATGATCTCACTCACAGGACTTACACTCGTTACCAAACGGTTCAAGGATGCACGTGGAGTACTCTCAACATTTGCAAAGAATACCGTGGAAGGGCTCATGCCAAACCGCTTCATCGAGACCGGGGGAGGGCGTGAGTATGGTGGTGCAGACGCGCCGCTCTGGTTCATACACGCATCAGGAGAGTATCTTAAACAGACGATGGACTCGAAGTTTGTGAGAGAGAGACTCTGGAAGACGATCAAATCTATCATATCATGGTATAGGAAGGGCACTCGTGGCGTTCACTCCGATTATGACGGTCTGATCGTCTCAAGCTCACATATGACGTGGATGGATGCAAAGATCGGGGACTGGATCGTTACGCCACGTGAAGGAAAAGCCTGTGAGATCAATGCACTCTGGTACAACGCATTGAGAATAGCTGAAGAGATGGCACGCCTCTTTGGAGACGAAGACAATGAAAGCACCTATCACGAACTTGCCGAGATTGTTAGAGAGAGCTACTCGAAGTTCTGGAACGAGACCGAGGAATGCCTCTTTGACGTCCTCTCTGAAGATGGTGCTGACGACTCAATAAGACCGAATCAGATCTTTGCTGCATCACTACCACACCGACCGATCTCGATAAAGAAAGCCCGTCGGATCGTTGACGTTGTCGAGCGCGTCCTCTTCACACCCTTCGGGCTTAGAACGCTCTCGCCAAGCAGCCCTAATTACAGAGGACGCTATGAAGGAGACGCGGTATCAAGGGACAGCGCCTACCACCAGGGAACAGTCTGGCCATGGCTTCTCGGACACTTCATAACAGCCTACCTCAACACACATGGACGCAACGAGCAGAGTCTCAAACAAACGCGCAAACTACTATCACCATTCGAAGAACACCTCTCCGATGCCGGACTCGGAAGCATAAGCGAGGTCTTTGACGGCGATCCACCACAGAGACCTGGCGGATGTGCGTTCCAGGCATGGAGTGTCGCAGAGATACTCAGAGCATATAAAGAACTTGGATAAAAATCGATTTTCGAAACGTTTTTTGGGAGGGAGAGGGATTGCACGTCCCACTCTCTGGTTGATGCATGGCCTTTTATAGAGGAACTCTGTACAATAAACCAATACTAAGCACACAATGGCACTTCGTATTAAATATCTACATAAAAGTAATACTACTTATCTGTTGCGGTCAAGACAGCTGACCCGTCCACATAGGATTATAAATACAGGAGTCTATCTTTTATTTATGCTGAGGGTAAGGTGGGATTGTTGAAGAGTTGAAGGGTGTTTGAGAGGAGTAATGTGCCTTTTCTATGTTGAGATTCTTGGTGTTGCGACCTGTATTCAGATGTCTTCTCTCGGGAGGACTGCCAGAATTCTCTCTCTGGCTTCATCCAGTATCTAAAACCCTCTCTTTGGAACAGGGAAGTTTGAAGAGAAATTGCCTGCTTGCATCGGAGGAGAAGAGAAGATACTTGAATAGCATTGGACGAAAGAGTTGTTAAAGCAATATAAAAAGGCGTATTATGTCTATTCTGCTGTGGATTCAGAGAAGTGCCAAGAGTTCTGTGAGAAGAAGACCAGAATTCATCATTGATAAAGCCCCTTGGCTTATAGATGCACTGAAAAGCTTGGATCTGGAAGTTGGGCGATCAGTCCTTTCAGAGAGAAACCTGGTTGAATCATTGTTTTCTTCGCTAAAGCTAAAGCATAGTATAAAGATATTCTTTTGCTCAATTAGCTCTTTTAATCCTGTTAAAAACTGGAATTTATTCTGTAAGCTCTTCATGCTTTATTATAATCGGTTG
Organism: Candidatus Methanoperedentaceae archaeon GB37; assembly: GCA_905171695.1. Taxonomy (GTDB): domain Archaea; phylum Halobacteriota; class Methanosarcinia; order Methanosarcinales; family EX4572-44; genus EX4572-44. The sequence continues at coordinate 299,129 of LR991653.1, forward strand.
AGGTGGCGTCTATGTTAAGTGGACACGTCCCAGCAGAATTGAAGGAATGGCTTATTAACAGGGGGCATAGATTTATAGTTAAGTGCATAGCATCTTAAACTTATTATCTAGGAACTTTTCAATCCAGTTTTTTGCGGAGGATGTCGATTTTGTAAGTTTTTTGAAGGCTTTAGCAATTGTTTCCTTCAGTTCTTCCATATTCAGTGGGGTTTTCTCTGAAACTGCTCTTTTAGCACTCTTCTAGACGTTTTCAATCGGATTTAGATTAGGTGAGTGATGGGGGGATAAACCAGTGAAATGTTCGGTTTCTCAGCTTCCTCCCGTACCTTCATGGTATGATGTGTTCTGAGGTTGTTCGGGATGATTACAATTCTCTTTTTTCAGGTTTTGCTTCCCTTATCTTTCTGGGAAAAGAGACGCGGAGTCTTCAGCCTTGTTGCTCTTGGGAGACTCTATTGAGCTTTCTCTGTTCAAGCTGTAGAATCCTGTAACTTTGGCTTTAATATAGATAGCAACTCTCTTAAGAGGCTTATCGAAGCTCCAGAGTCTCGTTGTGTTTGCATTCGCTTCGACTGCCATCTTATCGATGAATCCTATTACATCATCGCTAATTCCAGCCTCATCTAAGTTTTTTTAAAGTGTCTTCTGCATTATCTGCCCTTCTGTAATCCTTCTGGTATGGTCTGGCGTATCTCATTCCAAACGATTTCAGGATTCTTCTGACCTGCCATAAGGAGTAAACAACTCCAAATTCTAATTCTGCTTCAATGAACTCTTGAACTTCTTTCGTAGTCCAGGAATCCTTCTCCTTGAGCATTTCTCTATAGTTCTTCCTTCTGCTCTTCTGTAAGTTTAGAGGGTCTTCCTCCACCAAAATCCGGAATTATACCTTCATAACCTCTGGAGTTCCATCTCTTAAGCCATGCATAGCCCGTTGCTTCAGTGACCCCAACCAGTTCAGCAGCTTCCTCAACACTCATCCCTCTGCAGAGATATCTTATAAAGTATAATCTTTTGAGAACTCTTGCATCCTTTTCGAGCCTCTTGATCCTTTTGCCGAGTTCTTCTACTGGTATGCGTTTTACAACTTCGTAGACTCGCTCTCTGCCCATATATTTTGTTGCTTTGTTTTAGTATAAATAGCTTTGCTCAAGACCATGAATCACATACTTGATGCTATTTTTCGGATCAAGAAGTATGCCCTGATCATGAAATGTGAAAGTTTTATGGATAGTGATATGATTGAGGGTATAAAAGAAGTACTTGTAGGACGTAAGGAGTGGGGTGTGTTATGATCTTTGAGAAGATTCGTACGGTTCCAGGTTCAGAGGAGCTTCTAAATAAGGCTTTTCGCCGTGGTAGTCGTGCTAAAAGTGGCAAAATCAGTTATAATACTAAACGTGAGGCTGAGGAGTCGATGATTATGACTGCGGGTAATATTTTGTCGGATAATCTTGCTAACGTTGTGCGTAGCTTTCCGAGTTTTGATACGATTCCTCTCTTTTATCGTGAGCTTGCTGATCTTCTCGTTGGAGTGGATGATCTGCGGGTGAGCCTCTCAAAGGTGGAGTGGGCGAGTAGGAAGGTTAAGGAGATTGCTCGCATGCACGCTTTGCGGATGCGACGCAGGGAGGATCCGAAGCTTGTGCGCAAGGCCGCTGTTGGGAGGATGAGTTCGGTTGTCAACCGCGTCTCAAATGACCTTGATCTCTTGAAGAATGCTCGGAATGTCCTGCGGAAGCTCCCAGATATAGGGGACGAGCCAACGATCGTCGTTGCAGGGTATCCCAATGTTGGAAAGTCGTCCTTTGTGAAGCTGGTTTCAAGTGCCAATCCAGAGATTGCATCGTATCCCTTCACAACAAAAGGGCTTGCAGTTGGCCACTTCACAAGAAAAGATAGGCGTTATCAGTTGGTTGACACACCAGGGCTTCTGGATCGACCGCTCGGTGAGCGTAGCAGGATAGAACGCCAGGCGATTCTGGCACTTGACCACATCGCTGACGTGATACTCTTCATCCTCGATCCAAGCGAGACCTGTGGATATGTGATGCAGGATCAAGAGAATCTCCTAAGCGAGATAGAGAATACACTCAACGCGCCAGTGATAGTCGTATACAATAAGAAAGACCTATTCCAAGATGACCATGGACTCTCGATCTCAACTTTAACCGGAGAGAACGTTGACACCGTGGTGGATCTGCTGATCGCCCAGGTGGAAGAAGACACTCTCTTGAGGAGGAGTCTCTCTGGAGCGGCTTGAGACCGGAAGACAACTGCTCCACGCGAGTGGTGCAATCGTCCCACTCATCGCTCACGCGATTGGAGTGAATGCGACACTATACCTCTTAAGCGCCCTGCTTATAGTCATCCTCTCCACCTCGATCACCTACAAGAGTGGAGTTCACATCCCCTATCTTCACCTCTTCATAGATAGGTTCGAGCGCAGAGAAGTGCGGGAAAAATTCCCGGGACGAGGCGCAGTATACTATGTCATCGGCATGATAATACCGCTCCTCCTCTTCGAAGAGAGGATAGCCTTCACATGCATACTGATAACATGTCTCGGTGATGCCGGATCAACACTCGTTGGGAAGAACTTCGGAACCCACAGAATACCATACAACAGACGTAAGACAATCGAAGGGAGCACTGCATGCTTCATCCTCTCAATCAGCGCCGCCGCAACACAGATCTCCCCAGAACTCGCAGTGATCGCAGGCACAGTTGGCACACTCACAGAATCACTCCCACTCCAGGTGGATGACAACCTCACCATACCGATCATCGTAGGAACAATACTGACCATCCTATAAAAGGATGAAGGAGCAGGACTTTGCGTGAAAAAGAAAGGAAGGCAATTTAGGTTTATAGGTAAAGTGAAACGAAGCCTTTTATCGCCTCTTTATACACTTCCAATTGGGACTCCATCATTTCTTCATCTCTCTTGCCCTATATTCAGCCATAGCTTCTCTTTCCTTAAGCTTTTTTTCTAACCAGCGAATGCCAAATAGGTAGTGCATCGATATGCCGATCCCCCAACCTAAAAGTGGATAAAAGAACCAGATAGCCTCTGGAGAATATAGTAAGTTGATAGCTATCAACATGGCATTAACCAGTACGTACACTACCAAATGAACTGAAAAACCTATTTTCTCCTCTTCCGAGACCATTTCTCTATATGCTTTTTTGTATTCCTCCAATGCAATCTCTTCTACCACATTTTCTCACCTCATCAATGATAAATTGCTCTGACTTATAAACTTTTTCTCAAGTTCAAGTATCCTGAAGCTGATTGCGTATAACAATGTGCGAACAATTCCCCTTTTTTACATTATCACAGCAATGAAACTATACATCAATTTTCGAAATTATGAGTTTTATCAGAAGAGATCTGGAGACAGAGAGCATGCCTCTGGAGTGATAGCCCTACTGAGATTCTTAAAAGAAGAGTCCCTGGCGGTTTTGGGACATAATTTACCTCACCCTGATTGCAAAGACACTGTGCCAGAGTCTGATAGCAGACAGAGCCATTTCTCTTCTATTTTCTCTTTTTTTGCTTGATCAACCATCTAGATCTTCTTTTATCTGCTGAAAAACCTGATTCACTTAAATTTTTCTTGGAGTATCTCTTTAGAAACTTGTATGGAGCCTCAATAATCCTTTCTATAACCCTTAATCAGTCAAATCCTATTCTGGAGAGATTTTTCTTTGGAATGAGAGATAAACAGCAGTTTCCTTATCAAATAACTTTAAAGTCTTTTTTGTGCTGTAATACTTGTCCAGGGAGATAGAATTTATCTTTACTCCTATCTCTTTGAGCATCTTTATTGCTTTGTTAAATGTGTCTTTTTCAGATCTGTTTGATTAGATTAATCCTACGTACACTCCTGTTTCAATGTCTATTATCCTGAAAACATGCCTGAAATCTTTATTTTTCTTATTGGGCTTGTTCTTGTAGTGTTTTTATTACTGTGAGGCTGTAACTGGTTCCGTCTCTTGAGAGATCTTTAGATATTCCTTCTTCTTTTAACAACAAAACAGAGAGATTGTGTAAAACCGTCTTAACTTCTTCATCCGAAGTAGAGTCTCTCTATCGTCTTGTAGCTCACCTTCCAGCTTTTTTCTCAATGTTAAGATTGCTTATAGCATCTCTAACGTACTCAGGGAGTTTTCTCAACCTCTGCTTGACAATCTCCTTCTTTTTATCTCCCACTCTAAAATCTAAAGTCATATTCTACACCACAACCACAAAGCACATAAGGATATCTATGAATATCCTAACCATGAGACGAGTGAAAGTTAAAAAAGGCGACTTTATGATAACAGAAAAAATAAACGTCATAAACGAGAAAAAAGCAACCCCATTTGGCAATTCCGCTAAAGCAGATATCCCTAAAAAAATACAATGGACAAAGAACATATGTAACATATTGTACAAGACTAGCCGAGAGCTTTGTCCCAATGCCATTTTATACTATTGTCATATAAAATGGCGATCTGTTATTGTGTAAGAGTAAAGATGAATGGTATAAAAAATTTACTCCATCGGGAGGAGATTTTTTCGCCTTTATGCAACAACTCTAAATAATGATGAGTGGCTCATGTATGTGGGTATCGTGAATCGAGTAACCGTGGTAACTCTATGTCTTGGGTGAAGAGTTTTTGTACCGTTTCTTTTAATAGGTGTGTTGGATAAGACTGTTGGGTTGAAATATGTATGAGAGATGTTGAGACGATTATCAGAGCCTGTATCGATGTTGCGAAGAGTATTGGTGCGCCGATTATATGCCTCTCTGACCTCCCTGTTGAGACTGATGATGTTCCTGTGATCATTGCCGCGAATAATATGTTGAACGTGGATACTCTGCTTTCGCCTGTTGGTTCAAGTTCGGAGGGTGAGCAGATTCTGCGTATATCGAGCAGGGTGGCGTCTGAGGGCGAGACTGCCGAGAAGCAGGTCTCGGATGCTGGGGTTACATCCTTTATTAGAGGGGTGCTTGATGGTGGTGTAGTTGTTGGGCTTGTGGAGCTTCCAGATGCAATCTCGATTGTGGTGCACGACCTTGATGAGAACCCTGTGATGAAGGAGATCATGGATTGTGGAGATCGGGTTGATATACGCCTCTTGGTCTCTGTCTTAAATATTGCCTTTGATATTGCATCCTTTGGGATGGAGGGTGTCTCGATCGGGTGTGCTTTCATCATCGGTGATGTTGAAGAGGTGATGCACAGGTCTCATCAACTTGTATTGAACCCGTATTATGGTCATAGGAGGGAGGAGCGTGACGTGCTCGATCCGAGTACATGGGAGACTGTCAAGGAGTTTGCACAGCTCGATGGCGTGATAGTGATCGATGAAGAGGGGATCGTTGTTGCTGCAGGCAGGTATCTCGATGTTGACGCGAGTGAGATATCTATAAAGCAGGGGCTTGGTGCGCGTCATGCTGCTGTTGCGGCTATCACGAGGGATACGCAGGCGGTGGGTGTTGCTGTCTCTCAGACGGGTGGAACGATCCGTATCTTCAAGGATGGGATCGCGGTCGTTGAGATCGATCCCACCACCAAGATCACGGGCGTGCACGGGATCGGTGTAAAATGAGCATGTTAATTGCGCGTCTTCTATCATCGGTTATAATCCTATCTCTACTTCTCTCTCTATCAGGTTGCGTGCAGCCAGATAGTGGTCCTGAGCCTGAGGAGTACATCTTCAACTACACCGAGTGTAACTCCACGACGTATTATATCGGTGAGCGCTCTGTTAAGACCGTTCATGTGGTTCATAACACCAGTAGGCTTGAACTTGTGCTTGAAGGCGCGGTTCTCTCTTCCACTCCAGAGACCGGACTCTCCAATCTGGTGGTGGTGAGGAGGACTGAGACTGATACTCCTCTTAAGTACAATATTTCGTCTCGTGTGAGACATGGTAGGAGATATCTCGTAATCGAGTTTCCAGGGTCTGCAGACTTTGTTGCTTACACTGAGACGCTTTCAGGGAATGAGCTTTCGAGGAAGACGGGTGATGGACTGGTGAGGGTATACCTACCGGAAGGCTATGCTACGGGGAGTCTCCTTCTTGGTACTCCACGGCCAAGTCCTGAGCGAGTCTTTGAGGATTCATCTGGTAGGATGGTTATTGAGTGGAATGGTTCGAATGTGAGTGCTTTCTCGGTTGCGTACTATAAGGACTCGGCGCCATGGGTTCTGACATCTCTATTCATAATTCTCGGTGTGGCTGGGATTCTGATCCTCACTTATTTCAAGTTGAAGATCGGGGCGCTCCAGAGGAAGAGGGATTTTGTCGAGAAGAAGGGGCGGTGAGCGCAGGGCGGAAGGCTTTAATACCACATACTCATATTTAAGATGCATCTCATTTATGTTGGTGGTGTGTTGTGACTCATATTGAAACTCTTAAACAGATAGCCTCACTCGGAGCCATGGATAGAACGGTGAAGATATCTTCTTCAGAGATCGCTGAGAAGATGCTGACAAGCCCACAGACCGCAGCACGACATCTCCAAAGCCTCGAAAAGAACGAGATGATAGAACGACAAACCACATCCAGCGGGCAATGGGTAAAACTGACAGGCAGAGGCATCCAGCAACTCGAAGAAGAATACAACTTCTACAAACGATTATTCAAAGCGAGAACGCCCACAGAGATAGAGGGAGTCGTCATCACAGGTCTTGGAGAGGGAAAATACTATCTATCAAATGACGGTTACAGAAAACAGATCGAAGAAAAGCTTGGATTCACCCCATTTCCCGGCACACTGAACATAAAACTTGACCAAGAGAATACAATCATACGGCGAAGCCTTGACACCAGAGGAGGCATCAGAATTGACGGATTCACAAGCGACAACAGAACATTCGGCGGTGGAATCTGCCTTCCAATCATGGTCGAAGAGATAAGAGGAGCAATCATACAACCAGAGAGAACACACTACCCAGAAGACATAATCGAAATAATCGCACCGATAAACCTCCGAGAACATCTGAATCTGAAAGACGGTTCAACGATAAAGATAAAGATAGAATAAGAGGAAAGAATTATGACAAACCTGGAGAAAGCCATAAAATCCCTCCAAAGTGGAAGAATGATACTCCTCTATGATGCCGATGACAGAGAAGGTGAAACAGACTTCGTAATCCCAGCCAGAAGCACAAGCCCAGAAGACATTGCAGTGATGCGGAGAGACGGCGGAGGACTGATATGCGTCGCGATCTCCTCAGAAGCAGCAGAGAGCCTCGGACTACCCTTCATGACAGAGATCCTGAGACACGCCGCATACAACGGTAACAGAGCACTGCAAACACTCGTCGAGAGAGACGGAGACCTGAAATACGACAACCACTCATCCTTCTCAGTATGGGTGAACCATAAAGATACCTACACCGGGATAACCGACAACGATCGAGCACTCACCATAAACAAGATCGGAGAGATGGTGAGCCACGTAGAAGAAGGCAGAAAAATCGATTTCGGAAGTGAATTCCACTCACCAGGCCACGTAGCAATACTGAGAGCTGCCAGAGGACTGCTAAACGAGCGAAAAGGCCAGACAGAACTATCAATCGCACTCGCACAAAAAGCAGGGATAACACAAGCGATGGTCGTCTGCGAGATGCTCGACAACCACAACGGAAAAGCCCTCTCAAAAGAGAAGGCAAGAGAATACGCAAGAGAACATAACCTACAGTTCATCGAAGGAAAAGAGATAACGGTGTAAAACCGTGAAACCAAAAGCACGTCACAAGTTGAAGAAGAGCGAAATAAAAAGGATAGCTGAGAGAATAAAAGAGACAAAGACAGGCGACACAGCTCACTTATTGAAAAGTGGAGCAATCGAAGTTGCAGAGTTCACCGATCACACCATCCTACTCGTCGATGGCGTAGCAAGCTTCTTTGAACTTGGAGACGGTCTCTTCATCCCAACACTCAAGGGTGTGATGAAATCTGAGATTCATGGAAAAAAGGTGGTGGTGGACTCTGGCGCTGTGCGCTTCATAGCGAACGGAGCCGACGTGATGGGACCTGGCATCGTTGAAGCAGATGAAGAGATCGAAATAGATGATATTATAGTAGTTGTAGACGAGCGGCACAAAAAGCCACTTGCAATCGGCAGAGCACTTAAAAAAGGCAGGGACATGCGATCTCCAGGAAGATCCGTAAAGTCACTCCACCACGTTGGCGACAAGATCTGGAACCTCGAATAACAAAACTACCCACTGGAAGACCAAGGATGAGCAAATACAAACAATGCATCATCGTACGCGAAGACCTCAAACTCTCCAGAGGAAAACTGGCAGTTCAAGTAGCACACGCAGCAGTCACAGCATACGAAGACGCAACAACGACAGCAAAATACAGATGGAGAGAAGAAGGGCAGAAGAAGATCGTCCTCCGCGTGCCCAGTCTCCAGGACTTATTCAAACTGAAGAGACTCGCAGAGGAGAAGAAACTCCCAACAGCACTGATCACAGACGCAGGGCTCACAGAGATCCCACCCGGAACAATCACAGCACTCGGGATAGGACCCGCACCAGAAGAAGAAATCGAAAAAGTAACAGGGAACCTAAAAACACTATAACACCCACCCATAAGTGAAACTCGGCTTGGCGGTTGGACCCGTCGGACGTGTCCACTTAACATAAACACCACCTCAACCGATTATAATAAAGCATAAAGAGATTACAGAACAAATTCCAGTTTTTAACAGGATTAAAAGAGATAATTGAGCAGAAGAATATCTTTATTCTCTGTTTTAACGAAGAAAACACTGATTCAACCAGGCTTCTCTCTCCGAAAGGACTGATCGCCCAACTTCCAGATCCAGGCTCTTCAGCGCATCTATAAGCCAAGGGAGCTTAATAGACATAATACGCCTTTTTATCTTGCTTTAACAACTCTTTCGTCCAATGCTATTCAAGTATCTTCTCTTCTTCTCTCGATACAAAGAGGCAATCTCTCTTCAAACCTCCCTGTTCCAAAGAGAGGTCTATGGAGACCAGATGAAGCCAGAGAGAGAATTCTGGCAGTCCTCCCGAGAGAAGACATCTGAATACAGGTCGCAACACCAAGAATCTCAACATAGAAAAGGCACATTACTCCTCTCAAACACCCTTCAACTCTTCAACAATCCCACCTTACCCTCAGCATAAATAAAAAAATAGTCTCTTGTATTTATAATTTTATGTGGACGGGTCTGATACTATAAACCATGCGGGAGCATCGTCTGGTTGTAGTTCTATTGTCTTCCGAATGATTCTAAATCTACTTGTATGGATTGAGGGGTGCCAGCCCACTCTTTCAATTTCAATGCGATAAGTTCCACCTTCCTGTAATTTGCTTTGAATTTATCAGTAGCTCTGTACTTGTCATCTTTTAACTCGAGATACTCAGATAGATGGTTCTGGATCAGGTCGTCCATCGCAGTCTTCACTTTGTTTAATAGTTGGCTTCTTACACGAGGTCTTATCTTATCTTATCTGACAATCTTTCTAATCCTTCATCTACCAATCGAACAGGTGTCTTTCCATTACTATTCGGATTAAATAGTTGCATAATTATGTTAATTAGTCCTCGGAGAATCTATTTTGTCTTTTGATTTCATTTCAGGAAATTTTCTTAAGCCTATGTCTTTTGCTTTGATTAACTCATTCTTTAGATGTTTATTGTGAAGATGTTCCTCTTTTTCTACTTTAAGGGTTTTATTTACGATGGTCTGGCAGTAGATTTTGGGACAAAATTCTTCAATCTCTGACAACGATCACTTATGCTCTCCACCTGCTGGGTGCTGGGTGTTTTTAGATGGAGTAATTGAGGAAGTAAGGCAGGAAAGTAGGGATAAGTATCCATATGTGCTGAATTGGAAAGAAAGATAGAGATTGTTAAGAAAAGGCTGAGAAAGCTTCCAGAATACGTGAGGAAAATACGTGAGGAAAGCTTCAATGATGGATGTGCAAAAGAGAGCAGGAAGACCAGAGGAGATTGATTTGGAGCTCTTTTTATTTGCAAGGCTTATAAAGGCAGATCAAAGAGAGACGTTGAGAATTACTGGGTTACAAAACGATAGAAAGACTGTATTGCAGATGAAGAAGTTAAGCTTGCTATGCACCGCCTATTCATTCTCTTTACTCAAGGATGAAGGTATTTCAGATGAGTTTGCAGGATACGGAACTAGGTACAGCTTAACTGTTACAAAACACTACAGAAATACTCCTAAAAAGAAGGGAAAAGACTTCAGGTATGTTTTCAGGGTGCAGATCGGAGAAGGATGTTTTCAATAAAGCTATGAGGACTCTAAAGGAGATGGGAGTGAAGATAAATCCCATCTCTCTTGACAAGTATTACAGCACAAGAAAGATTCTGAAGATGTTAGATAAGGAAACTGCTGTCTATCACATTCCAAAGAAAAAACTCTCCAGAATACAGAACAGGATTCAATCGGTTGAAGGTTATAGAGAGAAATCATTAAAACCCCCTACAAGTCTTTGAATAGGCACTCCAAGAGAAATTTAAGTAAATCAGGTTTTTCTGCAGATAAAAGAAGAAGATAAGAAGATATGGATGGTTGATCAGGCAGAAGGGAGAAGATAGAATAGAGATGGCTTTATTTGCCGTTGTACTCTGGCACAACCTGTTTGCAACCAGAGTGAAGCAATTATGTCTTAATTCCAGTTCATATGGGAGAATATAAAGTGAGAACCTTCTACGCTCTGCTGATAAAGACTCTGAATGAACTGAAAAACATAGTATTAGAGAGAGTTTTAACAGGTTCAGCAAATTCCTGGTTGGTTAAGTCTGTTATGTCTGACACTATGATCTAGTCAGAGATGTGATGTCTGAGTGTATAGTTTGATCTGGTGATTTTGGCGTGGAGTGATAGGTATAGTATGATTGGGATTGTGGTGTAGAGTGTGAGGTGTGTGAGTGTTTCTTCGGGGTCGATGCTGCCTGCTGCGAGTCGTGTTGTGAGGTTTAGTGGTGAGTCTGGTAGTATGTAGCTTGTGGTGAAGAGGAGTATTAGTGTGAGTGAGTAGATGTATTGGGCGGTTGAGCGGTTGGGGTATTCGATTGCTATCAGGCTGCCTGTGAGTATGATTGTTAGGGCTATCAGTGTGGAGTGGAGTACGATTGTGGGGATATTTGCTACGTGGGTGTTTGTCAGGTCAAGAAAGAAGAGCCATGCTGCAACCTGTGGGGGGACGATTGCTATTGCTGTTGTGATCTTGCCAGCGATGATCTGGGGTAGTGATACTGGTGCGGTTAGGAGTACTTCGATTGTGTGGCGTTCTACTTCTTCGGTTATGAAGTCGACGACGAGTCCGCCTGAGATTATGATCGGTGTGAAGACGAGAAGTGGTATCAGGATGGTGTAGATGAACTCAAAGTACTTTGCACTCTTCTTTGGCATCTTCTCCACGTGCAGCGTAATCGGTGTGAAATCTATTCTATGACTTCTTTTTTCTCTTACGAATGATTCAAACTTTGAAAGTGATTCTTTTATTTGCATTACTACGAATGTGCCTTTAATGTCAGATTCTGGGAGGTAGAGTGTGAGTCTTATGATCTCGGTTCCGCCTGGGTCGATATCATCCGGGATGGTCAGGATGGCGTCTATTCTTCCACGATCGAACGCTTCAAGTGCTCTTTGGAGATCGTTGTAATAGTGGATGTTGATCTTCTCTTCTTCCATCAGGGAGACGAGTTTCTCTTGGTAGCCGAGTACTCCGATCTCTGCATTGCTTGTTGTTTGACCTTTCAGGGTTTCAGGGTCGTAGAGGGATGTCAGGCCCACTATGAGGAGGGATGAGAATGATGCCACGAAGAGCTGGATGAGGAGTGCGAGGATGAGTGTCTTCTCGCTGAAGAGTGTTGAGAGTTCCTTTCGTGCTATTGTCAGGATTGGATTATACATTGATCGCACCCCTGAGTAGGTAAAGATTGTATGTGATGTGGATTGTTGCTGCAATGGCGACAGCGAGTGGGTAGAACTTCACGCCTGCTCTTCGTGTGAGGAGTGCAGATGTTGTGGTGGTTGTGGTGTGGAGGATTAAGGGGGGTATGAGTAAGCCGATTCCCATTGCAGTACCGTAAATCGAGTCTGCTATGGAGATGAGAACGATCAGGACTATCAGCTTCTCACCGACGAAGAATCCGAGTCCTGATGCTGCGCCGAGCATGGCGCTTTGGCGGAAGGAAGTCTCTGGTTTGCGTTTCAGTATGGTGTAGATGCCGAGTGGTTTCAAACCCTCTTCGATGAGCGCGGCTACAATGACGAAGAGTACGATGCTTGTCTCTATTGGGAGGTTGAATAAGAGAACGATTGCAACGAGCTGGAAGATGAATGCGATCGGGATCAGTAGTGCGCTCAGGGAGAATACTGAGAAGTATCCTTCGTTTAATCGGGTGAGGAATACCTCGATTGAGTCTATGAGTTTTGAGGGGATCGACTTCTGTGAGAAGAGATCCTCGTCCCGATAGATGAAGATTCCGAATGTGAAGACGAGTAGTGATACGAGGTAGAGTGGTAGGGTTGCGAAGAGGTACTCTGCGAGTTTGATCTTCTCACCTTCGATCAGTTCTACGACGAGGCTCATCGGCGAGATTGTGCTCACGCCGTGCACGTTGACGAAGATTGTGGGGAGGAAGAGGTAGCCTGAGAGGCTCACCGAGAGGAATACGAGTATGAATGTGAGTTCTTTGAAGCTTCTGGCAAGGACTGCTGCGAGGAATGATGTTGAGAGGAAGGTGAGGATGACCGGTAGCAGTAATGGTACTATCCTGTGGTTGCCTCCGACGGCAACTCCGATCAAGATAGTGAAAAGAAGGGTTATTGCGAGGTAGGGGAGCATCTTTCCGAGGACTATCTCAGAGGCTCTGATCGGTGCCGTTAAGAGCAATGAGCCGCTCTTTCGGACTCGCTCGTTCATGATGCTTGCCGAGTAGAACTGTGCGATGAAGTGTATCGGGAAGATGAAGAAGAAGGTGAGGACGACCGAGCGGAAGGGTAGTGGGGGCTCGATCTTGGATGGTGTTGCAATGTTCTGTGAATCGAACTGGAAGATGTTTCTTCCTCTGGAGGTCTCTTTGGTGGGTACGATCGGCTGGGGTGTTGGGAGTGTTGCTCTTCTCTCTTCGTCTTCTTCCTGTGGGACTATGATATAGATGTCTTCAGAGTCGCTTGTCTCGTCTTCGTGAGGGAGGGTGGTCGGGAGATTGAATGACTGAATGCGTGGTAGGTAGTTTATCGTGATCCAGACAGGGAAGGCGTTGGGGATGTCGTTTTTTGCGATTAGTCTCTCTTCGTCGTACTCTCTTATCGTTCGGTCGAGTGCATCGAGTGCTGCGATCGATCTTTCATCGCCCTGATACGTCACAACTCCTCTCTTGATCAGGAGATCGAACCTCTTCGTCGCGTTGTAGCCTCCAGTGGTTACGTCAAACTTTGGGTTGGTTCTGATTATCTCTGCGAGATGCTCTTCGTCGACTGCTACGGTGTAGAGTTTATCCCCGGTGTGAAACCCAAACTGTGAGGTGCTCCATCCGGCTGCTGCTATTGCCGCGATCAGGAGTAGTGAGAGGGTTGCTGCTCTTGGGTCGACTCCACTCTTTGTTTGCCTAACCTCCCAGAGTGCGATCTTTATCAGACCGAGCATCACACTTTATTAGGATGATAATTATATAAGATTTTGTATGGCTAAGATAGAGATTAAAAACGTGAAGAAGGAGTACGAGAACTCAAGAGCAGTGAAGAACCTCACTGCCACTATCGAAGACGGTGAGATCTTCGGCATAGCAGGACCGAATGGAGCCGGCAAGACAACAACACTCAAGATGCTCGCAGGACTGATCACACCAACCGAAGGAGAGATCATAATCGACCAGATGAACTACAGAGAAGACGCCGCAGCAATAAAAGAAGAGATCGGATACCTACCAGAAGAGAACACACTGTACGAAAACATGAGACCACGCCAGTACCTCCACTTCTTCGCAGACCTCTACAACATACCGAGAGAGATAGCAGAAGAGAGAATAACCCAGCTCTTCGACGCACTCAAACTCAAACCCGGGAAGAAGAAGAACGGAGAGCTCTCAAAGGGCATGCAACGAAAAGTAGCAATAGCCCGCGCACTCATACACGACCCAGAGATACTGATACTCGACGAACTCACATCAGGACTCGACCCAGCCACATCAAAATACCTAACAGAGTACATCAAAGACCTCGCAGGCGAAAAGACAATCATATTCAGCGCCCACAACCTCTACCAGGTAGAATCGATCTGCGACCGCCTTCTGATAATGAAAGACGGAGAGACGATCACCCAAGGCACCTTGAACGAGATAAAAAGAGAGTACGAGAGAACGAGATACACAATAACCTACAGAAGCAGAGAGAAACCACCATTCGAAGAGAGAGAAGAGGAGAATGAGACCTACAGAAGAACCACGAGAAGCATAGAAGAACTTGAGAGCATCCTCAAATGGATAACTCAGAAGAACGCAACCATAAACGAGATCCACACAAGAGAAGAGACACTCGAAGATGTATTCCTAAAACTCATAGAAGAGAGGTGATAGCTCACAGGTGCTCTTTCACCCCATTCACCACCCTATTGAATATCCCGCTACCGCCTCTCTTCTCCCCGAACGTCTCTGCAAGCTCTCTTAAGAGCATCTTCTGGCGATCTGTCAGATTCGTGGGGGTCTTCACGACGACCCTCACGAGCTGATCTCCTCTCCCATACCCATGCAGGTGCGGTATCCCACACCCCTTCAACCTGAATGTCTTACCTGACTGTGTACCAGGAGGTATCTTTATCCTCGCATGCCCTTTAAGTGTCGGCACTCTGATCTCACCCCCAAGAGCTGCCTGTGTGATACTGATCGGCTCCTCAACGATCACATCATCACCCTCCCTCTTGAAGACCGGATCTGGCATGACACGTATATCGATGTACAGATCCCCGGGCGGCGCCCCACGCTCCCCTGCCTCCCCCTCCCCACTCATACGCAGCCGCGCACCATCATCTATCCCTGCAGGGATCTTCACAGATACCTTCTTCCTGCGCTCTACAACCCCACGCCCCTGACACGTGGTACATACCTCCTCTATCACGCTCCCACGCCCCTGACACGTGGTGCATACACTGGTTGTCACGAACCGCCCGAATGGCGTTGTCTGAGCCCGCCGTATCTGACCCGTACCACCGCACGTCTGGCAGGTCCTGGGCATGCTTCCAGGCCTTGCACCGCTCCCCCCGCACGTCTCACACGTCACTCTCTTCGGTATCTCGATAACTCTCTCTCCGCCAAAGGCTGCGGTTTTGAGCGGTATCTCCAGTTCATAGACAAGGTCACGCCCCCGCTCTCGGCGACTG
Source organism: Candidatus Methanoperedentaceae archaeon GB37 (assembly GCA_905171695.1). Lineage (GTDB taxonomy): Archaea > Halobacteriota > Methanosarcinia > Methanosarcinales > EX4572-44 > EX4572-44. The sequence goes on from LR991653.1 coordinate 314,522, forward strand.
TAACGACTGGACCTCGAACGCTCCCCAAAGAAGATGTCAAATATGCTGCCGCCAAAGTCAAAGCCCAGGTCTCCAAAGATATCCTCAAAGTGGGCGGATCTGAATATATCCTCCTGAGTGTACCTGTTATCTATACCTTCATGCCCATACCTGTCATACTGTGCTCGCTTCGTCTCATCAGAGAGCACACCATACGCTTCTGATATCTCCTTGAACTTCTCCTCAGCATCAGGCGACTTGTTCTTATCAGGATGATACTTCATTGCAAGCCTGCGATACGCCTTCTTAATCTCATCAGTACTTGCATCCCGTTTAACCCCAAGTATCTCATAGTAGTCTCTCTTCACAGCCATATCTCAAATCAACACGTAAAAAGAGCGTGCATGCGATAAATTGTTTTTGCTCTTTAGACCCCCTTTCGCTCTGAGAAGATCATTATTTATATCGCCTGTGCTTCTCTCTTTCGGTGCATGTCTACATCTGTGATTCGTGGCGGGCATCTGCTTCTGCCTGATGGGCGGCTTCTGCGTCGTGATCTTCTGATCGAGGACGGTCTCATTGCCTCTATTGGAGTGAGCTCTCGTTGTAAGGATGCTATCGATGCAACTGGCTGTCTCGTTATGCCAGGGTTTGTTAATACTCATACGCACACTCCGATGACGCTCCTTCGGGGCTGGTGTGAAGGTCTTCGTTTTTCTGAGTGGCTTGAGTGTATCTGGCAGAGAGAAGCCGAGCTAACGCCGTCAGATGTCTATCTCGGATCTATTCTCGCGTGTGTTGAGATGATCAGATCTGGGATCACCACCTTTGCAGACGTGTATATTCACATGGACCGAGTGGCGCTGGCAGCAGGGGAGAGCGGTCTTCGGTGTGTGCTTGGCTGGGGTCTTCTCGAGGGCGCAGGCGGCGAACCACTTGAAGAAAAGCTTTCAGAGAGGCGAGCTTTTGTGAAAAAGTATAATCATGCCTGCAACGGCCGTATCACCACGATGTATGCACCACATTCTCCAGTGACCTCTTCGGAGGAGGCTCTCACTGCACTTGCACGTCTCTCAAGAGAGGACGGTGTTCCGATCACGACCCACCTCCTTGAGTCAAGAGAGGAAGCGATGGCACTCGATGGGTCTCGCCACCATCTCTCAAGGCTTGATCGGGCAGGGCTGCTCTCGAATCGGTTCTTGGCGGCACACTGTGTCCATCTGAGTGATGAGGATGCAAGGATTCTCGCGGAGAGGGGGGTCAGTGTCTCGCTCAATCCGATCAGCAATCTGAGGCTTGGCGTGGGAGTTCCACCGATCGAGATGATGGCATCGCACGGTCTCAATCTCTCTCTCGGGACCGATGGCGCAGCTTCAGGCGGCTCGCTCGATATCTTCGAGGTGATGAGAACGGTAGCGCTAATCGGGAGGATGACTGGCGGGATCTCGCCCTCCAATATCTTGCGAATGGCAACTCTCAATGGTGCGGTAGCGCTTGGACTCGAGACCGGGGCGATCAAGAGAGGCTTTGCCGCTGATCTCATCCTTGTTGATATGAAGAAGCCCCACCTCACCGGGTGCGATCCGATCTCTGCACTCGTTCACTCTGCAAGAGGGTGTGATGTCAAGACGACGATCGTCGAAGGCGAGGTCCTGATGGAGGATTACGTGATAAAAACGCTCAATGAAGAGGATATAATAGAGCGCGCCATAGAGAGGATTGCTGATCTTAAAAACATGCACGCTATCGAGTGATAAAAGGTGGCATCCTATCCTATTACTTTTGCAAAAGCAAAACGCGGCTTAATATCAGTGATCTCGATCTTCACGTGCTCGCCCTTATCTACACCACCGACAAAGACCACAAATCCGTCGATGCGCACAATACCGTCACCAGACCTGCCCACATCTTCAATAACCACGTCGAACGAGTCTCCGAGATGGAATGGTGCGCTCAGACGACCTATCCCAATTATGTAAACCTCAGCGCTCTCTTTCCTCGAAGCAGGAGGCGAGTAGATCCGGGTTGTAGCAAACACTCTCTTGACCCTCTGATAGAACTCATCGAAGAGGTCACCCTGGAAGACCTTCACCACAAAGTTCCCACCGCTCTCTAGGAGATCCTCTGCGAAATGGAGCGCTGCAGTGGCTAGATCGATCGACCTGGCATGATCATAGCTCCAGTTCCCAGAGAGGTTCGGTGCAGCATCAGAGAGAACCACATCCGCACCACCAGTCACTCTGAAGAGCTTCTCAAGAACGTCCGCATGGCGAATATCACCCCGCAGCGTGAGCACCCCCTCGATCGGCTGAATATCCACAAGATCTACACCGAGAACGAAGCCACCCGAAAGCTCCTTTGCAACCTGTAACCAGCCACCGGGTGCAGCACCGAGATCAACGACCACATCACCCCGTTTAATAACATTATACCGCTCGTTTAACTGCTTCAACTTATAAGCCGCACGGCTACGATAACCCTCCTCCTTGGCACGCCAGTAATAACGATCCCGTCGATGCTTCATCATCACAACCTCAGAATCGTTCTCGTTGTGGCGCGTGGGTCTGGTTTTAGGAGTGTTGATACGATGAGTGCTGTTATCAGGACTATCACGATGCTCGCTCCTGATGCGAGGTCGAAGATGTATGAGAGGCAGAGCCCTATAATGGTTGTGATAATTCCTATGAGCGTTGAGAAGAAGATCACTCTTCTGATGTGATCGGTGTACTGGATGCTTATCGTTGCCGGGATCGTGAGGAGTGCGATGATCAGTATGATCCCCACAACTCGTATCAGCACGACGACGCTGAGGGCGATCAATGTGAGCAGTAAGAGGTAGAGTCGTCTCGTTGGAACGCCGATTATCGTTGAGAACTCCTCGTCGAACGAGATCGCCGTGAACTCTCTCTCAAAGAGTGCGACCGTTGCGATGATCGCTGCGTCGAGTGCCAGCATCACCACGAGGTCGGTCGTTGGGACTGCAAGGATTGAGCCAAAGAGATAGCTGAAGAGGTCAGGTGGAGTGTAACCTCTTCTGAGATCGATGAAGAGTATTCCGAGTGCCATTCCACCAGCCCATATTATCCCAATCGCCGAGTCTTCACCCCCTCTTGTCCTCTTGCTGATAATTCCGATTGCGAGCGCTGAGAGGATGGTGAAGGGGATGGCGGTGAGGATCGGATTTACTGCGAGAAGATAGCCAAGTCCGACCCCGCCGAATGCAGCATGAGATATTCCACCGCTTATCGAGACGATCCTCTTTATGACGACGTACGTTCCAACAATTCCACAGGCGATACTGACGAGTATCGCTGCTATCAGTGCATTTCTCATGAACTCGTAGTGGAGCAGTTCCATCATTGATCGTGCTCCCTTAAGACCCTGTGCGGAGTTCCGTGCGCCAGGATCTCTATCGGACACTTGTAGGCATCTTCAAGTCTTCCCAACCCGCCCTCGGTTGGACCGTGGTAGAAGAGTCGGCGGTTGAGGCACGCGATCGTATCCACATAGGTTGAGACGGCTGCAATGTCATGTGTCACCAGAACTATTGCCATCCTCTTGTTTAACTCCTGTAAGAGTTCATAGAACGATCTCTGTAGATCAGGGTCAATTCCTGACATCGGCTCATCCAGCAGTAAGAGGTCAGGATCTCTCACGATCGCTCTTGCCAGAAAGACCCTCTGTAGCTCTCCACCAGAGAGACTCCCTATCTCTCTATCTCTAAGTGAGAGCATCCCAACAGCTTCCAATGACTCGATGACAGCCTCTCTATCCTCACCAGAATACTTCTTGAAGAGTCCACGGTACCGCCCCATAAGAACGACGTCAAAGACGCTTATTGGAAAACTCGGATTAAAGGATCTCTGCTGCGGAAGATAACCGATCAAACCGCGAGATTCGCAGGGTTTCTTCCCAAATACCCTTACCTCGCCACCACGAGGCTCAAGAAGCCCGAGAATGACCTTCAAGAGCGTAGTCTTTCCACCACCATTGGGGCCTATGACGGCGAGAAAATCACCCCGACTTACAGATAGATCCACTCCCTCAAGCACAGGAATGCCGCCGAGATAGACCCAGACATCCCTGAGTCTGATAATCTCTCCACTCAACGCCCCGCACCTCGTCTAAAGGCTTCAGCAACAGTATTCATATTCTCCAGATACCGATAAGCAAGTGGATCCACGAGAGCCACCTCGCCACCGATCTCCTCTGCTATCATCTCTGCACCCCGCGTGCTCTCATGTGGAGATGCAAAGACAAGAGTTATATTCCGGGCACGAGCCTCACCCACCACCTCTGCAATTCGCTTTGGACCTGCCTTTTTGCCATCTTCTTCGATCGCTATCTCTTCAAGACCATAGTCCCTTGCAAAGTACGCCCACGCAGGATGATAAACCAGGATTGCACACTTCTCATAATCTGAAAGATTCGCTCTTATCAAAGCGTCCACTCTATCAAGTTCTTCTTGATACTCTTCCATCCGTCTCGCATAGTACTCCTGATTCTCAGGATCTATCCGAGCCAAGCCATGATAGATATTCTCAACCATCACCCGCGCATTTCTAAGCGAGAGCCAGACATGCGGATTATGATCCACAATCTCCACTCCATCCGAAGAATTCACAACAAGCATCTCGTGGTTCAGATCAACGATCCTCTCCATCCACACAGTCTCGAACTCAAGCCCTGAACCGACCATCACATACATCTCAGCACTCTTTATATCCCGCAACTGTGAGGCCTTTGGCTCGTAGGTATGCGGGCTTGCACCAGGCGGAACCATGACCGAGACCTCTACCCGATCGCCCCCCACCGCCTCCACAAACTCTGCAAGAGGGAGTATACTCACCACCACCCCTATCCGCTGATCACCCATACCATCACCTGGGTGAAGATCGAGACAGCCAGACGAGAAGGCTATCACGAGTACGGCGAGTAGTGCGAGCAGTATCTTTCCATCCATAACCATCCCGGTTTATACACCAGATTTATAGTTAAACCCTTTGGAGCACCATCTTCTCTTTTTCTCCTAAATAGCCATCTTGACCGATATCTTTTTGACAGATCAGAGAGTAAGCAGGAGACCGATACAGGATCATGAACTCTAAAGTAGCGATCTTCCTTTTGATAATCTCATTATCAATTCTCACACCTGGCTGTCTCGACAAGAGAGAGGTGGAGAATAACGATAGTAGAGCGAAACCGCTGATAAGTGTTGCCACTCTGGACGATCTGATCCCAAGAGAGAACCTGCCAATAGGGATCACATACCTCGGAACTCATGAAACAACGATCGATCCCTTAGGAGTGAAGGGCAGAGAAGGGGTGTACAAGAATAGTGAGGGAGTAGACTTCTACGTTCGGGTGATAAAGTGCGAGAGCGATAGAGCCGCAGAAGAGTTGATCGAGAAGTACAAGTCCAGATACGAGAAATATCCATACAATCCCTTCGAAGAGGTGATAATAAACAATCACACCGCAACACAGGTGAGAGATACCACACTGCAGGGCGGAAGGCACGTATCCACCTACACATACATCTGGAGGAATGAAAACTACGTATTCATCACCGCAAGCAACCTGCCTGACGAGAACTCACCGACCTTCAAACTCGCCAATGCAATCGGATACTGACCAGTTTGGCATTCCTCTTCGTTCAGGTGACATGTGAAGTTTTGCACTGCGAAGTTTTGGCGAAGCGCAGAGAAGCCACATATCCTCCTCTTCTCCAAGTGTGAGGGCATCGAAGCGAGCAACAGCGAGCGGAGAGTTCGGCTCGGCGGCTTATTTTTGTGTGAATAAAGCATAAACCCCCTCTATTTCCTTTCCTTTTGCCTCTCTACAACTAGCTCCATCTCTGATATATAGTTTCTCGCCATACCACACGGGATTTTCTAAAGATTTTACAATAATCATTAAGACAGTATATCCATGATATGTTATTGGTGTTGCATCAGAAATAACCTGCCTTTTAAGACTCTCTGGTAAAGCAGATTCTTTTATTTTTTGGATAATGTAACTAATATATTCATCTAATGATACTTCTTTTAACTTTGCTTCACGCTCTAAACCAACAACCCCAAATTCGAAAATTCGGGGAACAGAAGACAAATTATCAAGTGTTTCTATTTTCTGTGTATCTTCTTCCTTGTCTGATACACCTATAAAAAGATATCCGACTTTACTTACACCTATATTTGCTAAAGCGGCGATATTCTGCAAAATTTTTTCAAGAGCTTTTTTATTGAATTTTCGTGGTTCTTCTAGAGAATATAACCCTTGTTTAAATTCATAAGAAGAAGACTCGACTTTAGCACGGTGTAAATGATTTTCAAAATCTAATGCTAATGCTCCAGATCGAACACCCATAGTACTACTATCTTTGAAATAAGGAGATATCAGTCCTTTGCAAAGGTCAATATTTTTTCTTCTATCGATAGATCTTACATAATGACTAGCACTTTTTATTTTGGAAGATAGATTTGTCACTGCATTTATAATTTTTTCATAATTAAATGGTTCTTTGCCTTCTTTAATAATTAGTTCATAAAACGCCATAAATAAAGTATAAAACGGTTCTTTAACTGGATTTGCACCAGCAGTAGGATTTAGAATATTCTTCAGACTCATATCTGGAAAGTATGTTTCCATCATATCTTTTATTATAGAAAATACCGTCTTTAAGTCGTTTTTAAGATTTTCATAACCGTATCTATTTATTGCAACTTCTATATCTTTAGATTTATCTACTTCTCCTTTTCCATAATACTTGTCAAATTCCTCTTTGCTTGCCGGAAATGGGTTATTTAACGCTACTGAAAGTACAATATCTGCAACCAACTGTTCATCTAAACTGTCCCTTAGTTGTTGAACATTGAGAATCCCTTGTTGACACCAAAATGTATTTTCAGCTAAAACATCATATCCAAGACCCAAACGTTTTGAATCAATACTTATTTCAGGCATTTTTGTTAGAGGCAGTATATCATTAGAAACATCCCCTCTGAATTCACTACTTAGTTCTCTTACTATTTCAGCAAATTTTGTAGTAACGCCTGCCTGCCTTACTTCTTGGGGAGAGAGATGTTTCCCAAACGCATTTATTCTTCTGAATATCTCGTTTATTTCTTCTTCTGAAGAGGCATCATAAATGGATACTGGGATTTGATATTCCAAGAACTTAGAGATTAGTTCTGGTGATAAAAAATTCTTTGATTTTGCCGCTGGTGTAAATAGTCCTTTTTCTGTCTGTATTTTTGCAAAAGGAAACTCCTCGATATTGAAATAGGCTTCTTCATTATCCCATATTACTGAAAACTGATTTTCTATAAATTCAAAGATTGCGTTTAATCGCTGGGTTCCATCAATAATCTCATAGACATTACTATCTTTTACATGTTTTGCAAGCAATATCAAAGGTATGGGGTATCCTAAAAGAATACTATTTATCAATGCTTTCTTTTCATATAGAGTCCACACAAGTTTTCGCTGATATCTTCTATTTACAAGTAATTTGTTCTCTCTATACCATCTATATAACTCCATTATACTAACACCACGAGGTGCTATACCCATCTCTTCACCTCCTTTTTAAAGCCGTCGAGCTGAATTTCGCCTAACTCGTTCATATACGAAATATTTCGTATATCATCTCCATTCTGCAGGATATAAACTTCGTATATACCTCCATTTTGGCAGTGTATCTGAGCTACTTCGTATATACATCAATCTGGATGAAGTCTTATTCTCTCTAAAACGTTCCTCAATCATCCTTTACACTCCTTTCTTATTTTCAAACAATCTATCCAGTGGACTTTTAATCCTGAGTATATCCCTGTTACTCAGATGCGTATATATCTCTGTTGTTTTTGAGCTCCAGACCCGTCAACATCAGATTATAAATACGGGAGACCATCTTTTATTTATGCTGAGGGTAAGGGAAATTGTCGAAGAGTTGAAAGGTCTTTGAGAGGAATAAGGTGCCTTTCGAGGTTAAAATTCTCGGTATTGCAACCTATATTCAGACGTATTCTCTCAGGAGGACTGCCAGAATTCTCTCTCTGAGCTTCATCCAGTCTCTAAAACATCTCTTTGAAACAGGGAAGTTTGAAGAGAGATTGCCTCTTTGCATCAGAGAAGAAAAGAAGATACCTGATAACATTGGACGAAAGAGTTGTTAAAGCAAAAAAAGGCGTACTATGTCTATTCTGCTGTGGATGTGGAAAAGAATGAGTTAATTCTGATTAGAGCTTATACAAACAGGAATTATCTTGTTACAAGGTCTTTCCTAAGAGAAGTGCTAAAGTTCTGCGAGAACAAGCCAAAATTCATCGTTGATAAAGCTCCCTGGCTCTATAGATGCGCTGAAGAGCCTGGATCTGGAATTTGAGCGATCAGTCCTTTCGGAGCATGAAATCCATCCAAAAAATTTCATGCAACACTAAAACAGAGAATAAAGATATTTTTTGCTCAATTAGCTCTTTTAATCCTGTTAAAAACTGGAATTTGTTCTGTAAGCTCTTCATGCTTTATTATAATCGGTTGAGGTGGCGTCTATGTTAAGTGAACACGTCCCAGCATTCTGGTGGAAAGATTTTTAAATAAAAAAATCTTTTTTAATTGGTATGGTTGAATATGTGCCAGCGTTAGATATAAGAAAAAAGTTTAAAGCCAGTGGTAGGGTGAGGGATGTTGTTAGAAGGCTTGGTGTTATAACTGCTGACAGGGTGCATTTAAAGAGATATCCTGTCGAGAATCCTGTGAGTATTTTCAATCCGGGGCTTGTTGTTGATGGTAACGAGGTTGTGGTGTATAGTAGAATAACCTTGGGGTATTACACTTATGCAAGTGCTGTTGCAGAGTTTTCGATTCCTATAAGCGATTTGAAGAAGGGTGGTCTGGTTGGTCATTACACTGCTGAGATAACGGTTCTTCCAGGGAATAACTTTGACTGGTGGGGGGTGGAGGATCCAAGGGTTTATGAGATTGACGGGATGAGGCTTATGACCTATTGTGGGAGGACTGTGAGTTATTTTGACTCGAAGGCTGATGTTGAGAGGGCGCTTCCTGTTACTGCTGTCTTTGAAGAGGGGAGGTGGAGGAAGGCGTGTGTCTTCAGACTGCCGAAGGATTTTAGGCGGAATGTGGTGAGTGACAAGGATGCTTTTCTTGTTAAGATGGGGGGTAAGCTGAAGTTTTTCCACAGGCTGCATATGAGAGATGATGGATTTTGCATGGTCATAAGCGATGTTCCAGAGGATGTTCTCTCTTTTGATAAGTTCAGAGAGATTGTTGTGAGTGGCACTGCGTGTGTTATTGAGCCTGCGAAGTTTGAGGAGAAGATTGGGTGGGGCACGCCTCCTGTGAAGGTAGGAGGGGAGTACTTGCTTTTTGTCCATGCTGTGGAGAGGAGAAGAATGCGTTATAGTGTGTTTGCGATCCTGATGGATGATAATGCTGAGGTGACGGCGATAACGCCGTATTATATAATGCAGCCTAAGGAGATCTATGAGGTGTATGGTGACAGGCCTTTCACAATATTCCCTTGTGGCGCGCAGCTGGTGGATGATAGGATAATAATAAGCTATGGTGCTGCAGACAGTAGCATAGGAATAGGGGAGGTGGATCTAAGCGAAATCATGTCAATCCTTGACTCAAACAGAGTTCAATAGCTCTGTGAACTTTCTCGCTATTTTTTCGCTGCTGTTCTCTTCAACATACCTTTTGGCTGCATTTTTTATCTTCTTTCTATATTCTTTGTCTTCTATTAGTTTTTCAAGTTCTTCTGTGAGGTTGTCAACGCTCTTATAGGTGATAACTGGTTTTTCTCTTGGCAGTGCTTCAAAGTGTCTTGTGTCTGGTACCACTGTTGGGACTAGGGAGCCGAGGCACTGAGAGAGCGTTGACGATACAACCACTGCGTCAGTTTTGCCTTTGGGTAGGAGGTGGATGTCGCTTTTACTCAGCTCCTTATATAGTTCCTCGTCTTCGAGTCTTTTCTTGAGCTCTTTTAGCCAGGGTTTTTTAAAGGAGAGTGCTCCGTCTGATCGGATAACCTTGTAGATAAAATCGTGTTTTTTATGGATTAGTTCAAGTGCTTGAAGATAGTCTCTGTATTCGTTTTCAGGTTGTCTTCCGAAGGTGAAGAAGGTTAGCTGGTCTTCTGCGAACTTTCTCTTGCTTTCTCTGATCCTGTGACATGGATAGGGTATTATTCTGACAAGGTCTTCGTGATCTTTCAGCATCTCTTTTAGGTACCTTTCATCGAAAACGGCGATGGCATCGAATACTTGAAGGTTTGAGTAAAGGATATCGCTTCTTCGCCCTTCATGGATGACTGCTACAGTGGGCGAGTTCATCCTTCTCACAAGCCTTTCAACTTCCAAGTAGGGTATGCTTACATAGGATTCAACGATTAGAAAGTCTGGATTATAGGATAGTATCTTTTCCTCGTCTATGCTTCCACCATGTTTTTTGCCTGGCTCGGTTTCGGTGTAGCATCTCACAACGAACTCTTCATCTCTTCGTATGACCCTGTGATGCCACCATTTGTTGGCACTTTCAACGTAGGGCGCGAAGACAACGAGCTCACATCCCATCTTGATGAGCTCCCTTCCTATGAGCTCTGCATGCATTGAAACCCCACAGGTCGCATTCCATCTTGAAAGGATTCCTATTCTCATAGCCTCACCTCGAATTATACAATTTTGAAACTCATTGCAACAAGCAATGCTAAAAAACTTTAACGTCTTTTATGCTGTTGATACCCATAAAACTTACTATATTGATATGCGCAAAATCTTTAATGACTCAATGCCATTTTGATGTTGTGCCTCTTCCAAGCTTCCTCTTTCAGAGTGAGAAGAATATTATTAGAAAGCCATGGGGTTTTGAGGAATGGCTGTTTTCTGCTCACCCTTCCAGCCCCTCCTATCTTCGTGTGGGAGAGAGGGTGGTGAGCATGGTAGAGCTTTTCAGGGAGACGAGGGAGGAGCTTTGTGGAAAAGCTGCTAAATTTGAAGAGTTCCCTATTCTTGTGAAGGTGCTTGATGTTAGGGATAGACTGAGTGTTCAGGTTCACCCTTCTGACGAGATTGCAGAGGAGCTTGGAGAAGTGGATGGCGGGAAGATGGAAGGATTCCTGATGCTTGGCAGGGGGGTGGTCTATGCTGGTTTCAAAGAGGACGTAAAGCCCGGTGTTGAGGTGGTTGGCAAGCTTCACAGGTTCGAGGCTGGTTTTTTAGATACGTTTCTCATCAAGCCCGGTGTGGCGCATTATGTTGAAGGGGCGAGGTTTCTTGAGGTTTCAACGAATTCGAATATCACGTACAGGGTCTACGACTTCAGTGGTAGGGTGGTTGAGCCTGAGAAGGCGATGAAGGCAATGAGGTTTGAGAAGAGTAGGAGAGAGGATATTAAGCGGGAGAGGGGAAGGCTTCTCACGGACTGTTTTTCTTTTGAGGCTGTGGAGGGTGGATGTTCGCGGGTTTTTCTTGAGGCGTTTAACATCGTGTTCTCTGCAAAGGGCAACGTGGCTTTAAGGCATGAAGATGATAAGACGGTGCTTGGGGAGGGCGAGGCTTGTTTGGTGCCTGCTGCAACCGGGGTGTACGAGTTGCTGGTGGAAGAGGGCGTTGCCGTGAGAATCTGGCCCTAAGCTTTTTCAGTAGAGCCCTTTGCAAAACCTCTGTTCAAAGACGTCTATACCGTTTTTTATTTATAAGGGTTTAAAGATTTGTGCTGTGTTGAACAATTGGCTGGATGGGGTATATCTTCAGGTAATTGTTTCTCTGAGAATGTAGGCTTAAACACTTATGAGCATGTTGTAGAAGATGAATTTCATCTTTACTTCTTGAAATAAAGCTTCTGTAGATCTTGCTCTGCATGTCTCTCCAAATACTCTTTTAACACCAGAGAAGAAACTCTCTGCTGTCCATCTGCAGCCATACCTGTATTTATCTTTCCATCTTTCATGACCTAACTCTTTTGAGTTCTCTTACTCTCTTAGCTCTGGATGGAGAGCCTCTTGACTTAGTTGAAGAGTTACTTCTTATCTTGATCACTGGTCTGGTTCTACATCATTTTCAGCAAGATAATTGAAATTCTCTCTGCTATCATAACCTCCATCACCATATACCCTACTTATCTCTCCACCTCTTCCTTTAATTTGCTTTACCAGAGGTTTTAACATCTTTCCATCACCTGTTCTTTCATCTGTTATCTTTAAGGCTAAGAGTTTCCTTGTTTTAACGTCTATAGCAATATGAACCTTAATCCAACCCTTTCTCGTCTTTCCATTTATCTCTGATCCACTCTCCTCTATTCGTTATCTTCATACCAGACGAATCTATTGCAACTACAAGATCTTCTCCAAGATTACTAGAGAGTTCAAAGTCTAGTTTCCTCAACCTCTTACAAACAGTGGAATAATCAGCTACCTTTAACTCAGGTATATATTCTGATAATTTCCTCAAAAATCCTTCCATTTGTCTTAATGGAAGGAAAGCTACATGCAAGAAAGCTAGAAAACACATAAAGGTTCGAGGAAACCTGAAAGGTCTGCCAACCTTCCCCTCATTCATCCTATTTAATTCTTCATCCCAGTTCTCAAGGAAATCCAATGAGATATAGAGTTCTCCCCTCCGCACAAGTTTTTCATTATATTCCTTCCAACTTCTCTTACTCTGCATCCCAATCATCCCTCCTGCAAATGAGAAATACAGGAAGGAAACTTAAAAGTTATTCAACACAGCAGATAAACAAGAATTCATAAAAAGGAGATAGACTTTTAAGCCATGAACATACTGCCGGTAATTATAGTCTCGGACATAACAAACTTGATCAATCAGGAGTTCACTGATCCACCTCCTCGCAAACCTCCTTTGCCTCTATGTCGTCAAACATCATGTGGAAGGCATACTGATCTGCATGCCTTGGATAGATCCCATAGGCCGCAAAACCTCCCCCCAGACCGTTTGCGCGATCGTGCATAAGAGCAATCGATCTGATAATCGCGTTTCCATCCATTCGCTTTCCTGATTCACTCATTATACCAGAGATGGAACATCCTGATGGAATGTGACAATCACACCTCATTTTACTCGCCTGCCTCTTCTTCTTGTTCTTCTTTATTTGCTTCATCTCGTTTTCTGATGATCGCAATTAACTCTTTTAGCTCATCTGCACCACTCAGTGGCGTTTCTGGCAGCTTCAGTTTCTTGCGCAACGCAGTTAGCTCACCCAGCTTTCCAGTGTCCAGAAACAACTTGAAACCTCCTCTGGTCAAAGACCTTGAACATGCCGAACTTCTGCGAACATAGCTCATAACAGGTGTAACAGATGGTGCAGTACCACATGTCAAGAGATTCTATGACCTTATGACCTCGTCCAGTTTGCCATGCAGAATATCTCCAATTATTCGGTTCGGTTCAAACCGTGGAATTGATTTTGTGACATGACAGTCGTCTATACAAGCAGCACACTCATAGCAACGCCGCAGGTCTGCAAAATCAAAATACTGTCTCGCACTCTCAAGATGCCCCGAACGTTCGTGCCATTTTTCGATGAATAGGTCTGTTTCGACCCTATGCATATTCATGCCAAGCTCCACGGGTTCAAATCCAAGTACAAGCCCCATAAGTTCCATGAAATACACCATCGGTATGTGTAACTGCTCACCGCTCTTTTTAAGGAGGCACTGCTTGGAGTCAAACATGGTGAAACACGCCGGGCACATCATCATGGCATCTGCAATCTTCTGAACCTCAATAATCTTTTCGCGATCCAGCGTGACTGCGTCGGAAGAGTCCTGTGTCGGAAGAGTCCTCTGTGTTGGAAAGGTCGTTTCCACAGCAGAGCATCTTTACCGGATAGTCCACACTTTTAGCGCCTAGTGTTTCGACGAGAAGATCAAATTTTGTGGGCTGGTTCGGGTCGTCGAAATGAATTGCAGAACTCAGGCGGATCACATGGCATCCATAGTGAACCGCGATATTCATCCCATCAAACCGTCTTACTACCTGCTTTTTGCTGTGTTGAATAACTTTTGAGTTTCTTATTGTATCTTCTCATTTGCAGGAGGGAAAGATATGGAGATGCAGAGGAGGAATTGGAAAGAGTATGATGAAAAGCTTGTGCGGAGGGGAGAACTCTATATCTCTTTGGATTTACTTGAGAACTGGGATGAAGAGCTGAGTAAAATGAAGACCTTCATCCAATTCTTGGCTTGTAGCTTTTCTTCCGCTCAGGCAGGACCCGTCCACTGTGTAGTCCTGAAATTTTTGACCTTATAAACCCTACCTCTCATTCCCAACCACCTCATCAAAAAGCTTGAATGCAACACCTAACCTTGCTTCTACCGGCAACCTGCCCCAGAAGGCATCTTCAGGGGTTTGGAGATGGTGTTTGGTATCCAGGCTCTCGTGGAATCTGACGTTGTTATACCAGTAAACGAAGTCATCCAAGATCTCAAAATCGTCTCTATACCTGTTGTAACAGTCAAAGAGCTTCTCTATCTTACCATTCGTCTGTGGATGCTTTATCCTGGATGTTATCAGCTTTATACCCAATGAATCAAGATGGCTTTTGAACCTGCTCTCCCATTCTTTTCTGTCACCTTTTCTGTGAGCTCCGAACTCACTTCCATTGTCTGAGATCAGCTCTTCTAAAGGCATGATGTCCCAGTAATCCTCAACAAGCTTATCTACCAAAGCTATGCTGTTTTCAGTGTTTGCATTCTGAAATTCTCCTGCTGCAAGGATCTTCCTTGATGCATCGTCAATGATTGCACAGAACTTTATTCCATCCTTATCGAACCGTCAATATGCCCTGCTGACATCGAATGCTCCCTCTCGTATCTTATGTATGGCTTTCTTCTCCTTTTCTTCCTTGGTTCTTCCTTTGCCAATCCTTCTTCAAGCAAGTATTTGTGGATGCGATTGTGAGGGATGTAGATGCCATATACTTGCTCTATTACCTTCTCCAGTCTCCTTGCTCCAAGTTTGTATTTCATTTTTGCTTCTCTTACTATTTCCTTCTCCTCCTCGCTTAATTCTTTCACCTTTCTTCCCCTCTTTCTTATTGGCAAATACTCTCCCTGTGTGAGCCAGCAAGACCATACCCTCTTGACCGTTGAAACGCTGACCCTCATCTCAAACGCTATCTCTCTGTTGCTCTTTCCTCTTCTCTTGTGTCGCACGATGTACCTTACCTTCTTCTCTGTTAGTCTGCCGTAATCCATCAGTTGTTTGAAGGTATTTAAAGTCAAATTTTTTGGGACTATACAGTTGTTAAAGCAAATAAAAGGTATGTTTACTCTGCTGTAGATGCGGAAAGGAATGGGTTAATCCTGATTAGAGCTTATACAAACAGGAATTATCTTGTTACAAGGTCCTTCAGAGAAGTGCTAAAATTCTGTGAGAAGAAGACCAAAATTCATCGTTGATAAAGCCCCTTGGCTTATAGATGCACTGAAAATCCTGGATCTGGAATTTGAGCGATCAGTCCTTTCGGAAGAGAGAAGCCTGGTTGAATCAGTGTTCTCCTTGTTTCAGATTGAAAATCTGAAACTCGCATGAAAGCCACCCAAAAGATTTCATGCAACACTAAAGCAGAGAATAAAGATATTTTTCTGATCAATTAGCTATTTTAATCCTGTTAAAAACTGGAATTTGTTCTGTAATCTCTTTATGCTTTATTATAATCGGTTGAGGTGGCGTCTATGTTAAGTGGACACGTCCCCTTCAGCATAAATAAAAGATGGTCTCCCGTATTTATAATTTTATGTGGACGGGTCCGTAGCAGCACATCCTTAACAATCATAATGATTGCAACTCCTAAAAGAACCCCTCCAAATATTAATCTGACCGACTTTGGTTTTAATTTCTTTGCCATCAATCTCGAGCCTATCTGGCTGCCTGTAAATACCGAAACTGCGCAAAGCATCCATAGGAGCCAATCCGGTTTTGCAGCCGTTGCGATGTGTGAAACAAAACTCGAAGTTCCGGAAAAGGTCACGACCATGGCAGAGGTGGCGGCTGCCATCTTCATGTCCAATCCCGCAATATATAGAAGGGGGACAACAAAGCTGCCCCCTCCCCTTCCAATCAACCCTGCAAAGAAGCCCAGTACGCTGCCTGCAAAAATGCCCAGGATAAGCCGTTCGTGCGCAGACAGACTACCCTTCTTGGGTTTCCATCCGCTGAGCATCAATAGAGCAGCAGCAGTGGTAAACAGGGCAAATATCAAGATTACAGGTTTTGTTGGCAGATTTACATTCGCCAGTGTCCCCACTGGGGCAAAGATTACCATGGCTATGCCAAAAGGAGTTGCCACTCTCCAATCGATGAGTTTTTTCCGTCCATAAGTCCATGCTGCCGAAGAGCTATTTACCACATTCAGTAACATACCAAGTGGAATTGCCTCTGTTTTAAAATCCATGCCAAGCCAGAACAGAACCGGAATATATAGTTGTGAGCCGCCCATCCCAAGCATCGAGAATACAAGCGCTATAATAAATAAAAAGGGAAGAGAGAAATAAATCAGATTCATTTCAATCCCATCTTACCTATTCGTATCCTGAACAGGGCATGCAGAGGTATTTTCCATTCACAATTCTCAAACCAATAGCAAAGACCGCCTCGCCACATTTGTCACAGTTATGCCATTCAAAAGTTCCTTTATGAGGCTCAAAGTCTGTATTGAAAACCTCGCCTACGAACAGGATTTTCTCATCTGGCAAAGAAACTGCTTTTTTAACAAGTGGATCTGTGATCTCTGGCTTGATGTCCTGTGGCTCCACGCCCTGAGAGCGTAATTTTACAAATTCGGAAGTTTATGCCACCTTCTGAAACTCAGGATTCAACGTCACACGTACTGCCTTCTTTGATCGTACGTCAATCAACGTAATTGCCAGCTTACCGTAGCCAAGACCTTTTATGTTGGCTTTCCCAAATGTGCATCCGGTAGCAACCTGCACACCATCTCCAAAACACATTCCGGCATGAGTAGGACCGGTTTCACAAAGACAGTACAGTTCCTTGTTCTTTGCACGCTCTACTCCAAGCGCATTCATTGCAGCAAGCCCCACGCGGATGCCAAGTGGCATCGCCGGACATTTATGTCCGTGAAACTCGATTGCCATCTCAAGCAGATGTCCATCTATCATCGGTTTCGTTTCTGTCATTTCTTTCGCTCCTTGACGATTTGTGTGTTATATCTGCACGACGGGTCCGTTCATGCTATGCGGATCATCGAGAATTTCAATTAACTTTGAACTACTTAAAGGTTACGATGGGGTTGTGGGGCTGCCGACATGCACAACAATGTGTTGCGCCCGCATTCGGTACACTCAAACTGGAGCGTCGTATGTGCTATCCCGAACCGTCCGAGTATCGCATCGTTGATACGATCCCGTATCGCATCTGCGCTGTTGCAAGTGATATCATCGACGAGCACGTGTGCGCTCAAGCTGGGAATCTCAGAACTGATGCACCACAGATGGAGATCGTGCACCCCAATCACCCCTTCAACACTCGAGATCGTTTCTGCAACCTCGTCCAGGTCCATGCCAGAAGGAGTTCCCTCCATCAGGATATTTACTGATTCCCTGACGAGACCAAACCCGCCAACGACGATGATTCCGCATATCACAACGCTTATCACCGGGTCGATGACATACCATCCGGTCCACCAGATCAGAACGCCGCCTAACATGACCCCGACCGATGCAAACGCATCACCAAGTACATGGTACAGCGCTGCTCTCATGTTGATATTGTCGCTGCTGCCATGCAGATAGTATGCTGAAAGGTATGCTGAAAGGAGGTTTGCAGCCAACCCCACCGTTGCAATCGCCATCATCTC
Source organism: Candidatus Methanoperedentaceae archaeon GB37 (assembly GCA_905171695.1). GTDB lineage: Archaea > Halobacteriota > Methanosarcinia > Methanosarcinales > EX4572-44 > EX4572-44. Next base: position 332,363 of record LR991653.1, read on the forward strand.
AAGGCTCTTGATGTGCTCCGGGTTCTGGATTCTCTGGTATGCCTCAACGAGGATGAACGCAGATACTGCAAACAACATGACCCCGTTTACAAGAGCTGCAAGAATCTCACCCCGGTAGTAACCATACGTTTTCGTGGGTGTCGCAGGCTTAAGCGACATCCACATCGCAAACCAGCTCAAGAGAAGTGCGACTGCGTCTGTAAATACATGAGCGGCATCGCTCAGAAGAGCGAGACTGTTCGTCCACACGCCACCAACCAGTTCAACGATCAGAATGGACGCGGTTATGCCGATCGCATACTTAAGCCCGACACCGTGATTGCTGTGATTGTGATGTGTGGACATGGTCAACCAATCTCGCTTGCTCGATTGTACGTCTTTCGCTAAGCACCCCGGATCCACGGCAGGAGATAATAAATCCCGAAAGCAACAAGCAAGACACCAGCCACCTTCTTAAACCATATCCCGAGATGCGCTGTCTTCTCTGAGTACGTCTTCACTCCGACCGCGCCGCTTGCGATGAGTGGTACCGGGGCTCCAAGCGCCATGCCATAGGCAAGCATCAGCACGAGCCCTTGCGCAATATCTGCCTTCACCGCCACCATGGTAAGAAGTGCAATCAGAACCGGCGTGCTGCATGGATACGTGATCGTCCCATCCGCCAACTCGTCCCTGTCCCTGTGGTAGATGTGCAACCGGTGCGTCCCGTGAAATAGGATAATCTCGACCGCTGGTTCAGTCTGGGATGGAAAGGTTTTTCAAAACTCTCAGTAGATTTTCCTGAGAGAAATAATATAGTCATTCTTCCAATCTTTCTGCACTAATAAACTCTTCCACCCAATACCTCGAATAACTCTGCTTTCTCTCATCAAATAGATCCAATGCTACTCCTTCACAACTCTTGATCATCTCATTGAAGTCAAGAATACTGCTTAACTCTCTCTTTAAATCCTTCCAATCAAACTCGATAGGATTTAAGTCGGGAGAATAAGGTGGAAGATAAATGAAATGGATGTCAAGTTCTTCTGCTCTTATCTTAACAGTTTTTGCATGATGGATCCTTGCATTGTCCAGTACAATGCATAATGGCCTTTCTGGATTTTGCTTTCTTATGAGTTCAAGGAAAGCTATCATCTTATCTGATTTCATCTTATCTGATTTGCAGGAATCTGATAGCATTACAGCATCACTCCCATTCAAAGCTATGAAACCGAATATCGATCTGGATCTCTTCTTTCCTTCCCTGTATCTATAGGATCTCTTTCATCTGAATCCATAATAAGTTTAGATAAGCACTAAAACATCTCCATATTTTTATCTCTAAATTCCAGCAAAGTGTGATTCAAAAATAACAAGGGAAACAATTCAAATCAAGAATTAAGTGTTAAAAATGGAAAAATTTAAAAACAGACTTATTTAATTAGTTTTCATGATTTTGAGAAGCGTGGTGGAGAGGATCAACAGTGGAGAGATGAAAGAAGATGAATTTTGGTTTGTAGCTTTAAAATTTGCTGAGGTTGCTGTGGAGAGAGCAAGAGGGATCTTCAAGACGAAAGAGACGTATGACGACTATATCATAGAATATTATATTGTTGAGATTATGAGGTTCTTCTTTGGACTCTCTTCGATTCTCTTTTACGCATTTCTGAGAGACCACGGGGAGTTGAGATACATTTTAAACCTTAAAAGTGCTTAAATCATTCTCAGATTACGAAGATTTCAGGAAGAAATCACACAGGACAAAAGTAAGGATAAACAATATAATAAAAAGGAATGTTAAAGAAAAAGCAGACGAAAACTATGGGCTGGAGACCACAGTTGTAACAGTGGATTTAAACAGGCTGAGGAAAGGAAAGAAGATAAAGGATGGATTTTTTGATGCAGAACTCTGCCATGATTCTCTTAGAGGTTCTGAAGTCGGCTATATTGTCTGCACACTCTGATAAATCTCACGAATTTCTCGGTTGTTGAAGAACGAACCAAAGAAGGAAATCTGGGAAGAGATAGTAATATCAAATCTGAGAACTCAAAATGGGAAAATAAAGGTTATCATGGCTGATGCTGGATTCTTCGCCTACAATAATATTCTGTTACCTCTTAACCTCAGAACAATTCCTCTAATAAAAGTGAAAAGTAACATAGATGTAAAAAAGCTTAAAAAGAGAATTGAAAATCATCCAGCAAACCTATTCTGGCTTGACAGCAAATACAACAAGAATCTATCAAGCTTACTTAAAGATTTCAGTTACGCAATAAAACAAACAGTGGAAGGGATTAACAAATACGAAAAATTCACTGAAACAAGAAGCAGAATAGAATCTTTCTTCAAAATAGCATAAGGCAATCTTCAGTTTGAAAGACTCGCATCTCTATTACCACAAACATGCAATTACAGAAATAAAAACGATCTCCTATGCTACACAATTGTTCTGTCAGTTCTACTTGAAGAATAGAATAAACATGGAAAGATTTATTGAAAGAATCAAGAGAAAAAACTCTAATACTGATTACACTTTGCTGAAATTCTTTAATTTCTATGATGAACCGTCCCAGTGGTTATTTAATTTTACAGAGAAACTGGAAAAAAGAGACCCTATAAGTCTTACAAAGAGTAATAGCATAACTCTCTTCTCCAGATCAATTTCCTTTGGTTTTCCAGCTTTTTTCTGAATTCTGATCATTGCAACGGCTTACCTAACATATTCTGGAAGCTTTCTCAGTCTTTTCTTAACGAGTTCTCTCTTCCTTTTCCATTCAGCATATGGGTACTTCTTTTTCTCTTCTCTCCTTATCTCCTTGACCAGTTCATCTAAAACATCCAGTAACTCATTAACAAACTTCTTTGTTACTCTAAATTCCAGATTCATATTCAGATTTTAACCAAAAAGTATTTAAGTATTTCTATGGATATACTAAAAATATGAGAAAGATTGAAGTGAAGAAAGGCGATTTTGTCCTGAAAGAAGAAGTCGAAGTTGTTCTCGAGAAGAAAATCACACCCTTTCGGTAATTCAGCAAAAGTTGATGTACCAAAGAGATATCTGAGATAGAGAGCATATGTGATCATTGTCAAGGATTAAGAGATTTTGTCCCAAAACCTGAATGCGGATTAACTATAAAAATATTCTCAACGTTGAACTCAAAACACGTCAAAGAGTATTTAAGATATAATGTGTAAAAAAGTTGACAAGTGGAGTGATTAAACGATTGGTACGTCGATTGCCGTCGTGGCTCAGCATGGCAGAGCGGCTGATTCGTAATCAGCAGATCGTGGGTTCAAATCCCACCGACGGCTTAACCAGAGAAAGATGCAGTTTAAAGCAACCATGGAGAATGTCAGAAAATAGGAATCGGTCCACATAAATATGCATGTGCATATTCTACCTCTTTTTCTCTTTCTCGGTGAGAGGTGTTGGGTTATTTATATCATGCTGTTTTAATCACTGGGTCAGGTGTCAGTTATGAGTGTGGATGATCGTTCTGGAAGTGATGTGAAGAAGCCAGAGAGTATCAGGGATATTCTCAGGGAGCGTGGGCTGGGCGTGGATGTGCTCGTGGCGACGGCGATGGAGTTGTATGTTCCGCATCCCGGGGTTGAGACGCGGGATCTTGCCGAGGAGGTCTTCTTACGAGAGCTTGAACTTGCGCTCTCGGATCCGAATCTCTGTCTATTGCTCTACTCTGCAGTACTCCTTGAGGATGCTGGTTTGAGGCGGGAGCTTCCTGATCTGCCAGCCTCTGCGTATGAGGAGGATCTTAACTATCTGCTTGCTGATGAGGTGCTTGGTGGTGTGATTGCTACTTATATTGCGGGTCACAAGGGTGGTTTTGAGTATGCTCGGTTTGACAGGAGTAAGCCTGGGGTGCTGAGGGAGCTTGGACCGTTTATGGACGATGCGATTGCCGGGCTTATCGGTGGTGTTTCGTCGAACATGTACACTCGTGGAATGAGGCACTGAGAACGGATGCACTGGTGTATGAAAGGGTATGAAAGGGTTCTTCTCTTCACTTTCTTCGTGTTTCACTTTTCTCTCAACCATTCCTCTTGGTGCGTCGAGTGATGGGATTGAGGATGCCATGCGGCATGTCTATCTCTTCCCGGTCTGTGCCGCGGTGATAGGGTTTCTTGCTGGTGGCGTTGGGTATGTGGCATCTTATCTCTCCTTTCACCCTGTGATTGTAGCTCTTTTCACGTTCACAGCTCTCTATTCTCTCACTGGGATCAATCATCTTGACGGGCTTGCAGATCTTGGTGATGGGATGGTGACGCACGGTGATTCTCGGCGCAAGATCGCTGCAATGAAGGATCTTGCGGTTGGGACAGGTGGTGTTGGCTTACTGGTTTTTGGGTTGATTGCGACCTATACCGCCATCCTCTCGATAGCTTACATATCTCCATTGAGCCTCTTCTCTGCACTCGTTGTTGGGGAGGTCTGTTCCAAGCATGCCATGCTCACGGTATCACTCAGAGCCAGGGCGGTGCATGATGGCATGGGCTCTCTCACCATCCGCCACACCACTCCTGCAAGGTATCTGATGAGCCTCGCAATAACGCTTGTCATCTGCACCACTCTCTGCGAGTTTCCAGTTGGGGGAGTGGGTGCTTTGATCGTCTCAACGCTTGCAGTACTCCTTCTTCGAGAAGTGGCAAAGAGGCACTTTGGTGGTATAAGCGGTGATGTGATCGGTGCCTCAAACGAAGTGGCACGCATAGCAGCCCTTGTAACTCTCAGCGGAGTTCTCTCATGGATGCATTCATAATGGCAGGAGGAAGGGGCACACGCCTCGAGAGGTACATAGACCGATGCGAGAAGCCACTCTTGCCACTCGCAGGAAGACCGATGATCACCTACTCGATAGACGCACTCAAAGATACGAGAGAGATAGGGCAGATCTATATCATCACATCCCCCAACACACCCGAGACTGCCAGATGGACGGAAGAACATCACCCTGAGATAGAGGTGATACGAACGCCCGGGAATGGCTATGTCCAGGACATGATAACAGCGGTCAGAGAGACGAAGGTTAAAGGAGCCCTGCTTATGGTAATGTCAGATCTGCCACTGATCACATCAGAACTCCTAAAACAGATAATACACGCGTATTACGAAGCCGGGATGGACGCCCTATCGGTACACATACCACTCGAGACATGCAAGAGACTTGGCACAGAACCAGAGACCGTATTCCACAAAGACGGAAGACTCATAGTGCCAGTGGGAATCAACATACTGAAGACCGAAAAGATCGAGATCGAACAAGAAGACTACAACTTTATTCTGGACGAATCCAACGTGGTATTGAACGTCAACACACCCAAGGATTACCACATATGTGAGAGGATTCTCAGGATCAAGAAGAGCTAATATTAGAGCTAAATTCCAAGTTGGAAAGGTTTAAGTTCTGTAGGGCGTAATGGTTGGGGTGGTTCAGAGTGACTGATTGGTCTCTTAAATTGGAGATGTTTTATGGTTGAGAAGGTTTCGTTTGAGGATCTTCCGGGCGTAGGTCCTGCAACTGCTGAGAAGTTGAAGGAGGCTGGGTTCACGACGGTTGAAGCGATCGCTGTGGCGTCACCAGGCGAGCTTGTTACGGCTGCCGATCTTGGCGAGAGTACTGCCTCCAAGATCATCATTGCGGCAAGGAAGGCAGCAGACGTTGGCGGCTTTGAAACAGGGGACGTGGTTCTTGAACGGCGCAAGAGCATACAGAAGCTTACAACGGGTAGCAGTGAGCTTGATCGTCTCCTTGGTGGTGGGGTTGAGACCCAATCGATAACTGAGTTCTATGGCGAGTTCGGCTCTGGCAAGACGCAGATTGCACACCAGCTTGCTGTGAACACGCAGCTTCCTAATGAGTATAACGGGCTCAACGGCTCTGTTGTTATTATAGATACTGAGAGCACCTTCAGGCCCGAGAGGATAACACACATGGTTGAAGGTCTCAAAGAACGGTTCGAGGAGAATGATTCCGATCTTGGCGCTGATAACGATGATGGGGTCGATCTTAACCCTTCCCAGTTCTTGAAACGCATACACGTTGCACGCGCCTACAACTCCAATCACCAGATACTCCTCGTTGAAGCAGCATCCAAACTTGCAGAGGAACTGAAAGATACCGAATACCCTGTGCGCTTGCTGGTGGTCGACTCCCTCACCGCCCACTTCAGAGCCGAGTACGTGGGCCGTGGAACGCTTGCCGATCGTCAGCAGAGACTCAACAAACACATGCACGATCTGATACGATTCGCAGGATTGAACAATGCAACGGTAGTCGTGACAAACCAGGTCATGTCAAAACCTGACGCATTCTTTGGAGATCCAACAAAACCGATAGGAGGACATATCGTCGGTCACACAGCGACGTTCAGAGTATATCTTCGAAAGTCCAAAGGCGAAAAACGGATCGCACGCCTCGTAGACTCACCAAGCCTGCCCGAAGGCGAGGCAATATTCTCTATCACAACCGGCGGCTTAAGAGACTGAGATACGAAGTCCACTTTTCTCCCCATCAAAACTCTTGTTACCAGCTTTGGTAAATTCCTGACTGGTAGTTTGTTATCTGAAGCGCGGTAGACGCAAAGGGTTAAATGTGTGAAATACTATGGTACGGGGAGAGTGTTTATGGCGAGATTTATGGAGGCTGAGGCTAGAATTCTTCACGTGAAGATCTGCATGCGTTGTAATGCCAGAAATCCTGTGCGAGCAACGAGGTGTAGAAAGTGTGGTTATAAGAATCTTCGAATGAAGTCTAAGGAGTCGAGAGGTGGGAAGTGAGTTAGTAGTTGAGTGTTGAAGAGAGGCTCGATGAGATCGTAAAAGCTACTGGTGCAGCTTTTTTGGTTCTTCTCGATCCAGAAGCCCAGGAACCCATGGTTGCAGGGAAGATGGCGGAAGACGCTGCAGCTGCTGGAGCGGATGGGATAATGGTTGGGGGCTCCACGGGTGTGGGTGGAGGGGTGCTGGACGAAACTGTTCAATCTGTAAAGAGATCGTGCAGTCTGCCGGTGATACTCTTTCCCTCAAACGTGGGTGGGTTGAGTAAGTACGCCGATGCTGTCTTCTTTATGAGTCTCCTCAACTCGAGAGACCCGAACTATATCACCACCAACCAGGCGCTCGGTGCATTGATCGTCAAGCGTTACGGGATCGAGCCGATACCGATGGCGTACATCTTGATTGAACCTGGTGGCACTGTCGGGTGGGTGGGTGATGCGCGACTGATCCCTCGTGATAGACCGCAACTTGCGGTTGCATATGCGCTTGCAGGTAAATACCTTGGGATGAGATATCTCTATCTAGAAGCGGGTTCGGGTGCCGAGAGACACGTGCCACTTGAGATGATCACAAGCGTCAAGGAAGCGATCGGGAGGGACTGTAAGCTCATCGTGGGAGGGGGCATCAGAGACGGAGAGAGCGCGGGCAAGATCGTTGAAGCCGGGGCGGATATCATCGTCACAGGAACCGCGGTAGAAGAGAGAAGAGATGTGAGAGAGAAGGTAAAAGAAATAACAGAAAGAATAAAAACGAAAAAATGATTTTGAAAGATTGGTCAAAGTATGCATGTTTATAGGGGTTGACCACGGCACCACTGCTATCAGATTTGCAACCAGAAACGCTTACTTTGAGATACCGCGAGGTGAAGCAGCAGAACTCGAAGAAGAGACACTGTTCGAAAAAATAGAGAAAGAGCTCGGTCTGGAGCGAGAAGAGATAAAGATGCTTGCCATGACCTACTCCATGGGCGACGGCATAGAGAGCATCACACCCATCGAGAAAACAAGAAACCGTGGACTCCTCTCAGAGACCGGAGCAGGAGAACATATCGGCGGCGGGACCCGAGTCTTCGATCTGATACGTGCATCCCACATCCCAGCAGTGGTGATACCAGGCGTACATCGAGGCAGTGGCTGTGATCCACGACTCGACGTCTTCTCACATGGAGCCAGCCCTGAGAAGATCGGCATCGCATACCACGTCTTCGAGACAGGCGTGCAAAACTTCATCGTCTCAGACATAAGTTCCAACACTGCAACACTTGCCGTTGCAAACGGACGAGTGATCGGAGCTATCGACGCATGCATCTTTGCACCAGGCATCCATCACGGACCACTGGATGTTGAAGCCATAAGAGCAGTGGATGAGGGAAGATGCACAGCAAACGAGGCCTTTGCACACGCAGGCGTGATAAAAGAGACACCCTACAAGACGATGGGCGAACTCATCAATGCCTACAGAAGAGGCAAGAAGGACGCTTTAAGAGCGTTTGACACGATCTCACTCTTGAGTGCTATGGAGATTGCAGGTATGAAGGTGCTGATGGAAGACTATGGTGTTGGAAGGGAAGATCATCGGATCTTTCTCTCCGGCACCATCAGCGAGATAGACTATGTGGTGAAGAGGATCGAGAAGCACCTGCAGAATTGCGTCGTCTCACTCGGGGGCATGAGTGCAGCGCTTGGACTCTCAAAGATAGCAGAAAGCGTCTACAACGGACAAAAAGAGATTCTCGGTATAAAAGTTGAAACATAAAGATAAAATTGTATCATATTTTAAAAGACTTTCCTCCAACGAATTTGATTTTGGCTATCTAGCCAGTTAGTTATAAAAATTGAGTTTTTAACTATGGACATGTCGGACATGTCCACATAAGATTATAAATACGGGAGACCATCTCTTATTTATGCTGAAGGTAAGGGATATTGTATTGAATTTCGCATGTTTTGCAGGTTTTGTTGTTGCCGGTTGGTTCTCCGCATACTTCACATCTCTGTATTGGTCTCGTGGTCTCTGTCTTTATGAGGCTCTCTGCTATCTTTTCTGAGCCTGTTAGGAGTGCGTATTTTGTGCCGGGATGGGCGGTCTCATAGTTGTTCAGAAGGTCGCGTACGTCGTTTCGGAGGGCTGTTCCTGCGTATGGGCATGTGCTGGTGTCAAGGGGCAGGTTTGTTGTGATGGCGTATAGTGCTACTTCTCTTTCTGGTATGCTTCGGAGTGGTTTTATTCTGGGTATCAGTCCTTCTTTTCTTTTCTCTGGTATCATTCGTGTTATTCGGTCAATGTTTGCGTGAAGGTAGTTCATGAGGATGGTTTGGGCTTCGTCGTCGAGGTTGTGGCCTATTGCGAGTTTTGTTGCGCCCAGTTCTCTTGCGGTGGAGTTCAAGAGGTTTTTACGGAGCACTCCGCAGATTGAGCAAGGATTCTTTCCGCTTTCTACCATTGTATCGAGGTCTGCTCCGAAGGTGTCTCTGAAGCTCTTGACAATATGGGTTGCTCCGAGTCTTCTTGTGAGTTGGTATGCGTGTTCGAGTGTGTGCTTCCGATAACCTTGGATTCCTTCATCGATCGATATTGCTACTATGGTTGTGTCCCGTCGCTTGGAGAATAGTTTGTGCAGGATGTAGAGGAGCATGCTGCTGTCTTTTCCTCCGGATAGTGCGACTGCTATGGTATCGTTCTTCTCGACCATCCTGTACTTTCGGATGTCGCGTTTTATCTTGCGCTCAACGTCTTCCTTGAAATGATGCTTGCAGAGGTGTGCACTCGAGTATCTCTGGAATATTATTGCGCTACGGTTGCATCTGTCACACTTCATGAGTTATCCTCTCTCGTTTGGTAGGGAAGGTATATTAAGATAATTTGCATTAATCTTGGTGGTGTCCTGTGATGGACGATGATAGGTTGAAAGAGTTGCTTGAGGTTGTTGAACACAGTCCGAAGATTCCGCCCGAAGAGCTTGCAGAGATGCTTGGAGTGAGCGTTTCCGAGGTGACTCAGAGTCTGGATGAACTCGAAGAGAGAGGGGTTATTCGCAATTACAAAGCGGTTATTGATTGGGATGCTCTTGGCGAGGAGTACGTGTATGCGATAATAGAGTTGAAGGTGGCTCTTGAAGATCGCAGCGGATACGACGCGATTGCAAAGCGGATAGCAGGCTTTCCTGAGGTGCGCTCTGTACACCTCGTCTCAGGTGATCATGATCTCTCGATCACGGTGCGAGGCAGGAGCATGAAGAGTGTGGCATTCTTTGTAGCAGAGAAGATAGCACCACTAAAAGAGATACGGGGGACTGTAACACATTTCGTGCTCAAAGCCTACAAAGAGGATGGAATAATCCTATTTGATGACGAAAGACCAAAAAGGCTATCTATAACACCATAATACAATAAAGGAGGATTTTAATTGTTTAGCGAGCAGACTACAGGCAGACAGAAAGTGGAACGGATATCCAGAAGAGTTCAGGAGATCCCACCATCAGGCATCAGAGAGTTCTTCGACCTTGTGATGGGCCGAGACGACATCGTATCACTCGGTGTTGGAGAGCCTGACTTTGCCACACCATGGCACATCAGGGAAGCCTGCATCTACTCACTCGAGAAGGGATACACGACCTATACCTCCAATCAGGGACTCTTGGAACTTCGAGAACTGATATGTGAAGAGGTCCAAGAGGATCAGGGAGTCACATACTCGCCCGATTCTGTCCTGATCACGACAGGTGTCAGCGAGGCATCAGACCTTGCTCTCCGCGCCATTCTCAACCCAGGTGATGAAGTGCTCGTCCCGGAACCGTCCTATGTATCATACAAACCATGTGTATCACTTGCTGGTGGGAGACCCATACCGGTTGAGACGCGCCGAGAGGACGAGTTCAGGCTCACACCTGAAGGACTTGAGAGAGAGATAACACCCAGGACGAAGGCGGTGATCCTGAGCTATCCAAACAATCCCACGGGCGCTATAATGGAGAGAAGAGACCTTGAAGAGCTGGTAGACACCATAAACGAGCACGACCTCTTGGTGATCTCCGACGAGGTCTACAGCAAACTCACATATGAGGGGAGACACACCAGTATAGCGAGACTGAACGGGATGATGGAAGAGACGATCATCCTGAACGGATTCTCAAAGTCACACGCTATGACTGGACTTCGAATAGGATATGCGATCGCTCCACAAGAGATCATTGATGCGATGAACAAGATACATCAGTACACGATGCTCTGCGCGCCAATAACGGCACAGATGGGCGCAATCGAAGCACTCAGGAATGGGAGTGTTGAGATGGAGAGAATGAAGAGAGAGTACAACCACCGCCGCAGAGTATTCGTGAAGGGTTTAAACAGGATCGGACTTGACTGTATAACACCGGGCGGCGCCTTCTACGCATTTCCCTCAATCAGGAGAACAGGGCTTGGCTCAGAAGAGTTTGCAGCACGACTGCTTGCAGAGCAACGGGTAGCGGCAGTGCCAGGCAATGCATTCGGCAGGTGCGGTGAGGGACACATTCGCTGCTCGTACGCAACCTCACTTGAAGAGCTGAAGATTGCCCTTGACCGAATAGAAGAGTTCGTAAACCAACACCCCCGAGGATAGACCGGGCAGTGCAAATTCAAAACTTATTTATATCACTACTTCAATGATGGGGGGGATGTTGGTCTGTTTGGTGTTTGCTGGTTGTTCTGCGATCCAACAGCGGTCAAACTTATTGTTTGAAGCTGAGAAGAGAGAATTCTGGCTCATCAAGCATTTGAAGAGGAAATGAGGGTGATGTAAATCTCAGATCTCCAATATAAGATAAAAGACGGTGTTAGGTCTGAAAGCTTTTTCCACGCCAGTTTGATTGAACTATAGTTTGCTGAAGGTTAAGATGATAGAGATTGAATTCTTCCAGACGGTACTCCTCGTGGTAGGGCTGTTGATTGCAGTTACGATACTGTTGTGTATATACCGGGCAGTGGTTGGGCCTGGAGTATTTAATGTGGTGGCTGCGGTGAATGTGATCGGGACAAAGACGATCGTTCTTCTGGTTCTTATAGGATATTACTTTGAAAGGCCGATGTTCTTTGATATTGCGCTTCTTTATGCGATGCTGAACTTTATTGGCACTCTGGTCTTTGCAAAATATCTGGAGCGGGGTGATGTATGCTCGAGGTAATCGTTGTGGTATTCCTTGCTCTTGGCGTCTTCTTCCTCTTTGTCGGGGCGATTGGACTGCTGAGGTTTCCTGATTTTTACACGAGGTTGCATGCGACCGGGAAGTGTGATACTCTTGGCGTTGCCCTCGTAATTCTTGGTTTATTAGTATATCATCTGTTTTATTATTCTGATACGCCTCTTGTCTGTGTGAAGCTCTTATTTCTGATCTTATTCATCTTTATTTCAAATCCAACTGCTACGTATGCGCTGATGAAGGCGGCGTACAGAACCGGTCTCAAGCCATGGAAGCTGGGGGATGAAAGACGATGATTGAGAACGAGGGAAAGGGCTTCAGGATACTTGTGACTTTTTGTGTCATGTTTCTCTTCTGGCTTCTATTGTCAGGTATCTTTGATGCGTTACACCTCACTGCTGGTGTGATATGCAGTTTGATCGTTGCGGTGATCTCTTATGACCTGCTCGTTGTGGGAAAGAGGAATAAGACACTTGTCAGGTCTTTCAGGCTTCTTCTCTATATACCATGGGAGCTCTGGCAGATAGTGCTTGCAAATATCGATGTTGCATATCGTGTGCTCCATCCGAAGATGCCGATAGATCCACGTATAATAGAGTTTGATACGTCGCTAAGAAGCGATTTTGCTCTTGTTACACTGGCTAATTCTATCACTCTGACTCCTGGCACGATAACGATAGGCGTGAGGGATGGTAGGTTCTGGGTGCATGCTGTTGCAAAGGAGCCTGCGGAGGCGCTCACAGTGGACGGGACGATGCAGCAGAAAGTGGCTGATGTCTATATGGAGTGGTGATGACCAAGGATGATACCCTCTCTTGACCTTGCACTATTACTCTTCATCGTGATCCTTGCGATAGCAACGATAACTGCTAAGGATCTTCTAATAGCGGTAATGCTCCTTGGTGCTTACAGTTTTCTGATGGCGATGGTCTGGGTGGAGATGCACTCGGTTGATGTGGGATTTACAGAGGCTGCTGTTGGTGCTGGTGCATCGACTGCTTTTCTGATTGCAGCACTCTCAAGGACTGTGCGGTGGGAGAAAGATCTGACAGATAGAACTCCCAAAGAGAGGATGCTGCCGATCATGGCACTCGTTTTTATTATTATCCTAAGTGCTCTCTTCGTCTATGTAGCAGAGGAGATACCCGCGTTTGGAGACCCGCATTCTCCCCCCAATAGATACGTGAAGCTCTTCAGCCTCGATGCTGATGGTCTGGAGGAGAGTTTGAATCAGGGCAGGATTCCAGATGAGCTGCTTGGCGAACTTGGTGCGATGGGTTTCAGAGCGGACGAACTGCCAGTAAAAGTTAAGGCAGTGGGCGATGGTGAGTGGGATGGAATCATCGTTCCAGACGAGTTGCATTATCACCCCAAGGAGCAGAAGTATTATTTTATCAAAAAGGAGGAGGGTGGTAAGCTCGATGTTTACCGATATGCACCTATCATAAGGTATATAGAGGAGGGTCATCCCGAGACAGAGGTTCCGAATATGGTGACGTATATTCTCGCCGATTACAGGGGCTATGATACCCTTGGTGAGGAGACGGTTATATTTACTGCATGTGTCTCTGTTATACTACTCTTGAGGAGGCGGAGCAGGCTTTGAAAGGGGAGAAGATACCGCATGAGCGAGATATCGTGGTAGAGACGGTATCGAGGCTGATGATACCGTTTATCCAGCTCTTTGCACTCTATGTGATAATTCATGGAGCAGGTGGACCTGGTGGAGGATTCCAGGGAGGGGTTATATTTGGCAGTTCTTTTGTTCTCTTCATCATTGCCTTTGGTATTGGTAGGGTAGGAAAAAGAATTCCAGAGGGCATTCTCACTCTTTTAACCAGCTTAGGTGTGTATATCTTTGCTGGAGTGGGTTTGTTATGCTTAATATTTACCATTGGTGCTGTTCAGTATCTCAATTATGGTTTTGTTCCGTTGACAAGCCATTTTGAGGAGAACAGGGCTTTATGCATGGATCTTGTAGAGATAGGGATTGGAATAACGGTTATGGCAGCGATCACATCTATATTCTTCGACCTTGCATGGGGGCGAAGTGAGAAGGAGGAGGAGCGGCAATGATAGACCTGATACTCGCAAAATATAATTACTGGACTTTTATAATTCTTATGCTCATCGGCTTCTACGCAATGATCGCAAAAGAGAATCTGATAAAGAAGGTCATAGGCTTAAGCATATTCCAGACAGCCATCTTCCTCTTCTACATATCACTTGGCGATGTGATCGGAGGAACAGCACCGATCGTAAGTGACGAAACAATAAGCAAAGGATACATCTATGTGAACCCTCTGCCACACGTCCTAATCCTCACAGCGATCGTGGTGGCAGTAGCAACCCTTGCTGTCGCACTCGCTCTCATAATACGAATGTACGAAGAGTACGGCACAATAGAAGAGGAAGAAATAGTGAAGATAGAACGGGAGAGGGGGATAACATGCCAGTAAATGCAAATAAAACAAACAGAAGAGAACAGAAGAGAGGTAGGTAATAGCGAATGTTAAGCATCGAACAATTCCCCCTGCTTATCGTCGTAATATCGCTCCTCTCTGCATTCACCATCCTAATTCTCGGATGGCTGAACGAGAAGTTCTCCTGTTATATCTCCATTGCAACCGTTCTTCTTCAGTTCATAATGTCCATTCTTGTCCTGAACCATGTTCTCACGGTAGGGACGATACACTACTGGCTTGGCGGATGGAAACCACCATGGGGCATAGAATATGCAGTAGACGCAATGAACGCATACATGCTTGTTACACTGCTCTTTTTAGGATTATTATGCGCTGTATACTCAAAGAAGAACATAGAACACGAACTACCACGAAAGCGCGTCTCTTTTTACACCATATACCAACTCTTAATCACAGGACTCTGTGGCGTAGTCGTGACAGGCGACATATTCAACATGTTCGTCTTTATAGAGATCATGTCCATATCCTCATACGCCCTGATCGCATCAAGAGGCAAGATAGCACTGAAAGCGAGCTTCACCTACCTTATAATGGGCTCCATCGGCGCCTGTTTCTTCCTCCTTGGAATAGGTTTCCTCTACTCAGTGACAGGCTCGCTCAACATGCATGACCTCTCAATCCTACTCTCACCCCTCTACGGGAATAAAGTGGTTCAGGCAGCATTCGTCTTCTTCATCGTAGGATTAAGCATAAAGATGGCACTCTTCCCACTTCACACATGGCTACCAGATGCACATGCCTTTGCACCAGCAGAAATAAGCGCAATGCTATCCGGAATCATCATTGCAGTCTCAACGTACGCATTCATACGAGTTGCATTCTCTGTCTTCACACTGAAGTTCATCATGATGTACCTTCCAATCTTCGATATCATCTGCTGGGTATCTATAATAGCTATGCTTTATGGTTCTGTTCTTGCAATAACACAAACTAACCTGAAACGGATGCTTGCATATTCAAGCGTTGCAAATATGGGGTACATCATGCTCGGTGTGGGACTTTCAACCTCCACAACCATGGGGCTGACTCCAGCATTGATGCATATACTGAATCATGCAGTGATGAAAGGGTGCCTGTTCATGGTTGCTGGTGCCTTTATCTACAAAGCAGATCTGTGGGATATAGAGGATTTCCGTGGTTTGGGGCGGAAGATGCCCTACACAACCTTTGCCTTTATTTTAGCCGCCCTTGCTATGATAGGAATGCCACCGAGCGTGGGATTCGTCACGAAGTTGTACCTGATAATTGCATGCATGGAAGCAGACCAATTTATATTCGTGGTGGCGATATTCGTTAGCACGCTCCTCATTGTATACTATTTCTGGCGGGTGATAGAATATATGTATATACGGGTAGGAGATGGAGATGATAAAGAAGTAGAAGTGGACGAAGTGCCAACGAGTATGCTCATCCCTATATTAATACTTGGAGTTCTCTGTTTCGTAATCGGGATTATCTGGCTCATTGACATACCCTTGCCCTTGATGGATGCAGTTAACTCGCTATTTGGACTGGGGGTGATGCCCTGATGATAGCGGAAGTTGCATGGCTATGCTTCCTATTTCCTTTTGCAGGTGCGCTCTTATCTCCTGTGTTAGCCAGAATCCATCCAAAGCTCAGGGACTATGGAGCGCTCTTCTTCTCGTTCCTTGCTGCTGTATGCAGCCTGTCGTTCATACCCTATCTATTTAACACGTCGAGATTGCCAATCGAGAGTGCTTTTGTATGGCTTTCGCAGCCTATAGAATTGAAAGTTGGTGTTTTGATCGACCCAGTGAGTATAGTGATGGCGAATGTGGTCGCGGTTATAAGCTTCATCATAATGGTTTACTCTTTGGGCTATATGAGGGGTAGTCCATCCTTAACACGATGGTGGATGTGGATGAACATGTTCATTGGAAGCATGCTCCTCCTAGTTCTTTCCAACAATCTGCTATTTCTCTTCATCGGATGGAAGATGGTTGGTCTCTGTAGCTGGGGACTGATAGGTTTCTATCAGAAGGATGAGAAGGAGTACTGGATAGGTGGTCCTCCCCCAACCAAATACTGCGCTCCGTCTCACGCAGGCTTAAAAGCATTGGTTGTAACGTCTACGGGAGATGTTCTCATGTTGGGCGGGATTTTAATGATGTATTTCTATTCTGGAACCTTAAATATCCTGGAGCTATATGAGACCTCGCCAGTATGGGTACCAGAGATGGCAAAGTCGTCGGGAATGATCTTGCTGGCAACTGTTCTCTTTCTCGCAGGACCCATTGGTAAGTCTGCACAGTTTCCATTTCACGAGTGGCTTCCAGAGGCTATGACAGGTCCTGCCCCGGTTTCAGCCCTGATCCATGCAGCAACGATGGTTAAGAGTGGAGTGTATCTGATCGCCAGGTTCATTCCAATCTTCTACTATGGCTACTGGGTGGCTGGAGTCGGCGAAGCTTCTTATTTTTTTATCATAATCGCATGGGTAGGAGTGATCACCGCCTTCCTGGCAGCTACCCAGGGTATGGTTGCGCTGGAGCTTAAGAAAGCTCTTGCATTCTCTACCGTCAGTCAAATAGGCTACATGATGCTTGCGTTGGGCGTGGCAGGATTAACCGTTTCCAGTTTGGAGGGGGGCTTTACCTCAGGGATGTTTCATCTGGTAAACCATGCTCTCTTCAAGGCTTGTCTCTTCTTATGCGCTGGTTCGGTCATTCACACTGCCCATTCTATCTATATGAATGATATGGGTGCCATCAGAAAGTACATGCCATTTACAGGGATTTTCATGTTCATTGCATCTCTCTCTTTGATGGGAGTTCCGCCACTCCCAGGATTCTGGAGTAAAGATGCCATCCTTCTGTCATGCTTGGAAACCTATAATTATCCCTTGTTCGTACTTGCTTTAATTACTGTAGTTCTAACGTCATTTTATACGGCACGCTTCATAGGAATGATCTTTTATGGAAGGGAAAGTGAGAACATAAAGCACTTAAAGCAGAAGGGGGCGCATCTTGGGGAAGCTCATCGTGCAATGGTTGTTGCGTGTGGTGTTTTAGCAGTAATAATTGTTGTGCTTGGCATATTTGGTCTTTCATTGGAGCATTTACTGGGCGAAGTATTCGGGTATACCCTCGAGCAACTTCATCTGCCAGTTGAAGCCGTCGAGCACTCAATGCCTCATCTATTAGTTCCCATTCTCTCAGTAATCTCAGTTGGTATAGGCATTGTGCCAGCATACTTAATTTACTTCTCTGGTAAGATTAACCCTGAAGGCATAGTGGAGAAGCATGCAGTTATGAAAGTGCTTCATAAGTTCTTCTGGAACAGGTGGTACATTGATAGTTTCTATTACATGTTCTTTGTAGGTGGAATAACGAGGGTTTATACTTTTGTACCTAGGTATATTGAAGAGCCACTGGACAAAGTGTTCCATGTGATACTCCCCTCTATTCCAGGAAGACTTTCCGATCTGGTGAAACACACTCAGCTTGAGAGAGGGCTTTTAGTATCCAATCTGATTTATGTCCTTCTATTCTACATATTTGTCTTGCTTTTGATATTAGTGGTGGTAATGACATGATACCTTACATTCTTCTTCAGATAGTAGTGATGCCAGTCATAGTCTCAATGTTTATATTTTTGATGAGATATAAAATAGGTAAGAAAGCTGGCTGGATAGCAGGCATCACTCTCCTGTACACCACTGCCCTTCTCTGCATTGTTGGAATCAAAGTCTATCAAGGCGAAATAATTTCTGAAGAATACCTATCATTCCCAATGGTGAACTTACATCTCTTAGCAGACGGTTTGAGCATACCAACTGCA
Organism: Candidatus Methanoperedentaceae archaeon GB37; assembly: GCA_905171695.1. Lineage (GTDB taxonomy): Archaea > Halobacteriota > Methanosarcinia > Methanosarcinales > EX4572-44 > EX4572-44. The sequence continues at coordinate 350,605 of LR991653.1, forward strand.
CTGATAATGAATCTCTGCTGCGTAGTCCTTGCATTTTACTCAATACACTACGTAGAACACAGAATAGAGGTGATATACGGAGAAGTGGACAAAAAAACATGGCTCATGTATTACACGAGGTTCTTCATCTTATTTTCCTTCTTTTCCACAGGTTTCATGGGCATTGCCTTCTCTACAAATCTTATAACGATGTATTTCTTCATGGAACTACTGACCATCATCCCACTCTATTTTATAATGGCTCAATTCGGTTATTCCGACTTCATAGAGCGCTATAAAGTTGCCCTCATGTGTCTTTTCTGGGGAATCGCTGGAGCAACCTTCTTCCTGATCGGCGTCCTTTTGGCATACACCCAGATCGGCAGCTTCGAGATCTCAGATTTACACGCTCTATCAGGAAATCCATTAGTAACATGGATCATCCTATGCATGCTTCTTGGCTTGTTCAGCAAGCTTGCAATATTCCCACTTCATGTCTGGATGCCCTGGGTCCATGCAGAACACCCAACCTGCATAGCAGGACTACTCGCGGTTTATGCAAACATAGCGGCTTATGTACTGGTCAGAGTCATCATCCTACCACTTTACGATGATTTCAAAGTGTTCAGCATACCTATCATGGTACTGGCTCTGATAACCATGATATACGGATCCCTTCTCGCCATGGCTCAAACCGACGTAAAACGATTCGCAGCATGTTCAACCATAAGCCAGATATCCTATTCCGTCCTTGGAGTAGGTGCACTCACAATCTGTGGCATTGAAGGAGGACTCTTCTTTTTCCTAAGCCACATCATGGGCAAAACAATCCTATTCTCAACCGCAGGCATACTGGTCTACACAACAGGCATCAGAGACATGAGACAGATGGGCGGACTCGCATCCAAAATGCCAATAACAGCTATACTCTGGATAATGGGCGCTATGATGCTCTCAGGCTTACCACCCTTCAGCACATTCACAGCAGAATGGATAATGTTCACAGGCGTATTCCAAGCAGGACTACAAGGCTCCTCAACCGCACTGATAGTTGCAATTCTGGCAGTATCCGCAGTTGCATTAACGATTGCTTACACATTCTGGTCAGTGAAAAGAATATTCTTTGGCCCCCTGAATCCAAACCTACCAAACGACAACACCAGAGACCCACCAGCACTAATGTGGATCCCACTCATACTATTAGCCGTCGTATCAATAATCCTAGGACTGTACCCTAAACCCATGATGGACCTCTTCAGTCTTGTGACCGGAGGAATATAGAGATAAACCAGCATGTGAAGTTCTCCACGAGACTGCAAATATGCATTAGAGGGATAATATATATTTTGGTGTGGGTGGCGCAAATATCCAAAGCTTTTTATTACATAAAATAACTATCTCCGCCTGATTAATATTATGGAGGCATACAGGATATGGATGCAGGTTATTGGTTGTATATTGCTCCTGTTGCAGGTATTATCAGTCTGATTTTTGCAGGCTTGTTCGCAAAGAGAGTGCTGAGTTATGATCCTGGGACAGAGAGAATGCAGGAAATAGCTTCAGCAATTCAGGAGGGGGCAATGGCATACCTGAATAGACAGTATAAGACAATTGCGGTTGTTGCGGTTATTCTCACGCTTGCCATTGCTTTTGGCTTGAAGGAGCATGATGGAATGAAGATAGCTGGTGGATTTGTCTTAGGCGCTATCTTCTCGGCTCTTGCGGGTTACATCGGGATGAATGTCTCGGTGCGAGCCAATGTTCGAACGGCAAACGCTGCAAAGGAGAGTCTAAATAAAGCGCTGGGCATAGCGGTTAAGGGTGGTGCGGTCACGGGTCTCTCTGTCGTCGGTCTGGCACTACTTGGTCTCAGTGGATTATACTTGCTGTATGGCGGAGAGCCAAGGCATGTTGACATGGTGGTTGGCTTTGGGTTTGGAGCAAGCCTCATAAGCCTCTTTGCAAGGGTTGGCGGCGGAATCTATACGAAAGCCGCTGATGTTGGGGCAGACCTCGTTGGAAAGGTGGAGGCTGGAATACCAGAGGATGATCCGAGAAATGCAGGAGTTATTGCTGATAACGTTGGTGACAATGTTGGCGACTGTGCCGGGATGGGTGCAGATCTCTTTGAGACGTATGTGGTGACGCTTCTTGCTTCGATGCTCCTTGGTTCACTTGCAGTAACAAAGATTGCAAACGCAGTCGTGTACCCTCTGGCAATCGGGTCGGCGGCGATATTCGCATCGATCATAGCGATATTCTTTATACGTCTTGGTGGCGGCAAGAATATAATGGGTGCACTCTACAAGGGTGTTGCAGCGTCAGCGATCATCTGCCTCGTAGCCTTCTACTGGATAACCCAGTCGCTCGCTGTTCCCTTCAGGTTCTACTACGCAACGATCATTGGCATCATCATAATGGTGCTGATGGTTGTGATAACAGAGTACTACACATCCACAAAATACAGACCTGTTAAGAAGATAGCAGAAGCGTCCCAGACAGGCGCAGGCACAAACATCATCTCAGGACTCGGTGTTGGAATGGAGAGCACGGGACTTCCAGCAATAGTGATCGTTGCAGGAATTCTCGCATCATTCTACCTGACAGGCGGTGCGACTGACCCAGAACTCGGCCTCTACGGCATCGCCATCGCGGCAGCAGCCATGCTATCGGTTACAGGCATGGTGATCACACTCGACTCCTATGGGCCGATCACAGACAACGCAGGCGGGATCGCGGAGATGTCATCACTCCCAGAGAACGTGAGAGATACAACCGATGCCCTTGATGCAGTCGGCAACACAACCAAAGCGGTGACAAAAGGATACGCAATAGGATCGGCGGCACTCGGCGCACTCGCACTCTTCGCAGACTACGCTCACAAAGTAGGTCTCATGCCAGAAGACCTCAGCATCACCGAACCACTCGTACTCGCAGGACTCTTCATCGGCGGGCTTCTCCCATTCATATTCAGCGCAGTCACCATGAACGCAGTTGGCGACGCAGCCTTCGGAGTGGTGGAAGAGGTACGCAGACAGTTTAGAGAGATAACAGGAATAATGGAAGGCACAGCAAAACCAGAATACGGAAAGTGTGTGGATATCGTAACCAAGGCGGCACTCAGACACATGATAGTGCCAGGCATACTTGCGATCGTAGTACCATTCCTCGTAGGATACATACTCGGTAAAGTGGCACTCGGTGGCATGCTGATAGGCGTTATCGTATCAGGACTGCTCCTAGCGCTCATGATGGCAAACGGCGGAGGAGCATGGGACAACGCCAAAAAATTGATCGAAGACGGACTCTACGGCGGCAAGGGCTCAGAAGCACACAAGGCAGCAGTCGTGGGTGACACAGTAGGAGATCCATTCAAAGACACCTCAGGACCAGCACTGAACCCGCTGATAAAAGTGGTGAACATGATAGCAATCCTATTCTCAGCAATCTTCATCTCAAGCGGGTTCTTCTAAAAACACCCCCTCACCTTCCCTTCTTTTTGTATTTTTCTATTTTTCAGAAAACTCTAATACCTCTCAGGTGCAGAAGATGTTCTTATGGCTCTCAGGATAGAGGGTAAGGTCTGGCGCTTCCCTGATAATATTGATACCGATCTGATCATACCAGGGAAGTATCTTCGCACAACAGATCTCAGCGTCTTTGCAGCTCACGCAATGGAGGGTATAGACCCTGATTTTGCAAAAAAAGTTGGCAAGGGAGATATTATTGTTTCTGGCAGGAACTTTGGCTGTGGCTCGTCAAGAGAACAGGCGCCTCTCGCGTTGAAGCACGCTGGTGTTGGATGTGTTGTGGCAGAGAGCTTCGCACGTATATTCTTCCGCAATGCGATAAACGTGGGACTGCCGATAATGGAGGCAAGTGTTGGCTGCAGGACCGGTGACCATGCCATCGTCGATATCGAGGCAGGCACTGTAGCGTGCAATGGAAGAGTGTATCATGGCACAAAGCTTCCAGATTTTCTCGTGGAGATACTTGCCGATGGAGGGCTTGTTGCGCATCGAAGGAAAGAGAGCGGATGATATTTCCTCAGGACTACAAGTACGTGGGTGTCAGTGACCATATTCCAGAGGTAGGCGATCCAATATATTTTTCCACGCGCTTTATAATAGTAAAAGATAAGATGGAGGTGCCCTATCAGATCTATACCGTGAAGAGCAGTGGCGAGGGTTTGATTCGGAGAATAAACTCTATTGAACTCCTTGCAGATCAAGATGAGATAACCGTGCTCGATGAACCACTTGAGTCCTGCAACAATGGCGTGCTCGTCGAGGTAGCAGAACGCCTCTGCACTGGCAAGATAAACACTGTCGTCCTCATCGGGATAGATAAGCATACCACCTTCATCCACAAGCCTGATACGAGCAAGCTATTTGAGATAGAGGTGATCGATATCACCCCCCCGAACCCACCATGGCTCGCACAGACCGTACGCCGATTACATGCTGCAGGTGTGTGGAGCAGGCTTCCAGTACGGTTCACCGAGAAGATCGTCGATCTGAGGCAGTTCGAAGGCAGAGATACGATGTTCCCATGCAGATCATCAGACCTGAGAGGAGAATATCTCGATGCAGCAACGACCGCACCAGATGAAACGATACTCGTTGGCTGTGAGATCTCACTCCAGATATTCAACCTCCAGTTTCCAGGAAGACTGAAGGAGCATATCAACACATGCCCACTCCGAGAGGAACTCTATACCCCAACAAAGCCGTTCATCACCAGATGCTGCCAGTCAGAACGAACTGGAGAGATAACCCTCAACGGCATAAGGGGCATGGTCGTTCACTGGGGAGCATCAGAATACGATGTGATAGAAGCCGTGAGAAACCTCTACAGAGAGTGCAATAGCGAAGAAGAATAGTGTACAGTTCTTCTGTCTCACACGACCAGAGCGTACTCTTCAAGCTCTTTGATCAGATCCTCCTCGACCCATCCGGGCTTCTTGAGTGTGAAGCTAGCGTCTGGATTGGACTCGATTAACTCTCTCACGTTCTCGATTGCGACGAGAACGGCTTCATGATCCCACACCGTAACCTCTGCATTGAATGGGTAAGACTCGCGCAGCAGAGCAGGATATGCTCCGAAAGGAGGCTTAAAATCCATCACATAATCGAAATCATCTAAATCATCGACCACGTCATCTTTTTCCTTTATTAAAACCCTTCCTCTCAGTTCGAATCGCTTCTGGTATCGTTTAAATCTCTGAACCTCTGAACGTCTCGCTGATTCGGGACCACTGTAGAAGAAAGTTGACTTCGGCATCCGATCAACTCTCTCGATCCAGTCACTGTGGCTCACAGCAGCCTTCAAACCCGCAAGAAGGCTTGGATGCGCACGGCAGCGCTCCTCAACAAGTTCCCAGAGAGAGCCATCCCTGATGCACTGTTTGACAAGACGGATCTCCTCGAAGCTCACGTGGAGATTGTGGCGTGCAATCAAGCCTTCATCACCTGCAAGCTCTCCTCTCGTGTGCGTTGAACAGATAGGGCATGAGCATGGGAGATATCGCAGATCCTCGATATGATACGTGCCGCGACTTGTCATATACCTTCCATCCTTCGCATAGAGGGCATAGGCGGCAGAGTCGAAGAGGTCGCAGCCGAGTGCGACCGCGAGAGCAAAGATCATCGGATGCCCGGCACCAAAGAGGTGGACCGGGGCTGCGGGCGAGAGTCCCTCCTTTGAAGCCACGATCACCTGGACGAGGTCGCGATACCGGTAGGACTCCATCAGTGGTACCACAGCTCCTATCGGGTAGAGGTCAAAACCGAGTCTGGACGCCTCCTCAGATGCACGCCGTCGAAGCTCGGTGAAGGTTGAGCCCTGGATGGTTCCAGCAAGAAGCATCTCGCCGCGTTCGATGCTGATGGCTTCCCTCAACCGTTCAAGCGTTACATCAAGCTCTCTTGAGGCACGGGAGAAGGTGGCGTTGGGAGGTGTTGGAATATCGAGTGGGACACCGATGTCAGAAGCGATCGCTGCCTGAAACTCCACGATCTCACGTGAAGAGAGATCGAGAGAGCCGTACTGAGAGAGCTGGTATGAACCGGAGTCTGTCATGATCGGACCGTTAAAACCGAGAGACCTGTGCACGCCCACCTCGAGTACTGCCGAGCGAAGCTCCCGGTTGCGATGGATGATATACGAGTTTGTGACGAGCCCCTCTGCACCGATCTCTCTAAGCTCGGATGGTGGAATGCTCTGGTGAAGCGGGTTCACCACGGGCAGGATGGCTGGCGTCTCGATCACACCGTGCGGCGTCTCCAGCCTGCCGATTCGCCCAGCACAATCCTTGGAGACTATTTCAAATAGATGTGACTTCTTAATCACAGACATAAAGAGGTAGAAGAACCAACAAGTTAAAGAGAATTACTATTAAGGGGTAATCTTTTTACCTTCATAACTCTCTTTTAATCTGATGCTTAAGCAGCGTTTCGTCCTTGACACATCTGCCCTCACCGATGCGAATGCGCGGGAGGGTGTTGGTGACGGGACATTGAATTATTATATGGCAGAGACTCTTGACCTGATAGCAGAGGCGAGGCTCACGCTTGGCATAAGCTGTTATATTCCATATCCTTCAGTTTACAATGAGATGATGACCTTTGCAAGGAACAACAACTGCGATGAAGAGACTCTCGCAGAGATTGATACGTGGCTTGTTAAGAAGGCGCCCGATCGCTATGAGGTAAAGATACCTTCAAAGATCCTTTATGAGTACGTGGATCACATGCGCACCCGCATCAACAAGGGGATGGCGATCGCTGAGGATATTATCTGGGAGGCTGCAACGGTATGCCTCTTCAGAACAACGAAGGCTACGAGCAAGAAGGAGATAGAGAGTGAGATCGAGCGTGAGGTGATCGGTTCGCTCATCGGAAAGTTTCGTGAGAAGTATCGGGGAGCGATGCGATATGGGATTCTTGACAGTGCGCCCGATATCGATGTATTGTTGCTTGCAAGGGAGCTTGACGCGGCTGTTGTTGCAAGCGATCTTGGCATTCAGAGGTGGTCAGAGGAGCTTGGACTGCGCTTTGTCGATGCCAAGGGATTTCCCATGATGCTGAGAGAGTACCTCTCTAAAATGCAGAATCGAGGTGGTCGTCTGTGATAAGCCCAAGCGTTATCGTATCGGTCCTTGCATTCACAGTGATACTCTTTCTAACGCTCAGAGATATCTGCATATTCCGTGCCACTCGACTCGTATCGTATCGAAGAGGTGCACTTCACGGGCTCTTCGCAAGCTCTATCGCACTCTTCGGGCTCATGCTCACAGAAAATCCAGATTCTCAGGATATGGGACTGCTGCTCTCATTCATAGCCGTCTTCTTGAATAAAAAGGGTGTGAGAGAGGATGTATTCACTCACAACGAGACCGCTTTCCAGCGCTTCATCGGCGCAGTATCAGATGACAGCGATACAAGAAAGGGTGATTGATCCATGCTCACAATAGAGATTACAGGCATCAAGCTGGAAAACCCGCTCATACTCGCAGCAGGCATACTTGGAAGCACAGGTGCATCACTCAGGAGAGTGGCACGTGCAGGCGCCGGCGCAGTGGTCACAAAGTCACTCGGTCTTGTGCCAAGAGAAGGATACAGAAATCCATGCGTCGTAGAGCTCGAAGATGGCTTCATAAACGCCGTGGGACTACAGAACCCCTCTTACAGGAATTTCATGGGTGAAATCGAGATTGCAAGAGAGGCAAATGTCCCGATCGTGGCAAGCATCTTCGGCGGCAGACCTGAGGAGTTTAGAGAGATCGCAACCGCGATGAGCGGAGATGTGGACGGCTTCGAACTCAACCTGAGCTGCCCGCACGCAGAGGGATACGGTGCCGAGATAGGCAGCGACCCGATGATCGTTGAAGAGGTCACACGCTCCGTTAAGAGTGCGACAGACCTCCCAGTCTGGGTGAAACTCACACCGAACGTGAGAGATATTGCAACCATCGGGCTTGCAGCAGAGAGAGGCGGGGCTGACGCTGTTGTGGCGATAAACAGCCTGCGCGCAATGGCAATAGATGTCGAGAGTGGCTATCCCATTCTCTCGAACAGGTTCGGTGGCTTATCTGGCGCGCCAATAAAACCTGTTGCTGTAAGAGCAGTCTACGAACTCTACCAGGCTCTCAAGATCCCGATAATCGGTGTTGGCGGGATCTCTTCGTGGGAAGACGCAGTAGAGATGATGATGGCTGGCGCAAGCGCAGTTGAGATCGGTTCAGCAGTCTACAGAGGACTCGACATCTTTAAGGAGATCAGTGACGGCATCAGCAGGTATCTTAAGAGGAAGGATATGAGGCTTGACGAGATCGTTGGAATCGCACATTCTGAAAAACCCACTAAAATGCCAGAACCAAAACACTCTATCAAAAGAAAGGTGGAAAAATGAGCAATTTCTCAATCAAAACACCATCCGATGCAGATATACTCGAAAAATTGTTGGAAGGGATAGTGGAACAGATAAAAACTTGTTCCAAGGCAGTAGCAGTATTTCTGTTTGGTTCTTATGCAAAAGATACAGAGAAACCATTATCTGATGTGGACATAGCAGTAATTCTGAAGAGTCCTGATCCTGAAGCAGAGGCTGAAATCGGAAGCCTGTACTCCCGGAAGATTGATGTTGTGCTCTTCCATCGTCTCCCCCTTCATATCCAGTTTGAAGTCTTAAAAGATGGAAGAGAGATCTTCAGCCGGGATGATGAATATCTCTTCAAGATAAAGATGGACGTCTTGAGGAATTACCTGGAGACTTCCTGGATGTACCAGAGAATAGCATCCGGAGTGTTGAGATGAAGCTTTTGGAGAACATTCTGAGATTCGAGAACCACTTTAAAAATGCAAAAAAGTTGAATAAGAAAGATATTTCGGATTATCTTGTGTATAACACGCTTGCAATGGAATGTTTTCAGGCTGTGAATGCAATCATTGAGATTGGGGAATATATAGTCACCAAGAAACGACTCGGCTTTCCATCAACCTACAGGGAAATATTTGAACTACTTCATCAAAACCAGATGATGGCAGAAGAAGTATTCAATGCTACAAAGAGACTGATATTTTTAAGTTAAGTGAAATTCGGCTTGGCGGTTTAACAAAGGATTTAAAAACTCATGGAGAAATACTATAATGGAGGAAGGTAGAAATGAAAAAAATAGAGATTAACTTCAGGAAAACCTGTTCTTGCCCAGATAGTCATATAAATTGCCTCACTCCAAAGGAGTGGGTTAAAGGACAAGTTGCTATTTGGGAATTATATTACGAAAAAAGAGATATTAGAGATAAAGATATTCATCCTGCTGTTTTTCCCATAGCTTTACCTAAAAAATGTATTGAACTTTTTACACATAAAGGAGAATTAGTGTTAGATCCATTTGTTGGTATTGGCACCACTCTTATAGCAGCAAGAGATTTAGAAAGGAATGCAGTTGGTTTTGACCTCAACCCTGAATACATTGATTATGCTAATAAAAGACTTGCACAGTTAAATATGTCTCTTTTTACAGAAAATACAAAGCAAATAGCAATTTGTGATGATGCACTCAATGTTCCTCAATATCTTGATGAGGAAACTATATCTTTATGTGTTACTTCTCCTCCTTATGCTAATATGTTGAATCATGAAAGATTAAATAAGAGCCTTCGTAGTGACCTTCGTAAGAATGAACACTATAAAAAAGTGCAGCAATATTCAGATAATCCAAGAGACCTTGGCACAATGAAACTAAAAGAATATATAGAGGCGCTTGCCGAGATTTATAAATGTATATTACCCCTTTTGAAGCCAAAAGCTCACTGTGTAATCAACGTTAATGATTTATGGGAAAATAATCGAAGATATCCAACACACAGTTATATTATTGAGGCGATGGAAAAAGTAGGATATGAGCTTAGAAATATAATTATCTGGGATAAGAGAAATCTGGTAAACAGAGTTGGTATTTTTGGATGGCCAAGTAACTACATAACCCTTAGCACCACGTTTGAATACATACTTGATTTTTGGAGGCCGCCATTATGATTGGATATAATGAGCTGATACAAAGATTAAAAGCGATAAAAAAGAGGGGTTATATTAAAACCCACAGAGCTGGAAATACAGGTATTGGCAAAACATTAGAAGACCTATTGGAAATAGAGGAAAATAATATACCAGGCCCAAACGCCACAATGATTGAATTAAAATCTGCACGAAAAAACGCTAAAAGCATGCTCACACTCTTTACAAAATCTCCCTTACCACCTAAAGCAAATTCTGCTTTGTTGGAAAGATTTGGATACGAATCTGCGCGAGGAAATAAGAGAAAAGAATTGCACACTACTGTTAATGCGATGGTATTTAATACACTTAAAGGGAAACCCGGTTTTAAGATTGATATTCAAAAAGATCGTATAAATCTTATAACTGCTGAGGACGAAATTGTAGGTTATTGGGATAAAGAGACACTAAGGAACTCCTTTGAAAGAAAACTCCCAAAATTGCTTTATGTGAAGGCAGAAACGCGAGGGAAAGGTTCTGATGAAGAATTTTGGTTTAACGAAGCATGGCTGTTAAGCGGTTTTAATTTTGATAGTTTTGTTCGTTTATTGAGAGAGGGAATTATTCTTGTGGATATACGGATCGGACAATATCCAGATGGAAGACCGCATGACCACGGTACAGGATTCAGAGTTTTACCAGATAAATTAGACTTGTGTTTTAGTAATAGAAAAAGAATAATGTGACGGAGTCAAAATACATGAATAAGATAACCACCAAGCCGAACTCTGTGGCAACTTTGTTGCCTTGCCTCGCTTACGCTCGATCACTTAACAGCAGATAAAAGGGAGATCAGAGTTTTTCCCAAATTGCCTTCGGCAACTTTTTTTTATCCGTAAACCGAAATCTGATAGCTCACGAATACTATAAAATTGAAGAGAATGAACTTGCAGAGATGGTTAAATTGTTAGATATTCTAAAAGATTTTGTTCAAAAAGCCAAAGAGGTATGGAGAGATGAAGCCATTGAGCGTTGAGGTGACCAAGGTTGTGAAGGAGAGCGAGCGGGTCACAACACTCTACTTTGATAAGAACTTTTCATTCAACCCGGGCCAGTTCGCCATGATCTGGGTGCGCGGCGTTGACGAGGTGCCGATGGCGCTCTCCTCCAAAAGTAGCATCACGGTTGAACGCGTGGGCGATGCCACAGAACACCTTTCAGAGATCACCGCAGGCGAGACTCTTGGAGTGAGAGCGCCACTTGGAAAGGGATTCAACCTCTACAGCGGTGAGAACCGTGACCTCCTGATCGTCGGCGGCGGAGTTGGAGTGGCACCACTCGCACCACTCGCAGAACTCGCTAAAGCTCACGGGCGTCGGGTCAAGAGCCTCATCGGCGCAAGGAGGAGAGAAGATCTGATCTTCAGAGATCGATTCGAACGCGCTGGCGATCTGAGAATCTCGACCGACGATGGAACGATCGGGCATCATGGATCTGTAACCGACCTCTTCAAAGAGGAGGATCTGGATCGGTTCGATCGAATCTACGTCTGTGGACCCGAGCCAATGATGGCAAGATGTCTCGACATACTAAGAGAGGAGAATCTCGCAATGCACTCAGAGTTCAGTCTCAACCGATACTTCAAATGCGGCATAGGCATCTGTGGCTCATGCTGCATAGATCCAGAAGGGCTTCGCGTCTGCAGGGACGGTCCCGTCTTCAGCGGTGATCGTCTCATTGGAAGCGAGTTCGGTCTCTACAGGCGGGATCAGTGCGGAATCAAAAGAGGAATATAATATTAGTTCATGAGAGTGGTCACAGGTCTACAGGTGAAGAGGATGAGAATAGGGCGCTTTCAACGTGGAAACGAGACATTCTATGGAGAGGTCAAGGGAGGACTCGTGATCGCACACCGGGGGCTCTTCGACGACACATACCCCTTAACAGAGCTAAGACTTCTCCCACCAACCCAACCGAGCAAGATCATCTGCCTTGCATTGAACTACAAGGAGCATGCAGACGAACTCAACCTGCGAGTCCCAGAGGAACCACTCATCTTCCTGAAACCACCCTCAGCAATGATCGCATACAACGAGAAGATCATCTACCCCAGAGGAGTGAAACACCTCGACTGCGAAGCAGAACTCGCCGTGGTCATCGGAAAACGGTGCAAAAAGATCAGTGCAGAGAAGGCAGACGACGTCATACTCGGCTACACATGCCTAAACGACGTCACAGCCAGAGACATGCAAAGAATAGACGGCCAGTGGACACGAGCAAAAGGCTTTGACACATTCGCACCGATCGGACCATACATAGTCACAGATATAGACCCCCACAACCTCGACATACAAACACGGATAAACAACAGAGTAAAACAGAGCTCCAACACCAAGAACATGATCTTCACCATACCAGAGATAATCGAATTCGTCTCAAACATAATGACACTCGAACGAGGAGACGTAATAGCAACAGGAACACCAGCAGGTATGGGAGAACTCTTCGACAAAGACACGATAGAAATAGAGATAGAAGAGATCGGAATACTCAAAAACAGAGTGATAAAAGAGTAAAAAGAGTAACGTATAAAAAGGATAATTGCTCTCACTCAGAGCGCCACACCACAATTATATTGCGAGGGTATCCTTGCCGTTTCTGTTTCATCTCCTCCTTCTCAAAATAGATGCCACTGCAAGCAATCCTGCAATTGCGAATATTGATTCAAATCCGTGAATGTTATGATCTTCGCTCGGTGTCTCCTCTTCATCGGATATTGGCTCCGGGATTATTACTTTGGGTGCAAAGTATACATCATCTACATAAATAGTGCCTTCTTTGTTTGTCACATGACTGTCTTCAAAAACGATGGTAAATTCTGTTACATCACCCCAGTCAATTTTAGAAGCCCAAGCCGGTGTAGTAATACTCGTTTAATGGCACGACCATTCTACTCCATGAGCTGGTAACTCCTTTTACTACATATTCAACTTGACCATTTGGGCTCTTTAATTCTATCTTGAATGTGATGGTGTATCCCTCATTTTCATCGCCTTTAACCCAGAAGACAAACTTCTCATATTGTCTCAGGTTCAAATTCCAATATTCCCAAATAATTAGGCACTAGCAAAATAAATTCTCCCCATAAGCTCTCTTTTTCCAGGAAAAAGCAAGTATTGTATTACGTGCTGTGTTGAATAACTTTTAAGTTTCCTTCCTGTATTTCTCATTTGCAGGAGGGATGATTGGGATGCAGAGTAAGAGAAATTGGAAGGAATATAATGAAAAACTTGTGCGGAGGGGAGAACTCTATATCTCATTGGATTTCCTTGAGAACTGGGATGAAGAATTAAATAGGATGAATGAGGGGAAGGTTGGCAGACCTTTCAGGTTTCCTCGAACCTTTATGTGTTTTCTAGCTTTCTTGCATGTAGCTTTCCTTCCATTAAGACAAATGGAAGGATTTTTGAGGAAATTATCAGAATATATACCTGAGTTAAAGGTAGCTGATTATTCCACTGTTTGTAAGAGGTTGAGGAAACTAGACTTTGAACTCTCTAGTAATCTTGGAGAAGATCTTGTAGTTGCAATAGATTCGTCTGGTATGAAGATAACGAATAGAGGAGAGTGGATCAGAGATAAATGGAAAGACGAGAAAGGGTTGGATTAAGGTTCATATTGCTATAGACGTTAAAACAAGGAAACTCTTAGCCTTAAAGATAACAGATGAAAGAACAGGTGATGGAAAGATGTTAAAACCTCTGGTAAAGCAAATTAAAGGAAGAGGTGGAGAGATAACTAGGGTATATGGTGATGGAGGTTATGATAGCAGAGAGAATTTCAATTATCTTGCTGAAAATGATGTAGAACCAGTGATCAAGATAAGAAGTAACTCTTCAACTAAGTCAAGAGGCTCTCCATCCAGAGCTAAGAGAGTAAGAGAACCCAAAAGAGTTAGGTCATGAAAGATGGAAAGATAAATACAGGTATGGCTGCAGATGGACAGCAGAGAGTTTCTTCTCTGGTGTTAAAAGAGTATTTGGTGAAACATGCAGAGCAAGATCTACAGAAGCTTTATTTCAAGAAGTAAAGATGAAATTCATCTTCTACAACATGCTCATAAGTGTTTAAACTTACATTCTCAGAGAAACAATTACCTGAAGATATACCCCATCCAGCTAATTGTTCAACACCAGCAGTATTACGGAAAATATTTATATTATAATGCCTAATTGACCATTATGAGCTTCATCAGATACAAGAAGTTCAGGAACAAAGAATATGCTTACGAGGTAACATCTTACTGGGATCCTGAAAAGAAGAAGCCGAGGCAGAAAACAAAGTATCTGGGAGTTGTTGTTGACAAGGAGAAGAAAATATTCAAGAAAAAGAGTAGAGAGAGGAGAGAGAAGTTAATTCTAGATTTTGGTGATACTTATTTCCTCAACCAGTTCATTAATAGAGTAACATTCTTTGAGAACCTTAAAAAAGAGATGTTTCTTGCACTCATCTTCTACCGATTGTGTTATCCATCTGCAATGAGGTATGCAAGGATGTGGTATGAGGGCAACATAGTCAGGAAGTTCTTTGATGTTGATATAAGTTCACAAAGAATAAGTGAGTTTCTTGAGGAGATTGGTGATGAAAGCATCCAGAGGGAATTCTTCAAAGAATACATCAGACAGATAACACCCTCAGAAGGAATAGTAATTGATACAACTGCTCTTCCAAACCAGATAAATATTCCAAGATCATCATGGGGATGGCATAACGAGGAAATAGACAAACAAATCAAGTTGTTGCTTGTTATTGACAGGAGTACATCACTTCCTTTGTTTTTCAGGTATATTGCAGGTAATATTGTTGATGTGTCAACCCTCAAGGCAACTGTGGAGGAGTTAAAGAAGTATGGTGTATCAAGATACTTTCTCATTCTTGATGCAGGATTCTTCTCTGAAGAGAATATAAAGGAGCTTTACAATGAGGAAATACAGTTCCTGATAAGGCTACCCTCCTTAAGGAAGCTGTACAAGAGGCTTATTCTTGAGGAATCCAGAGAGTTAGAGAGTTACAGGAATGCTGTAAGGTATGGAAGAAGAGTACTGTTTGTAAAGCAAAGAGAAGTTGAGTTATTTGGTAAAAGAGTTTATGCTTATGTTGTACTTGATCCTGAAAGAAAGGGAAGAGAGATGAGAAGAACTCTGCTTAAGGTAATGGATGAGATTGAAGAGGGCGAGGAAGAGGAGATGGAATACATTTTGATGAAGAAAGGGATAATGATTCTTATTTCCTATTCTGAACCGGATAGAGAGAATGTAATATCTTTGTATTACACAAGACAGATTGCAGAAAAGCTGTTTGGCTTTCCAAAGGATGGTCTGAACCTGCTTCCTCTGAGAGTGCATAAGGAAGAGACGCTGAGGGGCTACCTGTTTCTGCAGTTCGCTTCACTTGTTGTTTATTCACTGCTGAAGAGAGAATTAGGGAGAGATTACACTGTAGAGGAGGTCCTGCTCACCTTAAGGAATCTGAAGTGTAAGGTGTATGAGGATGAGATTATAGTTCAGGAATTAACCAAGCAGCAAAGGAAGATTTTTGAGAAGTTTGGTATCATGGTGCCTAAAAGTATGGGAATTTAGGAAATTATGAAGGAATAGACGCATGGGATTATTGGCACAAGTTCGCCATGAATAATTTATTTGGAATAGAGATTAATGACCAGATAGCAAGAGTCTGCAAGATGAATATGATTATTCACGATGATGGGCATACAAACATTATAAGCACAGATTCTTTAAGACCATTTGAGGGGATAACAGAAATACACAAAGCTTTCAGAAAAGAACATTTTGATATTCTTTTGACTAATCCGCCATTCGGAGCAGTAGTAAAATCAACAGAAAAAGATTATTTAGATAAATACGAGTTAGGCAAAGGCAGGAAAAACCAGAAAACAGAGATTTTGTTTATTGAACGCTGTCTTGATTTCTTAAAGCCAGATGGAAGAATGGCGATAGTTCTGCCAGATGGAATTTTAACAAACTCTTCTTTACAATATGTCAGGGATTTCTTAATGGAAAAATCTCAAATTTTAGCGATTGTTTCACTGCCACAATTTGCTTTTACTCACTTCGGAGCAGGAGTTAAAAGCAGTCTGGTTTTTGTAAGAAAAAAGAAACCAGATGAAGAATTAGACAATTATCCTATTTTCATGACAATAGCAGAACATATCGGCTATGACGCCACAGGCAGAAAAGACCCAATTAATGATTTAGACAGGGTTTTAGAGGAATATAGGAAGTTTGAGAAGAATCTGAGGTGGATATAAAGGGGTTTGAAGATGGAATGCTTCACCATAATGCGTAATGAAATTGAGGGAAGAATTGACCCTTTGTATTATTCAAGTGATGTCTTTCAAATTCTTAGAAGGCTTAAATTTGATATTAAAACAATAGGAGAAATTGCAATTTATATTAAAACAGGTTTCCCAGCAGGAGCTAATTTACAATCTCATAATAAAGAAGGGATTATTCAAATCAGACCTACAAATATTGGAGAATATTTTTGTTCAAATCATATAACAAGAATAAAAGTTAATGAAGAGCTAATATTACCTAAATATTTATGGATTTTATTAAATCAATATCAAAAAATAAAGTCTTCTTTAAGCTTTGCACAAATTGGAACAATCAATCTGGCATAAACATTGAATTACTAAAAACAATAAAAATACCAATACCTTCAATAAAAGAGCAAAAAAAGATTATTCATATCTATGAAGAAGGATTAAACATCAAAAAACAAAAAGAAACCAAAGCCCAGCAACTTCTTGATTCAATCAACGTTTATGTTCTTTCTGAACTCGGTATAAAACTGCCTGAATTAAAAGACCAGATGACTTTTGTTGTCTATGCTAATGATGTTAAAGGTGGAAGGATTGATCCACGATATTATAAACCATTTTTCTCGGAATTTGAAAATGAGCTAATGAAAAGAAATGATATTAAATATTTGGGCGAAATCTCAGTGTATATTGGTAGTGGGGCAACGCCAAAAGCAGGAAGAAACGATTATACAACAAAGGACCTTGAGCAAAACCTATTTATTGTATCTATTGTATATTTGGGCGTCAGATCTTGGTTTTAAAAGAGTCTCTGGAGTATATCGTATGGATAGGATTCGTGTGGGTGTGCTTGGTGCCACTGGTAATGTTGGTCAGCAGTTTGTCGGGATGCTGGTTGATCATCCGTGGTTCGAATTGACCGCTCTGGCTGCGTCTGAGCGGAGTGTGAGAAAGAGGTATTGTGATGTTGCTAAGTGGCGGGCTGAGGGAGAATTGCCAGATCGCTTGAACCAAAAAACATATTAATACATTACGTGGATTAAATTACAAGAGAGGTAATAAACTATGCAAATAAATCAATTACGTAAAGAATATATCGAACATGTTGCTGAATTTGATAAAAAGATAGAATCAGAAGATATAATTGAAGAAAATGGAAAATTTTATGAAAAAGAACCTTCAGGTAATAAAATAGGTGTGCTAAGACCAACCTACTCCGAGTGGCTATTAGAACGTCTGGTATCCCAGCTTCAAGAATGGCTTCAAGAATGATTACTTGTTATTATTTATCTTCTATTATGCTTATCTTCTATTATGCACTCGTACTTTTGTCACACCTATACAGTCATTGTTTACTGAAATATAGCCATGACTCTGTTTGATATAAAGGGGGTGTGGGGTGTGTCCACTTCGCATATTTCCCCTCTACGCCAGTTAGCGGTTTTTTAGATTTACGTGGCTTTATATGGACACGTCCGATATAAAGAATGGAAAAATAATACGTTCATCGCGTTTTGTCTTTTTTAAGCAGGTAAAAGACTACTGTAAAGGTTAAGATAGAATAAATTGCTTCGAATCCTATCGCAGAACCGTGGGGTGGTCTTGTCCTATTAGCGAGTTCATGTCCTTGGGGTGGTCTTGTCCTATTAGCGAGTTCATGTCCTTGGGGTGGTCTTGTCCTATTAGCGAGTTCATGTCCTTGGGGTGGTCTTGTCCTATTAGCGAGTTCATGTCCTAGATCTCTAGCCTTTTCCATAGCTTCTTTAATCGCCTCTGCTCGCTTTTCGCACTTGGGGCATCCCCCATCAATGATTTTTATTCTAACCTCTACAGATCCAGAAGGCTCAGCACCACCTTTTGGCTGATTTGTATTATCTATGGTAATATAATATTTGTCTGTTTTAGGAAATTCGAATGAATAAAATTTAGATTTTATATTCGTTCCCTTTCCTACTTGATATGATTTGAATCCCTCAGAGCTTCCACCTAACATCATAGATTGGTACTCAATGAATTGTTCTGAGTTCATTAAAAAAATGTCTATTGCATTCCCGTTAATCACATCTATGCTAACATTAATCACATAGTCGGCAGTTCCTGTGAAACTGTAAATAAGGAATTCATTATCATCAATAATCTTAGTTTCATCTAATAATCCTAAGCTTATTTCTTGAACTGTCTCCTTTACGTCTGCTGAAGCAACTAATGTTAATAAGATTCCGCTAACCAATATGATTAGAGTTATTCCTTTCATTTTAGCTCATATACAGCTACATTCATATTTAAGTACTTATGGTTGTGTAGGAGGTTGTCACACCATCTGGTGTTGACATTGTTTTGGGGTTGTTGTTGGGTTGAGTACTGTGGATGTTGCTTTGAGCTTGAATAGGTAAAGATTGTAAAGTTTCAACCGCAACACCACGTAAGTTGACAGCCCCATTTAAGCAAAACCTATTTATTGTATCTATTGTATATTTGGGCGTCAGATCTTGGTTTTAAAAGAATCTCTGGAGTATATCGTATGGATAGGATTCGTGTGGGTGTGCTTGGTGCCACTGGTAATGTTGGTCAGCAGTTTGTCGGGATGCTGGTTGATCATCCGTGGTTTGAACTGACCGCTCTGGCTGCGTCTGAGCGGAGTGTGGGAAAGAGGTATTGTGATGTTGCTAAGTGGCGGGCTGAGAGAGAGCTGCCGAGCGAGGTTGGTGAGGAGGTCGTTCTCCCGGTAGATCCGGGGAAGGTTGATGCCGATCTTGTCTTCTCTGCTCTGCCCGCGGATCTTGCCTTGAAGGTTGAAGCCGAGTTTGCAGACGCTGGTTTTGTTGTGGCAAGCAATGCGAGGTCGTATCGAATGTTCGATGATGTGCCGCTCATGATACCTGAGGTCAATCCAGAGCACCTCGGGCTCTTGGAGGTTCAGCAGGATACTCGCGGTTGGGATGGTTGTATTGTAACAAATCCCAATTGTAGCACTATTATAATGGTGACGACGCTCGCTGCTCTCAGAGGATTTGGGCTGGAGAGTGTGCAGGTTGCAACGATGCAGGCACTCTCTGGTGCTGGTTATGAGGGTGTTGCCTCGATGGCGATACTTGACAACGTCCTCGTACATATTCCGATGGAAGAAGAGAAGATGGAGACTGAGACCTTGAAGCTCCTTGGAGAGTTTGATGGGGAACGGGTGATCGATGCCGAGATCAGTGTGAGTGCAAGCTGCCATCGGGTAGCGGTCATGGATGGACATACCGAGGCTCTCTGGGTAAAGATGCGTGACGATCCGACTCCGGAGGAGGTTAGAGAGGCATTCCATGGGTTTGATGCCGATCTGCACGACCTGCCGAGTGAGCCTGAGCGTGTGATAATCGTGCGTGATGAAGAAGACCGACCCCAGCCCCGACTCGATCGCAATGCTGGCGGTGGGATGAGTGTCAGTGTGGGTCGTATTCGTGAAGGGATCAGGTATATCGCGATGGGACATAACACCATCAGAGGCGCTGCCGGAGCGAGCGTGTTGAACGCAGAACTGTTGCACAAGAAAGGGATACTGTAATAGAAGATTGGCTGGGTGTTCTGGATCAATGGTTGCTGCCGATCTTGTTGAGAAGACGAAACGCTACCATGAGATGCTCTCAGCTGCTATCAGCGATGTTTCAACCCTTCCAAGGGAGGGTTCGCCGCTACATAGAGCGGCACTCGATCTACTGGAGATGGCACGTGCGTACTACGATGACGGAGTCCACTTTGCAGGTAAAGGGGATCTTCTCAATGCACTCGTCTGTTACAGTTATGGGTATGCATGGCTTGATGCGGGTGTGATGCTCGGACTCTTCGACGTCTCCATGAAAGAGAAGTTCACAGTGTGAGGTGTGACCGGTTTATCATGCCAAACTATCAAGTCCTCCTCGAAGCAGCATGGCTCGTGAAAGACGTGAAATCTGTTAACGATGCAATGGGAGTTGCGATCTCGGAAGCTGGCAAACGCCTGAACCCTGAGCTAAACTACGTTGAAGTGAACGTTGGAACCACTGTATGCCCTGCATGCCATGAAGAGCTGGACAGTGTATTTATGGCGGCGAAGACCGCTCTTGTCGGACTGCTATTCGAGATGCGGGTCTTCGATGCCGAGAGCGAGGAGCACGCTGCACGAATTGCCAAATCAGTGATAGGAAAAGCCTTGAAGAACATACCACTCGAAATATTGGATGTCCAGGAGATTGAAGGCTAAAAAGAGGTGGAATTCCACAGATGGAAAGTCTTATAAGTGATCGAGAGATGAAGTCTCTCGTATGAGCGTCACACTCATTATCGATGGAAGAGAGATTCCAATGAACGAGTTTGTTGAACGGTTTTTACAGAACACCATAAGTGGAAGCCTGAAGAGCCTCAGGGGTGTTGGTGAGTGGAAAGAGGTCAGGATAACGATAAGAGAGGATTGATAAGATCATGAGACGTTTGATCGTCCCAGCACTTCTACTCCTCATCGCAGTCTCAGGATGCGTCGATGAAAAATCAAGAGTCGTCCATGAAGGGGATATCATCAAAGTGGACTATATCGGACGGTTGGAGGACGGGACTATATTTGACACGTCGCTTGAAGAGGTGGCGAGAGAAGCTGGACTCTATGATCCCCTTCGAAGCTACAAGCCACTCCAGTTCAAGGTTGGATCTGGTCAGATGATACCAGGCTTTGACCGAGGCGTAATCGGGATGAAGGTCAATGAGACAAAGAATATAACGATCCCGCCTGAGGAAGCGTATGGAGAATATGACCCTGAAAGGGTGAACGTGATTCCAAGGACTTTCGAGATCCCGCTTGAGGAGACGTTCAACAGAACCCTTGAGATGCCACTCTACAACTTCAACATGACCTTTGGAAGAGAGTACACAGTCGGCGAGCGACTCAAGGTTCCAGGGTCCCAGATCTACGTAATCGTGGAGAACATAACAGAGAGTGCTGTCACGGTATCGTATGACCTTGAGGAAGGCGACACGTTCCCCTTCAGGGACCAGTGGAACGAGACCGTGGTTAGAGCAAACGAGACCACGATCACCGTCAGACACGAGATCGCAGTCGGTGATAATGTAACACTTCCAAACAGCCCATGGTCATCGATCGTCACAGCAATCAGAGGGAAGAATGCTACACTACGCGCTGAAGAGATCCTTGAACCAGAGATCCAAACACCCTTCGGAACGATGAGGGTGAGCATGAACGAAACAAACATAACAATCGACCGCAACCATCGTCTGGCAGGAAAGACGCTGACCTTCACAGTGACCGTGAGAGAGATCCTGAGAGAAACCGAACCCAAGACCGGGAATGAGACAGTTGAATAAGAAGATTGAGTCTCTCTTGGTATGCAGAGTGAGGAGAAGATTGTAGTAATCCTCCTTGTGATGGCAAGCCTCTCACTTCTCGTTTCATACCTGACCTTCCTCCCAGAGAGCGAGTATCAAGAGTACAGCGATTCTGCAGAGATCGGGGACTGGGTACAAGCGGAGGGCATTATAAGAGAGGCGCGTACAACAGATACGGGTGGACATCTGATACTATACATACAGGATGGTGAGGGGCGCAGGATCAAGATCTTCGTTCCAGAAGGCGCAGAGATGAGATCCTCACTCAATCTTGGAGAGAGGATCGTTCTTCGTGGGAGGGTCTCTGAATACCGTGGAGAGAGGGAGATCGTTGTCGATTCTGAAGAGATCGATAGAGTCGAGTAAAAAGACCCGTCCACATAAAATTATATAATACTGGGGACCATCTTTTATTTATGCTGAGAGTAAGGGAAATTGTCAAAGAGTTGAAGGTGTTTGAGAGGAATAAGGTGCCTTTTGAGGTTAAGATTCTCGGTATTGCAACCTATATTCAGACGTCTTCTGTGAGAAGGACTGCCAGAATTCTCTCTGAGCTTCATCCGGTCTCTAAAACCTCTGTTTGGAACTGGATACGGAAGTTTGAAGAGAAATTGCCTGTTGTATCAGAGAAGAAGAGAAGATACTCTATAGCATTAGACGAAACAGTTGTTAAATCAAATAAAAAGGTGTACTATGTTTATTCTGCGGTAGATGTGGAAAGAAATGAGTTAATTCTGATTAGAGCTTATACAAACAGAAATTATCTTGTTTCAAGGTCCTTCAGAGAAGTGCTAAGAGTTCTGTGAGAAGAAGACCAGAATTCATCATCGATAAAGCTCCCTTGGCTTATAGATGCACTGAAAAGCCTAAATCTAGAATTTGAGCGATCAGTCCTTTCGGAGCATGAAATCCACCCAAAAGATTTCATGCAAGACTAAAACAGAGAATAAAAATATTCTTTTACTCAATTAACTATTTTAATCCTGTTAAAAACTGGAATTTGTTCTGTAAGCTCTTTATACTTTATTATAATCGGTTGAGATGGTGTTTATGTTAAGTGGACACGTCCGTAATCATTTTTCGCAATCTTTATATCCTATGTGATCAATCGTCAACGTTGATGTTACACAAATAAAATGTTGTAATAAAATATTGTAACATCATTGATTTGGAGGTAAAGAATAACATGAAACGAATAAGTATACTGGTGTCGATCATCGTTGGGGGCTTGGTGCTGACAGCAGGAGTTGCAAGCGCGCATTTCACGATGGTCTTCCCAGGAGAGGACATGGATGTAACACCTGAAGACTACATTGCCCGTGTAGGCGAGACAAAGACTGTGTGGATCATCTGGGGGCACCCTTACGAGCATATCCTCTTTGATATGAGTTCTGCTCCCTCTGTCAGTGTGAGAGATCCTGAAGGGGATGTTGAGCCATTGACAGCAGCTGAGATATCAGTGGAGGGAACGAAGGCGTATGAGGTCTCGTTCACGGTTGACAAACTCGGTGATTGGATCGTCTCTGCAACATACGAGGACGATGAAGAGAGATTGGTAGATTATGTAAAAGCGGTCATCCACTGTGGAGAAGAAGCGTGGATGGGATGGGATGCAAACCTTGGTGAAAAGGCTGAGATCGTTCCATTCACAAGACCCTACGGCTTAGAGGAAGGATTCGTCTTTACAGGGATGGCACTGTACGATGGAAAGGCTCTTTCTGACGCTGACGTGGAGATTGAGATGTATCACACGAAAGCTGTTGGAGACGAGGTTGTAAAGAAGGCTGAAGAGCTCTTCCCGTATGATCCGCCGATGATGTTCACCAGGGTGACAAAGACGAACGCAGCAGGAGAGTTCGCATACACGCTTGACGAGCCAGGGATATGGTTTGTCGGTGCATACGGGCCAGAAGCAAATGGACTAACACAGAGAAGTGTGTTTATAGTCCCTGTACTGGAAGCGTTCCCGCCAGAGGGAAAGGTTGATATTTCTGCTACTGGGCTTGAGGAGCTACAGAATCGCGTAAAATCCCTTGAGGATAGAGTGGCAAATATGCCTGACGGCGAGAAGGCACCTGGATTTGCTGCTTTTACAGGGATTATCGGGCTGATGGCAGTTGGATATCTCCTGAGACGAAGAGAGTGAGAGGCACGTAGAATAATGGTGCACATATCAGATGGCATCCTCTCTACACCGATACTCTCGGCTGGATGGGCGATAAGCATCGTGGTGATGGCAGCAACGATCTGGTGGTGTGAGAAGAGAAGAGACCTGTCAGAGGAGATTCCCAGGTTATCGGTGATGACGGCGGCGTTCTTCATCGCCTCTCTCGTGCACATCCCTGTTGGTCCAACGAGCGTGCATTTTATACTCAACGGGCTTATGGGTGTGGTGCTCGGAGTTCTCGCCTATCCAGCAATATTTATCGGAGTTCTGCTCCAGGCATTTCTATTCCAGCACGGTGGTGTGACAACGATAGGGGTTAACACCCTGAACATGGGAATACCTGCACTGATCGCAGGTGCCATCTTCAGGATACCAGTCGGAAGGCTTCGATTGTGCGAGGTTTCAACAGGCATTGTTGCCGCTCTTGCAGGTGGAGTTGGGGTCTTACTCGCTGCTCTCTTCGCTTCTCTAACGCTCATCGTAACTGGCCGCCAGTTCTTCGAGATTGCAGGTGCACTCGTCGTTGCACATACTCCTATAATCATAATAGAGGCTATTGTTACAGGCTCGATCATCTCTTTTCTGATAAAGGTCAAGCCAGAGTTAATAGGACTTGGGAGGAGTCAATGTGAGACGTAGATTGATTTATCTCATCTTGGTACTGCTCTTCCTCTTTCTATCCTCGGCGGGTGGTGTGAGCGCCCACAGATTGCACATACACCACCAGATAGGGGCAATCGAGATAAAAGCATATTATGGTGGAGGAACTCCATGCCGGGATGCAAACGTCACGATCTACGACGACGAGGGAAACCTCTACATGGAGGGTGTGACTGATGAATCGGGAGAGTTCAGCTTTCCCCCGAAGATTGGAGTGGATGAGTACCGTGTGGTTGTTGAATCAACCCACATGGTGGGACATAGGGGTGAGACAACGATAAACATGAGCAGCAGCGGCGGTGGTGGAGCTGGAGCTGCTGGAGGCGCTGGTGAGGAGATGCCGCTCTACGTGAGAATTGCTGCAGGACTTGGATACTTACTTGCTCTTGGTGGAGCGGCAGCGGCATATAGTGGGTGGAAGATGAAGAAGAGGTATGGAGGTGGGTGATTGCTCGATCATCCCTGGATCGATAGATTTGCGTCTCTTGACTCGCCGATTCACCGATTCGATCCAAGGGCAAAAGCCATCACATTTCTCTTCCTCATCTTCTCGATCGTCCTTCTCAGCGCGGTGAAGCTTGCTCTTGTAGGCTTACTCACATCGATCTTCTTTTTAGCACTATCAAGACTGCCTCTAAGATTTGCACTCCGTCACATCAAATGGGTCTCCCTCTTCATCATCCCGTTCTTCATAGTCATGCCCTTCACAGTGGAAGGGAGCGAGATCTACGGAGTTCACGGGCTCAAGGTGACGTACGAAGGCGTTGAATACGGGGCTCTTATAGCCTTAAGGGCTCTCTCTGCTGTAATACTCGTTCTGCCGATGATTGCAACCACCCGGTTTGAGGAGATGATGAAGGCACTTGAGCGACTCAGAGTGCCGAGTATAATGGTTCAGATGCTCATCTTCACATACCACTACATCTTTGTCTTCGGAGAGGAGTGGGAGAGGATGTGGAGAGCGATCGAGTCGCGGGGCTTCAGGCTCAGGACCACTTTATATGCATTGAGAACATTGGGACGGGCGATGGGAATGCTCTTTGTGAAGAGTTATGAGAGATCAGAACGTGTCTACTATGCCATGCGCTCACGTGGATACACCGGTCGCCAGCGAACACTTGCCGAGTTCAACCTGAAGAGAAGCGACCTTGTGCTCTCTACCCTGATCATAAGCATTGGGGTCATCCTCCACATAATCCAGATGGAGGTTATGTGACGGGATGAGAGAGGCAGTGACCACGAGGAACCTCAGCTACTCCTACCCGGACGGCACGGTTGCGCTCAGTAACATTAACATCACGATCCACGAGGGTGAGAGGGTTGCGATCGTTGGACCCAACGGAGCAGGGAAGACAACACTCCTTCTGCACCTGAATGGAGTCTTGGAGAGCACCGATGGAGAGGTGAAGATATTTGGAAAGAACGTGAACGAAGCGGAACGAAGCGAGATAATAAGAAGCGTGGGAGTTGTATTCCAGGATCCTGACGACCAGCTCTTCATGCCAACGATCTTCGACGACGTCGCATTCGGACCGATGAACCTCGAACTGGATGAGGACGAGGTGCGAAGACGGGTGAAGAACGCCCTTGATAGACTCGGGCTCACCGGATATGAAGAGAGATGCTCGCATCATCTGAGCTACGGCGAAAAAAAGAGAGCGTCACTTGCAGCAGTGATCTCAATGGAACCACGAATACTGGTGCTCGACGAGCCAACCGCAAACCTCGATCCAAAGAGCAGAACAGAGCTGATAGGAATAATAAACGAGCTTAACAGAGAAGGAGTTACCATAATAGTAACAACACACGACATAAACGCCGTCCCACAACTCGTGGATCGCGTATACGTCCTGAACAGAACGATAATCAGAGAAGGCACGATACGCGAGATATTCTCAGACGCTCCACTCCTGAGAGAGAACCACCTTGAAGTACCTGAGGTATTCAAACTCTTTGAAATGCTCAAATGCTTCGGATACAACTGCGAAGAACTGCCACTATCGATCGATGAAGCAATCAAAGACCTGACAGAGACAATAGGAACAAACGGAGGTCACATACACCTGCACATCCATGAGCACACACACGAAGAGATGGAAAAGGTGAAACACAAATACAGATACGACCACCATTAGAGATATTAGAGAGAGATATATAGAGATCCCAAGCGATGGGTCACGAAATAGCTCTTTTAACGGCTTCTTCCGGGGTTTTTACTCTGATAACCCCAGGTATGTCCCATGTTTCAAGTCCTACCACCTTCTTACCGAGTTTGAGTGCGAATGCTATCTCTGATAGCGTGCCCATCTCTCCTCCGATGGCTATCAGGGCGTCAGAGCTTGCCGCAACTATCGCGTTTCTCGCATGCCCCATCCCTGTTGCAATCACGATATCAACATAGGGGTTCGCATCTCTCTTCTCATAACCTGGTATGATCCCAACCCTTCTTCCTCCAACCCTCTTTGCTCCGAGTGATGCGGCTTCCATAACACCCTCAAGTCCACCGCATATCAGGACTGCACCAGCACGGGCGATCAGTTCTCCCACCTTCACAGCCCTTCTACACTCCTCCTCGCTCGCTCTCGCGGCTCCGATAACACCGATCTGCAAGTTAATCCCCCTCTTATTATCAATAGGTTCTGGAAATCAGTGCTTTAGCTTCTGTATTCTCTCTGCAGACTGGACAGATTCCTCGTCCTCTGCCAATTCTGCCCTCTGGGATTCCGAGGATCTCTGCGCCGACCGCTTCTTCCATCTCAAGACCGCACTCTCTTCTGCCGCACCATGAGACTCGGCAGATCTTCGATGATACCTTCTCTTGTGCCTCTTCGATCGTATCGCAGTCGATGATACTCTCATCAAGCCTCTTCTTCGCGATATTGAAGAGATTTTCGTGGATTGCTCTGAAGAGTTCCAGTACCACGTCACCCACATCTTCAAGTGGGATTGAACGCTTCTCTGCGGTGTCACGCCGCACGACCACGCATGAGTTTTTCTCAAGGTCTCTTGGACCGATCTCGATTCTGACCGGCACTCCTTTTAACTCCCACTTGTAGTACTTGGCGCCTGGACGTTCATCACCGAGATCGAGATTCACCCGCAGACCACGGGTCTTCAGGGTCTCCTCGACCCGCTGGCATGCCTCAATCACATCCATTGACTCTCCAAAGATGATCGGGATTATCACGACCTGGATTGGTGCAACCTCTGGTGGGAGTCTGAGTCCACGGTCATCGCCGTGTATGCTTATCAGTGCTGCGATGCATCGCTCAGAGATACCGTAACACGTCTGGTGAGCGTACTGGCGTATACCATTGGGATCCTCATAGGTGATCCCGAACGTTCTGGAGAAGTTGGTTGCGAGGTGGTGTGCTGTTCCGACTTGGAGAGTGCGAGCCTCAGGCATCAGGACGTCCACCGCCATCGTGTAATCAGCGCCAGGGAACTTGTCCCACTCAGGGCGTTTCGATACGATCACAGGGATTGCAAGCCTCCGGTAGAACTCCCTGTATATGTTAAGCCCTGCCTCTACCTGTGCGGCTGCAGCTTCCCATGTTGGGTGGACGGTGTGAGCCTCTTTGAACGATGTGATCTCCCGGAGGCGTATCAGTGGACGGGTGTGTTTCGTCTCGTATCGGAAGGTGTTCACGATCTGGTATATTCGGAGTGGCATGTCGGCGTGGCTTCGCACCCAGAGTCTGTACATCGGGTAGATGGCAGTCTCGCTCGTGGGTCTCAGTGCCAGTGGAACCTCGAGTGGCTCTCTGCCACCGTGTGTAACCCAGTATACCTCGTCTTCAAACCCTTTGATGTGTTCAGCCTCTTTCATGAACTCGTCCTTTGGAATAAGAAGTGGAAACATTGCCTCTCTGTGATCCACGTCCAATAGTTCGCGAAGGATGCTGTATACTCTGTTTCGAAGGTTGAATCCGAATGGGTACCAGACGTAGAGGCCTTTCACCGGGTAGCGTACATCCATTATCTCTGCCATCCAGAGGAGTTCATTGTACCATCTGCTGAAATCATCCTTAGGAGGGAGCTTTGCACTCTCAGATCCGTCCGTCATGATACCACCAAGATGATCGCTGGGGTTATGAAGGATTCTATTGCCGCTGCAAAGAAGAGGAGTGGCATAATCCACCGAAGATAGAATCTAACACTTCGTTTAAACTCGTATGTTATCTCTACTTCACTCCCTCTAATGGAGGAGATTGCCTCACGCCCCAGTCGTAGCCCTATTGCAGCACTCAAGAGGACCATCGGCACCTCAATCACCCCGTGCGGCAGGATTGCTGCTCCAATAAAGAGCAATCCATGGGTGGCAAGAGAGATCTTCAGAAGTATACCGATGATGAAACCGTTTGAGGCTACAAATAGGAGGGGGATGAGACCAAAGCCCAGTCCAGAGACAAGTGTCAGGAGACTCTTGATCGCATTGTTTAAAAAGACGATGAGCATCACCAGGATCGGATTAAGGGCTGTTATCCACTCAAAGATCTCTGTAGTCTCTTTAAGAAACGAGAGAGCTTCCGATGGATGATGGGACGCGTAAGTGTAGCCTGCCATGGTGGAGAGCGAGAACAAGATAGAGACGAAGATAAAATAACTATAGAGAGATCTTAAAAAGCCCGTCATCTCCGGAAGAGATTGACCAGAAAGTATCTTTCCCATCCCAGTTCCCCTTAGACAGAAAAATATAAACTTTGCTCGACACTTGGATGAATTCAATTCCAGAATTCAACGATACCTATCTAATAGAATGCTACTATACTTTTATCTGTTCTGATGAAAAACCATGTTTCACAAGTGCTTCCTTCATACGATCACGGTGATTGCCTTGAAGTTCAATAGAGTTGTCCTTCACCGTGCCACCACATGCAAACATTGACTTTAAGTGTGTACACAACTCGTGAAGATCTATCTCCTGGGGGTCAAGCCCGTCCACAACGGTAACTTCCTTACCATAACGCCTTTTATTCACTTTTATAACGATCCTCTGCTGTTCTTTTGCAACTTCTTCACAAATACAAAGCTCTTTTGGTAAGCCACATACGGCACACATCTCTGAACTCATTTACCAGACATATCCTCCAGATTCACATCAACAAATATGTACAATCTCAAGGTTCTATTTGAATAATACAGTTATTAAATCTAATGGTCAATTCAGAGGGTTGAGGGTTACACCTGGATAGCTCCAGCGCCATGCAGGAAGTTTCCATTCCCTCTCTTCACGGCAGGTCCATCGTCCCAGATGATACTGCCACGTAGCATTGTAATCCTGGGGAAGAGTGCTTCCATCCCTTCAAAAGGAGTCCAACCAGCTTTGCTGTGGAGTTCTTCTCCTCGAATCGTCCTTGGGCTCTCTGTGTTGATTATAATCAGGTCTGCATCGCTCCCCACTTCAATGCCCCCTTTCTGGTGTGGCGTGAGTGTGAAACGCTCTGCCGGGTTCAGGCGTGTCGCCTCTATCAACCGTTCGAGGCTTATTCTCCCGTCTTTTGCTGCTGCAAGCATGAGCGGGATGAGCGTTTCAACGCCAGTTACACCCGGTGGTGCGTCATGAATCCCTCTCTCCTTCTCTTCGATTGTGTGTGGCGCGTGGTCTGACGCTATTATATCGATCGTTCTCTCGTTCAATCCTCTCCACAGGGCTGGCTGGTGCTTCGGGTCTCTCAGCGGCGGGTTTGTCTTGGCATAGCTTCCAAGCCGCTCGTACTCGATGGTTGAGAGAAAGAGGTGGTGCGGCGTGACCTCGCATGTGACGTCTCCCCCACCATCCTTCACTCTTCTTATAAGACCTACAGCATTCATAGTGCTTATATGGCAAAAGTGTAGTTTTGTCTTCTTCCCGAGATCCAGTGCCTCTTTTATTGCAGTCTCCTCGGATTCCGGTGGTCGGATGATGCTATATACACGTGGATCACGGCTCTTTCCATATTTCCTACTCAGTCTTCGATTGGTCTCATCATCCTCTGCATGGATGCACGCAATCGCACCAAGCCCGCTGATCTCAGAGAGGCATCTCTCAAGATCACTATGACCGAGTCCAAGCCTTCCACCGTCCGACATAAAGATCTCTCCAAAAGAGGTTACTCCGATATGCCACAACTCAGAGAGTCGCCCGATATTCTCAACACACACACCACCGTTCAACCCAAAGTCGATGATGGACATCCTCTCAGCATCAACGAATCTACGATGAAAATCTCTTCTACTGAGAAGGGGCGGGTCTGTGTTCGGGTGATCGATGACAGTTGTGACGCCACCTGCCGCGGCAGCACACGAGCCTGTGTACCAGTCTTCCTTCATCTCCTCGCCCATGCCCCGAAAGTGCACATGAACATCGATCCCACCTGGAAGCGCCAGGTCACCCCGACCTTCAACCACCTGATCAAGTGATCCTGTGTATGGAATCTTCGATACCACCTTTGAGATCCTCTCAATCCGCCCATCTTCGATCAGGACGTTACCCTCACGAAGCTTTCCACCAATGAATATTCTGACGTTCCTAATGATGGTATCGGTCATATCAGATCAATCGACTGCATCTTTTCAGCCATGATATTTATCCTATTCGAATCTGAAACGCTAAATACCTTGAAGAACAAGAAGAAGTGAGATGAAATACTATATCGCAGACACCAGCCTCTTCATATACCGGATAAAACCACCCGAAGTATGCATCACCACACCATCCGTAGTTGCCGAGATCAAAGACGCATCATCCTCGCTCTTCTTTGAAGTTGCATGCAGTGAACACATAAGCATCGAACCGCCTAACAGAAAACTTAGAGATGAAATAGAAGAGATTGCAAGAAAGAGCGGCGAGCTTGAAGAACTATCAGAGACCGACATTGACCTACTCGCCAAAGCCCTCGAGTACAGACCACTCTCAATAATCCTCACAGACGACCACCACATCCAAAACATTGCAAAGATCCTCAACATACCAGCAGAACCAATAAACCAGAAACCGATCAGAGAAACCTACCAATGGATCAACATATGCACAGGATGCGGGAAGAAAGTAGAGAGAAGAGAGACGTGCCCAGACTGCGGCTCACCAGTACGAAGAAAACGAGAGAGAACGATACAGAGCTGAAAACAACCTCTATCCTCCACCACCCTCAAAATACACACACCCATCGATCCACCTCAACCTGCGCCTGCACCCGAACCTCTTCACCATTGCCAAGGGCATTGCAAACCCCCCTCAATCGTCTTCAGATTCTCATTCTCCAGTTCCCTGAGCTCCCGCACCACCTCCTCTGCTATACCCTCAAACTCCCGACTCCAGTAAAGATCAGCCCAGCAATATATAGAAGATGAGTTTGAGGCGTTCCACGAGCGCCTCTGCGAGATACCTTTTCGAGGCGGGATATAAGTTGGATATAGGCAGTCGGAGTGGAATTTTTTGGAAGAGTATGGTTCGCATATTATCTGTCCCTCCTTAAGTGGACTTTGTAGTTCTGTGAGTTTTTTATCTGAGCTCGACGTGCTTGAAGGTTAGCAATTCATATTGTTTGATTATAAAACTATCAGTCATACTAGCTAAATGATCCCAGATAGCAAACTTTATTGGTACTCTATCTTCTTTTTGAATAAGATTCTCTTGTAATCTTTCAAATTCTTTCCCGGCATAGTAAGACTTCTTTAAATCCTCACGAGTCACGGGATCAATAATATTTAGGTTTATATCGTTTTTTTGTTCCTTCGTGTAAATAAATGCCTCGTAGAGTTTATCTGATAGTTCTTTACACAGTTCTTTTCCTTTTATGTCCCATCTGGCTACATCAGGGAGTTGAATTAATGTATTTTCGTATTCCTTGAAGATTTTTTCCAAAGATTTTATCAATCTGACTTCACTTTCGTTTAATCCTAATTCCGATTTTAATTCTTTAAGATTTTCAAATCTGCCCATATACTTCTTCTTTAATAATTGCTCTTGTGAAAACTCATCCATATCATGTACTGTTCTTATCGCCTTTGTAACAATTGGTATACAAATAGTTAGTATCAATTTAACATATAACCGTTCCAGTTTACTGACTTCACCATCTCGCTTTTTAACTTCTTCAAAATATTCAGTAAAATCACCATAAACTTTTTGTGCATTTCCTGTCAAATCGCTATTAATTATACGTATTTTTCCAACAACACTTTCATAAAAATCTTTTACTGCTCTAAATTCTCCCAGTCGTCGTAGGTCTTCAATATCGTGACAAAGTTGTGCAATTTCATCAGCAATAGAAACTATTATCCCCTCTATAGTTAAAGGAGAAACATACTCAAAAAGAAGCTCATTTAACTTTTCTTTTTTCTCAGGATTGATATTTACAGTACTCTCTTCCCAAAATACTTTCTGGTAACTATTGAATATATCTTGATATAACTTCCTTTCCCCCTCCTTCAAAAAAGAGTGTTTCAAAATACCATCCAACGTAGCAATTGTGAGATTCAAACCATAAAAATCCGGTTTGTACTGTTTTTCCAAAAAGCAGCATACTTTTAAACTTTGAAAGTTATGTCTGGCTTTATTACTGATATCCCCAAAATTCTCTCTAAGATTATTCGCTTCTGAGTTAAATATGAACTCAAATAAAGCTTCTTCACCTATATGACCATAAGGTGTGTGACCGATATCATGCCCTAAAGTTATGGCCTGAATTAAGTCAATATCTAAGCGCTTCTTCTTTTTTAATTCTTTATTCACCTCTAAAGCTATTGAGGAAGCTATCTGCATTACTTCGAGTGAATGCGTTAATCTATTTCGAATATGATCACTGATAGTTCTTCCTGACGATGCAACAACCTGTGTCTTAAACCCCAATCTTCTAAAAGCCCTTGAAAATATTATTCGATCACGATCACGCAGAAACGGACTTCTACTGTCTTCATAATCTTTTTCCACAATTACACGGCTTTTTAAAATCTCTTCTAGATCCTTCATCATTCAACCTCTCGATCAATTTTTGAGTTACCCTTCACCATCTTCACCCACTCATGCCCTTTAATCCTCTCAATCAACTCCATGATCTCCCTATCCGCTTTGATTGCTTCGACAACTTCAATTATTGTTTTTAAGTTCTCATTCTCTAAATCTTCTAATTCTTTCCCTTCTTCTGGTTTTAGATCTCCTTCAAGCTGTCCCTTCCAGTAAAACTCACTCCAGCGATCATAATTTACGGTTTTTAAATGTTTTGAGACCTCCTCTGCGAGATACTTTTTTGGCGCTGGATATAAGCCGTCTTCTGCGAATTTTTCTTTGAAGTAGAGTTCGTAATTCATTTTATTATTCTTTTTCCCATTTCACAGATACACTTTTAAAATCAAATCGCTCTTTTCTTGGTTAATCTCAATCCTGGAAATTTTATCCATGTTGCTGCACAGCTCACTTTCAAGCTTGTTCTTGATCGCTCTCATCAATGAGTGTTTTGTTATATCATCCTCTTTGTAGTAGATCACATAGTTTTTTAACGAGGTCTCAAAGTCTAGCCTCTCTTTTTGCGAAATTTGTTTTATTTTCAGCATTTCTGCAACTCCCGCTGCCAGTTTATCTGCATCCACGGCTTTTTCAGAATAAAAAATACCTTTTCATGGTATTTGAAATCTACATCGACTAATTTACCTTCCGAGTTTCTTATCAGTTCAGAAGTGTAAACATCTGCATCCTTTCGATTCCATCTAATCAGCCATTCATCTGTCCTCAAAACTGGAAGTTGCCGGTCGAGAATATAGTATTTGCCACCGATTTTAATGGCTGTAGCAACATGCCATGGGATTGTGAAAAAATAAATTTTAGCATTCGGATATAAGTTAAATAACAATGCAGCGGTGAGTTTGGCGTAATCTCTACACACAGCTAACTTGTATTTTAGAATCTTGTTCACGGGGAGACTTAATTTGGAAATGTCTTCTAATTTAAAGTCGGGAATCCTAGATTTAATACTTCTATATTTTAATAATAATAAGACTAATATAGCTACTAATGCTCCAAACACGATAGATAAACCGATCAAAGTGCTAATCGATATTGTCTTCTGCACTTGGAGAGGATTTATTGAGAACAACCATGAAAATAGTAAAAGTATCAATCCAATTATAGGCAAAAAATAGGATAACA
Organism: Candidatus Methanoperedentaceae archaeon GB37; assembly: GCA_905171695.1. Lineage (GTDB taxonomy): Archaea > Halobacteriota > Methanosarcinia > Methanosarcinales > EX4572-44 > EX4572-44. Next base: position 385,237 of record LR991653.1, read on the forward strand.
CTCTCGTAATATTAACAAAAGCCAACAAAACAAAAATTAGAACAAATATCGGTTTAATAGAAGGATTTATTGGCAACAAATAAAAAGATATAATCAAAAGGATGTACAAAATCGGGAACAAATACATTCTATCCGTCCAACCTAACACATTCCTATCCTGCCACTCCAAAAGATTGGTTAGAGTTTCCTTATCTGAATCTCCTTTCAGCCTATTTGCTAAGTTTTTCAAATCTTTATTTTTTAAGTCTTTCAAAGTCGGTAAAAACGGCTTTTTACCTATTAACACGAGTGCTTTTCTAAATTTATTTATCGTCTTCCCCCCTTCAATCATCCTCGCTTATGCGCCTTCATCTTCTCGATTAACCCTTTTGATTTTCTTATTGATTTCAATAATATTTATTATTTTCTTTTGATATATGCTCTATTTATTAAGAGATAATAAAAATCTACAAAATTAAATAAATGAGTGATTATGAAATCGTATTGTTTTGTGGTAAGGTACAATTTCTTTAATCTTTGAACAATGTCTTCCTTTATTTCTTCCTTATTAAGAAATATGTCATTTATTTAATAATTTAAATCAGAAAAATTCGTTATTGCATTAATTAATTCCATTTTTACTAATGAATAGCTAAAATAACTTGCAAAATCAGAATTACCATAAATTACAAAACTAAAACTAAGATTAGGACGAAATGCGATGAAATTAAAGGAAGTGTGACCCACAACGCCCAAAGCGGAAGTAAAACAATGAGTGGTGAATAAAGAATTAAGAGAACTATTTTTATAATATTTGCAATCCTCCACCATTTTAATTCAGCCCTTTCTCTTAAAAAATTTTTCAAAGAATTCGTTAAATTTAATCTCTTTTAAAAATTTGTTAGATTGTCTAAAAAGAATGGTGAAGATGTGAATAGCAATGCCGAAATAAATGGTATATGTGGTGAGAATTCAACATTTACGTTTATTATCTTCTCAATGATTAAAATCAACGCAAATATAGTAATTCCATGAATGATACTTATGGCTTTCATAAACGGTGATAGAATTTTAAAGAACCACGAAAAACCAGAATCAAGCTTACTTTTGTCTAACTCCCTATAAATTTCCATTGTTTGATCTAGGTTTTCAGTAGTAGTTTTCAAAGAGTAGGACTTTAAACCAAATAAAGCCCAGATATACATTGTATAGTCCCAAAAAATTTGACTTTAAATACCTTCAAACAACTGATGGATTACGGCAGACTAACAGAGAAGAAGGTAAGGTACATCGTGCGACACAAGAGAAGAGGAAAGAGCAACAGAGAGATAGCGTTTGAGATGAGGGTCAGCGTTTCAACGGTCAAGAGGGTATGGTCTTGCTGGCTCACACAGGGAGAGTATTTGCCAATAAGAAAGAGGGGAAGAAAGGTGAAAGAATTAAGCGAGGAGGAGAAGGAAATAGTAAGAGAAGCAAAAATGAAATACAAACTTGGAGCAAGGAGACTGGAGAAGGTAATAGAGCAAGTATATGGCATCTACATCCCTCACAATCGCATCCACAAATACTTGCTTGAAGAAGGATTGGCAAAGGAAGAACCAAGGAAGAAAAGGAGAAGAAAGCCATACATAAGATACGAGAGGGAGCATTCGATGTCAGCAGGGCATATTGACTGGTTTGAGAAGGATGGAATAAAGTTCTGTGCAATCATTGACGATGCATCAAGGAAGATCCTTGCAGCAGGAGAATTTCAGAATGCAAACACTGAAAACAGCATAGCTTTGGTAGATAAGCTTGTTGAGGATTACTGGGGCATCATGCCTTTAGAAGAGCTGATCTCAGACAATGGAAGTGAGTTTGGAGCTCACAGAAAAGGTGACAGAAAAGAATGGGACAGCAGATTCAAGCGTCACCTTGAATCCCTGGGTATAAAGCTGATAACATCCAGGATAAAGCATCCACAGACGAATGGTAAGATAGAGAAGCTCTTTGACTGTTATAGCAGGTATAGAGACGATTTTGAGATCTTGGATGACTTCGTTTACTGGTATAACAACGTCAGATTCCACGAGAGCCTGGATACCAAACACCATCTCCAAACCCCTGAAGATGCCTTCTGGGGCAGGTTGCCGGTAGAAGCAAGGTTAGGTGTTGCATTCAAGCTTTTTGATGAGGTGGTTGGGAATGAGAGGTAGGGTTTATAAGGTCAAAAATTTCAGGACTACACAGCTCATCCAATGTCTTGATGAAGAGAGGTGAAAGAACTCTCTTTATGATTTTCCAGATCTGCTCAATTGGATTCAGATCAGGTGAGTAAGGAAGTAGGAAGACAAGAATTATCTTCAGCTTTCTTGCTTTTCTTCTTGTCTTTCTTGCCCTCTGTGTGATCTGAAGTTATCCAGAATGATTACTATGGTCTTCTCTGGATTCTTCTCTCTTATTTTCTCCAGAAACTCACGTACGGATTCTTTCTTTGAATTAATCCTATAATGAATCTCTGCATTCTCAAGTCTTCTGTAATCTCTCTGGCAGGGCTTGGCGTATTTCATTCCAGATGATTTCAGTATGTTGCCTGCCTGTAAGCAACTCTTGATCACATAGTAATCAAGATTCTGCTTACATCTCTTAAGCTGTACTCAACTCCAGATCTGCTTTTGATCAGTTTCCTTTACCTCTTTTGTTCTCCAGACCGCGGGTTTCATTTCTTCTTTCCAATGTATATCCAGCGATCGTAGAGTGTTTCTTCTTTGTCTGGGCGGATCACTTTGCCCACGGCGAGTTTGTTCACGGTTTCATCGATGAATCTTGCTTCTGGTTCTGTTCGGACTGTGAAGAATAGGTTTCCACCGTTTTTTGTGACTTTCATGGTTTCGAGCAGTATCTGTTTCCAGATGGGTCTGTTGAAGTTGTCGATATCTCCGAGCATGAACCCGATGGCGGTGTCGAACTCTTCACCTTTTAGGACGCGTGAGAGTTCTGTTGCGTCTGCCACTATGGTTCTCTCGGGTTTCAGTGTGCGTGCCAGAAGTCCTTCTGTGATTGAGTATGGATCGTTGTCCACGCAAATTGGTTCGATTCCGAGTTCGTGGAGCGCTGCTGTTGCCATTCCATTGCCGCAGCAGATCTCGATCACCTTGCCTCTGATCTCGATACCGGAATACTTCTTTAATCTGCCAACCAACTCTTTTATACGTTCGACTCGTGGTCTGTTGTGGACAGACTCGGGGTTGAGAGCATACTTTCCCAGGTTCTCCATCAGTTTCAATGAGTAATACTCTCTTATTGCATCCTTGAAAGGTGTTTTTTCAAGAGTGAGGGTGGTGACGCCGTCGCTTTTGACATGATCTCTTATTGTGTGTAGAAGCTCTTCAAAGAGACCCTGGTTCTCGCTGTCAAGTGCCGTTGTTAAGATCATCCACGTCTCGCAACAATCTTCCTCATCGTCTGCTGGTGAGTAGAGAGCGAGGGCATAAGCCTCCTTGCCATCCTCTATCACAATCATTCTTGCGTTGACAGGTTCATCGAATCGTGTGAGATCAGAGGCGATCCTGCGGAGAAGACCCAGACTCTCATTGATATGAAGATTGTTCTGGTAACTGGGTTCTGCCATGACAATGTCTCCCTTGATTCCTAGGAGTTCATCAAGTCTCATAACAAGCCTCCTTCCATGAGAGACCTCTCACTCTGTAAAACTGAATAACGTGGGCGACTCATACCCGATCAAGAATTCGTTTATTCTCATCTCTGACAATTTCACATATTCTTCCTCTATCTCATACCCTGCATAATGCCGATCTGCTTTCAATGCTGCGATTGCTGTCTGCCCGCTTCCCATAAAGGGATCTAAAACCACCTCGCCTCGATACGTGTAGAGCTGAATCAATCTGTAAGGAAGCTCTACCGGGAAGGGTGCAGGGTGCCCTATCTTGCGAGCTGGTTCTGCTGGGAATGTCCAGACACTCTTGGTGAACTCAAGAAATTCATCTCTTGAGATTGTGCTCTCTCTCTTATTCATATTCTTCCTTGAAAACATCCCTTTCGAGAAGACTAAAATATATTCGTGGACATCTCGCAAGGTGGGATTTGCAGGAGAAAGCCAGGTAAAACTCTCGTCGTACTCTTTCCCTACATTATAAGGTGGTGAGGTCACCATCAGATGAACGCTGTTATCCGGCAGTTCTTCCATCCTCTCAGAAGACTTGCAAAAGATTTTATCTAAAAACTGTGGAGGGACAGGATTCTCCACATATTTAACCTTCTCTTCCTCCGGTAGTCCTTCATATAACTTGCTCGTGTAAAAGGGTGTGGAATCATGATTTATTCTGCCAGGCGAACCAAAAGAACTTGTTTTAGTCCCCTTCTTTCCTCTGTTGTCTCTCACATTAATCCTCCCTCCAATGATCTACCCATCTTTTTTGTAGTGATCATGATATCTCGGTTCAAGATTCACCTCTCCAAATTTATAGATAAACAAAGCAATGATGATTCTCTCACGAAGAGAGCCTACTTCCATCCCGATTTTCCCCGCTCTTTAACTCTCTAACTCTGCAAGTTGAAACAGGTACGGCAGGCGTGTTTTAATTCTATCTACGAGTTTTTCATCCGTAAATGCCTCTGCCAGTCTATCTGGCATCATTTATTCCTCCATGCAGATGAGATGGTGTGGAGCATGTACCTTGGGACTCGTGGGATGAGCCACTTCAGGTACTCCTTGTAGTCTATTCTCCCTGCGATAACTTCGAGTCCTTTGCTTAGCACTCTTTCATTCTCTGCGAGTAGTGTGAAGAAGATCTCTGGGTATCTGTTCATCAGTCTGGTCAGCTTCAATCCGTATCTCAGGTGTTCTATGAATGCCTCGTCACATTCACTCTTGTAGGACTCAAGCGCTCTTTTTGAGAAGCGATCGTTCTCATATGATTTCAGGACTCTTTTTGCTGCCAGTTTTCCTGAGATAAATGCATATTTGATTCCTTCGCCCATGAACGGATCCACAAACCCTGCAGCATCGCCCACGAGGATGATCCGATCCGAGCACACCTCTCGATCATATCCTCCTCTTGGGAGTGGATAGGTATGAGTGGTCACATCGGTATCGAACCCTCTCTTCTGGAGGAACTCTATGAATCTCTTCTTTGGGTCTTTCATGTCTGTGCTGACGCCGCCGATTCCGACTGAGAGGCGTCTCTCTTTAGGAAAGACCCAGCCATATCCCATTTTAGCGATTCCGAAGTGGAACTCCACCGCACCCTCTATATAACTATCAACTTCTTCGTTCTCTTTAGGAATATCTGCAGCGATGCAGAGCCCTACTTCATCCGGTTTGAAAGGCTCTCGAACGTACTTTGCCGTGGTGCTGTTGACACCATCTGCACCGATAACCACCTCTGCCCTGTACTCTTTCTCACTCGTCTCAACGAGTATACATCCATCTCTCTGGTGTACGGTTGTTGCTCTTTCATCGTCATGGAGGACTGCTCCTGCTTCAACCGCTTTTGAGACAAGGTATGCGTCAAATCTATCTCTTGATACGAGTACTGCCATCCTTGATCTCTTTTTTACCTCGATCTGATGGTCTTTATAGCAGACCCGTGCGCCGTAGCATTCTCTCTCTATCAGGTCTTCTTCGATCCTGAAGTCGAGTTCTGCCAGTGCGCCAGCCGATATTCCGCCTGCACATAATTTGAATCGTGGAATCTTTTTTCGCTCCAGAAGCAGTGTCCTGAGCCCCTCTTCTGCACACCTTTTAGCTGCTATTGCCCCGGCGGGTCCTGCTCCTATGATGATCACGTCGTGCTCTTCCATTCCATCGCCCAACTGTCAGAGGATTATTCACTACGTGGTCTTGGGGTTGATCCTCTATAAAACAACTTCTCTTCCACTTCTTCCCAGTTAACGTCTGTCATTACGCACCCGCATCTCAAGAGTACCACACCGATGATGGGCACGCCCTTTGATCTGACGTACTTCATAACCTCGCAGAGGTCGTGCTGGCATGCAACGGCAAGCGCGGCTGCTGGCTCTCTCTCCCTTATTGCACGCTTGACAAACTCACTGCCTGGGGCAATGCAGATCGCGACTCCCTCTCTGTCGCACTTCTCTTTCAGATCCGCTATAGCACATCTCCCGCAGATTTCGCAGATTATGCCGTCTCGAGGCGATGTTTTTGCCGGGCATTCGATGTTTCTCAGGCACTGTGGCAGGAGGAGGAGTCTTCTCCCTATCGGTGCCTCTTCGTATGCTTCTCTCTCTACCGAGTTCATGAGTTCAATCTCTATATCATCCACGATCACTGGATTTATGTGGAAGTAGCCGAGCAGCAGTTTGGCTGGCTGGTAGAAGAGGTTGAGTATAGAGAGAGTGAATCTTGGAAAGAGATCTCGTCTGTAAACTGCCAGTGAGACGGCGAGTAAGATCAGTGATGCCAGTGCGATGATGAGTACTATGAATAGTTCTCCGATCAGTAGGTATACCGATGATCTCAGAGGGTTCATCATTTCAGGATCGTATCTTGCATTTATTCATCACTTCCTCGCAGTCGACCGTTGTCTTGACACATCCTGCTGCCGAGAGTGGCACACCCTGCGCAGGAACACCCATGAGCTTTGCCTTGAGCAGACCCTCATAGAGATTCGGATAACAGGAGACACCGACCACTGCCTTTGGCTTGCTACGCGTGAGAATCCGTTCCGTGAACGTTCCACCAGGGGAAATGTACATTCTGATGCCGATCTCACGAGATCGCGCGCTTAACTCCCCAATTGCACACCCTCTGCACTCCACACAACAGATGCCTTCAAGTGAGTCAAGCCTCGCGGGACAATCGATACTCCTGATACACTGCGGGAGGAGTAAGATGCGCTCCCGTGGATCGGTGGCAGCAAACTCAGTATAGTTGAGAGCGTTTCTCATCTCCACCGAGACCCTGTCGATGAGTGTCGGGTCAACACGAAAGAACGAGAGCAACCTGCATAGGATCTCGTAAAGCAAACTCACAATAAAGAGGACAAAATTTGGAAAGAGTATTCTCTTTGTACGAAGCATAACAAAGAAGAGCGAGAGTAAAGACGCAAGCAAAACCACAAGCACCACTAACAGAAACACTACCACTCTTCCAAGAGTCTCAAGCATCGAATCACCGAAAAAGACCATAACTCACCAAAGCATGAAGAATCCATCAAGCGAAAGGATCAAAACCTATCTATCCATCTCTCATCTGATATATAACTTCTATAGAGAGAGTGGCTGTACTGGGACGAAACCTTTAGATAGTCCTGTACAATAATCGCGTATGCTCTCTCTCCAAGATCGACTCAACCCTTTAAATCTATATCCAGAAAGGAAACAGCAGCTCACAGGATTCCAAAGCGTAATATAGCTAGAACCGGCTTTGACTGGCTGAGAATTATTGAAAAATTTTGAAAGGAGCCTGGGCGAATAAAGTCTCTCTTCTGATAAAAGAAGATTCGGACGACTCTCGTCGCCAGGGTTCTATCTATTCCTCAGGGTGTATAATCTTCTTATCGATTCAGCATTTGTCAGTATTCCTATAATTATTATAGTATAAAATATTTGGTTAAGTACTGCTCCTGCCATGATTAGAAATAATCTTATATCTCTTCCAAATCTTATCCTGGGAATGTTTTTATTATTAATAAGGATTGAATCGAGCTTGATTGCTGTATAACTGTTCATAAAACTTCCAGTGAGCGCAGTGATCCCAATAATCCATATTTTAATGTCACTGTGCAGAAGCCAGTATCCATACGCCATTCCAGAAATGATCAGAGCATCTGCGTATCTGTCAAGAACTGCATCAAACCATGCACCATAATCTGATTGCTGAAATTTTAGTCTTGCTACTTCACCATCGCAACCATCAACGATTGAACCAAGTTGCGATAAGATTCCAGCAATTATAATGTAAAGATAATCTCCGAGAGAGAAGAATAAAGCCGATAATAAAGCGATGAAGAAACTCAGGATGGAGATGGTGTTTGGCTTTATCTTTGTTCTTACTAATAGCTTTGAGATTCTGATAGAGATCGGTCTATTGAGGAATTTTGATACAGGGCCATCCGTTGGTTTTATTAATTTCTCACACAATATTTTTTCAGCTTTGTTATAATCACTCTTCGTATCTATATCAATCCAAAAATTATCCTTGATCTCAAAGGCTTTTACTCTCCCTGCTCTCGATAAAACGTTTATTCCTCCCGACAGCGTCTCATCACCGTCTTGGATACTCTCGTCCAATGCTTTAAAAATGGATTGCGTGCATAAAAATATACCACAGTCGATAGCATCATACTCTTTCATCCTTTTGCCGATATCAACTATTTTGTCATCTCTCACTTTAACCTTTGTTGCCTCCCTAAGATCGATATAATCTGGAGGTCTCTTATCAACCACTAAAACACATTCATCTCCCTCCAATCTTGTTTTCAATAGGCTATGTAATATTTCCACATCAAAAAGATGATCCGCCATCAACAGAACAAACTCTTCATTTAATATCTCCTTAGCCTTAAGGACAGAAACTCCATTTCCCCTCTCCCATTCTCTATTTTCAATATAAGTTATCTTTACTCCATACCTATCCCCATCACCCAATTCCTCTCTTATTTTCTCTCCAAGATAGCCGATGACCATTACAAATTCATCAATACCAGCTCGTTTTGCAGTTAATATCACTCTTTCTACTAAAGACAGCCCCAAAAGTTTAATCAGAGGCTTAGGTTCATCTTTTGTCAGACCTTTTAGTCTACTACCCCTTCCAGCAGCGATTATTAAAGCCTTCACACTCATCCCTCATAACTTCCCTGTATAAACACCTCTACCATCTCTCTCACTTTATCGCCTGGGAATTGGCTCTTCATCCATCCCAACACATTAAGCCGATCGCATCTTTTGGGTTTTTCTCTATAAGAGTACTAAATTCCTTGTATGAAGGAACTGGCACAATTCCCAACGCCAATCATTACTATCTTTATCTTTCCCATTTTACCTCCCTCCATCATGATATAGCTTTTGAGTATTACTTTGGAAATTTAAAATTTTTCGGAAATTTTACCTGACGTCAGACTGCGTGAAAACTTCTTTACTTCTTTTATAGTCATTCTTCTAATTTTCTGCACTAATAAACTCATCTACCACCCAGTATCTTGAATAACCCTCTTCCTCTCACCAAAATAATCCGATGTTACTCCTTCACAACTCTTGATCATCTCATGCAATATTGCAAGCAATCTCTCCTTTATTCTCGGGTCTTTTTCTTTTCTGCCTCTCTCTTCCAGTTCTTCCTTTGTAAGGTGTTTTAGCATGAAGAATATTAATATCTGGAGGTGAAGTTATTTTAGGGATGAATTATATATGGGGAGGGCTGGACGTGATTATGGATAGAGGGGAGCATAGACCCGGGATCGATCGAACGATCATGAACCTTGTCAGGAACATGAATGCACATGTGCCTCTGCGGCGCAGTCTCAAAGAACTGCTCAGAGAGAGACGTCCCTACGTCACTGGAAGGGATGGACGGAGACAGTACATCTCGAGGGATGAGCTGGAACTGATATCAGAGATCGTGCCGATAGAGGAGTGGGGGCGAATACGCCTCCCAATCCTCCTCGAGATGACAACAGAGTTTGAAGAGACGGCTCTCTGGGTCAGAGGGGATAACGAGTGCAGGGTGGTGCAGAGAGTTCTTGGAACAAGGAAGTCAGGGAAGAAGATCGTACTCTACCTGCCTGAGATCCAGAGATTACGACGAAGACTGCCGACGACCACACAGTACGCATTCTACACACATTTAAACCACTGAAACAATATAAATATAATAATATAATCATATTTGTAGAGTGTTGGGGTATGCTCGGATGCATCGATCGAATCATGAGACAGAGGTGAATGATGCACTCTTCGTCGCCGAGAACGCAGTCATTGTGGGCGATGTGGTGCTTGAGAAGGGCGTGAACGTATGGTATGGAGCTGTTATCCGTGGCGATCTGAACAGTATTCGGATCGGATGGGGGAGTAATGTTCAGGAGAACGCTGCTCTCCATGTCGAAAGAGGGTATGGTGTTGTGATCGGCTCTAACGTGAGTATCGGTCATGGTGCGATCGTTCACGGGTGCACGGTTGGAAACAATGTTATCGTTGGCATGGGCGCTCTCTTGTTGAACGGTGCTGTAATCCAAGAGAACTCGATCGTGGGCGCTGGTTGCGTGGTACGAGAAGAGACAACGATTCCACCGCGATCTCTCGTCGTTGGAGTCCCTGGGAGAGTTGTGAGACGTCTGAGCGATAAAGAGGTTGATAGCATAGTCAAGAACGCAGCAGAGTACCGAAAACTCGCAGAAGAACACCGCCGTTGGAAGAGAATAGATGGATCAGATGGTTAGGGAGATGAATTTTGGCTTTTTATCAGTAGACCTCTTCAGGGTCGAAGACCTTCTCTCCCACAATCCTGCCATCAGACCTGCGATAGAAGCACGATCGGTATCCGGTGTGACATGCTCCACCCACCTGCTCGACCCTGAGCAGGAGTGCATCGTTGTCGCAATCTACCAGAATCTCACGGATCCTCTGGACATGACCCGAACTCTCTCCTTTCTTCCAGAGTTTTCTGCGACTGCGACTCCAATAATGGGCTATTCCAGTCTCGACACTCTTCTTGACCGCTTCAGGGTTCATGTAGGCACACATCAGTACTTCGTCTGTGTGAAAGTCCTGAACGATCGCAACTATAAGCCCATCAGTGAACTTCAGGTTATCGAGTAGATCATCTCTCATGCGGGATCTATCAATCTCTCTCGCTATTATTAATCAGTTTCCCCTCGTTCGAACTCGAACAAAAAGGACAAGTTTTTAAGTGGAGAAGATAAAATGCTTTAGTATCATGGATAGATGGGTGTTTTTATGAAGCGCGATGTGAATATTGTGACTGGCAGGACGATCAAGCAGGGAGCCGATATTGAAAATAAGCTCTCACGAGAGTATTTTGAGGCGTGCGCCAGGTGTGAGGTTGGTCCTGAGGATCTAAGGGCACTTGGTATCTCAGAGGGCAGTAATGTTAGAATTTCGACCGATTTTGGCTCTGTAGTCGTGCCTGTTGCATTGTGTGAGGGAAATCCGACTGGCATTGTCTTTATTCCGATGGGCCCTTGGGCAAATGCAGTGGTGAATCCTGACACACACGGGTGTGGCATGCCCGGATTCAAAGGGGTTCCGGGCACGATAGAGCCTACCGATGATACTCCACTTGATTTGAAGAGTCTTATGAAACTCTATAAGGAGTGATGAATGGTATGGTTGAGATTACTGATGCGATCTGTTCCTTCTGCGGATCTCTCTGTGATGATCTGACTGTGAAGGTTGAAGATAACAGGATAGTTGATGTGAGACGAGCGTGCCGACTCGGTGCAAAGAAGATTCTCGGGCATGAGAGGATCCCTGCACCGATGATCCGTGACAGCTCTGGAGAGCTTGTGGAGGCATCGTATGACGAGGCGATCGATCGAGCTGCTGAGATACTCACAGGGTCCAAGCGCCCGCTCCTCTATGGCTGGGCATCAACCTCGTGTGAGGCCCAGAGCAAAGGAATCCTGCTCGCCGAGATCATCGGCGGCGTGATCGATAACACTGCATCGGTCTGTCACGGACCCTCGACACTGGCAGTACAGGAGAAAGGTCTTCCAACTGCAAGCCTGGGTCAGATGAAGAATCGTGCAGACCTCGTCATCTTCTGGGGCTGCAACCCGGTACATGCACACCCGCGGCACATGAGCAGGTACTCTGTATACAAAAAGGGCTTCTTCCTTGATCGAGGTCGTCAGAATCGAAAGTTTGTAACGGTAGATGTGCGGATGACCGATACTGCTGCGATATCTGACGAATTCATCCAGATAGAGCAGGGCAGTGATTATCTCATAATCTCTGCCATTCGAGCGCTTGTGAACGGCAAGGGTGACGTTGTGCCAGAGACCGTTGCTGGCGTACCAAAGGAAGAACTCGCGCGAGTCGCGGAGATGATGACCTCGTGCAGGTTTGGAATGATCCTGTATGGTATGGGTCTCACACAGAGCAGGAGCAAGTATAAGAATATTGATATTGCACTCTCACTCATAAATGACCTGAACACGAAGACAAAGTTTGTTATAACGCCGATGCGTGGACACTACAATGTCACAGGCTTCGGGCAGGTCTGTTCCTGGCAGACAGGCTTTCCGACAGTTGACCTTGCACGTGGCGTGCCTTACTACAATCCTGGCGAGATGTCTGCAAACGATCTCTTGATGCGGGACGAGGTGGACTCCGCGATGATTATAGCCGGTGATGCTGGTGCACACTTCCCTGCTGCATCGATACGCAATCTGGCGAAGGTTCCACTCGTGCAGATCGATCCATATCCCAATGCAACCACCGAGCTAGCTAACGTGGTGATACCTGCAGCGATCGTGGGAATCGAGTGCGAGGGAACAGCCTATCGGATGGATGGTGTCTCGCTCAGGATGAGAAAGCTCGTTGAGAGTGATTATCTGAGCGACGAAGAGATACTTGACAGAATAATAGAGAAAGTTCGGGTGATCAAAGGAGAGTGAATATAGTTATGAGTGAACTCTTGATCAAGAACGGGAAGGTATTCGATCCAATAAACGGAGTGAAAGGCGATCTGATGGACATCGCCATAAAGGACGGTAAGATCGTGGAATCAGTGAGTTCAGGCGCGAAGGTGATCGATGCCTCTGGGATGACCGTGATGGCGGGCGGCGTGGACGCCCATTCCCATATAGCAGGCGGCAAGGTCAATGTTGGCAGAATCATGCGACCAGACGATGGCAGATCTGGTCTGAAGCCGCGAACAAAGATCACACGACCCTGCAGTGGCTACACGGTTCCAAACACGTTTGCGATGGGTTATAGGTACGCAGAACTCGGATATACAACGGCATTCGAGGCAGCGATACCGATACTTAAGGCACGACACACTCACGAGGAGTTCGAAGACATTCCGATAATCGACAAGGGTGGCTTAACCCTCTTCGGGAGCAACTGGCAGGTGATGGACGCTGTACGCGAGGGAGATCTTGAGAAGCTCGCAGCCTACGTGGCATGGGGCTTACGTGCAAGCAGGGGGTATGGTGTGAAGATCGTGAACCCAGGCGGGGGTGAAGCATGGGGCTTCGGAAAGAACGTCAGAGGCCTAGACGATCCAGTCCCAGGGTTCGATGTCACACCATCCGAGATAATACTGGCACTTGCAAGGGCAAACGAGATGCTGAACCTACCACACTCGATACACCTACACTGTAACAGGCTTGGCACACCCGGAAACTACGAGACCACGATCGAGACGATGCGACGGCTCGAAAAGATCAAGCCGAGCAGGGACAGACAGGTGGTTCACGTCACACACGTAACATTCAATGCATGGGGCGGCACACACTTTGGAAACTTTGAGTCAAAAGCCGATGCTGTTGCAGAGTATCTCAACAAGAGCGATCACGTCACGATCGATATGGGACAGTTGATATTTGGGAATGCAACCACGATGACGGCAGACGGTCCTGTCCAGTACGCCAATGCGAGGCTCCTCGGAGCTAAATGGGGTAATGGAGACGTGGAGCTTGAGGACGCGTCAGGTGTTGTCCCACTATTCTACATGCGCAAGATGTACGTCCATGATATCATGTGGGCGATCGGGCTTGAACTTGCACTCCTGACAAACGACCCATGGCAGGTACTGCTCACAACAGATCACCCGAACGGCGGACCATTCGTGAACTACCCTGAGGTGATAGCGCTTCTCATGAGCGCAAAGAAGCGCGAGGAAGAGATCGCGAAGCTCTCAGATAAGATGCAAGAGCGCACATGCCTACCCGGAATCGACCGAGAGTTTGACTGGTACGATATCGCTATAAAGACACGCGCAGCCCATGCGAAGATACTCGGACTCCATGAGTATGGGAAGGGGCACCTCGGAGTTGGCGCTGATGGAGACGTTACAATCTACAACATCAACACAGAGAGCGTGGATCCAAGCGTTGAACACGCAGCAGTTAAGAAAGCCTTCCAGCTTCCAGCCTACACGATAAAAGGCGGGGAGATCGTTTCAAAGGAAGGAGAGATAACGGCAACACCCACAGGGAGGACGTTCTGGGTCGATGCAAGGGTGCCCGAGGAGTACACCACACGAATGATGAAAGACCTCGAGTGGAAGTTCAGAAAGTACTACTCTGTGAAGATGGCAAACTACATGGTTCAGGACGAGTACGTCCAGCATCCAGTCGTTCTCGAGGCAGGGGTGAACTGAAGATGCAGACAGTAACACTCACACCAAGAAAGAGTAGCAAGATATCGGTCGAGGCAGAGACGATCACACCAGACAACTTTGCAGGCAAGACAGTTGAAGAGATCGAAAAAGTGACCGTCTGGGAAGGAAACAACAAAACCACACTCGACGAGTTCTTTGAGATCGCTCTTGACGGGAGTGATACACCTGAGAACACAAAGATCGTGATTGAAGGCAGCATACCCCGAGTGAAGCGAGTCGGAGAAGGGATGAGTGCCGGAATAATACTCATCAACGGCGATGTGGACATGCACGTGGGAGCCAAGATGCGGGGTGGAAGGATCACGGTGAAAGGGAATGCAGACTCGTGGGCAGGACGAGAGATGAAGGGCGGAGAACTGATAATCGAAGGCAACGCAGAGTACTACCTCGGAGCCGGGTACCGTGGCGAATCATGCGGCATGCGAGGCGGGAGAATCACCGTCTTCGGAGACGCAAGAGACTACGTGGGAGAGCACATGTGCGGCGGCGAGATAATCATAAAGGGAAATGCTGGTCTCATGCCTGGAATATCCAACAACGGCGGCAAGATCGTAATCGAAGGCAACACCACAATGCCAGGCGGCGAGATGAAGAAGGGGACGATAATCATAAACGGGAGAGTGAACGAACTCGTCCCGGTATACCAGCAGGAAGAGGACGAAGAACTCGACGGTGTGAGATATAAAAAATACACAGGAGATGTTGTAGCAGCTGGCAAGGGCACACTCTACATAAAAGCATAGTGGAATGGAGCTAGAAAAGGTATCTAACATAGATAACCTCTACTGGCTAACCACTGGAAGACGTGAAGAGCTTGGAACAAAGAACAAAACACCAGGAAGAACATTCTACGGCGAGAGAAGAACGTGGGTAAACGGCTGCGAACTGCGAATATGGAACCCCTACAGAAGCAAGATCGCAGCCGCAATCCACAGAAGAACACCAATCTCTATCAGAAAGACCGACGAGATACTCTACCTCGGAGCAGCAACAGGAACCACACTCAGTCACATCTCAGACATCAACACCGAGGGCATAACCTACGCCGTGGAGGTATCACCCACGAGCGCATCGAAACTCCTCACGCTATGCGAGGCACGAGAGAATATCATACCCATGCTCGAAGACGCAGAGAAGCCACGAGACTACCAAGGGATCGTAGGAGAGGTGGATATCATATACCAGGATATAGCACAGCGAAACCAGGCAGAGATAGCCCTGAAGAACACAGAGCTATTCCTGAAAGAGAAAGGAGAGCTCATACTCACAATAAAAGCACGGAGCATCGACGTATCGAGCAACCCAAGAGACGTACTGAGAAGAGAACTCGAGAGGCTCGAAGAGAGAGTGAAGATCTCCCACATCAAAAGCTTGAAGCCCTACCACAGAGACCACTACATAACAATAGCAAGAGTGAAGGATTGAAAATTAGAGACCATGCTCCGATACAGTAACCGGGTATATGCGAATCCCAAGAAAGGGGTGTGGCTCAGTATACTTCAGGCTTTATCATCTCATCTTCCTCTTCTTCCTGGAATTCTGTTATCTTGAGTTGGGAGATGATGCATCGTTCACCTGGTATCTCCACAGGGTATGTGCCTGTCAGGCAGCCTGTGCAGAAGTCCTCCTCTGGTATGCCTATCGATTCCACCAGCCCTTCTATACTGATGTACCCAAGTGTGTCTGCGTTTATCAGTCTTTCAACAGATTGAATACTTCTGTTAGCGGCTATGAGTTCGCTTCGTGTTGGCATGTCGATTCCAAGGTAACATGGTGCGATTATAGGTGGGCTTCCGACGCGCACGTGCACCTCCTCTGCTCCAGCCGCCCGCACCATCTCCACGATGCGGCGGGAGGTTGTGCCCCGTACGATGCTGTCGTCTACGATGACGACACGTTTTCCTGCAACGTTTGCCTTTATGGTGTTCAGCTTGAGACGCACGGCTGTTTCGCGCATATCCTGGCCTGGTAATATGAATGTGCGGACACTGTATCTGTTCTTCATCAGTCCCTCGAGGTAGGGGATGTTTGAGCCTTTAGAGTATCCAAGAGCGAATGTGATGCCAGAGTCTGGGACAGGGAAGACGATATCTGCATCTACCGGGTGTTCTTCGTAGAGCCTCTCTCCGATTCTTATTCGTGATTGATATATAAGCTTGCCATCGAGGATGCTATCTGCTCGTGAGAAATAGATATGCTCAAAGAGACAGTGTGCACTGTGCTTCAAGCGGTAGAGCTCTACTGCTTTCATCTCTCCATTCTCGAGTATTACGAGTTCTCCTGGCTTGACGTCTCGAAGGTAGATGCCTCCAAGAACATCTATGGCACTGCTCTCGGATGCAACGATGTAGCCAGAGTCGAGTCTCCCGATGCAGAAGGGCTTTATGCCAAGCGGGTCTCTGAATGCTATCACTCTATCCCCTATGAGCATGACGATCGAGTAAGAGCCTGAGAGCGCCCGTACAACATCTTTGATCGCACCTACCAGATCTTTTCTTGAGAGTTCCTTTATGAATACCTGGGCTATAACCTCTGTATCTGAGTCTGAGAGGAAGATGCGGTTCTCGGCTTCGAGCCTGTACCTCAACTCCTGTGAGTTAACAAGGTTGCCGTTGTGCGCAAGTGCCAGTGTTCCATCCCTATAATTGATCACGAGCGGCTGAGCATTCTCGATACTCGAAGCACCGGTCGTGGAGTACCTGACATGTCCTATGCCAGTGGAGGATGCAAGTTCGATGAGATCCTCCTTACTGAAGACCTGAGGCACGAGCCCCATACCCTTCTTCGTACGAACTTCTATACCGTCATGAACAGAGATGCCTGCCGATTCCTGTCCCCTGTGCTGCAGAGCAAAGAGCGAATAGTAGAGCTGAACCGCAACATCCCTGCACCCTTCCTCGAGCGAGATCCCCACAATACCACACTCTTCACGCAAGATGGCTCACCAATAACGTACTTCCTCTCGCACCCTTAACCCTCTTTTGATATATAAAATCTGAGCTTGAAGAGAGCGGTGCCTGCGCCGAGCGATGCACCTGCCGCGAATTAGATATATTATGCAGGTAGGGCGCAAGCAGGTCTGCGGCTGCTCATCATGCTTCTTTCATAAGCTTTATATCAGATTATAGACTGTTAAAACAGGTACGATAGGTGGCATATCCGATGAAAAAACACGCTATTCTCACGCTATTAATCTTTTTTCTCGTCTCGACTCCATCGGTCTTTGCAGCGGATAAGACAAGTATGGATTTTCCGCTCAACGTTGGTGATAGTGTGTACTTTGAAGATGGCTATTATAAGGTAAAACTCGTGCGCACAGATGATGTGATGGGGTTTGCATGGTTAAACTTCAGCTGTGATACTATGCGCTGCGGCTATGACCCAAAGGAGCTTAAAGGGTATCAGGACGAGCCAAACTGCTATCCAACTTCTCTTAATCAGATAATATGTATAAAAAAGACGAGAGAAGTTACCTCCAACCGTGCCATCGTGAACCTCACCTTCCCATCTGACTGGAGCTGGCAGATAATAACCGCAGAGGAGCTGAAAATGCCGAAGCTTGTGGTAAGAAAGACTGTGGACAAGCCACGCGTAAAAGTGGATGAGATCGTTCAGGTGAAGATAACGATAGAGAACACTGGAAACGGCTCTGCAACCGGCATCGATATAGATGAGATCCCAATCACAGCACTCATACCGATGGGAGAAGAGTTAGAGCCCAAGATCAGAGACCCACTGCCTGCTGGAGAGAGCGACTCTGATACCTATCTTGTCCAGGCGGTCAAATCTGGCACATTCACAATCCCGAAGACGAGCGTGAGATACTGGGACGAATCGAGAAAGAATGAGTACACTGCAGAGTCAAACACCGTATCTGTCACAGTCCTTGCACCCGAGGTGAAGGTATCAAAGCTCACAACCACGATCCAGTTCGATAAAGAGAACGTAACGAGAGGCGAGGAGATCACCGCAACAATCCTCATCAGGAACGTGGGCGATGCCCCTGCAAACGACGTAGACCTGATAACCAGACTTCCACCAGGCTTGGAGCTTGTGAGTGGCGCACTTGAAGACAAGTACCATGAGATCAAACCAGGCAGCACGCGAGAAGTGAAGGCAGTGATCAGGGCAGTGAAGGTTGGCAACTACACCCTCACCCCGAGAACGGTCTACAGTGATGGTGAGACAACCACCACATCTCCAGTGATCATCGTAACAGAGGAGGTTGTGGAGTACACGAAGTATCTCTACCTGATACCAATACTTTTAATATTATTAATAATAATAGCAATTGTAATTAAGCGGCACAGAGAATATTCATTCTGACAGGATTAAAGAGCAATGTTGAACATATTACTCCTCGGCATAGGCCAATGTGGAAACAGGATACTTGACGCCATAAACCACCTATCACTCGGCGGCGGCAGATTCTCAAAATACTACTCACAACAACAGTACGTGAGCAACGTACAGACTATAGCAATCAACACCGCCCTGAACGATCTGAAAGAGTTGAAACACACCAGGGCAAAGGACAGAGTCCATATACCATACCTCCACGGCGTCGGAGCAAACAGAAACATCGGCAAACAATGCTTTATTGAGAACAGAGATATGATACTACGCACAATCGAAGAACGCGGAAACTTCGACGTGGCATTCGTCATCACATCGGCAAGCGGAGGTACAGGCTCATCATTCACACCATTACTGGTAAAAGAACTGAAAGAACGATACAGTTTCCCAATATACTCAATCATCGTCCTCCCATTCAGAGAAGAAGGCACTCTATACATGCAAAACGCAGCATTCTGCCTTCAAGAGCTAAGAGAGACAAGTGTCGATGGAGTCATACTTGTTGACAACCAGTTCCTGAAACAGGCAGGAAAGGACATCAAAACTGCCTACGACAGCATAAACAGGATGGTTGCAGATCGCTTCCTCTTTTTGATCCGCGCACTCGACAGTGAGATGATGATGGTAACAGACCTTGGAGACTTCAACACCCTGATGGCAAGCGGAGCCAGACTCGCGACCTTCGGATTCGCAAAAGGAGGGAAGAATCAGAGCATAAAAGACGTGATCAAAGAGAGCATGTCACCGAGAGGACTGCTCTTCTCAACGCAACCATACGAAGAAGCAGTGCGAGCAATGATAATCATACAGGGCGACAAAAAATACCTCGATATAAACGAGATCACGAGCGAAGTCGAGACACTCTCGAGCAATGTGGGACACGTCTTCAAAGGCGTACTCATACGAAACCGAGAAGAACCACAAGTCCTGACCATATTCTCACTATCAGCATCAGAAGAACTCGACAAATTCTACCTTGAAGCGATCGAAGCCATCAAAAAAGAGAAAGAACAGAAAGAAAGAACAAAAAGCCAGAAAGAAGTAGCAAACGACCTGTTCAAAGGAATAGAACCAGAATACTGACGAGAACACCACGGGACACTCCAAGCGAGAACCCGCATAAAAACAAGCAAAAAAATAGAAAATATAATAATATATTGAGACCTTTACAAAACCCAAATCTTTAAACCCTCATAATTCAATATAATAGAATATAAACACTCATAAAACTTTACAATTGGAGAAATGTACAGTAAAGTTGTCAATATTTGTGATTTACTTGGCATGGTCAGTAAAATCGTTGATTGGGGATGTTTTCAGAACTGTTCTGGGCAAGATGTACGATGACAATGCACCATGAATCGCAGGGATAAGATCAATTGGAGAACGACCACACGCCGCTATGAAACAAGTCTTTAAGAATAGAAGAACATGCCTTAAACACTTCATCAAGTGAAAACTCAGCTCTATAATGACCTGCATCGGCTTCAACACATACACAGCTATACACACACTCAAATTAAAAGAGGTAATAGCGTAAACTCTCTCTCAAGAAATAACGAGAAAATACGTGGGAACAGAAACGATCAAGGAATAAAATTAGGGTCTCTTTCATCTGAATCCATAATAAATTTAGATAAGCACTAAAACATCTCCATATTTTTATCTCTAAATTCCAGCAAAGTGTGATTCAAAAATAACAAGAGAAACTACTTAAATCAAGAATTAAGTGTTAAAAATAGAAAAATTTAATTAGTTTTCATGATTTTGAGAAGTGTGGTGGAGAGGATCAGCAGTGGAGAGATGGAAGAAGATGAATTTTGGTTTGTAGCTTTAGAGTTTGCTGAGGTTGTTGTGGAGAGAGCAAGAGGGATGTTCAAGACGAAAGAGACGTGTGACGAGTGTGACGACTATATCATAGAATATTATATTGTTGAGATTATGAGGTTCTTCTTTGGGTTCTCTCCGATTCTCTTTTACGCATTTCTGAGAGACCACAGGGAGTTGAGAGACATTTTAAAACTTAAAGTGCTTAAATCATTCTAAGATTGAGAAGATTTCAGGAAGAAATCACACAGGACAAAAGTAAGGATAGACAATATAATAAAAAGGAATGTTAAAGAAGAAGCAGACGAGATCTATGGACTGGAGACCACAGTTGTAACAGTGGATTTAAACAGGCTTAGGAAAGGGAAAAAGATGATAAAGGATGGATTTTTTGATGCAGAATTCTGCCATGATTCTCTTAGAGGTTCTGAAGTCGGCTATATTGTCTGCACACTCTGATAAATCTCACGAATTTCTCGGTTGTTGAAGAACGAACCAAAGAAGGAAATCTGGGAAGAGATAGTAATATCAAATCTGGAAACTCAAAATGGGAAAATAAAGGTTATCATGGCTGATGCTGGATTCTTAGCCTACAATAATATTCTGTTACCTCTTAACTGCAGAACAATTCCTCTAATAAAAGTGAAAAGTAACATAGATGTAAAAAAGCTTAAAAAGAGAATTGAGAATTATCCAGCAAACCTATTCTGGCTTGACAGCAAATACAACAAGAATCTATCAAGCTTACTTAAAGATTTCAGTTACGCAATAAAACAAACAGTGGAAGGGATTAACAAATACGAAAAATTCACTGAAACAAGAAGCAGAATAGAATCTTTCTTCAAAATAGCATAAGGCAATATTTAGTTTGAAAGACTCGCATCTCTATTACCGCAAACATGCGATTACAGAAATAAAAACGATCTCCTATGCTACACAATTGTTCTGTCAGTTCTACTTGAAGAATAGAATAAACATGGAAAGATTTATTGAAAGAATCAAGAGAAGAAAACTCTAATACTAATTACACTTTACTCGAATTCTTTAATTTCTATAATGAACCATCCCAGTGGTTATTTAATTTTACAGAGAAACTGGAAAAAAGAAACCCTAAATTAAAAAACATCACCAGAATTTTAAAGAGTTACGCACGTTAATAAAAAGTATTTACGTATGAAGAAAACAAGAAAACGTCAAATTAGTTTTTGATGTCGGTCTGCTCTTTGACGCCACTAGTTTCTGTTCGCTATGCCCACCACATGCTACTGGTGAAGTCTTCTCTCTTAAAGATACTTTGATGTTCTTTTGACGAAGTTCTCTTATCGTTCGATGCCTTATTATACTTTGAGCTACGATCTTCTTCTGTGGAGGAGTTCTCGGTGGAAGCAGAACTTCCTGTTAAAGAGATAATGACGCGTGACGTCATCACTGTCGATCTTGGATCTTCGTGTGTTGATGCTGCTGAACGGATGCTTGAGCACGGTGTTGGTGGGATCATCGTTACAGACGAGAGTCGTCCCGTTGGAA
The DNA here is from genome assembly GCA_905171695.1 of Candidatus Methanoperedentaceae archaeon GB37. Lineage (GTDB taxonomy): Archaea > Halobacteriota > Methanosarcinia > Methanosarcinales > EX4572-44 > EX4572-44. The sequence goes on from LR991653.1 coordinate 407,255, forward strand.
TTCTCACTGAGCGGGATCTTGTCGAGAAGGTGATCCTGCGTGATCTGCGACCTTCAACTGTCCGGGTAGAGGATGTTATGACGAGTCCTATGATAACGGTCCACTCCACAGATCTCGTGAGTGATGTGATGCGTAAGATGGCACGGTTGCGGATACACAGGTTTCCGGTTGTGGAGGGGAAGAGGCTTGCTGGGATTGTGACAGACACTGATCTACTGGTTGTATCGGCTCAGATGGGTGAGATCTTTGCAGAGCTTGTGGATATGTGTGCTGAGCGTTTCCCTCCAGTCTCTGCTGATGAATGGGAAGAAACAGGTGAATGGCCGAGTGGATTGATGGTGCAGGGGATCTGTGAGGAGTGTGGCAAGTTGAGTGAGAATCTCACGTTCTCCAATGGTAGATACGTCTGTGAGCTCTGTGTGGATACAGACTGAAGAAGGGGTGGAGAATCTGTGAAGGTAGAGGATGTTATGCAGAGGCGGGTGGTCTCTGTCGGAGAGAATGATCTTGTCACGCACACACGCCAGATCATGCGAGATTATCGTTATCAGATGCTCCCTGTGGTGGACGAGAATGATCATCTGATAGGTGTTGTGACTGAGAAGGATGCGATGCGTGTGACATCCACTCGTTCAAATGTGACAGTTGGCGGTTTTGTGAGCGAGGTTGCGCTCGTAACACCAGCAGATGACCTGCGATCGGTTCTGCACCACATGGCTGAGTTGAGACTGCGCTATCTCCCTGTTGTGAGAGAGAGGGAGGATCCAGTACTCATCGGTCTTATCGGGCTTCCCAGTATATTCAACGCGCTGAAGGAACGGGTACCTGATCGGAGGGTTTCTGATGTAATGATCACTGATATTAAGACCTGTCAGAAGAGTGATACGTTGAATAAGGTCTGGTCTGACCTCTTGAAGTTCGGGATATCTGAAATGCCTGTTATGGATGGAAATGAGGCAATTGGAGTGATAACAGTGCGTGATATCCTGAAATCCGGGCATGTACGCCTTGATAGAGAGGCACGACACGTTAGACATGTTAAGGCTGAGAAGGTCATGAACACGCCTCTTCACACGATCTCCAGAGATGAGAGTGTGAAGACTGCGACCGAACGCCTACTGACACTCGGCATAAGCCGAATCTACGTGGTCGAGAAGGAAGAGCTTGCTGGAGTTGTGGATCTCTATGATCTTATTACACTCTTTGCCAACTCTCTTTGACCAAAACCAGAGACGAGAGAAAGTCCACGAGAGAAAGTCCGTTAGAGTGAGTCAGTCTCATTCATTGTCTTTATTGCGCAGAGGTCGCCGCAGATGGAGCAGACGTCACTCTCCTTGCTTCTGCTGTGGATTCTGCGTGCATGCTCGGGGTCGATTGCGAGTTCCAGTTGTCGCTGCCAGTTAAGGTCTCGGCGTGCTTTTGCTATCTCTCTGTCCATTCTTCGAGCGCGTTCGCGCTGCCCCTCTTTAACGAGGTCTATCGCATGTGCTGCGATGCGTGTGACGATGACACCGTTTCGAATGTCTTCACGATTCGGTAATGCGAGGTGTTCTGATGGTGTTGTCACGCAGAGAAAGTCAGCGCCGTGGATGCCTGCGATCGCTCCACCTATCGCGGCTGTGAAGTGATCGTATCCGGGCGCGAGATCTGTTACGAGTGGCCCAAGCAGGTATACTGGCGCGCCATTGGAGAGGTATTTCATCGCTTTAACGCTGGTCTCGATCTCGTCAAGTGGCACGTGACCGGGCCCTTCAACCATGCTCTGAACTCCTGCTCTGCGGCATCGTTCGACAAGTTCCCCAATGGTTATCAACTCTGTAAACTCGGGGCGGTCGCTTGAGTCGTCTATACATCCAGGTCGCATTCCATCGCCGAGGCTTGCTACAACATCGTACTCTGATAGTATCTCAAGGAGGTAGTCAAACTCGGAGTAGAACGGATTCTCTGAGTCGTTCTGGAGCATCCACGCCGCGGTTATGGCACCACCCCTGCTCACCACACCAAGCATTCGATTGCTCGATCTGAGTGCTTCCAGACTCTTTCTGTTGACACCAGCGTGCACCGTGACAAAATCCACTCCGTCCTTGCAGTGCTTGCGCAGTGCATTGAACATCTCATCAGAGGATATGTCTGCGATGGACGTGTGTTTGCATGCTGCCTGGTAGATCGGGACCGTTCCAACCGGGGTCTTCACCGCTCTCAGGATACTCTGCCGTATCAGGTCAAGATCGCCACCGGTCGAAAGATCCATGACAGTATCGGCGCCAGACTCCACACCAACCCGCGCCTTCTCGACCTCCTCCTCAAGACTGGAGGACGAGGTTGAGGTTCCAACGTTAACGTTGACCTTTGTAGAGAGCATGCGTCCAACGCCCACCGGCTCGGCACGCTTAGAATTGTTCTGCAAAATAACAATCTCTCCTTTACAGAGGAGACTTCTGATAACCTCTGCGTCAATTCCCTCTTTATCGCTAATATACCTGATCTCATCAGTAATTCCAGTACGAGCACGATCAAGGAGAGTCATAGAGCAAGGAGAAGAGTAACACAATAATGGCATATATAGATTTCATGAGGATCACTTAGATTTATATACCATCTTAATGTATTGATTATGTAAGATGTTAAAGGAGTTTCTGGTTGAGCGGCTGATCGATATACTTAGAGAGGCTGGAGTGGATCTCATGGTGCGCTGCAGGACGCGTCCCTGTTGTTTCGATCTTGCTCTGCGGCTGGGTGACGATCTGATACTGATCAAAGCACTCTCCAACATCGATGGTCTCAGAGAGACGATGGCTAACGGGATCAAGTTGCTTGCCTTCCACCTCAAGGGATCTGCGTTGATCGTCGGAGAGAAGACGCGTGACAATCCCCTCGCATCTGGCGTTGTCTACCTGCGACACGGGATACCTACTGTCAATCTCACCACCTTAAAAGAGTACCTTGTAGATGGCATTCCCCCCCTCGTCTATGCAGCACACGGCGGCTTGTATGTCAGGATTGAGGGCGGGCTCCTTCGAGAGATACGGCTGAAGCGCAACATCTCAATAGGCGAACTTGCAGCAGTCATGGGAGTTTCACGTCGAACTGTGAGCAAGTATGAGGAAGATGAGATGAACGTCTCAGTAGATGTCGTAGAGAGACTTGAAGATTTCATCAACGAACCTGTTGCAACGGCTATCGAGTTATTGAAACCACCTGAGTTCTTCAAGATTACATTTGAATATGATAGGTTCTCTGAGTCGTATGCAGAGGTGCTGAATCATATTATGGATATCGGTTTTGATGTTGTTCAGACAGCACGAACGCCCTTTGAAGCGATCTCTAAACGGAAGGATCGAATAACGATCCTCACGGGCATCAGCGATCATCTTGCCACAGCCCTTAAGAAGGCAGAGATGATGAGCTGCATCTCAAGTGTTGTAGATGCACACTCGCTCTGCATCGTTGACGAGATCAAGAAGCGAGAGAGCATCGGCGATACCGTCCTGATCTGCAAGAAAGATTTTGAAAAGATAGATGATGCAAACGATCTGACAGAGTACCTGAGCAGTGTGAAGACATGACCCTATCCCTACTGAAGGTTGGAGAGTGAATGGCTGAGATCGATCCGTGGGGCTCTCTACAGATAGAAGATTACACGAAATTGTTTGAAGAGTTTGGGATCTCTCCATTCAAAGAACTCCTACCACATATAAAGAACCCGCATCGATACATGCGACGCGGCATCATCTTCGGGCATCGAAGCTACGAGGAAGTCGTCTCTGCCATGAAGAATAAGAGACCATTCTCTGCAATGAGCGGATTCATGCCATCAGGACACGCCCACCTCGGGCACAAGATGGTGCTGGATGAACTCATATGGCACCAAGAGCAAGGCGCAAGCATATTCCTCGGAATAGCCGACCGCGAGGCACACGCTGTCAGAAACATTCCCTGGAAGGAATGTCACAAGATCGCAGTGGACGAGTACATCACAAGCGCAATAGCACTCGGACTCAAAACCGAGAAGAGCCACATCTACTTCCAATCAAAGAGCAACAGTGTGAAAGACCTTGCCTTCGAACTGGGATGCAGAGTGAATCTCTCAGAACTATCAGCAATCTACGGATTCACAGGCGAGACCAGCATATCCCACATGCTCTCAGCCATAACACAGAGCGCCGACATCCTCCACCCACAGTTAAGCGAACACGGAGGACCGCAACCAGTCATAATACCGGTCGGAGCAGACCAGGACCCACACATACGCCTGACCCGCGGGCTCGCAAGCAAGATGCGGATGTTCACAATAGAGATCCGAGAAGAGAGAAGTGGCAAGAGATACATCAGCGTAAGAGGGAAGACTGCGCCAAAAGAAGCACTGCAAGAAGTAGCAGAGAGAACAGAGAGAGAACTTCAGACAAGAACCAGACTCTTTGAAGGACATGTTGACATTCAGACACTGGAGATGGAACGAGTGATCGAGATCACGCGCGAGATCGAACTCGCACACAACGGCTACGCCTTCATCCCGCCAGCAGCCACCTACCACAGATTCATGAGCGGACTCCAAGGCGGAAAGATGTCAAGCAGCACACCTGAGAGCCTGATAAGCCTGACCGAACCACCCGAAGACGCAGCAAAGAAGGTTAAACAGGCAAAAACCGGGGGGCGCGTCAGCCTCAAAGAACAACAGAGAGACGGCGGAGACCCAGAGAGATGCATGATCTACGAACTACACCTATTCCACCTGACAGAGGACGATAGAGAACTACAAGAGATATACAGAGCATGCAAAAACGGAAAACTCATCTGCGGGCAATGCAAGAGAAAGACCGCAGAGAAGATACAGGAATTCCTGAAAGAACACCAGAAGAAGATGGAAGAAGCAAGAGACGAACTGGAGGAGTACAATATAAAAAAATAACCACACGAACACCAATATAGAATAAAACGTCACAAGAACACTTATTTAGATCATAAACAAGGGCATAAATAAGGGGTTGTAAAGTTATTGGGTGTTGGCGTTGTTTCGGCCTGGTTAAGTCTCATGTCTGACGCTCTGGTAAAGAAAATTTATATACAGTGGTTGCCGAACGTGTTGTATTTCAACCTTGAATCATGATTTTTTGAATCGGCTGATGCATATCAGAATTACAAGTAGTCCTGTGATTATCAATGCGATGATTATAGGATCTAAAGGTAATAGTGTTGTTGTTTTTTTTATAGTTATATGTGTTGGTATTTTTACACCACTTCCTATATTAAAGCCACCATCTGATTTTAATGTGACTATGCAGATTTTTGTATTGAATTCTCCTACTTCCTCTGTATGTGGCGTGAAAAAAATGGTTACCTCTTTTTTTTGATTCGGTTGTAGTGAGAATTTTGGATCTGATATTTTTATCCAGTCAATAGATTCGTTTTCGGCGTATACATGGAACTCAAGCCCTATGTTTTCTGGATTTGATACTGTTATGTTTTTCTGAATGCTTTCGTAGTTTTCTATCTCAGCCTCTATTTTTGTGGGATTTACACCGATGCCTATGGCATACACACAGGACGTAGAGATTAATAAGCAACATAACAGAGATACGATTCCAATGCTAAGGATTTTCAATTTCATGTTCCACCCTTGCTTTTTCAATGCAAAAATTAAAAGGGCAGGATTTGATTATATAGCTTCTGCCCAAAAGATGATTTCTCCTTGCATCTCACCAGAGCCTGTGAAATCTTCGGGAACACGCAGTTCAGTATCCAGTGAGACGTGGTTGCCATTCTGAACTGTCGTTTCAAACTCGTTCCAGAAATAATGGGTGTTTATGTAAAGTCCCTCACTGTACAATCCATTTGTGTCGGTGACCTCCATGGTAATCAGCAAGTCCTTTGATCCGGTATTCTGGAGTACAACAGTTTTAGGATCGCTTGTATCACCTGGGTCCAGTTCGCCAAAGTCGAGACTTGTCGGAGTTACGGAGAACCGTATTCCTGGTCTTATCTCTGCGTGCATTGCCACAGCATTATATTTTCGTAGTTGTAACAATGTTAAAGCCGCTCTATGGTCATTGCCGACAAAACCGCCTGGACCAGTGTAGGCATCTCCATGTGGCAAGGTGTCATCATATTTACCATCCCAATATGCAGTATCATTGGTAACACTAGTTGTTATCAACCAGTCACCACTACTATTGAGCGGCAACGTTGCTTTTCCCTCACCATCACATATCGCACTTACCTTGGTCTCCCTGTCCTTGGTACCTGTTATCTTTATGGTACCGTTGGGCAGTGGTCTTCCCTTCCACAACACCTGGAACTCAAAATCACCAGTTCCGATTGTTGCAACGTCATCAAGCGGAATGATTTCAAGCGGCTGCCCAAAAGCACTATCTGTTCCGTAGAAGTTGCAGTTTGTACTCACAAATGCTTTACTGTACTTGTACGGCTTGCAGTATCGCACCACATGCCAGTCATCTGCCCAGTTGGTCTTGTCGATCTCATCCCAGTTGACATCACCCGGGAACCAAGTGTACGGGTAATCCGGTCGATCCGGTCTCGAGCCTGGTCCTGTATAGACCTTCCACCAAGTTTCATCTACATGGCGACCCAGAATCGCATACAAACCGATCTGGTCTGCATCGAAACTGGAATGCCAATAGAGATCATCCTCGCCAGTCTTATTCAAAGGTGTTCTTGCTCCTGAAGGATCTACCAGTTCTGCCGATACATCAAAGGGGGGCGGGCCCTCTCCGATGAAGTTATGCCCTTCAGTCAGTCTAACATCAACTGTATCGCCGAGATCCACACACATGGCATCGGTCTCTATCCAAGTGCTGTGAGCACTCGCTACGCTGGCGGTACATAACACCACACAAAGCATAGCAAATATTACAAATATCTTACTATTTTCCATTTTATTCTACCTCTCATATTAATAGTAAATCTAAGTAATACTTAGATTTACTTAAGTAGCAAAATGATTACTATTATTATTTAAACTTGTTGCTCTGTTCACGCTAAATGGAAAAAAATACAAATGCAATAGAACCAATTTCTCTGCACAAGAAAAACCGCCAGCAACCAGAAATTCGAGAGCTGGATGAAGTTCCACAACACCAAAGGAAATATACATAAGCATGCAAAAACGGAAAACTCATCTGCGGGCAATGCAAGAGAGAGACCGCGGAGAAGATACAGGAATTCCTGAAAGAACACCAGAAGAAGATGGAAGAAGCAAGAGACGAACTGGAGGAGTACAATAGACTCCTTGCGTAGATTTTTTAGCTTTTGATCTCTCTCATCATCTCCTCTGGTCTTCCGATCTCGGATAGTGATCTCCATCGTTTTATGCAGGCTTCGTAGTAGTGTGGCTCTGTCAGGAATCTCTCTGAGAATCCGTATCGTGAGAGTCTGGCTCGTACGTATTTGAGCATGTTCTGGTCGAGGTCTATCTTCAGTTTTCCACCTGTTTTGCCGCGGTCGAAGTCTGTCCATCTGTGAGCCTCGATCAGTCCAGACCTCTCTGCATCTTCATAGAGGTATGTTCCGGGCGTGGGGGTGGTGATTCCCACAAAGACCAGTTCGGGCTCTGTGGACTCGATCAGTCTCACGGTCTTTTCAAGGTCTTCCACTCGTTCTCCGGGTGTTCCGATCATGATATTTGCAACGACGAGAACCCCTTCCTCTTTGCACATTCTTATGGCATTCCATGACTCTTCTTCGCTCACGTTCTTGCCGAGGATCTGTAGCACACGTTCCGATCCTGATTCGATCCCGATACAGATACTGATGCAGCCTGCTCGTTTCAGGTTGCGGATCATCTCTCTATCGATCGTGTCGGCACGGGAGTGGCAGTACCACACGATCTCTCTATCCAGTCCACGTCTCCTCATCTCCTCACAGAATCGCTCTACCCGGCGTCTGTTAACGGTGAACGTGTCATCTTCGATCATGATTGCGCGCAGGTGGTACCTATCGATCAGGTACTCGATCTCAGAGAAGACGTTATCAAGGCTGCGGTACCGCACCCTCTCTCCAAAGATCATATCAAGGCATGGCTGGCAGAACCTGCATTTGAAGGGGCAGCCCCTGCTTGTGAAGATGTGAAGGGCTGGTGAGGGAAGTGGAAAGTTGGTTACAGGGTTCGATAGCACCTCTTTTATCGGGAATATCTCGCGTGCCGGGTATGGCAGGGTGTCAAGGTCCGCTATCGGCTCTCGCCCCCCATTGTAAAAGATCGTCTCCCCCTCCTTGTACAGAAGTCCTTTGATCGTGTGAAGCCCCCGTCTTCCCTCGAGTGCCTCAACCAGTTCTCCTGTTGTGTACTCGCCTTCACCAACCACCACAAAGTCCACATTCTCCTCCCGTATGACTTCATCCGGGCAGACGGTTGGATGTGGTCCCCCAAGTGCCACCTTTGCACCAAGCTCTTCCCTGGCAATCCTTGCGACCGCGAGCGCGCGCGGCATCTCTATTGTCATTGCACCTATGCAGACGAGATCAGCACCGCTCCCGGCGATCCTCTCTCTTGTCTCATCCCAGTTACTCAGAAATCGTAGATCCAGACCTTCAACCTCAACACCCCTCTCTCTAAGATAGCCTGCAATGTATCCAAGCCCAAGTGGAAGATAACTCGTCTGCATCTTGAAAGACTCACCAGGCGACGTCAGCAACACCTTCAAGTTAAGAACACCACACTCTCTCTTAGAAGTTATATCAGATATCAGATGAGAGATGGATAAATAGGTTTTGATCCCTCCACCACACTTGTCCATCAATCAGGAATCCAAAAAACACTGCCAGAAAAAGCGCCGAAAGAAGCAGAGGGTTACGATGCCAAGATTTATCTATCTGAGTGAGAAGAGGGAGGTATTAATGCCAGATGTAGCAATAGTAGTGGGTTCAAGTTCGGATATCCGTATTGCCGAGGAGGCGAGCGCGATACTTGAAGAGTTGGGGATCACTCATGAGGTGCGGGTGATCTCGGCGCACCGAAACCCTGATGAACTGGATGAGTATGTGAGAGGATCGGATGCTATCTTGTTCATTGCGATAGCAGGGCTCTCGGCAGCGCTTCCGGGTGCGATTGCGGCGAGAACGCGAAGACCTGTTATTGGTGTTCCTGTGAGTTCAGCGCTTGGTGGAATGGATGCACTACTCTCGATCGTGCAGATGCCGCCTGGCGTTCCTGTTGCGTGTGTTGGGATAGATAATGGTGTGAATGCTGCAAGGCTTGCAGAACGGATTCTGCAGGTAAGAGACTGAAATAAGTGGGAGACTCTTCAGACCCGTGTGTGAAACGAGTGATAGGAATGAGAGAAGAGTTCCAGATACTGCATCCTCGTCCAAGCTCGATTGTTGCGGCGCTCTACACGATGCGTGATCTCGGGGTTGATGTTGTGATCCTTCATGGTCCGCCTGGGTGCAGCTTCAAGCATGCACGATTGATGGAGGAGGACGGCATGAGGGTTGTTACGACCGGGATGGGAGAGTCCCAGTTCATATTTGGCGGTGAGACCAGGCTAAGAGATCTCCTGCAGATAGTGGTGGAGCGGTTCAAGCCAGAATTAGTGGGGGTTATTGGCACGTGTGCAAGCATGATAATAGGCGAGGATATGGAGAGCGTTGTGGCTCAGGTTAAGGCTCAGGCTAAGATCGATCTCCCGATCCTCGTGGTGGACGTGCACGCTGGGTATAGCGAGAACACAGTGGGTGTTATGAGGACGCTTGAAGCTGCCGAGAGAGAGGGTATAATCAGTGGCGAGGAGCTTTCACGACAGAAACGTATTCTCGAGGCCGCAACGCGTGTCGAGAAGGAACACGGTGCAGCGAGCAAGGATTACCTGCCACCTGAGAAGGGTGATACGAAGTATGGTGTAGCACGTCGGTTAATCGAACTGATCGATCGCGGCTCAAAAGGGTTGAATATCATGAACGCAAAGAAGGAGACAGCTTACACCTTCATAGATATGAACCTTGCAGTGAGCGAGATTGCAGGGGTTGACCAGATCAAGACGATGGCAAATCTGAACCCCAGTCTCGGGCTTCCACGAGTGAGGCAGTACGCAAGCGAGATCTTGAGAGAACTCAGAGCAAGAGACTTTCGTATCGACCACTGCATCGGCGGGCTTGATGAATACGGTGTTGCAGGCAAAGTCGCCTCTCAGATAATAAAAGAACGGTACGCTGATTACGACTTTGCAGTGATAACAGGTGTTCCACACGCACTCCCAATGGATGCACTCGAAGGTATGGAGATCTTCTCCATCACAAATGGGCCACGCCAAGTCGAGCCCCTGAAAGAGATGGGACACCAGCATGTGATCGTGGAACTCGATCTCCACCCGAAGAACCATGGCGTCCACAGCATTGTAGAGTCAGAGTTCGGCGCAACACTACGCGAACTCTCTCAGAACCGTGGGGTAAGAAACAACTGACGTTAGGCACTTGTTCTTGTCCATCAAAACTCTAAGTGCATCTGAGTTGATGCTAATTGGAATTAAAAGCTACACACAACATCCACAACCTCTATGGGTTCGGCATCTATCCTTACTCGTTCTGATTTCTGTTTTTTTACCAATTCAAACATCTGTATTACATTAGAGGGTATGTTCCTCTCAATGATACGTTTTTTGCTCATATCTTTGTTCTTCAAGTATTGATGGGCAAAAGATCTGGTTATCGATTCAACACCTGAAAAATCAATGATTACATCAGATTCTTCGAGGCTGCTTATATAACTAAAGAGATCATCCGCGCTCTCTCTAAAAGCCAGATGTCGAAATACGTGATCTGCTATCCGTATTGCCCGTATTACTTTTTCATTCAAGGTATTCATATATATTAACCTCTCCTTCTTGGAAGGGAACCCTTGCAGATATTAATGTGCCTTCAAATTTACTTTTGTCATCCATCCTATAAAAGGTTTTCATAGTTCCATTTGCTATCAACCCACCCCTTCTTGAGACAATTAAACATTCCCCATTCAAACCTCTTGTAAGTAACTTTATATTGCTCCTTAAGCCATATCCTCTCTCTTTATCTTTTTTCGTAGATATGCCTTTTACTACTGCTTCCGCAAGAGCGCTAACATCATCGTCAAAATTGAATCCCGCTTTTTCAAAAGCTCCAGGTATAGAAATCCCGTTATCTACTATTCCTATCTCTATAAATTTTTTTTGTGGATATTCTTGAGCCATTATATACGCAGTCGAGAAGCTTGAGTGTTGATAAATATTATCTACTATTTCATTGACGAAATAACTAAACGCATTAGCGCCCCCGAAGTGTCCACTCTTGGAATATAATGGTTCAAGTGTTTTATCCCTTCGATTTTTATCTATTGGTATCTGGACGATTGGAATATAAGTCCTTTGATAGGATATCATCTCACTTTTTGTTATAATATTAACGTAGTTGGATACATCAGGGTCAGATGGGTGAATAACGTGTATATCAGGTCTTTCTTTCATTAAAATTCCCAATGGTAGGAGGCTTATTGGGTAGAACCAATCTATCTTGGATAGATCTAACTCATTCGCATGAACTGCATCGAATCTTAATCTACAAAATTTTATGTACTCTTTACCTAACTCGGATCTGCCGAACTCCATCCTCAACTCTTCCTAAGAGGCATCTGTTTGTGCAATTGTTTTCTGCTCTTTTGGAGGGGCAGGTCGTTTGTGTGGGAGAAGTTCTCAAGCATCGTGTAGAAGAGACGGTGCTCTCGTCTGCGTATCAGGGCTCTTCTGTGTGCTTGGATCAATAGGTCAGGGTATCCTCCACGGATGATGCTCTCTGCCCGGAGGATGTCTGCAATCGTCTCGGTCAATCCGTCTTCATGTGCCCAGAGAGGGTACTCTGCCCGCCCGATACGCGCTCCAAGATTGATGTAAAAGAAGGCGATGGTATCTCTGAACCTATCGTACCTGTCGAGTATCGATCTGTTCCCAGCTCCCACTGCCCCATCACTTGTGGCGCGCCGATCATCCCTGTCGCAGAGGAAGGCACTGGTGCGATCGCCCCAGTTCGAGAGATACGTCTGGACGAGCGGGATGTCCTGCAGCTTGGTCTTTTCGAGTGCGTATAAATAGTGGAGCATCAGTGTGAGATCACTTGAATGTGTGGCATCGGTATATGCTACGACCGGGTTTCGAGTCGTCTCCGATCTTTGGAGCAGTTCCATGATCGCATCAAGGTATACTTCTCTAATATTTCTGTTCAAAGCGTTTATATGAGACAGTATGAGCGATCCGTCGAGCAACACGAATATTTCATCGTGTTCGCACAATAACCGTTTTATCTCTTCGCATTCAGCCCTGAACCTATGGGCATCGATGAACTCGCTGCTGTAGGCATACACATGTGCGCTCTCAAACTCAAGAGGTGTGATCAGCTCCACTCTCACCCGTTCACCAAAGTCGCCTCCACCCCTGTGTCTGTTATAAATACCTGCTGTCTGAATAATGCCGATCGGAAGATCAGAGCCCCTATCAGGGTATATCTGACTACCATCCACTGCTCCAACCACGAGACCATCGAGGACATGATCAAGCCACGATTGAGCGTCATCATAACTCTCCAATCCCTGTGAAAAAGGCTTCACGAATCCACCCTCGAGTATGCGAGAGCCAGAGTATCGCGGCAACCTCTCGTTTGCATCAGGGGGCTCATCCTCCAGCCTCTCAACCGCTCTAATATACTCTTCACCAATCTCACTTTGCGCCCGCAGATAATCCCTGATAACCCCAGCCTTAGAGTCAAACTCCCTCTCAAGATCTCGGAGGTTCAGCATACCTACTGACCACACTCTGTAACAGTATAGAGTTTTTGATTGCGCCGGTGCGAAAGTGTGTTTGACGGGGTTTATTTTATGTAATAATACTTCTATGTAGACCAATAATGACTGCTGGTCGTTGCCATGTCTGTGGCAAGTACGAGTTGATGCCTTTCACGTGCAAGTTTTGTGGTGGGCGTTTCTGTGCCGAGCATCGTCTGCCTGAGAATCATGATTGTACCGGTCTTGCTGATTACAGGCGCAAACTTCGCGCTGAGGGTCGGTTGTTTGATAATGTGCATGAGTATGCTGATGTGGCTATGGAGCGGAGTGTTGGTGGGGTGGTGGGCTGGTTTCGTTTTGCGTCTCATAACACAGCGCTTGCTCTCTTGTTGATTATATGTGTTCTTTTTTTGCTTGAGCATATCCCTTGGGTCTTCAAGGCTCTTGTGCTTCTTCCCGGCGCAGTTGTTGAGCGCCCGTGGACGATCGTTACGTATATGTTCCTGCATGCTGGTTTTACTCATCTCTTCTTCAATGGTATGTTCATGTTCTTCTTCGGTCCTGAGCTTGAGCGGCGTATCGGATCATTGAGGTTCTTGTTGATCTTCTTTCTCTCTGGTGTGGTTGCAGCGGTTGGGCACATGCTCACGTCGGATGTGGGGATTGTTGGTGCGAGTGGAGCACTCTATGGCGTCTTTGCAGCTCTTGCCATGATCGCTCCTCATATCAGAATCTATGTGTATTTCATCCCGATGCAGATCACTCACGCTTTGATACTCTTTGCTCTGGTGGACTTCTTTATGATGGAGAGTGGCGATGCCATTGCTCATATAGCGCATCTTTCAGGTCTTGTGGTCGGTCTTGCGGCTGGGTATCATTTAAGAAAGTCGAGACGTGGACTAAGGTATTGATGGATCGAATTCTCCTCTCTCCCTCGTCTGCTGATGCCTTTGAGTTTGTGTCAAAAGAGATTCGGCAGCGCATGATACTGGTTGCTGGCAGGTGTACCGTTGAGTACCGTGGCAGGGCTCTCTCTTTTCTTCCTGAAGGCGAGCGGCTGGTAATTGTGAAGCAGGATGGTTGTGTGATCGTTCACCGCAGCCGTGGGAGGGAGCCTGTCAACTGGATGCCGCCCGGGACAAGGCTTGAATATGATCTGTCCGATCAGATCTTCTCGGTTCGCTGTGAGAAGAGGTCTTCGCGTGAGAAGATGGTTGTGGAGTTTCTGAAGGTGAACTTTCTTGCATCTCTCCATCTAAGCGACTCTGGTCAGCAGTCTCTCGTGGGGCTTGAGTCTGATATGGTGGATCAGATAATTGAGCAGCCACGCGTCCTTGAGGACGGGCTTCGGATTGTGCGAAGGGAGAAGCAGACAGTCTCTGGTTCGATCGACCTCTTCGCGATCGACAGGAACGGTCTGCCGGTGATAATCGAGGTTAAGCGCAATCCTCCAGGGGTTCAAGCCGTCTCGCAGCTTGAGGCGTACATCCTTGATTTCCGGGAGAAGAATCCGGGTGTTGTGGTGCGTGGCATTCTCTGCGCTCCGAGGGTGCCGATGATGGTTCGTACACTTCTTGCTGATAAGGGCTTTGAGTGGCGTGAGTTCAGACCGAGATTCGAGCTCGGAGACGAGAAACAGAGGCGCCTCGATGAGTTCATATAGTTTTGTTATGATTATGCTGGTTGGATGGAGTATATCACGCACCCCCTTGTGAAGCCCGAAACGGTGGAGAAACGGGTGTATCAGCTCAATCTCGCAGCAACAGCCCTGCAGGAATCGACTCTTGTTGTACTTCCAACAGGGCTTGGCAAGACGATCGTTGCGCTTCTTGTAATGGTTCAGCGGCTTGAGTCTGGAAAGGTGCTCCTGCTCTCACCAACAAAACCACTCGTGGAGCAGCACGCTGGCTTCCTGAAGAAAGTGCTGAAAATTTCAGAGGATGAGATTGTGGCATTCACAGGCAGTATACCTCCAAAGGAGCGTGAAATGCTCTGGAGTGATGCGAGAGTGATCGTTTCAACGCCGCAGGTGATCGAGAACGATCTCTTGTCAGGTCGCATCACACTTCGTGATGTGGCTCATATCACCTTTGATGAGGCGCATCGCGCCACTGGAAACTATGCCTATGTCTATATTGCAAAACGTTACTTTGAAGAAGGAATGGATCCTCTCGTGCTCGGGATCACTGCAAGTCCAGGGAGCAGTCGCGAAAGGATAGAAGAGGTCTGCACTAACCTCGGAATCACCCATCTCGAGGTGCGAAGTGAGTATGATCCTGAGATTGCGCCGTATGTCTTCAACCGCAGAATAGAATGGAAGATCGTTAAGATTCCACTTGAAATGAAGGGGTTGAAGGATCTGCTTGAGAGCGTCCTTGAAGAGAAGATGCAGAAACTTGCAGAACTCGGCGTTATCATGGCAAAGCAGAAGAAGCTAACGAAGACTGAGCTTTTAGGAGTGCAGAAACAATTACAGAGAGAGCTGCAGCGATATCCACAACGCCAGACATACCAGGCAGTATCGATCGTTGCAGAGATCTTCAAGATCACCCATGCAATCGAACTCGGCGAGACACAGGGACCACAGGCACTCATACGTTATTTTGAACGACTAGATCATGAAGCAAGTTCAAAGGGTGGAAGCAAAGCCTCAAAGCGACTGATGGATGATGTACGCATCAGGAGAGCCGTTCACACTCTGAAGAAGATAGACACCACATACCCGAAGATAGACGCAGTCAAAGAAGTGGTTGCAGAAGAAGTGCTGAGAAACCCGGACTCACGTGTGATCGTATTCACAAACTATCGCGACACCTCAGAGCTCGTTACAAACGCCCTTAACGACGTAGAAGGCGTGAGAGCCGTACGATTCGTGGGACAGGCAAGCAAATACAGGGATACCGGGCTCACACAACGCCAGCAGAGAGAGATAATCGAAGCCTTCAAAGAGGGAGAGTACAACACACTGGTTGCAACATCGGTAGCAGAGGAAGGACTTGACATACCGTCAACAGATCTGATCGTCTTCTACGAGCCCGTGCCATCCGAGATCAGAAGCATCCAGAGAAAAGGACGCACAGGACGAAAGCACGAGGGCAGAATCGTGGTCCTGATGGCACGTGGAAGCAAAGACGAAGCATACTACTGGAGCACCGATAACAAAGAGAGAGAGATGCAAAAGAGAATAGGAGAGATGAGAAAGAGCCTCGGAGAGATCAAACCGAGACAAACGACCACAAGGGAGGCTCCCCAGCGCCAACTCCTCGAATTCACCGAGCCAGAAGACCAGAACCATCCACAGATCTACATCGACCATAGAGAGATCCGTTCACCCGTTGCAAGAGAACTTGAAAGACTCGGAGCACAGATCAAGCTCGAAAGACTCGAAGTCGGTGATTACACTCTGAGCGATCGCGTATGCATCGAAAGAAAGACAACAGGCGACCTGCTATCCACCGTAACAGACGAAGGTCGCAATCTCTTCACACAACTGAGCGATCTTACACGCAACTACGAACGCCCCCTCCTCATAATAGAAGGAGACAACCTCTACACAGAGCGACGCATACACCCAAACGCCATCAGAGGCCTCCTCGCCACGATCACAGTCGACTTCCACATACCGATCATCTCAACCACCAGCCCAGAAGAGACCGCAGCCATCATCTACACAATAGCAAAACGAGAACAGAGAGGAAAGAAACGAAGCCCTACCCAACATGGAAGAAAGACAAGCCAGACACTCCGAGAACAACAGGAATACGTGATATCATCCATCTCAAACATCGGACCAGTCGCAGCAAGAAGACTCCTCCAGCACTTCAAAAGCATCAGAGCAATCGTCTCTGCAAGCGAAGACGAACTCACAGAGGTCGAGGGCATCGGAAAGAGAACAGCCGAACGCATAATAGAGGTCACACAGAGCCAGTACAAAGGATGAAGAGATACGACTCCGTTTGCAGGAGGGACCTATCCACTTAATATAAACACAACCTCAACCGATTATAATAAAACATAAAAGAGCTTACAGAAGAAATTCCAGTTTTTAACAGGATTAAAAGAGCTAATTCTCTATTTTAGCGAAGAAAACACTGATTCAACCAGACTTCTCTTCCGAAAGCTCAGATTCCAGATCCAGGCTTTTGGCTTCTTCTCACGCACTTCTCTGAAGATCGGTGTATTCAATACTTACACCTCTCTCTTTCATCCACTCTTCTATTCTCTCCAGATCTTCCTGATCGAGTCTGAAGTGACCTCTAAGGTAGTTGTTCCCAGGGTCGTCGAAGATATCGCCGTACTTGAACGCTGTGACGATCTCAGGAACGGTGGGATCGATGAGATAATAGTCCACGCCTTTGATCGTGATCGTTGGAAGCGTCTCACTTCTTTCATCTGCTTGGATCGCCACTGCAGAGTCAAGCTTCCTTGGACTTCCGAAGACGACCTTCGGGTCAACCACGCATCTCGTCCTCAGATGGTACCATAAGACGGTGGTCGTCTTCGAGCGACCCAACTCGTAGGCGAGGTCACTCCACCCGTTCGATCTCAGTCTCTCGAGTTCATCAGAGACTCCTTCGATTCCGGTTCTCGCCTCTCCTGCAGGGGAATGATTCAATGCCTCCGAGAGAGGCGCCGGTGTCGATCTCACGGAAGCGTCCTCAACCCCGAGACAGCCAGAGAGAAGAGCTGCTCCAAGCAGAAAGACAAGAGAAGAGAGTTTAACAAATCTCATCCTGATCGACCTCAGCTCTTCCTGCTCTTGAAGAGCTCAATCCCTTTGGATGCTATCCGTCCAGCCACGCTGCCCATCACCCAGAGCGCAAGCAATAGACCACAGCGACATACACGAGACCTGTGAATAACTGGTTGAGATCCACCCTTTCTCCCTCTCCCCTGAGAGAGTCCTCGATAAAAGAGAGGAAGAGAGGATCCTCAAAGACCTAATAGGCAAGAGAGAAGACGAAAAACAAGAGTCCCAAGCCCACAGAGAAGACAAAAATCCCTGAAACAGCAATCTTCTTCTCTTCATCACTCATCATTTACCACCACAACCACACAAACCCTAACACCCGATCGGATACCTCTCAGGATCTCCAACGTGGTTCAAGAGGAGGATCACATCACCCATATCCACAACGCCATCACAGTTCACATCGGCTATCGCTTCATAATCACCGTGTCCTCCAACGTGCTTCAAGAGCAGGTGGACATCGGTCATGCTTATCTCACCGTCTGAGTTGAGGTCACCACACCCCACCAATACATTCTTTGTTATTGAGTTTGTCAGGCAATCGTTATCTGTTACGGTGAGGTTTACGGTGTATCTGCCTGCTTCTGAATATGAATGATTTATTGTCTCTTCTGTCGTCTTCGTGACGTTTCCATCCCCGAAATCCCATTCGTAGGAAACAATCGTGCCATCGGGGTCGTAAGAAGAGGAGGCGTTGAAGGTGATGGATTGGTTGATAACTGGATTTTCAGGGGTGTGGGTGAAGGATGCGGTTGGGGGCTTGTTCATCTCGATCGTCTCGTTCACGTCAGGACTCTTCTCCTCGTCTATCTCACCATCTCCGTCATAGTCTATCCTCATCGTATAATTCGTAACGTTTGGCAGTATCTCAACCGATGCTTCTGTGCTTGCGGTTATGGAGATATTCTCAAACTTCGTTATCGAGATGTTATTTCCGACCGGTGAAACCCTTGTGAAGTTGAACGTGCCCGTGTCGTATGCATCTATTTCTGTTGTGTAGGTGAGGTTTGCTGGTAGGTAGAATATCTTTGTATCGTTCATGACGAGCATGCTTGCATTAGGTATCTCGTTTGTGCCATCGTCTGAGATTGTTCTTCCGTACTGGTCGGTGATGGTGGTGTTGACTGGGCATGAAAGATGGATCATTGTTTGAGCCATACTTTCTCCTAACCAATAATCAAACCACCTGCCCTTCCCTAACTCGTCGTTGACAAATATATAAAGCAGTAAGTCATCATGTTTTATTAAATACTCAGTATAAATGAAGTAATGGCTATTCGGCAGGCACTCAGCTTTTTCAAATGTTATTTGATGTGATGGATCCCAAACTTGCCATGCTCCATAGTAATATGGTTCAACCCAATTATGCGCCCAACCTATGTCAAAAGGATTCAAACTTTTTTTAATTCCGAATCCAAGTATCTCCCTTGCTGGTATCCCTGCAGCTCGTGCCAAACTTACACCAAACGATGCAAAGCAGTCACAATCTGCATATGGTTTACGTCCCGATTTTATCTCATTAACATAAGATATAATATCAGAAGGCGGACTAACACCTGTTGCGGCGTTGAGATGTTTATAAAGCCAAAACTCAAAGTTCTCAATTGCGTAAAATTCTATATCAGGATCATATCCAGCTGAATATGATGCTGATGCCATACAAATCATCAGTTCGGCATCGCGGTGGCTTGTTCTGACTTTTGGGAGAATACCTACTCTATCTCCAGTTACTTCGTCTTTCCAATAATTCTGAAGATCTCCTTCTGAAAGTCCGCTATCAGTTGCATTAAAAATTATCCAGAAGTAGTTACTCATGTGATCTGTTCCATTAATTCTGAGCTTGTAAAGTCCAATAGGTATATTCTCAGGGATTTTCATATTGAATTCATCTCTATCAGTAGTTTTACTGAAATCAGAAATTTCTTTGAATTCATCTTCTTCTATAATTAAATTCCCATTTCTGTCTTCCCATCTCTCGCCAACAAACGTATATTCTCGCTTGTTTAATTTATGTTTTACAGGAATTTCTGTATCCCTAAAGAATACGTTTAGTGGCTGATAATCTTCACAGCCACCTTTTATACTAATAGGTATGAAGTCTGATAAATAGTATTTATACTTGAATATAGAGGCTCCTATATATCTATCGTCCTTAATATTTTCTTTTAAATAACTTCTGAGTTTTTCGATGGTTTCAAAATCAGATTCATAAAGCCATATTGAATCTCCTTTTTTGAAAGAAATACTTTTCCCGGAAATCTGTACTTTTCCATCCTCAAGAGCTTTAAATTCATGTTGCTTTATCCATGCCTCTGATATATCCACTCTAATTTTTTTAAGATCGGATTTTTTCTCCAGTTCTTGAAGAGCTTGACTCTCTTCAACCTCAAGCCAATGTGAGCCATTATAAATATATCCATAAGACCCTAAGCCCATCATAACATACGAGTTGTCATCTAAGCAATCTAACCAATCCTCCAAATATACATTAAACGAGTCTTTTGTCCAACTTCTATACACATCCCCCACATAACACATCGGAACAAAGGCATCAATATACCTTGTTAAATCATTTTTCACACAATCTTTATACGCTTGTTCACGGATAAATCTCATTTGCTCGGCAGAAGATATCGGTAAACCATTGCTATAATCATGGATTGTCTTAAAAAAGCCAACATAATGTTTCCAAAACTCTGAGTTATTTTCCCAATTATTTGTAAAGTTATGTTTTTTATGACAAATAGGACATTCTACTATTCCTCGCACTATCTTATATACCGGTGAAGATGGTGGGGTTACGCTGAGATTAAAAAGCTGCGAAGGCTCAGCATCCACATGAATGCCATCGAATTTGTTTTCAAATTTTGTATTATATTCAACAATCTTTTCGGTTTGACTTTTAGCGTCAGTATAAACACCAGTATCACTAATATTGAAAATACAAGCTCCTGATTCTAAAATCATAGCGTGAACATAAAGATCATTACTGTGAGCTTTTTTAATAAAATTATTTATTTTGTTTGTGTAACTTAGATTAGTCATCAGATTATCGGTTTTGGTGCTTAAAAAAACCGTTTTAATCTCCATTTTAGTGAGATTATCAACTACCTTTGTTATATTCATGTTTTCAATATCATATAGCCAGACAGCAGGAGCTTTAATGGAAATAAGAGTATAATTCTCAAACCTTTCCACCAGCGGATAATTGTCTTTATCTCCATCTATGCTATGAGGATGATCCCAAATTCCATCGTTATTTGCATCTACATCTGTGTAATCATCCCAGTAGTTGCCGAGGTAGTTTGTGTAAGTGCTGCCTTTGTATGTGTAGGTTATTTTCTCGGTGGAGTTCCAGATGTTTGTTGAAGCATAAGAATAAACATTATCTGTGTTGTTTATGAAGTTGTTGAGATATATGGCATTGTTGCTTGAATACATGAGGTTGATGCCATACCCATTGTTTGAGCAGTTGTTATTGGATAGGCCGTTATTATTGGAGTGGTCTAAAATAATTCCATAGATGTTTTGAGATAAAGTTATGTTTGTTATTGTAGAATTGTTAGTAAGGACAAATAGAACCCCTTCTCCATTCTTCTTCAATGTCAAATCTTTTACGGTGATATTCTCTGACTTTATGGTAGCAACAAACCCAGCATTGGTAGCCTTATCTATTATTTTATCTTGCTCTTCCACCAAGTAGTATATGGGTTTTCCATTTACCTTATTTGAAGTATCAATATCCTGAATGAACCAATCCCAGGGAAAATATGCTTTCTCTACACCAAAATTGTATTCGTTATTATTCATTTTGTTATCTCTAAGAACATTGTTAGGACGAGGTTCCCAGAGTAATATGCCTTCAGTACAATTCAAGACAGTGTTATTTTTGACTAAATTATCACTGCCATACCCCACCCATACACCACATCCACATTCGAAGACTTTATTGTTTTGAATCACGCTGCCATTGCACCAGTCTATCCGCATGCCATAATAAGAGCAGTTTGAAATAATATTATTTTGAATTGTGATGTTTGGATATTCATGACCACCCCATCCATTGTAAGAGATACCATACCAAGCATTTACAATATTAAAGCCTTCTACATTGCAATTTATAGCTTCTATCTGTATTCCACCATCTATTGTTGGATATCCTCTCCCTGTAAGGTTTATAGATTTATTCAATTTTACATCCTCTTTATAAATCCCATCATAAACAACTACAGTATCCCCATCATTTGCGTCATTTATCCCTTCTTGGATTGTGTCCCATTTATGGTTCGGTGGGTCGTCCACAATGTCATCATCTACATAGATTGTTTTGGGGGATGTTTCTATTCTCTTGATGTAATAATCTTCAGAGCCAAACAGCGCTACATTATCTTCCCCTTGATACAAACCATAAACTTCTACTTCGTCTCCAGGTTCGATGTTAGGGTCCATGTATCCAGGAGGATATTGATTAGGATCTACTGAAGCAAGGTAGACCTTTACCGTACGACCCTGCAATTCTGATGGGCCACTGATAACTTCATCCACATTTACATTCCATCCACGCGCACCTATACGCTCGAAATATTCAATTGCAGTTCCCCTAAACTTAATCTCATCTTCCTCCTCTCCTACGAGCCACTTCACAATATTCAATCCAAGCACATCATTATCGTATTCATTGAATGCAACAATACCATCTCCATCCGCATCTGAGTTGTCAAAGACATTTGAATCCATGATAGCCACAACCCTCTCCAATGAAGTTGCTATCGAGCCATTCCGCCAACCGTCAGTGTAAACAAATTCCTCTTCAAATGAATCCTTCTCATAATTCCCATTTTCATCAAGCCAACTGTCATTATCCGGCCATGCAACTACCCAATAAGGAGCACAAAATGCAAGAGGTGTATTCATAATAGTTGATTTATACATCACAATCGCACTCACATTCTCGGTTATCGGATGCTCCTCAAAGTTCTTGATTATTATCCATTTCTTGTAAACTTCGTAATCTGTTGGATCACAAATCACACGACCATCGATATGAACACCGCACCACGTAAATCTACTGAGTAAATCCTTCATAGGTCCAATTGCTCCACCAGAGACCAACAATCCTTTACTCTTGTTTATCACAAAATCTTCTGTTGCATTTATCTCGCTCTCAGAAAGGTAATCATCTAATCCTATTATCAAAAGGGCATCGTATCCATCCAGCTTACTCGTTGTTATCGGCTTATATATCTGCTCGACCGTGTAACCTTCAGCGCTCAAAGCATCTGCATAATAGGATAATCCACTGGATGTTTTGCTCGTATCTGATATAGATTTATAATCGCTGTAAAACGCTACTTTCGCTCCAGCAGCCACCCTCGCCATCAAATCTCCCTCTAAACCTTCCAGATCGCCACTGTAATTCAAAGCTGTTAGCCCCGCATCATATGATCCTGTCCATCCAGCTATTGTGCAGCCATCCGAGGTTTGCTTGACTGGCTCGCCCAATTCGATATCTGACCCGCTGAAAGCCTTCTTCCATTCCTCTTCAGGCGGGTCTGCTGGGGTGTGAAGAGCGCGAGCTCTTCTCCTCTCAGGGGCAGGTGTGTGAAGAATCGATGGCGGAAGGTCGAATGATGAGAGATGATGTTGATGCCTCGCGTCTTCGTAAGGGGGGATCGCTCCCGCGTCCACCGCCTGTATCGTCGTGTAATTCACGTCGGCGCCGCTGCTATCATCCGCTATCCATCTCGCGCCCAATGCTGTGCCTGCAGATGCGAGCATGAAGAGTATTGTAAGCGTGGTTATTCCAACTGCGGTTCTGAGGTTGCGCCCTCTGCTGCTCTCTGCAATCATCTATTTCTTCCTCCTTTCTCCTTGGAGTGTGGAGATCTGCAGAGATCTCACAATATGGTGCAGATGCCAGAGACTCTCTCTTTCGAGCAAGTTCCACCTGGGTCATCTGAAGCGTGAACGTGCCAGAATAAAAATCTTTCGAAATTCTTTAATACAGAATAATTATACTTGTCTATGTAACAATCCGATATTATGGAACAGTAAGACAGCAGCACAGACCTGTTACCCCTCCACTCGTGCCACACTTGCCTTGATCTCAACGATCCCCCAGAGATCCTTCACTTCCTCCATGAAAAGCTCTCTAAAATCATCCCGCAGGAGATGAACTTCTTCCTTTCTTTACTTCCATAAAGCCTGTTTTCATCTCGCTTTTCACGTCACTCCTTTTTTCACTCAGTCTATCAAAGAGTCATCCTCCTCATCGATCAGATCTTTCAAGAGTTTCGCTGCCATATCAAACCCTCACTTGACAAGCCACAGGAGTCTCTCTCAACATTGGGTTGTGATCCATGTAGAACGTCTCCACTCAACATAAACACCAACCTAACCGATTATAATAAAGCATAAACAGTTTACAGAGGCTTTAGATATCGGATGAAGCCAGAGAGAGAATTCTGGCAGTCCTCCATAGAGAAGACGTCTGAATATAGGTCGCAATACCAAGAACCTTAACCTCAAAAGGCACCTTATTCCTCTCAAACACCCTTCAACTCTTCGATAATCTCCCTTACCCTCCGCATAAATAAAAGATGGTCTCCCGTATTTATAATCTTATGTGGACGGGTCCTTTTGAGGAATAGAAAGACTGATATTGTATGGGGGTAGTGATTGCTGTATGCGCCTTCTCGTTGGTGCGCTGGTCTTTCAGACTCTTCCTGAGTTTTCTGTCATATGTTGTGTTTTTGGTTGATGGGTGAGGTGTGCTCTATATGGATGTGAGAACTGGAGATATGGATCTGAGTGTTATTGTCGCTTCTGGATCTGGAGATTTGATCAGGGTTCTGTGGGGTTGTGATCCTGTTATCCACGAGATTCTGAGGGGGTCTTCAAGCCTTGAAGAAGCGCGTAGAGATCTCTTCGTCCATCTCAACACTATTGAGGAGCATCTCTTTGACACGCATTCAGATAAAGGATTTATAGAGTTGGATATTCTGGAGCGGAGCAATGCTCGGGGGTGTATCAGGGTTTTTAAGAATATCATACAGAGAGAGAATGAGGATCTAACCAATTTTTCAGCATTAAAACTGCTTTTCAGGATTGCAAAAAATGAAATAGATCCTGAGCAGGTGAATAAAGGATTTGTTTCTGAATTTATATATTTGTTTAAGGGTATCAACTGTAATTCGGGGTTGTATTCTGATAAGGACTCTCTCAGGTTCTTTGAGCTCAGCGGCAGGGAAGCGGCGGTGGAGCGCACAAAGCTCCTTGATGGTTACTCTAGTAAGATGGAATCGTTTCTCTCAAGATACCGGACAGGTCTGGAGCCGGAGTTGGTTGCGAGGCGGGAGGAACTGAAGAATGATATACTGGACTACTTCGGGGCGTCGGATGATGACTGGGATGATTACAGGTGGCATATCAGGAATGTAATCTGTGATAAAGAGATTGTGGGAGATCTTGTGCGGCTTGGGAGTCACGAGATTGAGGGGCTGGAGCTTGCAGAGGAGTATGGCATACCTGTCCAGATCACACCCTATTATCTTTCACTCTTTGATAAAGATAACAGAGGGGTGTTTGATACTGTAATACGTGCACAGGTTCTGCCGAGTGCAAGATACTGTAAGAATCTTGTTGATAACCAAAGATCTGGTACAAGCCTTGATTTCATGGATGAAGAGTCAACAAGCCCTGTTGAGGGTATTACACGACGGTATCCGAAGATATTGATCTTGAAGCCATATGACTCCTGTCCTCAGATATGTGTCTACTGTCAGAGGAACTGGGAGATCAAGGAGATACGCGATGCCGATATGAGTCCATGCAGGATGGAGAAAGCCATAAGCCTGATACGAGAGAATCTGCACATAACAGAGGTGCTCGTGACAGGAGGGGATCCGTTGACGCTCGATGACAGGTATATTGACAGTCTTTTGGGAGAACTTGCAGGGATAGATCATATCGAGCGTATCAGGATTGGGACTCGAACCTTTGTAACTCTTCCCTTCAGGTTCACACCAGATTTGATCGAGATACTTGGGCAGTATCATCTGTGGGGTGAACGGGAGGTGTGTATGGTCACCCATTTCGAACATTCATGCGAGGTCACGCCAGAGAGTCTGAGATCGATACGGGATATGAGGAGTGCTGGGTTCAGCATATATAATCAGCAGGTTTTCACGTATTATACGAGCAGGAGGTTTGAGGCATGCAAGCTTCGAACTGTTCTGAAGCGTTCCGGGATCGATCCGTATTACACCTTCAATACCAAGGGGAAGGACGAGACTGTTGATTTTCGCGTGCCGATTGCCAGAGTGGAGCAGGAGCGGAAGGAGGAAGCACGTTTGCTCCCTGGTATTGTGCGGACCGATGAGCCCGTTTTTAATGTACCGCGGCTTGGTAAGTCGCATCTCTCTGCAGGACAGGATCACGAAGTTATAATGGTCACTGAGGATGGGAGACGTGTGTATCGTTTTTATCCCTGGGAGTCAAAATTTGAGCTTGTTGAACCGTACAATTATACAGATGTGTCTATTTACGATTACATTGAGCGACTGAGTCGGGATGGCGAAGATGTTGATGAATATCGGTCAATATGGTATTATTTTTAATATGGACAGAGAACAAATAATCTCATAATAATAATAATAATAATATGCGTCTCTGCACTATGTTTTGGTTTCAATTTTGCAATTACTATTTTTCGAAAAATTTATATTGTATAAATGCATAGTAAGATGTCAAGAGGTATCAACATGAAGACTCAACCAGTGAATGTACTCGATCAAGTAGACGAAGAATTCGCAGAGACGCTAGTACACCTAGGCCTCAAGAGAAACGTCGCCAAAGTCCTCACCTATCTGAAGAACATTGGCGAAGTGACCTCCAGAGATCTTGAGATGGGCTCTGACCTGAGACAACCAGAAGTCAGTATAGCAATGAGAGAACTCAAAGGACTCAACTGGGTCACAGAACGCGAAGAGAAAAAACCAGGCAAAGGAAGACCATTTAAGATATACAAGCTCAAGACAAACGTGAGCACCATCATCAAACACCTGGAAGACGAAAAGACGAAAGAGACCAATGAAATATTGAAAAATATCAAGCGTCTGAAAGAACTGGCATCAAACGCATCAGATGCATCAGACTAAAAAAGAAAAAGAAAAAACGCCAAAATATCTATTTTTACAAAAACAGCAGCTTTGCCATCACACCCAAAAATATCACACACTCCTTCTCGATGTATAGAAAGAGAGATATAGGTGATGGAAGTAGTAGAACCATTATACCATTGCACTGAAAAAATATTGATACTCGAGTTTGAGGTGATATAACTTGGAACAAGAAGTCATACCCGTACCTGACGCAGAATACGAGCCACTGATCTCTATCGATGAGTACCTCTCAGCAGGAATACACATAGGCACTCAACAGAAGAGCCATGAAATGCTGAAGTTCGTTTACAGGGTTCGAACAGATGGACTCTACGTCCTTGACATCCAGAAGACTGATGAACGGATACGAGCAGCGGCAAAGCTGCTCTCAAGATACAATCCCAAACAGATACTCGTGGTCTCGGCACGCCAGTATGGATATCAGCCAGCCACCAAGTTCGCTGAGGTTGTCGGGGCAAGGACGATAACGGGTAGATTCATACCCGGCACTCTGACAAACCCAAAGCTGGATGTGTATATCGAGCCTGATATCCTGCTGGTAACTGATCCGCGCGGTGATTCTCAGGCTGTGAATGAGGCTATCAATATTGGAATACCTGTTATCGCGCTATGTGATACCAATAACTCCACAGCAAAGATCGATCTCGTCATACCTACGAACAACAAGGGCAGAAAAGCGCTTGCATTGATCTACTGGCTACTTGCAAAGACGATAGTAGCGGAAAAGGGGGATGGCACTTTCAACTATGAGCCATCAGACTTTGAGGCCGAACTGTGAAGAATAAAAAAATACGCTACCCGGCAGCAATCGGATTCTACCCACCAGATCCAGTTAACCTTAAAAGATCAATATTAGACTGCATACCACGAGGGACCCCGAAGAGAGATAGGGTTATCGGTGCAGTAGTCCCGCACGCCGGGTATATGTACTCAGGAGGCACTGCCGGCTATGTATACGCTGTACTCCCATCGGTGGAGACATACGTGATACTCGGCCCAAATCACACAGGTATGGGATCGCCTGTAGCAGTATCTGTAGAGACGTGGGAGACACCTCTCGGTGAAGTGGAGGTGGATAGAGAGTTCGTAGACCTCCTGCCTCGTGGGATCATCGACCGTGACGAGATCGCGCATAAGAGAGAGCATTCAATAGAGGTCCAACTGCCCTTTCTACAAGAGACCCAGCGAGACTTCAAGATCGTACCGGTCTGCATCGGCCTTCAGGACGAAGAATCTGCACTCGAGATCGGTAGCGAGATAAGAGAAGCTGTGAAGAGAAGCAAGAAGCAGGTGGTGGTCATAGCATCAAGCGACTTCACACACCACCAACCAGCAAGAATCGCCCGCGAGAAGGATTTCCGAGTGATAGATGCCATCCTCAAGTTGGATATAAATGAGCTCTACAGAAGGATCTACGAGCTCGACGCAACGGTATGTGGATATGGTGTGATCGCTGCCATGCTCTATGCAGTGAAGGGCCTTGGAGCATCACGGGCAGAGCTACTGCACTACTCCACGAGTGGAGATACTACCGGGGATGATAGCAGTGTGGTAGGATACGCCGGAATCATCGTAGAATAAAACTCGTGGCACTCGCAGGGGGACGGTTGAAGTGAGAGGTTTTTTCAGGAGAAAGAAGGAAAAAATTCCTGATGAGAAGATTCTCAGATCAAAATATAGCTGTAAGTATGTGAAGAAAGGGGATGGAGATAAGATCGGTGAGAGTATAATAGTGAGGGGGGAGAGGCTCATCGTGAAGTCAGAAGAGCGGATACTCGCCATACCACTTGAAGCAGTGGAGAGGACAGGAGAAGACGATCTGCTTGTCAGAGAGTTCGATGAGACTGAAGCGGAAAGATTTGGAGAAGAATGGCTGAACAGCCAGAGAGATAAACTGGAGTTTGACGAGGACGGAATGCTGATAACTGAGAAGAATCGGTAAGAACCACTCGGAACTGCAGAGCCTAAAAAACTCTTTTTAAGAGATCATACACAAGGTACACGATCACAAGAAAAACCACGATCTTCAGGAGCCAGAACACAAAACGCAAGAGCACAAGTGCAATCACCCCTGCAAACACAAGCAGCAGAAGACTCTTCAAATTCAGAGAGACCATAACAGAGAAACTGACACATATCCATATAACAATATTGGTTCAACAAGCCTACCCAAGTACCCTCTCGATATGGCTATCTTTATTTGAGAGAAGATTTTATACGAGATAAGAGCTTACGATGAGAGAGAATGTCGGATCGGTTATTGACGTTGATCAGAGAGCGGGCGCTTCTCTTCGGTGAAAGAGATTTTAAGCTTGCTTCTGGTGGGCGGAGCAACTTCTTCTTTGATATGAAGAATCTCTCGTTCGATCCTGAGGGGGCAAATCTGATTGCTGACGCAATCATTGAGTTGTTGAGAGACGAGGAGGTCGATTTTATTGGAGGACTGGAGTCTGGGGCGATTCCGATCGTTGCAGCAGTCTCTCTCAAGAGCTGGCTTGCTGGGAAGCCAATACCTGGATTCTTCGTGAGAAAGACAACGAAAGAGCGAGGTACTGATAAGCTGGTCGAAGGACCGCTTCTTCGTGGCTCGAAGGTGATAATCATTGAGGATGTCACAACCCGTGGTGAGTCTGTTCTGCGCGCAGTAAGAGAGGTGCGGCGGCTTGGTTGCGCGGTTGATAAGGTGATCACGGTGGTGGACAGGCTTGAAGGAGCGAGTGAGAACCTAAAGGAGGAAGGGATCACACTGATTCCACTCTACACGAGGGATGATTTCTCACTGGAGCGGGATGAGCTTGGAGAGTCTCTCTAAATGAGAAGCGAGGTTCAGGCAAAGTTCTGGCTGGCTGACGGCGAGACGCCTATCATCGGTCAGGGGAAGGCTGATCTACTGAGAGCGATAGATCTCGAGGGCTCTCTTAATAAGGCTTGCGAGAGATTGAATATATCCTACAAGCACGCCTGGCTCCAGGTAAAGGAGATCGAAGAGGCGATTGGAGAGCATGTGCTTGCCACGAAACGTGGTGGGAAGTCACAGGGAAGCAGGCTCACCCCACGAGCAAGAGAGCTCTTGACCGAGTACGATTCATATCAGAATCTGCTCAACGAGACCCTCTATGACAAGACGTTCTGGGAGCTGATCGGTTTGAAGATAACTGCAAGAAACCAGTTGAAAGGAATAGTTACAGCGATTGAAGAAGATCAAATAACTGCAAAGGTGAAGATGCACATCGAGGCTGCGGATCTAACCGCGGTGATCACAAGAGAAGCGTCTGAAGCGCTCAAGATCAAAGAAGGTGATGAAGTGGCTGCCATAATCAAAGCGACAGAGATTATGATCGGGAAAGAAGATTAAAGGTGGGGGGTAGAGATCAATGGCGATACATCCGATCGAGTTTCGGTACGGTAGTTCCGAGATGAAGAGAGTGTGGAGTGAAGAGTCCAGGCTCCAGAAGATGCTGATGGTTGAGGTTGCACTTGCCCGTGCCGAATCAGAGCTTGGCATGATACCAGAGTCTGCCGCAAGAGAGATAGAAGAGGGAGTAAGAGGCGTTCGGCTCGAGCGTGTCAAAGAGATCGAAGATGAGATCCATCACGACATGATGGCTCTCGTCATGGCACTCTCAGAGAAGTGTGGAGAGGCAGGCAAGTGGGTGCATTATGGTGCAACCTCCAACGATATACTTGACACAGCCACCGCCCTCCAATTCAAAGAGACGATAACGATCCTGAGACGAGAACTCCAGAGACTCCAAGATGAGCTTCTCAAGCGCGCACTCGAACACAAAGCCACGGTCTGTGCCGGCCGCACCCATGGGCAGATCGGAGTTCCGACCACCTACGGGCTGAGATTTGCCATCTGGGCTTCAGAGATCGAACGCCACATAACGAGGCTTGAAGAACTCACGCCACGCATCACGGTCGGGAAGATGAGCGGCGCAGTTGGCACGCAGGCATCTTTTGGCAGAGACGGGATCAAAGTGGAAGAGTTGACGATGAAACACCTCAAGATCAGACCCGCCGAGGTCTCAAACCAGGTCATTCAACGAGATCGACACAGCGAATTTATCTTCTGGGCAGCAAACCTTGCAACAACGCTGGAAAAGATCGGAATCGAGATCAGAACCCTGCAGCGAAGCGAGATAGGAGAAGTGGAAGAGAGCTTCACGAAAGACCAGATCGGCTCATCCACCATGCCGCACAAACGAAATCCAATCAAATCAGAACAAGTATGCGGACTCGCACGGATCATAAGAGGAATGGTCGAACCAGAACTCTTGAACAACACCCTATGGGACGAACGAGACCTCACAAACTCATCCTCTGAACGAATAATCTTCCCAGAGACATGCATACTCATAGACCACATACTCCGCACAGCAACAAAAGTGCTCGAAAACCTCAAGTTCCACCACAAAAAGATCGAAGAAAACCTCGAGCTGCTCAAAGGACTGAACATGAGCGAAGCTGTCATGATCGAACTTGCAAAAAAAGGCGTTGGACGACAGAAAGCACACAAACTCGTGAGAGAAGCCGCAAAGATAGCCCGCGAAGAAGGACTCCACCTCCGCGAGGCACTGCTCAGAGACCCAACAATCCAGAAAGAGATGACCCGGGAAGAGATCGAGTATGCAACAAACCCACACAACTACATCGGAACCGCCATCCAAAAAGTAGAAAGACTGGGAGAGAGACTGCAGAAACCCCACCCAGACCGAGAATCAAACGACTCCTAAAAGCCATCGAATCAACTCTCTTTAGCACTTCCGAAATGGGAAAAACTTATATACTGTATGGTGTATGTATTTGATTACTGATTTTTCCTTTTTGAGGTATTGTGGATGGAGGATATTAGACAGTTCAAAGGAACTACTACGATAGGTTTAGTCTGTGATAATGGTGTGGTCATGGCTTCTGAGAGTCGGGCTACGATGGGCAATTTCATTGCAAGTAAAGAAGCAAAGAAGATCTACCAGATTGATGATCTGGTTGGCATGACTACAGCCGGTTCCATTGGAGATGCGCAGCGTTTGGTTAAATGGTTGCAGGTTGAGGCTAAGTTGTATCGGATGCGGTGTGATGAACCGATGACGGTCAAGGCTATTACTACGCTACTTGCGAATATACTGAGTGGTTCGAGGTACTATCCATTTCTGGTACAGTTGTTGGTCGGGGGTGTGGATAAGAATGGCAGTTCCATCTACTCTCTTGATCCGATTGGTGGTGTTATTGAGGAAAAGAAGGCAGTTGCGACTGGTTCTGGATCGCCTTTTGCCTATGGCGTGCTTGAAGATCGATATACTGAAGGACTTTCTCTGGACGATGGTGTTGATCTCGCGATCAGAGCGCTTCACCAGGCGGTGAAGAGAGATTCTGCATCTGGCAACGGCGTGCATGTCGTCAAGATCTCCCCTACGGAGTATGTCGAGGTTGATAGAGAATACATAGAGGGCAAGAGGTTGGAGTTGAGTTAAATATATTGCTGAATATCTCTTTTACACGATCTACTTTTTTATCTCTTTTTTGAAGTGATTGGTATGACTATTGACGAGGTTTTACAGGAGATAAAATCCGAGATCGAAGCAAAACTTCCGCCGAATATAAGTATAGCTTCGGTTGAGTTTGAAGGTCCTGAGGTGGTGGTGCATACTAAAGAGCCTGGGAAGCTGGTGAACAACACAGAGGTCATACGGAGCATAGCAAAAGGTATGCGAAAGCGTGTCGTTGTTAGACCAGATCCGAGTGTGCTCTTGGACCCTGAGGAGACCATAAAGAAGGTGAAGGAGCTCGTTCCAGAAGATGCGGGGATAACCAATTTTTACTTCGACCCGGATACTTGTGAGGTGACTATTGAAGCTGAAAAACCAGGGCTTGTTATTGGACGATATGGTGCAACGTTTCGTGAGATCGTTAAAGAGGTTAACTGGACGCCGAAGGTTGCGAGAACGCCACCGATTAAAACAAGCATAGTGAACAATATTCGGCAACTGCTGCGTACAAGTGCGGACGAACGAAGAAGTTTTCTCAAGTCGCTTGGACGGAAGATTCATAGAGAGATCTCGTCAAAGGATCAGTGGGTGAGGATCACTACCCTTGGCGGTGCACGAGAGGTGGGTCGAAGTTGTATCTTGTTATCAACGCCTGAAAGCAGAGTATTGATTGATTGTGGCGTCAATATGAGCACGGAGAACGGAACGCCTTATCTTTACGTTCCAGAGGTGAACCCGATCAATCAGATAGACGGTGTCATAGTCACGCATGCGCACCTCGACCACAGTGGACTTGTACCTTTACTGTTCAAATATGGTTATGAGGGGCCTGTCTACTGCACGCCTCCGACACGCGATCTGATGGCACTTCTGCAACTCGATTATCTCGATGTCTCAGCAAAGGATGGGTGTAAGATAGCTTACGAATCCGCCATGGTGCGAGAAGAGATAAAACACACCATCCCGCTCAACTATGGAGACGTGACCGATATAGCGCCAGACATTAAGTTGACGCTACACAACAGTGGGCATATCCTGGGTTCGTCGATTGCACACTTCCACATAGGTGACGGTTTCTATAATGTAGCAATAACAGGGGATCTTAAGTTTGAAAACACGCGGTTATTCAACGCTGCGACAAAGGACTTCCCCAGATTGGAGACACTTATAGTGGAAGCAACCTATGGTGGAGCGAGAGACTTCCAGACGTCACGGGTAGAAGCAGAACGCAGACTACAGGACGCGGTCAAAAAGACGATAAAACAGGGGGGTGTCACGCTCATACCAGCCTTCTCGGTTGGACGCAGCCAGGAAGTGATGCTGGTACTTGAGGAATCGATTCGCAAAGGAGTGATTCCAGAGGTGCCCATCTACCTCGATGGAATGATATGGGAAGCCACTGCAATTCACACCACTCACCCTGAATACCTCAACACCGAGGTTCGAAACAAGATCTTCCATAAGGGAGAGAACCCGTTCCTGGCAGAGTGCTTCGAACCAGTGGACTCTGCAGAGATGCGTGCAAGGATCATTGCCGAGAGAGAGCCATCAGTCATACTATCAACCTCTGGAATGATGAACGGAGGACCTATCATGGAGTACCTGCGAGCCTTTGGATCAGACAAAGAGCACACCCTCATATTCGTGGGATACCAGGCAGAGGGCACACTCGGACGACGTATACAGAAGGGGTGGAACGAGGTGCCGTTGCCAAACTATGATGGGCGAACAGAGATGATGAAGATCAACCTGAACGTGAAGACGATCGACGGGTTCTCAGGGCATTCAGACCGTAGACAGTTGATCAGCTATATCAAGAGAATACGGCCACAACCGCAGTTCATACTAACAGAGCATGGAGACGAAAGAAGCTGCCTTGAACTTGCAAGTGGCATATACAAAGCAACGCGCATCCCATCAAAAGCACTCGTAAACCTTGAAACGATCAGACTGGCATAAACCAAGAAAAGACTCGTCTCCGCTCGAGATCTGATTTAGGTAGCTGCGAGTAGAGGAGGCAGTTTCTTGTAGTATTGCATCCATTGCATCGTGGGAAGGTGTGCTGTGAATGGTCAAGGATCTCTTCTCGTACTTTCCAAAGTCTTCCTGTTATAAGCACCAGTCCGAGGCGATGGAAGAGATCTTTACTGCACTATATGGCGAGCGTTTTGTACTCTTTGAGGGCGCGTGCGGCACCGGGAAGACGTTGAGCGCTCTTGTACCCGCGTTATCAGTTGGTGAGCGGCTGGGAAAGGTTGTGGTCATCGCCACAAATGTGCATCAGCAGATGGAGCAGTTCATCGAAGAGGCACGGGAGATCCAGCGCAAGAAGCATATCAACGTTGTCGTCTTGACAGGTAAGATGCTGATGTGCCCACACCCTGATATGGACTATGACCGATGCAAGCTACTTCGTGAGAACACCTTTGAGCTTGTGGATGCTGAGAGAGAGTCCAAGGTTATTGAAGCTCAGCTTCGATCGTTAAAGAAGAAGTATGAAGAGACAGGCGACCATGAACTCTTCGAGCTTCGCAATGCGATTGCAAGAGACGCTGACTCCGAGCGCGATCAGATTCGTGATCTCAGGAGGGTCTCATGCAATGAGCTTTATGAATTGTTGAAGTCTGACCCCCCTGGCTTTCGAGAGTGGTTGTTCAGTGATGTCCGCAGACCCGAAGAGGTCGCCGATTGGGCGTATCAGCGCGGTCTCTGTGGATATGAGCTATTGAAGCGTGAGATCAAAGCCGCAGATCTCGTGATCTGTAACTATCATCATCTCTTGAACCCCGCCATCTTTGAGAATATCCTTGGCTGGCTTGAACGCGGAACAGAGGATATCATTGCAATCTTTGACGAAGCACACAACATCGAATCGGCGGCAAGAAACCATTCATCTCTCACACTATCTGAAGCCACTCTCGATCGTGCCTTTGGAGAGGTGGTCGAAGAGCGAACCGGCGACAGAGAGGGTATCGGTCTCCTCTTCTCACTTGTGAAGAATCTTATTCGCGATTCGTACGAGTCCCGTCTCCAGTTTGGCGAGCGTGAGCGAATCGGCAAAGACTGGAAGGACGTGCGGATATGCGATCCACAGACACGAGAGGACCTCTTCAAGGAGAAACTCGAGAAGATGATGAACGAGGCAGGGCTCGACCTAGGAGTGATCGACGAAGCACTCAAGCTTGGGCACGAACTTGAAAAACGATATGAGAAAGAGTTTAAGGCAGGACGCACGAAGATCCTGAAGTCTTCAAGCACACTTGCCGCTGCAACATTTCTAGAACAGTATCTAAGAGAGAACAGTGAATACTACCCAATCCTCAATGTAAGACGCGACAATCACAATCTCACAGGCAGACTTGAGTTATTCATAAGCATACCACGTCACGTGACAAAACCACTCTTTGAGAAACTCCACAGCGCAGTCCTCATGTCAGCAACACTCACACCATTCGAGATGGTGAAGACCACACTCGGAATAGAACGCGAGACCACAGAACTTGCCTTTGGACTCTCCTTTCCACCCGAAAGGCGACGCACACTCGCAGTGAACGTCCCCCCACTCTTTGCAAGGGAGAGAGAGAATCCCAAGACAATAGAACTGATCTCAAGCGTGTTAACAGATATAATACACGAAACCCCAGGCAACACCATACTCTTCTTCCAGAGCGCAAGTGTTGCACTCCAATATTATAAGCACCTCGAACTCGATCTACCAGTCTTCCTCGATGAGATCGGAGTATCAGCCCAGCAGGTGAGAGAAGAGTTCTTCAAAATCGGAGAGAAAGGAGAGAAAGCCGTCCTCTTCACATACCTCTGGGGCACACTGACAGAGGGCGTGGATTACCGAGACGGACGCGCCAGATCCGTGGTTGTGATCGGAGTAGGATACCCCGCGCTGAACGACAGGATGCGTGCAATCGAATCCGCATACGACGCAGAGTTTGGACGCGGCTGGGAGTACGCAATCCAGATACCAACAATCAGAAAAGTGCGCCAAGCACTCGGACGCGTCATCCGCTCACCCCAAGACTTTGGACTCAGAGTACTCGTCGACGCACGCTACACACCAGAATCAATAAAGACACTCAGAAGATACTCAGTCCACAACACCTTCCCAAAAAACGAGCAGGAAGAGATGATCATAGTCGCACCACAACGCGTAAAATACGCCGTTATGAACTTCTTTTCAGAAATTTTAAAGAACGAAGAATAACCCCCATTTTCCCTCCACTCACACCTCTTCAATACCCTTCTCTCTCAAACAATCGATCAAGATCCAGAACATTCTCTGTCCATGCTATTGCTACTCTTTCTATAATCAATCTACAGTCCATCCCTAAAATAACTCCAGATATTAATATTCTTCATGCTAAAACACCTTACAAAATTTGATGAGAGGAAGCAGGGTTATTCGAGGTATTGGGTTGAAGAGTTTATTAGTGCAGAAAATTAGAAGAATGACTATAGTTTTTAGAACGGCTCACGTTTCAAGCTTTCAATCATAGGGGTAAGCTCGATTCCTCCCCTCGTTGCGCTGATTCTGAGTCCTGAGAATTCATCCATCCCACAGATCACATCCTGCTCAGGGTGAGTGCCTGGGGTGATATCACATCGCACAACCACCTTGCTACCAGCTGACAGTACAAACTTGAGGCGCTTCGAACCCGGATGGTTCCGCGGAAGTACGATGAGCGGCGAACCGATCTCTCGAATATTGAAGAGAACACACTTGAGCGCTCGCTGCATCAGAGAACCGGCTCCAAATCCAGATGCCACAAGAAGGTCATCCGGCTCCAGAAAGAGTGCGAACTCCTCGCTATCTGTATCAATAAATAAAGGAGTTCTATCTGCCACCTTGATGATGCCTATAGTGCCTTTTTCACCTATAAGATATATTATCTCATCTTTACCCAGAGGTATCATTCCTGCATTCCTGCCGAGAGTTATCGTTCGTCGATCCAATCTCACTTGGTTACAACGTTCTTTGAGCGGCAGGAAGGACAGATAACATTCTTACCAATACCCTGAAAACTGTTCCCACAGTCATTACACTTGTATCTCTTCACGCCAAGCTGTGCAGCAACCTCTTCAGGGTCATAATCCGCGCTTCCATCAGAGACGCACATTAACTTTCACCCACTAGTAGCATTCAACCCCATCATATAAATAACTATTACACAGGATGGTTTTTGTAGACCATTTTTTCTACTCTTCTTCTATGAATCCTGATGATAGGAGTGCTGCGCCAACGGCTCCGATGAACTGTGAGTTGGGTGGTACGTGGACTTCTACATGGAGCAGTTCTTCCATCGCTTTTGGTAGACCTTCAATGAGGGACGAGCCGCCGACCATCAGGACAGGTTCTTTGACCTCTACTTCTTGGAGTTGTTGTTCAAAGACTTGTTCTGATACGCTGTGGCACGCTGCGGCTGCAACATCCTCTGGCTTTGCACCTGCCGAGAGTGAGTTCACGAGCGACTGTATCCCGAAGACTATGCAGTAGCTGTTCATCGCGATCTTTCTGGCGTCACCCTTGACCGAGAGTGCTCCAAGTTCAGTGATCTCAACGCCAAGCCTTCGTGCGGTCAACTCGAGGAACCTGCCAGATGCACCTGCGCAGATTCCGCCGAGTGTGAACATCCCGGGTATGCCGTTGTGAACCGAGATCGCTTTGTTGTCCATGCCACCGATATCGATCACTGTTGCATCTCCCTTCTGCGTATCGGCGAGGAATACTGCACCTTTGCTGTTCACAGTGACCTCTTCCTGAACAAGGTCTGCCTTGAACCGCTCACCTGCAAGGAATCGCCCATAGCCTGTGGTACCGATCGCTTCAAGCTCGCCCTCTCTTACGCCAGCAGCTTCAAGTGCTTCCTCGAAGGCTTTTTCAGCGCTCTGAAGTACCTTTGTGGTTGGAACCCAGCCTGTGCCGATGATCTCATTATCTCGCATCACCACGCATTTGGTGGTCGTTGAGCCTGAGTCGATGCCTGCTGTGAGTCCTCTCTGACGTTCTCGTACAAGGAGGTTCTTTCTGAGAGCCATCGTTGTAAGAGCTTCCATGCGTGTGAGGAGTGTTGTGGCGGTTGTTCGCTCGGTGAAGGAATAGCTTATCACCGGGAGCCCTGTCGTCTCATATATGTACCTGCGAAGTTCGCTTCTGACAAGGGCTGCCTCGGCACATCTGAAACATGTGCCTATGAAGACCGCATCTATATCAGAGATTCCGTCCACAACGGCCTTTCCCCGCGCCATCATCAACTTGAGATCCGGGCTTGCAACCCTGAGTCCAAACTCGTCTTCGATCCTCTGAATGTCGCCAGCGTCAACGTCTGGAAAGACCATCTCTGCCCCAACGCTTCGCGCAGCTTCGTCAATCTCCTGCTGGATTCCACTGTACTCTGAACCGCACGATAACTGCGCAATTCTAACAATTTCGCTCATTTCCCATTCTCCAACGATTTCAAGAATTCAGCAACTCTAACCACAAAATCTCTGGCGTCATCTTCGGTTGAAGGATATTTCAATTCGAGTAGGGGTATCTTCCTTGCACGGATGAGGAAGTTCACAAGCTCGTTTGTGCGTGCACAGCCCATACACCCGAATGTTGGGTCTGGGTCGTGAACGACTACTGCAGCCTCAGCCTCTTCGATCAGAGGGCCTATGAGTGCCATTCTCCCGCGAACGCCTGAGGGTACCTCGACAGCGGCATACCGTAATCCGATCTTCGGGTCATCAGGCGTGATATTGAGCGGTGGAGAGTCAAGCCCAGGGGCACTGATCTTCTCCCGGATCTCTTGCTGAACAGAGAGCGGCTCATGCCCAAACCTCTCGACGAGATCTGCAAGTATCAGACTGTTTGCAGGATAAACCAAAACCTTAACCATAATCAACCCTCACACACTCATATCCTTAAGAGTATCTTCAATTATCTCCTTAAACCTGCCTGCACTAAGATTAAGTTCTTCACCCTCTTCACGCCTCAGAAGAGCACCTCTCTCATACTCAGAGAGTGCCTTTGCAATCAGTGGAAGCCTCTCAACCTCAAGCTCGATCTGATGAAACCCAGGGCGTGCACCAGCACGGGTAGCCCTGCATCTTCGAGGATCGCCAGGCAGAAAACCCCTCTCCTTCACAAAGACCCCGTATGGATCGAGGCTTCGAGCCTCCCGCAGAGCATCCTCAACATCATCTTTCTTACCAGAGACTTCAGCCCCAAAACACGTCTCTTTAACGATCAGATCTTTCTTCAACGAATATATTTTAGATAATAACTCGCCAGGCATGATACGCTTTGAAGAAAGGATTATAAGCTTCGTTACAACACCATCAAGATCGGATTTCATATTTATTCCTCGCACCGAGCCACATGCAGAATAGATCATCACACGATATATACCTAACGTGTTGAAAGCCCTTAGGTCATGGTAAGGTTTATCTCTCCTTGCGTCAGGTTTGAGTCTTCGTTTATAGACTCTTCTCGGGGTGGATCTCTCGGTGGACGTTGTGATCGGTGGTGGTGTTGGAGGGCTTCTTGCCGCTGCGAGGTTATCGGCTCTTGGGCGAAGGGTTCTTCTCTTTGAGAAGAGGCATTGGCTTGGTGGCAGGTTCACGAACATCGTTCAGGACGGCTTCACGCTCTCGACAGGTGCACTTCACATGCTTCCGCATGGGTCGCGAGGCCCCACTGCTGCGATGCTGGAGAAGCTTAAAATCCCGGTCGTTATCATCGACTCGGATCCTCATGCAACCATCTTTCTCGATGGGAGGATGTATACTGAGAGGGAGTTTCGGAGGTTGCTCTCGCTCAGGGCACGGTTCTCTCTCTTCTGGAAGTGGATCGGTCTGAGGCGAAGTGTTCCTGATATGAGTTATCGTGAGTTTATTGAGGGTGTTGGGAGTGATCTTCTCACATCGTTCACCGATGCTTTCTCCCGCTTCACTTTCAGCGTATCTTCAGAAGATCTCCCCTTGTGGGAGGCGCTCATGGCAACGGCGTACACCAGGTTCTATGGCGGGCCTGGTATAGTCAAAGGTGGTTGTAAGAGTGTGATAGACGGGCTTTCGAGGTACATACAGGAACACAACGGTAGAATCTGCACAGACTCGCCTGTTGATGAGATACTTCTTACAAGCGAGGGGTCTGTTGAGGGCGTCTCTGTCAATGGAGAAGTTATCAGATGCAGTGCATTGATCTCGGATATTGGACCAAGGGAGACGCTCGCTCTAATAGCGGATCGAAGCCTCTCTCCCGTACGCGAGTTTGAGGAGAGTGTGAAAGGTATTCGCCCTGTCTTCGGCATCAAGATCTCTTTCTCTTCGGATAGGTCTCTTATCGGACATTCTGGCGTGATGTTCACGCCTGAGTGCAGGCGGGTGGGTGGTGTTGTGGAGGTAACGGCTGCCGATCCCTCGCTTGCACCCGCCGGTATGCATCTCTATATGAGCCATCAGCATCTTCCTCGTGGCGACCTGACGCCACATGGTGTGAGGCAGGAGATCGATCTTGGGCTCGAAGATCTTGGGATGGTCTTTCAGAGTTTCACTGAGGATGATGTGCTCTTGGTTCAGACGTATATCGACGAGCCTGTGAACAGGGCTTTGCAGGGATCTGATCTTGATCCGATCACTCCTATCAAGGGGTTGTATCTGGCAGGTGATGGTGTTAAGGACGGTATTGAGGTTGAAGGAATTGCAAGGTCTGTTGAGACCGTTATCGAATCGATCGTCTCAGGATGATTGTTTTCTCTCTTTTTCAAGCCACATTTTTCTTCGATAGTAATTTAATGGGTGTGATATCCTCTCGCATAAGCGGTTTTTACCCTTGCAGTTTCCGAATGTCTCCATCGTGGCACACGATGGTGGCGTGTATCTCTTTCCAGCACTCCCTCTGATGTGTTCGATCTGATATCGTGTCTTTTCAGGATCGAAATCGGGTGATGATCCAAATATCTCGATGATCGTGTCGGTCTTCATTCCGATTGCAAGCAGGAATGATGTGAGTGCAAATCTCGTGGAGTGCGAGATGTTCACCCCGGTTTGAACGCTTTTTATGGCGTGCGTGATGCACGGCGGGAAGCATTCCATCGAAATCTCCCCAAATTCGACGTCCTCTCCCCATCTACCCTCTTTTGAGAGCGCTTCTCTTATCTCTTCTATGTATGGCTGAAGGTCTCTGCACATCTCTTCTGATACTGAGACTGGCATATTCTCCATCACACGTTCTCTTATTCTCTCTTCGAGCAGGCGGATAAGTTCGTCTCGCTCTATGCTTACGTATCCCCTGCGGAGGTCTCTGTTTGTGAGTTTCCACCTTCGCTCCTTCATTCTATGTGCTATCTTCACGTACTCAGTGTAGTGAAGTGTGAAACCCGTTCTCTCTGGCTTTGGGTGTATCTTCATGCTCTCTGTGATGAGCATCAAGAGTGGCTCGCTCTCTCTTCTCAGGTTCTCTCTCGCTGCCTTTGACTCGCCCACTGCATAGCGGTGGATCAACCTCTGGTCGTTAAGACATGAGAGCAGTATTCTTGTTACGGGGTAGGAGAGTAGCCTGATATCGGACTCTGTTCGGTCTTCAACATACTCTCGTTTCAAGACTCCGCGTATTGCATCCTTTATGGTCTTAACTGAGTAGGGTATTATGTCGTCAAAGACGGGTGAGGTTGAGAGTTCTTTGAGATCGATCTCAAGACTCTCTACATATGCGACGGCTTGAGGTAAGAAAGGGTATAATGCAAGTCTGTTTGGTGTTATTATGGCTTCTGAGCTCTCCATCTCACCTTTCTATACCGATCATCTTCTCACTCGGACTCTACCACGCGTGGTGCGAGGAGATATGTGACATCGCCAGATCCTTCAGCTATCTTGAAGTTCATCTTCACAGGATAGTCTTTGCCAAGATCGATTCGAACCTCGTTTGCCTTTCCAAGTGCTTTACCCATGTCCTGGAGGTATTCGAGTTTGAATAGGCTCTTTGCTTCGTCAGAAGACTCAAGTTCGATAAGCTCGTCCTCTCCGACCTTGATCCGAATATTGTCCATGTCACCCTCTGCCTCCAGTATGAAGGTGCCATTCACAACCTGCATCCACATATACTCATCGACCTTGACTGCTGCTTTTATCGCCCGCACAAGAACACTTCCTGGGAGGGTGATGTGTGCAGGGAGTTCGAACTGTGGTATCTTCGGCTCTCTTCTGATCGTCGTCGGGTCAAGGAGTGACGTGGTGTAAACAAGCCCGCCGATCGATATCAAGAGCTTATGAGCCGTCTCATCGAGTTGCAATATAACGGTCTCCTCTCGCCCAGCCATTCCAAGAATATCCATCAGCCTCTCAAGATCAAGACCGATCTCGCCCTCACTCGCCTCGTACTTGTTGAAGGCGTCCTGGTAGAGGTCAAGGGTCACCATGGCAACGTTTGCAGGATCTACCGCTCGGATACTGAGTTTTGTTGGTGAAAATCTGAGCTTGCACTCGTCCACCAGGACCGCAACCGTTTCAAACGCTTCCTTCAACTTCTCTGAACTTATCTCTGCACTGAACATGGAGAGCTCCCTCCCTATGCATCCCTCTGTATCTTTATCCTGCATCCTCTCTCTGTGAACTCTGCTTCCAAGCCAAATCCAAGGTTCTCAGCAACCTTCTTAAAGTAACCATCGATGCAACCACTGCAGTATTCGTTCCTTGTGATCGGCATACCCCTTGATCGAAGATCCATTGCACTTTCGAGGTTGGCACATCTCGCAGTTGTGAGCACTGCCTCGTAAGCATCCCCTTCCACGCTGACACCCTCACTCCCGAATACATTCTTGTTCACAACCGCATAATTCATCGCAAACTTCACCGGGCTATCCACACCCCGAGCCTTCATATCAGAAGCACACCCAGAAGCCACCTCGCTATTCAACTCTTCAAGCGCATCGGGCCCAAGCTTTCGCATAATAAAACCAGTAATACCATGCATCATCCCGGTCCACATCTCTCGACATATCTGCTGTCTCTCGCTCGCTGAGAGGATCGGTATCTCCATCGTAAGCCACCTACTTTCACATATTATTTAAACCTAATAAGACTTTTGCTCTACTGCTTCTCGATCTATGGAATCTCTCCTCTGAAGACCATCTTTGGGCATGTCTTCATGTATGCGTTCCCCTGACCATCAAATCTTACGCGCACATCCCCACCTCTCGTGTGCACTCTGACCTCGTTACTCGTCTTTTTGAGTATGTGTGCAATTGCTG
The DNA here is from genome assembly GCA_905171695.1 of Candidatus Methanoperedentaceae archaeon GB37. GTDB lineage: Archaea > Halobacteriota > Methanosarcinia > Methanosarcinales > EX4572-44 > EX4572-44. The sequence continues at coordinate 450,676 of LR991653.1, forward strand.
CGCTTGCAACCGAGCCTGTTCCGCAGCTCAGTGTTTCATCCTCTACTCCACGCTCATAGGTGCGGATGCTGATCTCGTGCGGTGTGTGAACCCTAACAAAGTTGACGTTGGCACCCATTGGAAATACAGGGTCGTAGCGGATCCTGGGTGAGAGTTCGGTTACAGGTGCCTCTTCGAGCCTCTCGGTGAATATTACTGCGTGCGGGACGCCTGTGTTAACAGCCGATACGTTGCATCCGTGAAGCCTCTGGTTTAAGAACCTGCCATTGCCCGCGGCAGGTATCTCTCCTCTATCATACCGCGGCCTTCCCATATTCACCTCTACGAAGAGCTCTTCGTCTTCCATCTCCGTCTTGAGACTGAGTACTCCTGCCCGTGTCTTGATCGTTGCTCTGCCGATCGGCACGTATCCTCTCTCGACCGCGTATTTGGCAAGGCAGCTGATCCCGTTCCCGCACATCTCAGCCTCTGAACGGTCGGGCTGGAAGAGGCGCATCTCAAGGTCTGCCACATCGTCTTTCCCCAGGAAGAGTACTCCGTCTCCTCCAACACCGAATCGGCGGTCGCAGTATCTAGCTGCAAAATCGCCTTTACGCTCCTCTGGCACCACGACCTCGTGATACTCATCGATCAAGATGAAGTCATTCCCATTTGACTGGAGCTTGGTAAACCCGATCACCCAAAAACACCCTCCAATTTTATATTCAAATTTTGTCGATATGCTTCATCTCTTCTATATCTATCAGCATGGACATAGCATCCGTCTTCAAGTTGTATCCTTCTTCCATTGCCGCTGCAACCATGTTTGACCCACCGAGGACCACGATTCCAATATGATCCCGCGCCGTCTCCACACCCAATACCTCGCTATTCGGTTCTCCGAATGCAAGGACGCCGCTGAAGCCAGCCGATTCAAGATCAGCAATCCTCTCTTCAACCATACCCCTCGCTATCATCGGAACCTCGCGCATGTTTGCAAGGATTGCACCCGAGCCCGTCTTCATCATCCTTGTGACCGACGTGAGCTCCTGCGAGATCAGGACTTCAAGCGGATCAATAGTAGTTCCTTCATAAAGAAGCATATCAGTGAAGCGAACAGGACGTCTCTCCAAAACCTCCACCACACCGCCAAAACGAAGGTTCACAGGTATCCCTGACTTCAGCAAGACGCCATCAATGGTAATACTGCAGACAGTACATATACAGACCTCATCATTACCAAACCCAAGCTTCACACCCTCAATCAACGTGCCAAAGTGGCTCGGCGATAGACCAGCCGCAATAGCACGCCTGAAGACCTCAAGCACACCATCAACGTCATCTCTGTGAACAACTGTCAGGTTGGCAATAACCTTCCCCTGGCGACGTTCAGGGTCAAAGTCAACGCCATAGATCAATTCATCGATTCGTGAGAGTATGAACTGCAACTCCTCTTCCACCTATATACACAACCTATATACACAACCACGGGAGAGACGCTCTTCTATAGAAGAGATAGTTCGACCATAATATAATAACTTCTCTCTACGAAGGGGATCATTCACTCTATAAGATCCTCAAAACCCTTAAATCATATCGACTCGGTTGTAGAGGTGATGGTATCCTCTCCATCTTTGGTGGCGTGGTCATGAAGAAGGATACGCGGCTCATCCTCGCTCTCGATCTCACCGAGCACGATCGGGCAGTAGAGATAGCGAAAGATGTGGTAGAGTTTGTTGATGCTATTAAGGTGGGATATCCGCTGGTCCTCGCCTCTGGGCTTAGAGTGGTGAGCGAGCTTTCCAGATTCTCACCTGTTATTGCTGACTTCAAGGTTGCAGATATACCAAGTGTCAACGAGGTGATCTGTGAAGAGGCTTTTAAAGCCGGGGCAGAGGCCATAATAGTACACGGGTTTACAGGAGAGGATAGTATCACTGCGTGCGTTAGGGTTGCCAAGACGCATGGCTGTGGTGTATTTGTCGTTGCCGAGATGAGCCACCCGGGAGGATTCAGATTTTATCGATCCAGAGCCGAAGAGATCGCGCGCCTTGCACGAGAGTCTGGTGCATGCGGAATCGTTGCCCCTGCCACACACCCCAAGCGAATACAAGAATTGAAAGCATCATCAGGAGGACTTACCGTAATCTCGCCAGGCATTGGCGCTCAAGGAGGCAACCCCTCCCAAGCGATCCATGCCGGTGCCGACTACATCATAGTGGGACGTAGCATATATGAGAGCAAGACTCCACGAACCACTGCAATGAATATTAGAGACGAGATCAAATATTGCTCTGCGTCAATGATGAAAAAAGATCATCTGAATCATCAGAGATGATGAACCCTATGAGTTCTGAGGTGCAGAGATCACTATAAAGAAGCACGTGAAGGAGTTACTCTACAAAGTAAGCAAGCATCGTGAAAAGGCATCGTGAAAAGTGTGCTTTCTACATAAAGTAGAAAGGCAGAGCAAGGAAGCCGCTGATTGTGAAGACCGCTTCAAAATCTTTTTAGCAGCTGGCGTTTAAGTCGCGGGCTGCACCTATGAAGATGTTATCAATATAAGGTTATAGACAGTAGTGCATCCAATCTTTCAATTTACCATCCTTCATAAACCCTGCTTCGCTTGTCAATCTTGACTATGACTATTCTTTTTCTATCATTGTCCACTTCATATATGACTCGATATTTACCGATCCGTATCCGATAAACATTGGTCTCCCCACGGATTTTCTTGTAGGGACAAGCGAAAGGATTCCCTTTTAGTTTTATCAGGGTTTCTTTCAGCTTTTCCTTATGAAGATCTCTGGAGTGACTTAACAAAATCTGAAGCTTTTATAGTAAAGACTATCTCGTACATTGCTCAGGCGCCAAAAATTTCATCAAATTCTACATAATCTCCCCGCTCCACTTCTCTATCTCTACGAAGAAGTTCCACCTCTCTTCTTTCATCCTCTCCCAACTCATCAAACCCCATAAAGTTATCCATCTTGGCTTTTATTTCCAGCAGCAGCTCCTCGATGTGATCCATCTTCTTTAATAGCGCCTGAGACATCTGACATCACCTATATAAAATACGCCATCTGCATATTTAAACTTTGGTTAAGGGTAGGCGTTTCACAAAGAAAACATAATTATCTTGATAAAATAATTAAATATTAAAAAACAAGAGCAGAGGGAAAAATTAATCCCTCTTTATAGTTTTTACAATCTTACCTTCTTCGAAGCACGAGGTATGCCACAGCGATCAAGCCGCCGACTGCAAAGATCGCTTCAAACCCAGGCACTCCTCCTTCACCTTCGGCTGGTGTCTCGCCTTCGCCTGGTGTCTCGCCTTCGGCTGGTGTCTCGCCTTCGCCTGGTGTCTCGCCTTCGGCTGGTGTCTCGGTTGCTGTCACATTGCCCTCGGATGGTGTCTCGGTTGCTGTCACATTGCCTGTTGGTGTCTCGGTCACAGTAGATGTTGGCGTTTCACCAGGAGTAACGCCCTCACCTTCTCCGATCGTGCGCTCTGCGAATGGGTAGAATCTGAGTTTGTTGTCGTCGTCTGCTATTCTGAGTTTCATTGCGCCTGCGATTGGTTCAATGCTGTCCTGTGAAAGGTCAATGGTTTCGTCTTCATTCCAAAGTATGGTTGTGTTGCCTGCCGTGGATTTCACGGTGAGTGCTCCGAATTCGTCACCTGAGTTGATCTCTACAACGTCTCTTGAGACAACCCATGTGTATCTGAGCTGTACCATGTCGCTGGTTGCTCCTGCGAAGACGCTGTCCACGTAGGTTACGAATATAGGTGCGTCTGTTTCACCGCCAAGACTGTCTTCATAGTACGTGTATACCTGTCCCTGTTGCAGAACCTTATCATCAAGCGTGGTACCATCGTACTTGAGTACGAGCCATGCCTGTCGTGGGTCTGCCTTGGCATCGATCGCCTGAGCCTCAAGTGTCCAGCCACCACCGATATCCCAGCTCTCACCAACGGTGAGAGTCTTCTTATCTGTCGCAGCATCGCCCTGCTCCAGGACGAGCTTCACAAGCTTATCGGGCTGACCATTGAGTGCAACATACTCCTCAGCAAACCAGCCAAGCTTGCCATAATAGCCACCGCCAGTAACAGTGCTCACACCGTCACTACCCTGTTCCTTATTCTTCTCGCCGTTAGCGTTAAGACCATTTTCAACGGTCAAATTTCTCTCTTCAGATACTTCGTACTCGATATACTGGACAGTAGTATTATAGAACAGTGTATCCTCTGGGATCTCGCCATCATGTACCACTTTTGAACGAGTATCAGAAGTATTCAGAACTGCCAGCGTCTCGCTCTTGTTACCATCGTCAAGATCATACCAGAACGCAGCGAAATTATTTGCATTCCAGTCAACCAGAGTACTCGCATCACCATCGGCATCAGGTACATTCACACCTTCATCATACACCTCGCCACGGACCTCATACGTGCCAGGTTCTGTGCGCTCTGCGAATGGGTAGAATCTGAGTTTGTTGTCGTCGTCTGCTATTCTGAGTTTCATTGCGCCTGCGATTGGTTCAATGCTGTCCTGTGAAAGGTCAATGGTTTCGTCTTCATTCCAAAGTATGGTTGTGTTGCCTGCCGTGGATTTCACGGTGAGTGCTCCGAATTCGTCACCTGAGTTGATCTCTACAACGTCTCTTGAGACAACCCATGTGTATCTGAGCTGTACCATGTCGCTGGTTGCTCCTGCGAAGACGCTGTCCACGTAGGTTACGAATATAGGTGCGTCTGTTTCACCGCCAAGACTGTCTTCATAGTACGTGTATACCTGTCCCTGTTGCAGAACCTTATCATCAAGCGTGGTACCATCGTACTTGAGTACGAGCCATGCCTGTCGTGGGTCTGCCTTGGCATCGATCGCCTGAGCCTCAAGTGTCCAGCCACCACCGATATCCCAGCTCTCACCAACGGTGAGAGTCTTCTTATCTGTCGCAGCATCGCCCTGCTCCAGGACGAGCTTCACAAGCTTATCGGGCTGACCATTGAGAGCAACATACTCCTCAGCAAACCAGCCAAGCTTGCCATAATAGCCACCGCCAGTAACAGTGCTCACACCGTCACTACCCTGTTCCTTATTCTTCTCGCCGTTAGCGTTAAGACCATTTTCAACGGTCAAATTTCTCTCTTCAGATACTTCGTACTCGATATACTGGACAGTAGTATTATAGAACAGTGTATCCTCTGGGATCTCGCCATCATGTACCACTTTTGAACGAGTATCAGAAGTATTCAGAACTGCCAGCGTCTCACTCATGTTACCATCGTCAAGATCATACCAGAACGCAGCGAAATTATTTGCATCCCAGTCAACCAGAGTACTCGCATCACCATCGGCATCAGGTACATTCACACCTTCATCATACACCTCACCGCGGATCTCGACTTTGTCCACTGCGCTTGCTGGTATTGCTGCTAAGGCTAATAGCAGTATTCCTGCAACTGCAGTTGTTGTGATTACGTCTCTTTTCATCTTTCTTATTCCTCCATTATGTTTACTTTTCATTTCCATGCTTCATACTTTCTTTACTTTCTTTCTTATTTCACTCGATTCATGCTGCCTCTCCCGGCGCTGGTGGGGTATTTGTGCATCGATTGCCCGTGTCACCACACTGGGAGTTGGACAGCATTCATTGATCATTCGCAGATAATTCCTCTCAAGAACTATCTCCATATCACCCTCTTTCCTATTTTTAATCCCGTATAGTGGACTATGGACTATATACATAGTTGCTCTTTTAAATCTTTTGTGGTCGATCTCTCTTGTTGAGCGCTAAGCGAGGTTGGGGTGTGAAAGGCATCGACTGGCATCGGCTGGATCGATGCTCGATCGTTGGTGTAGAGAGGTGCTCGGAATCTATCGGAGTGATCGAGAAGGCGTCTCGGTCTCTCGTTTCACTGCCTTTTGCCTCCATTCGTGGATAGTGCTGCCTTTCTTCCCAGCCGTCTCTCTCTTTATTCTTCTTCGTCGTCACTCCCATGGGGGCTTTGAAGCGACCTATCTCGTCTTCTTCTCTCTCTTCGCTCGAATGGTGGGTGTATCCTCTCTGGTATGGATGGTCTCATCTGTGACGCCCTTGAGAATCTCTATTGTGATATCCTGCTTCTCCAGCATCTTCTCAGTATTCTCTCGTATCCCCGATATCTGGGATGTGTCCTCTCGTATCTGCGAGGTATCCTCTTTCACGCTCTTCAAGATCTCTATTGTGATATCCTGCTTCTCCAGCATCCTGTCCTGCTTCTCCAGCATCCTGTCCTGCTTCTCCAGCATCCTGTCCTGCTTCTCCAGCATTGCTGATGTATCTCTTCTCACAGACTCTATGGCGCTTATGGTCTTGGCGAAGCCATCTCTGGTGACATTTATAAGCTCTTTCAGCAGAGTGGCTGCAGTGTCGAGGCGCTCGTCTGTTTCGCCTTTGCCAACGAGCTTGTGGAAGTCTGAAAACTCGCCTGTGGCATCGCTGATGGAGTGGTCTATACGCTCTACGTTGATGAGTGCGTTCTTTATATCTACATCGCTGAGGAACTTATTCAGACTCTCCTCTTCACCCTCGGCGACTATCCGCACCCTCCCGTCAGGGAGATTCTCGGCATACCCAGAGAGGTTCAAGCGCTTACCTATCTCAATCGCCCTGTCCCTGTACCCGGTCTGCTGCACATCTCCTGAGACAAGGATAGTTGCCCTCTTTACCGCCATCACAACTCCAACGCACTCGATGGATATTAAACCTTTTGTGGTCGATCTCTCTTGTTCGAGCGCTAAGCGAGGTTGGGGTGTGAAAGGCATCGACTGGCATCGGCTGGATCGGTGCTCGATCGTTGGCGTAGAGAGGTGCTCGGAATCCTTCCTCTTTATTATTTGAATCCCATCTTTAAGAGTGTGAAGAACAGTTGCACTGATGGCTAACAAATATAACCCTATACAAAAGTTATATGTACTGAGGCTCTCATCTTCTCATCCGATCATGGTAAAGACAGCTCTTCTATCATTTTTTCTCCTGATGGGTATACTGATCCAGGTGAGTGCTGCTGGGTATCCCATCGTTGTAACAGACGACTTTAACAGGACTGTGGTTATTCAGAAGAGGCCAGAGCGGATCGTATCACTTGCACCGAGCAACACTGAGATACTCTTTGCTATTGGTGCGGGCGATCGGGTGGTTGGTGTTACCACTTTCTGTGACTATCCTCCGGAGGCGGCGAATATCTCGAAGATCGGTGGGTTTTCCACTGTGAGCATTGAAGCAGTGGTCAATCTCACACCTGATCTGGTGCTTGCATCGTATGGAAATGGAGAAGCGACTGTGAAGGCTCTTCAGAATCTGAATCTGACAGTGGTCGCAACGAACCCGAGGAACCTGGCTGAGATACTTGAAGACATAGAGCTCATTGGGGAGATTACAGGAAACCCTGATAGAGCAGACTCGATCGTAAGAGGGATGAGAGATGAGATCAGGGCGGTGAGAGAGGAGAGAGAGACGCTTCCAGACGGCGTGAAACCAAGGGTCTTATACGTGGTCTGGACCGATCCATTATACTCGGCAGGGAGCGAGACCTTCCCGGCAGACCTGATCCAGACGGCTGGTGGGATAAATATCGTGGACTCTCCAGGCTGGCCCGCTGTGAGTATCGAGAGCGTGGTTGATAGTGACCCTAATATTATAATATGCTCAGGAATGGGCGGCGGCTCGTACACTATTAAGGACTGGATATTGAATAACACAGTGCTTCAGGCGACAGATGCGGTCAAAAACGGTCGTGTTTATGCAATCGACGATCCGGATCTTACAGAGCGGGCAGGACCGAGAATCACACTGGGACTTGCTCTGATACACGGATACATAGCCGAGTATATATCAGAGACAACGAGATCAACACCGACTGCAACGCCTCTTCCGACGACCACCCCTGAGACACCTGCTGCCTCCTCTCTGATTACACTGGTGCTCTTTGTAGCAGCGTGCCTTGCAAAGAAGGTTGGATAGAGCCCCCCTGCACGCGCCAGTATGAAACTGAAGATCGCACCTCTCTTGCTACTCGCACTGATTCTATTCATAGTAACAGTCTTCTCAACAACGATAGGCACTGCCCATATATCATTTGCGACCGCCGCAAAGATAATGCTTGCACAGATCTTCTCAATCGAGAAGAACTGGAGTATGCGAGAGGAGACGATCATTCTCGGCATCAGACTGCCCCGTGTGCTACTCGCGGCGCTCGTTGGCGCAGCGCTTGCAACGGCGGGTTGTGCAATGCAAGGACTTCTCAAAAACCCGATGGCAGACCCATATATCATCGGAATGTCATCAGGAGCGGCGCTTGGAGCAGCCCTGAGCTTCACACTCCACCTTCCAACATCACTCCTCTCTTTCATAACCGCAACGATCACCATATTCGCGGTCTACCGCATATCAAAGGTGGGAGGGCGCGTTCCGGTCGCAACACTCCTACTCTCAGGTATCGCTATCGGATCGTTCCTTGCGGCACTCACATCTCTCCTCATCTACATGGCAAGGAGCCCGCATCAGATCATATTCTGGCTCATGGGCGGGCTGTGGACGAGCGATTGGCCCAAGGTGAGAATTGCAAGCCTGATGATATCTCTAGGAATCATCCTCCTCTATCGTTACTCGTGGAATCTGAACGTGATGCTCCTTGGAGAAGAGCAGGCACAATACCTCGGTATCAATACCGAGGATGTGAAACGGGGCGTACTCGTATCATCGAGTCTGATAACCGCTGCTGCAGTCTCGGTAAGTGGAATAATCGGGTTTGTGGGGCTTATAGTCCCCCATATTATGCGCATCGTAACAGGACCAGATCATCGAATCCTCTTCCCAACCTCCACACTCGCAGGTGCTATCTTTCTCGTCTTCACTGACACCATCTCACGAACCATACTCTCACCAATAGAGCTCCCGGTTGGGATAATTACAGCAAGCTTCGGAGCGCCGTTCTTCCTGTATCTGCTCCGCAAACAGGGGAAGAAGATCCATGCTTAAGATCAGGAATCTGAAAGTGTGCTATGGCAAGAGAGAGGTATTGAGAGGTGTGAACCTTGACGTAGAAGAGGGAGAACTCTTGGGTATAATTGGGCCGAACGGTTCAGGCAAAACGACCCTCATACGAGCAATCACAGGCGTAATCAGACCAGAAGATGGCAGGATCACATCCCGAGGCGAGGATCTATCGAGTTGGGATAGAAAGACCATTGCAAGACACATAGCTGTGGTGCCACAGAGCGTCTCCATAGACTTTGAATTCACGATAGAAGAGATCGTGCTCATGGGACGCACACCCCACCTCAACGGAAGAGAGAATCCAGAAGATTACGAGATCGTGAGGAACTCGATGAGAGAGACAGAGACCGTGCATCTCAAAGACAGGCTGATAACCGAGCTGAGTGGTGGAGAGATACAGCGCGTAATAATAGCACGCGCACTTGCACAGGAGCCAGAGATCCTCCTCCTCGACGAGCCAACCTCACACCTTGACATCCGTGGACAGGTGGAGGTACTGCACCTGATAAAAAAGCTCGTCAAGAACGGGATTACAGCACTTGCAGTGATCCACGACTTAAATCTTGCAGCCGCCTACTGTGACAGGATAGCACTCCTCTACAACGGGCAGATAATGGCACACGGAAGACCAGAGAGCGTGCTGACAAGAGAGAATATCCAAGAAGCTTTCAAGATCACGGTGACCGTGGAGAAGAACAAGACCAACAGCACACCAATAATACTCCCAGAGGTGATAAAGAATTGAGATACACCATCAAAGAGGACACACTCATAGTGAATGGGGAATTTGAGGCATTGAGTTCAGGAATAAACGGTGGAAGAAAGGGTGTTACCACCCTCTTCAACCACACGATAAACCCTGATCTCTTCAACCACGCCCCGCCAGAACGTTACACTGAAAGAGTAGCAGATAAGCATGGAATACTACCACCATACTTTGGACTACTGACAGCCGTCAAGATGGAGTACCTGCAGATAATAAGAGACGAGTATCTCACAGCATTCATCACGGCAGGCATCACCAATCCCTCACCCTTCAGGATAAGAGGTCAAGAGATAACACACACCCAGTCGAGAGAAGAGATCACAGAAACGATCGGAACTATAAACATAATCCTTGTGGCAGACGCAACCCTCTCAGAAGAAGCGATGGCAAGCGCCATTATCACAGCAACCGAGGCAAAAGGACTGGCACTGCTCAAAGCAGGCTGTAACTTCCTCGGAACAACGACAGACGCAATAATAATCGCATACGAGAAAAACCCCACCAGAAGAATCAAATACGCAGGCACCTGCACCGAATTCGGAGAGAAGATTACAGAAGCGATTATACGAGGCGTCAAGAAACCTCGTAATGTCAATTGCACACCGCATCATCAGTGATACTTGATACTCACTATTATGCCCTCACTATTTGCCAATAGTGCCCTGGATGCGCCGTACGATAGCACGCGTGCTGCAGAGACTGCACGACACAGAATCACTGATACGCACAACCTTCACACGTAGCCCCATCCTCTCCAGTTGCTCCGAGAGCTCTTCCTCACTGAAGTGCTGGTTGTAGCCGAGTGTCACAATATCCGGGTGTATCTCACGCACCGGCCTGAACATATCCTGAGAGTCACCGAGCACTGCATGATCCACCACCTCAAGAGCCTCTACCATCGCAAGGCGCTGCTCTTCTGGAATGAACGGTTTTGGCTTGTGATGAACCATCTCCTCGCGAGCAACGATCACAAATAACTCGTCACCAAGCTTCTTTGACTCGCTGAGATACTTCACATGCCCCGGGTGAAGGATGTCAAAGGTTCCAGTAGCAAGCACACGTACCAAGAGATACCACCAACGATTCCACCAACGATTATGAGATTATGACTTCTTCAACTCGGATCGTATCCTCTCAATCTCGCCATCACCAGGCAGCTTTAAAACAAAAGCTCCATGACAGGGCTTAACATAAATTATAACCACGTGCTCATCTTCAATCCCTATCGGTATCGGCGGTACACCTATCAAGTGAAGACCAAGGATCTTGAAACCCGGATCCACAAAGTAAACCTCACGACACCTCTTCTGTATAAACTTCGAACACTCATCAATCGGTCTTCGAGATAGAAGTATCTCATAATCCATCTCCTCTACACAGGCAGCCATCTCTTCACCCCGTCAATCTTCTCCTTAAGCGGCAACGGATTATGAACAGCACGCGCAGCCACGATCCGATCACAACCAACCTCCCTGCACCGCTCCTCAAGCCCCTCAACATCCCTGCCAAAGACGATCGCAACCACCAGACCACCCGAGAGCGCAAGCACAGTCGCAAGATATGCCGTATCAGCATCACTATGAACAAAGACAACGCAGAGATCAAAATCAAGACGCCCCTCCGAGAGCGCACCAATAACCTCGTCAAGATCCATACACCCACCACCCAGATACCACCCCTCAGGATCAGCAGTCTCCAAAAGCGCAACAGTGGACTTGTTCCCAGCAAAAACTGGCGAAATACCCTCACCCGCAAGCCTGTGCCCAAGATAAATAGCAAGGCTCGTCTGCACAGGAAACCTCGGACAACCAAGCATAATAAGAGCATCCCTCGTCATAACTGGATAAACCATAAGCAAAGAGACCTTATATAACCTTCTACACGGAGAGGGCCCGTCCACATAAAATTATATAGTTCAACCCTAAAATAACTTCACCTCCAGATATATATAGTCCCCTGCAAAACTAAATCCACGATGGGATGAATTTTTCTATCCACGACTTAGCAAATGATAAACTCTCTGCAAGTCTGCTGAATGTTCTTTCGATTATCTTCCTCAGAACCTCTACGTTATCCACAAAAAGAGTCGAGATGGCTCTTTTGATGCTCTTCCATACAAACTCGATCGGGCCTGGGGTCGGGAGAGTATGGTGGGAGGTAAACGAGATATATCCCAAGCTGATCGGCCTCTTTTTTCACCCTGTTCGACACGTGCGTGCTGAAATTATCGAGTACCATGATAATCGCTTTGCAATCATCATTAACCGATAGTATCTACCTAAAAAAGTCAATGAATCTCTCTATAATCCCATTGCATTCGATCTCATCCTTGTGGTGTTTTTTTATATGCGGCTTACCAAAACTCCAGACCCTGACCGTATTGGCAGTATATTTTGAGGAGAGCTCTCATCTACAAACCCGATTGCCATTTCTCTTCCCCTCTTGTATCCTTTCGTTTCAAACTCACTCAAAGTCGCTTCCACTCGATCTTTCAAGATCCCTTCGGCGTTATCCGGTCTTCTATACTCACGTTGATATGGCTATGATAGTCTCATCCCCAGTTCATCCATCAAAATACGTCTAACCTGATCTTCTGATAGTTTCTTCATAAAAACCTCTTTGATGAGCACTGCTACCTCTTTTCTCGTCCAGTAATCCTTAAATTCCAGAATACCACGCAGATTTTCGAGATCTTCGTCAGTGAGCCTGGGAGATCTACCTCTTTTATTTGGGCTTGGAAGAAGCCCTTCATATCCCAGATCATTCCACATCCATCCATTTATAGCCAGTTGTAATATCAATACCGATCGCATCAACAGCTCTTTCAAAATAGAGACAATATTCTCCTGCAAACAGGAGAAAAGAGAGTTTCTGCTTCACCACCGGACCCTTCTCGCCCTTCAACAGTGACCCAACCTCTTCAAACCTCCTGATCGATATCCGTTCTCCCCCTCATAGGAGGGAATAAGATGGAATAATAGACAAAGTTTTGCAAGAGACTATAATTGTAGAATTGTAGAATTGGTAGATGTCCAAGAACCGATTCGGTGCTCTATAAGATTTCACATCTCTGAATCTTCGGATTCGGTTTAAAGCTGTCCCGAAAAAGCCTTCCATTATGTTGTTTGTATGTATTTTATAGCACCGTGCTTATGCGTTGTTTCAGGGATGGGGCATCGAATAGCTACGGGATAAGCATCCCATCTATCTGTTGTGATGGAGTCAGGTATGAAGCCTGCAATTATTTTTATTGCTTTCCTGAAGAACCGTTTTGCTGCATTACCATCTCGTTTTGATGATGCAACAGAAGCAACCAGATTCTTTCTCTCATCTCTAACCGCCCATATGTACAGTTTCTTCCCTTTACAATGATAATGCAACTCATCTGCGTACCAATCTCTTGAGAAGTTGATGCGATTTAAGAACATCCATTCTCTACAGAACAGGCCAAACTTCTGTAACCATCTGTAAATGGAAGCATGGGTTCTCTTTCACCCTAATCTTTCTAACATAACCATAGCATTTCGTAATGATACTCCTCGAAGCACCAAGCTCCATTGCATATTTGACAGCAAACGGATGCGTTCTCATACCTGAGAATGGAGTGCCTCTAATATCGCTAATACTTCTTTCCACATTTAGCACATTCATACACCTGTTTACCAGTACGATCCCTTACCATCCTTTCTCATCCTGGTGGTTAATTTATGCACCTTGGACATCGTCTCTTCTGATCGTTGTTCTCTCTTCTCGAGGCTCTTCTATCAAGAAGAAAATACATTTTCCCATCCCTTTCCGACATTTGGAGAGGGGAAAACAGAGACAGGAATAAAATGTTTATGAGTCTCAGAAATCTTCCCCACACAAGTTTACAATACCAAAAATAATTCTATTCTATCATCTTCTTCAGGTATTCTGTAATGTCGTATATTGGCTGTTTGCCTTCTTTCAGGTTCTCTTTGCAGAAGGGGCATGCACTCAGGATCGCCTGCGCTCCTGTCTCTTTTATTGCCTGCAGCCGTTCTTCTGCTATCGCTCTGCTTAGCAGGGGGTATGCGCTTCTGACGCCTCCGCCTGCGCCGCAGCACCCTTTTTCTATCTCTTTGTAGGTAATTCCTGGTATCTCTCTCAGGATCTTTTCAGGGGCGTCTGTTCTCAGGTGGCAGGGTTTATGATACGTCACGCTCGCTTCAGCCACTTCTTTTAGCTCTATCTTCCCGGCTTCTATCTCTCTTTTCAGGTACTCGCTGAGGTACTCGCTGATGTGGAGGAGGTTGTACCTCTTTGGGTAGTGGTCTTTGAAGGTCTCAAGGCACCCGGGGCATGTGAAGAGTATCGTCTCTGCCCCGGTCTCTTCGATCTGTGAGATGTTATGGTCTATCAGCTCTTCTATTCCGGTGCCTGTCTTCAGAACGGGTGACCCGCAGCACCTCTCATCTATCAGGGTGTACTCCACCCCTGTTTTATTGAGAAGATCCTCTGCTGCCTCTGCGATCTCTCTCCTTCTGAATGTTGACATGCAGCCCCTGAAGTAGACGATACTTGCTCTCTTCACCTCACCCACCTCTGGGGGCTTCTCATTGAATATGCGCCCGGTCTCTCTTATATTCTGTATCAGCTTCTCATGACCCTCGATTAAGTTGTATCGCTTCACATACTCTCGTCTGCTCTTGAGGAGTGTCTCTCTTACTGGAATCTCGAGTGGGCAGTTCTCCCTGCAGAGGTCGCAGGTGGTGCAGTAGAATATTTCTTCCACCGGATCCATGATTGAGGCTTTTACAAGACCTATCCCGCCAAGCTGACTCTCTCTTCCGAATCGGTTTCCAACGGCGCGGTAGGTCGGGCAGATCGTGAGGCAGTTTCCGCAGCCGATGCAATGATAGAGTTCGGGTTCACTTGTAATACCGGGTGTCTCCAAGACTATCAGTATCACGTCTCTTGGCCCATGGATGCCTGGGACAAGTATGCCCTCCACGTCTGCCGTCTTGCTTGGACCGCTTATCACATCGATGTACGATGTTGTGATGTGCCCCGTGCCATAGAATGTGAGGACCTTCACCATGTTGATCGCTTCATCCAAGTTGGGGTAGATCTTCTCCTGGCTGGTGATTATGATATGTTTCTCGGTGTGGGTTGCTACTTTCAGTATGTTCCCCTCGTTGTGTACGAGGACAAGCGACCCTTCACCAGCACAGACAGCGTTTGCCCCTGTGATTCCGATCTTTGCGCATCGTATCTTCTCCCTGATCTCGTCACGCAGGAGACCTGTTATCGTCCCGGGATCGGGTGGCACGGGTCGCTTCAGGTGGTGCTCGAGTATTCCTGCTATCTCATAGCGGTCAAGGTTTGCAGCAGGGCACGTCGGATGTGTGGGAGGCATCCTCGCAATCTGGATTATCCGATCCCCGATATCGGTCTCAACAACCTCGACACCCCTTGCTTCAAGACTCTCTGTGAGATGAATCTGTTTTGTAACATTTGATTTCGATTTTACAACAAGCTTCTCATCACCCACCAGAGAGAGTACCACTTCGATCGCTTCCTCCCCACTCCTAACAAAAAAAACTCTTACTCCATTATCTTTAAGATTTTCTCTCGCTTTCCTCCAGAGAGCTTCGTTCTCTCTTATCGCATACTCCCGCGTCTCCTTCAACCGACTGGCTCGATCCTCGAGATCTGGGAGCCTCTCACGATTCTCAGCCTGCGTTCGCCTGATATTCTCAAACGTGGCAAGAAGCGATGATAATGAAGAGTCCACAATCCACGCATATAGATTCTTCCACCAGTTAAACTCTGCGCCATTACGATCCCCACCCAGAACCCTTCTTCAGAAGGATTTATCTACCAATCGGTTCAACTGTGGGAACTATATCATATATGTGTACTATGATCTTTCAGGTGTGATGGATTTGAGCGTTGCAGGTGATATAAGAGAGAGGTTCCTGAAGCTTGGCGTAGATCTCGACGAGGAAGATATAAACCAACGCTTACGGCGCCTAACTCTTGAGTTCAAGGTGCCGGAGGACGAAGCTCGGCGGAGCGTGATCAACTACTTCCTGAAGGAGAACGGGCTTGAGCGAGAGAAGTATTATGCCGGTGCAAGCGATGACCTGATAGCGATAGGAGACATAAAAGAGGAGGGTCGGTGGGTGAACCTCAAGGCGAAGGTCGTCCAGTTATGGGAGCCAAGCCATGAATCCATACATCAGACAGGGCTCCTGGGTGATGGAACCGGGACTATAAAATTCACTATGTTCGAGAGCTCTTCAGATCCAGAAGAGATGGTGCTCGAAGAGGGGAGATCATACCTGATACGGGGTGCTGTTACAGGTATCTGGCAGGGAAGATACCAGTTGAACTTCAACCGCGCGACCACGATCGAAGAGATCGACGAAGAGATCATCGTGGAGAGTCCAACTCAGGAGTTTACAGGTGTCATCGTGGAGATCCAGTCAGGGTCTGGCCTCATAAAACGGTGTCCTGAATGCAATCGAGCACTTAGCAAGGGCAGTTGCAATGAGCATGGGAGAGTCGAAGGTGTCTATGATCTTCGAATAAAGGCGGTGATAGATGACGGCGAGAAGACCCAGGACGTAATAATAAATCGGGAGCTCACCGAAGAGCTTTGCGGGATAACACTTGAAGAGGCGAGAGATATGGCGACAGAAGCACTCGACCATGGGATCGTTGCAGACGTCATCAGAAGAAAGATCCTTGCACGATACTACACCATCACAGGAAGAAGATTCGATAGATACCTCCTCGCAGAGACCATAAAACCAAAAAAATTTTCCAATGATGTTCTGGAGAGACTCTTATCACAGGTCTCACAGTCTTCAGAATAGACCACGGGTGTGAATTGAAGTATGGTTGAAGACGATAGAAGATATATGCGAGAACCAGCAAAACGCGTATTTGCCCAAGAGTTCAGAGAGTCAGACCTGACCTACCGTGAGGGCGACGACATCTACTCGCCACAGTACCTGATAACACCAACCGGTGCGAAGGTTAACAGGCTCTTTGTCACAGGCACGATGATAGAGAGAGATGACATCGGGGGCGAAGTGGAGTACTGGCGTGCACGGATAACCGATCCAACAGGCGTCTTCCTCGTATACGCCGGGCAGTACCAGCAGGAAGCAGCCGAGGTGATCGCAACGACAGAGCCACCCGCCTTCGTGGCAGTGATCGGGAAACAGAACATCTACACCACGCCAGAAGAGACCACCATCACATCGATCAGACCAGAGAGGATCCAGGTGATCGAGGAGGAGACCGTGGATCAATGGATAATCGACACGGCAGAACAGACGCTCAAACGGCTGCAAAACCGGAGCGAACTACTAGAAGAAGCAGTGAAACACTACCAGACAGACCCAGAGCGATATAGAGAGATGGTGGCAACAGCACTCGACGCACTGAAACACTGAAGAACTGAAGACCGATCATTGGGATCGATCATTGGGATTCTATGTTGTGAGTAGTCGTCTGACAAGCCAGTCTGGGTTGAACTTTTCGAGGTCACCGTATCCTTGTCCTGTTCCAAGGAAGAGTATCGGCTTTGAGGTTGCATGTGCGATCGATATGGCTGCTCCGCCTTTGGCGTCTGCATCGATCTTGGTGAGGATGCTTCCGTCGAACGGAACCGCTTCGTTGAAGAGTCTTGCGCGTTCTACGGCGTCGTTTCCGGCGATCGCTTCATCAACGAATATTACGAGGTCTGGAGGTGTTACTCGGCATATCTTTTTGAGTTGGTCCATGAGGTTGATGTTTGTGTGCATTCTGCCGGCTGTGTCTGTGAGCACCACGTCTATGTGTCTTGCCTTTGCGTATTCTACGGCATCGTAGGCGACTGATGCTGGATCTGCGCCTTCTTGGTGCTTTATCATCTTTATCCCGAGTTTATCTGCGTGGTGTTCGAGCTGGTCTATGGCTCCTGCTCTGAATGTGTCGGCTGCTGCGATCACGACCGAGTGGTTCTCTCTTTTAAGTCTATATGCGATCTTTGCTATCGTTGTGGTCTTTCCTGTGCCGTTCACGCCGATGAATACGATGTGAAGAGGTTTCTCTCTTCTCTCTATCACCTCGTCAAAGTCGAGTGGGTTTAGAGAGACAACCCTTGTGAGTGCGTCAACGAGTGCATCTTCTACGATCTTTTCAGATCTTTCTTTGAGTCTTCGTTTCGTTCCGATGAGATCTCTCCGTATCGTGTTGATGATCTCTTCTGCTACGTCCATTGCTACGTCGCTTTCGAGCAGTGCCATTTCTAGTTCCCATAGTGGTTCTTCAATGCTTTTTTCATCAATTATAACTTCTCGATCCACCACTATTGATTTTACTTTGTCTCTTAACCCGATGTTGATGTCCTTAACTCGTCCTTCGGTCGTGACTTCTTCTACTTCTTCTTTTTCTTCTTTTTCAGGGGTCTGTATTATCTCAGTTACTGATTCTTTAAACCTATCAATTTTTTTCTTCAGTTTTTCAAACATCTTCCATCACGGTTTTACGAGCACTGGTCAGCACTGGTCTATTGTGTGTATATTTACTGAGACAGGGACTTTTGCAATGTTCCCTTTCTTGATTCCCATCAGGTGTTCAACACCGCGTTCGAAGGCGATGTCCACGAGGCGCTGAGTTATCACACCATCAAAGACAACGGTCTTCACACTCTTCTCAATCTCTTTCAGCTCGCTTGCAAGGTCTCTCACTGGCACCTCTTTGAGCACTCTATCCTCTGGGTCAATGAGGCGCGCGGTGAACGTACCTGCGATCTCGTCCATGTGTCGTTCTCCATCTCGCTGGCATGCAGAAACTGGAGGTTCTATCTCTTTAGAGGGCTTTAATTTACTCGGAGTAGCAACCGTCTCTTTATCTACCTGGAGTGCATCTTCTGGTGTTTTGGTGGGTTCCTCTTTTGCACCCTCATCCGAGTCTCTCCTATCCGACCTGCGACTCTTGATCTGTGCACGCTTCACCTCGTGTCTTCTCTGCTTAAAGTTATTCGATCCAGCTTTACGATCGTCCATGCTGTAGTATTCCATTGCCTGTTCTATCGGAATTTTCTGGTGGAGTGCTTTCATCACCTCTTTCTGCGTGAGTTCTTCCACCATCTTTCCATCAGGCGCGCGTGCCACGAAATCGATATCTGTGACCTGCATAAGCTCTTTTATGATAAGCTCTCCACCCCTGTCGCCATCTGTGAAGGCTGTCACGATCTTCTTTTTACAGAGGTCGATGACTGCTTGTGGAATGTTTGTTCCACCAACTGCTATTGCATTCTTGATCCCGTATTTGAGGAGCGTCAGGACATCTGCTCGGCCTTCAACCACTATTATGGCGTCAGAGTCGTATATGTTTGGCCCTGCAGGTATACCATCCTTGCCATACTGGATCATCTCCTCGACTCTCACACTCTGTTTCACTTCCTCGGTTATCTCCTGGCTCTGTGGCACGTTCTCATCGAAGAGACCCGTGAGTATGACTTTAGCGCGATCAATGATATATCTCCGTTTTGATGATCTGACATCTTCCACACGTGTGACCGATATCGTTGAGACACACGGGCCTATCCGATCGATCGTTTCGAGTGATGCTGCAAGAATTGACGTCTCGACTTTGTCCAGGCTCGATGGCAGGTCTATAGTTCCGATCGATTTGCCTCCACTCGACTTGGTGTTAACATCAATCCGTCCTATGCGCCCGCTCTTCTGGAGCTCTCGGAGGTCTAAGTCGTCACCGAGCAATCCTTCGGTCTGACCGAATATCGCCCCAACGACATCTGGGCGCTCGATGACACCATCCACCTTTATCTTTGCGTGAATTATATATTTCGTTGTTTCTGTGTTTTGCATATCAATTACACCTTCCATGATCGTCTTACCTCAGGAAAATAGTAAACTCCCAAAATCGCTCCTATCATCCTCTTGGGCATGATTTTGGTGAGCGATCTTCACTTCCCTCAGACAGTATTCCAGTCTTCGATCGGTTGAGTGATAGATATTATGAGCATGTTCTAACTATCTCCTAAGTATAAAACCTACAAACCATAATCACCACATCATACATATATTGAATTATATTTTGGATAATGGTTTGATACAACACTTCTTTGTACACACCTATTTAATAAACTTGTGGTAGACGATCTTCGAGATCCCTATGTAGGAATGGGTATCATCCAATAAGAAGCGATCTCCCAGTCATCTCAACTGGTCGTTCAAGGCCGAGCAGATCAAGGATTCGTCGGTGCGAACGTCTGCCAGAATTCCGTCACGTAAACGATACATCTTCTGAGAGATTATGCTGAATGGAACTGGATTGCTCGTATGCGCGGTGTGTAGTCTCTCACCACTCTCGCTGGTTTCATACATCTGCTCGGCATTCCCGTGATCTGCTGTGAGTATCATCACGCCACCAGTCTCCCTGACCACACCAGCCACGCGTCCAACAGAGAGATCGACCGCTTCTACAGCCCTCACAGTAGCGTCAAAGTTCCCGGTATGCCCGACCATATCGCAATTGGCATAGTTCAAAACGATCAGATCATATTGTTTCGATCGTATTGCCTCAACCACCTTCTCTGTGACCAGTGGAGCGCTCATCTCGGGTTTGAGGTCGTAGGTTGGGACTTTGGGTGATGGTACCAGCACTCGATCCTCGCCAGAGAACGGTGTCTCCACGCCGCCATTGAAGAAGAAGGTTACATGGGCATATTTCTCGGTCTCAGCGACTCGGAGCTGCTTCAGCCCATTTCTTGAGACCTACCTCGCCAAGTGTATTTGCAATCAGCTCTGGGGGAAACGCAACAGGTATCTTGAAGGACTCATCATACTCGGTCATGCTGACAAAGACGATAGGCACATAAGTCTCTCTCAAACTCGGAAAAATCACTATCTATGAACGCTCTTGTTATTTGACGCGCTCTATCAGCACGAAAGTTGAAGAAGATCACAGAATCTCCCTCACTGAACCACACACACAGGCTTTCCATCCTTCACAATGACGGTTGGAAGAACGAACTCGTCACTCTCGCCCCGTGCGTAAGCAGCCCTGATCGCCTCTTCTGAGCTCTCCGCGTAGAGCCCAACACCGTTCACAATTGCACTAAACGCTTTATTTGTTCGTTCCCAACGATTATCCCGATCCATGGCATAATACCTGCCAGATATACTGCCAATTCTTCCAACAGATTGATTGATCTCTCTTTCAAGCTCAGCCAGGTATCGATCAGCTGTTTTGGGGCCCACATCCCGCCCATCGAGAAACGCATGGATACAGACGTTGCTCACGCCGTTTCGCTCTGCAAGCTGTAGTAGCGCATAGAGGTGCGTGTTATGACTGTGCACGCCACCATCAGATAGAAGTCCCATCAGATGAAGGCACGTGCCACGATCCTTAACATTCTCTATTGCAGAGAGGAGCGCTCTATTCTGATAGAAACTACCGTCCTCGATCGCTCTTCCGATCCGTGTCAACTCCTGATAGACCACCCGTCCCGCACCAAGATTGAGATGACCAACCTCAGAATTACCCATCTGCCCAGGTGGCAGACCCACCGCATCCCCCGCAGCCTCGAGCCTAACACACGGATAGTCCGAAAAGACCCGATCCAGATTCGGGGTACGAGCAGCCAGTATAGCATTCCCATGATGCTCATCAGAGAGACCAAAACCATCAAGGATCGTTAAAAGAACCATCTCTCTACCCATAATACCACACCAGACACACTACAGGTAAAAGAAACTTACTCTACCTATTCAATCGCCCGCTTATCTGCTCGGATAGGTCTTCACCTTTCCCTCGTTGCATCGTATCAGTGGCTTTGCAAGATGTCTGCGCGCGACTGGCGGTGTCTCGTAGACTCCCACTCTTATACCAGGGTCTACCTCAACGATCTCTGGCAAGTCACTCCTCGTTCCACATCTCTTGCATCTGTAGCCCTGGTTCTTGCCTACTGATTTCATCCGTTTCCCGCACCCACAGAGCGGATTTCTCAGAACCCTGCGCGGTATCAATCGCTCTATCTGGATCTTCTCAAGGTTTATGGTCCGATTCTTGAGTGCTCCGTAGACCGTGACCGTGTCGCCCGGTGCAAGTCTTCTGACTACTTCGCGAAAGTTCTTGGTCGGTTCGTATGCAGCGCAATCAACCTCTCCACTCCCATCCTCGATCGTGAATATCACATGCCCTCCGTGAATCGTGCGGGGTGGTGCAGTCACCCTCCCTCTGATCTTGTAGGAGCGCCCCTCCCTTGCATCATCGATCCTTGCCTCTGTTATGTGCATGTCAGTGCCCTGGTTGGTGGTGTAGATTAGGTATCGGTCTATCGGCTCTGATCTGATGATCCTGAATGCATCCATGATCCTCTTCTGATCGCTCCCGCGAATTCCGAAGAGCACCGGGTCTGGGCCATGCGGTGAGAAGACGATCTTCTTGTTCTGGTGGTCTACCGTGTCCCAGGTGAAGGGGTATGACGCTCTATCGGCAGCCCACACCGTTTCTTCGTTGAGAGATCGTCTTCTCCCCCAGTTCTCAGGCTTTCGGTAGGCTACAAGTTCGTATGTCCAGTCGGAAAGCCCGTTGAGTGCAAAGCCGGCGGCTGCAAGAGCTCCGATCAGCCCACGACCATTCTTATAACCTCTATGCTTTATCTTGTGTCTTTTTAAGAAGTCTTTTGTTTCATCGATCGTGATGAAGTCGCGCACGGCACGAAGCGAGAATCGTTCAAGCTCGCGATGCATCCCAGCCGCCTCTTCTTCGCTCAAAAAGACAATTCCAGGGTTTGTATTCTCGTCATCGAAGACTGCAAACTCTTCAAGAAGTTCACAGCATATCTTCCACAGATCATCCGTGTAATCTTCTCTCGGTGCAAGTTTGAGTGAGACGGCAGCGTTTCCACGGGTCTTGAACCTGACATTCGGGTTGAGACGGAGTAGATAAGGTGTGATCTCGTCGGGTGGGAGAGGGATCTCTTTGAGCATCAGGGCACCAAGGTACGTGGTGCACATCCCCATAGTCTTTGAATCGGTGTCGTCAAAGCCTATGATCATCCTACAGTCTGTTCTTATCTGCAAACTCGACAAGTGCCTCGCCAAGAGCCCTTGCGTACTTTGGGTTCAGATTGAATCTGGCTCTCTTCTGCCCACTGCGCTCCTTTGCAATCTCGATATAATCGTTTCCGTAACGCTCGCTCGATGCAAGTGTTATCGTTATGTACCAGCCCGAAGCCATCGGGATCTCTACATACTCACTCATATATAATCACTCATATCAACCAGTCTCAACTCTATTTTAAGGTTGTTCCTCTGTGATATGCTTGGGTCTTAAGTTGTGCGCCATAGGTATAGTCTTCAAGCAAGACCACCTTCTCCCATAGGTGCCTGCAGTCGCAGTGAAATCTCTCAAGCAGTTCTCTTTGCTGTGTGATTGAGAACTCTTCTATAACTCTTGCAGCTCTCGTGTTGCACTCTGGACAGTTAGAGGGTCCGCGTTCGCTTCCTGCTCCGACTGGATCGGATATGATCGTTCTCTCTGGGTTCTCCTCCTTCCCGATTCTGAGCGCTTCTATTATGCTCCATAGCCATGGCGGGCGATAACCCCCACCATGGTAGAGTTCTTCGACCAGTGTACCTCTCTGGATGTTGCATGGATTGATCGAGATCGTTTCTGCATGAGGTGCCGCCCTTCTTATCGACTCGATAACGTCTCGCAGTGCGTCGCCTTCACTGAGAAACGGTGGCTTTAAGAGTAGGTATGCTCTTACAGTGATCCCTTCGCCCTCTGCAATCGAGGATGCTCTTCTGAACTGGTTGAAGGTGAACCTCTTGTTTATGCAGAGTCTGCGTATGGTATCGTTTGCGCTCTCAAGCCCCATTGCGATCTCAAATGGCTTGTGAAATACCTCTCTCACGCGCCCGAGGCTCTCACCATCCACGAACTCAGGGCGTGTCTCGACGATCACCTTCCGCACCCTTTCAATCTCTTCCAGGTACTCAAGTATCCGTTCCTGGGCAGAGAGCCCGACTTCCTCTATATCAAAAAAACTTCCTGACGTGAAGATCTTCACGATGAAGTCCGATTTAGGGGCTTTCTCGAGTCCTGATCTCACTTGGGAGACGAGTGCCTCTGCACCCTCTTCTTTTCTTGATGCATCATTGATGTAGCCACACATGGTACACCCACCCCTCCGTGCAAAACGACAGCCCACCGTCGAAAGTATGATCGTGAGAGATGGGATTGGCTTACAGTTGAGAGTATCCCTGCCAAGCCAAGAGGCAACGGGCTCTCCAGAGACCCGATCCTTCCTCTCTCTTCTTCCAGCACGCCTTCGCAGAGAGAGCAGGATGGAATCCAATCGGTCAGACATAACTGAGGTTAAAGTGATCGGTATTCCCAGGTCTCTACTCGATCACGCATCCACTGGATGCACTGGTAACCATCTTCTGGTACCTTGCAAGGTACCCTTTTACATCTTTCTCTGGTGGCTTCCAGTGATCTTTCCGCTCTTCAAGAGTCTCAGGATCTATCTTCACGTCGAGTCTGCGCCTTGGGATGTCTATCTCGATCTTGTCGCCGTCTTCAACCAGTGCGATCGGTCCCAGGTCTGCTGCCTCTGGCGTTACATGCCCGATGCATAGTCCGCGCGTCCCGCCAGAGAACCTGCCGTCGGTGATGAGTGCCACCGACTCGATCAAGCCAGAGCCTGCGAGTGCTGCGGTTGGCGAGAGCATCTCGCGCATGCCTGGTCCGCCTCTCGGTCCCTCGTAGCGAATTATCACGACATCGCCAGGTGTTATCTCTCCTTTCATTATGGCTTTCATGGAGCTCTCTTCGCTCTCAAAGACGCGCGCCTCCCCCTTGTGCGTGAGCATCTTCTCGCTTACTGCAGACTGCTTCACAACAGAGCCCCCTGGTGCGAGACTTCCCTTCAGGACCGCGATTCCACCCTGGCTGTGGATGGGTTCTTCGAGTGTTGCGATGACCTCTCTATTCGTCTCTGGATTGATCACTCTAGACTCTCTCAGGTTCTCTCCAAGTGTCTTCCCGGTAACGGTCAGCGTCTCGGTGTGAAGCTTTGGTGATAATCGTTTCATGAGAGCAGGGATCCCGCCTGCTCGCTCAAGATCCAAGAGGAAGTTTCTCCCACCTGGTCGAAGGTCGACGAGGTGTGGTGTTCTCCTGCTGAGTTCATCAAAGGTTGAGAGTGGAAGGCTCACCCCGAACTCTCTTGCGATCGCTGGGAGATGGAGCGTGGTGTTGGTGCTCCCCCCGATTGCCATATCAACCATCACAGCATTCTCAAACGATCTCTCATCAGCGATCCTTCGCGCAGTGATGCCGCGTTTGATGAGATTCATTATCTGCATCCCACTCAACTTGGCAAGCCGCATCTTCCTTGCATCGACTGCGTGAAGAGTGGCGCAGCCGGGAAGTGAGAGGCCGAGCGCTTCGGTCATGGCTGCCATCGTATTTGCAGTGAAGAGCCCTGCACAGGAGCCTGCGCCTGGACAGGCAACTTCTTCAAGCTCGTGTAACCCCTGATCCGAGATGAGACCGCTCTGATACGCACCAACGCCCTCAAAGACCGAGATCAGATCGCACTTCTCATCACCGAGAAGACCAGGGAGCATCGGACCGCCTGTGACAACGATCGTCGGGATGTTGACTCGTCCAGCCGCCATCAGATGCCCTGGCGTGATCTTGTCGCAGCTCGGGATCATCACCATCCCATCGAACCGGTGTGCCTCTACCATCACCTCGATGCTGTCAGCAATGATCTCGCGACTCACGAGAGAGTACTTCATACCCTCATGGCCCATGCTGATACCATCGCATATGCCGATCGTGTTGAACTCGAAGGGAACACCACCTGCCAGACGAATACCTGCTTTAACCGCCTCTGCAACCTTGTCCAAGTGGATATGACCAGGTACAACCTCGTTCCACGAGTTCACAACCGCTACAAACGGACGAGAGATCTCCTCGTCCACGATGCCTGCTGCCTTGAGGAGTGATCGATTGGGAGCACGCTCAAAGCCATCTGTAACACTCGAACTTCTAAACGACATAAGAAGGCAGAACGCACCCATGAATCATAAAGGTTTACTCTCCGAGTGCTGCAACAGATCCGATCACTATCACTGCAGGTGCTCTCACACCCTCTTCTTCTGCGATTCTAGCGATCTCGTCGAGGGTGCCTCTTGTTGTGCGCTGGTCGGGCCGTGTGCCTCGTTCGATTATGGCTACCGGTGTCTTCGGATCCTTTCCATGCTTCAGGAGTTCCCTCGTGTTCTCCTTGAGCATCTTCACGCCCATGAGTATGATGAGTGTGCCCTCGAACTCTGCAAGGAGCTTCCAGTCAAGTGCGGTCTCTCTCTTGGCCGGGTCTTCGTGTCCTGTTATTATTGTGAGCATCGAGGCGTGATCTCTGTGCGTTACAGGTATTCCCGCGTAGGCTGGTGCAGCGATCGCCGAGGTGATACCTGGGACGACCTCGACCGGGATACCAGCCCTGCGGAGTTCTGCTGCCTCTTCTCCGCCTCGACCGAATAGATACGGGTCCCCTCCCTTCAAGCGAACAACACTCTTTCCCTCTCTTGCTTTTCTTATCAGCAGTTCATTTATCTGGTGCTGTGGTATTCTGTGGTCTCCTGCCCGTTTCCCGGCATCGATCTTCTCAGAGCCACCGGGCATCATTCCAAGTATCTCTGGTCCTGGGAGGTGGTCGTAGACTATGACGTCTGCCGACTCTATCAGTCGCTTTGCTTTTATCGTGAGAAGCTCAGGATCGCCCGGTCCTGATCCCACAAGATACACCTTCCCAACTCTCTTATCTTCACTCAATCTATCCATCTCCTCTCCCTCCTCTCTCTTGAAAGTACTGGATGGCTTCGTCCACGAGTTCGCCACCACCCCCCCTCTTGAGCTCTTCCCCAAGCCTCATCGAATGAAGGGCGTAATCTGCCACGGGTATCTCTTCTCTGACTCTCACACGCCGCGTGGCATCAATCGAGAGCACCTCTGCTGTTACATGGAGTCTCTCTCCCTCAAGCTCTGCATAGGCTGCGACAGGAGCACTGCAGCCGCCACCGAGAACACTTATTATGATCCGCTCAGCATCACACTCAAGCCTCGTTGGAGCGTGGTCGAGGATCTTCACAGCCGCCTCTGCCCTCGTATCCCTCCGGGTCACGACCGCGATCGTGCCCTGATTTGCAGACGGGGGAAAGTCTTCAAGACCGAGTCGTTGATACCCTGCAGTCCAGTTCATGCGCTCAAGCCCTGCCTCGGCAAGCATTATCCCGTCATACTCTCCAGATCGCAGTTTACGAAGACGGGTATCGATGTTACCGCGAAGATCCCGCACAACGAGATCGCTTCGGTAACTGAGGATCTGAGCGCGGCGGCGAAGGCTTGTTGTACCGATCACGGCACCAAGAGGAAGTTCGTCGATTCCAGCGCCGTCACGTGTGATGAGTGCATCGAAGGGTGAGTCGCGCTTCAGGACAGCGGCTGTGACAAGCCCTTCTGGCCTCTCTGTTGGCATATCCTTCATCGAGTGCACGGCAATATCGATCTTGCCTGCAAGCATCGCAGAATCGATCTCACGCACAAACGCGCCAAAGCCTGAGATTGTATGCAAGGGGCGATCTATAATCCTGTCGCCACTCGTCTTTATAATCTTGATCCTTGTCTCGATCCCCTCTGCTTCAAGTCTTTCCTGAACGATCGTTGCCTGTGCAAGAGCAAGCTTGCTGCCACGGGTGCCGATTATCATCCTCTCTCCTTTTCACTCGTCTTTTCTGTCTCTCTCGTAGGGGTCTCGTATGCGGATGGTGTCCTCTGGGTGTGGCGTGCTCACTTCGTGGATGGTGGTGTTCTCTGTTGCAACGATTGTGTGTGGTGTCCCTGGTTCGATTCTGATGCTCTTCTTTCTCTCGAACGGTTCTCTTCGGTCGTCGAACTCGATGTAACCCTGTCCGCTTAAGATGTACATAGTCTCGTCTTTCTCTCTGTGGTAGTGGTGTGATGTGCTCTCTCCCTGGTAGATGAAGAGTTCCTTTGCCAGGTATTTCTCGGTGTTTATCAGGATCTTCTCATAGCCCCATGGTTTGTCTGTTCGGTTGGCGTACTCCTTCTGTATCTCTTCAAGGTCTTTTGTGGTGTCGATGCTTGTCCAGAGCATATTCTCTTCTCTGTAGTAGCCGAGACGGTTTGATTCTGCCAGTAGTGGGAGGACTGTCTTCTCTATCTCACCTCTTTTGAAGTCGTGGAAGAGCTCTTTTACGCTCTCTCTGAAGCAGTATATGCCTCCGTTGATGTACTCGTCAAGTAGTGGTTTCTCGTGGAATCTCTTGATGCGGTCATCCGAGATCTCAACGATTCCGTAGGGGCTTCTCATTCTCGTGATGAAGATCGTTGCGAGGTAGTTTGACTCATGAAATCGCTGTATCATCTTCTTCAGGTTGAGGTCTGCGACCACATCCCCGTTTCGTATTACAACGTCTTCGTCGACGAGTTCAAGCCCCATTCGGATGGCGTTCAGGGTTCCGAGCGGCTCATCCTCTACTGAGTACTCGATTCTGACACCGTTCCACTTCTTCTGGTAGCGTTCCTCTATCTTCTCGCTGAGGTATCCTGTCAGGAGCACTACCTTCTTGATTCCTGCGAATTTGAAGCTCAGTATCTGGTGGTCGAGGATGGTGTAGTTCTCTTTGATCTCGATGAGCGGTTTTGGTATCTTGTCTGTCAAGGGTCGAAGCCGTTTCCCATGCCCTCCGCAGAGTATCATCCCGATCAATTTACCTTGCCTCCAAGTTCTGCTGATCGATTGGTGGCTGCTATAACAGCGTCCATGATGCCTGCCCTGAACCCGTCCTCTTCGAGTCTCTGGATTCCTCTGATCGTGGTCCCTGCTGGTGATGTCACCATCTCCTTCAGCCTGTTCGGGTGTATTCCGAGATCGAGCACCATCTTTGCCGAGCCGAGGACCGTCTGTGCTGCAAGCATGAGAGCGGTTCCATTATCAAGCCCACAGTAGACGCCTGCGTCAGCCATTGCCTCGATGAAGATTGCGACAAACGCGGGACCACTTCCGGATAGTCCGGTCACTGCATCCATCAGTGATTCTGGGACCACAACCGTGCGCCCGACCGACTCGAATATGGTCTTTGCGATCTGTGCGTCTTCATAAGAGACGTTTGGCCCGAGGCTTATGGCTGATGGTGCTTCGTTTACGGTGGCGGTGATGTTTGGCATCACACGGATGATTCTTGCCTCAGCGTTCAGGTGTTCCTGTATGAATCTTATGGGTGTGCCTGCAGCGATGGATATCACGATATGGTCTTTACGTATCTGATCTTTTATTCCGTGAAGCACGCTCTCAAGTATCTGTGGCGTCACTGCGAGGACGATCACATCACTCTTATTCACGAGATCATCATTCTCAGAGCATGGGATGATGTGGTACTCCTGAACAGCGTTCTTCAGGACTGCTTCACTGATATCACTCGCATATATCTTCTTGGATTCAACTGCACCCGTCTCAACGAGTCCTTTTATCAGGGCAGTGCCCATTTTGCCGGTTCCTATAAAACCTATCTTTTTGTCTGTCAGTGTCATGGTGAACCATTCTCTACAACGCTTCAAACAATATATATCTAATTCCTGTGGGTTTTATCTCTCTTCTCAAAGCAACTGCGAACGCTAGGTGAAGAGTCTCCTCTTATGGAGGA
Source organism: Candidatus Methanoperedentaceae archaeon GB37 (assembly GCA_905171695.1). Classification (GTDB taxonomy): domain Archaea; phylum Halobacteriota; class Methanosarcinia; order Methanosarcinales; family EX4572-44; genus EX4572-44. The sequence continues at coordinate 480,199 of LR991653.1, forward strand.
TAGTTTTTATGTACCAAGAGAACAAATAATTGTAATAATTATAATTATGTATAGTTGGTTATGGTAGAAGAAAAACGAGGACATCATTCATGAAGGTAGAACACGGAGAAGAGATCACGCAGTTCCTCCAGCGAAGACCTGAACCAGGAGACGAGGAGATCGAGGAATTCATAGAGGAGTTGAAGTCCAGCGATCCAGAGATCAACCCTGAAGAGGTGAAAACGGCAATCAGGAAGCGCTCTCAGCAATTCACCATAGACCATAAGAGGATAACGGAGTTGAAGGAGCGTTTCAGTAGGTATGAGGATCTCGAATACTCTGAGTTGCCAGAGTTCAAATCGATGCTGAAAGAGGCGGAGGCGAAGCATCTCAGAGTCGAGGACGCATCAGCAGAGATAATGGAAGCACGGCGATTGCTGGATCGAATAATCCTGAAACATAACACTTTGAAGAGAAATACACCAGATCACAGATACGACACACCTCTGCCAAAAGTAGAGGCAATCCCAGAGAAGGAAGAATTCTATGCTCTGGAGAAGAAGTCAGAGGACTCTCAACCAGAGAGAGAAATAGAAGAAGTGAAGAGAGAAGAAGAAATAAAAATAGAAGAAGAGGTAAAAAATACACCATCAACTCAAAAAAAGATATTATCAGAGTTGAAAGGTAGAAAAACGAAAGAAATAATCGGAGAAAAGGGGGAAGAAGAAAAAGAGACCATCATAAGCAAGCTTAAAAAATTTTTAAAGAAAGATGATCTCGTCGAGACTCCCTATGACCCAGAGATACATGGGCCACTCATAGGCTCTCCACCAGATGGAAAGTACACAGAGGTCACAACCTACTGGGTGAACGAGCCTTACGCCAAGGTGGCGATACTTCACAATGAAGAGACCAATACCAACGAGTACCATGTGATCGAGCCAGAGCTAACACCGATCGAAGAGACACTCCTCCTCGAGATAAAAGATCGGCTCAGAGACGCACTCCTCGTAGAGGAGATAGAGAACGAAGAAGATAAGGGAGAGATACTGACAAGGAAAGTGAAACGTCTGATCAGGGATTATGCCATAACGATAACACCACTCCAGCTCGAGAAGATCCTCTACTATGTGAAACGGGACTTCATAGACTATGACAAGATAGACCCATTGATGCACGATAAGATGATTGAAGACATATCGGCAAACGGGCATGACATCCCGATATACCTCTTTCACAAACGATACCAGAACATCGCAACAAACATCGTCTTCTCTGAAGAAGATCTGAACGCATTCATAATCAGGCTCGCACAACGCAGCGGAAAACACATATCGATCGCAGAGCCCCTCGTCGACGCCACGATGCCAGACGGCTCACGCATCCAGATGACGCTCGGAACAGAGGTTACAGCTCACGGCGGCACCTTCACCATACGAAAGTTCAGCGAGGTGCCCGTAACACCGATAGACCTCATAGGATGGAACACGTTCTCGGAGGCATCGATGGCATACCTGTGGCTATGCATCGAGAACAACTGCAGCATAATCTTTGCAGGCGGAACAGCCTCTGGGAAGACAACATCCCTGAACGCGGTCTCGCTCTTTGTGCCGCCAGAGGCAAAGATCATATCGATCGAGGATACCCGCGAGCTGAAACTCCCGCACCCGAACTGGATACCAAGCGTCACCCGTGACTCGTTCACAGCAGACAAGCAAGGCGCAGTCGATATGTACGAGCTGCTGCGTGCAGCACTGAGACAGCGCCCAGAATACCTCCTCGTTGGCGAGGTCAGAGGAAAGGAGGCTCTCACACTCTTTCAGGCGATGAGCACAGGGCATACCACATTCTCCACGATGCACGCCGACTCTGTCGAGAATGCGATACACAGGCTTGAGAATCCACCGATCAGCGTGCCCAGAACGATGCTACAGGCACTGAACATACTGAGCATCCAGGGACAGACGTACTTCAAGGGCAAGAGGGTGCGACGCAACCTGAAACTGGTCGAGATAATAGACATCGATCCCAACACCCGGAACATCCGCACCAATGATATATTCAACTGGGACTCGATGAGCGATAAGTTCGTGATGACAGGAGGGTCGAAGGCACTCGAAGATGTGAGGGTTAAGCGCGGATGGACAAAACAGGAACTGAACGATGAACTCGAGAGACGCATAAAGATCCTTCACCACATGGTGGAACATAAGATAACAGAGTTTGGAGAGGTTGCAACCATATTCAGGGATTATTATACGATGCCAGAGAAAGTGCTTCGAGAGTTCGGGATAGAATAAGGGATCGGGGGTGTTTTGGGTATATTGAGAGTCTCAGGCATTACGAAGAACCTCACGAAGAATCTCAACACCAGCAAGAAACCCAACAAGAAACACAAGATTACTGAGAAATCTACAGATCGTCCAGATCAAAAGTCTGGAAGAACACGAGTGAAACTGGAAGATATCTCCGATGATATAAGCTATTGGATTGCCAAGTTCAAAGCACTCCCGTTCGTCCTGATCGGTGACTGGATAAAGACAAGAAAGGAGCATTTCGAGTCACTCCATACCAAGATGCGCCAGGCACGCATCCCGCTCTCCTATGAGCTCTACCTATCAAACACGATATTCTACTCGGTCATAAGTGCCATAATAGGCGTCATCATCGGCTTGATACTTGCCTATATCGTGATTCACATAGTGGGTCTTCCACCAACCCTCACACACCTGCGTATACGCCCCGAACTGGCGTGGCTTCTCAAGTATCGTGAGATCATAATAGGCCTCTACATCACGGTATTCGCAACCATCGTCTTCGGAGGCATCACCTTCGCGCTCTTCTATATCTACCCCTCGTTCAAGGCTGGGGAGCGCAGGGGCGAGATCAACAAGAATCTGCCATACGCTGTCACGTTCATGTATGCGCTGAGCCGCGGCGGGATGAACATCATCGAGGTTCTGCGTGCACTTGCAAACTCGAAGGATACCTATGGTGCAGTCTCAGAGGAGGTGGATGTGATACTCCGTGACATGGACTACTTTGGAAACGATCTGCGCACAGCGCTCCACAACGCAACCAAGACCACACCGTCAGAAAAATTTCAGGACATGATCCATAATCTTCTTACAGTGATCGACAGTGGTGGTGACATTCCCACCTACTTCAAGGACAAATCCGAACAATTCCTACGCGAGGAGAAGATCGAGCAGAAAGGCTTCCTTGAGACCCTTGCCCTGATAGCAGAATCATACGTCACCGCCTTCGTGGCAGGACCGCTCTTCATAATAATTCTCTCTGTAATGATGAACGTGATGGGATCCGGAACCATGTCCTCACTTTACGCCATAGTCTACGCCATGATACCGATCGGCTCGGTGATGTTCGTAGTTATGATCAGCATAATAACACCAGGTGTAACAGGAGAGGTTCCACTCCTACCAGAGAAGAAACTGCTCGGAAAAGAGATCATAATCCCAGAAAGGATCACAGAAGAAGAGAGAGCGCTCTTCAAAAAATTCATCGGATCACGAAAGAAGATAGAGATCAAAAGAGCACTCCGCGACCCACTGAAGCCAGTGAAAGAGAAACCGATCTACATACTCGCAGTAACGATGCCAATAGCACTGATCATCATCATAGCATCACTCATAGAGGCAAAGACATCACCAGAGAGACTCGATCTCATCACAAGCAGAATGATACTCGCCACATACATAATAATCACACCACTCGCACTACTCCACGAATACAAAGAACGAAGAGAGAAGAAACTACAATCACAGATACCAGACTTCCTGAAAAAACTCGCAAGCACCAACGAGACCGGAATGACACTACGAGACTCCATCCGCATAATGACCCGCACAAAAACAGGACACCTCTCAAAAGAGATAAGAAAGATGTGGAACGACATGCAATGGGGACTATCAACAAACGAAGCACTCACACGATTCGCAAACAGAATCAGAACACACGTAGTCGCAAGAACAATCACACTGATCACAAAAGCAAACGAATCAAGCGGAGACATCGGAGAAGTACTGCTCGTCGCAGCACGAGACGCATCAGCAGAACAAGAACTGAAGAAAGAACGCTCAATCAACATGCTGATCTACGTAGTAATAATCTACATCTCATTCATGGTCTTCGTCGGAATAATCTACATCATATCAACAACCTTCCTGACAGAGATGGTGAAAGCAGGAAGCGGAGGAGCAGTAGGAGCAGGAAGCAGCATACCAATGTCACTGAACCAGAACACACTCATAACATACAACAGAATCTTCTTCCACGCAGCAACAATCCAAGGAATCTGCTCAGGACTCATAGCAGGCGTCATGGGCGAAGGAAACGCCCTATCAGGACTCAAACACTCCCTAATAATGCTAACAATAGCATACCTCCTATTCACACTCTTCGTACTCTAACCTGAGCTACAGAGCATAATGGAATTGGGATGAGTTTGTTTCGTCTTGGTCGTTGGCGGGTTGTGGGTTGTGTTTGGAGTGTCTGGTGGTGTAGGGAGTTGTTTCTTCTCTCTCTTTTTTGGGTCTCTTCTTCTTGGGTGCCATAAGCTTTATTAGTTGTGTTGTTGTCTTCTGTTTGTTTTGGTTTTTGTCTGGAGTTGTCTTTGGTTATGCAGCAGTTTGGTCATCAGATGGGTTATGATCGTGCTATTACTGTCTTCAGTCCTGATGGTCGTTTGTTTCAGGTTGAGTATGCTCGTGAGGCTGTGAAGCGTGGTACGACGGCGGTTGGGTTGAAGTCTCTCGATGGTGTTGTGTTGCTTGTTGATAAGAGGGTGTCGAGTCGGTTGTTGGAGGTTGAGTCGGTTGAGAAGATCTTTCAGGTTGATTCGCATATCGGTGCTGTCAGTTCTGGTCTGGTTGCGGATGCGCGTGCGCTCATCGATCGGGCAAGGGTGGAGGCTCAGATTAATAGGGTGACGTATGACGAGCCTATTGGTGTGGAGGTTTTGGCTAAGCGTGTCTGTGATCATAAGCAGTCGTATACGCAGTTTGGTGGTGTGCGTCCGTATGGTACTGCGCTCTTGATCGGTGGTCTGGATGATGGTGGTGTTGCGAGGCTCTTTGAGACCGATCCGAGTGGTGCGTTGTTGGAGTATAGGGCTACGGCTATTGGTGCTGGGCGTGGCGAAGTGATGGAGCTCTTTGAGGAGAAGTACTCTGACGGTCTTGATCTTGATGGTGCTATTCGCCTTGGCTTGGAGGGGTTGTTCGTCTCTTCTGAGGGTGGTTTTGATCGTGTCACGGTTGAGTGTGGTGTTATTGAGGTCTCTACCGGGCGGTTCAGGAAGCTCTCTGAGGAGGAGGTCTCTTCTCATGTTAAGGCTTTTCTGGAGTCGCTTCCAGAGTGACTCTCCAAGTAGAGGGGGGTGTCAGTGGCTTGGTTCGTCTCGAGGATGCTGTTGTTGCGCGTCTTAGGCGTGGCGGGGTCTCTTTTGAGGTTCTTGTCGATCCGAGTGGTGCTGAGTCTCTGAGGTCTGGCGAGAGTCTCGATCTGGAGGATCTCCTGGCGGTTGAGGATGTCTTTCTCGATGCCCGCACTGGTGAGAGGCCGAGTCAATCTGATCTTGTGAGGGTCTTTGGGACGAGTGATCGGTTGGAGGTTGCTCGTCGGATCGTCTCTGAGGGTGAGATTCATCTCACAGCCCTTCAAAGGAGGCGTCTTCAGGAGGAGAAGACGAGGCGGATCGTCAGTTTCATTGCGAGGAATGCTATCAATCCGCAGACTGGTGCGCCTCATCCGCCTGAGCGTGTTGAACGTGCCATAAGAGAGGCTGGTGTCCATGTTGATCCGTTGAAGAGTGTGGATGAAGAGGTGGGTAGGGTTATGAAGGCTATTCGCCCGATCATCCCGATCCGCTTCGAAGAGGTCGATCTCGCGGTCAAGGTCTCCTCCATCTTCAGTGGAAGGGTGCGCGGGGTTCTCTCTCGCTTCGGCAGGATCCTTGAGGAGGAGTGGCAGAGTGATGGCTCGTGGATCGGGGTTCTTCGACTCCCCGCGGGGTTGCAGGACGATCTCTATGAGGCGTTGAACCGCTTGACTCATGGCGAGGTCGAGACACGACTCGTTAAGAGAGGATGATATTTTTGGGAGTTTGATCTGTCTTGAGTGAGAAGCAGCGTATCGTGATACCTGGCGATCTTCTATCCCATGAGACGTCAAGGCGTGGTGATGGGACGTATGCCAGAGATGGGAGTCTCTACGCGAGTCTCTATGGTCTCTTGAGCGAGCGTGAGAGGACGATACGGGTCATCCCGCTCTCTGGAAGGTATATTCCCAGGAGACGCGATCTTATCATCGGGTTTGTGAAAGAGATCATCTTCTCTAACTGGGTTATCGATATCAGATCCCCGTATGAAGGACTTCTTCACGTCTCTGAGTACCCTGAGAGGATCGAGCTTGACGAGATGAGTACACATCTCAAGGTCGGCGAGGCAGTCCTTCTAATGGTTAAAGAGGTCGATCCCATGATGAATATCGAACTCACGATGCGGGACAGACGGCTCAAGGTCATCCGGAGCGGTAGAATCGTTGAGATCTCTCCATCAAAGGTCCCACGTCTCATCGGACACGGTGGCTCGATGATCTCACTCATAAAGAACGCAACCGGTTGTTCGATCATCGTCGGTCAGAACGGGCGTGTCTGGATCGATGGAGAAGCCTGCGAGAGTCTACGCGCAGCAGAAGCGATCGATAAGATCGAGCGAGAGTCTCACATCCCAGGGCTCACCGATCGCCTGACAAGGCTCCTTGGAGCTAGCGACTCTCCCACCAATGGCGAGAGCGAAGAAGAGAATAATATACTGAACGAACTATTAGAATAATACAAGAAGAAGTAACAGGTGGTGCTAGTTTATTACCATGGCGACAAAGCCAGAGAGATTCATAACCGATGGAATCAGGATAGATGGAAGAAGACCAGAGGAGATACGACCGATAAAGATCGAGGTCGGAGTACTCGACCGAGCCGATGGATCATGCTACATAGAACACGGATTGAACAAGATCCTTGCAGCAGTCTATGGACCAAGAGAGGTTCACCCACGCCACATGCAGAGACCAACAACAGCCATAGTACGATTCAGATACAACATGGCATCCTTCTCAGTAGAAGAACGAAAACGACCAGGACCGGACAGACGAAGCACAGAAGTCTCCAAAGTCAGTCGCGAAGCCCTAGAACCAGTAATATTCAGAGAAAACTTCCCCAAAGCAAGTATTGACGTCTTCGTAGAAGTACTCCAAGCAGACGCAGGAACAAGAACAGTCGGGATAAACGCAGCCTCGGTCGCACTCGCAGACGCAGGCATACCGATGCGCGGACTCGTCTCAGCCTGCGCAGTCGGCAAAGTCGATGGAGAACTCGTACTCGACCCAATGAAAGAAGAAGACAACTACGGAGAAGCAGACATGCCACTCGCAATGACACAGAAAGGAGAGATAACACTCCTCCAAATGGACGGAAACCTCACAGCAGAAGAGCTTGAAAGAGCAATCGAGATGGCACAAAAAGGATGCAGAACGATATACGAACTCCAAAGAGACGCACTGATCGAACGATACAAGAAAGAGATCGAAAAAGAAGAGAACAACAAAGAAGAAGAAGAGGAGGAGGAGAACAAGTGAACAACGACACAATGAGCCAACTGAAAAAAGACCACATCTACAACCTCATGCTCGAAAACAAACGAGCAGACGGAAGAAAATTCGAAGAATACCGAGAAATAGAGATAAAAACAGACATAATCGACAAAGCAGAAGGATCAGCAAGCGTAAAACTCGGCAACACCTACCTCACAGCAGGAATCAAAATACAACCAGGAGAACCATTCCCAGACACACCAGACGAAGGCGTGATAATCACAAACATAGAACTACCACCAATGGCATCACCAAACTTCGAAGCAGGACCACCCAGAGAAGACGCAATCGAACTCGCACGAGTAATAGACCGAGGCATAAGAGAATCAAAAGCAATCGACCTAAAACAACTATGCATCACACCAGGAGAAAAAGTATGGATCATATTCATAGACATCCACGTCCTCAACGACAGAGGAAACATCATGGACGCAGCAACACTCGCAACAACAGCAGCACTACTAAAGACCAAAATACCAACCCAGAGATACCAACTCAACACAGACGAAAACGAGAACGATAAACGACTACCAATAAGAAACCTCCCAATAGCAACAACAGCAATAACACTCGAAAACACAATCATACTAGACCCAACAGACGAAGAAGAAGAAGTAGCAGGAGCAAAACTCACAATCATCACAAACACCAACAACACCATATCAGCAATACAGAAAAGCGGGAGAGAACCACTCACCACAACCCAGATCAAAGAGATAACCAGACTCGCAAGAGAACAATCACAGAAACTACGCGAAAAACTACTCGAGGTGTAAAAAGAGATGACACAACAGAAGAAGAAAGGAAAGAAAACCGGAACAAGCGGAAGATACGGAGCACGATACGGAAGAAAACTCAGAAGAATAACAGCAACAATAGAAGCAAGAACCAAACAAAAATACAAATGCCCACAATGCAAACACAACACACTACAACGCACCCACACAGGAATCTGGAAATGCACCAAATGCAACCACACAACAACAGGCGGAACACACACACCCACAACACCCCAAGCACAAATAACACAACGCACAATCACACAAACAACAACACAAAAGAAAAAATAACAAGAAAAAAAGAGAAGAGATACCGTGTAGAATTGGTGCGCCGGTCGGGAATCGAACCCGAGTTTATGGCTTGGCAAGCCACAGTGATAACCGCTACACTACCGGCGCAGAATAAGTACACTCTCCCTTGTTTTACTGATATTTAACGATTGTGTACTGGTTGGCTTGTCTGGCAAGTTTTATATCCTGTCTCTGTGTTATTGTGTGACTGACGTATTGATAAGTGGTTATTAGATGACGGTTCGTGTTGATCGATACAGATGTGGTTACTGTGGTGCATGCGTTGGCGTCTGTCCGAATGTTGCGATTGAGCTTGTGGAGACATGGATTGCGGTGAACGATGAGCTCTGTGAGAGCTGCAGTATATGTGTGAAGATCTGTCCGATTGGCGCTCTTGAGGTGGTGGGTGGGTGATAATAAAGAAGAGATATGATCTTGTTGTGGTTGGGGCGGGCCCTGCGGGTTCTTCCGCTGCAAAAAGAGCTGCAGAGGCAGGGTTTGATGTGCTCTTGATTGAGAAGCGGCAGGAGATCGGGGATCCAGTGCGATGTGCAGAAGGTGCTGGTAAGAGAGGGATAAAGAGACACATCAAGCCTGATCCAAGATGGATAGCTGCCGAGGTTAGGGGATCGCGGGTCTTTGCGCCTGATGGAACGAGGCTTGAGATATCTGAGGAGGGTTCGGGTGTCGAGGTCGGTTATGTGTTGGAGCGGAAGATCTTTGATAGAGTTCTCGCAGAAGAGGCTGCGGATGCGGGTGCTGATGTGATGGTCAAGACGCTTGCCACAGGTCTTATTAGAGAGGACGGGCGGGTTGCAGGTATTCTGGGGCGGAGTCTTGGCAGGGCTGTTGAGGTGAGGGCAGGTCTTGTGGTGGGCGCTGATGGTGTGGAGTCTATGGTTGGGCGGTGGGCTGGTATAGAGACTACGCTTGCTCCTGGAGATATTGAGACCTGTGCTCAGTTCCTCTTGAAGGGGGTCGAGGTCGATGATTACTGCGAGTTCTATCTCAGCAACAGACTTGCGCCGGGTGGGTATGTCTGGGTCTTTCCGAAGGGTGATGGGATGGCGAATGTTGGTATAGGTGTTCTGGGTTCGCGCTCAGAGAGTGGTATGCCGATCGAGCTCTTGACACGGTTTGTTAATAAGAACTTTCCTTCTGCGCGGGTTGTCGAGGTCGTTGTTGGAGGCGTGCCTGTCTGTGGTCCTATCAAGAGAACGATTGCGGACGGTCTTATGCTTGTTGGAGATGCTGCACGCCAGTCAGATCCAGTCACTGGCGGTGGCATCCTGAATGCGCTCGACGCCGGTGTGATCGCAGGTGATGTTGCAGCAGAATCTCTTGAGAAGGGAGACGTTTCGAGAGAGGCTCTCAAAGAGTATGAAGAACGATGGCGAGAGAAGATCGGGGCATCTCTTGCAAGGTCACTCGTTGTGAAGGAAAGGCTCGTTCAGCTCAGCGACAAGGATCTGAACACCCTTGCGCACTCCATCAAAGACAAGGATATTGCGAGGATGGGACTCTTTGACCTGCTTTCGCTCCTCTTCAAAACGAATCCAAGACTCCTCTGGAGCTTAAGAAAACTATTTTAGACGGTGTTGTGGCTTGAGGTTGCGGCGCACTCCTCGATAAGCCTGTTTGACCATTACCCTGATTGGTGCGAGTCGTCCTGCGGGTCGTGTTCTCCCCTCTCGTATCGCGTCAAGAATACTCTCCCCTCCTCTTGGTGTAATCTCGGTGTACGCTCTTCCGATCGTTTCGAGTTGGTGTGAGTCACTTCCAGCTACCTGTGGCTTCTGGAGTGCTTCTGCAGCTTCTCTGGCTCGCCGGTTGGAGCAGATTAATCTGCATCGTGAGTTCATCGTCTCGATTGCATCAACATTCTGACTCCCTCTATACCCGATGCCTTTCTTTTTACCATACTTGAATGGGTGTGGTGCGATGGAGAGTCCATCGAGTCTCTCTGCTGCTCTGATCGTCTCTTTAACTGTTCTGCCTGGTGGGATGGACTCTGTTACTCCGAGTATGAGGAGGTGTCCTTCGCTCGTTGAGACCTCTATTCCGGGAATTATCTGCAGATCTGTATGTAGTTCTTCTGCAAGTCTCGCTGCTCTGAGACCTCCTTCGGTGGTGTTATGGTCGCAGATCGCAACACCGGAGAGCCCTGCTACCTCTGCCTGTTTTATGATCTCATGGATCGTTGTTACACTGTCTCCTGAGTAGGTGGAGTGGACGTGCAGGTCAAAGCGCATATACTGTCTATATTCAAGTGGATGATATAAATATACCTTGGCGGTGATCTCTACTCTCTTTAGACTATGCGCAGTACTCCGATCGTTGGCTCGTAGCAGCGCCCTTCGGACATGAGTTCTTTTATGATGGTCTCGAGCGTCTCTGGTGTGATCTTTGCCTGGCTCACTGCCTCTGTTAGGTCTGAGTAATGTACCCCGTTTCCGGTGTCAAGCATCTCCATCACGTTTGCAACGTATTCCTTGGGTTCGATTACTTCCTCGATCGCCTCGCCTCTCGAAGCGGTCATCTCTTCTTCTGAGAGTATCGTTCTCACTGCACGGTAGACTTCTTCTTCGAGCCTCTTTAGATACTCTTCGATCTCACTGTAGTGTCTCAGTGCGCGGCTTATCCCGTCGGAGAGTTCACGTGTTATCTTCTGCGATTGGAGATACTCTGCAAGCTTCTCTGATTCAATCCCTGCCTTGATGCCGATCCGCATCGAGTCTATCCTCTCAAGGGTCTTTCGTGCCGTATCGAGTATCCAGAGGTCGCGCGTGTACTCGTCGACGGTGTTCAGCTCTTCTGGCCTGATCGATCTCTGGATCTCTCCGTCTCCCCTCTCATATGTTCTGGCTTTTCCGATCACTGCAACGAATGAAGGTATCTCGGCTTTTGAGATGAATATCCCGGCTTCTGACTGGTACTGTCCTGCATAGATCGTGAACGTTCCTGTTGGATCTGCCACACGTGCGCGCCAGAGATCGTTCTCGCGCCCGATATTCTCACTCTCGGTTATAACGCCCACAACGAAGACGCGGTTGCATCGTGCCCCGGTCGGTGTGATGAGATAGTGTGGTGCTTGTTTCTCCTCTCCTCTCTCGATAAGATCTGATCTGTTGAACTCAGAGGCAAAGATGCGCCACGCTGTTTCACGATCAAGCATTCTCGTGCACTCCCCGTTCTTTTAGCAACTTGATCGCCTCTTCTTTAACGTCTCTTTTCACAAACGAGACCGATTCTGCAACGAGCGACGCACCATACTCGCCATTATTCATGTTGCCACGTGCAGTTATCCTCTTTCCCGTAAGAGACTCTCGTATATCCCTCTCTACAGAGTCGGGTGCTCTTTTTGATGCCATCTCCTCTGCTTCTCTCAGTGTGTGTCCCCAGAGCGTCTCTGTCAGTTCAGAGCTGAGAACGAGCATGATCGAACCGGTTCCATCATCGATGACTGACTTCACACGCATATCTGTGACCGGTGAAACCTCTCCATGAACCCTGCAGGTATTATTCTGAATGACACGACTGCAGTCTGGGCATCGTCTGATCAAACCTGAACCTGATCTCACCGATACCACGTTCCCTTCAACGATCACATCGAGTGCCCCGTCCCGTTTGAGAAGTTCAGAGATGCTGCAGTGAAGAGCCCCGTCTATAGGAGTGATCTCTTCTTCATGGAGGGATATTGATGCCTCTTCACTGATATTGATAGTTGGAACCCCGCGAAACGGCTTGACATATACGTTCTCGATTCGCAGGGTCTTCCTAGGTGTGATCCTCTCATCCTCGATCCATGATGTGAACCTGAGCTTCCCGCTCTCATCAGCGAGCACGCCATCGATGATCGTACGCTCGCCATCGCCATCTTTCATGCTGACGACCTCTTTGCGAGCCTCCAGTACAACACCCACGACACAGAGATTGGACATGTGCGCCTTCACATCAGCAAGCCTTGTTGGAAGGATCTCTGCATCGATCTCAGGAATCTCCCCGACATCCTTTGTGATCTCACATCGCTCTCCGAGATTTACCTGGAGCTGGCTCTGCCACAATCGAACATAAGCCCCTTTTATCCCAACCACATCGTTCTTCTTAAGATCGAACTCCTTCCACGCAATGAAGGGCACCTGCCCGGTCCCGTCCCCGAGGATGCCGCTCAGTATCCTGCGCTTCACGCCTCGCACATCAACATCCCGCTTGGAGACGCTCAAGATCTTGACTGTGATCTCAAGCATCCGATCATTCGGGGTTAGCTCAGAGAGTGACTTTCTGACAGAACCAGTCCCACCGTGTTTCTTGATGATACTCCGCTTTGCCTCTTCTAACGGCACCCGGTACTTAACGAGCTTCTCCAGATCCTCAAGTATCACACTCTCGCCAACCTTATCTCCAAGCGCCATCCTTATCTCAGCAACATGCGGTGCGTACCGATCGCCCAACCCAAGAAACCTCCAGCCCGATTCACAATTACTTGAACCATAAGAACGCTTATAGTTTACTATGCACAAGGAAACTACTCACCAACATTCAGAGTTGCCACAAAGACACAATATTATATTATCTATAAAAATAAAAAACCATCGGATAAACATAACGATTCAGACCGGACGTGTCCACTTAACATAATCACCACCTCAACCGATTATAATAAAGCATAAAGAGATTACAGAACAAATTTCAGTTTTTAACAGGATTAAAAGAGCTAATTTAGCAGAAGAATTTCTTTATTCTCTGTTTTAGTGTTGCATGAAATCTTTTGGGTGGATTTCATGCTCCGAAAGGACTGATCGCTCAAGCTCCAGATCCAGGCTTTTCAGCGCATCTATAAGCCAGGGAGCTTTATCAATGATGAATTTTGGTCTTCTTCTCACAGAACTATTAGCACTTCTCTGAAGGACCTTGTAACAAGATAATTCCTCTTTGTATAAACTCTCATCAGAATTAACTCATTTCTTTCCACATCTACCGAAGAATAGACATAATACGCCTTTTTATCTTGCTTTAACAACTGTTTCGTCTAACGCTATCAAGTATTCTTCTCTGATGCAACAGGCAATCTCTCTTCAAACCAGAGGTCTATATGGACCGGATGAAGCTCAGAGAGAGAATTCTGGCAGTCCTCCTGAGCCGAGAGAAGACGTCTGAAATAGAGGTCGCAATACCGAGAATCTCAACATAGAAAAGGCACCTTACTCCTCTCAAATACCCTCAACTCTTCAACAATTTCCCTTACCATCAGCATAAATAAAAAATAGTCTCCCGTATCTCCCGTATTTATAATTTTATGTGGACGGGTCCGCGATCCTGACCAGAATGGTTATAAGAGATACAAATAATATATTATTTTGATCTTCGTCCAAGAATGGAGGTGTGATGAATGGTAGATGAAGTGGAAGAGCTGGATGAAAAGAAGAAGGAATCTGGAAAGTTAGAAGTTCTTTCGGAGGGAAGAGGCTCTGTATTTGGATTGAAGAGCCCATATGAACTGTGGAATGAAGTGGACAGGTTGTTTGAAGATTTTATGGCAACTTTTGACGAAGTTTTCTGGTCGCCATTCTCAACCCGCAGGAGGCAGACGTTTTCACCATGGAAGACGGGTGCAGTGGCTTATCGTGAGCCGTTCGTGGATGTCGTGGATACTGGAAGCGAGTTGAAGCTGAGAGTCGAACTGCCAGGTGTGCCTAAGGAGAATATCGAGATAGCGGTAACGGGAAGCGAGGTAGAGCTTTCAGCCAGAGTGGCAAGAGAGGAAAAGGAAGAAAGAGAGGGTTATCTGCATCAGGAGCGTGGATCTGCAGAGTTCTACCGCAAATTGACTCTCCCTGAGGATATACTGCCAGAGAAAGCCGATGCAAAACTTGAACATGGCATACTTGAGATAACACTTCCAAAGAAGGAGCCGAGAATAGAATCAAAGAAGTACAGAATCAACGTACGGTAAAGAGTGCGCTTCGATCTAACAGGATAATCGTTCTATATATACGTTCTATAATAAGCTCTTGATCGATGATGGGTGTTAGTGTTGCAGTGATTGAGGGTGATGGTGTGGGACGTGAGATCGTCCCTGTGGCTGTGGATCTCCTGAAGCATCTGGAGCTTGGGGTTGAGTTTGTGCCGGTTGAAGTTGGGTATGGGAAGTGGAGACGTGTGGGTGTGGCATTGGATGATGATCTTGAGTTGATGAAGGGGTGTGACTGCGCACTCCTCGGTGCTGTCACCACTCCGCCTGATCCTCGTTATAGGAGTGTGTTAGTGAGGTTGCGAAGAGAGTTTGATCTCTATGCAAATATTAGACCTTACCGATACATGGGGGTGCATATTCCACAGTACAGGCCACTTAAGCCTTTCAGTTTCACGATAGTGCGGGAGAATACAGAGGGGCTCTACAGTGGTATAGAGGAGATAACGAAAGAGGGGGCGAGAACGATGAACGACTTGATACCGCAGCAGATCTCTTGAAAGAGTTGATCGATACCACAAAAGATGGTTTCAGCAGCATGAACACCAGAATGAGAGCAGGCTTTAATAAATTGGCAGAGGGACAAGAGAAGATGCTTGAGAAACAGGACTCTTTGATAAGATTAACTGAAGAAGGATTCAGTGACGTGGAAAGCGAGATGAAAACAGGCTTTATGGAAGTAAAGGAAGAAGTTCATCTGCTGCGGGATGATTTCAGAGAACTCTTCATGGAGGAAGTGAAGGATCTTCGAGGCGAGATCGCCGAGATCAAGGCAACACTGGCACGGATGCAGGGATAACAGATCCGTGATAAAATCTCACTATTTCATAATCTTTCACAGATAAGTATAATTGTCCTGCGTCAAATAATTTCGAAAGATTTTTATTCCAACACGTTCACGTCTTAGATAGCACACTGCCATATTAATAGATAAAGGATAAAGGCAGTTCCACAAGAGCAGGAGAAGGGAGGAAAAAATAGATGATTGTAGAGAGCAGAAGGTGTGTCTTTAGAATCGCAGTTGGAATGACCACGCTGGCAATACCATTGCTGCTCGCGTGCGCTGGCACAGCGGCGCGGACTATACAGGCGGCTGTGGATGCTGCGATTGATGGGGATACGATTGAGGTGCGGGGCGGGACGTATGTCGAGAACGTGGATGTGGACAAGCAGGTTACGCTGATCGGTAAGGGCGCGGACGAGGTGACGGTGCGGGCGGCATCAACGAGTGATCATGTTTTCAACGTGACCGCGGACTGGGTGAACATCAGTGGGTTTACGGTGAAGGTGCGACTGGAGATAGGAAGGCAGGGATTTATGTCGGCAGTGGTATAGCTCACTCTATGATCTCTATTAGTGCTGCATCGAACAACTATTATGGCATCTATCTGAATCGTTCAAATAACAACATCCTTACAGAGAATACCCCCTCGAAAACTATATGCACGGCATTCGTCTGGCTTATTCGAGCGGCAACGTCCTCAGGAACAATATCGTTTCAAGCGATAACGGCTGCGCTATTCTTTTATACGCTTCTGTTGATAACAGGCTCATCAACAATGATGCTTCAAATAGCTTTCAAGGCATCCTTATGCACACTTCCAGCAACAATAACCTGGTCAGTGGCAATACCGCTTCAGACAATCGGAAGTGTGGCATATACATAAGGGGTAACAATATAGGGTCTCTTTTTTCCAGTTTCTCTGTAAAATTAAATAACCACTGGGACGGTTCATCATAGAAATTAAAGAATTTCAGCAAAGTGTAATCAGTATTAGAGTTTTTTCTCTTGATTCTTTCAATAAATCTTTCCATGTTTATTCTATTCTTCAAGTAGAACTGACAGAACATTTGTGTAGCATAGGAGATCGTTTTTATTTCTGTAATCGCATGTTTGTGGTAATAGAGATGCGAGTCTTTCAAACTAAATATTGCCTTATGCTATTTTGAAGAAAGATTCTATTCTGCTTCTTGTTTCAGTGAATTCTTCGTATTTGTTAATCCCTTCCACTGTTTGTTTTATTGCGTAACTGAAATCTTTAAGTAAGCTTGATAGATTCTTGTTGTATTTGCTGTCAAGCCAGAATAGGTTTGCTGGATGATTTTCAATTCTTTTTTTAAGCTTTTCTACATCTATGTTACTTTTCACTTTTATTAGAGCACCTTTATTAGAGGAATTGTTCTGTAGTTAAGAGGTAACAGAATGTTATCGTAGGCGAAGAATCCAGTATCAGCCATAATAACATTTATTTTCTCATTTTGGGTTTCCAGATTTGATATTACTATCTCTTTCCAGATTTCCTTCTTTGGTTCGTTTTTCAACAACCGAGAAATTCGTGAGATTTATCAGAGTGTGCAGACAATATAGCCGACTTCAGAACCTCTAAGAGAATCATGGCAGAATTCTGCATCAAAAAATCCATCCTTTATCTTCTTTCCTTTCCTCAGCCTGTTTAAATCCACTCTGTTTAAATCCACTGTTACAACTGTGGTGTCCAGTCCATAGATCTCGTCTGCTTCTTCTTTAACATTCCTTTTTATTATATTGTCTATCCTTACTTTTGTCCTGTGTGATTTCTTCCTGAAATCTTCGTAATCTGAGAATGATTTAAGCACCTTTAAGGTTTAAAAAGTCTTTCAACTCCCTGTGGTCTCTCAGAAATACGTAAAAGAGAATCGAAGAGAACCCAAAGAAGAACCTCATAATCTCAACAATATAATATTCTATGATATAGTCGTCACACGTCTCTTTCGTCTTGAACATCCCTCTTGCTCTCTCCACAACAACCTCAGCAAACTCTAAAGCTACAAACCAAAATTCATCTTCTTCCATCTCTCCACTCTTGATCCTCTCCACCACACTTCTCAAAATCATGAAAACTAATTAAATAAATCTGTTTTTAAATTTTTCCATTTTTAACACTTAATTCTTGATTTGAATTGTTTCCCTTGTTATTTTTGAATCACACTTTGCTGGAATTTAGAGATAAAAATATGGAGATGTTTTAGTGCTTATCTAAACTTATTATGGATTCAGATGAAAGAGACCCTATTGACCTGCATCTGATGGTACTGTGGTGAAGGCTAACGCCTCAAAGAGCTACGGTCTCGAAGGAGGGAGTGAAGGCAATAGATGAAGAGGAAAAGGAGTATGGAATGGAGCACCGTCTGCACAGCCCACAACTCCAAGACCATATGGAACAAAAGGGAGTATAAAACCGATTTACTAAGAAAAATCGATGGATTAAGGAAAAAAATTGCAAATTCCAGCATTCCAAACCAATTTATGGTGATTTCCCCCTATCTCACCTCCATTCAGGTCAATAGTTTAAAGTTGGATAAACGAAATAAAGGGACAGCCTCTGAGGAATAAACCATATTAATAGTGTTGCTCAATAATTTTTAAACCTTCTTTTGCTTCGTAATCGTCAGGATCTAATTCCAAAGCTCTTCTAAAATCATTTTCGTCTAAATTAACTTTTTTCAATTTCAACAAAAAACCCACGCCCACAATATGCATCAACATTGCCTGGATCTAATAAAATTGCTCGCGTGCAATCAACTATTCTTTTGTTCAAATCATAAAATATAAAACCATAAATTCGACCTCTTCCACAGTATGCATCGGCAAAATAAGGATTGATAGCAATAGCTCTGGAATAATCCTCAATCGCTTTTTTATGATTGTTTTATGATTGCCATTTTTATCTAATGCCGCCGCCCTACAAAAATAAGCCCTATAGTTATCTGGCTTAAGTTCAATAGCTTTTGAAAAATTAACAATCGCTCTATTAAAGTCGCCCAACTCTGCAGAATAATCTCCAAAAAATTCACTTACACTTAGTTATTGCTTTGCTAAAGTCTTTAAATGTTTCATCCACTCTTTAGCCGTGGTTAGATTTTTCATTTTAACTACTCGATCATCAGGCAGAGTGTTGAAAATTTTTTCATTTTTTTACTTTACTGCGATTTTGATGTCTTGCATCCAAATAAACGAGTACTAGTACTTTATCTTCAGGATTTGGTATTGCTTTCCTTATTACACCGTCCCCCATTGTCTCTTTAGGGTACAAAAAATCACATAATCAACTTTAGCGAGGTGATTTAGAACTTCTTCATCACCACTACTCAAGATCGTCTTACTTTTCATAGATGTTCCTAAAACTTATATTTGTTCTCACTATAAAGGTTTTGGGACAAAATCTTTTAATCCTTGACAATGATCACATATGCTCTCCACCCAATATACCTCTTTGGTACATCAACTTTTGCTGAATTACCGAAAGGGTGTGGCTTTTTTCTCGAGAACAACTTCGACTTCTTCTTTCAGGACAAAATCATTTTTCTTCACTTCAATCTTTCTCATATTTTTAGTATATCCATAGAAATACTTAAATACTTTTTGGTTAAAATCTGAATATGAACCTGGAATTTAGAGTAACAAAGAAGTTTGTTAATGAGTTACTGGATATTTTAGACGAACTGGTCAAGGAGACAAGGAGAGAAAAGAAAAAGAAGTACCCCTATGCTGAATGGGAAAAGAAGAGAGAACTCGTTAAGAAAAGACTGAGAAAGCTTCCAGAATATGTTAGGGAAGCTGTTGCGATGATCAGAATTCAGAAAAAAGCTGGCAAACAAAAGGAAATTGATCTGGAGAAGAGGGTTATGCTATTCCTCTTTGCAAGACTTATGAACAGATCAAACAGGGATATAGAAGAATTATTGGAGTCGTTTGAGCCTTTGTTTGGTCTCAAAGTAAGCTACAAAACGATAGAAAGACTGTATTGCAGATGAAGAACTCAAGCTTGCTCTGCACAACCTCTTCATTTTCCTGTTAAAAGAGGAAAGCATCTCAGGCGAGTTTGCAGGAGATGGAACTGGATACAGCCTAATTGTTACAAAGCACTACAGAACCAACCCTAAAAAGAAAGACAAGTACTTCAAATACGTTTTCAAGATAATAGACATTGATACAGGAATGCACGTTGGTCTTGGCTATTCTAACAGATCAGAGAAAGATGCATTCAACAAAGCAATAAAGATGCTCAAAGACATAGGAGTAAAGATAAAATCTATCTCCCTGGACAAGTATTACAGCACAAGAAAGACTTTAAAGTTATCTTGGTAAGGAAACTGCTGTCTATGTGATTCCAAAGAAGAACCTGTCAAAGATTGGTTTTGACTGGTTGAGAGTTATAGAGAGATCGTCAAAGTCCCATACAAGTTTTTGAAGAGGTACTTCAAAAGGAATTTGAGTGAACCGGGCTTTTCTGTAGATAAGAGAAGGTTTGAGTGGTTGATTAGACAGAAGAGAGAAGATAGGAGAGAGAATGCTCTGCTTGCCGTGGAGCCGTGGCACAATTTATTTGCAATCAGGGTGAGGTAATTTTGTCCCAATTCCCACCTTACCCTCAGCATAAATAAAAGATAGTCTCCCGTATTTAATCCTATGTGGACGGGTCTTTGGAGGGGTTGCAATAAGCATAAATACCTTTGTCGGTAAGTATAGTATCTGTGTTTATGAGGTGTTATCCTGGCGGAAAAGCATGGTAGAGATGGTCAATCGGCTGACGAGGTTGTCAGGGTCCGGGTGCCTAATGCGAGTAAAGGCGAGATTCTTGGTTTTGTTGAGAGCATGCTCGGTGCCAATCGGATAAGGGTTCGGTGTGTGGACGGGGTTGTTCGGATTGGGCGGATACCTGGCAAGATGAAGAAGCGTATGTGGATTAGGGAGGGGGATGTGGTTATAGTTGTTCCTTGGGCGTTTCAGGACGAGAAGGCTGATGTGAAGTGGCGTTACTGGGGTCAGCATGTTGAGTGGCTCAGGGATCATGGTTATCTCAATGGATAGTTATGCCGGATTCCATTGACAAGAGGATCTTGAAGGTTGAGTTTGGGCTTGAGGCACTTCGAGTCAAAGAGCGTGACTCTGATGAACGCAAGGTGACGGAGAACGTTTTTGACAATGCAACACTGAAGACTCTCTACCATCTCTCAAACAGCGGTTACATCGAAGCGCTTGGTGGCCCAATCAGCACGGGAAAGGAGGCGAACGTCTTCTATGCTATAGGAAAGGGTGATCGCGAGCTTGCCGTTAAGATATACAGAATATCATCGAGTAACTTCAAAGCGATCTTGGGTTACATCGTTGGCGATCATCGTTTTGAGAACGTGAAGCGCACCAAGAGAGATCTGATCTTCGCGTGGGCGAGAAAAGAGTTCCAGAACTTATTGAGAGCACGGAATGTCGGTGTAAGAGTTCCAGAGCCGATCATAGTTGAGCGAAACGTACTTGTGATGGAGTTTATCGGAGAAGACGGTATTGCATCACCACATCTTCGAGATGTGAAGCTGGTGAGAGAGGATGGAGAGAAGATCTTTGAAGAGATGATCGAATTCATGAGAAGACTCTACCAGGATGCTGGAATGGTTCACGGTGATCTGAGCGAGTACAACATACTGATCGGTCCTGAGAACGAGCCTGTCATAATCGATATGGGTCAGGGCGTGCTCATCTCTCACTATCGGTCAAGAGAGTTCTTGGAACGAGACATTGAGAACGTCGTCGGATTCTTCAGGAGATATGGTGTGAAAGCCACGAAGAGAGAGGTCCTGAGAAGAATAACAGATAATAACCAATATAATAATAGATGGATGAGAAAGATAGGATGACGCAACACATCGTAGTACCTAACGATAGAATAGGAGTTATAATCGGTCAGAAAGGGAGTACTAAGAGGCTCATAGAAGAAAAAGGCGGATGTGAACTGAGAATAGATAGCAAAACTGGAAGGATAGAGATTTATAACGCTAAAGACCCGCTTGAAGAGCTGCGCATAAGAGATGTTATCACAGCGATTGGAAGGGGTTTCAGCCCAGAAAAAGCGCTGCGTCTCATGGACGAAGAGGAACTGACGCTCGATATAATAAACCTTTCAAGTGTAGCAGCGAACGAGAAAGAGATCAAACGGATAAGCAGTCGTGTCATAGGAACAAACGGCAGGATGCGCGAGTACATCGAGAAGATGACAGGTTGTAACATCTCAGTTTACGGCAAGACCATAAGCATCATCGGCAATCCAAGGGGGAGAGAGATAGCGCACACAGGTATCCAGATGCTGATCAACGGATCTCCGCACGGACCGGTCTACAGTTTCCTTGAAAAGAAACACAGAGAGATGATAGAAAGAGATCTACTTGAGAAGGATGTGGTCTGATGTCAGTCGCAGCGTTTAGAAATAAAAAATGTCAGAAAGTTCGCGTTGTAGATCTGCAGGTCTTGTTAATGCGAAAAGTATATCCTGTATCGCTTAAATAAAAACAGTCCTTTTGGGCTTGGTGTATCGATGGATGTGATGGTTGCGCTGGTCGAGCTATTGTTGACCACTGAGTTGTATAATAAGGATCTGAACTTCACTGTGGATGATATGCCACATCATATCCGGGCGCATTACTGGAGTGCGGTGGATAAGACAGTTCCGCGTCCTGTCTACGTCACCGAGAGTGATGTAAAGCAGATTTACGGAGTTGACGGTATTAGGGAGTCGTTAGCAACTCTTCCTTTCGTTGAGTTTGAAGAGTTCGGTTCGTTGATAACGTTGACGGTCTTCGATCTTGCATGGAGGTGGTTTGTGAAGCAACCCGGTGCTAGGGAGGTGGTAGGGAAAAATCCAGTACTATCCTCCTATTTCGAGAAGAAAGGCTTGTTGAACGCGAGTTATGAGGCTGCAAAGAAGGCAGACCTGCCAAAGGAGGCCAGTCGTGCGTGGATCGATTCTCTGCTTGCGGACGTGACAGGTGAGAAGGATAGTGATGATATGTTGAAGCTTGTCTACATATCTGCACCTGACGAGATCGAGCAGAGTCTCAACGACCTCGTGTTGACCGAAGACCAACTTGAAGAGATCTCGAAGATCGGGCGTGCCATCGAGTATCGGGAGTATCTGAAAAGAATTGGACTCACCGATATTGGAAAACTGCTCTTTGTAGGGCCTCCTGGCACTGGTAAGACCAGTATGGCACGAGCCATCTCGCGCGAGCTTCATCTCCCGCTCATAGAGGTACGGCTCTCCATGATCACAGACCAGTATCTTGGCGAGACCGCTAAGAATATCGATCGCACCTTTTATCTTTCAAAGAGATTGTCTCCGTGTATACTTTTCATTGACGAGTTTGACTTCGTGGCTAAAAATCGCTCTTCTGACGAAAACGCGGCACTCAAACGGGCTGTAAACACACTTTTGAAGGCTATTGATAATATAAGTCTTGTGAGAGATGGTGTTCTCTTGATAGCAGCTACAAATCATCCGCAATTACTTGATCATGCAGTGTGGCGTAGATTTGATGAAATAGTGGAATTCAAACTTCCTGATTTAGATATGCGAAGAGAGATATTCGAGATTTTGTTAAGAAAGATCGAGGGAGAGATCGATACCGAAGAGCTTGCAGAGCTGACCGAAGATTATTCTGGATCAGATCTTCGCGTCGTCTTGAGAGACGCAGTTTTAAGCGCGCTCCTAAAAGAGAGAACAGTGCTCACGCAGGATGACATCCTGAAAGCTATACATTCGTTCGATAATCGAATGAACCTGAAGACAAGAGAAGCGGTCACATGAGGATCACATTGCTTGGCACAGGAGATGCAACAGGCACGCCCAAGATCGACTGCAGTTGCCCCACCTGCAAGGACGCGCTGAATGGCGGTCAGAGTGAGAGGCTCAGGTCAGCGATCCTCGTCGAGACTGAGAAAGGGAGAGTACTTATCGACACAGGACCAGACCTCAGATACCAGTTGATCCGTGAAGGAATCACACACGTTGATGGGTGCATCTGGACACATAGCCACTACGATCATTACGCAGGGTTTGTGGAGTTTCACAGAATACAGAAACACGTCCCGGTCTACGGAGTCACAACAACACTCGACTACATCCTGAACTACCTCCACTTCTTACAGCCAAAACGGTATGACGTCAGATTCCACGAGCCATTCGAGTTAATCGGCGCAACCTTCACACTATTCGAGGTCTCACACCCAAGGCTCAAAGACTGTGCAGGGATGGTGATAGAGGAGAATGGCAAGAAAGTGGCTATCACAGGCGACACACGACTCGAGATCCCGGTTGAGAGTATCGAAGCAATGATGGGCGCAGACCTCTTAATCGCAGATGCGATCGCACCGCCAGAGATCAGACTCATAAAGCACATGAATGCAGAAGAAGCACTCGAGATGGCACGAAGAACCGATGCAAAGAGCGTGATCTTCACACATATAAGCCATCTCTATCCACCGCACAACAAAGCGAGTCTGTACAACAGCACCCAGCCAAACGACGAATACACCCCAGAGAAGCTCCACTCACCCCAGAAGAGAGCCGATGAGAGATGGCCACTCGGATACGACAGAATGAAGATCAGACTCTGAAGAGAGGAGCCGATACAGGCGAAGATCGATGAACCACGAATTCTCCTGCCCCAGATGCGGAAGACCTGTTAAAGAACTCCATCACAAACTCTGCGAAAAATGCCACATCGAGAGACTCACACTCATAGAACACCCAGGAGTGATAACAATAACTCTCTGCCCAAAATGCAGAGCGTACCGCAGAGGAAAGAACTGGACAAAACCTGATAAAGAGAAAGATCTAAACAGAATAATACTGAACATAATAGAAGAGAATATCAAGATGCACGAAGACGCCGAAGACCCGAAAGTAAGACTCAAACTTGAAAGACGCAGCAACTCCACCTGCATCGTAAAGATCCACGCAGACGCAACCATATACAACAACCAGATCACCTACAGCGACAAGTTCACCCTACACATCCACCGCGAAACCTGCAACACCTGCAGCAGACTCGCAGGAGGATACTACGAAGCAATAATACAACTCCGAGGAGAGAATCAAATCCCCACAGACAAAGAGATAAAAGAATACACCGAAAAGATCAACAGACTCATAGAGAAGATCCACGAAAGAGGAGATCGCACAGCCTTCATCACCAAAACAATAAAACGGAAGGAAGGACCCGACTTCTACATAGGCTCAGACAAGGCAGCCAGACAGATTGCCCAGAGAATAACAACAGAAGACGGAGCAACACTCACCAAATCGCCAAAACTCATCGGCAAAAGAGACGGACGAGAGATATACCGCGTAACCTACGCACTCCGCCTGCCAAATCTTAAAAAAGGAGACATACTGAGAGAGCAGCATAACACCCTCCAGATCACAAGAACAGGGAAGAACATCACGACCATAAACCTGCAAAACGGCACAAAAAGAACAATCAACAGGAGAGAAATGAAAAACATAAGAAAAATAGCCGAGTCAAAAGACGCAGAGACCGCAATCGTCGTGAACATCGATAAAAACAGCATCCAAATACTCGACCCAGAAAACTACAGAACACACACAATAAAAAAACCACCATTCATATCAAACAACAAAAAAGAAGTGAAAATACTGAGAATAGAGAACAAAATACTAATAATAAACTGACAAACACCCCAACACAGAGTAAAACCCAAGAAAACCAGAGCACCGAAGGAAAAAGCCACATTTCCTCCTGTTAGGTGATGTGGCCAATATCTCCATCAGATATACCTCCATTCATTGAATGCTGCTACAACTAAAAGAATTAAACTCACTAATAGGAATATTAACTCATATTTCGACAATTTGACTTCCTTAAATCTCCGTATTTTCCTGAACTTTTCACCGCGCCATCTCTCAGCATGAAACATGGCTAAATTTACCGTGGCAACACACGCAAAAATATAAGCTAAAAACTCCAGAAATCCAATTTGCAGGAACAATAACCACCCTTCCAAGGTGTAAGCTGATATACCTCCACTAAAAGAGTTTGTTCCAGCAAAAAGCCCCATCATAACGGTATTAGCATAGAGCGGAAGATAACCAAGGGTGAATGATCGCACTCTGTAATGATTCACTCCCACTATGATACCCAGCACAAATAGATTGTAAACTAAGGTCTTAGTGAAGGAAGAAAGGAAAGATCTTTTCTCTTCGAATACCATAAGCGAGGACAAGGGCAGCTCCTTCATAATGCCTTCTGGCAGGAAAAGAAAGCCGAAAGCATAGGCAAGAGATAGGAAGGTAAAGAAAAACATAAAAGCATACCCTGTTCTTACCCAAAGACTCTCGTGACCTAAGTTTTTTATGAGATTCTTCATTTTTCAGTGCCTCATACTATTATAGTTAAGTGCATAGCATATTAAACTTATTATCTAGGAACTTTTCAATCCAGTTTTTTGCAGAGGATGTCGATTTTGTAAGTTTTTTGAAGGCTTTAGCAATTGTTTCCTTCAGTTCTTCCATGTTCAGTGGGGTTTTCTCTGAAACTGCTCTTTTAACGTTTTTCTAGATGTTTTCGATTGGATTCAGGTCGGGAGAGTGAGGTGGTAGATAAATCAGTGAAATGTTCAGTTTCTCATCCTTTTTCTTCACTTTCTTGGTATGATGTTGTGTTCTGGAATTATCCAGAACGAGTACAGTTCTTTTCTCAGGTTTTGCTTCCCTTATCCTTGAAATGCTGTAGAGTCTTTGGCTTTATTTTTCTCAGGAAATTCTATTAAGCTTTCTCCATTTATACAATGGAACCCTGCGACTTTGGCTTTAACGTGGGTAGCAACTCTTAAGAGGCTTATCGAAGCTCCAGAGTCTCGTTGTGTTTGCATTTGCTTCGACTGTCATCTCATCGACGAATCCTATTACGTCTGATTGACGAATTTCAACCTTATCTAAGTTTTTTAAAGTGTCTTCTGTATTATCTGCCCTTCTGTAATCCTTCTGGTACGGTTTGGCGTATCTCATTCCAAACGATTTCAGGATTCTTCTGGCTTGCTATGAGGAGTAAACAACTCCAAATTCTAATTCTGCTTCAATGACTTCCTGAACTTCCTTCGTCGTCCAGGAATCCTTCTCCTTGAGCATTTCTTTTAGCTCTTCCTTCTGCTCTTCTGTAAGTTTAGAAGGTCTTCCTCCCCCAAAATCCGGAATTAAACCTTCATAACCCCTGGAATTCCATCTCTTAAGCCATGCATAGCCCGTTGCTTCAGTGACCCCAACCAGTTCAGCAGCTTCCTCAACGCTCATTCCTCTGTTTCCATGAGTTTTTAAGTCCTTTGTTAAGTCGCCATTTGGCATGATTTAGCGTCTTTTTTCTTTTAGTACTGCTCTTATCGTCTCGGGGTTAACTGGGTATACTTTGTCGTCGATTATAATGGCGGGTGGTTTGTTGATTCCGTCTTCTCTTAATCTTTTGATGTGGGTGCTTGCATCTGTCACTCTGAGTATTGCATCGTACTCGTCTGTGATCCTCTTCACCATCTCTGTCAGTTCTGGTGTTGGGTCGAGTGGGAGGACTGCTCTTCCGCATGTGCAGATCACCCGTTCGTAGGACATCTTCTTAACTAGGAGGACTATCAGTCTTCGATCCATCACTCCTTCCTCTCCTTCTCTGGTTTTCTGTCTAATCGTGTGGGGTGTATGAATCCGCTCTGGATCATGTGATCTGCAAGTACGAGTGCCACCATCGCTTCTGCGACTGGAACTATCCGTGGTGGTATCGCTGGATCGTGGCGTCCTTCTATTATGATGTCTGTTTCTTTCATTCTTTTGATGTTCACGGTTCTTTGAGGTTTTGCTATGGAGGGTGTTGGTTTCACTGCGATTCGGGTTATTATTGGTTCTCCTGTTGATATTCCTCCGAGTATTCCGCCTGCGTTGTTTGTCATCGTATGGATCTCTCCGTTTCTGATCTCGAATGGGTCGTTCATCTCACTTCCGCGCATGGAGGCGGCCTTGAATCCTGTTCCGATCTCAACGCCTTTAACAGCGCCGATGCTCATGAGTCCGGCTGCAAGTTCGGCGCTTAGCTTCTTGAAGACAGGT
Source organism: Candidatus Methanoperedentaceae archaeon GB37 (assembly GCA_905171695.1). Taxonomy (GTDB): domain Archaea; phylum Halobacteriota; class Methanosarcinia; order Methanosarcinales; family EX4572-44; genus EX4572-44. The sequence continues at coordinate 507,807 of LR991653.1, forward strand.
TCTCCAACTCCTGGGGGCACGCCAATGGCGATTATCTCGACGATTCCGCCGAGACTTTCACCGTCTTCCTTTGCCTCTATCACTGCATTGTGCATCAACTTTGCGGCGTCGGTGTCAGCGCAGCGGACAGGGTTTCTCTCTGTGTTGGATCGGATCTCTCCGATGGGTGTCTTCTCTGCTTTGATGCCACCAAGCTCTGCTACATGTCCGAGCACTTCGACAGATTGTGTTCTGAGCAGTTTCTTTGCTATGGCTCCTGCTCCCACTCGCCCGATCGTTTCACGGGCGGAGGCGCGCCCACCGCCTCTGTAGTCTCTAACACCGTATCTTTCATGGTATGTGTAATCGGCGTGCCCTGGGCGCAGGAGGTCAGCGATGCGCTCGTACTTTGAGGAATCGGCATCCTGATTGAAGACGATCATAGATATTGGGGTTCCTGTTGTAACGCCTTGAAAGATGCCTGATAGTATCCTCACGCTGTCAGATTCCACTCGTGGTGTTGTGAGATCGCTCTGCCCTGGGCGACGGCGGTCAAGTTCTCTCTGAATATCAGTTTCAGAGAGTTCGAGACCGGCTGGGCATCCGTCAACGACAGAGCCGACGGCAACGCCATGGCTCTCACCCCATGTTGTGACTCTGAAGAGTGTTCCGAACGTGTTTCCAGTCATCTGATCCAAGGATATCTTACATGAGTATTAAAGGTTCAGCATTGGTTCAGTCTCTGTTCTATCTTCTTACAGTATCTGTGATCAAGACTGGGGATCTTCTTGGCAAGTTCTGAGAACTCTTTCTTTAGGAGGATGCTCAGGCCGAGGGGGATCGTGTAGTTGTGGTTGCCAACGAGTCGCACTCTCTCGTCTTCGTTGAGGTCTTGCATGAATATCTCTGCGTTTCTGTAAGAGCGGGTGAATCTGTGCATCCAGAGATTGACGTAATCGCTTTTATACTTCCATAGGAATGGATAGGTTGGTCTGTATGACTCCCAGTCGGATCGTTTGTCAGGTCGGATGTGGTCGTAGTATCGCTCTCTCACACTGGTTCCTGGGAACGGGATTAATACATCCCAGTTTATGAAACGGCGTCTCTCATCGTCTGCGTGAGAGATCTTGAGGAGTTCGAACATCTCTGTGAAATCACTTATCAATTCCCTCTTCTCGATTGTGGGGTGTGGTGTGATGTAGCTGAGTGTGAGGCTCCCTTCAAACTCTTTTATGGTTCTTTTTATCCCGTCTATCTCTCTCCTGTGAGAGTCTTCGTCTCTGATTCTTCCGTGATATCTTCTTCCGATCTTCTTGCGTCCTGAGTATGTGCTTGATTCAACTCCGATGAAGAGGTCTCTGTAGTTGTTTCGTTGAATAAAGTCAGATACTTCGTTGTAATTGGTTGATAGGAAGAATGGATCGAGTAAACATTCTTTTCTGATCTCTCTTGCATCACATGTCTCATAGACGTAGTCCAGCATCTTGATTGAGGATTTTGTTATGTGTGAGTCGTCACAGAAGACGAGGGACTCTGGGTTTAACTCGTTCATCTCTTCGATCAATGATTCTTTCTTTCGCAGGTGGTATCCGTCTTTTACGCATGCGCAGTAGTCACAGAAGTTTGAGCATCCAACAGAGGATAAGAGATAGACTCGATCCTTCTTTTTATATGGGTCGATCTTACGGTATGGTGTTGTATCCTGAACGATGGGTTCTGTTCTCTCTGTTTTATTACGTCTGATCTCGCCATTTTTTCGGTATGTTATGTTCGGGATGTCATGGAGTTCTTCTTTCTCTTCTGCGATCGTTGCTATCTCTCTGCCGTATCCTTCGTTTACGAAATCGATGGATGGGGATTCGTTTAAACATGAGATTGGGTCTCCGCTTGCATGTGCTCCACCGAGTATGATCGGTACATCGCACGCTTCTTTGACTTTCTCTGCAAACTCTTTGACGTAGGGGATCTCTGGAGTGTAGGATGTGATGCCGATCAGATCATAGGAGTGCAGGTTCTCCGGGTCTTTCTTCCAGATACTTTCGATCTCAACCTCACAATCTACCTGATCCATCAGATAGGTTCCAAGGTAGACCAGTGCAAGTGAAGAATAGTTTTCATAGTACTCGGATGGATTCAACAGGAGGATCTTATTCATGGGGGCTTACTGTAGGGCTGCGAGCATATCTTTGAATAGGCTCTCGGGTGGAACATCTCTTCCTGCAGACCTGATCACGCTCTGGAGCTCTTCAGACTGCTTCGCATTCACCCCTAACAACTTGTCGCGGAGCCAGAGATCGGTTTCGATCGTTCTACCTTCATAGGCGTTCTCTCTCACATACCAGATGATCTCCTCGAAGAGGGCGCACACGTCATCTGCACCATCCAGTCCAAGTTCATCCACCTTATTCAATAAATCAAATACCTCGATCTCCATCTCAACCACCACAATAATTATATAAAATACAAAAAATATAGAAAAATAATATAAAATATCAGTTTCAAATAATAGAAGGTTGGGGTGGTCTTATCCACCCATCCCTCTCAACTTCTTACCCTCTGGCGACACCATGACTGGTGGAGCAGGCCATATGACCGTTGCTTTCTTCCCGATCCTTCGCAGGTACTCGTGCACTGCTGCACACGAGATTCCCAGTATATATGAAACCTCGAGCGCATACATCGTTCCATTCGTGAGTTTCTCTACGTACTTATCCCTGTCCTCTGCAGTTTCAAACTTCTTCACCTGCTCGTCGAGTTTCTTCTTCGCTTCTTCCTGATCCTCTGCATAAATTTCTGCCATCTTGATCACTCTTCCCTCGGTTCAGGTTCAATTCTCGTGGTTGACGATACTGCAAGCTTCAGGTCGTTTGCACGGCACCACCTGCATTTCGCTGGCAGCCATTCTGCTGTGGCACATCTCTTGCAGAGCTGTATCGGTGCCATTGCCTTATCTGGATTGAGCGCTGCCTGGTTGCAGAGCGCATTGATCGATGGCGCCTCAGGTGAGAGCATGCATGGCTGGTCTATAAATCTGAAGAGTGCAGCTGTTCGGGCTGTAATCGCACAGTACGGATAGGCATACCACTGTGGATCGTTCAGGTATGTGTTGTTTCTGATGGGCCAGAGATCTACTGGAACACCCTGTACCTTTCCACCGTATCCATGTGGTGGATCCCTGATGACTCTCTCGCCCTTTGCGACGAAGTCAAGCCAGTCGTTTATGTGCAGCTCGGCAACCATCGGTCTGTCGTATGGATGTGTTAAGACCCAGTTGTTGAATCGGTGTTCCATGAGATCAACGAACATGTCGGCAGTGAATCCATCCCAGTTCAGTATCTCTGCCATTGCTGCTCCCTGCGCACCAGTTACGAGACCTGTTAGGGCAAATGGAACCTTTGGAACGCCCATTGCATATCCTCTTCTTGTTGTGCTCGCACCGACCTGTGAGACAGCGTCGAGTATGTTCATGCACATCTCGTCCTTACAGATCTCGTAGTAGGATGGACCCAGGTGGTGACCCATGTCTCCAACATGTGTTGGAAGCATCGGTATATTCGCTATGTGAACGCCTGCATCATAAGCGGCCTTCACAACTGGCGTCATTCGCTTCTCATAGAGCTCGTAATACCTGTGCCGATTGAATGATGAGAAACCGAATGTGCCCATGATCTTCTTCATGAACATCGATGGCTGCGCCCATATCCATTCCAGGTACCTCTGTTCCTGCTCGATTGCGGTCTGAACGTTCCTGCACCGCTGCACTATTCGTGTGAACCTGTCGCCAAAGACGTAGATCGTGTTGAGTCCCCAAGATTTTGCAGCCATTATCGCTTCCTTGTACTTCCTGTCAATAGGTGTTCTATCAAGTATCAGCACATCTATTGCAAAGTTGCTGCCTGGCAGTGCTGCAAAGTCCTTTGACGAGACGATTCCATAGAATCCACTGTGGAGCCTCATCGCCTCAATCCCGATCAGGTCCTCGGACTCTCTTATCGTTCTGCAGAACTCGTCTATTGCATCCTTAAAGTCACGATCGAGCTTGTAGCATATATCAAGCACTATCGGTGTCTGCATCCACTCGAGGAATGCTGTATCCAGTGCATTCACAGTCTTGGTGAGAGAATCGATGATCTCATAGTGGTTCAGATATGATTCTCTCCAGAGGTCCAGGCATTCCTTGGATTGATCTGGGTGAAGCGTCACCTCTTTGATCCGCTGATAGAATGGCTCACAGTGCTTCCACAGGAATGGCTCGTATCTGTGTTCTCTTACTATGTCAACACATGTTTGCTGTGCTGCAATTCCTTCGTTCATCGTCTTCTCGACGACGTCTGCGTACTGGCATTCGTCGTACGCGTGAGTTGTTCCTGACATTTGAACCGTTGACATTTATATCACACTCCCAGTTTGGTTCTCATATCATCCAGATCCAGGTACTTTGTCAGCCATGGCTCTGGAACACCGTCTTTACTCCATCCGCGCTCCTCGTAGAACATCTTCTTCGCCTTGTTAAGCCTACTTATCGTTCCCTTGCTTCCACCATAAGGAGTCTGCTCTGTTGTGAATCTCTTTGGCAATGCGTCATCGTCTGCCGTGAATCCACTCGCCAGGTTCCAGAGTCGTTCAGCATTGAAGACTCTCTCCTCAGACTGGATGAGTTCACGTGTTTCCATCTCTATTCCAGTTGCTGTCGAGAATAATTTAGCATTATCCTCAACTCCAACAGGTGTTAGCACTAGGAAGAGGCAGAGTACAGCAGAATCGTAGAATACGCTCTCGTGCTGCATTCCGATTGTGAACGTGATCTTGTCACGGTTCAGTACGGTTCTCTCAAGGAGTTCCTTTGGTGATATCTGTGTTCCGAGTGTGTTGCACCCGACCATGTATGATTTCATGTGGTCAGCACCGCGTGGACTGGTTGCATAGCCGAGGTCCACACCTGCCATCGTTCGTGGGTCATAGGCTGGAAGTTCGGTTCCTTTGATATGCATTGCATAATCTGCCGTCTCTGGGTACTTCTCTGCGCATTTCTTAACGCCCATCATGAGGTCTGCGCCAACGCCCTCGCCTTTTCCCATCTCTTCCAATACTCTGAGGATTCCTTCTCCGTCTCCCCAGGTTATTCCAAAGTCATGTGCTCCTTTCACGGTTGATTCCATTGCATATCCAAGTATGTTTCCACCCGATATCCCGTCCATTCCATATTTAGCACAGAGGTCTCCTGCCTTTGCGACAACGTACGGATCATAATTGCCAAGGTTAGCTCCAAATGACCATGTTAACTCGTACTCTGCCTGTGGTAGGAATTCTCCGTTTATGTACAGTTTCCTGTGGCACCCGATCGGGCATGCATAACAGGATACTTTTCCCCAGTTGAACTCGTTCCAGAATCTCTCTCCACTGATCTTCTGACAGTCTTCGTAGGATAGGTTTCCAGTCTCTGAGAAGTTCTTTATTCCGAGTGTTCCGTGCATATTCTCAACGTGCATCAGAACGATCGTTCCTCTTGTCTGCAGGTATTCGCCAGTTGTTGGTTTCTCCAGTACGAGGGAGGTTATCTTCCGATTGATCTCTTTGAACTCGTCCTTGTTGGCAATCCCTATCTTCTGCTTTCCATTCACCACAACCGCCTTCAGGTTCTTTGAACCCCAGACAGCGCCTGCCCCGGTTCTACCGGCAAAGCTGTCCTTGGCATGAGTAATGACTGCTATCGGTGAACAGTTCTCGCCAGCAGGACCAATGCATCCGACACAGGCATTCTTTCCATGTTTTGCCATGAGGATATCATCAGTCTCGTATGTTGTCTTTCCCCAGAGGTCGCTTGCATCAAGTATCTCCTGAGTCTCGTCTGTTATGTGTAGGTAACATGGGCTATCTGCCTTGCCATCGATGATGATCGCATCGTACCCTGCTCTCTTCACAAGCATCCCAAATCGTGCTCCTGCAATGCACGCCGATGTCGTTCCAGAGAGTGGCGATATGAAGCAAACGGCGAATCTTCCTGACGTTGCAGCTGGTGTTCCTGTCAAGGGTCCTGGCATTATGACGAACCTGTTCTCTGGTGAGAGAGCAAACTCTCTTGCCTCCTCCGGGGTGCTATAGGGTGGCTTGCCTATGTGGTCCCAGATAAGCTTCTGTCCAAGCCCTCTGCCACCGATGTACTGCTTCCACAGTTTCTCATCAATTCCAGCTTCCTCGGTTATCTTTCCCTTCGTAAGGTCTACATGAAGGGTTTTTCCCATTATAGAACTCATCTATCTGTCTCCTCCATTTATGGTACCTATTGTATTTTATACTACTATTCAACTACTTCACAAAGTGTGGTATCACTTCCTTGCCGATCAACTCGATCGACTTGGACTTCTCCGGCCCAAGTGGCGAGCCTGTTATCATCTGTGTCACTCCTGCTTTGAAGAGTGAATCGATCTGTTCTATGCACTCGTCTGGGGATCCGCATATCGAGAAGCAATCGAGCATCTCTGGTGTCACTGCTTTTATAGCTGCACCGAAGCTCTCTTTGAAGCCGTCTCGAACCTTGTTCACGTCCTCTATTGGTATGCCGTGTTTCTCAAAGACAGTGTCTGGTGAGCCTGCCACGATGAAAGCTGTGACCGGTTTTGCGGTCTTCTCTGCTTCTTCCTTTGTGTCTGCGATCGAGAAACTTGTGTACGCTGCAACATCGAAATCGTTGAAGTTCTTGCCAGCACCCTCACATCCTTCTTTCAGGAGTTTTACTGCTGTCTCAAAGTCTCGTGGGTGAGATCCATTAACAAGTGCACCTTCCGCAATCTCTCCTGCGAGTTTGAGCATCTTTGGTCCCTGTGCTCCTATGTATACTGGTATCTCTGCTCCCTTCTGGTAGTCCAGTTTTGCCGATTTTATCTTGCAAACCTTTCCATCGTAGCTGATCTTCTTGCCGGTCAATAGTTTTCGTACTATCTCAACCGTCTCTCTCACCATCGAGAGAGGTTTCACCCATTCGATTCCAAGTCCGTCAAAGGTAACCTTGTCGCCAGGACCTATCCCGAATATGGCACGACCGCCTGATACCTCGTTCACCGTTGCGATCGCTGATGCGAGCTGTGGTGGCGTGCGGGTATAGGGGTTGGTCACACCTGGTCCAATATTGATCTTGCTTGTGTTGGCGCCGATATGGGTCAGAACGGCATATGCGTCCCTGTTGTTGTAGTGGTCTGTTATCCATGCATACTTGAGGCCGTTCTCCTCTGAGAACTTTACGAGCTCTGCCAGTTTCTCTGCAGGTTCGTTTGCTAAAAACTCTATTCCAAAGCTTATCTCCACTTTATTTCCTCCATTTAAGACACCACTCTTTCAGTGCCTATCATGAAAAATAATGATACCCAGTCCATATATAGTTTTATCTTTTACGCGAGCTTATTTATCGGATGGTCTTCTGGAATCTCTATACCAAAGTCCTGTATCGAGTCTGCTGCAACCATATCTGCCTCTGCCGCAGAGGGCGCTGCAAGCTTTGCGTTCTCGATTGGTCCGATGAATAGAGAGTTTGCACCAGATAGTATGCCGATGGTGTTTGCAGATATATCACAGACGTGGCGTACCAGTGGGTCAGGGTGCTTCTTCAACCATGCCCATGACGAGGGCACGTTGTGAGCACCAACACCTGTTGCAAAACCGTACCTGGACTTCACAACAGCCAGCAGCCTGAACGATGCTCCCGCGCCATTCCCGACAGGCTGAACACCAGGATCGTACAGGATCTTATCACCAAATCCGCACTTCTTGGCAATTGGGATCAATCCCTCATCTATGAAATCGCCACCGTCTTCAAGGAGTTGTATGCGTGCGTGAACCGATGGGTCCTGCATGTTGAAGCCGAGTATGACAACGCCCTCAATCTCTGCCTCTGTCAGGGCTCTGATCTCCTCTTCTTCGATCATCATGTTGATCGCATTGTACAACACACGATCACCGTAGCCTACCTCTGTTGTGTGCTTGAGCCCAACGTAGCGGGCTTTTATCTCTGCTGAGTCGATGATGAATGGTCTATCCGTGTGTTCTGATACGAAGTCAAGGCACTTTGGCATCAACTCTTCGGTCACACCTACCACCTGGAATATGCAGGGGTTGCCTGTCTCATCGCACACGGTCTCCACTTCGTTTATCAGCGCTTCTGCCTTTGCAGCATCGAACGTGTTGTTCTTGTCATCAACGATCGCGTGTCCATCATAGAATATGGTGGGGATGATCACAGTAGGATTCTCACCTATATGACCGCCCACTTTCACATTCCCGATCTCCAATATCTTCTGCTCTCTTGCAAACTTATACATAATTTTTCCTCCTCACAAGCCTAATACGAGTATTATAAGGAGCGCTACAACTATTCCATAGAGCACTCCAATCCATCTTCCAATCATAATCCCCCTCTGCTGAAAGATCTCAGCAGAGGCGAACTCTACCTGCTCCTCGACTCTGTCAAGCCGATGCATCATATCTTCGTACATTCCCATATCTTTTCACCTCACAGCAGACCGAGCATCACCAGCACAAAGGCTATCACAAACCCGAGAAGGAAGTACAATCGTGTTGTGAAGATGCCTGAAAACATTCGCTGGTCTTTTCCAATGATCGCCTCTCGTCGCTCAAGCTCAGTTATCATACGGTTGCACTCCTGCATACGTGGAGTGCCGAGCATCGGTATCATCCGACTTTGATCGCTCATCCTAACAACCTCCTGAGCCCAAAGATAACTATCGTCAGGATCAAACCAAGGACAAAACCCTGATACAGTCCGCCGACAAGTCCGGCTGTCACCTTCTGAAGCTTGCCCAGGTCCTTGTACTCCTGTTCGATATGTCTTATTCTCGATTCGATGGACACTGAATCTCCTGTGTGCCCAAGGACGCCTGTCATCTCTTCTTCCATAGCGCCGCCGAGTTTGACTAACATCGGCTCTTCTTCGTAGGGACCTATTGGCTCCAGACGATCTATAGCGCTCTCTATCTGACTCTCGTCTTCCACGTTTATCAGGTCTACGAGTTCAACGATCTGATTCCTGAACCGATCAATAGCCTCTCTCGGAAGATTGGTGACGTATGGGATCGCTCCAGGTGCATCTATGACGCGTCCTGTATCGTCTACACCATTCTCGTGAAATGCCTTCCAGCACTTCCCTGTTATGTGGCCATGCACCTCTGCGCCGCAGACCACGAGGTATCGGATGTGGGAGTTTGATATGATGTTTGCAACCACCTTCTCGGTTCCGATGTTCTCGGTCTTGCAATCACCGCAGATCGCAGATCTTTTGAGGAGTCGTGCATTGTCAAGCTCGCTTGCGAGGGTGACTATTGCCACCGGTTTGGTGGGATCACCTGCAAGGTATGAGCCTGCAAGAGGGGGCCAACCCTCCACCACGTATGATTCGATCTCCTTTTTCTCTTTCTTCTCTTCGTCTCCCATTCTTCACATCCCTCCTTTGAGTGCGAGCGCTACAAGTGCTGCCAAGAGCATCCCAAAGATGAAGCCGTAGGCAAGATTTGCGATCCTCCCAGCATTTCGATATATGCCCTCGCGGTTCGGGTAGGAGACCATCGGTATCGTCGTCGGGTCAAGTGAGTCGAAGAGATCTTTCCCTATCCTCGCAAGCCTCTCAACGCTCTCCATCATCAAGGCGAGATTGGTGGTGATGAGATGTTCGTCCATCTCACCCAAAAGACCTGTTTCAGGGTTAAGTGCCACATTCTCTTCAAGGTCTATCAATACGTACATTCTTCGTCACCTCTTCTCTTCTCAGTGTGGTACCCCTGCAGGATACCCTGTCCAGACGATCTCATAGGTATCCTCCTTGACCTTCTTCCACCATATCTTGACAAAGACCGCAAATCCTATGAGGCTTATGATCAACATCCCGAGTGCTGGAATGAATGAGGTGGTATTTGGAAGCAGGACTCCTATAATCCCGAAGAGTGTTGTTATAAGCGATGCTTCGCAACATGCGAGTCGGAGGGTTCTTGACTGGTTTTCACCTGCTCCAAGACTGCCATTGTATGGATGGAGTATCACAAGAGCTGTTCCTATGTATATCACAGGGAATGTATAGTAGAGTTTGGTTGTAGCAACTCCTCCTGATGAAAGGACTTCAAGAACGATGAGGATGAAGATCGCTGACGAGCCTGTGATGATGAAGCTCTGCTGAGCCTGCTCTGGTATCTTCATCTTTATGATCCGTTCAGCACAGAGCCCAACAACGTAGCCTATGATGGTTCCAGCGATTATCACTATGAACGGACTGTAGAGATTGAATATCTGTGAACTCATGAAGATCGTTGCAAAGACAACGGTTGCGCCCACGGCTGTGCCCCAGTATCCTATCGATGATGTGCCTGTGCCAAGCCCGTATCTGCAGAGGTGCTCAACGCCGCCTGCGCCTGCAACGATAGCGGGCCAGGCAAGGATTACGCTGATGAAGGCAAGATTTGGGTTGGCTAAGAGTATGTAATAGCCGATGATCCCTGTTATCACTGCGACGATGTACAGCTTGATATTCGGTATCTCTTTTGCTTCCACTTCTTCTGCTGCTGGTGGTTCAGGTGCTTGTGTCGTCATCTTATATCACCACCACTGCTGCGTAGATGAAGACCCCTGTGAATACGCTTGCCACGATACATGAGATGAGTGTTTTTGGCAGCTTCTTCATCTTCGGGTCGGTCATGCCCTCGGTCTTTCCAACGAGCACGTATGCCGGAAGCACGCAGTTTACGAGAAAGACACCTGCTGCAACCATGCCTGCAATGGTTATCGCTGTAGCAGTGGCTATAGCCGTAACTTCGGTCAGCATTCCATAGGTCGATGCGAAGACGAGTGAGCCGCCAGCGCCACCGAGGAGTGCACCTATTATACCGCTCAGTGCTGTTGTTGTGGGCATCGAGTGCCCGTCTGTCCCCGGGGACATGAACGGCTTCTGTCTCCACCCTGTGATCGGGTCCTTATCATACGTGCCTGCCACAGGCGCAACACCTGTTCCAAAGGCGCATATAGCGTTTGCAAGAAGCATCGTGCAGATTATCATCAGCGCTGAGCCGAGTGCACCAGATGCCACTGTTATCGGGAGCCCCAGCTTTATACTGTAGCCTGCAGCGTAGAGTCCTGCAAGTCCACAGCCTGCTGATAGCATGGAGGGACCTGTTGCGATCCCTGTCGATGCTGACATGGCACCAACTGCGCTTGCGGGTATGAAGTGAACACAGATTCCCACGATCACGCCGCCGATTATTATACCGATCATTGCTGCTATTGGGTCCATAATTACAGATCCTCCTGACCCGGATAGGGTCCATAACTATCCCGTGTGAACTTCTCAAGCCACACAAGGAAGATGAATAGTATTGCCACAACTATTGCTTCAAGAATCACCGATGTCCACTCTCCTGCAAATGTGAAGAGCCGTGTCCAGCCATCGAGAAATATGATCAAACCGAAGGCGAAGGCTGTTATGGTACCGCCGAGCCTCATGCAGAAGTAGGGCGTGTCAACAGAGTTTCGAAAACCGTACTCGCCCTTGAGGTCAATATCTCCCATCTTCGATATGGGAATGCCTGAGCCAAAGATGTGATGCTGGTAGAGGCGCTCTGCACCATACTGGATATCACCCGTGCCTGATGCAATGCTCCCGAGACTTATACCAAAGAGCAACGCCAAGAGCGGCGGTGCAAATGGGTTTCCAAGAAGTCCTGATGTGACGAAGGCAAGGAGCGTTAAGAGAAGCGCTGTCAGGAATGCGAGTCCCATGCTGTAGGGAAGTGGTGTTAAGAGCGCATCCCAGTAGAGCGGCTGCTTAAACGGACTGAAGCTCGCAATTCTTGATAGATGAGCGAACACTCCGAAACAGCCCTGCACAAGGCATACGATAGCAGCTCCGACGACTGCTGCAAAGAATATGGCATAATACTGCCCTATCCCCATATCTGCAAATCGCCACGAGAGGAGGAGTGCTATCGTACACGCAGATGCTGCCCATAACCCATTCTGCGGTGGCTCTCCAGCTATTGCTTTGTCATAATACCTGATAATATGTCCTATCTGCGGTGCCAGCTGGACCTGCGAGTTTGGATTGCTTGCAGAACCCGCGTCCGATTCTGCGTCTTCAATAATACCTGCTATGAAAGCAATCGCACCCGCAAGTCCAACTCCAATCATTAAAGTCAGTGTTACAGGTTCCATAACGGTTTTGCATGTACAATACGTTATATAAGAGTTTCGAAATTGTGCTCAGATGATTTCAAAAGCCTTATATGCAGATCCTGTTATCTCTTGTGATCTGGTGAATTATAAATGTTGAGTGTTAACGAAAAGGCGATGGAGATCGCAGAGGAGATGCTGGACTGGGCAGAAGAGCTTAAGATAGAGAGTGTAAAACTCAAGAACGATGCAAGGGTCATCGACTGCGGTGTCAACACGACCGGGAGTTATGAAGCCGGGTTGATGTTCACAGATATATGTATGGGTGGGCTCAACACGAGCAGTATCAGTGTCCATAAGATAGGTGACGTTCCACTCTCGTTCATCGACATAACGACCGATCACCCGTCGATCGCCTGCCTTGGTGCTCAGAAGGCTGGATGGTCGATCAGCGTGGACAAGTACTTTGCAATGGGCTCAGGCCCTGCGCGTGCACTTGCACTGAAGCCCAAGAATACGTACGACCGCATTGGCTACACTGACAGCTCTGAATGCGCGGTGATCGCACTTGAATCTGCCCAGCTCCCAGACGAGAAGGTGATGGAGTTCATTGCAAAGGAGTGCGGGGTTGATGTTGAGAACACCGTTGCACTCGTTGCCCCAACCGCCTCGATCGTGGGATCTGTGCAGGTCTCGGGGAGGGTTGTTGAGACCGGTGTGTACAAGTTGAACGAGCTTGGATACGATACAACTAGGATCATCTGCGGGAGTGGAACAGCTCCGATCGCACCTGTCGTGAAGGATGATACCAAGGCGATGGGCGCAACCAACGATAGTGTGATATATTACGGTTCTGTGAATCTGACAGTGAGAGGCTTTGATGAAGAGATCTTCAAGAAGGTTCCATCAACAACATCAGCCGACTACGGCAAACCGTTCTTCAAGACGTTCAAGGCAGCAGGTTATGATTTCTACAAGATCGATGTGAACATCTTTGCGCCAGCCGAGATTACAGTGAACGATCTTGAGACCGGCAAGACGTATCACAGTGGTTATTTGAATGGTGAAGTGATTCTCGAGTCTTACGAGATTACAAGCCTGTGAGCATCTGAATCCATGGATCGGTCATTAACTGATCTATAATACTTCTTTTTCTACTCTTTGTACATTTTTTTCTTATTCTGTGGCTTTGCTGCTGCGTCTTTTCTACAGAACCCCCGATTACATCATTATGATGAAAATAATGGGTTAAGCTTAATAAGTATTAATGTAAATGTATAGTAAAAACGCATGAAAACGGAAGAAAAGAAATACCTGAGAAAGGTAATAAAATGAGAGCAAAACACCCAATCCACACAACGATAAGCACAGAAGCCATACGAGTACTCGAACGATACGAAAAAGAACTCGGCGCCAAGAACGCAGTACTCGAACGCGCCCTCCTCAACATGGACAAACTGCGCTTCAAAGCAAAACTCGACACCACCCGAATGGAGACACACATAAAACGCATCTCAACAGGAATACCGGGACTTGACAACCTCCTTGAAGGAGGCATACCAAAAGGATTCCTCATAACACTCACAGGACCACCAGGAACAGGAAAAACCACCCTCGCCATGCAATTCCTCCTCGAAGGAACCGAACACCACGAAAAGTGCCTCCTCTTCTCCTACGAAGAAGACATAAAACAACTCGTCAAACACTGCACACGCTTCGGATGGGACATCGGCAAATACCTGAACGACGGATACCTCGAAGTATTCGGAATAACAAGACTCACACCAGAAGAGATAATAGACGTGATCGAAGCATTCAAACCAGAGAGAATAGTCTTCGACTCAATCAATGTCTTCGCAGACACACACAACCTCAGACACACACCCTCCTGGAGAAACGTCCTGAAAACCATCAAAACAAGAGAGATTACAACGATCATAGTAACAGAAAAGAGACACGGACTCGAAAAGAGAGAATACGACGACTACGACTTCATGAGCGACGGAATAATATTCCTCGACAAGACCACACTGAGTGAGTTCGACACATACAAAACATACGTGCTCGCCATACAGAAGATGAGAGCCACCAAAACCGATGAAACACCAAAACCGATCAAATTCACAGAGAAAGGCATAGAATTCTACAAACAGCTACACCTACCAGGCGAAAAAGAGACACGCCAACGAACCACAAACCCACTGAATCCACGAACACACCGGTGAAACACCACGAAAGTTAAATCTATACAAAATTTTAACTTTAATGCCCAGGACGGGATCCGAACCCGTGACCTCCAGATTTCTCAGGAGGCATCAACGCCTTTTCTATTCTTCCCTATGAGTCTGGCGCCCTAACCAACTAGGCCACCTGGGCGAGAAGAGAATAAGCATCCCACGAACGCTTTAGACCAGGTCTAAAGATGAGCGTTCACTGGAACACCTAAATATCCTATTACTCCACCGTAACATATTAAAAAGGTTACTGTTAGATCATCGGCAGGAGACGAAGACCATCAAATTTCAAAAGATGGTACCAGAAAAAGGGTATGCCAAAGAGACTGAAGTCTCGTGGGATGGGGAAAAGTATAAAACCTGAGACATATATAAGAATGGCGGGAAATCCTCCTTTCGGCTGGATTTTCTGGGCGCACAGAAAAGTTTATACCTTTCTGTGTGCTGAAAAATAAAGAGATCAAAAACGTCTGCAATTAAGGATATGATAGTTGAGGATGGAAAGATGGAATCAATCATAAAAGAGGCAATGCTTCGAGCAGATGATCCTCATAGAGGCAGGTCTGAAGATCACCACATCAGAACGGGCGAAGATCAGGAATTAGAGAAGGTGCTTGAAGAACTCAGAACCAATATATGCGTGATCGGGTGTGGCGGTGCAGGCACGAACACGATCCAGCGCATGGAAGAAGAAGGTATAACTGGAGCAGATATCTATGCCATCAATACTGATGCACAGCACCTCCTTGATGCCAGAGTATCGAACAAGTTGTTGATAGGGCGGAATAAGACTCGTGGTCTTGGTGCGGGGAGTCTCCCGCAGGTTGGAGAGAACGCTGCTGAAGAGAGCAGAGAAGATATCAAGCAACTGGTGGATGGTGCCGATATGGTATTTATCACCTGTGGACTCGGTGGCGGCACAGGCACAGGATCATCACCGATAGTGGCAGAGCTTGCAAGGGATGCAGGAGCTCTCACCATATCGATAGTTACCATGCCCTTCCAGGCAGAAGGGGTAATCCGCCGAAACAATGCAGAGGCAGGGCTTGAACGATTGCGAGACGTTTCAGACACCGTTATAGTGGTACCGAACGATCGCTTGCTCGATATAGTCCCGCGCCTGCCCTTGCAGGCAGCATTCAAGGTGGCTGACGAGGTATTGATGCGTGCAGTTAAAGGCATCACCGAGCTGATAACAAAACCAGGGCTTGTGAACCTTGACTTTGCAGACGTCCGAACGATCATGCAGAAGGGTGGTGTGGCGATGATAGGGCTTGGTGAGTCGAGTGGAGATGAGAAGGCGGCAGAGTCGGTACAGCGAGCACTTCGGAGCCCATTGCTTGACATTGACATATCAGGTGCAACTTCAGCCCTTGTGAACGTGGTTGGTGGGCCTGACATGTCTGTTGCTGAAGCAGAGCATGTGATAGAAGAGGTGTACGAGCGTATCGACTCGGATGCACGGCTCATCTGGGGTGCCACGGTCGATCCAACGCTTGAAAACACGCTGCGCACCATGCTCATAGTAACAGGAGTAAAATCGCCCCAGATATATGGAAGAGGAACGATCGGAAACATTGCATCAAAATATGGAATAGATTTCGTGAAATAATAAAACAGGTATAAATATGGAAAAAAGGTTGAAGATGGAGATGCCCGGAGAGATAAGCCTCAACCTGCAAGACTACTGGCACATCATAAAGCTCACACGCAAACCAACCTGGGAAGAGTTCAAAACGATCACAAAGATAGCAGGTGGAGGCATACTCTTGATAGGTTTCATAGGGTTCGTGATATACCTCTTACTGACAGAACTACCCCAAACCCTCTAAAATCATCGGTGGGTCTGGTCTCCTCCCATGACTATCCAGTGGTCTGTTTTTTGGTCTGTTTTTTTATCTCTTCGTTCAGGTATTGTATAAATTCATCCTTTGTCTCCAGTGGGATGGTTGCACCTGCCGCAATGTCGTGCCCACCACCTGTGCCGTTGACCTTCTCTGCTGCGATGTGGATGGCTGCTCCGAGGTTCAGTCCCTTATGGATAAGGTGTTGTGTTGCCCGTGCTGAAACTTTAAGCTCTTCTCTTTCGTGTGGCGTGCTGGCTCTCGCAAAGGCGACTATTGGAAGGTCACGGTCTCCTATGATGCTATGGCTCATGCCTGCGACGATCCCAACTATGGTGTCCCGGATTCGGTTGCCTGCGTCAAAGTATTTGAGATGCTCAAGCTCCACCACACCGTTCTCTTTGACGAATTTCATGCCGGAAACAAGGTTTCTTCGATGCTCTTTTAAGAGCCTCTCTGCTTCTTCGAGTGCACCCCCTCGGTCGCCCATGCAGACGTTAAACCCGATCTCGGCGCGGTCGTAGCGTGCCGTTGCGTTCAGGAGCGTTGAGTATTCCTGTGCGTCTCGAAGCTCTGTTCCCTCGGTCTCGTCCTCCAAGGTATAGACCTCCTGGACCACGCGCTCAAGTCTCTGTGGAGAGACTCCCTTCTTCATCTGGTGTTGTATCAGGCTTGAGACGATCCTCTGCTTCTCCTTCTTTTCAAGATCGATCCATCGTCTCCATCGCTCTCCCTGGAGCCGAATGCCAACTCCTTTCAGAAATGCGATGCATGCGTCTTCGTTTCCAGTGAGTCCTATAAGGTAGGGGTCTGTTGCGTACTCAAGGAGTTTGAAGATGGGGCGCGTCTGTTTTCCGAAGAATGCGATGTCGGGCGCGTAGGATAGTTCTCTATTCTCTGCTCCGATCTTGAGTATTGTGCGATTTGCTCCTGTGAGCCGTCCGTCTTTTAGGTGCTGGAGGTCTCCGACAGCTCCCACAACGGCAAGAGATGGAAGCCCTCTTTTCTTGTCGCCCCCTCTCTCTCGGCTGAGTGCCTGTGCGAGGAGGAATGTTGTTCCTGAGCCGCTGAGTTCACGTGAACCGTTCAATCCGAAGAGATGGGGGTTTAAGTGAGAGATGAGTTCATCACGTGCAGGCAGGGTATCTGTGGTCGATGGTTGATGGTGGTCTGATACTACCGCGGTGATGCCGAGCTCCTTTATCTCACTGAGAACTCCGCTTCCAAGGTCTGTGAAGATTGTAAGTGGCGGATTTGTATCGGCAATCTTTGAAAGCTCAGTTTCTCCGAGTTGTTTTACAAAGACGGTACTGTATTCGATTCCAGCGTCTTCAAGCGCTCTGCCGATGATCGCAGCAGATGTTAGTCCGTCAGCATCGATGTGGGATACGACGAGTGCTTCGCTTGTGAGCCTGACAATCTCTGCGCATCTCTCTGCATGTTTTGTCATTTCAGAGAGCATTCAGACAACACCCATAGAAGTCCAACACATATTCTCTTTAGAGATCTCTTCAATTCAGGTCTATGCGTTCGCCTGTTACCATATACACGACGCTTTCACAGATGTTTGTGACGTGGTCACCGCATCGTTCAAGGTATCGTGCTACAAAGGTCAGGTGCGAAGCGTTCTTGATTGTCTTCGGGTCTTCGATCATGTAGGTGATGAGTTCACGGCGCACCTGATCGAAGAGTGCATCGACCTCATCATCTCTCTTAGCAGTCTCTCTTGCAAGCCCCTCATCAGCGTTCTTGAATGCCTCCATAGAAGATGCTATCATACCACTGCATATCTCTGCCATTCGTGGAATATCCACGAGCGGTTTTATATGATCCTCTTCAAGTGTTGCTATTGTGATCCTTGCTATTTCAAGGGCGATATCACCGATTCGTTCAAGATCGATTATTATCTTGAGGATTGCACCTATCGTGCGCAGGTCCCTTGCCATCGGCTGCTGGAGTGCGAGAAGAGCAAAACAGGTATCCTCGATCTGGGCATAGAGTTCATCGATCTCACTACCTGCATCGATCACTCTCTTTGCAAGCTCAGGATCGTGGTTCTTCAGAGATATGGTTGCCCACAGAACATTATCTTTTGCAAGGTTCCCCATCCTGATCGTGTCTTCTTTCAACTTCCTCAACTGGTTGTGATACTGCTCCCGTGCCATACTTTATCCAAACCTCCCTGTTATATAGTCCTCGGTGCTCTTCTCACGTGGAGTCTTGAAGAGCTTGCGCGTCTCATCAAACTCTATCAGCTCACCGTTTAAGAAGAATGCTGTGTAATCGGAGACTCTTGCAGCCTGCTGCATATTATGTGTGACAATAACTATCGTGTAACGCTTCCTGAGCTCCACCATCAGATCCTCGATCTTGCTCGTGGATATCGGATCAAGGGCGCTGCACGGCTCGTCAAAGAGTATGATCTCAGGTTCCACCGCAAGTGTTCTGGCGATGCACAACCGTTGTTGTTGTCCACCACTGAGGCTCAAAGCTGATAGATTCAACCGATCCTTCACCTCGTCCCAGAGAGCCGCACGTTTCAAACTATCTTCAACGATTCTGACAAGCCGTTCTTTATTATTCTCTCCATGTATTCGTGGACCGTAGGCTATATTATCGAATATCGACGAGGGAAAAGGATTCGGTTTTTGGAATACCATGCCAATCTTCTTTCGGAGGCTAACCACATCCACGTCTCGTCTTGTGATATCTTCACCACCAACAAGGATCTCGCCCTCCATCTTCGTTCCAGGTATCAGATCGTTCATCCTGTTCAGACAGCGTATGAAGCTGGTCTTTCCGCATCCAGAGGGTCCTATTAAAGCGGTAATTCTATTTTTCGGTATATCTATCCCGATATTTATCAGAGCATGGTTCTCGCCATACCATAGATTCAGGTTCCTCACTGATATCTCAATGATCTCACGGCTCATAGATTTCAAAAATATAAAAAATATTAAAAAATGGGGTTTTGGAGGATCCAGCAATAAAACCCATTCTTAACTCGTCATAAGCGGCTTATGGATGGCCCCAACATCATTGCCATGGCAATTATTGCAGGACACCCCTCTCGAAAGATGGATCAATATCAGCTGACCGTTGCTTGGCTTCGTCGAATCAGGCGGCGGTGCGTGACAGTTCTCGCACGACACATGCCCCTCTGAAGCCTTAGGTATCGTGAGTTTATCAGGCGATCCATGACAGACCTGGCACTCGAGGTTCACAGTACCTGCCCCGATATGTATAGGATGCACCTCTTCACCATGACACCGAGCACAGTACTTACCACCCTCTTTATGAGGCGTTAACTCTTCCGAATTAACATGGCAGAGATCACACTGTATCCCCTGCGCTGCAACCGATGGTGCCCGCGTCGGCTTCGGTGTAGGTTTCAGCGTGGGCTCTGCAGGTGCGGGTGTTTCCGGATGGGTTTTGGCAGGCGTCGTAGCAACCGTCTCATGAGGTGTTGCCACCGGCGTCTCGGACACATTACCAGGCGTCTTTTCAGAGTCCACACAACCCATTCCAAGTATTGCTATTACAGCAAGAATAAATAACATATATGCAAAAGGGCTCTTGCTCTTCAAATTCACAAGTCTCACCTGATTGGCTAAAGGAAGAACGTTAGATTTAAACCTTTTGGTATTGTTTCGGGGATCCGTCCACATCAGATATATAAGTACGGGAAACTATTTTTTATTTATGCTGAGGGTAAGGGAGATTGTCGAATAGCTAAGGGTGTTTGAGAGGAATAAGGTGCCTTTTATAGGTTGAGATTCCCGGTATTGTAACCTGTATTCAGACGTCTTCTCTCGGGAGGACTGCCAGAATTCTATCTCTGAGCTTTATCCGGTATCTAAAACCTCTCTTTGGAAAGAGGGAATGTTTGAAGAGAGATTGCCTGTTGTATCGGAGAAGAAGAGAAGATACCTGATAGCATTAGACGAAACAGTTGTTAAAGCAAGATAAAAAGGCGTACTATGTCTATTAAGCTCCCTTTGCTTATAGATGCACTGAAGAGCCTGGATATGGAATTTGAGCGATCAGTCCTTTTGGAGAGAATCCTGGTTGAATCGGTGTTTTCTTCGCTAAAGCAGAGGATAAAGATATTTTTCTGCTAAATTATCTCTTTTAATCCTGTTAAAAATTGGAATTTGTTCTGTAAGCTCTTTATGCTTTATTATAATCGGTTGAGGTGGCGTCTATGTTAAGTGGGCACGTCCGAAAGATTTGATAAAAAAATTGATGTGTGTATTATTGCTGGTGGGATAAACGGATGTGTCCACTTTGCATATTTCCCCTCTACGCCAGTTAGCGGTTTTTTAGATTTACGCGGCTTTATATGGGCACGTCCCCTCCCATCTACCAATAGATGTTTATACTTATGGGGAGGAGTGTTATGCAGGTGAAAAGTCTGGATGAGAGTTGCTAGTGGTATTGGTAGAAGGTGCCAGTATATCGATTGTCGGGCTGAGATGGGTGTTGGGGTGACCGCCGGTGTTGCTCAGCGCGGCACGATGAGCCTTGCACGCAACTATGATGTCCTGGTGATCGGTATGTCTGGGAGCAGGCGGCATGTCTTCAAGCCTGTCTGCGAGATCAGTATGGGTCTTCGGGAACGTGGAATTGAGCTGAGTGTGATGATACTGCAGACGGGTGAGGGCGTGCCTATAGATACTCCCGGGACGATTGCAGTGAAATCCACTTCGATGCGACTTACACCGATGGAGGTGGAGCAGATCAAGCCTGCGAAGGTGGTGATTGCCCATTTCGGCAACGTTCGAACACATATTGTTTACAAAGTAAGAATGCTGCTTCGGAATGCTGACAAACCCCTCATAGTCGTCTGCCAATCACCCCTCGACTTTGAAGATTTTGCAAAGATCGGTGTGCCCACCAGGTACGTGCGCCCCCTTGAGGAGAATGTTGGAACGAGAGGTTCTGTTGCTGGTGTTGTGACCGATGTTACCCGTGGCGTCCCCTGCCCCGAAAAGAAGATCGATGAGATCGCACGCGCAGTCTGGGAAGCGATGCCTCCACGAGAGACCGAGCCCTCACCAGTCTTCGAAGTTGGCACCTCTGCTCGGTACATTCCAACCGGCACGAAAGGAGTGATCGAGGCTGTTGAGGAGAACGCTGAAGGCAGATGGGTGAAGTTCGAAGGAATCGACCTCTGGCATCACGCCAGCAAATTAAAGCAGGAATAGATCAAGAGCAATGATCCATGAAGTTTTCAAGGCGTGTTCGAGAGATCGATATATCAGGTATACGGAGAGCATTTGAAGCGGCTGGGAGCGATGCAATAAACCTTGGACTTGGACAGCCAGACTTTGACACACCAGCACATATAAAAGAGGCAGCAATCAGGGCGATAAGAGACGGATTTACAGGATACACAGAAAACCAGGGCACCCTGGAACTTCGGGAAGCAATCTGTGAAAAATTCAAGAGAGAGAACAGGATCGATACAACGCCAGACCGGGTCATCGTCACTGCGGGTGCATCAGAAGCACTCCACATCGCACTCCAAGCCATAATAGAACCGGGTGACGAGGTGCTCATTCCAGACCCTGGATTCGTATCCTACAATGCCCTGACACTATTAGCAGAAGGAAGGCCAGTGAGCCTTCCATTGAGCAGAGATTACACCGTGACACCTGAAGGAATGGCAGAAGAGATAAGACCACGCACATGCGCCATCATAATCAACTCCCCGGCAAACCCGACCGGAGCCGTGCAGAGAGAAGAAGAGATACGGGGCATATGCGAGCTTGCAGAAGACCATGGCCTGACGATAATCTCTGACGAAGTCTACGAACACTTGATCTACGAAGGAAGACATGTGAGCCCGGCCGAGTACACAGAGGATGTGATAACCATCAACGCAACATCGAAGACCTATGCTATGACAGGCTGGCGCATTGGATACCTAACAGCACCAACCGAGGCGATCGAAGAGATGGTCAAGATACACCAGTACGCACAGGCATGCGCAACCAGCATATCACAGAGGGCAGCACTCGCAGCACTCACCGGGCCACAGGACTCTGTGAGAGAGATGCGCCACGAATTCAAAAGGAGGCGAAGCATCCTCATGAATGCCCTGCGAGAGATGAAGATCGAATGCCGAGAGCCAAAAGGCGCATTCTATGCATTCCCAAGGATAAGAAACGCAGAGGAAGTGGTCAAGCAACTGCTCCAGCACGGCGTAATCACAACACCCGGAGCCACTTTCGGAAAAGAGGGCAGTGAGCATATAAGGCTCTCATATGCAGCAACACAGGAAGATATTGAGAAGGCAATGAGCATAATGAGAGAAGTACTCGAGTAATCACCCTGTGACAACGTGACGAATGGCTACTCTTCGACACGTTCTATTATCTCTTCGAGTGTGAGCAGTTCTTGTTCTCCGCTTCTCATCTCTTTGAGTGTGAGTTTTCCAGACTCAAGTTCGTCTTTTCCAACTATCAGGACAAAATCCGCACCAATCGTATTTGCATGTCTCAATTGGTCCTTAAATTTTCGGTTCATCACGTCTATATGGACTCTCGTGTGTTTTCGAAGTTTTTGTGCGATCTTCATCGCCTCAGTGCGCGTGTCATCAAAGCTCACAAGGTAAAGGGTCGTCGTCTTTCGTAGAGGAGGGTTGCAGATCTCCATCACGCGGTCAAAGCCGATCCCGAATCCTGTTGAAGGGGTGTCTCTCCCACCGAAGAGGTGGGCAAGCCTGTAGCTTCCTCCACCACAGATCTGGTTCTCTGCTCCAAGCTTGTCGCTGTATATCTCAAAGACCATGCCTGTGTAGTAATCAAGCCCCCTTGCAATCCCAAGATCCACAATGTACTCCACGTCGAGTGCGTCAAGGAGCTCGAGCGTTCGTGAGAATCGATCAAGCTCAGGAAGGTCTCCAGTGATCTTGAGAGCCTCCTCGAGAGCGTCTCTCCCCTTAAGGTCGATCAGTGAGAGAAGGTTCTCAGAGAGAGGATCTGGAGCTTTTATCTCTTTAAGGTAGTCTTCGAGTCCTACGATATCGTTTTTGTCAATGAGCCGCATGATACATGCCTGCTCTACACTGCTCAGTCCTTTGATTATGCTTTTGATTATGTCAAGGTTACCTACGCGAAGCTCGCCTTCAATGCCCACGCTCGATAGGATCTCCACTGCGAGTGCGATCACCTCCACATCCGCCTCTGGCTGGTCGCTCCCGATAAGCTCCACTCCAAACTGCCAGAACTCTCTGAAACGAGCCTTCTGGGGGCGCTCATATCTGAAACAGTTGTCAAAATAGAAGAGTTTACAGGGCTTTGCCGAGACTTGAAACGATTCAACATACAAGCGCATCACAGGCGCTGTCAATTCAGGGCGAAGAGCCATCTGACGCCCACCCTTATCCACAAAAGCATAGATCTCATCGATGATACCCTCCCCTGACTTGATCGTGAAGAGATCAAGGCTCTCAAACGTAGGCGTCTTAACCTCACCATAGCCCCATCGATCCACAACACGCCTAAAAATGGATTCAACGCTGCGTCTCCTCTCCATCTCATCAGGGAGAAGATCCCTCGTGCCTCTCGGACGCTCAATCCTAACCATAACAACCAGACACTCACCTCTTAATGATATTTAAGTTTGCACACCGAGACAGGGAATTATAGTATCAGACAAGATATTTTTCCTGTATGGGACGAAGACCTGAAAAAGAGGTTGTTAGATGGCTAACATTAGAAGAGTTGAATGAAAAGACTCGAAGTAGAAAAGTGTGCGTAGAATCTTGATTACTATGTAATCAAGAGTTGCTTACAGGCAAACAACATACTAAAATCATCTGGAATGAAATATGCTAAACCCCACCAGAGAGATTATAGAAGGTATAGAAGGCCTGAGAATGCAGAACTTCATCACAGGATTCTGGACGAAACCTCACCACAGCTCGATCGCAAACACTCAAAACGCCTGTGGCCATTCAACAAATCAGCTGTTAAGAAGAACACCACAAAGATGAGAGCAAATACTCTCGGCTTTTATGCGATAAACGTGTAGGGTGCTGTAGATTTCAATCTCGAGCAGTTTTTATGAGCTAACACAGAGAATAAGCTTTGCAGAAAAGTGGATAGAAAAGTTCTTAAATTTTGGTTAAGTGGGTTGTGTTATGATACTATACATTGAGAGGTTGGAAAGGATGTTTCATGGGAATGGTGGATTTATTCTTGATGTGGAGGAGGGTGTTGCTTTACATGATAATGGCTGCTGGGAAGAGATGAAGAGGAGGTTTCTATATAGTTTCTATATAGGAAGAAGTTGGATGCTATTAAGAAGATGAAAAAAACGGATGAAAAACGGGTGGAAGATGAAGGGTAAATGGTTGGTGATGAGAAATGAGTAAAGTGCTTTTTACATATTCGTAAAGTGCTTTTTACATATTCACCAAATCTACGTGGAGCTCACAGGATGTTTGCTGAAGCAATGAACGCAGGCTTTATGCAGCTTACATCAAAGAATTCAATGGATTCAGAAGGTTGGCTTTCAAAAGGGCTAAAGATCTTCCTGATTACGATGTTTATCTGCTCGAAGGTGGAATGCCTCTCTTCCCAGGATGCTTAAAGAAGCAGATGGGTGGTTAAGTGGTTCTATTTGTTTATTCTGTGCTGTATCCATAGCATAGGGTTTGCAGGCTCCTAAAAATAGCGAAAAGCGGTGTAAACGGGATTTTGCTGCTGAAATAAGATGTGTATTTGTCAGAAGGTGGAGCGCCAATCGCATCTGTTTCCATAAAGAAACATTTTTCGAGGAAAAGTATACATATCAATATTATAATGGACGAGACGTTTGTGATGATGAAGGAGACGCTGGAGGAGATGAAGGACAAATATAAAGGCTATGTGAATCTTGCTCATAAGTTTGCATCACATTATATAGATGGAGCGATTGTGGTATCAAAACTTGCGAAGGAGAGTGCAGAGGTTTAAAAAATGAATATTATCCACTGGAATATCTCAAAGGTTTCGCATCCAATGTACGCACTGCGAAAGTATGAGGATGAGCTTTTTTGCCATATAAAGGAGCTGAAGCAAGATTGGAATATAGAGAGGATTTGGCGAAAGGATAAAAAGATTCTTGGAAGCACTGTCTTTTCATGGCTTTTTTATAAGAGCAATGATGCCGATGTGGTACATGCAACTTCGCAGACCGTAGCGCCTGCAGCCTACTTCAAACTTAAGAAGTCAAATAAATTCATCGTGACTGTGCACGACTTAGCGCCTTTGGTGTATCCTTCTGAAATAACTGATGTTTCAATGAGAATACAGTGGATGCTCACGCCAAAAGCTTTAAGGAAGGCTGATAGAATAATAGCTATTTCTGAATTCACAAAAGAGGAATTGATGGGATTAATAGAGATAAGTGAGGAAAAAATAAGCGTTATTCATCAAGGAGTTGATCATGAGAAATATAAACCTCTGGATAAAATCAAATGCAAGGAAAAATTTGGGTTAAATCAAGAAGATAAGCATATATTAGTTGTTTCGTCTAATGTTAAACACAAGCGAATGGATCTAGCAAAGAACATATTTGACCACATAAGATCAATAAAAGGGAATATAAAAATGATAAAGGCGGGGTATGGAGAAGTGTTAAAAGGCGAGGGCATAATAAGTGTCGGCTGGGTTAAAGAAGAGGAGATGCCGCTTCTATTTAATGCAGCAGATGTTTATTTGCATACTTCAGAATATGAAGGATTTGGGCTTCCAGTTTTAGAAGCGATGGCTTGTGGCGTTCCTGTGGTTGCTAACAATAAAGCGAGCATACCGGAGATTGTTGGCGATTGTGGTAGTTTCGCAGGTTTGGATGAAAATAATATAATTCAAACTTCAGAGAAGATACTGTCTTTGATTGACAATGGCATAGATAGAGAAGCGATGGAGCAAAGCAAGAAATTCTCGTGGAAGAAGACTGCTGAGGAGACGATAGAGGTGTATGAGGATGTTTATAAGGGAGAATGAAGTGTTAAAATGAGAATTGGCTTGATTACAAGCTCTATGGATGAAAGACGAGCAGGAATCGGGTATTATAGCTATAATTTGGTTAAAAATCTAACAAAAATAGATAAAAAAAATGATTATGTATTAATTCATCATTATCCTACAAATGACGAGATTTACAAAGAGAATAAAGAATTGACAATCCCTTATCCGAGAATACCTTTAAGAAAGACCATAGGCAATAATATAATCCTCGCCTGGAAATTAAGAAGCCACGATTTTGATATTGTTCACGACCTGTCCCAGATTAGTCCTTTCTTATTTAGTTCACATTTCAAAAAGATATTAACAATTCACGACTTGACACCAATTTTATTTTCGGAAACTTATGGCTTAATTCACGTTTTTCTACAAAAACACGTTCTTCCAATGACCTTGAAAAATATAGATATGATAATTACCGTCTCTGAACACAGCAAACAAGATATCATAAATCACTTAAAAATCCCGGAGGAAAAAATCAAGGTGATATACAATGGAATAGACGGGAGATTCAAACCTTTAAAGAAGGTGGATGATGTTAAAGAAAAGTACGATATTAAAAGTCCTTTCATTCTTTATGTTGGAACGTTAGAGCCAAGAAAAAACATTCCTACGTTAATTAACGCATTTTACGAGCTTAAAAAAAATGGGATCGGACATAAGCTGGTTATAGTTGGCGGAAAAGGTTGGAAGTACAAAGATATATATGAACATGTAGATAAATTAAATCTGCAAAGAGAAGTTATATTCACCGGCTATGTGTCAGATGACGACTTGCCAAAATTATATAATGCAGCGGATCTATTCATATACCCTTCCCTATATGAGGGTTTTGGGTTCCCTCCATTAGAAGCGATGGCTTGTGGATGTCCTGTGATAACATCAAATACTTCCTCTTTACCTGAAGTTGTTGGCGATGCAGGGATAATGGTTGATCCTTACGATGTTGATGAAATAGCAAATGCGATGAAGAGAGTTTTATTAGACGAGAACCTAAGAGAGGAGATGATCAAAAAAGGGTTGGAGAGAGCGAAGAAGTTCAGCTGGGAGAACTGTGCCGAGGAGACGATTAGGGTTTATGAATTTGTTGGGTGCGGTGGTAGAAATTTATGAATGAAAAGGAGATAGAGTTCACTATCGAATTCGTCGTCCAGGAGAAGGTTTCAGAGATCGATTACCAGCCTCATATGGGCAAGTATGCTTTTGCAAGAAGATTTGTTAAAGATAAGATTAAAAGAATTTTTATCCATACTTTTCCATCGAATAAGTTAAATAATCAAATTATCAGATTTGTTTTAGATGAAAAATACGCTATAAAACACGAAATTGATTTCTTCGCTCACCGTGCGCTATATAGCATAGTTTGGAGTGCAGTTAAAAGAAGGAGGTGTTTAGATGTTCTCTAAACTCAAAAGGCTACTGTTTTTGATAAGGACAAAAGGAATGAAATGGACTTATAATTACATACATTTTATTAGTTTTTACGATACTCAAAATCCCATTTTAATTAAACTTTTACAGTGGTTACAACCGTATCCCTCTTATATTGAAATTGAATGCACTACAAAATGTAATTTAAAATGTTCGCTATGTGAGCATACTTACTGGGATGAACAAAGCAGGGATATGTCTTTTGACCAATTCAAATCTATTATCGATCAGTTTCCTAAACTTAAGTGGATTGGATTGACTGGAATTGGAGAATCCTTTCTTAATAAAGAGTTTATGGACATGCTTAGATACGTGAAATCAAAAAATATATATGTAGAGCTTTACGATTCCTTCTATTTCATGAATGAAGCAATTATTAATGAATTAATAGATCTAAGTGTAGATAGAATATTCGCTTCTATTGATGCTGCTACTAAAGAGACGTACGAGAAAATAAGAGTGGGAGCTAAGTTTGAGAAAGTAATGAATAATTTAAGAACTTTTGTAAAACTAAAAGAAGAAAAGAAAGCCTATTTTCCCGAACTTTGTTTTCATTATATAGTTACAAAGGACAATGTCAACGAATTAACAAAATACGTAGAATTGATACATTCTTTGAATACTGATGTTACAATTACTCAGTTTACAAGAATGTTACATTATTTTGATGAAGTAAAACGCTTGTTTGTAGAAGTTCCAGAAGAAATAATTAGAGAAGCTGATAATAAAGCAAAAGAATTAGGTATAAACGTAGTATGGGGGTTAAATGTGCCACAAAATAAGCCTCCTATAAATAAATGCACCGCATGGTATATGCCATTTATTTTTGTCACAGGCCATGTAATCCCTTGTTGTGCTGGAAACGAGGCAAATAAGCGTGAGTTTCAAAAAGCAACGAGTCTCGGTAATGTGTTCGAAAAGAATTTTAAAGATATATGGTATGGAGAAAAATACAAGGAGCTTAGATGGAAAATACGCAAAGGGGAAGTCCCCCCTCCATGTGTGGATTGCCCTCTTTACGACGTAAGGAGGTAATGAGGGTAATGAAAGTCTTAATCGTCAATACAAAAATGGACATATATGGAGGAGCAGAATTGTTGATAGTGAAGCTTGCCAATTATTTAAGCAGAGAAGGAATAGAGAATGCACTATTGACCACTTTTTTATCGCCGGAAATAGAAAAAGACCTTAACGGGACAGAGACACTATCTCTGAACAAAGTTTTTGGAAGAGGAGTTGTACTTATTAATACGACTCGAGAAATTTTGATGTTGCAAAGACATGTTCAAAATTTCAAAGACTCCTTTGACGTGATAAACGTTCATAACTTTCCTGCTGAGGTTTCCGTATTTGGTGCTGACAAACCCACTGTTTGGATGTGTAATGAACCACCAATTTTCTGGCTTGACCAGAAGTTATCTCTTCCTTTACAAATTCCGCATAGATTGTTACTGAGTTTTGAAAAATTAGTAGTAAGAAAGTATGTAAAGCATGTTTGCGTATCAGACAAATTTAATGCAGAGAGATTTGAGAGGATATACGGATTTAAGCCAGCAATAATCAATTACGGGATAGACTACGGATTTTTTTTTGAAGGAAATATGAAAGAGGCCATGGAAAAGTTCGATTTGTATGATAGTTTTGTTGTATTACACGTAGGCATGCTAACGCCGCTAAAGAATCAGATGGGGAGTATAAAGACAGTAGAGAAGCTGAAAGATAGAATACCGAATATAAAACTGGTATTAGCAGGGTTGGGAGAGGGGGACTATAGGGTGATGTTAGAAAACTATATTAAAGAAAAGAATTTGGAGCAGAACGTGGTGTTCACAGGTCATTTGAACCGTGAGAGTGTAAAGGATCTCTACCATGCCTGTGATGTTCTGCTGCATCCTATAAAATCGCAAGGTGGATGGTTAGCACCTTTTGAAGCACTGTGTGCTAAAAAGCCCATAATTGTTTCTCGGGAAATGACTGCATCGGATATTATAAGAAGAGAGGGGATAGGTATTGTCACAGATGATTTCGCTGAAGCCATTTTAGATATATATAATAATCCCGGTAAATATTATGAGATAGCGGAAAGGGGGCAAGCATGGGTAAAGGGGAATTTAAATTGGGATAATTTCTGTGAGAAGATGGTAGATGTATTTTATAGAGCTATAGGGGTGAAAAGAACATGAAAGTATTAGTAACAGGAGGATGTGGATTTTTGGGTTCCCACGTATGCGAATATTATAGAAAAATGGGCGAAGAAGTCGTTTCTTTTGACAATCTGACAAAACATGAACTGATGAGGACAGGGTACGATGTGGAAGGTGCGAGATTTTATAATTGGAATAACTTGAAAGAAAAGGGTGTTTCGTTAATTGAGGGAGATATACAGAGTAGGGAAGATTTATTTGAAGTGATTAAAGACTGCAACTACATAATCCACACAGCAGCTCAACCTGCAATGACGATCGCGATTGAAAATCCGGAATTAGATTTGGCAACGAATGTTGTTGGCACTTTTAACGTATTAGAAGCTGCGAGAAAATATGATATTCCAGTGGTTAATTGCTCTACGATCCATGTTTATGGAAATAAAATAAACGAGACGATAAAAGAAGGGAATACAAAATTCATTAGAGAGCCGCCTGCCATAGATGAAGATCATCCTATCCTACAAGGGAAGCTTACACCTCTCCACGCCTCTAAAAGGACTACGGAAATCTATGTCCAAACATATATAGACACTTACGGATTAGAAGCAGCGACTTTCCGCCTGACAGGGATGTATGGACCAAGACAGTTTGGCGGTGAGGATCATGGCTGGGTAGCAAATTTTGCGATAAGAACGGTGCTGAATTTACCGATTAAGATTTTGGGAACCGATAAGCAGGTGAGGGATATTCTATATGCTTCAGATGCTGCTTCTGCATTTGATGCATTTTATAAAAACAGGAAATCAGGATTATATAATATTGGTGGAGGGATTGATAATATAATATCGCTGGGAGAATGTTTAGAGTTGCTGAGAAAGATAACAGGCGTAGAGCAAGATATAAGATTTGAACCAGCGCGATTAGGAGATTTATGGTATTTTGTATGCGATATAACAAAAGCAAAGGAGAAACTCAAATGGGAGCCGAAAGTTTCAAATGAGAAGGGAATTAAAAAACTGGTTGACTGGGTAAAAGAGAATATAGTATTATTTAGAGGTGAAAAACGGTGAAAGCACTAATTTTAGCTGGTGGCAGAGGAGAAAGATTGGGCGAGATGACTAATTCGCTGAATAAATGCATGCTCGAACTCGGTGGCAAGCCTGTAATTGAGTATAACATTGACCGTGCCGCTGAAATCGAAGATATAGATGAAATTGTAATTGTGGTTGGACATAGGGCTGAGGATATAATAAATCGGTATGGAACAAACTATAATGGAAAGAAGATGAGGTATGTGATTCAGTGGGAACAAAAAGGTTTGGTTCACGCAATAGAATGCAGTAAAGAAGCCATAGGCAAAGCTGATTTTTTCCTGTTGTTAGGAGACGAAGTAGTGGTAAATAGCAGGCATAAAGAGATGATGGAGGAGTTTGTGAAGGAGAGTTTATTTGGAATCTGTGGCGTTATGACACAAAAAAACAAAAGTAAGATAAGCAGAACATATACAGTATTGGTAGATGATAATGGCAGGATTTTTAGACTGATAGAAAAGCCAAAAAAAGCGCTAAACAATTTTCAAGGAACTGGTCACTGTATATTCAAAAATGAGATTCTCTCCTATATCGAAAGAACACCGATACATCCTGAGAGGGGAGAAAAAGAGCTTCCTGACTTGATACAGTGTGCAGTTGATGATGGGCAATTAGTGAAGATTTTTGATGTCTGTGATGCTTACACAAATATAAATTCAGAAGAGGATTTGAAAGAAGCGGAGAAGAATCAAACAATAAAAGTGAGTAAGAGGTGATCTGCATGTGGAAGAATAAAATGGTATTGGTAACTGGAGGTGCTTCGTTTATAGGCAGCCATTTGGTTGACACGTTGTTGGAGAGAGGAGCGATAGTTAGGGTAGCGGATGATTTCTCAAGTGGAAAACTCAGCAATTTGGAATACAAGCTAAAGAGGGATAGTGCTGGAGCATGGGTTTCAAACAACCTAACCGTCTGGCAGGGAAACCTCAAAGAAAGGTCTTTTACTCGGCGCATGATGGAAGATATTGACGTTGTCTTTCATCTGGCGGCTTTACACGGAGGAAGAGGCTATATTGATACGCATCCTGCACAGTGTTGCACCAATATGATACTGGACCAGTTAGTTTTTGAGGAAGCGTTCAAGGCAGAGATAGATAGAGTCTGTTTTGCCAGTTCGGCCTGTGTTTATCCTTCTTATCTACAAGAAGAAACTGGCTCTTCTTATCTTCTTAAGGAGGAAGATGCTGATCCGTTTGTCCGCGACAAGGCATTCGCAGATCTAGAATATGGATGGGCTAAGTTGATGGGTGAAATGGCTTTAAAAGCATATCACAGGCAATACGGGATGAAAACTTCCTCAGTGAGAATATTTACTGCATACGGACCGAGAGAAAACGAAACGCATGCGATTATCGCTTTAATTGCCAAAGCATTCGTCAAGATGGATCCTTTTGTTATCTGGGGAACGGGGGAACAGGACAGGAACTTCACTTATGTTCAAGATATTGTGGATGCGATGATTCTTGCTGCAGAGAAGATTGAAGACGGCACACCTGTAAATGCAGGCAGAGATGATAGGATTACAATTAACCAAGCGGCTGAGTTGGTATTTGATATTGTTGGGTGGAAGCCAAAGGATATCAAGCATGATTTATCGAAACCTCAAGGTGTTGCCTCGAGGGCGGCGGATTTGACGAGGGCAAGAAGAATTCTGGGATGGGAGCCTAAGTTCTCCTATAAAGAGGGATTTGAAAAGGCTGTTGAGTGGTATTTTGCGAATAAGAGCATAGAAGAAGTGAAAATAAACTTGGAGAAGCTTCTTATGGAGCGTTAGTAAAAAATGAGTGATGAAATGGTTAATATGGGTGAAGTAAGCCGGAAAAAAAGAATTGCATTTGTAATTCCGGTATACAACGAGGCTAAAGCCATAGAAAAACTGCTTATAGAAGTAAATGAAAAAATATTGAACAATTATGATAATATTGATGTGTATGTATTTGAAGATGGAAGTTTAGACGGTACAAAAGAAGTTCTTAAAAAATTTTTGGAATCACAAACAATTCCAAGACTATATGTCAGTATGACTCCTAATAGGAAAGGGTACCCACAAGCTGTTCGTGACGCGATACTCTCTGTAGATTGCTCAAAATATGCTTATACTCTTTTTTTGGATGGTGATGGTCAGTATTACATTGAAGACGTTTCAAAGCTCATATCCATGCTTTCCAGAGAGAATCCGGAATATGATATAATAGTAGGAATGAGAACTAAACGGGCAGAATCGATATACCGCAAGATGTTAACTCGTGGACTGAGGATGCTGGAACGTCTTCTTTTTAATCCACCGATAAAGGATGTTACAAGCGCCTTGAGGTTAATGAAGACGGATGTCGCGCAGAGTATTGCATCTGAAGTAAAGCACAGCAAATACAACTTCTGGCTTGAATTTACAGCAAGGATGTCAGCACGTAATTTAAGGGTGTTGGAAGTTCCAGTTGATTACAAGAAGCGTGAAGAGGGAGAGAGTCAGGTCTATAATTTAAGGAAGATACCTAAAATCATCTGGGCAGAATTCAAAGCGATTGCTAAAGCTTGGTTTGAGCTGCATGGGAAAACAGTCTCTAAATTTGCTTTCGTAGGTGCAACTGGTGCCATTATTATACTGTTCCTAACATGGCTTTTAACTGAACATATGGGCTTATGGTACATGCTATCCGCTACAGCAGCCATAGAGTTAAGTATACTTTGGGCTTTTGCATTAAATACTAAAATAACATTCAGTTATCACTTTGTAAACAGTATAGATGTAATTAAGGCTGCAGCGAAATATCATGCTACTGCTCTTGGAGGCTTAGTCATTAACTTAGTTGCTCTATATATATTGACCGAATATATGAATATTTATTATTTAATATCAGAATTTGCGGCAATAATACTTGCCTTCGGGTTCAATTACTTAGCAAGTATTAGATATGTGTGGGAAATAGCCAAATGGAATTGAAATTGTTGGTGGTCGGATGAAAATCATTCGGCTAAACAAATTAATAATATGTCTATATCCTAATCCTAAGCAAATATTTGACTTATTGTACATGCTCTTCTTTGTTGGATTGATAATTTATTTTCTTTTTTATATTTTCAATGCATATCAATGGATATTATACCCATATCAGATAGATTTCTCCGAAGGATTCAGATTAGACCGAGCACGAATGCTGAGTCAAGGATATGATTTATATCATGATATATCAACATATCCTTTTGTTACTGCGATCTATCCCCCGGTTTCACCTCTAATTTGCGCTGCTCTGGTCAAGATTTTTGGTGTGTCTTTTGCGACTGGTAGGCTTGTTGGTATGTTTTCAGCAATCTTGGTTGGGTGCTTTATATTTAAAATCGTACAAGAAAAAACGAAGAATAAACATATAGCCGTGGTTTCTTCACTTCTTTTTTTTGCATCACCATACATTTATGGATCCTCTTGTATATTTGGTAGTCCTAATATGCTTGGCACTTTATTTAGCTGGGCTGGTATTTACTGTATTTTAAAGTACGAGAACTCTAAAAAGATATACTTATCTGTGCCGTTCTTTTTGTTAGCAATATATTCACTGCCAGTTTTCATTGCAGCCCCTGCTGCATCTTTTATTTATCTATTTATAAGAGATAAAAAGTTAGCTACTAAAATTATCGTATTATATGTACTATCCGGACTTTTTCTATTCTCATTAGCAAATTACATCACAGATGGACAATTTTATCTTCATACTGTACGATACAACGCCCAGCCGATTGTTACATCTCTCGTTCTCAAGAGATATATTAGATCAATAGGGCTTCATCCAATCTTGTTTGCTTTTGCTGTTACGTATATATTCTCTGAGTGGATTAAATATGAGAAAAAAGTGTCACTAGTTAGTATATATTTCATAACAGCAGCCATTTTTGTAGTTTCTATGGGGCACGAAGGAGCCGGGACACCTTCATATATGTTTGAGCTATTATCAGTGAGTTGTATTTTATTTGGTATGATGCTTGATAAAATACGACCTGCAATTGTAAAAAATGACGAGAATACAGTAAGAATCTTAATTGCAGTCCTGCTTATATTACAACTAATTATTTTTGCCCATGCGCCTTATATAGCTGATAGCGTATATAGTGATCCTTTAACACCTACACAAACCGATTTAATTAATGGGCAGAAAGTCTCTCTCTATATAAAAGAAGTAGAAGGACCTGTTTTATCAGAAAATAGTGGTTTTCTTGTAATAAATGGTAAAGAGGTATTACTCGAGCCTTTTGTCTTTAGACGATTGTATAACCAATGTTTGTGGGATCAAACAAAATTGGTTGACGATATACATAACCAAAAATTTTCATTAATAGTATTGAGATATGATGTAAACTACGAAAAAGAAAGTAGTGGAAGACTTACCAAAGAAATAAACAACGAAATAAGAGATAATTATTATATTGTAGATAAAATTGGAGGAGGGATTTATAGAGGGATGATTCATATTTATAAACCAAGAAGATAATTAGAAACTCTCTTGGAAGTGAATTAGTTATGTCCCATGTATGCATCACCAAGGTAAAGGACCCAGATATATATAATGCAGTGAAATCTTGCTTCAGCGAAATTATTACAGATGAATTACTTAATGGCGTAAGAAAAATCCTCATAAAGCCAAACCTGTTAAACAGCTCACCAGCTCACACCGGTGTTACAACCGACCTCAGAATCATTGAGAGCTTAATAGGAATCTTAAGAGAAAAAAACATAAAAGAGATAATTATAGGAGAAGGTTCTTTTGAGGATACAGAAAAGGTGTTTAAGGCTTTAGAAGTTTATCGGCTTGAAAAATTTGGAGCAAAGGTCGTAAACTTTGAAGAGGATGAATGGATAGTGGTGGAATCACCACTGAAGCTGGCTCTGAAGCATTTTCACCTGCCAAAGACGGTTATGGATTGTGATCTTATCATAAACATTGCCAAGATGAAGACACACAGTGACACAGGCGTTTCACTCGGGATAAAGAATCTTTTAGGATGTATTCTAAAGAGAGAAAGGATGGCAGGACATATAATGGGGATAGAAAAGACAATTCTCGATGTATTTTCTTATCTTACAGAGAATAAGCGCATGGTATCAGTTATCGATGGCATCTACGCCCTTGAAGGCAGACTTGGTCCTGCAAATGGAAATCCTGTTAAGATGGATCTGATCATTGCTGGCACTGATTCTGTCGCGGTTGATGCTGCATCGGTTCGGATCATGGGCTATAGCCCTGAGAGGATCAGGCATATCTTGCTCGCGAGTGGGTTTGGATTTGGTGAGATAGAAAACTATGAAGTTTCTGGTGAATCGATAGAGAATGTAAAGAGGCGCTTTGATATGCCGCCAAGAATTCCATCATTCAGATCATATCTGCTCTCTTATCTGATGGAAGAGTTCTTCAAGAAGATCCCATATCCGAAGTTTGAAGAGCGCTGTACAAGATGTGAGAGCTGTGCTCTGAGCTGCCCGATAGGAAATATCACGCTAATTAATAGTAAAGTTAATATAGATGAGAAGGAATGTATCGGTTGTATGGTCTGTATCGAAGCATGCAGAAGGGGGGTACTTGATTACAGGGTGCAACACGAGTTGATATATGGGGTTGGGAGGTTTGTGTATAAACTGGTATTGAGAGGCGATTAGATTAAGCTTTAAGTCGTCTTAAAGCCAGAAAACCAGAAATATAGAAAATATGTATCTATATCCAATTGAGGCGAAAAAGTGGTGGTGAGCAGCGACAAGTTAAAAGTATTGATAACCCCTCCAACATTGGACTTGAACGACACCCATAATTATCATGGTGGGGCAATCGGTAATATCTCCTACAATTTGCTTTGTTCATTGGCTGATTTTAATGCAGAGATTTACGCCATAATTAAAAGCAGAAATTTAGCATTCTCTCCTCCGTCAAATCTAAAGCTATACCCCACAGGTGGCAAGATGTTTGAAAGGGCTATTGGAGGCTCGAAGCAAACCAATAAAATTCTCAAAAAAGAAAAAATAGATGTAATCACGCAATTATATTTCTTCTACGGCGTGAGTTTCAATCCCATGTTAAGAAAGGTAAAAGATTATCCTTTTGTTATTGGTATGTGTGAACTACCCCATCCACTTCTTGAAGATGAAATAGGTAGTGGAATGAAAAAGTATGCAGCAAACCTCGGCAAAAAATTTTTGTTCCCCCTTTTCAAGAAGACACTTGACTATTGTGATACGCTGATAGCAGTGAATGAAGGGGCAAAGGATCTGTATAGTAATTTAATGCCAAGGAGCAAGATAAGAGTTATACCTTACGGTGTTGACCTTGAACGCTTTAAATATTCGTCCTTACCCTCTAACCACAACATATTAGCCGTTAGCAGGTTAATTAAGAGAAGAGGTCTTGATTATTTGGTGGAGGCAATGCCAATAATTTTAAAGGAATATCCAGATGCCAACCTGCATTTTGTCGGAGATGGACCGAGAAAGGGGATACTGCAAGCGAAAGCGAAAGAGCTTGGAGTTAGTTCTAAAGTCATTTTCCACGGGAACGTTTCAGCAAATGAACTCGTAAATCTTTACAGGAATTGTTACGTGTTTTGTCATTTATCCTCCGCAGATGGCTGGAATCAGCCGGCACTGGAAGCTATGGCGAGTGGAAGACCAGTGATATGCACAGATGCACCGCATAACAGCATGGTCATTGATAAGAAAACAGGTTTTTTAATACCTTATGGAGATATTGATGTGTTAGCGGAAAAAATAAGGAAGGTGCTTGGCGATCGTGAGTTGGCAGGGAAGATGGGGCTTGAAGGAAGGAAAGAAGCAGAAGAAAAATATAACTGGGATGAAGTG
Source organism: Candidatus Methanoperedentaceae archaeon GB37 (assembly GCA_905171695.1). GTDB lineage: Archaea > Halobacteriota > Methanosarcinia > Methanosarcinales > EX4572-44 > EX4572-44. The sequence continues at coordinate 545,546 of LR991653.1, forward strand.
GGGAGAAGGTATTATGAGGTTTATAAGGAGGTGGCGAGGTAAAATTCCCGGGAAGCAATATTGATATTCTTATTGCTCTTAAAGGAATGGAAGACCTCTCTTTTGGAAAAGAGATAGATTTGATGAGAGAGGCATAAAAAAGCTATCAAAGACGAACGAATATAAAAAAAATTCGAAGAAGTTTTTGGTTGGTCTCCAGGTATTCAAGAGTAAGTCTTAACACCAGAAGAGCTCAGGAGGCATCCATAATTACTGCTCGATCTGACAACTGATGCCGTGATTCTTCACGACACAGGCATTCTAAGCGAAGAGCTTGAGAAGTTAAAGAGATGGTACATTAAAAACACAAGAGATTGTTTATTTGAAAAAGTAAGTCATCCTCTATCGGTGAGAGGGGCGCAAGAGTGTGCAGAACTAAGTTTAAAAGCTGTTCTAAGAAGTAGTGGGATATAATACCCAAGAGAACATGTTGTGAGCAAGGCTCTTGACAATGAGGTGACAAAACTTCCTAATTGGTTCTTTGCAAAAATCCAAAAATTCATGGAGATGTCAAAGAATTTAAGCGTGAAAAGAGGCGCCCTGTAATGTATGGTTATGAGGTGAGAACTCAAACCAGCTTCTGATTATCTTCGATAAAGAAGATGCCGAAGATGCTGTTCAGCTGCAAGCGAGGTATTTGATTCATGCGAGAAAATTATTAAGATACAGTTTAAATAATAGGAAGGAGGATGGTTAATGATAAAAGAAGAAAGGGGGAAGGGAAAAAGGTGAAAAATCGGGAGGGAATAAAAGTTAAATATGGGAGAAAACAATTATTTTGTAGAAGATATAATGAAATCAAAAAGGAATGAAGAAAATGACTGAAGAAATGCAAGAGAGAGCATTGAACGAATTTATTAAGAGAGATTGAAGGAAAAGCGTGTAGATAATTTTTTGAGATAAAATAAGGGTGATGAAGAAGGAAGAGATTCCTGGGTTTATATTTGTAGGGAGGCATGAGGAATAGAGAAGTTCAGAGATTTTAAAGGTAAAGCTATCACTCCAGAAGAATATTTGAAATATAGAAGAGAAGGCACAACAAGCTTTAAGAACCGCAGAAGAGATTTTGAATTCAGTAAGAACCTATTTAATGATAAAAGAGGTGTGAACTATGAGAGAGAAGAGTTACTATAATAATATCCATGACATAGTAAAGATAAACTCAAACTTCCTATTTCCGGGTTTCAAGCCTGGAGAAGTTTCTGACCCTGACATAACGATAGAAATAAAGAAGGATATCGATTTTTCCAAAGAAGGACTTAGCAGACTAGATTTTTGGTTCTATGGGAAAGAAGGGGGAAATTTTGTCCATTTTGAAGATAACTTTTTTGGTATGAAAAACAAAGTCCTGTTGAAAAATCTTGAGGGGCAAACGGAAGTCTTCTGTAATAAATCGGTTTTAAGGCTGGATCGGTTTTACCCACCTCGATCACGAAAGAGTTTTAAGGATCTTATAGATACGATAATCCGGATAAAGCAAATTAAGAAGGGCTATTTGAACATACATGCCTCCTGTTTATCCAGAGATGGTTCAGCAATACTATTTGCAGCATTTCCAAATGTAGGCAAGACATTATCAACTTTGCAACTATTAAAAAAAGGTTTCAAATATCTGAGTGATGACACGGTTCTTGTTGATCGAAACGGAAAAGCATATCTCACTTCTTTCCCATCCGCTATTGGGTATGAGGATTTCCTGAAGTTCATTAACCCCACAGACATTAGAACCAGGAAATATTATAAAACACTTGTAAAAGATTGGCTTATAAAGCATAGCAATATATTGAACCGGGTTATGCAGCCACCTTTGATATGTTTGGGCGACTTATTTGAAACGGTTGACGAATCCAAGGTGGATGTAGTATGCACGCTTGAAATTGGAGAGCGGAAAATAAGAGAGGTTGACAAAGAGTATATGGCTGAAAAGATTACCACGATAAATGATTATTCACTTTCGAGGATTAATAATCCGTTTATATTTGTTTATTCGTATTTTAATGACTCAAGTGTCGGTGAAATTGAAAGAATGCAGAAAGAAAATCTTCTGGGATTTTTGGAAGGGTGTAGATGTTATAGTTTGGCGTGTAACGATTGGAATTGGATGGAACTCATTAGCGAGGTAATAGAATGAACTATTACTACAATATCCACGGAATAGTGAAAATAGATTCAAATATTCCTTTAGGAATAGAGCCAATATCTCCACTGCAAGAATGTGGAAAAGGTGATGTAGGCGAACCGAATTTGGTTATAAGGGTTGAGAAAGACGTAAGCATGCCAACCGGGGGTTTGAGTAACGTTGACCGTTTTTATAGTAAAAGAAGAGGTAATTTCCTATATTTTAAGGACATCTATTATAAAAGAAAATATAATATACTACTGAAAAATATAGATGGTAAAACAGAAATTCATGCTACTAAACCAACCACCAGGATGGTTCATAAAGTATTAAAAGGTAATCTATATAATTTAATAAGCACGATAATACAGATAAAACTCATAAAAGCGGGATACTTGTATATTCATGGTGCATGTTTATCTAAAAATGATTCAGCAATTCTCTTAGCGGCATTCTGCGGTGTTGGTAAGACAATGACTTCATTTTACTTACTAAAAGAAGGTTTTGAATATATAAGTGATGATATGACTCTTGCAGATGATAAAGGGTTTGCATACTTTAGTTATTCTCCCTCTACTGTGAGTCATGAAGATTTCATAAGGTTTGTAAGCCCGCAGGATATTGGAAAATGGAAATACTATAAAATATTGCTAAGAAGTTGGATTGTAGAGAAAAATCCGGCGTTAATGTGGTTTTTCCCATTACCAAAATTCGATTTATTGAAGCTCGACAATAGCAAATCAATTGAGAAATCTAAGGTAAAAGTAGCTTGCACACTGGAAATAGGGGATAAGCAAATAAAAGAAGTTAGTAAAGAGTATCTGGCTAAAAAAATCCTGGAAATAAATGAGTATTCCTTGGAAAGAATTGATAAAAACCGATTATTATGGATTTATGCTTATTTTAACGATTTTGATATCGCAGAGATCGAGGAAATGGAGAGAAGGAATCTTTTGAATTTTTTGGATGGCTGCAGGTGTTACAGCTTAGCGTGCAATGATCAAAATTGGATTCCTCTTATCAAAGAAATTTATATGGAGAAATAAATAAATGACATATAATTATTATTCAGTACACGATATTATAAAGATAAAAACAAATATGGAAGTCCCAATACCCGATTATTTTAGGAATGAGAAAGAACTCGAGCCAGATATAGAATTTGTTCAGGAAGATTTAGATGTGGATACTCCAGTGGGAAACAAAGCAAAAACAAGGAATTTCTTTTATTGGAAGGAGGGACAAACATTACTCATTGACTATCAGGCACCCTTTTTAAACGCAAAACTCGTTATTGGCGATTTAGAAGGAAAAACCAAAATACGATTCACGAAAGCATTTGGAAAGTACGGGAGAATGAGTATCCCAATCAGACCCATCATTGAAATGAAATTAATACAAAAAGGTTTTGCACTTATCCATAGCGGATGCTTATACCATAATGGGCAATGCTTTCTATTCACTGCTACACGAGATACTGGGAAAACATCCACCGTTCTATCTTTACTCGATGGAAAGGATTTCAAGTTCATGTCAGATGACCTGACTATAATATCCAAAAGCGGAAGTGCATACTCTTACCCGGAAAAAGTTGATATCTCTCCACATACATTAACAGGCAGTGTTGTCCCGCCGTACGGTAACAAGATAAAAAGCAGATTGGCAAAATCGCATTTCGTAACTCTTATCTCAGGGCGGCTTTTTAACTTGGAACTAACCGAGCTAAGAGAGATTCCACATAATTTAGTAGAAGATAAAGGATCAATTAAAAAAGTTTTTATCCTGATGGGAGGTAGCAATAAAGCAGAGGTTAAGCAAATAGATAATGCAGAGGCCGCTAAAAAAATAATTTCATCCACAATAGAATTGATAAACCCTTCAAAAGAGTACTTGTTGAACTTATATTCTTATGTTTGTGATTTTGACATAGTTGATTTGATCGTTAAAGAAAAAAAGATAACAGAAATGGCTATAAGTGATGCAGAATGTTTTGAAGTAAGTTCAAATAGAGTGGAAAAGTATTCTGAGATGATTAAAGAAGTGATAAGGAGTGAGTAAAATAATGATAAGATCTAAACTTAAAGAAGCATGCCAAAATGCTTTAAAACAGAGCTTTTATTTATTTAAAGGATCAGGAATAGGCAAAGCTCCAGGACTGTTCGAACTATACTTATCCATGTATTCTATCTTTTCTGGTGATGTAGTTGAAGTAGAGGGGCAAAAGTTCTGTGTGACTAAATACTCTAAGCCTCGCACCATATGGTACCATCTTGTTTGCGTTATGACTCCTGGCTTGAGGGGTCTACAGAAACTGTCAGTGTAGAAAGTGTAAGTCCTGACTCTATTGTAGAGGATGCTGATGTTGTTAAAATAGATGTGGAGGGAGGAGAGTTGGAAGTACTTAGAGGAATGAAGAATCTTCTGGCTAAAGGAAAGGTGAAGATAATATGCGAGGTGCATACCACTTTGCTTTCTTCTTTGGGTTACAGTACTCAAGAGATTACAAAACTCCTTAATCAATACGGCTACAATATTTATTTGATAAATGAAGAAGGACTAATTCCTATAACTTCCCTGACAAACGAGTATGGGCACTATCTATTTACAAAGGAAAGGATAAAGTGAGAGACAGCATGCCGAGGACCTTGTTTATCTGTGATGAAGAAGAGCATCCGGTGCACGAAGGCTTTGCAGAATCCATCGGTGCGGATTTTTATCGTTATACCATACCGGACTATATTCATAAACAAAACTGGATATCAAGAGCGCTCGATTTACGCAGAGGGATAAAATTACCCGATTATGATGTTTATTTAGCGACTGGACTTTCAATACCGATAATAAAAAAAATTGTAAAACAGAGAAATAAACCGAAGATAATTCATCTTGCAGCGAGTTCGTATTATTCAAGATTAACGCTGGGAATACCACGAACGATCCCGAGATATGAGAAACCTGTTATTAAGCAGCTTTTTAGATTTGTTGATGGAATCATAGCAATTTCAGAGTTTGTGAAAGAAGAAATATCAAAAGTAACAGATTGCCCAGTTGAAATAGTTCCGCCGTTCATAGATCCAACACTTTATAGTAGGTTATTTTCCTTGAAACCAAATTTAGATGGTCATATAATCGTAGTTGTAGGAAAGCGCAGAGGCACAATTGATATAATGACCTTGATAAAAGCATTTGAGATTGTCAAAAAAGAGTTCAAGGACTGCGAACTTTATATTATTGGGGCAGGACACTCAAAAGAATTAGAAAAATTCAATGGCATTCATGTTACCGGTTGGGTTGACGATTTATCCCCATTCTTGCAAAAATCCTCACTGTTCGCTTTTCCAGGTTATGGACAGGCATTTTATCTTGGTGTAGTTGAAGCAATGTGTGCAGGTTTGCCTGCTCTTGTAAGTAGATACACAGGAGCTAAAGATGCTGTGAAAAAGCTTGATAAGAAGTTCATAAGAGATATTACTCCAGAAGATTTTGCCAAGAGGATTATATGGTATTTTGATTTACCGTTAGATGATAAAAAGTGGTATTCGGAAAAAAGTAAAGAAATTTCAAAAGAGTTTACCAAGGAAAGAAAATGTAGAGAATTCAGGGAAAAATTTGAGTTGCTCTTGGAGAAAATAGGCTAATAGAATGAGGAGTTCTAAGTCTAAGATGCTATGCATTCAACCATAATTTAAGAAATTTGGAAGATAGTTGGAAATTTAAAAGAAATAAAAAATTACTATATGGAAAAATAAATGAATTTTTAGATAATAACAAAAATATGGATTTTGAAAAGTTGAAAATAAATGAAAATAAATTTTAGTTGGCAGGATAGAACATACACTACGTGCGCTACTATATTATTCATAATAAAGTAGTAGATTGTTATGGTTCCAACGACTTCGCCTAACAGAGTGTATCTGGCTTTGCTCCGCAACTTCGCATACACCGGGAATGATATAACCACCACTCCTCTTGAAGAGAGAGACCTATAGAGATAAGGGTTGGGAGGGTTTGATGGATCGCTGGGATGCTCAGGTGGGTGCGTATCTCTTTCTGGTTGATTTTTATCTCTCTTTTTATGTGATGAGTCGTTTCTTCATTAGGTTTACTGATAGTATGAAGAGGATCAGTGAGATGGTGAGTATCCATGTAAGGTTAAAGATCAGGAGGTTGCTGGTCTTTGCGAGGGTGAGGGCGCGTGTTATGCTGACTACGTGTGTCAGTGGTAGTGCTGTGAGTGCGAGGTATTGGAGGGGTTCTGGGAGTAGTTTTAGTGGGAAGAATGTGCCGCTGAAGAGGAACATTGGTGTTATGAATAGGAACGTTGGGTAGTTGAGGGTTGATATGTTGGGGGAGATTGCTGTGAAGCACATGCCGATGGATGCGAATAGGAAGCCTGCTATGAATGCGAAGGGGATTATCAGTAGTGCGTGTGGTAGTTCGATGAGTTTGAAGGCTGCGAGTACGGGTAGCATGATTGTTGCGTTTATGAGGCTTTTTGTTGCGCCCCAGAGGAGTTCTCCTGTTATCACTTCTTCGATGCTTACTGGTGTTGCGATTATGGCGTTGAAGGTCTTCTGGTAGTACATGCGTACGTATGAGCCGAAGGTGCATTCGAAGAATGCTGAGTTCATGATGGAGATGGATATTAGTGCGGGTGCTATGAATCTTGGGTAGGGTATGCCGTCCATTGTCTCTATGTATGTGCCGAGTCCGAATCCGAGAGCGAAGAGGTATAGTAGTGGTTCGATTAGGGGCGGGAGGAAGTTTACTCTGTAGGTTTTCATGAAGACGTCCCTGTTTCGGAGCCATACCTTCCAGACGAGTGCGGTGAGCTCTGGGAATTTAAAGTAGGACAAACTTTCTTCACTCCCTGAGCTTCTTTCCTGTGAGTTTTAAGAAGACGTCTTCGAGTGAGGCTTGGCGGGCGGTTATTGGTCTCGAGGGGCATTCTTTCAATAGCTGGTAGGTTATCTCCTGTGGGTTCTCTGTGTATATCTGTACGGTATCTTCAAGAGTTTCGAATCTCGCAGCATGTCTTTTCAGGCACGCTATCACAGAGGGATCGTTCTCGGTCTCGACGATGTCTGTTCCGATATACTCTCTTACTATCTCGCTCGGGCTTCCCTCTGCCAGTATCTTGCCATAGTCCATGATGACGAGCCTGTCGCAGAGTCGTGCTGCCTCTTCAAGGTAATGGGTTGTGAGGACGATTGTCACTCCTCTTGATCTTAAACTTTTGATCTTCTCCCAGATGAGGTGTCTTGCCTGTGGGTCAAGTCCTACTGTGGGTTCGTCGAGGATCAGTATCTTGGGCTTGTTGATGAGGGCTCTTATGAGTACCAATCTTCGTTTCATCCCGCCAGAGAGCGGTTCGATCAGGGTGTCTCTCTTCCCTGTCAGCTGGACAAAATTCAGGAGTTCATCTATTCTCTTCTCAGCGATCTCGCGTGGGATATTGAAGTAGCGTGAGTAGGCGAGAAGGTTTTCATACACTGTGAGGTCGGGGTCAAGATTGTTCTCCTGTGGCACAACTCCAAGAAATTTTTTAATCTCGCGTTGGTGGGTGTTTACATCCATCCCCATCACTTCAAGCGTTCCACTCGTTTTAGGAGAGATGCACTGGATCATATTCATGGTGGTCGTCTTTCCAGCACCGTTGGGGCCTAGGAAGCCGAAGATCTCACCTTCTTTAACATTGAAGCTTATCTCATCCACTGCGACAAAGCCATCAAAGGACTTGTTCAAGCCCTTTGCAACGATCACCGAACCGATGATGATTCACCAACCCTCATCTTAAGTCGCCTATCGGTACTGTATGGAATGCTTCTTTTATTACTTCGTAGATGATGTTCATATCGATCTCTGCGATCTCGTTCCATGTGCGCAGTTCTTCTGTCAGTCTGTTGAGCGAGAGCTGGTCCTGTGCCATGCAGACTGCGATTATAGCGTGTGTGGGTCCGAGAGAGAGGGCTACGAAGACGAAGTCACGATGGTTTGCGAGTTTTTCTGCTGTCTTTCTCACGTCTGCACCTGGCACGAGTTTTATTCCAAGGAGGAATACGCTTGTGTATCCAAACTTGCGGGGGTTGATCAGTGCCTGGATCTTCAGGTATCCTTCATCCTCAAGTCTTCGACGCCGTCTCTTTGCTGTGTCGTGCGAGACTCCGATCTTCTTTGCAAGCTCAACATCTGTGATTCTACCGTTCTCCTGCAGGAGGATTATGATCTTTCTGTCAACCTCGTCCAGCATGATTGCACCTGTCCATGCGAATTTTTAGCACATAAATTTAAATATATGCAATTACTATCTGATGCATTGCTCTGATATAATAAATTTTCTGATGGATGGGTGGAATGTCAACTCTGCTTGAGAGAGGCTTGATCGCTCTTGCACGGTATCAGTATAAGCACACACGCAAGATCTTGATAATTGTGATTCTAATGACGCTCATACTTGGTTCTGGGCTTAAGGACCTCTATATCAACTCGGATGTACGGTCTGAGATGCCGAGGGATCATCCGATATTCAAGTTGAATGACCGGGTGACTGATAAGTTTGGCGGTCAGGATATGGTTGTTATTGCGGTGCAGCTCGATGAATCCGTGAACTCCAGAAGATCTGTTCGAGATATTCGGGATCCACGTCTGATCGAGTCGCTCCTCTTCCTTGACGAGAGCCTTCGCGAGGAGTGTGTGGTTGAGAGTGTCACTTCTCCTGCAAGTTTCTTCCGTGGCATGGAGAGAGTCTCGGGCGCCGATGTAGAGCGTGTGATTGAAGAGAGTCCTGCGATTGAGAGGTTCTTCAGCAAGGATTATAAGATGACATTGATGTACGTCTCGGCAGAGATCGGGAGTGATGATGAGAAGATTCAGAGCTTCATCGATACTGTGCACGAGAAGATCGAGTATACCCCGAAGCCGCCTGGTGTGAAGTTTGGCATTACAGGAAGCCCTGTCCTCCGAGTCTCTATCTTCAACCTCTTGAAGAGTGACTCTCGAAACACTCTCCTGATTGCAGCGTCCATCATATTGCTGCTCCTATTTGTTATGGAGCGCTCCTATACTCGTGGGATGCTCGTCTTCATTCCACTCTCTCTTGGGCTCATTTGGACGATGGGAACTCTTGGCTGGCTTGGAATACCACTTTCTGTCGCGACAGTGGCTATAAGTCCAGTGATCCTCGGGCTTGGAGTTGAGTATGGCACCTTCATCGTCACCAGATACAAGGAGGAGCGCGATCAGGGGCGCGGGCAGGGCGAGTCGATCGAGACCGCGGTGCACGGCATAGGCACTGCAATAACAGGTTCGGGTCTCACCACCATGGTTGGCTTTGGAGTGCTCTCGTTCTCTTTTGCACCTATGATACAGCATCTTGGGCAGACACTTGCACTCGGTATCTTCTACTCGCTTCTTGCAGCACTCTTCGCAAGTCCTGTTCTCATGCTGCTTGAAGAAGATTGGGAGCACCACAGAACTGAAAAACTGTTAGAAAAATTTACTTCTAAACGGGCAAGGCATGTGAGGCGTCCTCGATGATACAGGAGTTGATTGACAAATACGCTCATTTTGTCACACACCACCCCTATCATATACTGGTCTTTGTCATTCTATTATCAGCCTTTGCCTTTGTAATGACAGGCACCATCACAACCGAGAAGACCGAACTCAAAGACTATCTGCCAGAGAGTATAGAGGCTATCAACACGTTCTATGAGATAGAAGACAAGTTTGGAACGACTGATGCTGTATACATCGCAGTTGAGATAGACCCTTCCTACCGTGCTTCGGATGAAGTGCGGGATATTCGAGACCCGCGAGTGCTTCGGTACGTTGATTGCCTCTCAGAACTGGCACTCCATACAGCGGATGTGATCTCGGTCTCAAGTGCTGCAGCAACCATTAAAACCATGAATGATGGACGATTGCCTCAGTCTCTCAGAGAAGCAGAGGAGCTAACCGATAAAAACGGCTTGCTCGACGAGTTTATCAGCGATGATTACACGATGACGCTTATCAAGATCTATCTGATAGACAGTGATGTTGATCTTGGAGATCTGAAGCTTGAGCTTGAAAAGATCATCGAGTCCACACCACGCCCGCCAGGCGTCAAAACAACTCTTGGAGGAAGTCCACTCGAAGGACAGGCGATGGAAGAATCGATCGGGCCAGACATGCAGCGAACCTCCATGTACTCACTCGTGGGCATTCTCGTAGTCGTTCTGGTGCTCTTCCGCTCGCCAAAGTACGGGTTTATCCCGCTCACAACGATCGTCTTCGGAACACTCTGGGCGATGGGATATATAGGGCTCATCGGCATGGGCATGACATCCAGCACATCAGGCGTGATCTCCATGATAATGGGAATCGGAATCGACTTTGGCATACAGCTAACCACTCGCTATCGCTTTGAACGCGAGGATAAGAATCCAACAGATGCCATGTCACTCGCCCTCTCGAGAGTGATATTCCCGATGTCAACCACAACGATTGCAGCGCTCATCGGGTTTCAGGCGATGTCGATGGGAGAGCTGACCTTCATGAGAGACATGGGAAGAATGATGAGCTACGGTGTCGTTGCCTGCATGGTTGCTGCTGTAACTGTCGTGCCATGCCTGATACTCATTGCAGACACCCTAGAAATATCCAGAATATTCAAAGTATTTACGAAAAATTAAATGGAGAGATATGGAGAGAGATATATGAAAAAAGCAGTGAATAGATCGTTAGTCTTTGCCGTGCTCTTCCTATGTATGAGCGCCATCGTCACACCGGCATCGTCTGTTGTTGAGACTCCGCTCACAGGAAAGTACAGGGGCATCAATGTTTACTTCATGAACCAGGACCCGGACCCGGCAGACGCTGGAAAGGACGTTGAGCTTCGCTGGAGAGTGGTAGTCGCCAAGGTCGGGAAGATAGATAACCTCGAGTTCTACCTCGACGCAGACTATCCATTTCTCTTCGAGGCAGGAGACGGGCCACTGAAGAGTCTTGGCACAGTGGTTGCAACAGGCACAGTAGAACACTACTACGTGCTATACTACAGGCTCAGGGTCGCAGACAATGCTCTTAAAGGAGAGTACAACGTGAGCCTCAGATGGAGAGATGGCGAGGGAGGCTGGACAAGAAAGTACTTCACGCTCCGCGTCGACCCTGAGAGGCCAGACTTTGTGATCGGAGCAGTCCGAACCTCGCCAGAGCGACTCGTAGAGGACACAGACGAAGCACTCTTGAAAGTCGAGGTTTCAAACATCGGCGATGGGGATGCAGAGAACGTGAAGGCGAGACTCACACTACCACCTGGCTTCAACGCAAGCTATGCCTACTCTGACGAAGACGCACTCGGCACAATAAAAGAGGATGAGAGCAAGACCGCACACTTCTACATCGACACGATAGAAGGGCTTGAAGCAGGCGAGTACAACGCCAACCTCACTCTCACCTATAAAGAGGAGGACGACGAGGAGAACGAGTACAGAACCAAGATCCTCCCCTTCAAGATACCGATCAAGAGATCACCATACCTCGTGATAGACTCCGTAGAGACAGTCCCTCCAGTAGTGCACCCTGACACAGATGTTAGCCTTCTTATCAGAGTCAAGAACACTGGAAGCGAGGAAGCAGACGCAGTTAGCCTCCGTGTCTTCAAGGACTCAACACAGCCCTTCGAATACGATGAAAAATCAGACTTCGTGGGAAAACTGAAACCAGGCGAGACCGGAGAAGCTCTGATACGCCTGAAGGTCAAGGAGGACGCAGCAGCCAAGAAGTACCTGATCGATGTGGAACTGCGCGGAGTTGAAACAAACACAGACAGAGTCGTCATATTCTCACGCACAGCGCCACTCAGAGTATACCCGAAAGAAAAAGTAATTCCAGTACTCCCGATAGGAGCGGTCGTGGTGGCACTTGGGGGAGCCGCTGGCGCGTGGCATCTCCTGAGACGAATGAAATAGAAGGATTGAGAGCGCCACACCTTCACCGTGGAGTCCTTCTCTTCAATGGGTCTCTTCGAGATCATCCTTAAGAGGAGCTTTAAAGGTGCAGAATAAAATCGGCATGCTTATATGAGATTACATACAATTCTAATAAAGTTAAATGTCAAGGTGAATATTTTAGACAAATATATAGGAGGAGAGATAAAATATGGTGAGTAAAGTATTGCTCGTTGGAATAGCAGTTGTTGCAGCAGGAATCTTCGCGCTCCCGGCAACTGTTGCAATGTTTGAAGGACAGCACAAATGGTACCCAACAGACATCACATCAGGCGGCGATGAGATCGGCGTTCCCTGTGTGAAATGTCACGCAGACATCGCAGCAGAACTTGCAACTGACATAACCCCTGGTGACGGCGGCGATGGTGCGCAGAGGGGACACCAGCTGGTTGGCTGCGAGGGCTGCCACATAAGCGGGGTGAATGCCACTGCAACAGCAGGACTAGGACATGCCGAGGATGCGATCTCTGGAGGGATGAAATGTTCTGCGAGTTGCCATGCTGATGGCTATAATGGAGCGGATAATAAGTCCCGCGGCATCGGAGGAACATTCCACGCGGCAGCAACTGTTGAGTGCGTTGACTGTCACAACAATGTGAGTTTCGGAAGCGAGACTCACGATGTCGAGGGGCAGATCACGGGTGAGAAGGCAGCGCACAAGCCGTTCTACGAAGCAGCAGTTGCGGCACAGAACATGAGCGGTGCAAACGAGGCATGTGTCGGATGTCACACCCATGTGAGAGTGAACATCACCTGGACACACCCACAGGACATGAAGTTTGACGCAAACGAGGACGAGTACGGCACGTGGACAATCGAGAACTTCGAAGGCACAGGCACAGTAACGGTTGAAACGAGCGGACAGTAAAAGTAAGAGTAAAAGGGTAAGAGTGAAAGGAGGCTTTATACTGCCTCCTGACTTTTCCACTTTCCCCTATTTTCCACTCGCAATTTAAGAGGTAAGAGGTAGAAAGCGAGGTGTGAGAAACGGAAAATGGCAAGTAAGATCCTACTCATCGGAATAGCAATCGTTGCAACGGGAATCTTCGCACTCCCGGCAACTCTTGCAATGTTTGAAGGACAGCACAAATGGTACCCAACAGACATCACATCAGGCGGAGACGAGGTCGGCGTTCCTTGCGAGAAATGCCACGCAGACATCGCAGCAGAGCTCGCAACAGAGATAAACCCAAGCGATAAGCCAAGTGAAGGTGCACAGAATGGACACCAGGATATAGGATGTGAAGGCTGCCACATCAGAGGAGTGAAAGCTCCTGGTGGGCATGGCTTGTGGATTGAGGGCGGTGGTGCTTGCTCTGGATGCCATGGAACTACTGGTTATAAAAATAGGAGTAATGCAAGCCGCGGCATCGGCGGAACATTTCATGCGGCAGCAACCGTTGAGTGCGTTGACTGCCACAATGCAGAAGACTTTGATACTGAACTGCACAACGTCACAGGTCAAATCACGGGCGATCGTGCGGCGCACAAGCCGTTCTACGAAGCAGCAGTTGCGGCACAGAACATGAGCGGTGCAAACGAGGCATGTGTCGGATGTCACACCCATGTGAGAGTGAACATCACCTGGACACACCCACAGGACATGAAGTTTGACGCAAACGAGGACGAGTACGGCACGTGGACAATCGAGAACTTCGAAGGCACAGGCACAGTAACGGTTGAAACGAGCGGACAGTAAAAGTAAGAGTAAAAGGGTAAGAGTGAAAGGAGGCTTTATACTGCCCCCTCTGACTTTTCCACTTTCCCCTATTTTCCACTCGCAATTTAAGAGGTAAGAGGTAGAAAGCGAGGTGTGAGAAACGGAAAATGGCAAGTAAGATCCTACTCATCGGAATAGCAATCGTTGCAACGGGAATCTTCGCACTCCCGGCAACTCTTGCAATGTTTGAAGGACAGCACAAATGGTACCCAACAGACATCACATCAGGCGGAGACGAGGTCGGCGTTCCCTGTGAGAAATGCCACGCAGACATCGCAGCAGAGCTCGCAACAGAGATAAACCCGGGCGATGGTGGTGCCGGTGCACAGTACGGGCATCAGCAACCATTCATGGGTTGCGCGGCATGCCACATCAGAGGCATGCAGATTTCAACAACAAGTGGCGATCATCCATACAGCACTTCACCACCACCTGGTTGCAGCTGTCATAACCCCTTCAACGACTACCTGATCGGCGATCCAGATGATCCAAAGAATAAATCCCGCGGCATCACTGGTGGTGGAGGATTCCACGCGGCAGCAACCGTTGAGTGCGTTGACTGCCACAACCCCGTGAACTTCAGCACCGAGACCCATAATGTCACAGGTCAAATCACAGGTGACAGGGCAGCACACAAGCCATTCTACGAAGCAGCACTTGCGGCACAGAACATGAGCGGTGCAAACGAGGCATGCGTCGGATGTCACACCCATGTGAGAGTGAACATCACCTGGACACACCCACAAGACCTGAAGTTCGACGCAAACGAGGACGAGTACGGCACGTGGACAATCGAGAACTTCGAAGGCACAGGCACAGTAACAGTTGAAACAAGCGGACAGTAAAAGTAAGAGTAAAAAGAGTAAAAGGGTAAGAGTGAAAGGAGGCTTTATACTGCCCCCTCTGACATTTCCACTTTCCCCTATTTTCCACTCGCAATTTAAGAGGTAAGAGGTAGAAAGCGAGGTGTGAGAAACGGAAAATGGCAAGTAAGATCCTACTCATCGGAATAGCAATCGTTGCAACGGGAATCTTCGCACTCCCGGCAACTCTTGCAATGTTTGAAGGACAGCACAAATGGTACCCAACAGATATCACGTCAGGCGGAGACGAAGCAGGCGTTCCATGCGAGAAATGCCACGCAGACATCGCAGCAGAGCTCGCAACAGAGATAAACCCAAGCGATGGGTGGTATCACTACAGTGGTGCACAGTACGGGCACCAGAGGATGGGATGTGAAGGCTGCCACATCAGAGGAATGAAAGGAACTCCCCTGAACCCGCCAAACTACTGCGGTTGTCATCCTGAAATTGGTTATCCTACCTACAATAAAACCCGCGGCATCACTGGTAGTGGAGGATTCCACGCGGCAGCAACCGTTGAGTGCGTTGACTGCCACAACCCCGTGAACTTCAGCACCGAGACCCATAATGTCACAGGTCAGATCACGGGCGATCGTGCGGCGCACAAGCCATTCTACGAAGCAGCACTTGCGGCACAGAACATGAGCGGTGCAAACGAGGCATGCGTCGGATGTCACACCCATGTGAGAGTGAACATCACCTGGACACACCCACAAGACCTGAAGTTTGACGCAAACGAGGACGAGTACGGCACATGGACAATCGAGAACTTCGAAGGCACAGGCACAGTAACAGTTGAAACAAGCGGACAGTAAAAGCAAGAGTTAAGTTCTTACTTTACCTTCATAGTCCTATGGATTCAAAAAAGAAGAAAAGAAGAGAGGATGCAAAAAGGAATGGTAAGTAAGATACTG
The DNA here is from genome assembly GCA_905171695.1 of Candidatus Methanoperedentaceae archaeon GB37. Classification (GTDB taxonomy): domain Archaea; phylum Halobacteriota; class Methanosarcinia; order Methanosarcinales; family EX4572-44; genus EX4572-44. The sequence continues at coordinate 561,193 of LR991653.1, forward strand.
CTCGCTGGGATAATTATAGGGGTGGCAGGAATCTTTGCGCTGCCGGCAACTGTTGCAATGTTCTCTGGGCAGCACATGTGGTATGCAACAGATGTCACGTCAGGTGGGAGTGAGATCGGTGTTCCCTGTGAGAAGTGCCATCCTGATATTGCTAGGGAGTATCAGGACGCATTTCTCCATCCTCTGTACGCACCACACAAGACGTATCCCTGTTCTCACTGCCACAGGATATCGGGCTTTGGAGAGAACAACGGTACCGGGACTACTGACTGGGATGGAAGGAGACTGGGAAATCAGACGCATGCAGCCGTAACACTCCAGTGCATGGACTGCCATGACCTGAACTACATGTTTGGCCGACCACCACCTCCAGCGCCTGACCACCACATGCACAATCCAGAGTATGCAACCTGTGGCTGGGGAGGTCCACCAGAACGCGGACCTAGAAACTGCCACGCACCACCAAGAACAGGTGATAACATAGCTCAGATACGAGCAGGCGGCTTTGGGCTCACAGACTTCGATAACATGAGCACCTACTATTACTGGAAGACGTGGCCCGATGACACAGGGGAAGAGGCAGCACACAGAGAGTTCGTCCTCGATGCACTCGCGGATGACACCCTCAAGGGCGCAAACGAGGCATGCATCGCCTGTCACACAGAGTCGCGGGCGGAGATCGAGTTCACAGTCCCAACCGGGATGAAGATCACAGTGCATAACACGTACACTCAGACTCAATCGCACTGGGATATCATCAACATAGAGCCTATCAGATACATCACCTATAGAGAGGTGAAAGGGGGATGAGAAGGGCGATTGCACTTACTCTCCTATTAACCGGTCTTGCCCCCATCCTCTTCTTTACGGGAAGTGATGTTGCCACGCTTCTTCAGAGCCAGCACACCTTTACGAGCATATCAGACCCGGGAAATCAGATCAACTGCACGGGTTGCCACAGCCAGATAGAGAGCGAGCTTGTTGGATCTCTAATCCACACTGACCTTGACTGCGAGGACTGCCACCGCTTCAACGGGACAGGTATCACCTTTGCAAGTGGTGATGGCACTGGCTCAACACCTGGCAATAGATCCCATGCTGCGTATACGCCGAGGTGCCTGGACTGCCATGGTGGAAACGGAGCATGGATCACAAACAGGACAGGCAGGCTAGTCCATGCACCACCAGCCCCTGCATTCAATGAAACCGATTACGGGAGCGATTACTCTGCGCACAAGCCATTCGTGGAGGACTCTCTCAACTTTGAACTCGCTCGTGGCGAGAACGAGGCATGCCTTGCATGTCACACTGACTGGTCTCTCGATATCGAGTATACCTACTTCAAAAGTATTGAGTATACTCTGAGTAACTGGAAGCTCACCTCCTTCTCATACACCGGTGAGAGAGAGTACACCGCTCTGATCGAGAAGAGCGATGCAAAGCACAGGTTCATCGCCACAGAGGGAATAACCTGTGTGAAGTGCCACAGGAACATTTACGATGCGCTCGTGAACGGTACCATGGGTGGCACGAATGAAGACTACTTAACCCATGCGCCAATAGAGATCTCCACAGGCAAGGTTGGACACCGCTGGGACACCGATAACCCGTGGAATCACTACAGATACCACTATGTCCCATCTCTGAATAGAGCCACGTGGGTGAACAGGAGCTACTGCTATGAGTGCCACAATGTGAAGAGATACGCAGAAGAGAACCCAGGGGATGAGATGACCTACGACCTCGACTCGGTGAGAGCTGATACAAACTCTGAGGTGGTGCACGCTGCAGAGGCACTCTGGTGCCAGACATGCCACGGCGATGGAAAGACAAAAGAGGTAATAGACAACCCTGACCACGGTGGAGAGGGACACAGCAAAAGAAGCTTCGTGGACGATATTAAAACCAATTATGCGAGAACGTTTCACGGTGATATCTGCATGGGTTGCCATGAAGCTGCCGTGCACCCTCCCATGAGCGGTCGTTGTTCAAGGTGCCACCAGCATGGTAACGCTGACGTTTATATAGAGTCAGAACCTACTGGCTATGCAGAGAATACACGATGATGATCTACAGAGCGACTTCGAAGTGAGTACTCATGCTCTTCATCCCGTTGTTCCTATTATTTATCCTGCTCCTCCATGATGAGACCCTTGGAGAGAGGCGCGTTCGAAGATTTCTGGAGTGGAGGGTGATCCCATTTCTGAAGGGGAGGCGCTACCGGCACGAGGTGCAATCATATCTTGCAGAGATCAAGCCAGAGAGAGACGAGAGACTCAGAGGCGCGGCTTCAGTCTTGATCGTTCTATGTATATTCCTCCTCCTTGCGACAAAGTCGATCTTCTTTGCCGCTGTAGTCTCTGGAAGCATGGAACCAACCTTCGAGCGCGGCGACCTCGTCATGGTGCAGAGTGTATATAAGAAGGTGCATGAGGGCGATATCATAATCTTCAATAGCGACATTTATGCATACCCGATCACTCATCGTGCAGTCGAAGTATCTGAGAAGGGCATTCGCACGAAGGGAGACGCCAACAAGTACGTTGACGCGTGGACGCTTGGTGAAGAGGACGTGATAGGGAAGATCGTGACGATAGGTGGGCGACCCATCATCATAAAGGACTGGGGCGTATTCTTCATCGTGGAGAATCGTGGAGAAGCGCTCCCACTCTTTGGATCAGATTATGAGAAGTACCAGCTATTCTTAAAGGTTCTTCGAACCTATGGTCTCGTAATAAGCATAATATCCCTCTTGATATACATATCACTCACATATAAAGATGTAAAAACAAGTAAAGAGGAGTGAGATCCAGAACTTCTCTCTTGCGCAAAAGAAAGAGCGCGCGTGGTAGCGGATAGTCTGTGGAATGTGACTCTCTTTCACAAGAGAAAACTCTATATTAAATCACCTGTAATTCAATGGAATGAGATCTTTTTGATGGTATGAGGTTGGTGTGATCGTTGAAACCGAATCCGCTCATGGATGTACCTGAAAATATATACTCCTCTGCCCGTGAATCAGTATCCTTCCTCGAAAAGATGGGTCTCGTCGTCGTCTCTCTATTCGGTGGATTCTTAGTGATATTCTCGGCAATCTCGTTTGCTGTGGACATCTGGAACTTTAACATCTTAAATGCAGTGATAGACTCGTTTGTCTTCATAATCGGCTCTTCTATTATATTTTATTCCTTTAAACACGTGAAGCGTGTGCTTTTGATGGACAGTCTTCTCGATATGGCATTTCAGGAGGGGCTCTATGCTCGGCTTGAGCCTGTGCTCTCAAGGATTGCTCGAAGCCATGTGGAATCTGGTGAACTTAGAGAGATGATGAACAGACTTGACACTAAGATGAAAGCGATCCTCCAATCGCAGTATTCCCGTGATATCGATCTGGAGAAGCTCTTCTCCAAGGAAGAGATAACGGTTGGCACGTCGTTAAAATTCACAATAAAAGCAGTTTTTCTCCTTATAGTCTCACTTGCAATCTTTTTACTCCTCACAATTCCAGGTATTCCCTTTCCACAGTACATATTTCTCTTTCTCTTCATTCTCTGGTGGCTATTCTTAACATCCGAGTATGATCTCTGGGAGAACCATTTTGCATGGACGTTTCTCTTCTTTCCTATGCTTGTAGTCCCGGTGACATTCATGCTCGTCTCAAACCTGTACTCAGATATCTTCAGTCTGGTACTCGCACTATTCTACATATTAACAGGTTTTTACGTCTTTCTCTACTACCTGTGGGCGGTCTATGAGACAACGGGTAACCTTCCCCTATTCTTTGAAACTGCTCTTGATCGAGAGAGGGAGAATGAGTTCTTCAACGCTCAGCGACCAGGTTTTTTTCATGATATTGTAAGCTCACTGAAAGCCAAAGCATCATACCGATTATCATCACCACGAAAGAAGAGATCTAAAAAAGAATAATTCCAAAAAAGAGCATTTTCAAAACGCTTATATCCATCACTGTTTCTTAGGAGGTAACGAATGAGGCACAAAGTTTCAACCACGATCGCTCTATTCATGCTCATATCTCTCCTGGCCATGCCTGCTGTGGCGATAGAGAACGTCAACGCAAGATTTGTAACCAATGTCAGGGGCATTCAGGACTACGACCTCCACTGGAATGATCGATTCCCTCCAAACAGCACCTTGAAACTATATATTGAGGCACAGGATGTGAGCCACAGGCGCGTCATAGCGCTTGACTACGTCTTGCTCATAACAGACCCTGAAGGCATACTGGTCGACGGGCATTTTGAAGGTAAACGATACCTCTTCTATCCTGGGAATCCCTCCGCCACAAACGATTATATCGTATACTCCAAAGAGATACCAGAAGAGTGGATGGATGGCGTGTACACCGCTGATATATACGTCTTCGATCTAACCAATGACAGCATGGTGGATAATGCATTTGGTGTTGTTAAGACTAATTTTATACATTCGGTGTTTGCTTTTGTTGAAAAAAATGCGAGTGAGAACATCACCACAGAGTATGAAACAGCTACCACGTACTCGCCCATCACAACAGAGACGATCGAATGGTATCCAGATACATGGGACTCTGACCTTGCAGACCTGATCCTCATAAATCGAACCAACGCCACCTTTGAACACACTGTGAGACATTTCTTTGTGGATCGTCACGCAAGCAAGTACCCACCAGACCGCTTCCATATCGAAGATCTCAGGTTAGCTTGTAAAGAGGCTGCACCAGGAGCGGTGATAAATGCGAGTGTGAATGTGACAAACACGTATTTTGAAGCAGGCATAGTAGGGTTCTCTGTTGAGATAGACAATACCACTGTGAGCAATCTGAGTGTTGGCTTGAACGCCACCGAGAGAAAGACTGTTAACTTCACAATCTCAAACGATACAGTCGGAGAGCATATCATAACGATAGTTCCAAGCACTCCTCGAACACTCGGCTTTGACCTGAAGATACCCTTCACGATAACAGAAGAAGAGGCAATTATACCCCCAACCATGGTTGTAAGCGACCTTCAGATAGACAAACTAAGAGCGTTAACAGGTGAAGAGGTGACGATCACGCTCACCGTGACAAATACCGGTGGGAGTGGGAGTGCACCTGTGAAGATAAAGGTGAACGATGAGATACTGACCCGCATGGCTATCGCCAACCGCTCAGAGACGATAGATCTTCTATTCAATCTCACGCCAGTAGACCCTGGTGATTACAGAGTGGAAGTGCCTGGCACTGATCTTGCAAAACTCTTCTTTGTCGAAGAACGACCGATAGAAGAAGAGCCTCCATCTCTCGTGGAGAGACTTGATGAGAAGGCCGAGGAGCAGAAGCTAAAGCTCAGAGCGATACTCATACTCTCAGTGATCGTGGTACTATTATATGCCTTACGAACGTATCTACGATGGAAGAGCTGAATAGAGAAGAATAAAGTGGGTGAGATCATTGCCAGGTGAAGGAGCCAGAGTGATCGGGATTGCATCGGGCAAGGGCGGTGTCGGCAAGACAACGGTTGCGATAAATATTGCCTATGCCCTTGGAGAGATTGGCAGGAAGACCCTTGCGATCGATGTAGACATAGCGCTTCCCAATCTCGACCTCTACACCGGTCTTGAGAAGCCGATGATAACACTGCTTGACCTCCTGAACAATACCTCGGATTATAAGCACGCGATCTACAGGATGACCGATAACCTCGACCTCCTGCCATGTGGGTCATCTCTCCATGCGATGCAGGAGATGGATATAAATAATCTAAAAGAGGTAGTTGAGGAGGTCTCGAATGCGTATGAGTACGTGATACTCGATATCGCTGCCGGACTCAGCAAGTTCACAATCGTTCCCATAACCCTCTCTCAAGAGGTCTGTCTTGTCGTGAATCCAGAGCCTGCTTCCATTCAAGATGCTCAGAAGGTGATTGCTGTTACAAAGTTCGCAGGCTCTCATCTCTGTGGCGTGGTGGTCAATCGATGCAGGAAGAAACAACATGAAAAGGATGCGGAGGCAAGGTTGGGAGTCCCTGTGCTCGGATGCATCAGAGAGGATAAAGAGATACGTCGATCCATTGAAGAGAAAACTCCTATTGTGGTATGGAAACCCGGTTCAGCCGCATCAAAATCTTTTAATTCTATTGTACGGAAGATATGTGGCGAGTACACGTCTCAAAATCAAAATTTTCGCGGTAAATTGATAGGAAGAGGTTTGTAGATGGAGGAAGACTCAGAAGAAAAAGAGATGTTAAGACCGCTATTATCGGATGACAGCTCTCTCTTCACCAAGGAAAGGGACCATAAAAGTTCAGAACGAGTCATAGCTCCTGAAAAGAGCCTTGATGAGATCTTACGAAAGTTAAACGAACTAGAAGCTGAGATCAGGGGACTGGAGAATAAAGAAGAGCGAACGTCAAGAGAAGAAGAGGTAAAAGAGCGGTCGGCAGAGCTTGACGAGATAGATTACGCGATCTTGAAAGCGGTCTCATATGGAATGGTCACCTTCAAAGACCTCTCCAGAAAACTTCAGATAAAGATGTTTGCAGTCGAGAAGCATGTGGATAAGCTTATATCGATGCGGTATCTGAGGTTCTTCAAGCATCTCATACTGACGGACCGGGGCGTGAACGCAATAGCAGATTATGAAGAGAGGGAGTCAGAAGAGGTGTGGAAGCCAATCGACGAGTTTATAACATCGGTGGGTAAAGTGGATGAAGCGCGGAGAGAACGCATACAGCGCCTTGTGGATAAGGCACTGCTGGTGGCAGTTACAATACTAATAATACTTATAATATACTTTGGATTCTTTTAACTCTGGAAGAAAACAATATATACCGTATAATCCCTATGTATACATTTAGTGACGGCTGTGGAGATCGGTTTCTTGTGGAAGGGTTGATGTTGTGAGAGAAGTTCAGCTCAAGGTTGCGAAGGCGTATCCGAACGATTCTGGCAGGGGTATTGCAAGGCTTGACCCACAGACGATGCTTGCTCTACAGCTTTCGCCTGGCGATATCGTCGAGATCGAGGGTAAGAGGGTTACGGCTGCGAAGGTCTGGCGGGCAGATCGGATCGACTGGGATCAGGGCGCTCTTCGAGTAGACGGATTCATACGTCAAAATGCTGGTGTTGGCTTGGGAGACGTTGTTCGGGTGCGAAAAGCCAGCGTTCATGGCGCTGTCAGGATCTTGCTTGCACCTGCCGAGGGTCCAGGTCTCAAGTTTGGAGGTGATGCTGGAGAGATGGTGAAGCGCCAGATCCTGAAGCGTCCGGTAGTCAAGGGTGACGTGATACCTGTGATGAGCACCATGGCGCACCCATTCCTCGGCAGAGTCGTGACCGGGCAATCGATACCGCTTGTTGCCGTCGAGACCGAGCCTGACGGTGTTGTCCTGATCACCGAGAAGACGAAGGTAATCCTGAACGATAAGCCTCTCGACGGCTTTGAAGCCACTGCCACTGGTATAACCTATGAGGATGTTGGCGGACTGGGCGACGAGATTCAGCGTGTCCGCGAGATGATAGAGCTTCCCATGAAGCACCCTGAGCTATTCCACCAGCTCGGCATCCAGCCACCGAAGGGCATTCTCATGTACGGCCCACCAGGCACCGGCAAGACCCTGATTGCGAAGGCAGTGGCAAACGAGTCTGGCGCGCACTTCATCGCAATAGCTGGACCTGAGATCATGTCCAAGTATTATGGCGAGAGCGAGCAGCGCCTGCGCGAGATATTCGAAGAGGCAAGTCAGAATACACCTGCCATCGTCTTCATAGACGAACTCGACTCGATAGCTCCACGCAGAGAAGAGGTGACTGGAGAGGTTGAGCGGCGCGTTGTGGCACAGCTCCTGACGATGATGGACGGGCTTGAAGAACGCGGGCAGGTGGTGGTGATCGGCGCCACCAACAGGATCGATGCAATCGATCCTGCACTTCGCAGACCCGGACGCTTCGATCGTGAGATAGAGATAGGGGTTCCGGATAGAAAAGGTCGAAAGGAGATCCTCCAGATTCACATGAGGGGCATGCCCATCGATGAAGGTGAGGTCGATATCGATTCACTGGTCGAGAGGATGCACGGCTTTGTCGGCGCTGATATCTCGGCTCTCACGAAAGAGGCTGCAATGAATGCCCTGCGACGATACATGCCGCAGATAAATCTCGACGAGGAAGTACCAAAGGAGCTCGTCGAGAGCATGCGGGTCCTGCAGAAGGACTTTGACGATGCGTTGAAGGAGATCGAACCCTCTGCCATGCGTGAAGTCTTGATCGAAGTTCCAATGACGACATGGGATGATGTTGGAGGGCTCGAGGGCGTGCGACAGGAGATACGTGAGGCTGTTGAGTGGCCCCTCACACAACCCGATACGTTCAGGAAGATGGGTATTCACCCACCCAAGGGCATACTCCTCTACGGTCCTCCAGGGACCGGGAAGACACTGGTTGCAAAGGCAGTGGCACACGAGACTGCAGCCAACTTCATCAGCATACGGGGACCTGAGCTACTCTCCAAATGGGTTGGAGAGTCTGAGCGAGCGGTAAGAGAGGTATTCAAGAAGGCGAGGCAGGTTGCACCCTGTATCATCTTCTTTGATGAGATCGATGCCATAGCACCTGTTCGTGGCGGCGATACCAATCGAGCTGCAGAACGGATGGTAAACCAGTTACTCACAGAGCTTGACGGACTTGACAAACTCGATGACGTGATAGTAATAGGAGCTACCAACCGCCCCGAGATAATAGATCCCGCACTGCTTCGCACCGGGCGTTTTGACCGGATGGTACTACTTGAAACGCCAGACAAGAAAGGTCGGATGGATATATTCAAGATACATACAAAAGAGATGCCTCTTCGCGAAGATGTTGACTTTGAAGAGCTTACAGAAGTGACAGAAGGCTATACCGGCGCAGATATAGAGAGCGTCTGCAGAGAAGCGGCGATGCTGGCGCTACGGGAGGATATCAATGCTGACACAGTCGAGATGAGACATTTCAGGGAGGCTCTCAAGAAGGTGCGCCCCAGCCTTGCAGAGAACATAATGGAGTATTACGCACGGATCAAGGACCAGTTCAAGGGTGGCAAGCCAAAGGAAGAAAAATCATATATAGGATACAGGTAAAAATATAGACCACGAGGATAAAATTATGGTCAAAGTACTTGCGAAGAGAATGTCCAACACGTCTGTAACGAGCATGAACGGAACCGAACTCGGAACAGCCGTGAACATAGTGGTTGATACGAGAACAGGGGATCTCATAGACCTCGTGGTGAAGCCAAACACCGCAACAAGCGCCAGGTTCAAGACCGAGGGCAATCTCATGTATATACCCTTCTCAGCCGTGCGCTCAGCAAGAGACTACATCATAATCGATACCAAGCTTGCAGATACCCTGAAATCAGCAGAGTGATCCAAGCTGAAAAGTAAAAGAATAACGATACGTACGAACGATCAGATTATAGCCAAGACCGTCCTACTCCCAGAGGATAAACAGGAGCAGGCAAAGGGCATGCGAGGCAGGAAGCCAAGTAGCGGAGTGGCTATGCTATGGACCTTCCCTAACAACCGAAGACGCCTTCTGAACATGCTCTGGGTATCCGAGCCACTCGGCTTCATCACACTCGACAAAGAGAAGCGCATCATAGAGACCGGCGTTTTGAAGCCATGGATCGGCTTCAAACTGATACAATGCCATTACTTAATAGAGACCATTCCAGACACGATATCAAACTTGAAAAGGGGCGAACAGGTCAGAATCGAGTAAGAGAAGAAATTAAACGTATCTAGCGGAGAATGTGAGAGGACTGACCAGATAGCTTCAACATCTTCCTCATTACGCCGTCCCCCATTGTCTCTTTAGGGTACAAAAAAAATCACATAATCAACTTTAGCGAGGTGATTTAGAACTTCTTCATCACCACCACTCAAGATCGTCTTACTTTTCATAGATGTTCCTATTTTCTAAATTTATATTTGTTCTCACTATAAAGCCCCGACCACTCCACACTACAATGAATTGCGGGGCATCCGCGGGCCGGAGGTCGGGCGGTGGGGGAGTGCAGGCAGATGTGGGGTGGGGTGATAGATTTGCTCCGAAAACAGATGACCATATTTCCACGCTCATCGGGTGACCCGGAGGGTCATGGGGGCTTGGTGACAAAAGCGGGGGTGGCATTAGTGTGTGTCGCGGCGATTCCAAGAGCTGATGCTTGCGTTCTTTCGAGTTTTCGGAAGTACCTTTATGAATACGGTACGCTGAAAGAAGCGAAGGTTTAAGTTTATGCAATGTAATCTACGCCTGCATGACTTACTTTCGCAGTGCGTATACTGTCGATGAAAAAGTGGCTTCAGAATCGTGGCTATTGTCGCTGTTTTTGAGACTTTTACATACCAAGTAGGTGAAAAAATATGATCGATAGAAATAACATATCTTTCAATGAGAGTTTGGATACAGTTCGTCAGTACTCTGATGATAATCTTGAAGAGAAACGAGTAGAACTTATAATAAAAATGGGTGCGCTATTTTCGGAACAAATTATTTTATCTGATACCCAGTTTGTGGACAATAAAGGGGTTAGAAATCTATTTCTTAATAGACTTGGAGAGAAAGGATTTCAGGATTTTTTAGTGAAGCAATCATGGTAGGAATACGTCCTGGTTTCTCTAGTTTTAGTGATTTGGTTGATCAACAAATTAAAAAAAGAATGATATTTTCTTCTTTTCCAAACAAACCACGAGAAGCAATTGTGAATGGGGAGATAAAAAATATAGATGCTTTAAACACTCTTTATCCGAATTTAAGATTTAAACCTTATATAGAAGCATTGGATAAGATCTATGAAGATCTGAATAAGATTAACATAAAATATAAATCATTTCCAGATTTAGTCAAGAAGAATTTAGAAAATACAAGAGAATTAGAGGCTCATGCAAAGAGGTTATGTGAGGAGTTAATTGGCAGAACCAAAAATGAACTAAAATTGAAAAAGAAAGAGAAGCCTGATCGCAGTGATTATTATAATGCTACTGATAAGAGCCCATATGATCCCAAATCTAAAGAAATAGTTAAGCGTTTCTTTGTAGACTCTGCATACAATAAAAACTTCTGGTACGCCAACGAATTCAACGCTTTAAATCACCCCGGCGAAAACGATGCTAACCTTTTTGCTTATGCATATCCCGATATCGTCAAAGAATTTGAAACTAGTAAAGATATAATTAAATTACCTCCAATTCCTTCAGACATAAAGATAAATTTAAATGAAATAACCTTTAACTTTTTACATACCTTACATACAGATAATAAAAAAGAAATTGAGAAATTATCCTAGATACGGACCGCTAATAATTTAGAATTAGCAGATGAAAAATTAAAGAATTATATTAACTTTCTAACGCAGGAAGTTAAAGATCTCTACATGAAAAAGGGATTAAGGAAGTGTATTAAGCCAATTGAAATAGCAGCTCACGGGAGTCTTGCTATGATTCACGAATGGGATGCGATGGATTTTATACCCTCCGAAATTAGCTTCTTTATAAAAGGCCATACTGTTCTGTTTATCGCCGGACTTATGGACCATTTTGTTCTCGAGCCAAGACAAAAAAAAACGTTTCACGGTAATAGAGAGATATTTGAAAGAAACTAAAGTAGTAGATTAGAAAATGATGGACAAATTGAGAAAATATATTGGGTTAATTGAAGAACATCCTAAATTATTTGAAAATAAAGAAGAAGGCACACTTAAAATCATCACCGATCCCGAAAGAATCGAAAGAGAAGAATCTAAACTTAAGAGGGAGTTTAAAGAAGCAAAATTTCAAGAATCGTTCGGAGAAATTGGAGTCCTTGTAGACGATCCATACTTTTTGGTTTTACGTGATTTGGTAGAGTTCCCAAATAGTAGGATGGGGGTTTGCTATTTATCAATAAAGCGAGTTTGGAAGGTGCTCAGGCAGTAGCGATACTACCGGTATAGGGCCTCTTTTTTCCAGTTTCTCTATAGAATTAAATGACCATTGGGACGGTTCATTATAGAAATTAAAGAATTCGAGTAAAGTGTAATTAGTATTAGAGTTTTTTCTCTTGATTTTTTCAATAAATCTTTCCATGTTTATTCTATTCTTCAAGTAGAACTGACAGAACAATTGTGTAGCATAGGAGATCGTTTTTATTTCTGTAATTGCATGTTTGTGGTAATAGAGATGCGAGTCTTTCAAACTGAAGATTGCCTTATGCTATTTTGAAGAAAGATTCTATTCTGCTTCTTGTTTCAGTGAATTTTTCGTATTTGTTAATCCCTTCCACTGTTTGTTTTATTGCGTAACTGAAATCTTTAAGTAAGCTTGATAGATTCTTGTTGTATTTGCTGTCAAGCCAGAATAGGTTTGCTGGATGATTTTCAATTCTCTTTTTAAGCTTTTTTACATCTATGTTACTTTTCACTTTTATTAGAGGAATTGTTCTGAGGTTAAGAGGTAACAGAATATTATTGTAGGCGAAGAATCCAGCATCAGCCATGATAACCTTTATTTTCCCATTTTGAGTTCTCAGATTTGATATTACTATCTCTTCTCAGATCTCCTTCTTTGGTTCGTTCTTCAACAACCGAGAAATTCGTGAGATTTATCAGAGTGTGCAGACAATATAGCCGACTTCAGAACCTCTAAGAGAATCATGGCAGAATTCTGCATCAAAAAATCTATCCTTTATCATCTTCTTCCCTTTCCTCAGCCTGTTTAAATCCACTATTGTTACAACCGTGGTCTCCAGTCCATAGATCTCGTCTGCTTTTTCTCTAACATTCCTTTTTATTATATTGTCTATCCTTACTCTTGTCCTGTGTGATTTCTTCCTGAAATCTTCATAATCTGAGAATGATTTAAGCACCTTTAAGCTTTAAAATGTCTTTCAACTCCCTGTGGTCTCTCAGAAATGCATAAAAGAGAATCAGAGAGAAACCAAAGAAGAACCTCATAATCTCAACAATACAATATTCCATTGATATAGTCGTCACACGTCTCTTTCATCTTGAAGATCCATCTCGCTCTCTCCACAACAACCTCAGCAAATTCTAAAGCTACAAACCAAAATTCATCTTCTTTCATCACTCCACTCTTGATCCTCTCCACCACACTTCTCAAAATCATGAAAACTAATTAAATTTTTCTATTTTTAACACTTAATTCTTGACTTGAATTGTTTCCCTTGTTATTTTTAAATTACACTTTACTGGAATTTAGAGATAAAAATATGGAAATGTTTTAGTGCTTATCTAAACTTATTATGGATTCAGATGAAAGAAACCCTAAAGACTTATGAACAGATCAAACAGGGATGTAGAAGAATTACTGGAGTTGTTTGAGCCTTTGTTTGGTATCAAAGTCAGCTACAAAACGATAGAAAGACAGTATTGCAGATGAAGAAGTCAAGCTCGCTCTGCACAACCTATTCATTCTTTTACTCAAGGATGAAGGCATCTCAGGTGAGTTTGCAGGGGATGGAACTGGTTATTCGCTTACTGTTACAAAGCACTACAGAACCAACCCTAAAAAGAAAGACAAGGACTTCAAATACGTTTTCAAGATAATAGACATTGATACTGGAATGCACGTTGGATTTGGTTACTCAAACAGATCAGAGAAAGATGCATTCAGCAAAGCAATAAAGATGCTCCAAGACATAGGAGTAAAGATAAATTTTATCTCCCTGGACAAATATTACAGCACAAAAAAGACTTTAAAGTTATTTGATAAGGAAACTGCTGTTTATCTCTCATTCCAAAGAAAAATCTATCCAGAATAGGATCTGACTGATTAAGGATTATAGAAAGGATTATTGAGGCCCCCCTATAAGTTTCTAAAGAGATACTCCAAGAGAAATTCAAGCGAATCAGGTTTTTCAGCAGATAAAAGAAGATTTAGATGGTTGATCAAGCAGAAAATAGAAAATAGAAGAGAAATGGCTCTGTCTGCTATCAGACTCTGGCACAACCTGTTTGCAACCAGGGCGAGATAATTACGTCCCCAAAACCCTAAAAACCCAAGTTACTTTAACTTAAATTATACCCACTTCATATAACACAGCGTATACACTATGGGCTTACACCCTTGCCCTTCAGGACATTGCTCCTCTCGGTCGCAACGTCGTGTATGCTGGAACCGTTAAGTTAAATACTCGCCGTCGCCTTGGAAAAGAAAGCATTTAAGTGTTCGGAAAGAATTTAGAGTATGGTTGTGAGAAAAATGGAAGGAAAGGAATTCAATCATAGAAAAAGGTGGATAACTGACTGGTGGCCAAACCGGCTGAACTTGAAAATTTTGAGGCAAAACTGCCCAGACTTCAATCCGTTCAATCCGTATGGACCAAGGTACAGCTGCTTAGAAGAATTTAAGGAACTGGATGTTGATGCTGTTATAAAAGATTTAAAAGAGCTTATGAAAAATTCGCAGGATTGGTGGCCTGCTGACTTCGGGCATTATGGTCCTCTTTTTGTCAGGCTTGCCTGGCATAGCGCTGGAAGTTATAGAATTTTTGATGGAAGAGGTGGGGCTAAGGATGGTAGCATTCGTTTCCCTCCGAGAATCAACTGGCCTGACAACATCGGTCTTGACAAGGCTATAAGGCTTCTCTGGCTCATTAAGAAAAAATACGGAAGAAGGCTTTCCTGGGCTGATTTGATAATTCTTTCCGGAACTGTTGCTCTTGAGGATATGGGTGTGAAGATTATGGGCTTTGGGCTTGGTAGGGAAGACATATTTGAGCCTGATGAAAGCCCTGACTGGGGAAAAGAGGAAGAGATGCTCACAGCGAAGGAACGATTTGAAGAAGAAAAACTCAGAGAACCTTTCGCTGCTACTGAAATGGGACTTATTTATGTCAATCCAGCAGGTCCTGGGGGAGTTCCTGATCCAAAAGCATCTGCTCAGGAAATAAGAGAAGCTTTTAGTAACATGGGTATGGATGATGAGGAGACTGTTGCTTTAATTGCCGGTGGGCACTCCTTTGGAAAATGTCATGGAGCAGCGCCAGATAAATACCTGGGTCCAGATCCGTCCTCTTCACCAATAGAGACGCAGGGTCTGGGATGGAAGTTTGACTATAAAACAGGGGAAGGGCCTGATACCTTTACCTCTGGTTTTGAAGTTACCTGGTCCTCTACACCTACAAAGTTTGGGATTCAGTATCTTAATCTTCTTTTTAACTACGAGTGGGAAATAGAAACAAGTCCGGCGGGAAAAGCCCAATGGGTCGCAAAAGATGCACCTGAAATAATTCCTGATGCTCACGACACAAAGAAAAAGCACAAGCCCAGGATGCTTACCGCTGATCTGGCTTTAAAATACAATGAGAAATACGCTCAAATAGCCAGAAGATTTCTGGAAAATCCAAAGGAATTCGAGAGAGCTTTTGCAAGAGCATGGTTCAAGCTCACACACAGGGATATGGGTCCCAAAATCCTCTATGTTGGTCCCTATGTGCCAGAAGAAGAGTTTGTCTGGCAGGATCCTCTTCCTAAAAGGGATTACGAGTTAATTGATGAAAATGATATTGAGGAACTGAAAAAGCGTATTCTTGCTTCAGGATTGAGCATTTCCCAGCTTGTTTACACCGCATGGTCATCTGCATCAACTTACAGAAATTCTGACAGAAGGGCCGGTGCAAACGGAGCTAGAATCAGGTTACATCCCATGAACAAATGGGAAGTCAACTACCCAGAGGACTTGAAAAGGATTATCAATGCTTATGAAAAAATTCAGAAGGAATTCAACGAAGAGCAGGAGAGTAAAGGTGGCGGGAAAAAGGTTTCCATGGCTGACTTAATAATCCTCGGTGGGTGTGCTGCAATAGAAAAAGCCGCTAAGACTGCGGGGATGGATATAAAAGTTCCATTTACGCCTGGAAGAGTGGATGCTCCTCAGGAACAGGTAGAGGTTGAATTCTACAAAAGGATAGAGCCCTTCGCGGATGGATTCAGAAATTATTTCAGAGACCCAAGCACGATTGACGAAAGGGATGTTTACACCACTCCTGAATATTTCCTTGTTGATAAAGCCCATCTTTTAAGACTTACCGTACCGGAAATGGTAGTTCTTATCGGTGGGCTGAGGGTCCTCGGAGCCGTTTACAGATATGAAAAATATGGTTCCCTTACAGATAAGCCTGAAACACTTACCAACGATTTCTTTGTGAATCTGCTTGATATGGCTACAGAATGGAGGCAGGCTGATGAGCATCGCTATGTCTTTGAGGGTTATGACAGAAAAACTGGAGAATTAAAGTGGAAAGCAACACGGGTTGACCTGATTTTCGGGTATCACGATGAGCTGAGGGCTGTGGCAGAGGTTTATGCATGCGATGATGCAAAAGAGAAATTCGTTAAGGATTTCATAGCAGCATGGGATAAGGTCATTAATCTCGGCAGGTTTGATTTGAGGATGGGGAATGTAAGATGATATAAATTTTCGGCAAATTTTCGGTGACGACCGGCGCTCTGCTGTGTTTTGCACCTTGCCCTTATTAGGGTCACTTAACAGGAAAGATACGTGGCTCGCTCACGCTCGCTCAAATTTGCCTACGGCAAACTTCACATGTTCCCGGAACGTTAACCGAAAGGCCGAAAATATCCATGATTGCGATAGGAGGTCGATAATGAGTCCAAATTATCAGAACGTTTTAACATGGACCACTTCAACCCTCTTAGGTATTACAAGTTATACTGGGCTTTTTCTGTTTTTGCTGGGCATCAAGTTCATTCGTCATGCTGCAGAATCTCGCGGCAATGAAATAATGGCTTGTAATTGAGGTTGTGCTTGGAACATTGGCGCCCTTGTTATTACCCTAACGGCTGTTATTCTCATTTTCTTTGATCGCACGCTTTCTGGCAAATTCTTTTTCATCGTAACAATACTTGATGCATCTCTCATTGCTTGGAGTACTGCAGGCATCATATCACCTTTTAAGGTTGCCTTAGGATTAGGGAAATATACATGGATAGGATTAGTGTCTGGAAACAGCGTGATTGTCATAAGTAATATCGCCTCATTCTTTTTTAGAATACCGTCTTTACTTTAAGATGAAATACCAGTAACTTCGGAGTATTATAGTTCAACCCCGAAATAACTTCACTTCCAGATAGTATTATTCTTCATGCTAAAACACTTTACAAAGGAAGAGCTGGAAGAGAGATACAGAAAAGAAAGAGACTCGATGATAATAAAGGAAAGATTGCTTGAATGACTGTATTTGGCGGGTTTTCGAACTCTGTGGTTGCTTCGCAACCTTGACTAGCTTTGCTCGGTCGTGTAACAGAGTGCATATCTGGCTTTGGCTTATGTTATGCCTTCGCTTGGTCAGTCTTGGTCTGCGACTCGTTCTGGGTTGGTGTATATGTTCAGTCTTCTGCCTCTGACGAAGGCTACGATGCAGAGCCCTGTTTTCTCTGCGATGTTGATTGCAAGGCTTGTTGTGGCTCCTTTTGATGCGATGATTGGGATGTTTGCTGCGGCGCATTTCAGTGCTATCTCTGAGGAGATTCTCCCTGTGCATGCTATGAATGTCTCGTTAAAGCTCACATCTCTCTTTAGGCCATAGCCGATTGCTTTGTCGAGGGCGTTGTGCCTGCCTATGTCTTCTACTATGCATATCTTCCCGGTTGTGTTGAGTAGGCCGACTATGTGCACGCCTCCGGTGGCTCTGTGGAGGTCCGAGTCCAAGATGGATTTCACTCCTCTGAGGAGATCGTTTGTGTGGATCTTCAGGTTAGATTTTATCTGTGGTAGCTTTGTTTCGTCGAGGAATGATGAATTACCACCGCATCCGCTCACGATTGTTTTTTTTTGATTTTAGAGCTTTCAAGGGGCTTTTCACCACTATCTTCGCAGTGTTTTCCTCGATCTGTAAGGATTCGATCTCTTGAACGCTCCCTATAATTCTCTCTGAAAATAGGTTTCCTATTATGAACTCTTCGCTCATCTCGGGGCTTATCATAGCGGTCGTGAAATGCCTGCCATTGATGAAGATGGATAATGGCACCTCCTCTACGACCCAGTCCTTCGATCCAAGAAGGACGCCATCTGAGAGTTTGAGACACCTAAACCGTTCTCGCAATCTCCCGAACCACCTCCAGAAGCCTATCGATCTCCTCTTCTGTGTTGTAGATGTATAGTGATGCTCTGACCGTTCCCATTCTAAGTCCAAGGTGTTTCATGAGAGGTATGCAGCAGTGGTGTCCTGATCGCACCATGATGCTGGCAGCATCATCAAGCATCAGCGCGACATCGTGAGGATTCAGACCTTCGATGTTGAATGAGACAACTCCGATCCTCTCTTTAGGCTCTTGTGATCCGTAGACCTCTACGCCTCGAATATCTAATAGTCCCTCAAGGAGCCTCGTCGTCAATCGAGCCTCGTGTTCTTGAAGCGCGTCCATTCCAATACCTTCAAGGTAGTCAACAGCTCTTCCAATCCCGATTCCGCCTGCAATGTGTGGTGTTCCTGCTTCAAACCGCTCGTACCCACTTGCCAGTCTGCACGCGTCGGTGGAGACGTCCTCGATCATCCCTCCACCATAGAAGAGTGGTTCGATCGTCTCGGGATCCTTTGCCCAGAGTACACCTGTCCCGGTCGGGCCAAGCATCTTATGCCCGGAGAGAATGAAGAAGTCACAATCGAGCTCTCTCACATTCACGCGCATGTGCGGCGTTGACTGAGCGCCGTCAACGAGTAAGAGAACATCTTTCTCCCGGCAGATACGAGAGATCTCTCTGATAGGAGAGATTGTGCCAAGCACGTTTGAGGCATGCGTGACTGCAACGACCCTTGTCTTGCCATCTATCGCGTACTCGAAGTCAGAGAGGTTGAAGAGACCATCCTTGTCAGGAGAGAGAAGACCTATATCGACTCCAAGCTTCTTCAACTGCATCCAGGGAAGAAGGTTGGAGTGGTGTTCAAGTAAGGTCGTGACGACCCGATCACCTCTTCTCAGACCCATGCCCAGTGCAACCATGTTTATCGCTTCAGTCGAGTTCTTCGTGAAGATGAGACCTTCTTTTCGAGCGCCAATGAAACGAGCAACCTTCCTGTGCGCATCATCATACCTCGTGGATGCAATCTGTGAGAGACGATGAACACCCCTGCCAACATTGGCATTATACTCTCGATAATACTCCAAAACCGCCTCCAAAACAGGTTCTGGCGTCAGACTCGTTGATGCACTATCCATGTAGATCACATCGTTCAAGATTGGAAAGTCTGACCTTATGCCTTCAACATCCATAGAACCACAACGCTTCCAGCCCTGTAAACATCTCTATTCAACTCTTTCCATCCGATCTTTTGAGTATTCCTCGGGCTGCAAGCACACCTGTTGCTGCTGCGTTTATGATGTCTCTTGAGAGTCCTGCGCCGTCGCCTGCTGCAAAGAGGTTCTTGATCGTTGTCTCCATCTGATGGTCAACCGTTAGTTTCATGGCGTAGAACTTGATCTCGGGTGCGTAGAGGAGTGTTGAGTCTGATGCAACTCCTGGTATTATCTTGTCCAGTACTTCAAGCCCTTCGATTATGTCCATAACCATTCTGTGCGGGAGTGCCATCGATATGTCGCCAGGCGTAACATCTTTCAGGGTGTTTTGGACAGGGTTTCGTTCGAGCCGTCTCTCTGTTGTCCTTCTTCCTCGTCGCAGGTCTCCCATGCGCTGGATAATGGGTCGCCCACCCCCGATCGTTGTTGCGAGCTTGGCGATGGACCGCCCGTATCTGGTGGTGTTCTCAATCGGGCTTGTCAGGTCCACCCGTACGAGAAATGCGAAGTTTGTGTTTGGTGACTCCTCGTCTTTCATCGAGTGCCCGTTCGTTGCTATAAAGTCGTCGTATCTCTCTTTTACCACGAAGCCGCGTTCATTGGTGCAGAAGGTTCGGACGAAGTCGTCGTATCGGTGGGTGTAGACATGGAACTTTGGGTCACGGTTGATGCTGGTTATCGGATCCATTATCAGGGCAGGAACTTCCACTCGCACTCCAACGTCGATGCCGGCGTAGTGCGCCTCTATCCCGTACTCTCTCACGATCTTCTCAACCCATGCGGCTCCGATGCGCCCTGGTGCGATGAGGACGTAGGTTGCATTGATCGCTCTTCCGTCTTCAAGTATCACACCCCTGCAGACACCATCTTCGACGAGCAATCGCTCGGCAAAGGTCTTGAGGAGGAATTCAACGCCCTTCTCGGTTAGATCGTCTTTGAAGTTCTTGATCACTACAGATGCTCTGTCAGAGCCTATGTGGCGTTGTCCGATCGGCACGAAACGTGCACCAACTGAAGCTGCGCGAATCTCGAGTTCTTTGATCTTCTCTCCTTTCGGGAGCAATAGTTCGTCGGGTGCACCATACTCAAGAAAGACCCCATCAACATACTTCACAAGTTCCCATGCCTTCTCGACATCTCCTGTCTGCTCGCTGAGATCGCCACCGATGTCTGGGCGAAGATTCAGTAACCCATCCGAGAACGTTCCTGCACCGCCCACGCCGCACATAACATCACATGGGTTACACTGGCGGCAGAGAATCTCTTCCTTCATTCGACAGACCCGATCCTCAACATCCTTACCACCGTCCACGACGAGGACGCTCAATCCCTCACTCACAAGCTCTCTTGCAGCAAAGATGCCGGCAGGACCACACCCGATGATAACGACGTCATACTCCTTCTTCACGATATCACCTCAAGGAGACGATCTGTCTCGATCGCAACTCTGATCTCGCGTGCAATGCGCCTGCCGGTTGACATTTCATCGTAGATCAGATCGGCATAGGGCGAGCCAGAGACAAAGAGATTTGTTCCTGCAACGATTCTGGCTGAGATCTCAAAGACCCTGAACTCAAGCTTGTCAGTGAGGACGGTCTCAAGACAGAACGGCCCGGTCACCCCACCAAAGAGGCGAAGCGATTCCTCAACCACTGCTTCGCCCATCTCAAAGATCTTCGGCATCAATGATTCGCGGGCAACAAGTGGCACGTTCCCGGTCACGACAAAGGTCGGTGTGATGCCAGATGACTCAAGCTCCCGCGGGGATCCAAGCCTGAAGATCTCATCGGCATTCGATTCAACACGTCGATCCATACTTAACAGCTCAAGCGTGCCCCGTCTCAACCGATACCCTTCTTCAGTGATCGGAGAATAAAAATAATGGAGATAATAACGTGTGCCAAGAATAAACTCCTGAATCGTATAGGGCTGAGTCTTATCTATCCGTTCCTCGAACTCTTCAAGAGTCTTTGCAACAAAGAAACCACTCCCACCCTTGGCACCATGATACTTAACTATAACAGGACCGCTGATCTCTGCAGGATCGGATAGTCGCCGTGGCATCGTAACACCTGCCCGCTCAAGCCAGAGACGCTCGCGCTCCCGATCAGACTCCCACTCAAGCACACGCCGATTACCAAAGGTAGGGACAGAGAACTCCTCGAAATTCTTGTACCCAAGATACTCAACGAACGAGCCATGAGGGATCACAACAGCATTCGCCTGGACAAGATCCTCTGCCCGATCCAAGAGCTCAGGATAAGAATCGACAGAGAGGAACTCGTCAGGCTTGGCACGCGGAAACGCATCATAAAAACGCGGTGGATCGCCGACACAGAGTCCTATTGTCCTAAAACCCTCTTTTCGCGCACCATCGAAGATCTGAAGACTCGAATGAGAACAAAGAGTTGCGATCACGACGTTATCCAGATCATAATCCTCAACCAATCCCCGAATCTTCTTCAAATCAATCATCAAAGATCAACCCAACATAGAACACGCCAGAATCGGTCTCTTCACGCTTGCGGGTCTGTACGATCTCTCGCAGGCGATGAGGCGTGCAGGATTGGTTTCTTCTGCGTCTCTGGTCTGTTGGTTACTTGGAGGTATATGATTTGATCTCTCTTTGATCGTTTCAGTATTTCAAAGCCGTCTGTGATGCGTCCGACGATGTTGGTTGATGCGAACTCTTCCCCTGTTGGTCCATGGTTTGTGTCGTCGTGGTCGCGTATTCCGATCATGCCAAGATTCTTCCGTGACATGTTGGTGACACCTATCTCAAAGGCGACCACCTTCTCGATTGGTGTGTTCTCGATAGAGATAGCCCTGTTAAATAAGGACGCGTCCGGCTTGAATAGTGTCATGCCGAGATCCTCGTAGGTGTTGAATACTCGCATCTTCCCGATCGGTTTATCGAGGAGACCGCATATGAACTTGAAGTATTGCACGGTCTTTGGCGCCTTCTCGTAATAGAGTTCGATCTTCACGACCTCGTCTGATCGTGCACCTATCGTTGAGAGCTTCATCTCCTTGAGTATTGCTGGAGTGTTGATCGGTTCCTGGCTCACAACGATCGCATCGTCGTCTTTCAGGCCTTCCCGTACCTGTCTTATGCCACGCTCTTTTAACCGCTTCTCTGCCTCGCGCTGGGTGAGCCCGATCACCATCACACGTTCAGGGATCGTCTTCACCGTGATACACTGACCACTCTCTGCAATATCTGCAAGCTCAATTCCGTGAACGATCCTGCCAACGACGTTATGTGATCCCACTGGGAGATGGGTGTCTCTGTAAACGTAGAGATCTCCCATGTTAATACCCCTGTTGCGGACTGTAACCACGCCACGCCTGCGAGTGAGAGTGTTTTCAGGCTCGATTGGCATATCCATGATCCCAGCGAGCTGTGCAAAGGCATGAGCTGTGTTGGTCACAGTCGCAGTCTCGTTCTCAAGCACTGTAAGGGCGTACTCCACACTATCATACGCCTCCTCTCCCATCTCCATATCAAACTCGAGATATGTGACGATCTTCTCACCACCCTTGAGGACAGCATCTGGACTGATCGGCTTTGAAACAACCTCTCTTCCTCTCTCAAACAATGGTCTTACATCATCTATCGTATCATCCACCTCCAGGTGCTGAAGGATCTCACGCCCCCCGATCAATCGAGCAAATATCCCATCCTCAGGCTCTCCATAGGTACCTGTATGATCAGAAGTTGAAAAGATGAGATCGGTCTTATCGCTCTCAAACCCTGAAAGACCCAGGAAGATATCCCAGCATCTATAGTTCTGGGACGAACGTCTCGGCACAAGGTCTGTAGATATGTGACCGAAAGCAAGGGCGTTCTTTGTCTGCCAGACCACCTGCTTTCCAACAAACTCTCTGTAGTTCTTCTTCCAGTATTCCGTAAGTCCTGATGATGAGCGAAGCCTGATCTTCAACTTCCCACGGCTCGTCTCAATCATATAACGATCAGTCTCCACCTCGCTCTTGGAAGTATCCTCCACAAGCCCAATCACACACCCGGTGTGATACACCGCCCCCGAGACCCTGATTGCGTCCATCACCCTCGAACCAGTTGGAAGCTCAACATCAAGACCGTTCACCACAACCTTCATCCAGTCCACCACTAAAATACCATACCTGCTGATCCATTATAAGTCTATCGCGACACAATAACAGGGGCTAGCTTGAAATGCGTTTTGACTCGACGTGTTTTATTATCTCCCCTGTGATGAGTGTTGTTGTTGAGAGGAGGATTATCCATGCCCAGTCGAGGGTGGAGAGTGGTGTTGTATAGAAGACGCTTCTAAGGGGTGTGTAGAGTACTGCTAACTGGAGTAGCAGGGTCGCGGTTATTGCATACCAGAGCGACATGTTTGAGAATGGGTTGAGTTTGAGGATTGAACGGTCTTCAGAGCGCCAGTTGAGTGCGTTGAACATTGAGGAGAGAACGACGAGAGTGAAGACGATGCTCTGTGCCCGCACAAGGTCATCGATACGCCAGAGGAATAGCACGATTGCCTGGACTGTCATCACAACTCCTATCAGGCTGCTGTAGAAGAGGACGCGGCTTGTGATGATCCCTTCACTCTTCTCTCGGGGTGGCCGCTCCATGATGCTCTTATCGGGTGGTTCGAGTGAGAGTGTGAGCGGTGGCAGACCATCTGTCACGAGGTTTATCCAGAGTATCTGGATTGCGATCAGTGGGAGTGGTAGCCCGGCGAGCATCGTTGCAAGTACTATCAGGACCTCGGCTATGTGGATTGCAAGTCCGTAGGTGATGAAATTTCTGATGTTCTTGAAGATGTTTCGTCCCTCTTCGACAGCCGAGACGATGCTTGCAAAGTTATCGTCTGTGAGTATCATGTCAGAGGCTTCCTTGCTAACATCGGTTCCTGTGATGCCCATCGCAACGCCGATATCTGCCTTCTTGAGGGCAGGCGCGTCATTAACGCCATCACCTGTCATCGCCACTACATGCCCCTTCCTCTGGAGTGCATCTATTACGCGCAGCTTGTGGTGGGGTGATGTGCGCGCATACACCGTGACATCTTCAACGATCTCGGCGAACTCTTCGTCGTCCATCTCGTCGAGCATCTCGCCTGAGAGGATCCTCTCTCTCCCTGAGAAGAGTCCGAGTTCTGACGCTACAGCCTTTGCAGTGGAAATATGATCTCCTGTAATGATAACCGTCTTTATTCCGGCGTTGGTGCAGGTTTTAATGGCTTTTTCAGCCTCTTTACGTGGTGGATCGATCATTCCAACGAGTCCAGAGAGGATAAATCCAGAGTTTATCTCATCGTCTGGATTCTGAAGCACCTTGTAGGCGAGTGCGATCACACGAAGACCGTTTTCAGCCATTTCATGCGCTTCGCCGAGTATCTCATCGCGACGAGAACCGATGCTCTCGACCCCTCCGCTTCTTAGGCATGCTGTGCAGAGGTCGAGCACGACCTCGGGTGCGCCTTTCAGATGTGCACAGTATCCCTCTGGCGTCTGGTGGATCGTGATCATATATTTTCGTTCAGATGAGAACGAAACCTCGTTCACACGCCTGCAGGATGACTCGAGATCGCTCTTCACGAGCCCTGCCTTTGCAGCCGCCACGACGAGTGCTGCCTCTGTTGGATCGCCTGTTATCCGCCACTCTCCGTCAACCCGGCTCAGAGATGAGTCGTTGCAGAGAGCACCGGTCACAAGAAGGGATCGCAGAACAGTATCTGTAGAGGCATCGATCACACCACCTTCGCATAGAAAGAGTCCTTCAGGTACATAGCCAACGCCTGTGACACTGATCCTCCTCTGATCGGCATATATCTGACGCACCGTCATCTTGTTCTCGGTGAGCGTCCCGGTCTTATCGGTACAGATGACAGTGGTGGAACCAAGAGTCTCGACAGCAGGAAGCTGTCTCACGAGAGCGTGACGCTTAGCCATGCGCCGAACCCCAAGTGCCAGGCTAACCGTTACAACGGCAGGGAGTGCTTCAGGCACGGCAGCAACCGCGAGAGCAACACCCCAGACAAACATCTCGATTATGCCATAGCCCCGCAGCACACCGACAAGAGAGACAGCGCCAACAACAAGGAGTGTTAGAATCCCGATCCATCTCCCGAGACGGTCAAGATTCTTCTGAAGCGGAGTTCGCACCACCTCAATCTCTGAGAGCATCCCACCAATCGCTCCGAACTCGCTTCTCATCCCCGTGGCAGTGACAACACCCTTGCCACGCCCCTCTCTCACAGTGGTTCCCATAAAGACCATGTTTCTCCGATTGCCAAGCGGCGTCTTCTCCCGTATAGGAGCGACATTCTTCTCAACGGTCACTGACTCACCGGTCAGCGCTGACTCGTCAACCCGGAGATTGAAAGCCTCAACGAGCCTGCAGTCAGCAGCAACACGATCCCCGGTTCGAAGCACAAGAATATCTCCGACGACGAGTTCTCGTGCCGGGATCTCAAGCTCCACACCGTCTCGAAGAACCGTTGCCGTTGGCGCTGTCATCTCCTTCAATGCCTCGATATCTCTCCCAGCGCGATGCTCCTGAAGAAACCCTAAGAGTGCAGCGAGAACCACGATTAAGACTATAACAAGGGCATCGGTTGGAGAGCCAACAACCGCTGAGACGATAGCTGCAGCAAGCAAGATAATTATTAAGAAGTTCTTGAATTGATCAAGCAGTAGCTCCAACGGTCTTCTCGACTTCTTCGAAGCAAGCTCGTTCGGCCCGTCTCGCAGAAGGCGACTGGCAGCCTCAGCCGCCGAGAGACCCTCCTCTCTTGTACCCAGCTTCTTTAAAACCAGATCAACGTCTTCACGATAAAAATCCATAGATGATCGAAAATCGCTCTTATCGCTCTCTTCTCTCATCGTCCAAGCCTCTTATGCGCCTCTGCGAGGTGATGCGCAGCTTGGGCAGCGATAAGAGACGTTTCGCCAGCAAGAACAGCGGATGCGATTATCTCTGCAAGCATCTTCGCATTCGAACCAGGGGGTTCACCGCTGCCAGCGAGACCGAGCATCTCAAGGCATTCACGCTGGGTCTCAACACGGGTCCCCCCGCCTACGGTACCAACCTCAAGCGCGGGAAGCGTGACTGCGAGATATAGACCCTCATCAGTCTTCTCGACAGTGGTGATCGCTGTACTCCCCTCGACAACGTGTGCCACATCCTGTCCACAGGCGATGAAGATGGCTGCTATGATATTCGCTGCATGTGCGTTGAAGCCGAGTGCGCCAGCACGGGCAGAACCGAGAAGATTCTTACGATAGTTCACCTCAACCATCCTCATAGGATCAGCTTTAAGCTTGGAGGAGACCACCCTCTCAGGTATCACCGTCTCAGCCACAACCGTCTTACCACGCCCAAGAAGCGTGTTAATTGCCGCGGGTTTCTTGTCAACACACATGTTCCCAGAGAGCGAGACAAGCTCAACACCACTGTTCTCAGAGAGTACGAGATCGCATATAGCATCACTTGCAATCGTTACCATATTCATGCCCATAGCATCCTTCGTATCAAAACCGAGGCGAAGCCAGACATTCCTTCCCACAACGAACGGCTCAACACGCAAAAGCTCGCCATGGCGGGTGGTTCTGCCAGAAGCAGCTTTCATCCGCTCAAAGTTCTCTCCCACCCATTTGATCAGCCCGAGAGCAGCCTCAAGGCTCTCACACCTGAAGACAGGTGCACGGGTCATCATGTCCTGAAAGATATGCACCTTAACATGCCCAGCCTCCCTGATAGCAGCACAACCACGGTTCACACTCGCAACGAGCGCGCCCTCGGTCGTTGCAAGCGGAAGGTAAAAATCCCCAGACGCAAACTCTCCCTCAACCGGGAGAGGACCTGCAACACCGAGTGGAACCTGAACAGCACCGATCATATTCTCGATATTTCGCCCGACAAGACCCCCTGCGTCGATGGACGAGTTCGAGATATGCTCAAAACCAACCCCTGTGAGCGCCCCAAGAGCCTCCCTCCGAAGCCTCACCGCCTCAGAGACGCCAACGAGCCTGTCAAGCTCATGAAACCGAAGCCTGCCAGAGACCAGTTCACTGAGAATATCATCACGAGACATACCCAAGAAAAACCTCGCTTCACTCGAATATTAATTTACTTGGATAGATATACCCTGCCTTAAAGTTATTGCATTACTCAACAGGTTTAAGTAGTCCTGCTGTGTTGATGGTTGTATAGGAATGGTCTCCCTTTCGTGTTGGTGGTTCTGTTGAAGGTGCTCTTGATAAACGCCCCGGTCCCAGTTATAAATATTCCTGGGATGGGTTTTGGTAAGGTTGTCTCACCTCCCCTTGGCATATCTTATATTGCAGCAGTTCTTGAAGAGGCGGGCGTTGAGGCTGCGATCTGTGATGCGCAGAATCTGAAGATGAATCTCAGGGAGATTGGTCGTGAGATTGAGATGCTAAAGCCTGATATTGTGGCTATCTCGTGTTTCACCGCAAACTATGGTGAGGCGCAGAAGGTTGCAGAGCTCGCAAAGAAGATCGTCCCTCAGGCGATGACTGTTATCGGCGGTCCTCATGTGAGTTTCACTGCAGGTAAGACGCTTCGAGAGACGCCGTCGATCGATGTCGTGGTTCGGGGCGAGGGTGAGCAGACGATGCTTGAGCTCACACAGGTTGTGGAAGGCAAGATCTCGCTTGCAGAGGTTGCAGGCATAACGTATCGGTTCAGAGGGGCTGTGGTGAACACCCCCGATCGTCCAGTGCTTGACGATCTCGACTCTCTACCTTTCCCTGCACGGCATCTCTGGCCAGATAAGTATATCCAGCGTGGCATGCGCGAGGTTCCGATCATAACGAGTCGCGGATGCCCCTTTGGTTGTGTCTTCTGTTCAACCTCCAGGATGGCTGGACCCGTCTTCCGTGCGAGAAGTCCTCAGAATGTGGTGGATGAGCTCCAGCACGTGGTGGATGATCTCTACTTTGATCGTTTCATCTTCAATGATGACACCTTCACATTGGACAATGAGCGTGCCATTGCGATATGCGATGCCATAGTGGATCGCGGGCTTGATATCACGTGGGCGTGCTCTGCACGGGTTGACACCGTAAACAAGGAGTTGCTCTCTCACATGTCAGATGCCGGTTGTGACATGATATACTATGGCGTGGAATCTGGAAATCAGGAGATACTGGACAGGTTCATCGGTAAACGGATCACTCTCGAACAGGCAAGAAGAGCGGTGAAGTTGACGCATGAGGCTGGGATCGTATCGGTTGCATCGTATATCATCGGTTTTCCTGGCGAGCGTGGGGATAAAGAGTTCCAGGCCTATCTGAAGAGGGGCGAGTATGGCACAACCTACGATCTCAACAGCCTCAGAGGCACGATATTTGAGAGCCTTGTGCGTGCAAAGGAGGTCGATTCAGATCAGGCACAGGTACACCTCTTGACACCGTTTCCTGGCACGCGTCTCTATGATGAGGCAGATTCACTAGGCGTCAAGATCTTAACCGAAGAGTGGTGGCGGTATAATCTCCAGCTTCCAGTGATAGAGACGAACACAATGAGCGTAGAGGATATCTGGAGTGCCTATCGCACGTATATGGACGAGTTCGATACCTATAATAACATTCGGCACGAGCGCAGGCTCAAACGGATGCGAAGACGAATGGAAGCAAAAGCATAAGGATACTACGGTACGCAAATACTGGTTGCGTCGTTATCTGCTTAGCTCCATCCATTCCCTATCCCACCGGGAGGGAGTTGTAGCCGATGTTTTGGTGGGTGTGGGGTAGACTGCAACGATCTCCTCGCCCTCCAGTCTAAATTCCCACTGGTGTACATTCTCTGCATATCTGCGGTATGCGTTGAGCGCCTCTTCTATAATCCTCTCCTGATCCGTGTGATAATAGAGGTGGCTTAGGCACCCGCAGTCAGTGCAACCAAATCCTATTATCGGCGTCGCCTCCCTCCCGATACAGTTTGAGATCTGGCATTCAAGGTCTCTCTCTGTGCTGGTCGCTATTATCGCCTGGATAGCTGTTCTCGGGAGCAGGTAGTCTATGTGCCAGTGACGTGTCTTATTGATGCCTTTCGCAACATCTATGTGGCGACGTATACGTGAAAAACCACTCTTGGCTCTCGCAGATCCTGTGTATGCATAGTATCCACTCTGATAACAGATACTTCCCAGTCGACCGGTCACGATCGTGGCAGTCTCGCTCATCTGGAGTATAAGCGTGTATATGCCCTTCATCCTCTCAACTCTTTAATTGCGTCATCAAGCCTCTTTTGTGCATGCATAAGCCTCTCGTTGATACTCTTCAGCCTTTCTTCATCGGCTTTGACTCTGCGTTCCCTCTCTCTTATAGATCTGAGGCACTCTTCTGGGGCAGGACCGCCAACCACGCTCCGTTGATCTATGCTTGTTACAGGGTCAAGAGCTCGATTCACCTGATCCCTCTCTATTCCCAGTTGCTCTGGTCTTCTCCCAGTCACACGCTCGCACGCTTCTTCAATTCTCTCGAAGTCAATTCCCCCCATCCGCACAGCCGAGCCAACTATCTGGTGAGCAGTTCTGAACGGCAAGCCTGCGGTGCGTACGAGCATGTCTGCAAGTTCTGTTGCCATCGAGAAACCAGATAGAGACTTATCGAACATCACATCAGCGTGCACTTCAAGTGTCTCAAGCATGCCAGCCGTGATATTAACGGCATTCTTCGTTATCATAAGAGCGTCTTTGAGGTGTGGCGTAACCTCTTGAAGATCGCGATTGTAGCTGTTGGGAAGAGCCTTGCATATACTGAGCACCGATACCAGGTGACCGTGAACCGTGCCTGTTCTTGCCCGCAATAGCTCTGAAACATCAGGATTCTTCTTCTGCGGCATGATAGATGATGTGGATGTGTACTCGTCAGCAAGCTCTATCAAGTTGAACTCATCCGTACTCCAGAGAATCGTCTCCTCTGCAAACCGACTGATATCGGTCATGAGGTTAGCGCAGACAGATATCGTCTCGATTGCAAAGTCTCTCGTTGACACAGCATCCATAGAGTTCTCAAGCAGATCGTCAAAGCCCAGAAGTTCACAGGCATAGGCTCTGTCAAGCGGAAAGCCTGTCGCGGCAAAGGCTGCAGCACCGAGCGGGCAGAGGTTAACCCGCTTGTAAGCATCGGTCAGGCGCTCGAAACTCCGCTCAAGTGAACAGGCATACGATAGGAAGTGATGTGCGAGCGTCGTTGGTTGAGCACGCTGTAGATGCGTGAAACCAGGAATAATAAGAGAAACACCCTCGCGCGCCCTCTCGATGAAGGCAAGACGAAGCCTGTTGATCAAGCTTCCAAGCTCTATGAGATCCTTACGAAGAGCAATCCTTATGCACGATGCAACCTCGTCGTTTCGAGATCTGCCAGAGTGCATCCGCCCCCCAGCCTCCTCTCCGATGAGTTCGATCAGACGTGCCTCAATAGCGATATGCACGTCCTCGTACGAGGAATCAAGGAGTTCAATACCATCCTCCCTTATCCAATCAAGACCCGTGAGGATCTTCGCCGCATCCTCCTCTCCGATTATCTGCTGTCGTGCAAGCATCACCACATGTGCCTCGTCCACCATGAGATCAGAATCAAAGATCCACCTGTCACTCTCAAGTGAGGATGTAAACAACGTAACCTCTTCACTCTGCAGCCCAAGCCGCCCCCTCCTAAGAATATCATCCTTCATCACAACCCTCAGGTAAGGGTGCCGAGAAGATAATAGTTACTCAAAGCGAGAATCCAGTCCTATAAAGAGATGCTTCAGTTAGAAATATGGTCTTGAGCAAAGCTATTTATACTAAAACAAAGCAACAAAATATATGGGCAGAAAGCGAATCTACGAAGTTGCAAAACGCATACCAGCAGAAGAACTCGACAAAAGGATCAAGAGGCTCGAAAAGGATACAAGAGTTCTCAAAAGATTATACTTCATAAGATATCTCTACAGAGGAATGAACGTTGAGGAAGCTGCTGAACTGGTTAGGGTCACTAAAGCAACGGGCTATGCATGGCTTAAGAGATGGAACTCCAGGGGTTATGAAGGTTTAATTCCGGATTTTGGTGGAGGAAGACCCTCTAAACTTACAGAAGAGCAGAAGGAAGAACTATAGAGAAATGCTCAAGGAAGAAGAATGGACGACGAAGGAAGTTCAGGAAGTCATTGAAGCAGAATTAGAATTTGGAGTTGTTTACTCCTCATGGCAGGTCAGAAGAATCCTGAAATCATTTGGAATGAGATACGCCAAACCGTACCAGAAGGATTACAGAAAGCCAGATAATGCAGAAGACACTTTAAAAAAAAGCTTAGATGAGGCTGGAATTAGCGACGATGTAATAGGATTCGTCGATAAGATGGCAGTCGAAGCAAATGCAAACACAACGAGACTCTGGAGCTTCAATAAGCCTCTTAAGAGAGTTGCTACCCACGTTAAATCCAAAGTCGTAGGGCTCTATTGTATAAATGGAGAGAAAGCCTAATAGAATTTCCTGAGAAAAACAAAGCCGAAGACTTTACAACGTTTCTAAGAAGGATAAGGGAAGCAAAACCTGAAAAAAGAATTGCAGTCGTTCTGGATAATTCCAGAACACATCATGCCAAGAAAGTGAAGAAAAAGGCTGAGAAACTGAACATTTCACTGATTTATCTACCACCTTACTCTCCCGACCTGAATCCAATCGAAAACATCTGGAAAAGCGTTAAAAGAGCAGTTTCAGAGAAAACCCCACTGAACATGGAAGAACTGAATGAAGCGATTGCTAAAGCCTTCAAAAAACTTACAAAATCGATATCCTCTGCAAAAAACTGGATTGAAAAGTTCCTAGATAATAAGTTTAAGATACTATGCACTTAACTATAATTCCACTACAACAAAGTTTCCATTCTTATCTCTGCAAAGAATATCGATGTAACCAACAGAAGTTGGATACTGGTTACCAACAAGTTCTACTCCTTCTTCTAAAATCTCAGGATTTGATATTATGGAAGCTTCAATCTCAGATTCTAACACCTTTCAATCTCAGATTCTAACGCCTCGCTAACCGCCTCAGTTTCCTCAAAGTCTTCAAGATTCCATTCTTTTTCTAATCTTTTTGTCTCTGAGCCATAGAGTATACTATGCTTTAATCTGTTACCATATAACTTTTTGATCTCCTTTTTGAATTCCTCAATCGCTTCTTTTGTTTTCATAATTTCCACCATTTATTTTAGATGTTAGGAATCATTTATGTATTTTCCTGCATGTTGCCTAACGGTTGGCGGGTATGCGAAGCACTGAGCGTTAGCGAAGGGTTTGGGTGAGCGAAGCGAACCGCATACCCGCTTGTTAAGTGAGGGCGTAAGCCCCGAAGCGACCGTTAGGGAGCGGAGATTGGGCGGAGCGGTGGCATCATCATATCACCCCTTTAAAATACGATCTAATTTCCCGATCTAATTTATCTTCGTCTTTAGCAGAACCCAATAGTAACACTTCTGCATTGTTATCACTAAGGTTAGTTAAGCTATCCAATAACTCCAAGATAGCCCCGTACAAATGCTCATCCTCTGACCTTGCTATTGTATCAATATTTTTTATATACACTACACAAGGTTGTAAACGATTTATTTTTCCAAAAAGTTCTCTAATAGACCTTTCCGTCTCTCCAAACCATCTTGTCTTAAACCATGTACCTCTAACTACAACGTACGGGCAATGTAATCTCTGGCACACAATATAGGCTATTGTCGAAGCAATTTTATCAGCGAGTAGTGATGATTTAGATAACAAAATTGGTTTAAAATGAAGATTTCTAGAGAAATCTTCTGCTATTTGCCAGATTTTATCGACTATTTCTCTATCTTCAATCTTGGCACTTCTATCCTTTGGCTTCTCAATGTTAAATTCTCTCAGAGCCGATGGTTTAACACTATTTTTAGCATTCAACAAATCTTCTTGAGTTATGAAATCCCTACCTTCTAAAGCTGCTTGTAATAGGCTTTCATTTAATAGTTGAAGTAAATCTGCTCCCGTAAAACCGATGGTTTGTTCGGCGATTTCATCCAAATTTATGTTTGCGTAGTGACCACTCGCATAATTATTTAGGAGTATTTTGAGTATTTCTTTTCTTTCATCAGCACTTGGTGGATCAAATTCTATCTCTAAGTCAAACCTTCCTGGTCTTCTGAGTGCTGGATCGAGAACTTCAGGTCTGTTTGTTGAACCTATAACTATTACATGACCCTTTGATACTTCTCTCTCCAACCCATCCATTAAGCTTAAAAGCTGTCCCACTAATCTTGGCTATAGCTCACCTTTTGTTATATCTCTACGTGGTGCAAGGGAATCTAACTCATCTATAAAGATGATCGCTAAATTCTCTTCTTCTGCTCTTTCTTTAGCTAATGTGAAAATTTGCCTTAGTTTTGCTTCGCTTTTTCCATAATATTGGGAGATTATCTCTGGGCCTTTTATCATAATTGGTTCCGAAGTACCTAATTTTTTAGCTAAAGTCTTCATAAGTAGAGTTTTTCCTGTTCCAGGAGGACCATAAAATAATAATCCTCTGGGTGGCTTCTTGCTGGGAAATCTACCATCTCTGAGGGATAAAAAGAGACCTACAATTTTCTCGAGAATCTCATCTTTAATGTAAACTTCTTGCTGAATTTCTTTCACTTTTTCTTTGACAATCTCTCTAAATTCATTTGGCATTTTTACCCCCTCACAAATTCGTCAATGTTCACTAAATCCCATCTGAATTTGCCTCTTGACGTTAAAAGCGTAAGAACCTTGAAATCTATCTTCTTATCATCATAAAGAATTTTATAAGCATTCTTCCTTGCCTTAAGCTCTTCATAATGAATCACTGCAGAAACCGGCTTGAGAACAATCCAGATTGTGGCATTTGGAGTATCCTTATATTTTTCTATCGTTTCGTCAATTTTCTTTAAAGGTTCAAAAGTACCAATTAAAGTTTCTATTTCCACGTAAATTTCCTCTCCTTCTGGAGAATAGATCAAATCTGGGACAACTCTACCTTCTAATATTGGAGCCTCTACCTTTATTCCCCTTTCTAAAATTTCGTTTACGAATTCACAAAGTTCTTCAAAATTGTTTATTATTCTCTTCCTTCTATTTCTTAGGTCATTCAGTAAATAAACAAAAGTGGCAACTTTTAGAGGATATTGAAGTTTATCAGTAGCATCAGCACCTCTTTTAACGAAAATGGAAAACCTTCTATGAGTGTAATCCAAATATTTTTCATATTTTCTTAAATTGCTAAAAAATTCATCCAACGAGCCAACTCCAAGAATTTTAGAGCAAAATATTTCATACTTTGCATCATCGAGCTTACAAGTGTAAACACGAAGTCCCTCAAATTTTAGAGCATCTTTAGCTTTATTCAGATCTTTTGGTTTTACTGCTATAACCAAAACTCCGAATTGTTGTAAGAATCCTGATTCAAGACGACCTCTAACCATCTTTACAAATTCATCGACTGCGAGGTGCATTTTTCTTGCATCTAGGAGCTCAATTTTATATTCAAAAGTAAATTGGTCTAAGGAATGTGGATCCAATGAATCGACAATTTCCTCTATTCCTTCCTCAAAAAGTTCTGGTTCTCTAAAAGTTATCCTTGGATGTTTATCGGTTATTTCACAGAACAATTCCTTTAATGCATAGATTATCGGAATATGCCACTCATGTTCATCTTCGCCTATCAAAACTACAAACGGTGAATTAAAGCTCTCACTAAAACTTCTGGGAAATCTCCTATCACAATTAATGAGTTCTTCAAAAATTGGTAATTGAGTTTGCCCTTCAGAAGACGCAAGTGTCTCTATGCCACTTTCAATGTTTGTGGTTACCAGTTCTGTATCCAAATCTGAGTTTTGTTTTAAGAGTGTTTTAGATTCTAGTTCTAAATCAAAAGAAACGAGACTTTCAATTTTGGCTATATCCATTTGTATGGTTTTCGCGATATCCGTATTAAGGAAAGATGAGAGTTGCTCAATTTTGGGAGCAGATAAATTTATGTCAGCAATTTTGGGCGTTTCTTTAGGAATAGAAACTTGAATCAGATCTGTAGCAGGAGTTTGGGTTGGTTTTATAATCTGCCTATTTAGAGGAGTATCAAATAAGGGCGAAATGGTTCGTTTTATAGTCACTTTTTTAACTTCAGTATTTAATGATTCAAATCTGGTTGAAAGTGAGGCTTGTTCGAAGGATATGTCATAAATTGGTAACTCAAAATATAGTTGGGTTTCATTTTCTCTTTCAATTGCTTTAGAAGCACTTTTTTGAAACTTTTTTTGATATTCTTCTGTTTCTGTAACCTTGAGTCTTGATATTGGTCGAAATCTAAGCCTTTCCTTCATTTTCTATCACCTTATCAATCCATTCTTTCGCAAGTGGATGAAATTCTAGTTGGGTCATACTGTAAGAGAATCTGACTATTCCAGCACTTACAATGGGGGAGATTTTTATAAGAAAATCCCTCAGCCATATTTTGCTATGAAGTTCTATTTCTCTATATTTCCAATAGCCTCGACTATATCCATTTGTTATCTTTTCAATTCTTCCTTGACTTACCACTAATTCACAGCCATATTCATCTTTCATTATGTCTCTTATAGCTGAGAAAATAGGTTCATAATCTTTCCAAGGCTCAAAAGTTATGTAAATCTGATTTATGGCTTGTTTAATCATGTTCTCATGTACCTGTTTAATTGTTGGATTTATTTTTTCCAAATAGTCCCGTAATTCCAGTATTTTATAGGACAATGAATTGCTTGTTAATAGTAAAATAACCTTATCAGGGCTCTTTGTAGGCAAGCTAACCTCTCTTTGGTCAATCATAGAATAGGCTTTAAGTCCTAAAAAGTTGGCTAATTTAGCTATTTTCTCCACATCACTCGAATCATCTTCATTTAAGTCGAAAAACCTCATAAGCGCAACTAAGGGTATTGTTCTTGAATAAAAAACAAAAGTTGTGAATGGATTTACACCTATCGATAAATCTAATGCTTTCTGTTTGAATTCATTTATTAGAGATACTAATTTCTCTGGTTTCTCACCAGCCTGCGGAAGTAAGGTATCAGGTTCTATAACCTTGAAAGGATGATAGGGATAAGATTCTTGAATGCTTATCTCTGATAATTTGATATTCAATTTATCGCAAAATCTTTGAATTAAACTTTTCAGCTCGTCAACTAAATTTCCAATTGGGATAGAATTTACCCACGAATTTGGATTAATGCTTACCTTAATACCATCTCCCCAGCTTTCATAGTGTTTTATACTTTCCTCAAAAGAGGGCGCATTTTCTGCACATATTCCAAAGTTATCATACATAAACTTCGCAAAAGATGTGCTGAAATCTTTATTAGGTTCTACACCACCGTAAATCGCCACCCTGATTTTATTCTTTAGCGTTTCATCCTCAATATCTGCTAAGGAAGATTTCCCACAAATTTTTTCACTTTTAAGAAACTCATGAAGCGCATTCAAAGTATATGCTTGTTTATAGAAGGGTACGAGATCCTTTTCTAAGAAGATTCTCCAAGTTTTTGGTTCCCATACTTTGTTTTCTTTTGCCCATTCTCTAAGAGATGTTCTCATACTCATATTATCATTCCTCCCTTTTTAAATCTATTTTTAAAGCCACCGCGGAGCCCGATTTCACTTCACTCATTATATACGAAATTCGCATTTTCTTTCAATTTGGAAGGATATACGAACTTCGTGTTATTTTCAATTTTGGTAGTTTATGCGAACTTATCCATCTTCTTTGCCCTCCACAACCGCCATATCTAACGGACTTCTGATCCTTCTTAAATCTTTCATTGCAACGTGAGTATAAACCTCTGTTGTTTTTGAACTTTTGCGACCAAGCAACACCTGAATGTATCTTAGATCAATTCCACCTTCAGGAAGATCGATTGCAAACTCTGGCAGAAAAAGCAAAAATTAACTTGAAAATGGGCGATGAGAGTCGTGTCAGATTTGCTTAAGAGAAGCTTAGAGTTTTATAAAAATCAGCCTTAATTTTTATCACCTTAAATGCAGCACCTTATTTGTAACATCCAACATTTCAACAGAACTTGTTTGGGGATGGGAAGTATCGGCATTCCTCCATAGGTTATATTAACCCTTACTGCTAACTCTTGGTCTTATCATTGTTATATGCGAGGGTTCTCTTGTGTCGTTCTTTTCTAGCTTTGTAGAGTCGCTTGAGAGGGATGGTCTGCTCAAGGTGATCGAGAGACCGGTCTCTCCAGTGTATGAGGTGACCCGGGTGGTTGGTGATTCGGTGGAGCCGTTACTCTTCACTGACGTCTCGGGGTGGAGGGTTGTTGTGAATCTTCTTGGCACACGGGAGATGCTCTCGAGAGCGCTTGGAATCCCTGTGGATCGACTGGCTCGCACGCTTGCAGGGATGCGGTCTGATGGTCTTCTGAAGGTGGTGGATGAGGGTCCTGCGATGGATGCGATGGATGTGGATCTTGGAAGGCTCCCGATCCTCACGCATCACAGTGGTGACGGTGGGGCGTACATCACAGGGGGTGTTGTGATATCTGAGTATGGGGGGGTGACGAATGCGTCTATCCATCGGTTGATGGTTATTGGCAGGGATAAGCTCGTTGCGCGAATCGTTGAAGGGAGGCACACAGATACTCTGAGTCAGATGGCGCGAAGAGATGGTGAGCCATTGCCTGTTGCTATAGCGATCGGTGTTGACCCTGTAACGCTCTATGCTGTCTGTACAAGGGTTCCTGAGGGGAGAGAGTTTCAGTTTGCATCAGCATTGAAGGGGGAGCCTGTTGAGCTCTTCAGGTCGGGCAACGGTCTTATGGTGCCTGAGTGTGAGTTTCTGCTTGAAGGCTATCTCGACCCTGAAGAGGTTCACACTGAGGGTCCTTTTGTAGATATCACAGGAACCTATGATAGCGTGAGAGAGCAGCCTGTGATCCAGATCACGGGTATTTCACGCTCGAGTGACCCGATCTATCATGCTATCCTCCCTGCGAGTGGTGAGCACCGGGTCCTCATGGGCGTGCCCTACGAGCCTCTGATCTACAGAGAGGCGAGCAGGTTTGCTGATGTGAGAAACGTGGTTATGAGTGATGGTGGGTGCTCATATCTGCACGCGGTGGTCCAGATCAGGAAGCGATCGAGGAGCGAGGTGAGGGATGTGATCGAAGCAGCCTTCAGGGCACATGGTAGCCTGAAACATGTCGTCGTGGTGGATGAGGATATTGACATACTTGACCCAAAAGACGTCGAGTATGCGATCGCGACACGGGTACAGGCCGACCGCGACATCCATATCTACAGAGGTCAGCGTGGAAGCAGTCTCGATCCGAGCCGAGGACCTGATGGAAGAACAGCCAAGATGGGAGTCGACGCAACCTTCGAACCTGAGAGGAGGGATGAGTACCTGCGTGTATATCGAGAAAACTTGATGTATGGCAATAAGGCTTAGATTGGATGGACGATGAACTGGAATAGAAGCAGAGAGAGGGTTACGATCGTCTCGTCAAGGGGCGATCCTGCAAGTGTGAATATTGCAGAGAAACTCAAAAGTATGGGGGAGTGGACGGTCGTTGAGGACGCGAGTCTCACCATATCCACTTATAGTCACTTCACGCTCGTTGAGATGGATGAATATCACATCTATCAGGACGGAATCGACACTCGACTTGAAGAGCGCAATATCAAAAGTAGCCTCATAATATTTGCATCCAAGCATCGAAGCAAGGATGGACGGAAGATCCTCACGGTTCACCCAACAGGAAACACAGGAGAACCGATGCTCGGTGGAAGAGCGCGCGAGCTCGCAATCCCGGCACCACTGGCGATGAGAGACCTGCTCC
Organism: Candidatus Methanoperedentaceae archaeon GB37; assembly: GCA_905171695.1. Taxonomy (GTDB): domain Archaea; phylum Halobacteriota; class Methanosarcinia; order Methanosarcinales; family EX4572-44; genus EX4572-44. The sequence continues at coordinate 600,327 of LR991653.1, forward strand.
ATGGACTAAAGAGACGATCGCTCGAGACCGAGTTTGAAGCAACTCTCGAAGCCACGCACCACGGCCCAACGATGCTTCACACACCATCACTGTACATAGAGATTGGGAGCGGCGAGGAAGAGTGGATCGATGACCGCGCAGGCGAGATTGTGGCTGAAGCAATACTCGCGCTCCAGTCTCAGGTTGTGCCTGTTGCGGTGGGCTTTGGAGGTGGACACTATGTGCCAAGAGAGACAAAACTCACACTCGAGGCAGAAGTGGCTTTTGGACATATGTTCCCCAATTATCAACTCGAACGACTAGATAAAGAGATGATAAGAGAGGCGTTCCTGAAATCAGGCGCAGATTTCGGTTACATCGATCGCAAAGCGATGCGTGCTAGAGAGCGCAACGAGCTTATCGAGACGATCAACGATCTTGGATACCGGGTGCTCAGGGAGAAGGAGATCAGAGGAATTTAGAAAGATTCATATTAGGGGTGTTACACTACTCTCGTATCATGGCGAATCAGATGAGCTTCAAGAAGGTGAAGGTATCAGAAGAATGTGTAGGGTGTGGTGTATGTGAGACTGTATGCCCGGTCAACAACCTGCTCGAAGATGGAGCAGAGTTTGACCCGGACAGAGCAAAGCTCGCAATAAAGGTTACGAACGGCGAGGCAGCAGTCGATGAAGAGGTCTGCCTGACCTGCGGGACATGCACATTCAACTGCCCGAGCGGCGCCGTCTACGCAGAATACGAACCAAGAGCCTCATAAATCATAATCCCTCTTACACCAGATACACACAGGAAGGACCGGGGCATGGTTGGATGAACGTCATAACAGAGCACATACACATAAAGACGAGAGGCAATACAGAGATACATGACATCACAGACGAAGCAGCAAGACGCCTCGAAGCATCAGGGCTTACGAATGGAACAGTTACAATCTTTGTGCAGGGATCGACCGGAGCCGTGACAACGATAGAGTACGAACCCGGACTCGTGGAAGACATGAAGAGAACACTCGAACGAATAGCACCACAAGGCATCGAATACAGACACAATCTTCGCTGGGGCGACGGCAACGGCCACTCACACATCAGAGCATCACTTCTCGGACCAAGCCTCACAATCCCATTCCAGAAGAAGAGACTGATGCTCGGCAGATGGCAACAGATAATCTTCATAGACATGGACAACAAACCGAGAGACAGAGACATCATCATCCAGATAATGGGCATCTGAAGCCCTATTTTCAATCCTTGTTTTGCATTTGGTATTTTCCTCTATAGGAGTGCCTCTCTTCTAGGGTGATACTTCACATTCCTTTTCTTCATGATTTTTCAAAAGAGACGATCTGGAAGTGTTGCTCCTACCAAAAGCTGTTTATAGTTTTGCAGAGAAGTTTATTACCGTTCTGGTAGGGAGGATGGTTGTCTTGAGGCGGTATAGTAGGTGTCGTGGAGAGAAGGTTTTAGGTAAGAAGTTCTATGTGGTGAATGAGAGGATGTTAGAGTTGGAGAAGAGACTCAAAGCGAGAGAAAAAAGTATTGAAGAGTATATTGAAGACTTAAAAAGGCTTCAAGCCGAGTTTGATAATTATAGGAAGAGAGTTGAGCGTGAAAAAGAAGAATTTACCAAATATGCCAACGAAAAACTTGTTTTGAAGCTGATAGATGTCTGCGAGAACCTTGAGCGGGGTCTTGAAAACTGTGGTGAGAGCGATGACACAGAATTTGTTAGGGGTATTAGAATGATACACAAACAGATCTCTGAGATTCTTTCCGATGCTGGCGTGCAGAGGATAAAAGCTATGGGCAGAGAGTTCGACCATAACCTGCATGAGGCAGTGATGCAGACAGAGACAGATGAGGTACCAGAGGATACGGTGCTCGAGGAGCTGCAGCATGGATACCTGCTTCATGGAAAGGTACTGCGCCACTCAAAGGTGCGGATCTCCAAAGAACCAGAACAGATAAAAGATAATAATGTAAAAGAAGATAATGTAAGGAATACAGAAGATGTGAGATAGGTGATGAGGTGATGAGATATGTCTAAGATAATAGGAATTGATCTTGGTACAAGCAACTCGGCAGCTGCGGTACTGATCGGTGGCAAACCAACCATCATCCCGAGTGCGGAGGGCACAACGGTTGGTGGGGGAAAAGCTTTTCCGTCGGTCGTTGCCTTCACGAAGAAGGGAGAGATCCTTGTTGGAGAGCCAGCACGCCGTCAGGCGGTGAGCAATCCTGAACGTACGATCATCGCTATCAAAAGAAAGATGGGAACCGATTATAAAGTAAATATCGATGGCAAAACGTACACTCCGCAGGAGATATCAGCATTCATACTCCAGAAGATAAAGAGAGACTCTGAAGCCTTCATCGGGGAGAAGGTCGAGAAGGCGGTTATAACAGTCCCTGCGTACTTTAACGATAACCAGCGACAGGCAACCAAAGACGCGGGCAGAATCGCAGGCCTCGATGTTGTGCGGATCATCAACGAGCCAACAGCAGCGTCCCTTGCCTATGGACTGGACAGGGAAGGCGAATTGAAGATACTTGTCTTCGATTTCGGTGGTGGAACTCTCGATGTGACCATTATGGAGCTTGGAGATGGTGTGTTCGAGGTGAAATCGACCGCTGGTGACACACAGCTCGGGGGTACAGATATGGATAATGCCCTCGTCGACTACATCGCAGAAGAGTTCAAGAGAGAGCATGGCATCGACCTGCGAGAAGATAAAATGGCAAAGCAGAGACTGCAAGAAGCGGCGGAGAAGGCAAAGATAGAACTCTCAACAACGATGAGCACAAACATCAACCTGCCATTCATAACGGCAGACGCACATGGACCCAAGCACCTTGAGATGGAGATCACACGGGCGAAACTCGAAGAGATCGTGAAGCCTGTGGTGGAGAGATGCAGAAACTCTATCATGCGAGCACTCGAAGACGCCAAACTACAGCCATCAGATATCGACAAGATCATCATGGTCGGCGGACCAACCCGCATGCCAATAGTACAGAGATTCGTGGAAGATCTCATAGGCAAGCCGATCGAACGCGGTGTGGACCCGATGGAGTGCGTCGCCATCGGAGCAGCTATCCAGGGCGGGGTCCTTGCCGGAGAGGTGAAGGACGTACTGCTCCTTGACGTAACACCGCTCACACTCGGAATCGAGACACTCGGTGGAGTCATGACGAAGCTGATAGAACGAAACACCACCATCCCAACGAAGAAGAGCGAGATATTCTCAACAGCTGCAGATAACCAGACAAGCGTGGAGATCCACGTGCTGCAGGGAGAGCGCCCCATGGCAGCAGATAACGTATCACTCGGGCGGTTCACACTCACAGGCATACCGATGGCGCCAAGAGGCGTGCCGCAGATAGAGGTCACATTCGACATCGACTCAAACGGCATACTTCACGTGACAGCAAAGGACCTTGGCACGGGCAAAGCACAGGATATGACGATCACAGCACCACTGAAGATGTCAGAAGAGGAGATCAAACAGAAGATAAAAGAGGCAGAAGAGCACGCAAAGGAAGACGAAAAACGAAAAGAGTTAATAGAAGCCAAAAATCAGGCAGATGCCCTTGCATACACGACAGAAAAGACGCTGAAAGAACTCGGTGATAAAGTAAGCAGTGATCAGAAGAAGAGAGCAGAAGATGCGGTACAGAAGGTCAAGGATGCCATCAAGAGCGATGACATAAACGCTATAAAATCGGCGACAGAAGAGCTTACACAAGAGATGCACGGACTAAGCCAGTTACTCTACCAACAACAACGAGAGCAAACACAAGGGGAGGCACAACAGCAAGGACAGGCACAACAAACTGAAAGAGAGAGTGGTGCAGGCAGTGAGGAAGAGGTTGTTGACGTCGATTACGAAGAAGTGGATGACGATGAGAAGTGAAGGTAAAAGGAATAAGCAGAGTGAATAAATTGGAGTGTGTGGGGTGGGGGTAGCCGCCTCCAACATTTTTTATAATTTTTAAATTTTGATGTGGCTGACCTCTTCGGTGTGACGTTTTTGGGAAAAAAAGTAGAGAGAAAGGAGGTAGAGAAAGGAGGTAGAGGGTTGGCGTTCTGCCAACCCGAGAGGTGTGTAAAACCAGTCGACTCACAATCTTTTGGGTTGTGAGCTACTCCATACATAGTAAGTTATACTATTAAAACCTTTCTATCATTAACATCATTATGATGATAAATTTTTAATGTGAAAAAATCAGAAGATTTATAGCAATGTAACTACAATGCCACATACATGAAGAGAAGATCCACGGCTCCTATATACTTCATAGCAATCCTTTTCATCATAGCAGCTGCATCAGGCTGCATCAAAACAGACGAGAGAGAAGAGATTACCACACTCTCTATAGGCTATCAGCCAAGCACCCACCAAGCAGCCCACATAACCGCAATGGAGAAGGGCTGGTGGGAGCGTGACCTCGCACCCTTTGGAATAGAAAAAGTGATAGATAAACAGTTCCCTTCGGGACCTCCTGAGATGCAGGCGATGCTTGCAGGAGACCTTGACATAGCCTATGTTGGCTCAGCACCGCCGATCACAGCCATTGCAGAGGGTCTTGATGCAAAGATAGTCGCATGTGTCAACACAAACGGATCAGACCTGGTGCTCCGCCCAGAGATCAACTACACCACACCAGAAGACCTAAAAGGGCTCACAATAGCCACGTTCCGAGCAGGCTCAATACAGGACACGGTGTTCAAAAAATGGCTAATCGATAACAACATCAACCCTATTACAGACCTCACAATTAAAGAGATGGGACCAGGAGATGCCATCACAGCCATCTCCTCAAAATCGGTTGACGGGGTCTTCCTCCCGCACCCCTCACCAACAATAATAGAAAGCCAGGGCACAGGGAAGACAGTAATCCAATCAGGCGAGATGTGGCCCTCCCATTCCTGCTGCGTACTCGTTGTCAGCGGCACACTCATACGAGAACGCCCAGACCTCGTGGAACAGATCATAAAGACACATATAAATGCCACGGAATACAACCTTGCACACCCAGAAGAAGCGGCCAGGCTTGCAGCAGAGAAACTCTCCATGAACGAGAGCCTCCTATCTAAATCACTCAAGACATGGGACGGGAAGTGGTGCACAGACCCACGAGTCAGCATACCGAGCACGCTTGAGTATGCAAACGTACAGTACGAATTAGGATATATCAAGAAACCACTGAGAGAAGAAGACCTCTTCGATACAAGTTTCTACGAAAAGATAACAGAATGATAAGAGAATGCCACACGGACGTTTGCTCCGAGTAATATCGCTTGCAGGAGCGACTATAATATGGGAGATTGCAGCATCAGTAGTCAATGATCCACTCTTTCTACCAAGGTTCACAGAAGTCATCCAGACGTTCTACCATGTGGTTGCAAGCGGTGATCTGCTCCGTGATCTCTTTGAAAGCCTGATGCACTTCGGAATCGGACTTGGACTCGGCATCGTAATAGCAATACCGATCGGAATGATGATGGGGTGGAGCAGAACTGCAGATAATATAATCGACCCACTGGTAGAACTGGTACGACCCATACCGCCCATTGCATGGATACCATTTGCTATCATATGGTTACACCTCACACACTATGCAGCAGGCTTCATCGTCTTCATGGGCGCAGTATTCCCAATCCTGATAAACACGTACGCAGGCTTCAGAGACACGCCACAGATACTGATCGACAGCGGCAAGGTGCTCGGATGCGTGAGAAGCAGGGACCTCATAAAGAAGATAGCTCTCCCATACGCCCTTCCGTCAATAGCAACTGGTGTTAGGATAGCGATGGGCGTTGGTTGGATGTGCGTTGTTGCAGCCGAGCTCTTCGGAGTCAGCAATCACGGACTCGGATACAAGGTATGGTGGTACAAAGACATCCACCAGATGGATGGCGTACTCACATACATGCTGATACTTGGGATCGTCTCACTCACAATAGATCGAGTATTCAGATACATAACTGATGAAAGACTGTTAAAATGGAAGACAGGACTTGTAAGAAACAAATAATAAAATTATGCTGAAAATAAATAATTTAAGTAAAAAATATGACGACCTGCTCGTCTTAGACAACATCAATCTCGAAATAGCAGATAGCGAGTTCATCTGCCTCCTTGGGCCCAGCGGATGCGGAAAAACCACACTCCTCCGAATAGTAGCAGGACTCGAAGAAGCAACAACAGGCAGAATCACCCTCAACAACCAGAGCATAACAGGCCCAAACACCTGCATAGGAATGGTCTTCCAAGACTACGCACTCTTTCCCTGGCGAAACATACTCGACAACGCCATCTTCGGACTCGAAATGAAGGGAGTTGATAAAGAGACCGCCCGCAACAAGGCAAGAAAATACCTGCGCCTGCTCGGACTCGAACGATTCGAAAAAAGCCACCCACACGAACTATCAGGCGGCATGAAACAACGCGTAGCAATCCTACGCGCACTCCTGATCAAACCAGAAGTACTGCTGATGGACGAACCATTCGGAGCATTGGACGCACAAACAAGAAACCAACTCCAGATAGAACTACTTAAAATCTGGAACAAAGACAAAAAAACAGTACTATTCGTAACACACAGCGTCGACGAAGCGGCATACCTCGCAGACAGAGTAATAATACTCTCAAAACGACCAGGAAGAATAAAAGAAACGATCGAGATCAACCTCCCACGACCAAGAGACCGAACCAGCATGGAAGTAAACAAGATCAGAAGCAGAGTCCTGAAGACGCTCGGAGCAGAACAAGAAGCCCAGGCCTAAAACAAAACCAATAAAAATATGAACTGACCATTACACCATCCATATCCCCCTCGTCCCACCTCTAAAAAATCCTTTCAACTTTTGAGATGAGCTCTTTCAATCCTCTTGCGTAGTTATTCATGCTCAGACCGTCTCTTTTTATAATTATTCCCAGACTCTTTCTGAAATGGGGATGGTTGGATTGGTTTCTTACAGTACCTTATCCAGGAAACCGTATCTCTTCAGGAGGTTTACAGGTCTGACGATCGATGAATTCAATCAGTTATACCGGGTGATCAAGAATAGGTAGAAAGAATACAAGATCAAAAGGCTTAGAAGCTTAGAAGACCTGACAGGAAAAATGTAATAGGTTAGGGTAGAAAGTTTGAACTGGAACTTATAGATCGTCTAATTATGCTTTTAATCTATTACAAGCTCTATATCACATTTTTTTTATTAGGATTCCTTTTTGGCATCGATCATAGCACTGTATCTCGAAATATTAGGCATCTTGAGCCGTTAGTTAAGAAATGCATCCCTTGCTCTATAGAAGATCCATAGAAAAGTGAAAAGGATCAGTAACATCGATGAACTCTTGAGATACTTTCCTGGAATGAAGGCGTCTGTTGATGCGACTGAGCAGGAGATTCCAAGACCGAAGAACAGAAGACGGCGAAAGAGCTACTATTCCGGGAAAAGAAGCGACATACGGTCAAGACGCAGGTGATAACGAACAAAGATGGAATAATAATCCATAAAACACCTCACGTACACGGAAAAAAGCACGATTATGAACTATTAAAGAGAAAATATCCACCATTACCCTCTGATATTGAGATAAATGGGGATTTAGGGTATCAAGGGATAGAAAATGACTTTCCAGAGATAAAATCAAGAATTCCAATCAAGAAACCAAAAGGCGGCAAGTCTTACCAGAGCAGAGAAAAAGCATAACAAGAGCCTGAACCAAGAGCAAATGGTCGTTAAGCATGTGACAGGGCGAATGAAGAGACTCAGGATAACGGCAGATGATGAGTTCAGAAACAGACCGAGACAACATGATACGACAACATCGATCATGACAGGGCTTGTAAACTTTCATCTCATAGTTGAGAAAGGAATTTGATCTGAGCAGACTTGTCAGGTGATGAGCAAGGAGTGATTAGTGAATGATGCAGCTAGAGTTTAACTGTGCAAGAGGTCTAGTATACATCTTCTCGGAATTTACAAAACAAACTTGTAGCAATCTCTTCTAGTTTGGCATAAAGGCGCTTGGAGATGGGCAATTCCTCAAACACTTCTTCTTTTAATTTTTCAATCTTTTTTCCATATTTTTCTATTATGTCTCTGGTATGGATTTGAGGAATTGAAGGGAGACGGTTAGTTTCTTTCCATTTATCATAATCAGCTTTTATTATATCAGATGTTATTTTCTTTACTTCTTTAGGGGTGATTTTATCTTTTTCACCGATAACTGCGTCTACTTGCTCCTCAATCTTTCCTCTAATAAACTGGAAATAATTATACACTGTATAAAGTAAATATTCTTTCTGCACAGAGTCAGGAAACAATGAACTGGCGCTATCTAAAAAATCTGTAAAATCATTGGTGTATTCTTTTAAAGTGTCAAATTTCTTTTCACCCAGGTCATTTCTATAGATCTTAATTATTGTCTCCCATGGAATCTGCCAAAGATCATTATTCCAACAGGATGATATTTAGACAAACTAAAAAGTTTATTAGCAGATGTGAATATTTTTTGGCCATTTTCCTGTATGCTTGTAACCGCACTATCAGATGCAAGAGCTATTGCTTCTTTGTTCATTATCGCAATTTCAGCCGTTATTTTTCACTTTCCCCGCGTTTGAACACGAGATCTTCCTGTTGATATCGCCATATTATGCCACCCGCAGAGATCATTCGTTCATACTACGTATTATTATATTATTATATAATATTATTACATGAGCGGTGACAGTGTTGTTAAATCGTTATCTCATCTCTTACAAACCTTTCGATTTAGCAGCACTTAACACGAAGATTGCAGAATCCCTGCAGTTCACCAACATCCACCTCACAATAATGAATTATGCCTATCGGCTCTTTGCTTTTGCGGCTATGAACTCGCGTGCGAGTTTTGCTCCGAGTGATGCCGTGTTGATGTCGAGTTCTGGCACGATCTCCATTATGTCGAGTCCAATGGATATGGGTGCGAGTCTCCAGATGATCTCGCGGGCGTCTCTCGGTGTTATTCCGAATGGTTCTGGTGTTCCAACTCCTGGTGCATAGGCTGGGTCGATTGCGTCCATGTCGATTGAGAGATAGACCGTCTCATCTCCGAGGTCTTCTTCGAGTCTCTCGATGATCTCCCTCGTTCCGTCTCTGTATATCTGGTCTGCGCTATAGCAGTGGACTTTGTTTCTCTTCACGAATCTGTACTCTTCTCTTGTTCCACTTCTGACTCCTATCTCTACGATCTTTCTTGTCACTTCTTCATAGAGGCGGCGGGCTGTGCATGCGTGTGAGTATCTCTCGCCTTCGTACTCGTCACGGAGGTCGAGGTGTGCGTCCAGTATTATGATCCAATCTGGAGCGCATTCTCGTGCAGCGGCTATTGTGAGTGAGTGCTCGCCACCGAGCATTATCGGTGTCTTCTTACCTGAGAGGTGGTCTCGTGTGGCAGAGGCGACTCTTGAGAGCGCGGTTGAGATCTCTCTTTCAGTCTCTACGTCTCCTGCGTCATGGATCTTCAACTCGGCAAGATCGATCTCAAGGCTTGGGTTGTACGTCTCGAAGTTGTAGGACTCGTCTCTGATAGCCTGCGGGGCGCTGGAGCTGCCACGCCGAAAGCTTGATGTGCCATCGAACGGTGCGCCAAAGATCACATAATCGGCGTCAGTGTAGGTAGAGTCTGCATCTGCAAAGTGCATGAGTCTCTGAGCATGAGTCTCTGATTCTTATACCCGTATGTCGAACTTGGTCATGCCCATTGATTTCAGGTAGTTAACCTCTTTTCCCTCCTCCACTTTATCTATCAGTTCGTCAGGAATCTTCATCTCGAAGCTTGAGTAATCTGCGAGATCCATGATCTGGGCTACGCCGTTTGCGATGGATAATACCTGGCCGCTCCTGCGCTCAACCAGTGGCACGTAGATCTTGGCTGTGACAGGTGATATGAGGGATCGCTTCTGGTTGTCGAATATTCCTACTGCTTCTATACGGGCCTTTGCCGAACCATGTTTACCTGGTTTCGAGTGAGAGATGCTCTTGATGATACATGGTGCATCATCGATCATCACGTAACGACCTTCTTTCAATGCCCTGACTTCGATCTGTTCCTTCATCTAAAAAGCTCCATGAAATTATTGGGTGATCAGGTTATATAACACCACGATTCCAGATAAATAATTAACTCTCACCGCATCCATGAATGCTTTTTCCATATTTTTAAAGTCTTTTTTTCAGTTAATTTATAAAATTAAATAACCACTAAAATAGTTTATAATAGAAATTAAAGAATCCCAGCAAAGTGTAATAAGTATTAGAGCTTTTTTCTAGATTTTTCAACAAATCTTTCCATATTTATTCTATTCTTCAAGCAGAACTGGCAGAATAGTTGTGTAGTATAGAAGATCGTTTTTATCTCTGTAGTAGCATATTTGCGGTAGTAGACGTGTAAGTCATTCAAACCAAACATAATTTTTGCTATTTTGAAGAAAGACTCTATTTTACTTATTATTTCAGCGAATTTCTCGTGTCTGTCGATCTTTTCCACTGTCTGTTTTATTATATAACTGAAATCTTCAAGTAAAATGGATAGAATCTTGTTATATCTGCTGTCAAACCAAAATAAGTTTGCTGGACAACCTTCTATTATCCTTTTCACCCTCTCAAGATCTATGTTGATCCTTACCTTTATTACAGGGATTATTCCGTAGCTATAACAATTTTTATTTTACCATTCTCAGTTCCCAGATTTGGTATTACCAGCTCTTCCCAGATCTCCTTCTTTGAATAAATTTTAACACCGAAAGATTCGTGAGATTATGGAGTGCAGATGATATAACCGTATAACTATAACCGTATAACCGACTTTAGAATCTCTGAGAGGATCAAAGCAGAGTTCTGCATCGAACAATCCATCTTTTATCTTCTCTTTCCTTTCCTGAGTCGGTTTAAATCTGCTGTTACAAGAATGGTGTCCAATCCGTAGATTTCATCTGCTCTTTCTTTAACATTCCTTTTTATTATCCTGAAATCTTCGTAATTTGAGAATGATTTAAGCACTTTAAGCTTTAAAATGTCTCTCAACTCCATATAGTCTCTCAGAATGTCGTAAAAGAGAATGACCGAGAAGAACCTCATAGTCTCAACAATATAATATTCCATTGATGTAGTTGTCATACTTCTCTTCCATCCTGAAGATCCCTCCTGCCTTCTCCATAACAATTTAAGCAAATTTTAAAGCTACAATCATAAAATCATCCTATGTAATTTTGACATTATTTATTCTATCTACTCTAGTAGCTGAAATTATGAAAAGTGATCAGATAAGTCCGTTTTTAAATTTTTCTATTTTGTTGCTGTGTTGAATAACTTTTAAGTTTCCTTCCTGTTATTTCTCATTTGCAGGAGGGATGATTGGGATGCAGAGTAAGAGAAATTGGAAGGAATATAATGAAAAACTTGTGCGGAGGGGAGAACTCTATATCTCATTGGATTTCCTTGAGAACTGGGATGAAGAATTAAATAGGATGAATGAGGGGAAGGTTGGCAGACCTTTCAGGTTTCCTCGAACCTTTATGTGTTTTCTAGCTTTCTTGCATGTAGCTTTCCTTCCATTAAGACAAATGGAAGGATTTTTGAGGAAATTATCAGAATATATACCTGAGTTAAAGGTAGCTGATTATTCCACTGTTTGTAAGAGGTTGAGGAAACTAGACTTTGAACTCTCTAGTAATCTTGGAGAAGATCTTGTAGTTGCAATAGATTCGTCTGGTATGAAGATAACGAATAGAGGAGAGTGGATCAGAGATAAATGGAAAGACGAGAAAGGGTTGGATTAAGGTTCATATTGCTATAGACGTTAAAACAAGGAAACTCTTAGCCTTAAAGATAACAGATGAAAGAACAGGTGATGGAAAGATGTTAAAACCTCTGGTAAAGCAAATTAAAGGAAGAGGTGGAGAGATAACTAGGGTATATGGTGATGGAGGTTATGATAGCAGAGAGAATTTCAATTATCTTGCTGAAAATAATGTAAATAATGTAGAACCAGTGATCAAGATAAGAAGTAACTCTTCAACAAAGTCAAGAGGCTCTCCATCCAGAGCTAAGAGAGTAAGAGAACTCAAAGAATTAGGTCATGAAAGATGGAAAGATAAATACAGGTATGGCTGCAGATGGACAACAGAGAGTTTCTTCTCTGGTGTTAAAAGAATATTTGGAGAGACATGCAGAGCAAGATCTCCAGAAGCTTTATTTCAAGAAGTAAAGATGAAATTCATCTTCTACAACATGCTCATAAGTGTTTAAGCCTACATTCTCAGAGAAACAATTACCTGAAGATATACCCCATCCAGCTAATTGTTCAACACAGCATATTTTGTCGATCATTTTCTTTATTTGAGTTATTTCTTCTGTTATTTTTGATATTACATTTTGCTGGAGATTTAAAATAAAAATATAAATATATTTAATGTCTTAGTTAATTTTATTGAGGATTTGGAAGAAAGTAACCCTATAAATTTTAATGCAATGTTCATACTTAAGTTATCCAGATCGCCTAGCGTTATATGGATGTACGACGTTCGCTGATAGGCGAATGTCCCGAAGGGCGGGGCGTAAGTCCAAAGCGTACATCCACTTGTTATATGATCGAAGCCCGAAGGGCTGAGGCAAGGCACGGAGTTGCTGTAGAGTTGCCCGAAGTCTTCATGTTATCCATCCTTTAACCGTTTCATTTCGTGCTTTATTTCATCAATTACTTCCATATTGTATATTCTCTTTTTTCCACCTTCTTTTATGGATATGACGTAAAACACCTTACCTCCATATTTCTCAGTAAATTTCTGGTGCGTAACTTTTTGGAACGCATGTTCCTTAAATATCTGAGGTATGTGAGAAACACCACCCGCAGGTTTAATCTGAAGTCCGATATAGTTATTATCAATTTTGATATAAAAATCTACAGCATAAAGTCTATCCCACTCATCTGGCGCTGGATGAATCCTGACTCCCAGTATTTTTTCTAATTGCCCGTAAATTGTTTTAATTTCGGTCATGTAGCCATCAAAAGTCCGATCTATCACCATTTTAACCATATATTCTATGCAATCCTCCTCTGTAATCTCCTCAATCTCGGCGGAGATCACCTCTGAGATTTTTATATACAACTTTCGTCCTAACTCTTCAATATGCTCTTTTGGTCTAACATTTTTAAAATAGTATTTTCTCCAGTCGTCTATCGTTTTTGGAGCGCAGTTTCTGATTTCTTCTGAGACAGGACCAACATTGCGCTTGAAGTTCAGTTGAAAGCGATTCATAGCACTGTTTAAAATCCATTCCTTCGCCATTATTCACACACTTCTCTTTCCAATTTAATAAATTTATTTTTATATTTGTAATCTTTTGATTTGTCTGCAACTGCTATACCTGCCTTAATAAGATAAGAATTAACAAATATTTTATTCTTGAGATACACGTATGCTTCAACGGTATTTTTATCTACAATGGCTCCATTATCGAACTTCAAAAAAACATCCTTTTTTAATATATAATCATTTAAATATTTAATGGCTCTCTCTTTATCGTTAACCTCTACACCTAATAATTTAACAATTAAGCCCGTATTTAATTTAATTGTTTTTTCATTTATTATATCCACGACTTTATACAGTCGACTATTTTTAAAATTGAATTTATTTGGATCAATTACAGGTCTAACGTCTTTAATCCTAGGTATGTAGTCAATCTCCTCAATCTCTACTTTCTTATCTCTCTTTATTATCTGGATATTATTTGAAAAAACTAACAGGCCTCGATTTAATCCAACTTTTTCTTCAATTACATTCAGAAAGTTCTCATTAATTTCATATCCGATTGCATTCCTCTCTAATTCTATTGCAGTCTTTACCGTGGTCCCACTCCCCAAGAATGGATCGAGAACAGTATCACCCACAAAAGTAAACATCTTTATACATCTTTTTGGCAATTCATCAGGAAACATCGCTTCGTGTTCAATCTGCCTTGCTCCACCGAAATACCAGTGACCATAAAAGTATTCCTTCCATTCATCCTTTGTAAGCATAGACTCTTCCTTTATCTCTTTAGGGATTTTTTCGCCCTTCCCCGGCTTCTTGAATATCAAAATAAATTCATAATCAATCTCTACCATCCCATTTGGTGGATACGGGTATGATCCCATCACATTTGCGCCCCCAGTAGTATTCATCGTTGTTTTTTTCTGCCATATAATCGAACCCATATAATCGAACCCTATATCTTCGCATTGAGCAATAAATTCAGCATGTAACGGGATAATCTTATACCTTCCATATATTACAGACCTTGCAAATTGATCGCCGATATTTAAGCAGAACCTCCTTCCTGGCTTTATAACTCTATAACACTCTTTCCACACCCTATACAAATCCTTCAGATATTCGTGCAAACTCTGACCGTATCCAACTTGACCTTCTACACCATAATCCTTGATATGCCAGTAAGGAGGCGAAGTAACTACAAGGTCAACACTGCCGTCCTCAACCTCCTCCATTTTCCGACTATCACCAATGATTATCTTAGCCTCATTTACCATTAGCCTCACCCAATACATCCTCAGCTAATAATATTTACCTAAAGGTCTTCGAGCAAGTTCATATAACGTTTTGGCGGGTATGCGAAGTCCTGAGCGGAGCAACTGAGCGGAGCAAATTTGAGTGTCACCGAAGGCGGGCGTAGCCGAAGGCGGAGCCACATATCCACTGTCAGGCGACGGAGCCAATTTCCTATTAGTTAGGAATAAAAGCCATACATACCCAAAAAAAAATCAGAAAGAGAACTGCTATCAGAGAACTGCTATCCAGATGCACCTTATATTAGTTGCTTGTAACCCGACATTGTGACCTGTATAACGGTACCAAGGATTTTTTCTTGTCCAACTGCGGAGTTCTGCATGAATTTGAGATATACTGGATTCAGCGCTAGTAATTTTTCCAGAATACCAATTCATTAATGCTCTGTGGCGAAGCCCTATAACAATCCAAAAAATGCTGAGAACTATTCCTAAACAAATAATAAGAATTCGTGCATTGATAGCGAGGTGACCCACACTAACAGCCATAACAAGTAATGTGTGAGCAACGAGAAATATATTATCCCCACTCAATATTAATTGATCTTCATGTTTTCGTAATCTTTCAATCTCTTCTATTCTTTTCTTCTACCTTCGGCATACGTTCCACCTTATTTCATCGGCTCTGTCGCATAACGTTCCGGGCATATCTGAAGTTCCGAGCGTAGCGAGAAATTTGGACGGAGCGATAGCGAAGTCAAATATGCACCTGTTGAGTGATCCCGATACGTGCAAGGTGCGAAGCAACGATGAGTTGCCCGAAGCCTTTGGAAGCCCACCCCTTTAAAGCACTCGCTTCACGACTACCGTGCCATCGGCTGGTGGCTCACCAATTACTTTCTTAACTATTTCCTTAACTACCTCAGCGTTAGGAGCCTCCCATTCGCATATCCCTCCATATTCTTCATGTTCTGGCTGCGCCGATCTTCTCTGCAAGTATCTGCAATATTTTTATTGTCCTGCCTTAACCGTTTACTATCCTAATTTTATCTTTTTCAAACATTACTTCCGCTTTTACAGGTTCAGCATTGTCAGATGTGATTAGAACTTCACATTGCTCTTGATCATCAAGTGATTTAATACCTGCATCCTCTATATCAAACTGGATGGTATTTTCATCGGAGGCAAATCTTTGCGGAACATTTTTTTGGATTCCTCCTTTTGTAATAGCTTCATATGTTTTAGGTCCCTTTTTGTAGTAAGCACAAAAATTTAATCTCTCTTCATCTTTTACGCTTATTGTTGCATTAGGCCGCTCTGTAGGAATTGTCCAGCAAACACGCTCTTTGCTTTCCCCTATGACTATCCATCCTTTACAATTTTTTGCTGCACTTCTCCCAATATTTTCAACCACGATTCTATTAGCAGAATACTCCCAATTACCAGTTTTCTCAATGATGAGTCCGTATGTTTTTTGCTTTATCGGAATACTTTTTTCCTCTACTTCTTCCTTTATTTTAAGAACTGGCTGTTTGAAAATGTACCACAAATACTTTATAGGAATTGAAAAAAGAAGACCGCCTATTGCTGTAAATATTGGTGTTACCTTATCTAACCCAAAAACCCAATAAGGTAGTGCAAAAAAGGAAACACTGATAACTATACTCCCTACCACTACTCCTTTATATCTTGATAGTTTTCTCATGGTGATAGTTCTCTGTTCTATCATGTTCTGGCTGCGCCGATCTTCTCTGCCAGTCTTTCGAGTACGTCTCTTCTTTTGCCTTCGACGAACTTGATGCTTCCAACTACGAGATGTCCTCCGCCGGTAACACCTGCGCCCACAATCTCGTCTCTCAGTTCTCGCACCATCTCAGGTATGTTCAGGAGGACGCCTTTGCTTCGGATCACTGCGAAGTCTGGTCCGTATCCTATGGTGACGATAGGTCTTCCTTCGTGCTCTTTGCAGTAGTGGTCATGTATCTCGCCACTGGTCTTGCCTGGTGGTGGGAATGTGAATTTGTGGGCGTACTTTTCAACGTCGATCACGTTTAAGAGTACCCCGTTTGGGAGTGTTATCGATCGTACGTTCGGGAGGGTCGCTCTCAGTTGTTCTTCGATTGCAGTTCTGGCTTGTTTAGAGAGAATTTCTATTATTCTGCGGTGTCTGTTCGGGTTTCCAAGGTTCAGTATATCGTTTATAATGCCTCTGCCGTCGCTGAAGCGCTGCCAGTATGATTCATAGTCGAGTGCGAGTGCGATCTCAGTGAGCTCTTCTCGGGTGTATCTCTCGGCTACGAGTTCTATGTAGGCATCTGCTTCTGGTGCTTCTGATCGATCGCCGACAGCCGAGATGGCTGGAAAGTGAAGGATCTCCTCTCCAACCTCTGGGCGTATCATCCGTGCTATCTCGAAGCCGAGCATTCCTGTTGTGATGCCGAAGTCTCCGCCTGCGTGAGCCGGGTTCACATGGGCGAGGAGGTATTGATCAACCACTTCGTCTGGGTGATGATGGTCAACTACGATCACATCAAGCCCGTATGCCTCTGCCTGGAGAAGGGCTGGTACATCTTCTTCTGTTGATCCGTTGTCCATCAGCAGTATGAGCGGTAGTTTCTGGCCGAATCGCGCAGCATCTTCGAGTGCGAAGGTAAGATCCTTTGTGATATCCTGTATTTCATAGAAGGGCGCCTTTGAGGGTGAGCGTTTGAAGAAATGATACTCTGCGTCGTTGCCGCCGACCTCGCGTATCAGTGGGAGTATTGCGCGTTCGATTGCTACTGCAGAGGTGATGCCGTCGGCATCGGCATGGTGCCTGATGATGATCGGGCGGGATGTGAGCACTGCGTACTTTATCTCTTCTGCAACTTTAAGCATTGCAGGTCGGAGTTTTTCGAGGATCTGACTCTTGACGAGGAATTCCTGGTTCACAGGTTCTGCTCTTCTCCGTATACTCGCATCGATCTCCTTTTTTATCTCTCTTGCACTGCTCCCGTGGAGCTGGTTGATCTCCATCACCTCGATCTGGATCTCGCCGTTCCTGAGATTGACCTCACCTATGACCTCCACGATCATCTCGCTCTCGATCTCAGGGTACGCCCGCTCGCCAGCCCTCTCGAACGCGGCAGAGTGAACCATTCCAAACTCGTCGCTGATGGTGAAGATCGTTGGACCTCCGGTCTGCTTCACCTGTATCACCTCGCCAGAGACCATGACCTGTTTTCCTACAAAATCAGAGATTTCATCGGTTCTACGGCGTGGCAATTTCTTCTTGACCTCGATGAGACGATGATCCGAGACTGATACGGGTGCAAGCTCGATATTACCGTTTGGCTGGATCTTGCATACCTTGACGAATATCTTATCTCCGCTCTTGAGGCTCTGCTTGAGCTTGCTTGAGTGCAGAAGTCCCTTGACGCTACTATTCAGCTGGACAAAAGCGCCAAAGTTCACAACATCTCCAACAACTCCCTCGTACGTCTTCTCAGCCTCAAGATCTGAGATGTCGCACGCAGGTCTGAGCTTCCATACAATAGGCTTCTCTCTACATGACTCGCAGATCTCAGACGTGGAGATCCCACCACAGATTCTGCACTCCATCAAGAGACCAGTGCCGTCACATACCTCACACTTCTTCTTGATTACGATCTTGCCCTTACCACCACAACTCCTGCAGGTCGCATCCCCTGCGATAATCTCTGCAAGATCTTCCTCTCTCAGGCTTGTAAGATTAACACTCTTCACTCTTCCGCTTCCATGACACTCAGGACAGGTCTTCTCGTCTTCAACGACCACACCGCTGCCCATGCACCTCTTGCATTCGCCCATCAGAACAGGTACTATGATTCAGGCACAGATAAACCTTCACATAAACCTTCACATCGAATTTTCATTGATCTAATCAGAATATCCTTTCAGTATTGCTCGTGCGCCTCTTGGTGTTGATACTCGGCAGAATGTATAAATAATAGTATGGGCTTATGAATGGCGTGGCGTATAGAAGAGAGGAGATGGAGCCTTGAGGGATATCTCTGGTGCTAGTTGGGTTGCCAGTCCTGAGTTAATCAGATTTTGTGATAGCGTGGAGAAGAATGGGTCGCTTTTTGAGAGGGAGATGCGTAAGCTCTCAATTCCTGTGATCGATCTTTTCTTGGAGGAAGGGAGGATTGTTCCGGCCAGTTTTGAGTTCTCTGGAGAGAATTTGGATGCAGCAGAGGATGTGAGTAGGATTCTCAAGGCATTTCCAAATCTGTATTCGGCGACCGGGTGTAGAGTGCTGAAAGCCTCTGGTAGAGATCGGCCGGTTGTTACTGGTAGGCGTGTGGCGGTTATCTTCTCTGGTGGGCCAGCTGCCGGTGGGCATAATGTGCTGGTTGGATTGAAGATGGTGCTTGGTGTGGATAATACGCTTCTGGGTGTGCGGAATGGACCAAAGGGTCTCCTTGCAGGGGAGTTGTTCGAGATAAGGGAGTCAGATTTAGCTCAAATCATTAACACGGGTGGGTTTGCTTTCATGGGAACTGATCGTACCAAGATCAAGACGAAGGATCAGTTTGAGCAGGTTGAGGCGGTCTGTCGTGATCAGCGGATAGACTGTCTGGTGATCGTGGGTGGTGATGATTCCAATACAAATGCTGCGGTCTTAGCCGAGCATCTCTTTCAGAACGTGCATAGTGATGGTCGGGGCGTGCAGGTGCTTGGGGTGCCAAAGACGATCGATGGTGATCTGCAGGTTGGTGACCTGCTACCGATCTCTTTCGGTTTTGATACTGCTACCAAGACCTATTCGGAGATGGTTGGCAATATTCTTCAGGACACGCTCTCTTCACGTAAATATTGGCACTTTGTCAAGCTTATGGGTCGTAGTGCCACTCACGTGGGGCTGGAGGTTGCATTGCAGACGAGGCCTACAGTAGCCTTCATCTCTGAAGAGATTGCTGAGAAACGGCTCTCTCTCTCGCAGATCGTGGATACTATCTGCAGGGCAGTAGCGAGGCGGGCTGCTCGTGACATGAACTATGGCGTGGTGCTGATTCCGGAGGGGTTGATCGAGTTTATTCCTGAGATGAAGACGCTTATCAGCGAACTTAACGAGGTCATTGCCTCCTCGTCAGAATTATTACTTGATCTGGATACCATAGCGGAGAAAAAAGAGTTTATCCTTGGGAGAATATCAGAGGACTCAGCGAAGCTGATGGCATCTCTACCTGACGAGTTTGAAGATATGCTTCTTCTGGATCGTGATTCTCACGGCAATCTCAAGGTCTCCCAGATTCCAACAGAGAAGCTCTTGATTGAGATGGTAAGTGCTCGTCTGCGCGAGATGGAAGCCAATCCTGATCTGTTCATCGGAGAGGGGGACGATCGGATAAACCTCACTCCTGAAGAGGTTAAACGTTTTGTAGAGTCAAAATTTGCCACCAACAGTCACTTTTTTGGATATGAGGGACGCTGCGGTGCGCCCACACGATTTGATGCAGCGTATACATTTAATCTTGGACTTCTCGTTGGATCTCTGGCTTTGGCTGGGAAGACCGGGTATATAGCGGCGATTAATGCACTTGATCGTGGCGGGCAGGCGCTTGCCATTCCACTTGTTGGACTGATCCACATGGAACATCGTCAGGGAAAGGATGAGTTCGTCATCGAAAAGACGATGGTGAAGATGGATTCACCAGCTTTCAAATTCTTCATCGAGAACCGCGAACGCTGGGCAACCGAGGACTGCTCTGCATCACCTGGACCGCGCCAGCTCTGGGGACCGGTCTCGTCCCAGCTACCGATGCTGATCGCCTTTAATCAGGGATATAACAGTTTGGAATTTGACCTAGGTGAAGAGAGAAAGATAATATCAGATTAGAAACGTAAAAACGTAACTCTTAACAAATTAGCACGTTAGAATTAGGACAAAATTATTTCACTCTATTAATCACTCTGGCTGCAAGCAGCTTGTGCCAGAGTCTGATAGCAAAGAGAGGAGAGCTGTATCCTTTCTATTCTCTCTTCTATCTGGCCAACCATCCAGATCTTCTTTTATCTGCAGAAAAACCTGAAAATGATAGGAAATAAAAGAGCACAGAAAGTGTGAATGGACTTTGCAGCCGAGATAAATCAGTTCTCAGTTAAAATTAGCTGGAAGTGTGGTGTAAATCAAAGTTCTCCGAGGAATCTTGTTCCAAAACCCTTTGAATACCATATGTTAAATATGGCGATTGTTTATACGGTCCCTGAGATGTTCTCGATGGATTATGATTTGATAGTGGTTGGGGCTGGTCCTGCGGGGTCTATCACTGCGACTGTGGTGGCTCAGGCTGGTTATCGTGTGCTGGTGCTGGAGAGGGATTTCTCGTGCAGGTCTCCTTGTGCAGGGTATCTCAGCAGTACCATTAACCTTGAATTGCCTGAGAGTTGTATTATTCAGTCAAAAATAAGGAAAATGCGTACGTATTTACCGGATTTGTCCTTTCATGACTCTCAATTGAATGGTTTTGTGGTTGATAGACCGTCGTTTGATGCTGCACTTGCGAGGGTGGCGAAGGATGCAGGTGCATATATCAAGTGGGGATCTCCTCTGATCGATTTGGTTCCGGGTGGTGTCAGGTTTCGTGGCGGCAAGGCTTCTGCGAGTGTTATCGTCGGTGCGGATGGTGTATCTTCAAGGGTTGTGTCACTCTTGGGGTGGGAGAGGCAGAGAACTCTCTCGTGTGCCCAGTATCATCTGAAGGGTGTTGATCTCCTGCGAGAAGCCTGCGAGATATTCTTTGATGCGGATTATGCGCCAGGTGGATATGTATGGGTCTATCCGACAGGTGAAGAGAGTGCGAAGGTGGGTCTTGGAATCCTTGGAGATGAGGGAGATACCGGTGGAGGCGGAGGCTTGCGGTCTCCACGGGAGTATCTGGATGCGTTCATCAGTGAGTCGTTTATGGCAGAACGGTTTTGTGGGGAGCGGATTGAGTATGTAAGAGGCTTCCTCCCGGTGGGCGGGCTTCGAAGAGAGTTGTGCCGTGGGAATCTCTTGCTTGTAGGTGATAGTGCGGGTATGGCAGATCCGATCACGGGTGCAGGCATCAACAATGCACTGCTTGCAGGGAAGATAGCAGGAAGAACGATAATCGACGCCCTTGAAAACGATGATGTAGCAATGCTTGAGCGTTATGAGCGTGAAGTCAAGAGGTTGCTTGGAAGACCACTGGCAAGATCGCTTGAAAAGAGGAAGAAGATGGATAGATACTGTACTGCAAACGAGTCGTTACAGAGACACCTGCCCGAGTTATGGGTAACTTTCAGGGAGTACTGGCGATAAAGTTATGACTGAAAACACTTAAAATAAAACGCTTAAAATATACAACTGAAAAGTCAATCTCAGAAATTTGGTGTTTTGTGTATGGTGGCTCCGTCTCTCTTCTTGGTCTTTGTTGCAGGTCTTGGCACGATCTTCTCTCCGTGTCTGTTGCCAATTCTACCTGCGGTGCTTTCAGGTTCTGTTGGCAGCAGGTATAGGCCGATCGCGATCGTGGCAGGCGTCTCTCTCACGTTCACGAGTATGGGCGTTCTTGCTTCATTCCTTGGTGCGAGTTTCATCTTCTTTGAAGCATATCTGCGCTGGTTCTCGATCATCTTCATAATTGCTATGGGTGTGGTCTTGTTTGATGATCGGATCGGGGGTATGTATGCGTCTCTTGCAAGCCGTGCAGTCTCGTTTGTTAAGCTGCCTATCACTGTAGCTGGGGGAGGTGGCGGTCTTCTCGGCGGCTTTGCTCTCGGTCTCTCGCTTGGCGTACTCTGGATTCCGTGTGTTGGTCCGATTCTCGGTGCAGTGCTCGCGCATGTTGCCGCTGGAGCTGCTGGCAGTGGAAGTCTACTCTATGGCGCCTTCCAGCTCTTCATCTACTCCCTTGGTGTGGGAGTTCCGATGCTCATCATTGCTTACTCTGGAAAGACGATCTCTGGGCGGTCAAAGAGACTTTCTCGATATGCGCCCCTCTCCAAGAAGATCTCTGGTCTTGTCCTTGTCTCGGTCGGTCTGATGATGCTCTTTGGAGTGGATAAAACTATCCAGCACTATTTTATCTAACGCTGTATTGAAGATCCCAATTGATCGATGGAATCGAAAGAGTACGTAAATCAAGGGTAAGATTACAGAGTAAGCAGCCTAAGTAAGAAAGTACAGGGTATATCAAGAATTTCGAATCTGTGTTGCTGCGTGATTAATGGCAAAAGGTATATAACCAGTGATGTATTTATATCGCTTGGAATTATAAAGCTTTTCGTGGAGTAGTCATGGATCCTGTAGATGATGCGCATATAGATGCTTTTTTTGAGAAGTTCACGCTTCGCCAGATGATCATTATACCTCTCGTCGTCTTTGCCGTATCGCTTCTGATACTTGCAGGAACAACACTCTCGGTTGGGGTTCCTGTGAAGCTTGGGATGGAGTTTCTCGGCGGTTCAGCCATGACGATAGATACAGGGGACTCGATCAGTAGCCTCCAGCAAGTATTCTCTGATTATCCACTTCACAGCGTTCGGGAACATGGGAATCGGAAGCTGCTCCAGTTCGAACCGATGAGTCAGGAAGAGCAGATGACGCTTGTGAACCTTGCGGTGGAGAGATACGGTGCAGAGAATATTGAGATCCGTCAGGTTGGCGAGGTCTTCGGGAAGAGCCAGCAGATACGGGCACTTCAGGCACTCGTAATCGCCTTCGTGCTCATGGCAGGGGTGGTCTTTGCGATATTCAGAAGGATCATCCCTGCAATAACCGTGATCTTCGCAGGCTTCGCAGACATCATCTTTGCAACAGCCATGATGAACGTCTTCGGTTTAAGACTCACCTTCGGAACCCTTGCAGCACTCCTGATGCTCATAGGTTACGCTGTGGACACAAACCTTCTGCTCACAAACAGGGTCTTGAAGCGACGGGGGGACCCGATGAGACAGATAAAGGGTGCGATGAAGACCGGGCTTATGATGACCAGCACCACCCTTGCAGCACTCCTCGTGCTCTTCATCATATCCACACTCTCATATCACCTCGTATCAGGCTTCACACGCATCGATATAGTCAGTGAGATCGCTCTTGTTCTGATCTTCGGACTCCTCGCCGATATGATGAACACATGGATGCTTAACACAGGCATACTCAGAAGATATGTGATACCCACGCTGAGTGGGAGAGGTGGTAGGAGGCGATGAGTTGATCGGG
Organism: Candidatus Methanoperedentaceae archaeon GB37; assembly: GCA_905171695.1. Taxonomy (GTDB): domain Archaea; phylum Halobacteriota; class Methanosarcinia; order Methanosarcinales; family EX4572-44; genus EX4572-44. Next base: position 624,095 of record LR991653.1, read on the forward strand.
AAAGAGAATGATAAGAGTGGTCTCATCAGAGACCCACGCGTGCTCCTCCTCGTCGCAGGCATAATCGTCTCGATCATACTGATCCACCCGCACCCAACCGATGGGGGCGTCTCAACCAATCTCAATTATGGGCTTGAGCTTGCTGGTGGCTCGTGGCTCCAACTGGAACTTCAGGGTGCAATCGTCGAGATCGATGCAGACCCTGCGAGAATCATAGAGTACGAGTACAGAGGACTCCTCAACGACTCAGACCTCAGGGTCACAGAGGTGAAGACTGGTTCTATCAGGTTTGTTACCACGAAAGAAGTGACCGAAGAGGAGATAGAAGACCTGCACTATGGCAGAGCAAGCCTCCTCGTGGAAGAGAATAGAACAACCGTTGGAATCAGCACAACAAGAGAAGAGGTCATACGAACATATCTCCAGAATAGACTCGATACCGAGGTGAAGATACTCCGCGTGGAGAACGGAACAGCATACGAGATACGGAGAGAGACCAACGAAAGCGAGATAAAAGATGCCCTGAAAGCAGTGAATGGCAGAGTCATCTCGTACACCCGCGGCGTGAGCGAAGAGACGAGAAGAGAGACGAAAGCAATACTGGACACAAAACTGAACGCAATCGGCTTAAAGGATATACCGATCAGAACGGTTGGCGAAGACTACATATTAATCGACCTAGCCGGTGTTGACATCGCAACCGCAATGCGCATGGCAGCAACACCCGGCAAGTTCGAGATCCGCATCCAGACAAGGGAGAACGAGACAGCACACGTACTCTACGGCAACGAGATCGAACACGTCGGAATACCACGAGAGAGTGAAAACGTAGTCTGGGGCGTACCATTCAGGCTCACCAAGACCGGCGCAGAGAAACTCCGCGAAGCAGCCCTCAAATACAACGCCACGAGAGATCCAAGTGCTCACCACCTCTTGATGTACCTCGACAAGAAAGAGGTCTTCAGCGGACCACTCGTACCAAGTCTCGCAGAGAAGATAGAGAAGACCCCGGTCAGAATCCTCGTAGCACAGACTGGTGCGGGTGAAGAGGGACGAGAAGAGGCAAAAGAACTCCAGATCCATCTTCGCGCAGGCGCACTCCCAGTGAACGTCAAGGTCATCGGATCAGGACAGGTCTCAGCCACGCTTGGAGCACGCTTCAAAGAAGAGCTCGGAGTAGCAGGCATACTAACACTGATCGCAGTCGCACTCATCGTATACCGCCGCTACAAGCATAGAGAGATCATAATACCGATGCTCTCAACAACAATGGGCGAAGTCGTAATGATCCTCGGGTTCGCAGCAGCAGTCAACTGGCAACTCGACCTTGCAAGCCTCACAGCCATAATAGCAGTCATCGGAACAGGCATCGACCACCTGATAATAATCACCGACGAAGTACTCCACCAGGAGAGAGGCGAACTACCAACAGAGAAAGTCTTCAAAGACCGCATAAGAAGAGCCTTCACCACCATCTTCGCAGCAGCAGCAACAACCATCGCAGCCATGATACCACTCGGATACATGGGCTTCGGAGCACTACGAGGATTCGCCATCGTAACAATCGTAGGCGTACTGATAGGAATACTCATAGCACGACCAGCATACGGCGCAATAATCAGGCATATAATAACCCAAAACTAAAGCCAAATTACATCGGCACGAACCACCCACCCCAATTCGCCATTCAGCCTAACGCTTTGCGGGTATGCGAAGCCACCTAATGTGGCTTGAGTGCAGCGAAGCAAAGCAGCATACTCACTGTTAGGCGAAGTTTTATCATTTGTAAATGCTTCTTCTGTGTCCGATTCTTAAAATCACTATATTTTCATAGTCAATATCAAATATTACTCTATAATCTCTTATTCTAAATCTGTACGTTCCTATCTTGGGGCTTGTTAATTTTCGGGCATATTTCAACGGTTCTTCAGCGTATTTTTTGAGTTTCATAGCGATTCTATTCTGCACTTCTTTATCAATGTTTTCCAAGTCTTTCAACGCCCTTCGAGTGAATACGATCTTATACATCAAAAATTTCCTCAAAATGTTTCACTTTGCCCTCTTTATAATCGCTTCTCGCTTCTTCAATTGAGCGTAGATATTCATCACTCGAAAGTGCTAATACATCTTCGATCAAATCTTCCATAGCCCCCCTGATAGTATCTGATATTAAAGACTGCAATTCCCCAACAGTTAAATCCTTTACTTTCGTTTCCATCAGTAAACACCTTTTTTATAACACTTGAATGCATGTATAAAAAATTTCGCCTAAGGGGGCTGCCAACTTGCGACGGCGCATTCTTTGTTTGGAAGACGCCAGAGCCTTCAGGGGCTGGTGGTTCACTGCTTCTTCCTTTTGGGTGGTCTCGAGAGAAGGGATTTATACTTTGCGTTACTTTCTTCTGCGGATATGAGGATATCGCTTCCGATGGGCACGGGCATGGTCTCGGCAGAGTTGCCATTTGATGTGGAGACGGTTCTCCCAAAGGAGTGTGCTCGGGGTTGTGGGGGGAGTCTGGATTCTGAGGCACTGCTTGAGAGCGCTCTTAGGAATCCTGTTGGGAGCGAGCGGTTGTGTGAGATTGTGGGGGGTGGTGAGTCTGTGGCTATACTTGTGAGTGATATTACGCGTCCTGTTCCGACGAGAAGGCTTCTTACGCATCTTTTTTCAGAGCTTCTCCTCGCTGGTGCAGAGAGGGATGCTCTGATCGTCTTTGGGCTTGGGCTTCACAGAGCGATGAGTGAGGAGGAGAAGAGACTGATACTTGGAGAACACTATTGGAAGAGGCACGTGGAGCATGATCGTGAGAAGTGCACGTTTATAGGTGAGACCTCGCAGGGGACTCCTGTTGAGGTCTTTTCACGGGTGGCTGAGTGTGACAGGATAGTCTGCACGGGTAACATAGACTTTCATTATTATGCAGGGTACACGGGTGGTGCGAAAGCCCTTTTGCCTGGTGTTAGTTCGACACGGTCTATAATCATGAATCATCGCCTCATGCTCGATGAGACGTCTGTTACTGGGAGGGTTGATGGTGCGGTGAGGCGAGACATCGATGAAGCTGGCAGGATTGCAGGTGTTGACTTCATACTCGACGTGGTGCTTGACTCGGATAAGAGGATCGTGCACGCTATCTCTGGGGATATGATCAGGGCTCATCGGGAGGGTGTTCGTGTCGTTGATGAGATGTGTAAGATAGAGGTTGAGCCTGTGGATATCGTGATAGTCTCGCCAGGTGGAATGCCAAAGGATATCAATCTTTACCAGGCGCACAAGGCGCTTGAGAACGTGAAGGATGCGGTGAGGGATGGTGGTGCGATAATACTCGTTGCGGCATGCCCGGAGGGCTACGGGAACGCCACGTTTGAGTCATGGCTCAACCAGTGTGAGAGAGCAGAAGATGCGATCACACTCTTCCATGAGAGTTTTGTCATGGGCGGGCATAAGGCGGCATTGATTGCGAAACTCTCGCTTGAAAAAGACCTCTATCTTGTATCAGAGAGACCCAGGGACTTTGGAGAGAAAGCCTACTTTAAACATGAAAAAACACTACAAGACGCCGTTTCAAGGGCAGTTGAGGGTAGAAAGGATGCAAGGATCCTGATAGTGCCCTATGGGAGCACAACACTCCTCTCGTCCACCTGAGTCTCTTCACTCTTTGATCTCTTTGAGATAGGATCTCCATCGTTTCACATCCTCTACTCCGTGGCGTTTGCCTCGCTCCTTCAATAACCTCTTCTGTCGTGGAACTTCCACGTCTCTCAGATCCATTATGGCGCGGAGGAGTCCTGCAAGCTCAAGGCACAATTCTTCGGCTTCTTTCTTTGTCAGTGGCGCGTGTTTGAGCTTCTCTTCGTCCATGAGTTCCCTTCTTTCAAGGTTTCGAAGCAACCGATGTATCTGTCTCTCATCCTCTTCAGTGAGCGTATCCTTTACCAGAAAGTTATAAATGGTATCGCGGAGCGGCACATCACCACATCCAAGATGTATCTCGGCGGGAATCTCTGTTCCGACCCATGAGAGCAGACGATGCAACTTTGCCTCACACCTGCGCCTATCCGCATCGGTCAAGATCTCCGAGCTCATCACAGCACCGATATACAAACCAAGAGATAAGATTTTTGGCACGATTGGATTTTTAGAGCGTACTCGTGCTTTTTTGGAAAGGCTATGAATGGGCAACTCGTGTGATCAACGAGCAGTCTATGAGTTTCCATGATTGCAGCAGATACAAGGGATAACAAGGGATGACAGGGTCGTGAGCATTTTAGATCGATTTATAGTTAACACTATTCAGCCGCACCATCTGAATTCCTCTTTTTGTTTCTATTTATTAGCTCTGCTGTGAGGGCAGACCACTGCACACTGTAGACACCCTGGTTTGCCAAGCATCAAAGCTTCGTTTCCAATAAAGTTGAAACACTTTTGCCAATCTATTGAGCCCATGGTGTAAGGATCACCCTTCTTTACCGAAAGTGCCTTTGTAGGGCATTCCGTGATACATGGCATGCCTTTGCACTCATCACAGAGAAGATTAAAGTCTGCAAGTGGATCGCCTGCAAGCGGAGCCTCTGTTACAACAGAGACAAGCCTGACTATTGCACCATGTTCTGGATGGATTAAAAGGTCATTCACACCACGTTTTCCAAGTCCTCCAAGCACTGCTCCCATCTTTATAGAGATAAAAACAGAAGGTTTCACCGCTTCTTTTATGTCTTTTAACCCTTCTCTCAAAAAAGGAGCTGGGAGATGAACAGGAAGACCAGTAGCACCGCTTGAATACCCCCATTTCCTATTGATATACCTCGCCAGTCTATATCCAGCCCGCAGGTTCTCTGTATCTATTGCATGGCTGTCAATCGCGGATCTACACTCGTATATGTTAGAATCCTGAACCATATCAGGGTTATGAACAAGCCCCATTGTCACAACAGCTTTCGGATTTGGAAGCAACCGCTTGGGGTGAAACTCTGGTGGGCAGTCCACGTATCGCTCAATTGGAGCAATTCCCACAACATCCACACCCAACACATTGATCGCATACTTTTTAATATCTTCACTCATCCGCTTTCTTTCATCAACATTCATTATAGATCACCATCGAGTTGTAGGAGTAGTCCATACTTATAAATTGCGGTTAACCCAGTTGAAGGAGAGGCAGAATAGCGAAATGAATTGAAAAGCACAGTTGGAAATTTCTAAAAACAAACTATCGCACTTGCTATGGGTGTGCACCAGTGACAGCACCATTTATGACAGTTCTCAGACGGTAAAGGTTGTGCTTAAAAGCTTGAAGCTCCTATTTTACCGTGTATGGTTGCGATGCTGGACAAGAGTCAATCCACTCAAGACTGGCGTTCTCCGTAGCCACTCGATATCTGGCTGGTATAACTCGCGGAGATCACGGAGTTTTAGTCTGAGCATTGCCACACGGCTCACGCCAAGCCCCCATGCAAGCACAGGTGTTCTGATCCCGAGCGGCTCTGTAACCTCTCTTCTGAAGATTCCTGCGCCGCCAAGCTCCACCCAGCCAAGCTCCTCGATGTAGACCTCTGGCTCCACGCTCGGCTCTGTATATGGGAAGTACCCTGGTCGAAAGCGCACGTCCTTGAATCCCATTCGATGGTAGAACTCGGTCAGGTAGCCGAGCAGGTCTGAGAAGCTCACACCCTCGTCCATCACCACTCCTTCGAGCTGTTCAAACTCCGGCGTGTGCGTGGGGTCGATGGCTTCTCTTCGGTAGACGCGGTCGATGGCAAACGCCTTGACAGGTGGCCTCGGGTGCTCGGATAGGTATCTGATCGTGATAGCTGTGGTGTGGGTTCGCAGCACGTTTCGTCTTGCCACGTCCTCGCTCCACCTCCCACCCCAACCCGTGGAGTCGATCTCTCCCCCGTTCTCGTGCATCGCTCTAACCTTCTTATAGCATGATGGCAGCTCGCTTTTGGACTTCAGGTAGAAGGTGTCCTGCATATCCCTTGCCGGGTGGTCCTGTGGCTGGAAGAGCGCGTCAAAGTTCCAGAATGAACTCTGCACGATCTCGCCCCTCAGCTCTGTGAAGCCCATTCCAATGAAGATCTCTCTCATCTCTCTGATGATATGCTGGTACGGGTGTATCTTACCACCATAGAGAGGCTTGGGCGGTACATGGATATCATATGCTCGAAACTTTGCATCTCGCCACCTCCCACTTCTGATCAAGTCTGGTGTGAGATTTGCAATCTCTTCTTCAACCTTCAATCCACCTGATACGAGCTCCAATCCTTCATCGGTCAGTGAGACGATCCGGGTCTTCCTCCTCTCAATCTCGAGAATCCCACGCTTCACAAGTTCTGAGAGCGTCTCTCTATAGCGTGCAACATCAACGGGCTTATCCTCCAAGAGCAGTGCCAGTATCGCTTCATCTTCACCCATTTCGATATTACCACTCTTTGGAACGAGCACGCCATCCTTTATGCTCGCCCACTCCTTCTTACGGAGCCATCCCAGACTGATTCCAAGGAATCTCTGCGAAAACCTGTCTTTCAGGTCATCAATCGACGCAGGGAGAAGAGATAATACCTGTCGCTCAGGAAGACCCTCTAGAGCGTACTCCCGCCCTTCCTCCGTGAGACAGTATCGCTCGTGAGTAAGACTCTTCACAACAGCCAAACCCTTCTCTTCAAGAACCATCGCAGACTGGAGAGCCGCCTCCACCGTAAGACCGGATCTAAGAGCAAGCTCACGAGGCGTGAGTTCATCCCCCTTCAGAGCCAAGAGCACCCGAACCTCGGTAGACGTAAGATCATGAACCATAACAAACACCTGAACAGATCCATCTCTTACAATCGATACTATTTATAGCCACCCAATCTCGCCACACCAGGAATACTTGGAATACTTTATACTACCCCAAGCTTTTATCTCTTCTGAATGAAAGAATGACTCTTTCTACTATGGAGTTTGAAGCTGCCTGTCGGGATGTGATCGCTGGAATACTGAGCGGCAGGATCACAACCCAGAGAGAGCTTCTTCTTGCAAAGAAGCGGATTGCAAGAGAGTGCGGAATTGAGACCATTCCCTCGAATGCTGACATCCTTGCCATCTCTATGGATGACGAGAGAGAGAGGGTGCTCCCCCTCTTACAGAAGAAGCCTGTTCGAACCATATCAGGTGTTGCAGTGGTCGCGGTGATGACGTCTCCTGCACCCTGTCCTCATGGGAGGTGCGTGCCCTGCCCGGGCGGTCCTGATTCGCCTTTCAGATCGCCACAGAGCTACATGGGTCGCGAGCCGGCAGCGCTTCGAGCGATTGCAAACGAGTATCATCCTTACAGGCAGGTGGCAAGCAGGATAGACCAGCTTCAGGCGATCGGGCATCCGATTGAGAAGGTAGAGCTCATCATAATGGGTGGAACATTCACAGCACGAGACCCATCGTATCAGGAGTGGTTTGTTAAGGAGTGTCTTGCAGCTATGAACGATGCAGGAGATACAAGCCGCCGCAACTCGATGCATGATCTTTCATGGGTGCAAAGAGCCAATGAAGTGGCAAGGGTTAGAAATGTTGGGATTACTGTTGAAACAAGGCCTGACTATTCGATGAAGGAGCATATAAACAGGATTCTTCGTCTCGGTGCAACGAGGGTGGAACTTGGCGTACAGTCGATCGATGACGCAGTTCTTAGGAGGATCAATCGTGGACACACCGTTGCAGATACCATCGAGGCAAATGCTCTTCTCAGGGATAGCTCTCTTAAGGTTGGCTTTCACATGATGCCAGGGCTTCCAGGGTCGACGATCAAGAGTGATCTGGACGCGTTCAGAGAGCTATTCAAGAATCCGAGCTTCAAGCCAGATTATCTCAAGATATATCCAACCCTCGTTACAGAGGGCACAGAACTTGAAGAGCTCTGGCGCCGCGGCGAATACAGACCCATCGGTGACGAAGAGGGCGTGGAGCTGATCGCAGAGATAAAATCACTCCTCCCACCATACGTGCGCCTCCAGCGAGTGCAGCGCGACATACCAAGAGACCAGATACTTGCAGGAATCAAGAAGAGCCACATCAGAGAACTTGCAGCAAAGAGACTTGCCGAACGGGGCGCGCACTGCCGGTGCATAAGATGCAGAGAAGCAGGCCACCAGTACCTGCAGGGTATACAACCGGAGGATATCACAGACCAGATACACACCTACAGAGCATGCGAGGGAGTAGAGCACTTCATATCCTTTGAGGATACCGCGCGAGAGATACTCATCGGATTTGCACGACTCCGCTTCCCAAACACCCCCTATCGAAGCGAACTCCAGAATGCGGCACTCGTAAGAGAACTCCACGTCTACGGCAGACTCGTTCCACTCGGAAGAACGCCCTCCCACGACTCATGGCAACACCATGGCTATGGAGAACGATTGCTCAGGATAGCCGAAGAGATGGCTCTTGACGCAGGATATGAAAAGATAGCAGTGATAAGCGGGATCGGCGCAAGAGAGTACTACCGGAAACTCGGATACGTGCGAGAGGGACCATACATGTCGAAGAAGCTTCTCACACCTTGACAGATCCTCATGAGATGAGAGCAAACTTAAATTAATATAATATTTAATATTATCTTAATTGTGCGAAGGTTCACCCCTATAAGAGATCCGTCATGCAATCTCATCGTTTTAGCGTGTCTTACCATATTGTTGACAGCAGCTCACGCAAGAGCAATCCAGTGCGGAGATGAGCATTCAGAGAAGATCACAACCGCCCTTGAAGAAGAGATGGCACAGATCAAGCAAAGAGAGGAGAAGATACCGATAATCGTGGTATTGGAGGAAGAGACATGGATGAGAGAAGATGCCATCAGAGTGATCTCCAAGGAGAGGGATAGCGGAGTTCAGGCACTGAAGGCACGGGTGATCAAAGCCCAAGAACCGCTCGTTGAGACACTCAGAGAATCAGGAGGGTCAAGAGATGTGAAGCAGCTCTGGATAGCAAACAGCATAGCACTGAAAGCCACACCAGAACTGATCAAGAGACTATCAGAGAGGGATGATGTCAGGCTGATAGAAGAAGACCACCCTCTCCACATAACCTCTTCCACTGTAGTGCAGTCCAACAGTACGTGGGGTATCAAGAAGATCGATGCAGACGCCGTCTGGGATCTTGGGTTAAACGGGAGCGGTATCACCGTTGCAGTGATCGACACTGGCGTGGATGCAAACCATAGCGATCTCGACGATCTCGATGACGATCCTCATACTAACGATCCGAAGGTCATCGGCTGGAAGGACTATGTGAATGGTAACGCAACTCCATATGATGACCATGGTCATGGCACGCATGTATCAGGCATCATATCGGGCACAGGTGCTGATGGTACTCAGACGGGTGTGGCGCCTGGCACACGTCTCCTCGTAGCAAAAGCCTTTGATAGCACTGGTCGTGGAAATCTATCAGAGAGCATTGCTGCCTTCGGGTGGGCTGTTGAGAATGGCGCTGACATCATAAGCTACAGTGCAGGCGGCGGCAATTGCTCAAATTCGGGTGCTGCGTGGGAGAATACAATTAACACTGCCATTTCAGTGGGTGTTACCGTGATTGCAGCGGCAGGAAACTATGCAGAGGGGATCGATGAGATAGTCTCTCCTGCCTGTTTGAATAAGACTATTGCAGTTGGCGCCACAGACCAGAACGACGAGATTGCCGAGTTCAGCATCAGGGGACCTGTGACCTGCAACGGCTCAACCTATACCAAACCAGACGTGAGCGCCCCGGGCGTCTCGATAACCTCGACCCTCCCCAGTTGGTATGGCTCGAGTTATGGCGTCCTCAGCGGCACTTCGATGGCAACGCCACACGTATCAGGCACAGTAGCCCTGATGCTCGAGGCAGATAACAGCCTCACACCACAGGATATCAGAGAGATACTCGAAGAGACAGCGATAGATCTTGGAACTCCTGGCAAGGATAACACCTATGGCAGCGGGCGGATAGATGCCTATGCCGCGGTTCTCTCTGTTGCCAGAGTTGTGATCACAGACTATACGATAACGCCCAACCCTGCAAATACCGATCCCTTCATAAATGCAACAGCAACGAGCAGCAGAAACATCACCTATGCAGAGTACTACATCACGACAGACCCTGGGAGACACAACGCTACACCCTTGAATGCAACTGATGGAAGATTCGATGAGACGATAGAGAACCTCTCAGCAGCGATCAACACCACAGCACTCGCTGACGGCGTCTACCAGGTCTTCATGCGCGCAGAGAATAGCGTTGGAGTCTGGAGTGAGACGTACCAGAAGAGTCTGAGCATCGATAAAACACCACCGATAATCACCACAAATCCAGTAGGCTACCCTGATGGTCAGAGCGCTGCTAAGAGAGGCGAGAGAATAACACTCAACATCTCCGCTACTGATAACCTCTCAGGTGTCAGGAATGCTTCTGTTAATGCCTCCCAGTTAAACAGCAGCATTGGAGAGGTTCTGCTCTCAAATAATAGCGGTTTCTGGACGAATTCAAGTGTGGCTGTGAACGCGTCCGATGGAAGATATAATCTGAGTCTCAGAGCTTATGACAATGCAGGAAACCTGAACGAGACCGAGTATCTCACCGTTTTGGTGGATAACACACCGCCTTCGATACTCAATCTCTCATTGCAGCCAGTTATTGCGCTGGTGAACGAGAGTGTCAATATCACCGCAGAGATGAGCGATAATACCTGCCTGAATACTTCTAACATCTCTCTCTCGATCGAATATCCTGACGGTTTCACAGATATCCCGATGATGACCAAGAACGGTGAAATCTATTATTATAATTTTACAAATACTTCGGTGTATGGGAGATACAATGTGACGATCAGAGCAGGCGACTGTGCAGGAAATATAAACGAGAGAGAGACCTGGTTCATAGTGGCAAGATCCTATGCGTCAAATATTTCGATCGATACCGCTGCAGAGGTGAACGCTTCAGGGATCGTGGATGTAGCACTTGAGATTCTCACAGATCAGGGTGTGAACGGAACGATCGAGATAAAGAAGATGGCAGACCTTACTCCAGCGATGAACCGTTCCTTTGAACTGACCCCACTTGGAAAGTACTTCAACATAACTGCGAGCAGGAATATAAGAGATAATCTCTCATGGATAAGACTCAACTTCTATTATACGCAGGCAGAACTGGATGCATCAGACCTCGATGAGATGACTCTGAAGATATCATGGTACAACAACTCTCTTGACAGGTGGGAGAGACTCACTTCAGGCTCTCCAGAGTGGGTGCACGGCAGAGGCATAGAGCCATCCGATATCGATGGATATGCTGGCTACGTCTGGGTAAATATCTCCCACCTCAGCACCTTCGCAATCATAGGCAGTCCTCCAGCCAAGAATGATGATGGGAAGAAGAATGGTGGGGGTGGAGGCGGAGGTGGTGGTGGGGGTGGTTCCTCTGGTGAAGCCTATGAGAATATAATAGTCAGGGAGAAGTACTATGGTTATATCTACAGGGATAGAACGACGTATTATAACTTTTCGGCAAGCGAGAATCCGATATTGACTGTGGCAATAGCCGGTAACATAAGTGCTGGTGAGGTGCTTGTGATGGTGGAGGTGCTGAAGAATACCTCGACCCTTCTCAGTGAGCCGCCCGATGGTCTGGTCTACAGGAATGTTAATATCTGGGTTGGAAGAAGCGGTTTTGCAAGACCAAGAAATATCAAAAGGGCAATCATCAACTTTAAAGTGGATAACAACTGGTTAAAAGATAATAATATCGATTCAGATAACATAGTACTCGAACAATATGTAAACAATGCATGGAGAGAAGTTCCAACACAAAGAATAGTTAAAAGAGAAGATTACACTGTATATGAATCAACTACGGATCGTTTTTCGCCCTTTGCAATCGTTGCTCACACTGAAAGAAACCCGTCTCTCCAGAGAGAAGAGAGAGGCGAGATTGGTGGAGAGAGGGTGTTGGGTGCTATCCCGATCAGACCCACGGCAAGAGAAGAGCAAAGAGCTACGCCGACCGCGCCGATCGTGGAGGGGAATGAGACGCCGGGATTCACCACAGCAGTACTTATTCTCACGATACTTGGTGTATACACCGTAAAACGGATATTCAGGTGATCAGGAGTTATTAAAGGTTATCTTTTTCTATTTCTTTCCACGCTTTCTCTTCTACCATTCGTATGATCTGTTTTAATGGGATGTTTGTTCTCTTCGCTATCTCTTTGCAGTCATCAAACTCTGCTGATATGTCAAAGATCTTGCCGTGCCTCTCTGTTGCAATCTTTACGCGAGCAGAGTATTCTCTCTTTTTTATGGTCACCTGTATCTGCTCTATTCTTCGCCTGGCTGTGAGTCTGTGTCGTGCTGGCATGATTCTCACCCCAAGGCTCCCGGTCTCCTCTATGATCGTCTCTGCGAGGTGTGAGGAGTCGTGTATGTCTGCGATGACCTGTACGATCTGCCCGCTCCGACTCTTCTTCATCGTTGCCGGTATTATGCATACGTCCTTTGCGCCCTCTTCAAGCAGTCTCTCGATCAGGTGCCCTGTCACCTCTCCTGTGACATCATCGATGTTCGTCTCGAGGACCTCGATAGACTCTGGCACCAGCCGCTCGTCCACTCTGGCGCGGAGTACTCGAAGAAGATTTGGATGCTCGTACTCCGACTCTCCTGCACCATATCCAATTCCATGGATCGTCATCGGTGGAGGTGGTGGGGGCTGGTCTACGAAGTGGGCGAGTATGGCGGCGCCGGTTGGTGTTAGAAGTTCTCCCTCGACCGATCTCTGCTGGACTGTAAGTCCTGAGTCCATTATTATCTCAAGTGTGGCAGGTGCTGGCAGGGGGTACATACCGTGGCTCGTCTCAACGAGGCCGGTGCCAAGTGAGATTGTGTTGCAATAGATATGCTCAGGTTGCAGGAGATTGATCGCAGTGCATGCCCCGATGATGTCAGCTATTGCATCGTCACACCCTACCTCATGGAAGTGAAGATCCTCGAGAGGTAGACCGTGAACCTTTGATTCTGCCCTCGCAAGCCTCTCGTATACGCCGAGGGCATCGATTCGAACCCTCTCTGGAACGTCCAGCCTATCTATATGCTCTTTGACCTCTTCATATCCTCGATTCGCAATCGTCCTCTGGACAACCTTTGTCTTCACACAGGAGATGCCAGATCGATTGAAGCTTGAAACCTCAACCCTGACATCGCCGGCAGACTCCATCGCATCAACGACGACGCTTGGGTCTGCGCCAAGATCTATCAGGGCGCTGATGATCATATCGCCGCTTGCACCAGAGATAGGGTCGAATACCAGGATATCAACCGACATTACGCGTTCTCCTCTCCAACAGAAGATCTCTCTGTAGATTCGATTAGGTGGACTGTCTGGGTTGGGTAGGCGATCTCAACTCCAAGCTCTTCGACAAGCCGCATGATCATGAGGTTGAAGTCCTCTCTCACGGCAAGATACTCGTCCCACACGATCGTCTTTGTGAAGCAGTAGATGAATATGTCGAGTGAGTAGGCGCCAAAGTCTGTGAAGTTGACCATGTAGAATGAGTGATCGAACCTGGGGTCTTCTTCTATGATTCTCTTGATTCCCTCAATCACTTCTCTCATCTGTTCGGGGGTGGTCTTGTAGGATACTCCGAGGGTGAACTTTATCCTGCGCTTGCGCATCGCGCTGTAGTTGATCACGTCTGACTTGATGAACTTGCTATTTGGAACGATGACGAGGGCTTGGTCGAACCTCCTGATTCGTGTCGAGCGAAAGCCCACATCTTCCACTGTTCCTTCAACGTCGCCTATTCGCACCCAGTCTCCGATGCCAAAACACCTGTCTGAGAAGATGGTGAATGAGCCGAAGAGGTTGCTCACGGTCTCCTGGGCTGCGAGTGCTAAGGCAAGTCCAGCGATACCGAGACCTGCGAGGAGTGAGGTTATGTCCCGACCGAGATTATCGAGGATGGTTAACAATGCCAGTACGACTGCGAAGAGTTTCAGTCCCTTTATGATCATCTGTCCCAGTTGCTTATCGAGCACGGTCTCGGTCGTTGTTGCAGCCTTCTCGATGTAGTGCGCGAGTACGTCGATCAGCCTGAAGACGGTGAAGAGTGCCACGAGTGCGAATAAGAGTGTGAATATGTAGGTGAGGATGGTTGATACCTCGACTCCTACAATGTTTTCAGGTAGTGGAAGTGAGTGCATGGCAAGATAAAAACCTATAACAAGTATTATGTAATTTACAGGGTCTTTTAGTGATTTTATTAGTAAATCATCTACTTCTGTACCTGTTTTACTTGCCATGTGACCCAGTTTATCTTCGAAGATACGGGTTACGACTCTTCTCACGATGAACGTGCAGAGTACTATTACATGTACTACCACCAGACTCTCGAGGAGACTTCCAGAGAGAGTCCACGCCAGAAACTGGTCAGCCAGTGATGCAGCACGGTCAAGCATAAATGTAAAATTATTAAATACGTTATACGATATCAACCTTTCCAATCTCTGCTCTCAGATCATCCATTATAGAAAGATTTAAAGCTTTTCTAAACCCAACGATCGATCTATAGGCACTTCATAAATCTCACACATAATGTGAAGGTTTAAATATAATAATGTCGTAAATATGTAAAAACGATTTGAGTGCAAATGCTTGGCATGATATCGTAAAAAAGGTGAATATAATGACGAATGCAAAGGATCGTGTGAAAGTAGGGGTGCCAGGGTTTGATGAACTCTGCCATGGCGGCCTGATACGTGATAGGACATATCTCGTCTCTGGAACTTCTGGTGCAGGTAAAACGATTTTTGCACTCCAGTACATCTACAACGGAATAACGAAGTTCGACGAAAACGGTATCTTCATCGCCACTGACGAGCGTCCAGAGTATATACGCCAGAATGCCCTAGAGTTCGGATGGGATCTGGTAAAACTTGAAGATGAAGGCAGACTCGTGATCGTGGATGCCAGCTCCACAAAGATAGGTATTCCCACACAGGAGAAGTACGTTGATGTCCGCCCCTTCGATATTCGCTCCCTAATGGAGCAGATAATTGCCATCCAGGAAGAGATAGGTGCCAAGAGAGCATCACTCGATTCTTCAACCGCTATCGGGTTTTACCTCCAGGATCCTGCAAAGATCAGGATTGAATTATTGAAGCTCAGCACCACTCTAGAGATACTCGGACTAACGAGTATAATGACGTGCGAGATCGTTGATGAAAGTCAGACAAACCGTTTCGGTGTCGAGACCTTCGTGACAGAAGGAACGATCGCCATGTACTACAAGCAACAGGACAATGAACGGGTGCGCAGCATAGAGATCTACAAGATGAGAGGCACTGACCACAGCAAGAGGATACACCCATACGAGATAACAAATAATGGAATAGAGATACACCCAACAGAAGAGGTCTTCTTGTAATCTTCACAGTACTTCCTGGACTCGGCTGAATGCAATATCTGCGATTCGCTCATCAGCACCGAGTGGACCTGCGTACGAGACCTCAACTGTATTTCCGTTCACTGTGATCGACTCGGTCTTGCCTTCACTCACCCCGAGTACCCGTGGAATGTCCTTCAGTGTATGTACGCCGTGAGCGAGGAAGATCGGCACGGCAACTATTCTCTTAACACCTGTTTCAGCAAGCATTCGTAAGCCTTCCTCGATACTCGGCTCGTTCATACCCATATATGCGGTCTGCACACGTATATCATGTTTCTTTGCCAGATTTTTCGCGACAGACTCGACGATCTCTTTATTGTAGGGAAGTTTACTACCATGACCCATTACCAGTATTCCAATCTCATCCATAATATCACACCACTCTAAACGATCTCTCCAGTATTCTCATGATTAATCCCATATATTACTTTCGAGTCGCTTCGTGTTATCCCAGTTTAGATAGGCTTCAGGTCATGACGTGTTGGACTGTCCAGAAGAGTATGTCTCCGATGAGGGCTGCTGTGAGAAGTCCAAGAGTTATTGGAATGAAAAATGGTAGTACTGGTGTGATCCATATCTCATTTTCAATTAATCCTTTTTTTGACAGTCTTAATAGATTCGATTGTAGTTTTTCTGTGATTTCGATCCCGTTTTTTGAAAATATTGGCTTTACTCCATTTTCATCCTCGGTGTAGTATTCGAGTAGTTTCACGTGCCGCTTATGCTTTAGACTCTGTATATCGGTCTTGTATCCTAGGAAAAAGTAGTGTGGATGGTGTAAAAATTCTCTTACTCCTGAGTGCAGGATGTTTCGTATGAAAAGAATTGGGAAGATCATTCCGTTTAAGATTACAGCGTTATTAAATACTGTTAAGACAAATATGGGTACTGGTGGCGCGCCCAGCAATGGAAAGACCTGGCCTGCAACTCTGAACTCATGGAACGTGGGGAAGAGGAATGTTATCATCATCAGTGCTTTTATGTCCGCGCCGCCCATCAGTTTGAACTTCAGGATGGTCTGTGAGATATAGAAGATGATCTCAGCGAGAAGATACACGACTGCAACGAGTACCAGTGTTACTATGAGGTGCTCTGGGAAGTTGCTCGATAACCTGAAAAGGAAGAATGCTGCTCCACCGGGTAGCATGTAGATCCAGACTCTGTTCGGGACCTGTCTCGTCTTTAGGTCGGTGTAGCATCCGTAGAGGAGGAATATGGTGCAGTAGACGAGTGCCATGACCTCAACCAATGACATCATCATAACCATTATCAAATGATCATTGCTCTCAAACCACTTATAATATTACCCTCTAATATGAACTGGATGCGCAGAAGGACCGCAGAGATGGGATCGCGCCGCGAGGTGAGATACTCTGAAGAAGACTGGAAGCTACTCGAACTCCTCCGAACCCGTGCCAGAGAAACGATGGAACGCCTATCAAACAATGGAATCGAATCTCTCGCCTTCGGAAGCATTGCACGGGGTGATGTCACACCAAAGAGCGACATAGACCTCTTCGTAAGAGAGAGAATTCCATCATTCAAAATCGAACTCTGCATCGAAGAAAGAGAGATCCTCGCCCGCGTGATCACACAGGCAACCCCATTCTCACTCATCAAAGGACATCTCAAACTCACAGGCACAATCGACATCTCATTCCCACTGATAGAACCAACAGACTCCGAGATAGACTTTCACCTCCTTGCAGGCGCAGTGAACACGAGAGAACTGGAGAGAAGCGAGAGAAAGAGTGGTGTAGACAAGCGGCTCATGCTAATAAGACCTACGAGAGAAGGGCATATTGAAGACCCGATCACAGACATCTCATCAGGCGTTCTTGCCAGAAGAATCGGAGTTTCACAGAGAATAGTTGACGAGCGAAGACGCGTCCTAACGAGAAGAAGGAGGGTCGGCATCACAGGAATGCACCTTGAACGGTGGCTTCGAGGGAACGAGTCGTTCGAAGAGGTGTTGAGCAATCTTATGAAAAGAGACGCTGCACTAAGGCGATGCGTCCATCAACGCGGTGGACTGTAACGCTCTCTCGACCGCTTCAGAACCTTCTCGTAGAGATCTCTGCCCTGAGAATCGATTCCAACGATCAAAGGCCCGAAGCGATCGACTTCAAACTCCCACACAGCCTCAGCCATCCCAAGATCGAGCCAGTGCACCCCAGCAACCCGGGTTATCCTCTCAGCCGCAAGGGCGGCACAACCACCTGGATACGCGAGATAGATACACCCCTTCTTCCTGAAGAGATCTCCTAGCCCTCTCATCCCACCCTTCCCGATGATTCCAGAGAGACTGGTACGCTCCAAGAGCTCAGGTGTGAGACCTGTCATCCGCTCGCTTGTCGTTGGACCGGCGGAGACCACCGTCCACCCGGTATTATTCTTCCTCACGAGTGGTCCACAGTGATAGAGAACGCCCCCCGCAAGATTGAAGGGCAGCCTCTCACCGCGTGAGAGGACTTCAAGGATGCGCCTGTGTGCCTCGTCCCGCGCGGTAACGATCCTCCCAGAGATATACAGAAGATCACCTGCGGAGAGCCTGGTGAGAGAGTCCTTCCGAATGGGTGTTCTCAAATGATGCTCCACTTTATAATCACCCTCTATCAAAAGAACTTTTTATGTGCCCTGCGGCTTGCCCAGCACTGGATGTTCACAGCCACTGGAAGCGATGCAGTGTGCGAGTGAGCCATCTCAACATGCACCCCGAGCGCCGTAGTATCTCCGCCAAGACCCATGGGACCGATACCGAGCGCGTTCACAGCATCGCATAACTCCTGCTCAAACTCACTCATTGGACCGAGTGGTCGAAGTGCTGCCCGCTTGGCAAGCCTCGTTGCAAGATCTGATGAGCCACCAATCCCGACGCCAACGATAACTGGCGGACACGGCATCCCACCGGCACTGATGATCGTTTCAAGAACGAACTTCCTGATCTCATCACTCTCAATAGGCTTAAGCATCACAAGTCGACTCATATTCTCGGAGCCAGCGCCCTTCGGATAGAGAGAGACCTCGAGAGAAGAGCCTCTGACGAGATTGAATAGGACATCGGGTAAGCCCTTGCCCGTGTTGTTGCCGGTGTTCTTTCGGGTCAGTGGGTGAACAACGCTTGGTCGAAGTGGAACCGTCTCCGTTGCAACCGCGACAGCGTCAGCGATCGCATCCCTGATATCAAAACTGATCCGGGCATGGGTCCCGACCACAACATCGAAGATCAGAATCCCGGTGTCCTGGCAGAGAGGAATCCTCTTCTCACGTGCAATCTCTATATTCTCAAGAATGGCTCCAAGCTGAGACCTTGCAATCGGATCAGACTCGCGCTCGAAGGCAGCTTCAAGAGCCCTCTCGACATCATCGGGAAGAGAGACCTCTGACTCCTCTATGAGTGAGACGATCTCGTCAACAAAGGATTCACGAGTGATCATAACTCCAGACTCGAGATAAGCGTTCGCAGAGAGTCGGTAGAGCGATGAAGAGCATCCATCGTCTCACTCTGAAGATCAAGTTCTATCACATCAAGTACGCCGCCACGCCCGAGCCTCACAGGAAGACCGATGCAGATATCCTTCAAGCCATACTTGCCATCAAGGTAGACAGAAGCAGGCATGATCCTCCTCTGATTATGGACCACGGCCTCAACCATCCTCACGATAGCAGCAGACGGGGCATAAAAAGCGCTCCCGGTCTTCAATAGATCCACGATCTCAGCCCCGGCATTCACGGTCCGAGAGACCGATCGGCTAAGTGCATCACTCGAGAGCAACTCTCTTATCGGAATCCCTGATACCGTGGTATACTCTGGCAGAGGGAGCATCATATCGCCATGACTCCCGATGACCATCGCCTGAACATCAGTTGGAGAACAATCCAGCTCCAGCGCAATAAAATAGGCAAAACGTGCCGAGTCAAGCACGCCACCCATGCCGAGCACCCGATGGGGCTCAAAGCCAGTGTACTTGAGCGCCGCATACGTCATGAGATCGAGCGGATTGGTAACGACGAGTAGTATAGCAGAAGAAGCATACTCAACAACCTTAGAAGAGATGTCCCGTATAATGCCACTGTTGATCCGGATCAGATCATCACGGGTCATACCAGGCTTGCGGGGAAGACCAGCTGTTACAACCACCACGTCTGACGATTCAATGTCTCTATAGTCATTGGAGCCAACCACATCCACGTCAAAACCGCAGAGAGGCGCAGACTCCATGAGATCAAGCGCCTTGCCCTGTGGTAGGCCATCAACGACGTCGATCATCACGAGATCGCCGAGTTCAGACTCAGCCAGCCTCTGAACAAGAGTGGCACCGACCATGCCAGCGCCAACAACAGAGATCTTAACCATACTGAAGATACCTCCAAGAAGAGAATAATGATGGGTATATGGTATAAATTATGCTCCGATCGGGATTTGAACCCGAGTCTTCGGCTCGAAAGGCCGAAATGATTGGCCGCTACACTATCGGAGCGGTTTTGCTGGTAGTCCCGGGCGGATTCGAACCGCCGTCGCCGGCTCCAAAGGCCGGCAGGATTGACCACTACCCTACGGGACTCTTCTTGCTAAGGCTCTTAACATGCATTATCTTATTTATTTTCTCCTCAATCGTACTCACGCCACGTTTTACCACACTTCGTGCATCTGAAGAAGCGTGTCTCGCTCTCATCAGCGCTTCGAAGCTGTCGCAGCCACCAGTATGCAGTGTCGTTGCCGCATTCTTCGCATTTCACGTGCGTTGTTGGGAGGCCTGCATCCTCTGTGCCCTCCAGTATCGTGATCCTTCGCTCTTTGTGTTCTGTTGTTGTGGTAAAGTCTTGACCGTTCCTGGGCATCTCAGCCCCGCATCTTCGACACTTGAAGAGATTGCCTACTGGAAACATCATGCTCTTACATCGTGGGCAGAACTGCATATCTCTCTTTAGACCTCCTACGAACGGATCGACATAGTTGTGCAGTTTATGGTTTAAAGCTTTCCTATTGGCTGGCTCGTGGTATACTATTGTGAGGACTATGATCCTATCTCCCACTGTATGTCTCTTGAAAAGGTGGTCTGACTTCCAGAGGCATCAACCACCATCACCATTATATGCACCCTCTCACCTTTTTGAGGATATACGCCATCCTTGAAGCCTGCAACGAGAGAGTACTTGCCGGCTCCGGTATACGGTACAGATGCAGAGTTGCCAAAGAGTACTTTCTTATGTATCTCACCGTTCACGGTTACATTTCTCCAGATTGTGGGACGCACGGTCACCCCTGGGAATTCAGCGTCATACGTCCGATCTCTCGGTCTTCGAATGCGACTCACCGTATCAGGGGTCACATCGAACTCTTCAACAGTCACAACACTACCATTACTACCATCTCCAAGGCTCAGTTCAACTCTGACTACAGGCACCTTTTCAAAAGGACTTCT
This sequence comes from Candidatus Methanoperedentaceae archaeon GB37, assembly GCA_905171695.1. Lineage (GTDB taxonomy): Archaea > Halobacteriota > Methanosarcinia > Methanosarcinales > EX4572-44 > EX4572-44. The sequence goes on from LR991653.1 coordinate 644,970, forward strand.
CACACAACCCGGTGTGAAGACCACCAGCATAATAAGGATAAAAAACGCTATATATCTCTTCAACTTAGATCAAACCTCCAAAAAGACCGATAAACCTTGTAAGAACACCTCGCAAGAGCCCACCAATGCTCACAAAACCCGGTTTGCAACTCACATTAGCAAAGGAGAGATTCTCACTCGAAACACCTGAAGCCACATACCCATGGAGTGTGAGAAGAGGAGAGTCTTCCTCGAGAAACTGCGACCCCCATCTGCCGTGGCAGCGAGGACAGAGCTCCCCGATCTTCTCATCTGGGTGGACCACGTGGGGACCGCCTGGGTGACAATCGAGACATGCAGTCTGATTGGGGCGGAGATACTCTCCGTCTCTCTCGGTGTGGCACTCACTGCAGGCTACATTCGCCATTGAGAGATGGAAGTCTTTTACACTCACATTGGAGATATTAGAGTTCCTGTTTTTGGTTCCGATGTGACACCTGATGCACACCCTATCATCATGTAACCTGGCGACTGCAGGATCGATACCATCCCTTTTAATGTGCGTATGGCATGAGCTACAGGTTATCTCTGCAACACCCTTGGTACCGAGCAATACCTCATGGCACTCGGTACACATTCTACCATTGCCATGCCACTCACCAGCAAGACCTGTCATATTGGGTCGCTGGTACTCAGCAAGAGTGAGCGCCGATTGGGAGAGGATCAGAGATAGAACGAGAACGATTCCTGATACAGAGATCACTCTACAACTCATATTACATTCTCCCAAGTTAAGGTTTAACACTACTTAAACTTAAACTTTCGTGTGAGAGATGATGCTGCCACGAAGACAAAGATTGTGGTTACGATACCAGTGCTTGGGGTCTTCCCGGACTTTGCAGGTACTGGAAGTGGTGTCTCTTTGACCTCCACCACAAATGGTCTTGGTGTGGGGGTGACGATCGTTCTCATGAGCCCATCCTCGTGGGATATCTCAAGAGGTTCCACGATCAACTCTATGGTGTTTGTCCTGCTCCTGATATTATGCCGTGAGTAGGGCAGCTGCCCAGGGTCTTCATAGAACTGCAGGAGGTCTGTCGTGCTCGTAAGTGCTGGAGGCAGGATTATGGTACCGTTTGCTGGCAACTCTAACGTGTAGGTGTGTCTCTTCGTCTCGTTCTGATAGACGATGAGAGATCTGTAGAGGTCGCCGCTGACGAGTTTAACACCCTCTGGTATATGGTCTTCTATTCTCACGACAGCAGCCTGATCTCCAGTATTTGTAGCAACAAGGCTTATCTTTACTCTGCCGTTCGGTGGAATCTTCGTTCTATCTGCAGTCTTCACCACAGATACGGATGGCCCGCTTAGAACAACGCGTGGTCTCTCAGTCTGGAGAGTGTAATTAATATTGTTAAACTCCCAGTTCAGAACTGCTGGAGGCAGAACGTACGCACCTGGACTTCTCGCTATGCAGGGATACGATATGCTCTTGTGTGCGCCTGGTGGAAGATCGAAAGACCATCTCAAACTATAATTGGGTGGGGGGTGGAGGGGCTTTGGCAGGGCATCGGTCAGTGTGAGATTCTTAAGAGAGACGGTGCCATTGTTCAGAACGCTCAGTGTGACATAGACCTTCTCACCGATGTACGCGCGTTCTCTCACATACTTATGAGCCTCGACCCTGTGGGAACCAAGTACTTTCACGTGCACAGTATCTTCCTTTCTGTAGAGATTTCCGAAGAGATCCTCGCCTGTCACGACGCCCGTTATGTTATACGTGGCATTGTAGATACTCGCTGGAGCCTTGAATCTCACGTTTATCATCTCAGATGGGTTATTATCCTCTGAAGTGTTATCTGCCGCTATCTCGTATAGATCGTACTCTGTCTTATCCCCATTTACGGGTGTGAGATCTGTATTCAGAACCAGTCGTGCATTCTTGAGTCTTCCAGTGCCATAGTTTCGAACAGAGACGTTGATAGATATCTCCTCGCCCGCTGTATGGAGATACTTCTCTGACTGGAGTGCAATGGTGAGCCTCGGCACTCCAACGAGTCTTGACTCTATCTTTATCCACTGGTCAACAGGAACGTTCAAACGACTCGTATTACCGATACTTGTATGCACTTCAAGAAGCGAGACATTGATACTATTATTCCACTCCACATACTCTCCAGTGCAAGTCACGTTGGATGCAAGCCGATTCCAGTCTTTATCATAGATCGTGATAAGCGCATAGTTCGAGAAGAAGTCGGTCGCCTCGATCACATAATCCCCACGAACCACCGACTCCCCTATATGGAGGAAGTGGACCTGTGGCTCCCCCCACTCGATATCACCTGAGGGAACGGCTAAAGTCGCCTCTATGAAGAAGAGAGATATAAGCAGTGATAGACCAAGAAGTACAATAGCTCGTGTCATAATCTCCTTCACGTTCTCTCTCATCGACTCACACTTCATCACTTCATCAACTGTAAAGGTGTCTATACTTAGCTTTTTTCACTTTATTCACTCGTTTCAACTGGTGAGTGCAGAAGCCAGCATGATGGGCTTTGAGTAATCGCCCTTGGCGCGTGATGTGTCGATAAAGACATGGTTCATCATGACAGGTGCGCCGAGACCGTCACCGCCACCGAGTAAGACGAGCACTCGGTACATCAGGTTGCCAGTGATCCCGTCAGGTGCGATGATGAAGTTCGCGTCTCGAATGGCGTCTTCCACAAGCACAGTGTAATGCGTAGCATCAACGCCTGCTCGTTGTAGCGAGGCTGTGACGAACTCGCCCTCGGCAAGACTCTGATCAACACGAGGGCTTCTGCCAAGATCGTCAAAGCGACCGCCTGAGAGAACACCAACGATGGGCGTGATCCCAAGGCGCTCGATGAATTCACACCCCTTCTTCGCAAGCACGAATCGCTCTGAGATCGTCTCTCCCTCATCGATTCCCACCGGTGCAAGGAAGAAGGGTCTTCCGTCAGAGGAGACTAATAGCGAGACGCGGTACAATCGTTCCAGTCCAAAGCGCTCCTTCAAGACCCCAAGTGTTCTCTTTGACCCGAGATTGCCGCGAACAGCACCATCAATCTCGCCAGATAACAGGAGTTCAACGAGTCTCTTTGATGGATCCTCGTCATGGACCGCTTCAAGATCAACTCCCATGAGGTCTTCCTCTCTCCCAACCAGTACCACATCGGCAAACTCGGATGCTTCCTTGGCGCTCTTCACAACCTTCTCCGGGTTCTCACTCTCAACACCGATTCCGATACGGGCGTGGTTTGACGTGGCACGATCGCGAACAAGTCTGAGAATATCCATCAGACGAGAGAGAATCTTCATCTGATAAATCCATTTCCCCCTCATCTATCATCTTGCTTGATGCCTCTAAAGCCTTCTCTGCCAAAAGGGCGAACTGTGGGCGTGTTAGAGCGTGTTATAGTGTTATCTGCTGTGCGGACTTAATCCCGCTCACGGATCGTATCTCTTCCAGTATCTCGTCTGTTATTGGGGTGTCGATGTTCAGTATCATCAGAGCGTCGCTTCCCTGTCTGATTCTTCCGACCTGCATGCCTGCTATGTTGATGTTGTGTCTTCCAAGCACCACGCAGCACGGTCCTATGATGTTTGGTCGATCCTCGTGGACTGCGAGGATCATGTTCTGGGTTGGTGCGATGTCCAGGTGGTAATCGTCTATCTGAACGATGCGATCTTCGCCGCCTACAACCGTTCCGCTCACCATTCGGGTTGTGTTGTCGTGTTCGATTATGAGGCTTATCACGTTCGGATAGTACTCCATCGTCTCTGACTTGCTCTCGGTGATCTTTATTCCTCGCTCCCTTGCAACGACTGGTGCGTTGACGTAGTTCACGCCCTCTCCAAAGACGTTCTCAAGCAAGCCTTTCATGGCGGCAATGGTCACGGTCTCAACCTCTTTCTCTGCAATCTCGCCATGGTATTGGATCGTAACTGAACTGTACGTGCCGCTGACGAGCTGAGATCCGATCCTCCCGAGTTTTTCTGCGAGCTGGATATAGGGCGTGAGTATCGTCATGAGCTCGTGGCGCACGTAGGGCATGTTTATCGCATTCTTGACAGGGCGTCCGTTGAGCGCGTTCTTGATCTCTTCTGCCACCGTCACCGCTACCTTCACCTGTGCCTCTTCAGTGGACGCTCCGAGGTGTGGTGTGACAACAACATTTTTAAGGTCGAGTAGGGGGCTACTAAGTGGTGGTTCTTCGACGAAGACGTCGAGTGCTGCACCTGCGACTCTTCCACTCTTGAGTGCATTGTAGAGCGCGTCCTCGTTGATTATTCCACCGCGAGCACAATTTACTATGTACGCGGTTGGCTTCATCTTCTCGAACTCTTCAGCATCGATCAGATTCACCGTGTCTTTCGTTAAGGGGGTGTGAACGGTGATATAATCCGATTTACTTATAACTTCATCGAGGCTTGTGAGCTTCACTCCCAGCTCGGAAGCCCGTTCACTCGAGATAAAAGGATCGTAGGCAAGGAGATCCATCTCAAAACCTATTGCTCTCTTCGCAACCTCTGCCCCAACGCGCCCGATTCCAACAATCCCAAGTGTCTTACCGCGAAGCTCCACGCCCATGAACTTTTTACGATCCCACCGCCTTCCAACGAGGCTTGCATGCGCCTCGGGAATCTTACGCGAGACTGCGAGGATCATAGCGATCGTGTGCTCGGCAGCCGAGATGGTGTTGCCTTCAGGCGCGTTAACAACGATAACCCCTTTCCTTGTCGCGGCAGCAACATCGATGTTATCAACACCGACTCCTGCCCTGCCGATGATCTTCAATCTCTCACCGGCTTCGATGATATCACCTGTCACCTTTGTCTGGCTTCTGACAAGAAGAGCATCATACCCGGGTATCTTCCTCTTCAGTTCATCATGGCTCAACTCTGTTGCAACATCCACCAGAAACTCCTTGCGAAGAATCTCAAGACCTTCATCTGCAATCGGATCGCTGACAAGAACCTTCAACTCCATAGACACAACCTCAGGAAGGAGAGATGCAAGCCCATTTACTTAACACTTTTGAAGGTCTTCATGATTGGGAGCTACTGGAGAGGTTGGGAAGATCTGCGAGAACGATCTCCATGATCTCCTCGTGGACGCTTGTAATAGGCTTCTCTCCTTTGATCAGATGGGCGTATGGGAGCTCTTCTGCTAGAGTGGTGAAGATCTCTCTTACTCTCTCAAGGTATCTCTCGTCTTCGAATGCGTTTGGTGTATCGCCTCGGAGATTACGGATGCGTGAGATGCCGATCTCTGGGGGGATGTCGATTATTAAGAGAATGTCAGGTACTGGTGCGATCTTTTCATTTTCGTTCTTGATATAATCGATGTTCAGCCCGCGAGCGCCTTGGTAGGCTATGTTTGAGAAGTAGTAGCGGTCCATGATCACGATAGATCCTCTTTTAAGGGCGGGCATTATGTTTTGTTTCACGTCTTCTATTCGATCGTTTAGGAACAATTGAAACTCTTCCATGACGCTGGTGCTGGATCTTCCATCTTCTGCAAGTTCGCGGATTTTTTTTCCGAAAGGTCCGTCAGTCGGTTCTTTGAGTCGGAGAACGTACGTGGTTGAAGGTTTGAGAGAGGTGAGATGTCTCTCGAGGAGATCTACCTGTGTGCTTTTACCGGCACCATCGATTCCTTCAACAGCGATCAGAACACCTTTTCTCGTGACTCTCATTCCCTCCCCCTTCGAACTTCTCAATTCGCGTCTTCTCTCTCTATCTTCTCCTTCTTCCCATCTCTTGAGAGGAGGGTCACTCTGCTCGGTTCACTCTCATCCACCCATCTATACCCTGTATACTCGATTATTTTCTGTGCAAATCTTTTTATCTTCGAATGTGTCGGCATTGCACCTCTTTCAAGTCGTTTTCGTGAGAATCCGAGGTGCATGTATGCTTTTATTTCGATGTAGTCTGGTGTTGCACGGTTGATGAGTGCTGCATACCCTCTTGGATCTCTGTCGTTCACGCCCTCTATGAGTGTTACTCGGATCGCGGTTCGTGTTCTCTTCTCTGATAGGATCTCGAGGCTTTCAAGGAGGTCTTCCCACATCTCTTCTCGTTCTGGCCTGCAGACTCGCAGGTACGTCTCGCGGTCAGGGGCTGTGAGGCTCAGGTAGAGCTGGGTTGGGTCGATCTCATCGATCGCTTCGGGGCGTGTGCCATTGCTCACAACGAATGTGGTCAGACCCTTCCTGTGGAAGGCGTTTACAAGTTCGCCTAGGGATGGGTAGAGTGTTGGCTCGCCTGCCAGTGATATTGCAACGTGGCGCGGGTTCTTTGACTCTTCCCAGAGACTTCTCTCTGCACGTGCCGATCCCCCGTAGCCTGAGACCAGGCGCTCCTGTGCTCTAAGCGTCTCATCCACTATCACCTCTGGCGAGTCCCAGGGCGTCTCAGGGATCGCTGCATCGATTGCCCGCCAGCAGTGAAGGCACCTCTGGTTGCACTGGAGTGTGGGTGTCATCTGGATACAGCGGTGGGATGCTATGCCATAAAACCGTGATTTGTAGCACTGCCCCATATTGTTAATGCTTCTTTTCAGCCACAGGCATGTCTTAACCGCACTATGTCTTCCTGCTCTCTGGTATCCGTGTTTCTTTAATAGTTTCTGGATCTCATCTACCATCTTGATTCACCGTCTCTCTGTCTCACGTTTTATTCGATGAATCACCTCTATCGCGTCCTCTCGTTTCAGGTCGACCGCATGCTCCTCTATATATCTATGGAGTTCCTCTGCTCTCTCTCGTGTGAGGATGGCATTATCTCTTGCCCTCTCAAGGAGTGCCCTGTAGTTTCGCTCAGGGTAGTATGTCTCTCTTGCAATCCTCACAATCTCTCTCTCTTCATCTGGTGTGATCAGGTCTTCTGCTGCAGCCTTGTGAAGTGTCTCGCGGATATTCACGAGTGGGGTTGAGAGCGGCTTGCAGGTCTCAGGGTCGAGCACAACTGCAACCTCGTCGTCCGACGTGTATATCTCGCTTCGGTATCGCTGGTAGATGGTTCCGACTCCTATCATTCCGTGTCTGTCAAGCTCTGATGCGCGAAGTGCGCCCATGCTTGCACCTCCAAAGACTGTGATGCCTCTTTTGATCGCTTCAAGTATCTCCCTGTGCCCAACGGCTGCACGGTTGAAGAAGACGCCGTCAATTATTCCGATCACATCCGGTTCTTCTCTGATCGCCCTTATGATGTTGCCGCGGCGTACTGGTGGTCGGTAATCGGCGTTTGAGAGGATCTTTCTTGCATCCTCGTGTGTGATGCTCGTGCCCGTGTAGATGATTATCCTCCTCGCTTCGCCCACAGATGCCCTCCTCTTCTTCTGCGCTTCATCTCTTCACGCACCCGTTCCCCGATACGTGTTGAATCGAGCGCCGAGACCTCAAGTCCCGGGACTATGGCGCGTATGACCGGTATCTCGATCTTCTCTCTTGTGAGGTTGACGATGATCGCTCTACTGGCGATCCTTGCTATGCGATCGAGGACGATCCGTATATTCTCATACGGCTTTCGCTCTGCGCAGTTCGCGATCTCAGGCAGTGTGATCGTCTCTCTCCTCTTGTTGTACCAGTGTCGATTGATCCGTTTGACAGTTGTGTAGCCTGCTCTTCGCATGACCTCTTCTCTCAGAGTGTCCTCGCGTGCACCGTGTATCTGGATGAGCCGGGACTGTGCCGCTTCAGTGAGTGCCCGAGTGACTGCAACAGCAGGGTCGAGGTGTGCGCCTGCCCCGATCACGAGCAGTGCTGGATCTCTCAGGGCTCTGTCGTCGAGTGCTGCAAGAATGGTAGGAATACCTGTCTCGGATGGGAGGTTCCAGAGATAGACATCGACCATGGCATCAGTAAACTTCTTAAAGAGTGTGTATGGTGTGCCATCTGATGGGTCAAGTACGATCCGTGAACCTGTCTCCCTCGTTCCCTCTGCAATGCTGTAGGCATCACGCTCGACAACCTCGAGTAAGCCATGCAGGATCGCTTCTTCGATGGAGTTTCCTGCTGCAAACCCGTTGGTATCACTTCGAAAGAGTCTGAAAACACTCGGCGGTGGATTATAGGGATGATAGACTGCATTTGCAGGTACGAGGACATCTTCGTCTGCGAGAAGATCCCAGCCACGCACCCACTCAATCGGGCTCTCTGGCGAGAGCGGCTGTGGGAGGATCAGTTCATTTGGGTCAAGAGGATTCTCAAATTCCTCCAGGTGGGAATAAGAGTCAACGATCCACTCTTCCCGGATATGCGGCTCCTTTATATCGAGATTGTCGCGGGACGCCTCTCCAAGACAGCGCTCAACCGCCTCCATCACAGCCGAGATCCTCGACTGCTCATCGCTCACACCCTTACCAGAGTAGACCGAGACTGCGCCCTTTGCAGCACTTGGTCGCGTGACCGAATGAACAGGTATGCCGATGCGGTCAAGATCTGTTATCTGTGCAACCCGCGTGACTCCAACCTTTGACTGCACAGACCTGATCCTGAGAAGTGACTCCTCTTCGCTCAAGACGCGATACGTGCCATTCAGGTATCTAAGCGAACGATCGAGTGTGAACAGTCTCATTGCCCTACCATAGGTTGTTGGAATTGTTGCGCTTCAGCCAGTTGCACCTGTTCAAGCACCCGCTGAATCTGCTGAATCTTACCTGTTAACTCAGAGAGTCGCTTCGTGAGATCGGAAAGAGCACGTTCTATCTCCTCTCTCCTCTTCACAAGCTCCTCTTTTGCCGCGTCAGCACCCATCTCCAGACAGACCCCTGCACCAACACCGAGCACCACTCTCTCAGGTTTCGTCAAGACAGAGTGTATGAACGATCCAGCACCAATCGGTATGAGGCTCTCCTCCCCCTTTCTTCTTCCAATCATGCCTTCGATCGTTGCAATCGCTCTCTCTACATCAGAGAGTGACATCTCTATCACCCCCAGCTGTTGTGTGAGCGCCTCTACCTGATCCCGGTATTGCTGGTAGTGAACGAGCATCTCATTGATCTCTTCCTGAGTTATCTTCCGCTCCTGACTCATGCACCAACCTCCGAAACACTCTCGATCCTGATAGAGTTACGCTTCAGCCTGTGTTTGCTTCCAAATAATGAATAAGTCTTCTCAACAGCATTCTTCTCATTATTGCTACTGACGGTCTTGGTAAAGACCCTCCATCCATCGTCTGCCTTGAAACTTCCCTTCACGATAAATTCACCCATAACATCACACCGTTCTACTCTATGGAGAAACTCTTTTCAAATCCAATCTACCCTATCTTTTAGATGGAAGTTATATAACTCTTTGCCGCAAGAGACAAAACGCGCAAACGAGTCACAACCCCAACTCATCGGCTCATCCCTTCTCCCCCTCAACCCAGAACTCTCCTCTATCAGTATACTCTTTCTTCCAGATAGGCACCTCCACCTTGAGCCGTTCGATAGCCTCACGGAGAACAGAGAAGAGCTGGTCCCGATGGCTCGCAGCAACCACAATATAGAGAATATCTTCACCAGGACCGATCCAACCCGTCCTGTGATACATACGTACATCAACTACGCCCTCCCGCGCCCTTAACTCGCTGCAGATCTCTTCCATCTTCTCCTCAGCAACGCCCTCGTAATGCTCAAACTCCAAGCCACGTGTGGAGACGTCCCCGGTAACCTCACGCACAATACCAGTAAAGCTCCCGATAGCACCAGCGTACCGTATCATAGGATTCGACCTGACGCGGCGAATAAGTGACTTCAACGTATGATACTCTCTCTCGGCAAGGGTCAACCTGACAAGGTCAGAGATCAGTTCATCATCAAAATCCTGTCCCGCATCAACATGCTTCACCACATTATCCAGCCTATTCGACTCAAGTCCGATAGAGATCTTCGAAAGCCCGCTATCCTTAAACCCCTCAACCACAGCAAAGTCCATACCATCATCGCAGAGTTCATCGAGCGCACCCCTGAGACCTGCACCGCTGACAAACTTAACGAGTTCATCACGAGAGACAGCCACCGTGACCTCCGCACCCGCTCTGATATGCCGATCCGTATCAGTCCCACCCAAACTCAACCCATCGCCCGAGACGTGCTTCACAGTTCCAACCCTACCATAACGCCCCAATGCACCAACCAGCCTCTCAACAAGCGCAGTCTTACCCGACTTCTTATACCCAACAACAGAGATAATCCTCATAATACCACAGCCTTCAACCCATACAAAAATAGGCTTTGCGGTGTAATTTGATCATTCCACGTTCATCTGTACGGTGGTGAAGATGGGTCCACGTATGTCGATCTTCTTCTTGTGGCTTGTTATGTATCGCTGGGCAACCGGGTCTATCTTCAGGTTGACTTCGCCTGGTGTCTTCACGATTCGCACCCGATGCGTGACCTCATCCAGTCCGTTGCAGAGCCCTTTCTCGATCTCGCTTGCAGCCATTGCGGCGAATGCATCGATGTATCTGATCTTCGTACTCACACCCTCTTCAATCAGTCTCTTCTCTCTCGGCGGAACCCCTATTATGTTCCCTTTGTGCACCACAACGGTATTCATCGCAGCAGGTCCACAGAGGCGTGTCCCTTCCTCTGGCTCCACAACACTCACAACGATACCTCTGTTGAATAGCTCTCCCTCCCACGCTGTGAAGTTGCAGGGGCTTGGCTCGTCTCGGTGAGCCTCACACGTCTTGACTATTGCCTCTGCTATCTCGAGTCCGGTATCGGTTACAGGCTCGTCTTCCACACGTATCATCCTCGCAAGTTCGTGGTCGCTTATCTCCCAGCTCGACCGATACTGTGGGAACTGTGGATACGTGAGCGCTCGAACATCATGCGCATTGTGGAGTATCATGGCAAGTCTTTCAACTCCGAGCCCGAGGTTCATGACAGGGTATGGGATGTTGTACTCTGCAAGCGCGGTTGGTGAGTAGATCCCGAACGTGGCGATCTCAACCCAGCCATCCGAGTACTTGCCACTCGAACCCAGAAGCTTGGGGTGATATGCAAAGACCTCGATCTGAGTATCGGGGATATAGTACTTGCTCCGTTTCTCATCAGGCATGAACTTGAAGTCTTCAAATCCAAACTGTGAGAGCAAGCCCTCTGCCACTGCCATGCCATCATCCACAATCACATCCTCGTCCATGATCACACAAGATGCGGAGTGATACGCCATAAGCCTCGCTGCATCCTCTTCCTGTTCACGTCTGAAACACCTATCAACAGAGAAGAGACGGAGAGGCATGGGTGCGTGTTCAAGGAGAGCCGATAGCGTGATGAACCAGCCAGTCGTCATGTGACTTCTGAGAGTTCTCTCTGTGGACTCTGGCTGGAGGTCCTTGAACTCTGGAAATACACGATCAAGCATCACCGCCACATCGGAATCAGGAACGTTCAAACGATGACTGATCTCTGCCACCAGGTCATCACCTCCAACCTCGCCCTTCTTGTAGCTGTGAAGAACTCCTTGGATCTCCTCAACACCTGCCTTATCGATGCCAAGAAGTTCCATCACCATCGAGGCACGTTCATCAGAGATGCCAACATCAGGACGCGGAAGACCTGCAAGATAGAAACAGCGGTCAAGCACAGCCAGAGCCTCGTCTCCAAACTGCCTGCGAACATCCTCTTCATCCACAATCACAGGATTTACCATCTCATCAAAACCGAGACGAAGATACGCCTCCCGCAGACGATGCACAGTATCAAATACCGGGTGTGGCTTTCCAAAGAGAGGACTGTTGCGAGGATACCTCCTATTTATCGAACGGCGAGAGAGCACAGATCGCCCCCTCCTCCATAACACGCCAAGATCAAGCCCATCACCTACCCTAAAATCATCAGGATCAAACTTCATAATAACCACTCTAAATAATAATAACCCACATATTAGCCTTACCTGTCCTATAGGAATGTAAAGCCATGTTCAGAGGTTATAATTTTATAGTGGTTGGGGTCTATACTCGGTTTTATGTCGGCCAATAGAACTGGGATTGTGTATCATCCAGATTATCAGCTGCACAGAACGGTTGGTCATCCTGAGCGTGCTGAGAGGCTTGTTGCAATAATGAAGCGGCTCGGATCACTCGAGGGTCTCGTGAGCGTCTCGCCGCGAAGAGCAACAGAATCGGAGTTGGAGTACGTGCACACGCCCTCGCATATAGAGCGTGTTAGGGATCACTGCAGGAAGGGTCTTCCACTCGATATGGACACACCTGTATGCTCTGATTCCTACGAGGTGGCGCTCCTTGCAGTGGGTGGTGTGATTGCAGGTGTGGATGCTCTCATGAGCGGCGATCTTCGGAACGTCTTCGGGGTGGTGCGTCCACCAGGGCATCATGCAACACCAGATCGTGCGATGGGATTCTGTCTCTTCAATAATGTGGCGATAGCAGCAAGGCATGCGCAGAAGAAGCAAGGTCTCTCCCGCGTCCTTATCGTGGACTGGGACGTGCATCATGGCAACGGGACACAGGACGCCTTCTACTCTGATCCGAGTGTACTCTACTTTTCCACACACCAGTACCCGCACTACCCTGGCACAGGTCAGGTCAGTGAGGTCGGGAGTGGTGATGGCAGGGGTTACACCGTTAACGTGCCACTTCCCGCCGGGTGCACTGATGCAGATTATAGAGAGGTATTCAAAGAGGTCTTGTGTCCGATAGCAGAAGAGTTCAAACCAGAGATCATACTGGTATCGAGTGGAGGGGATCCTGCAGAGAGAGACCCTCTCGCCAGCATGAACCTCACGGCCGATGGCTTCGGGGTGCTTGCAGATACCATCGTCGATCTATCAGAGAAGCTCTGCAAGGGTCGGATGGTGGCATCGCTTGAAGGTGGGTATGATCTTAACGCACTTGCAGACTCGGTCTATGAGATCGTCAGAGGCTTTCAAGGGCACAGGCACGAACTAAGAACCGAATCGGTACGCAGCGTGGTTAAAGAGAGAATAAGCGAGGTGAAACAGGTGCAGAGAGAGTACTGGAAGATGTAAGAAGATGTAACAAAGACCTTTGCAAAACTCAAATCTTTGCTGTGTTGAATAACTCTTAAGTTTCCTTCCTGTATTTCTCATTTACAGGAGGGATGATTGGGATGCAGAGTAAGAGAAATTGGAAGGAATATAATGAAAAACTTGTGCGGAGGGGAGAACTCTATATCTCATTGGATTTCCTTGAGAACTGGGATGAAGAATTAAATAGGATGAATGAGGGGAAGGTTGGCAGACCTTTCAGGTTTCCTCGAACCTTTATGTGTTTTCTAGCTTTCTTGCATGTAGCTTTCCTTCCATTAAGACAAATGGAAGGATTTTTGAGGAAATTATCAGAATATATACCTGAGTTAAAGGTAGCTGATTATTCCACTGTTTGTAAGAGGTTGAGGAAACTAGACTTTGAACTCTCTAGTAATCTTGGAGAAGATCTTGTAGTTGCAATAGATTCGTCTGGTATGAAGATAACGAATAGAGGAGAGTGGATCAGACATAAATGGAAAACGAGAAAGGGTTGGATTAAGGTTCATATTGCTATAGACGTTAAAACAAGGAAACTCTTAGCCTTAAAGATAACAGATGAAAGAACAGGTGATGGAAAGATGTTAAAACCTCTGGTAAAGCAAATTAAAGGAAGAGGTGGAGAGATAACTAGGGTATATGGTGATGGAGGTTATGATAGCAGAGAGAATTTCAATTATCTTGCTGAAAATAATGTAGAACCAGTGATCAAGATAAGAAGTAACTCTTCAACAAAGTCAAGAGGCTCTCCATCCAGAGCTAAGAGAGTAAGAGAACCCAAAAGAGTTAGGTCATGAAAGATGGAAAGATAAATACAGGTATGGCTGCAGATGGACAACAGAGAGTTTCTTCTCTGGTGTTAAAAGAGTATTTGGAGAGACATGCAGAGCAAGATCTACAGAAGCCTTGTTTCAAGAAATAAAGATGAAATTCATCTTCTACAACATGCTCATAAGTGTTTAAACTTACATTCTCAGAGAAACAATTACCTGAAGATATACCCCATCCAGCCAATTGTTCAACACAGCATTGTTTATCGTAAGATTAATCTACAGACAGGTAGATAGTATTGGGGTGGTGTTTGTCTTGGCGAGGTTGGATAACCCGATCATTCATGGCTATTTTCATAGGCTCGTGGGTGAGAATGGTATAAAGGTATTGGAGAGGATGCCTGAGGGTGAGGTCACTGATGAGGAGGTTTCGAGGGCGACGGGTGTGCTCTTAAATGTGGTGAGGAGGACTCTTTTTATACTCTATGAGAAACGGCTTGCATCATACAGGCGTGTGCGTGACACCGATAGTGGGTGGTTGACGTATCTCTGGAAGCTTGATCTGAGCCCTTTACCCGGTCTTATTGAGGAGGAGCGTGAGAGGCTTGCGGCAAATCTTGAAGAGCGTATGAGGTTTGAAGAGGAGAATATATTTTACACGTGTAAGAATGGATGTTCAAGATATGTCTTCGAGAGTGCTGCAGAGATGGGTTTTGTCTGCCCTGACTGCGGTGAGCCCCTTACATATCAGGATAACGAGGATGTGTTGAAGGCGGTGCAAAAGCGTATCGAGAAACTCAGACCGAGGGTTTGAAAGAGTTTTTTCAAGATCCCAGAACAGTATAATAGAACAGTATAATTTTTATACTTTGATACTTTTATACTATGTCATTGGTTGTATAATAGGGTGATTAGGATGAATCTTAGTGATGGCAGTTTGAGTATCAGAGAGAATAAATACGGATATGAGAATGGTAAAGAGATAGATCTGGTTTAGAGGAACGTATATGCGCGTAGAGATCTCTACATTATATGGATTGGATATTTATACGGACAAAGGTCTTTATGTTGGTAGAGTCAATGATGTCCAACTGGACCTTGAGGAACAGAAGATTGTCGGTCTTGCCACCACCAAGTTGAATCCCAACCTCTTCGATACGACGAACCATGGTGTGATCATACCGTTCAGGTGGGTGCTTGCAATAGGCGATATCGTTCTGATACGTCAAGTGGCAAAGCAGTTCAAAAAACCAGAAAAAAAAGAGGAAGAGATATAGTAACGGGGGATTTTGAGGCTGTGAAGATACTCAGAATATAGTATATTCGGATAAGATAAAAACATTTAAAAAATAGTTTTTACATGTTTTGTTGTTATGCACTGGGTGGTATCTTCTATCCTCGTTCTCGTCATCCTCACTCCTCTACTCACTCCTCTATCTTCTGCGTCCGGGAGAGTCTTCGAAGAGGTTGAGTCTGTGAGTGAGCTTCTCTATCTCAATTCTTCAGGAGGTCTGAGCTTTGGTGATTATTTTGTAAAGCTGTACTCAGTGGACAATGAGAGTGTAACCTTGATTATCTATCGAGATGATCGTTTTGTGAGGCTCTTTGATCTCTATCTTGGCGAGACGCGGGTGTATGATGGTTATGGTCTCAGGTTCATCGAGATAAGAGACGGTCTTCCACTCGTTGGAGTGGTTCTCCCTGAGAGGAGGCTGGTGTGGCGCGAGATCGATCACAGAGTTCTTCTGTGGGCGAGACCTGTCAGGGTTGGTGATTGGGAGGTCAAGGCTACGGTCTTTGGAGAGGATTATGTTGAACTCGAGACCAGTTTTGGGGATGAGAGTTATCATGATCTCTTTTATGAGGGGGGTGAGAAGAGTTATGATGATCGTCTCAAGATCTGTATCACAGATATTGATCCAGAGGGAAGGGCAGAGGCTTACTTTTACGAGCCGATTCGACCCGCGCTCAATGCAACGCTTCACACCGATAAGCTGGAGTACACTCCTGGTGAGACGATCCATCTCGAAGTTCGGCTGCCACCTCAGCCGTCTACCGATTTTGTCACTCTACGGATAACAACCAGCTCCAATGCGAGTGTCACACCACATCTCCAGAGTGCATCTCGACTGGATAACGGAACCGTCTTTCACGCCTCGATCGGCGATCTTCCAGCTGCAAGTGAGCTTGTGATCACTGTGGAGCTATCTGGCTATGACTTTTTTGGGCGGAAGTATACTGATGTACTGGAGAAGCGGATTATGATTCTCTCAACCGTTGTTGCGAAGAAGTCGATAGTGCCAGGCGAGGTTGATACCACGAGGCCTGTGAATATAAGTTTATATCTCTATAATTCACGATCAACGAGCGTGAATCTGAGTCTCGTTGACGTGCTCCCTGAGACTATTGAGTACATCACCACTCCCCCCCGCAATCTGAGTCTTGGAGCAAAGAATAATACCACGATCGTCTACTCGGTGCTCCCAACCCAGCCTGGCTTATTCACGCTCGATGGCACGGATGTGAGCTTTGACGGTGTGACGATCACTTCAAACGAGGTTCAACTATTGGTTCATGGCCCACTCATATCGATCGAGAAGAGACTCGTTAAGCTCGATGGTGATCTTGCAACGATCGAGGTTGAGATTACGAACAGAGGGGATCTGGACGCTGATCTCATCTTTCGCGACAAGCTCCCACTCGACTCTGAGTTGCTATCGGGTGGCACTATCTGGGCAGACGTGCTTCAGGCAGGTGAGAGCGTAACGATGGAGTACACCATCCGTCTGGGTGCCGACCGGATATCACCACCCGGGACTGCCACGTACTCTGATCTTCGCGGTACAGAGAGGGAGGTGAGATCGAACCTCTTGCACATAAAGGGTGATCTGGCTTCTGTTGAGGATGATGAGGTGGCTCTTCGACCGAAACAGGCGCTCTGTGGCATCTTCACCTCGTTTATTCTTCTCTTTGCAATCATCGTCTCGGTTGTTGGCGGAATCTATCTCTGGCTGCGGCATAGAGGGGGTTAGCCCCAGCCGCCCCCTGCGCTTATCATCGGTGTTACGAGTCGAACGGTCATCTCCGCGCAGATCACTGATGTCCAGGTCAACCCCACAAAGTGGGTGTAGGTGTTGAAGATGTGCCCGCCATCGACTATCCGTATAAGGATTGAGGAGAGGGCTGCGTGGATGAGCATCATGAGAATCACGAAGAGGTTTATCATCTCCATGTTGATCGATTCTGCTACATCGAGAGATAATCCGATGTCCATCCCAGCAGGTATCTCGGCTGATGTGAAGACACGTGTGAGCATATCCATTATCACGACTGAGAGGAAGAGTGTGAATGCTATTCCGGCGGTGAGACCGTAGAGTGTTCCAACGAGTGATCTTGAACTGCTGTAACGGAGTTTTCGAAGGGATGTGATGTGCATGAAGTTATCCCCTATAATCTCACCTATCACCTCTGGTTTTCCGCCGATGTGCGTGCCCTCTGCGAAGATGGTTCCGAATCGTTCGATCAGGTTGCTGCCTGTGCCTGCCGCAAAGTACTCCCATGAGCGCACCTTGTTGACGCGGGTTGCGAGCCTCTTGTAGAGGGCTCTGATCTCCTCGCTCAGTGGTCCGAAGTCGTGTTCTGTCAGTTCACGGAGCGACTCGTTCACCATCCCGCCTCTTGCGCCTGCTGTTGCGCCGAGTGAGCGGATGAATGCTGCAAAGTTATCATCCTTCCGCTTGATCTTCTCCTCCTCCCTGCTTGCAACACGCCCCGTTATTATGAGTGGCGTTATCATCATTGCGATCATCACGTTTGTGGGAAATATTCCAGCCACAAAGACCACCACTCCAACCACTCCACACGCGATGATGGAGATTGGGAACGTGCGCTTTATGGCACGATCTGCCCGGGTCTCAATATCAAGTGTATGCCATATACGATCCTTTGGAACCCGTAGTTTTGCAAAATAGACCAGTGCAACCTCAGATACAGCGAAGATCAAGAGAGAGCCCAGCATCAGAAGCGTGGAATCCATGCCTATTATCACAGGGAGGATGATTGCGAAGGATACTATGAATATCAGGGACATCATGAGGGATACGAAGAGTTCTGTTATCATATCGATTGAGTGAAGGGCATCCCGGTACATCGTGTCAAAGTCGTTCATCACAACCTTCTGCTCGGATCGGAGAAACGTCTCCACGTCCTCGCCAGCCTGGACAGCATGGGCGAAACGACCAAGAAAATCTGCAAAGAGCCACGAGGGAGTGCGCTGGGCGATGAACTGGCATGCTCTTGCAAAACTCAAGTTCCATTTATCCATCAACATGTGGATCTTCGCAGTCTCCTCTGCGAGAAACCCGTATGCCTCATTCTCGGAGACCTTTCCCATCAGATCCTTGCGTGACATCCTCGCAGTTGACAAGACGCCAAGCTCGGTCACGTAATAATGTATGCTGTCATCTATCTGTCGTTTGCGTGACTCAAGAAAGGTGATGGGATACATGACTATCAGAAGGGTGAGGGCTACTGGGATCAGGTATAGCACAGTTTTCACAGGGGGTGGTGTCAGGTCTCCGAGAATGAGTGTGATTAGTATTGGAAACAATAGTCCAATTCCTACGAGTGGAATGGCATACTTTTTGATGTAGAGATCGGGTGTGATGCCCATCGTAGCGAATGCCCTGTAGTACTCCATCTTCTGACACCCGGGTTATATAGGGATAGAGAGTCCGTCGATGCCTTTCTCCTGAAACTCCCAGATCACCTTCAAGACATCATAGTACTCTTCAATTCCCTCCTCTCTCATCCGCTGGAGGATGCGGGCACGGAGGAAGAGATCCTCGTATATCTCACGCTTATCCTCGTACCCAAGTTTGTCTGCGATCTTGTTCTCCAGGATGAAACTGTTGTTCAGACCTCTGAAGTGGTGGACGTCTGAAGCAGGGTCCCACTGGAAGACCGCTCGTGTGACAACTCCGCCAGCCTCCTCGTAGTATCCCTCGATCTCTTCAACAGATATGCAGCGACGGAGAAAATCACCTTTTCGATACACAGCCTGGAGGATCATCGCAATGTTCAGATTATCGATGAATGTCACAGGCACGTTTATGGGATCGCCTGTGAGCCGCTGTATCATCTTCTTAACAGCGCTTGCATGGAAGGTCGCAAGGACCGGGTGTCCAGTCTGCATCGCCTGAAAGGCGACAGCACCCTCAACACCCCGGATCTCGCCGGCAATGATATAATTGGGCCTCGACCTGAGCGCTGCTTTCAGGAGTGTGAACATGTCAACGTGGGATTCGGGTGGTCCCTGCTCGCGTGTGATCAGTTGTTGCCAGACTGCATGTGGTGGCTGAACCTCTGCTGTATCCTCTACAGAGTATATCTTGTGTTTCCTGTTAACGAATGGGAGGCAGGCGTTGAGCATTGTGGTCTTGCCTGATGCTGTCTCTCCGCTGAAGAATATGCTCATCCCGTTCTCAAGGCAGATCCACATGTAGGCTGCGAGGTTCACATCGATTGCGCCCCAGTTGATGAGCTGGATGATGCTGACAGGAATATCTGCGAATTTACGCATGGTGAAGCTGCTGCCCCGGCGGCTCACATCATCGCTGTAGATGATGTTGATACGGCTCCCATCAGGGAGTGCTCCGTCTGCTATCGGTGTCGATTCACTCACAGGTCTTCCGATGCGCTCGCTCATGCTTCGCAGCCAATCATCGAGTGCTGCGCGGGTACCAAAGGTTATATTCGTCTGCATCATCCCGAAGATCTTGTGCACGATGAAGACGCTCTCTACCCCGATAGAGTGGATATCTTCGAGATAGGGGTCGCGGATTACAGGTTCGAGTGGGCCGCTTCCGATGATGTTTCGTACTATAAGATAGTGTATGGTGTCGTACTCCTCGGGTGTGAGTCGGATCTTCTCTCCTATGCTTCCGCCAAGAATACTGCTGATGACGCTCTTTCTTCCTTCTTTGCCCGCTTCTTCTATCGTTTCGCCTTCAATTGTGACAGACTCGTCGAGTAGTTTCAGGATCGTCTCTTTGAGTTCGTCTTCAGTGTTTGGGATGGGCTCGTTTGGGGCTCTCTCAAGGATTGCATCCATCACTCTCAGGTATTTCTTCTCTCCCTTGTCGTCGAGTCTTGGCTCTATTCCTATGTACTTTACCGTGCCCTCGTTTTCATCGCCATAGATGTGGACGAAGATCGGATCCCCGACAGGGTACAGTATGTTTGGGTACTTTATCTTTCCAAGGTCTCTTGAGAGTGAGACCAGAAACTCTGGGGGATCTCCGACCTCGTCGATAAAGTTGTAGTAGTGTTCTTTGAGGTGTGGGTTTCGTTCAAATGCGTGCTCAAGCTCGTCATCCATCTACTGCTCTTCACCTCATGAGATGGATGCAATCTCAACGACGAGACCGACATGGGGTTCGATCCTGAATCCGATTATTCCTCCAACAGGCGACTTTGCACCTGTGAATCGGTTGACGATGATACTCCTCTTTATGTCGTTTCCGAGTGTTCGAACCTTGAGCGTGCAGTATATGTCAGCGTCTGATGTGAACTCTGAGATCACGTCCTCGTCAAGCTCGCTCGGGTCTATGGTGAAGATTATGACCTTGCCATGACCTGTGATCTTCCTGAAGAAGGATATCAGGTTGATGACCTTTTTGAGATCTGCTGATTGCTTGATAAGAGAGGAGAGCGCATCGATTATTATGACCTCTTTTCCAAAGAGGGGCTTTGCACCCATCAGGCGCTCGATGAAGTCACTGCGGGACTTGGATGACTTGATCAGTGGGAGTACTGGTATGTAGAGGAGTTCATCACGGAGCAGGTGCAGGCCGATTGGATAGTCCATCGAGTACATCTGGCTGATGAACCCTTTTGTGCTGAGAGTGGTTGAGATGAATGTGACGGTGTGATCGTTCTTCAAGAGTCCATAGGCTATGCGCTGGCATATACTGCTCTTCCCACTCCCGTTCCCTCCTTCGAAGAGAACGAGGGACCCCTTTGGGAATCCACCACCAAGCCGCTGGTTGAATTCATCTCTATCAAGTTCGAAGCTCAGAACATCCATTATGAAGTCCTCTCACGTTTTAAAGTCCATGCTGTCATCGATTCCGTTCTCGGTTATCACTCGTATGGTGTGGTCTCCTGATGAGAGCCCGGTGTAGGTAACGTCTATCTGGAGCACGTCTCCAGAACCCCATGTGCTGCCTCCGCCAACTATTGTTTTCGTCATATCAGCTTCAGGGATTATGGTCCCATCGATGATCACATTAACATATTCTGTTGGAAGTATTCTCTTGCCGGTGTTCTTCACGTAAAAGGTGTAGACATCGCCGCTTCGTGGTATCTTCTCAGGGTCGTTTATGATCGTGACATCGGTCTTCAACTGTCCTGAGAGCGTTTTACTTGCAATGCTCACAGAGTCCACAACCGATTGTGTGTTTATGAAGAGTGCTGCTGCAACGCTACCTGCAATTATTGCTGCTGCTATGAAGAATATCATCTGTGTGGCTGAAGTTTCAGCGCCCGTCGGTCATCACGTCCTTTTTAGGAGGTTTCATAATCTGATTGCCCGTTTTCAACGATTATCTTTATCCGCCTGTTTGTTGGAGGATTTACATCGCTTAGCAGTACGTCAATGGATCGGTCTGGAATCCAGTGGCCAGATGGTGTTATGGAGTCTGGTGTTACGTACTCTCCATCGAGGAGTACGTCGATCTTGCCTGTGTCGAGCACTGTTGTACCCTCGTTTTGAACGGTGATCGTCACATTATTGCCTGCTATGGCTATTCCAGTGATTGTGATCTTTGTGTTTAACTGATCGAGCATCCGTTCGTGCTGCGTAACTCGCGCCTCTGCCAGTAGATCGGTGGAGCGGTCTATCGTGGCATAAGAGCTGGTCGCTATCGTCAAGAGACCGATGAAGAGTATCACTATGGAGATGGAGGCTGAAAAACCCATTCTCAAACACCACTACCGAATGGATCGATGAAGGGTGATTCAAGGCTTTTATGGATATAGCTGCCACTTGGTCTTCTGCTCAAAGGTTGGAGGGCCATTCACCGACTGGATAACGGTTGAGCCGGTTTCAGGGATTATCATCAGCGTACTCTCCTTGCGCGGAAGGAGTGTCTGGTTCATTGC
The DNA here is from genome assembly GCA_905171695.1 of Candidatus Methanoperedentaceae archaeon GB37. GTDB lineage: Archaea > Halobacteriota > Methanosarcinia > Methanosarcinales > EX4572-44 > EX4572-44. Next base: position 666,907 of record LR991653.1, read on the forward strand.
AGTCAGATTCAGCGTGAGCTTGCCAAGGTCACCAGGGCCGATCACGTATGGGCCAGTATTGCTCGGATCCCTATCCTCGGTATATGTAAACGATGTAGCGTTTGGCGAAGTATAGTTGTATCTAAGCGTGGAGACCGTCGTCTCGTTGATATACTTTATGACAACATTCCGCAGATCGATTGCACTACCGCCTGCTGGAAGCGATAGACTGACATTGATGATGTCAACGGTCTCGCTAGTGACATTCCCGATGATGAAATCAACCTTGAGATTTGAGGTTACCTCCTGGGTTGCTTCCTGTCCTGTCTTCTGTGCTTTCTGCTGGAGTACGCCTGATGTTCCAATAAGCACTCCTGCTGCAACTGCTGCAACGAGTACCATCGCGATGAATATGATGAGGGTTCCGATACCTACCTGGGCGCTATCATTCAGCCTCATCAATTCACCCTCTTCTATTTTATGGACGGGTCTATGGGTAGAGTGTCCACATGGTCTTGCCTTCAAAGGTTGGTGGTGCTACAAGCTCTTTCTGTATGAGTGTTCCTACCTCTGGGATGATCTGTATCGTGCCCTCTTTGCGTGTGGATAGGTTCTGACTCATGGCAGATAAGTTCAATGTCATCTTGCCGAGGTCGCCAGGTCCGATCACGTTTGAGCCGGTCCCGCTTGGGTCCCTGTCCTCTGCGTACTTGAAGTGTGTACCATCTGCGGTGGAAGAACTGAAGCTGAGTGTGGTTACTGTTGTCTCGTTGATGTATTTTACTATCACGTTTCGCATATCTACCGATGAGCCGCCTGCTGCGAGGGAGAGACTGACATTAAGTTCGTACACCTCTTCACTCGTCGTGTCAACCTTGCCTATCACTGTGTCTATTTGCAGGTTGGATGATACTTCCTGGGTTGCTTCCTGTCCTGTCTTCTGCGCTTTCTGCTGGAGTACGCCTGATGTGCTGATCAGCACTGCTGCTGCAACTGCTGCAACGAGCACCATCGCGATGAATATGATCAGAGTGCCGATGCCTACCTGGGCGCTTTCATCTTCCAGATCTCTTCTCTTTGCTTTCATTATTCTTGCCTCATGGATTTATGGATATAACTGCCATTTGGTCTTCTGTTCGTATGTTGGCGGTGCTGTCAGTATCTTCTGTATGAGTGTTCCTGTCTCAGGAATGATCTGGAGAGTGGCCTCTTTTCGGGTGTATAGGTTCTGGTTCATATCATTAAGATCTATGATAATCCGACCAAGATCGCCGGGTCCAATCACGTTTGAGCCGGTCCCGCTTGGGTCTCTATCCTCAAAATAGACAAACTTCGAAGCATTGGCAGAGATTGTTAAATTATTCAGGTCTTGACTGCTGTTAAAGGTTAATGTGGAGACTGTTGTCTCGTTGATGTATTTTATTACCACGTTTCGCATATCTATCGATGATCCGCCTGCTGCGAGGGATAAGCTGATGTTGAGTCTATCTACCTTTTCGCCTGTGACGTTTCCTATCACTGTGTCTATTTGCAGGTTGGATGATACTTCCTGGGTTGCTTCCTGTCCTGTCTTCTGCGCTTTCTGCTGGAGTACGCCTGATGTGCTGATCAGCACTGCTGCTGCAACTGCTGCAACGAGCACCATCGCGATGAATATGATCAGAGTGCCGATACCTACCTGGGCGCTTTCATCTTCCAGATCTCTTCTCTTTGCTTTCATTATTCTTGCCTCACGTCCATAGTCCATCATAATTATGAGTATTATATCATGATATATTCATTAGTATATATAATTTATGGTTTAAGAGAACCGAGAAGCCCGCTCCATCCAGAACCACACAGAAAACTGTACTTCACAGAGAAGAAGAGACAAAAGATTTAAGCAGAACATCCCTTCAACCATACTACCAAGATGACTTACACGCCGCCAAAAAATCTTAAACGATACGCAGAGATACTCAAACAGAAGTTACCAGCACAATTCAGAATAAGCCAGAACATAAGACTCGAATTCAGCAAAAGCGACACAACCCAGACTCTGTGGGAGCTGCACGACGAGGGGATAAGAGAGCTCCACAGACAGATAGTAGACCGTACACCACCAGACGAGATAACGAGAAGAGAGCCCTCGCTTCTTGACCTCAAAACCGAACTTGCAGAACGCATCATCCAGAGCTGCACCCTCTGTGAGCGGCTCTGCAGAGTCAACCGAAGAGAGAAAGAGAGAGGATACTGTGGAGTGGAAGGGGTCTCACGCTACGCCTCAGAATTCCTGCACACTGGCGAAGAGCCAGAACTCGTCCCATCACACACAATCTTCCTCGCAGGCTGCAACCTCCGATGCGTCTACTGCCAGAATTGGGAGATATCCACATCACCACAGATAGGCGAGCCCATGCTTCCAGAGAGGATGATAGAGACGATCACACTCCGACACCTCCAAGGAAGCAAGAACCTGAACCTGGTCACACCAACACCACACACCCACAACATACTCAAAACACTCCAGAAACTCAGCATAAACATCCCGATAATCTGGAACTCAAATATGTACTACACAGAAGAGACCGCAAGACTCCTTGAAGGCATAGTCGACATCTACCTCGGAGACTTCAGATACGGGAACGATCAATGTGCAATTGAACTCTCAGACGCACCAGAGTACAGAGAGATCGTTCTACGAAACTTCAGAAGAGCCTACCACTCAGGCGAGATACTCATGCGCCACCTTGTTCTACCTGGACACATCGAGTGCTGCACAAAGAAGATAATAGACTTAGTGAAAGAGAATATCCCGCACATTCGATTCAACCTCATGTTCCAGTACCGCCCAGAATACAGAGCCCACAGATACCCACAGATAGACCGATACCTCTCAGCAGGGGAGAAAGAAGCCGCGATCCAGTATGCAACAAAACTCGAAGACCTGCTCATATGAAGACGATCGATCATTCTGGATAGGGAACCGTGAGCTCCATCAGATCATAGGCTACAAGAGTGTTTCCGAAGATACGCCTGGCATCATCAAGAAGGACGTCAGTATTCTCTGAGTAACGTGCACTGACATGTGTCAATACGAGCTGCCCAACACCAGCCTCTGATGCTACACGCGCTGCTTCGCCTGCCGTCGAGTGCCCAGTCTGCCGAGCCCAGTCACCAAGATCGTCCGCCATGCTCGCATCATGGATCAGGAGATCAGCACCCAGAGCAGCTTTAATAGTCTCGTTCGTTGGCCGCGTATCACCAGTATACACAATCTTCCTACCACGCCGCGGCTTCCCAACGACCTCTTCAGACGTAACGATCCTCCCATCTATCTCAACCGACTCGCCCCTATGAAGCCTTCGAAAGAGCGGTCCAGGCGGAACTCCGAGAGACACCGCACGTTCACGATCGAATCTCCCAGGCCTTTCATCCTCCACAAGAGCATAACCGACACTCGGCACGCCATGAACCGTGTTAAAAACCGAGACACTATACCCCTCTCTAACAATTGTATCACCCCCAGAGACCTCAACCGGCAGAAGATCAAAGCCAAGCCTGACACGACCAAGCGAAATGAAGAGCTCAACAAACTCTTCAACCCCAACCGGACCGTAGACCGTGAGCGGTTCTTCTCGCCCGTTGAACGAGAGCGTCTGAATCAGACCAGGGATTCCAAGGATATGGTCGGCGTGAAAATGCGTGATGAAGATCGAGGAAATACGCATGATCCCACATTTAGCGATCATCATCTGCCGCTGCGCTCCCTCACCACAATCAAAGAGAAACAGATCACCTTCACGATTCACAAATATACACGACGGACTGCGCCTCGGCGTTGGAAAAGAGCCTGCCGTTCCAAGAAAGATGATCTTCAACATCAGAGCACCTATAACACGAAAGATCTATTTAGCGATTGCTGGATAAGCCAGCGGCAGATCAGACCCTCCGGCTCGAACGTAAAACTTTATCAGTGATACGAGCAATACCCCCATCCCACCTCAAAGAGGGGCCGGTAGATCAGTGGAAGATCGCTACCTTGGCATGGTAGAGGCCTCGGGTTCAAATCCCGACCGGTCCACTTACAACTCCTCTTTGATGTGTCATCAACTCTTAACCACTTTTGTTCTCTCAATTGTTCTTTGGAGCAGTTCTTCAACTCCAGCATTCTCTTCTGCCAGAAGCACTCTCTCGATCTTTGCTTCTGTTGCCGGGTGATCTGGCATCGCGGTGCACGAGCCAGGTCCTATTGAAGAGGTGTACGTCCCGATCCGCTCCGCAATCGTGATGATCTCCTTCTTGTCAAGCCCGATCAGAGGATGGTAGATCGGATAGCTCAGTTGATAGGCTTCTGCCATCAGGTTCTGTGCCGTCTGAGACGCTACCTGCCCAAGCGACGTGCCTGTGACAATACCGTGCGCTCCTTCTCTTTTCATGATCTCTATAGCTATACGATACATCATGCGCTTACATAGCACACACACAAGCTTCTCGTCACAACGGTCGAGAAATACTCTCAGATTCTCACCGTTCGGCGCCTCATACACCCTGAACCCGATAGGCGACCACGCTCGGAGGGCTTCGATACACTCCATGGCACGCTTCCATGTATCTTCATCAGAGAACGGGTGATTGTTACAATAGAGAAAGACGATCTCACACCCACGCTTCATCATCAGCCAAGCTGCAACCGGTGAGTCAATACCACCAGATAAGAGAGCGATCATCTTTCCCTGCGTCCCAAGAGGCAAACCACCAACTCCACGCTCAATTCTATTGTAGACATAAGCATTCTCCCCCCGAACCTCAACGTGTATCTCGTGCTGCGGAGAGGTGAGATCAACATAAACACCACGCTCTCCCATCTCTTTGAGGATTGCATCCCCACAATGAACCGCCACATCCCGCGATGTAAAGTCGTGACTCCCTGTTCTGCGCGAGCGTACCGCAAAACTCTCACCATCCCCAATCACCGAATCTCCAACCCGAGCCGCAAGCCAACCGATATCCATCAACCGTGAAGTGGTCGTGAGCGCAGGACTCACCGACGCCACACCAAAAACCCTCGACGCAAGACCGATCACACGCTCATCACTCGTATGAATAAAGATACGCCCACGCTCACGCGTAATACCAGTGTATCGCGCACCGCCCCGCTCAAGCATCATCTTCAGGTTGTTAACAAGAGCACGCTCGTAACGGTTACGGACGTACCGACCCTTAAGGGCAATCTCATCATACCGCACGATCACAACATCGAAGCCAAGCATCCACCAAGACTCACCAATAATCACTCTTTCGGGATAAACACTCTGGTTGAACCGAAGAGAGAAGAGCGCAATGGACTGGTGTATACACTCCTATATAGTCCTGTGCAATTTTTTTATAATAAAATTGCATAAATTTACAGTTCATCCCTAAAATAACTTCACCTCCAGATATTGGATGTGTCCACTTTGCATATTTCCCCTCTACGCCAGTTAGCGGTTTTTTAGATTTACGCGGCTTTATATGGACACGTCCCTAAAAATAGACCCGTCCACATAAAATTATAAGAGACTATTTTTTATTTATGCTGATGGTAAGGGAGATTGTCGAAGAGTTGAAGGTGTTTGAGAGGAATAAGGTGTCTTTTGAGGTTAAGATTCTCGGTATTGCAACCTGTATTCAGATGTCTTCTCTCGGGAGGACTGCCAGAATTCTCTCTCTGGCTTCATCCGGTCTCTAAAACCTCTGTTTGGAACAGGGAGGTTTGAAGAGAGATTGCCTGCTTGTATCGGAGAAGAAGAGAAGATGCTTGATAGCGTTAGACGAAACAATTGTTAAAGCAAGATAAAAAGGCGTACTATGTCTATTCTGCGGTAGATGTGTAGAAAAACGAGTTAATTCTGATGAAAATTTATACAACAAGGAATTATCCTGTTACAAGGTCCTTCAGAGAAGTGCTAAGAGTTATGTGAGAAGAAGACCAAAATTCATCGTTGATAAAGCCCCTTGGCTTATAGATGCACTGAAAATCCTGGATCTGGAATTTGAGCGATCAGTCCTTTCGGAGAGAGAAGCTTGGTTGAATCAGTGTTTTCCTTGTTTCAGATTGAAAATCTGAAACTTGCATGAAATCCACCCAAAAGATTTCATGCAAGACTAAAACAGAGGATAAAGATATTTTTTGCTCAATTAGCTCTTTTAATCCTGTTAAAAACTGGAATTTGTTCTGTAAGCTGTTTATGCTTTATTATAATCGGTTGAGGTGGTGTTTATGTTAAGTGGACACGTCCAATACTATAAATCAAAATCCTTGGGTTTGATGGGTTTGAAGGATGCTCTCTTGGGTAGCCAACAAGTATATATGTAGAGAGGCAAGATAAAATTTCATTGCTGTTGGGGGTGTAGTCTCTTGGCAGTGTTGTTGTTGAAATGGGAGGTATGAGAATGCCAAAAGTGGCAATAGTCTATTCAAGTGGTATGGGTCGAACAAAGAAGATGGCTGAGGCTGTGGCTGAAGGGGTGCAAACCGTTGAGGGTGTTGATCTTGTGCTCCAGAGCCGCAATGAGTTCAATATTGATGATGTGAAGGATGCAGATGCAATAGCACTGGGTGGAGGAACCTACAGTGGCTCTTTGACTCATGCGATGGACACACTCTTGCAGGTTCTCAAGGAGACGGATCTCAAGGCGAAGGTTGGAGCAGCCTTTGGTTCTTATGGTTGGAGTGGTGAGGGCGTGCCAATGCTCATCGACCATCTTAAAGAGATGGGTTTGAATGTGATTGAGCCAGGTATTAAAGCCAAGCAGACACCTGACAGAGAGGCTCTCGAGGCATGTTTCATGCTTGGCAGAGCTCTTGCCGAGGGTGTGAAAGGGTAATAGTAGAGAAGTAGTAGAGAAGTGGAGTCAACGGCTTAACCATGGCTTAAGTATGCTTAGGTATGCATTGAGAGATACGGGCATGTGTGAATGCACAGTTAGCAGTTAGGAATATAATATTTTTATTTTTTGTTCAGATACTGGGAACGTATATATGTTATGGAGGATACTGGGTGATTTGTAGGAGGAATGGATATGAAGTGTGAATCATGTGGAAAAGATGCTGAGAAACTGTTTGACGAGGGAGGCAAGAAGCTCTGTGAAGAGTGTTACATGGACCTGAAGTTTTCAGATCAGTCGTGCTGTTGCTTCTGAGGATGACAAATAATGGTGGTAGAAATGGTGGTAGAAGATTTGAATGAGAATAAAATTGGGCTTTCGAAGGGAACTGAGCTTGAGAAGACTGTAAAAGCAAATTTTACAGGTGAAACGAGAGAGGTCGGGCTTTACCTTGCAATGGCACGATCTGCAGAGCGAGAAGGCTTTCCAGAGATTGCAGAGGTCTTGAAGACGCTTGCCTTCGAGGAGGCAGGACATGCAGCACGCTTTGCCGAGTTCAACGCCGAGATCTCAACGAGCACGAAGGAGAATCTTGAGTACATGCTCAAGGGTGAACTGATGGCAAATAGAGAGAAGCGAGAGGCTGCGATGAAGGCAGAGGATGCAGGGCTCGATGAACTCCATGATCTCTTCAATGAATCGTCAAGGGATGAAGCCAGACATGCAAAAGCTCTGGAGGGCTTATTGAACCGCTACTTCAGATGAAGCTTCTTGGAATCTCAGCAAGCCCTAGGAAAGCTGCAACAGACTACGTTGTAAGAGAGGCGCTCAGGATTGCAGGCGAGATAGCCGAGGTTGAATCTGAGTATATCTCTCTTCGTGGCAAGAAGCTTAACTTCTGCATCCATTGCGATCACTGCATCAGAAAGGGCGAGTGTGTCCATAAGGATGGGATGCTTGAAGTTTATCCTCTGCTCATCTGGGCTGACGCAATTATAATCGGAACACCTGTTTATCAGGGGACTGTGAGCGGTCAGGCAAAGGTTATGATGGATCGCTGCAGGGCGATTGTTGCAAAGGATATTCATCTGTTACGTGGCAAGGTTGGGGCTGCTGTTGCGGTTGGAGGGGATCGAAGTGGGGGTCAGGAGATTGCGATTCGAACGATCATCGATTTTTACCTGATAAACGAGATTACGCCTGTTGGTGGCGGCGCGTTCGGTGCGAATCTCGGCGCAGTGATCTGGTCGAAGGATAAGAAGGCAGAGGGGGCAGCAGCGGATTCGGAGGGTCTGAAGAGCATTCATAAGGTGGTGGATCGACTCATCTGGGTTGCACTGAGGAATGGATCCAAAGGTACGAATCAACCCTGGCAGGTGTGATGGATGCGGAGCATGTCTCTCGCACTGCCCGAAAGGGCCTGCGATCTTCAGGATTGTTGAATCTGGAGACGACCGGGTCTGTGAGGTTCTGGATTGGAGTTTCTGTCTTGGATGCACACATTGTCTCACGCACTGCAGGAGGGGTGCAATCGAGATTAACGATTAATGGACTTACTTTGAGCGATAATTACTTATTCTAATAAAGCGATAGTGAGAAGTAAGTAGCATTTTACCATAAACATGGGTGTTTATGGTATAGGTGTGGAGGGATCAGGTGATGGTTGATAAATGGGACTGCACAGTATGCGGATACATATATGATCCAGCTGCGGGAGATCCAGAGAACGGAGTGGATCCAGGCACACCTTTCGAGGACTTGCCAGATGATTGGGTATGTCCGATGTGTGGTGCTGGGAAAGACGCATTTGAGAGGGTGGAGTGAATGGCAAAAGTTGAGGTTCAGTTGAGGTTCTTTACTCGACTCAGGTTGGTCACACCCGAGAGATGGCATATGAGATTGCAGCAGGCGCACGGGAGTTGAAGAATGATGAAGTTTGAAGAGATCCTGAAAGGCTTGGAGTCGGAAGGTAAGGAGAAACATGTCCCTGATATTGAAATCGGTAAGGGGCGTGGAGAAGCGGGTGTGGATATCGTACATGTCGTTGTGGGAAGAGAGGTTCCGCATCCGAACACAGTGGAACACCACATATCATGGATAGAGGTCTACGGCGTGAAGAAGAGTGGAGAGGTGGTCTGTCTTGGAAGGTCAGAGTTTGCACCAGGATTCACCAACCCGAACATCCGCTTACAGGTACCTGTACCAGAGTTTAAAGCGTTCTGTGCCCTATCCTACTGCAACGTACACGGCTTATGGAAGAACTGTCTCGAGGTATAAGGTATAAGGGAAGTGATGCAATGCTGAGCGAAAAGATGAGAGATGCGCTGAATACCCAGATCAATCGTGAGATCTACTCAGCGTATCTCTATCTTTCGATGTCTGCATACAGCACGTACATCGGGCTCAAAGGGTTTGCCAACTGGTTCATGGTTCAGTACCATGAAGAGATGTCACACGCAATGAAACTCTACGACTACGTCAATGACCACGGCAACCATGTCAGGCTCATGGCGATCGATGAACCCCCGACGGTATTTGAGTCCCCACTGGATATGTTCGAGAAGACGCTCGCACACGAGAAGAAGGTTACAGCTTACATCAACGAACTTGTTGACCTTGCAATCGAAGAGAGAGACCATGCAACAGGGATCTTCCTGCAGTGGTTTGTCACAGAGCAGATCGAGGAAGAGTCAAACGACAACGAGATAATCGCAAGGTTGAAACTCATCGGAGATGATGGGAACGGACTCCTCATGCTTGATAAAGAGCTGGCAACACGGGCATTTGTGCCGCCAGCTGCAGAGTAGCCGGGGGTGGAGCGTGATTAATGATTGGACATATCCTGATCCTTACGATTGCGATTGTGGCGCAACCAAAGATGCATTCAGAAAGATAGATGAAGGAAAGGATTAAATGAGTCGTACGTAATGGAACTGGAAGTGGAAAATTTCATGCTCATAGATTCTTCATCTATGAGACGTCTATAAACGAAGAAAGAGGTGAAAAAAGAAATGGTGCTGCAAAGGAGAAGATGGATACTGGATCCATTTGAAGAGATGAGAAGGATGCAGGAATGGGTAGAGCAGATGTTCAGTGAGATTCCCGAAACAGCAAGACTGCTTCCTTCTGGTGTTGGTGAAGGAACCGGAAGAACAGCTGTTCCAGCTGTAGACCTTGTAGACAAGGACGATAAGCTGCTCTTGAAAGCAGATATGCCAGGAATCCCCAAAGAGAATATCAAGGTGGAGGTCAAAGGGGACCGTATAGAGATCTCTGCAGAGACAAAAGAAGAGTCAGAAGAGGAGAAGGAAGGGTACATTAGGCGAGAACGATCATACACGAGTTACTACCGATCGATTCCGCTCCCAACAAAGGTTGACAGCGAAAAGATCGATGCAAGCTTCAAGGACGGAGTTCTTACAATCGAGATGCCGAAGGTTGAAGCAGCAGAGGTCAAGAGGATCGAGGTCAAATAACCCCTCCCTCCTAATCTTTTCCCCATAATCTTTTTCTTATTCTTGGAGTAGTAATAAATAGATTGAAGAATAAAAGAGCGAGGAAGATCTTATGAAGATACCAAAGTGTATGAGCACGCAACATCCTGATAATGTGAAGTCCCCCTTCTTTGCAGAGAACAATGAACTCGGCGGCGAAGACGAGATACGGGAAGCATACTATGCATTCTCTCATTTAGGTTGTGATGAGCAGATGTGGGACTGTGAAGGCAAGGAAGCTGATAATTTTGTAGTCAAAAAACTATTGACAAAGTATGAATCATTCTTCCAGGGGAAGAGGCTGGGGAGAGATGTATTTATAACATTGAGGGTGCCAAATCCTACCGTCGAGAGGGGCGAGGCAAAGATTTTATTGGAAACACTGGAGAGCATACCAAGGTCATTTGACTCTGCTAAATTGGTTTATCATGATGATACGCCGCCCATATTCGAGGTTATCCTACCCATGACTGCCTCTCCTATGTGCATCGATAGAATCTACAGATACTATTGCGATTTCGTTGTGGGAAAACAGAATAAACCAGTTAGAGAAGGCGATGTAACAATATCTGAATGGATTGGGAAATTTAAACCTGAAAGAATCAATGTTATACCTCTCTTTGAAGATATGGAGCACATGCTTGATGCACACAATATAACTGAAGAATATTTACAAACCAAGGATGTAGAGTATCAAAGAGTCTTCTTAGCAAGGTCAGATCCAGCAATAAATTACGGACTTGTCAGCGCTGTTTTTTTAAACAAGATAGCTCTTCAAAGATTGCAAAGATTATCAGAAGAGACTGGTATTGAGATATATCCTATTGTAGGTATCGGCTCGGCTCCTTTCAGAGGTAATCTCAAACCACAGACAGTAGAAAGAGTTATAAACGAATATCCAAGCGCTCATACATTTACTGTTCAATCCGCATTCAAATATGATAACTCTCCTGAGGAAGTTAGAGAAGCAATAAGAAAACTGCAAGAAAGAGAGAGAGGTTTGCCTCAAGAGATAGACGAAGAGAAGTCTCTGGAAATAATCAAGAGATATTCTCAGGAATACCAGAAACAGATCATAGAGCTGGCACCTGTGATCAATAAAGTTGCAACGTACGTTCCAAGTAGAAGAAAGAGAAAGTTGCATATAGGCTTATTCGGTTATTCACGACGCATGGGAGAAATTGCATTGCCAAGAGCAATAACGTTCACATGTTCTCTTTATTCCATCGGCTTACCACCAGAAATCCTTGGTTTGAATGCATTAAACGAGGATGACCTCCAGTTTATCAAGGAAGTTTATGTGAATTTCGAAGACGATTTAAGAGATTCCCTCAAGTTTTTCAATCCAAATACAGGCTTTTTACCAGAAGGTCTTGAAAGAGAAGTCAGGAAATTCCCGGTGGATTTCGAGACTGACGAGGAGCATGAAAGACTAACAGGTTATATTACAGAGTCGTTAAGGAAGAATAAAACGGAAGGTTTAGGAGAATATATTCTAAGAGCAGCAAATTTGAGAAAATTCCTGGGATGATATAAAGAAGACGGGAGATAGCAGGAGATGGATGAAGTACTCGAACCACCCGGGTGCAATGCAGAGGTGATTAAAGGTGGTCAGCGTTAAGCTCTACTCCGCCCAGTCCTGTCCCTTCTGTGCAATGGCAAGAAACTTCTTCAAAGGAGCGGGCGTGGAGTTTGAAGATATTGACGTGTCAAAAGATCCGGATGCAGCAGAAGAGATGGTCAGAAAGAGCGGGAAGATGCTTATCCCACAGATCGAGATCGGGGATACGATAATTGTTGGGTTCGATGAGGAGGCGATAAAGCGGGAGCTTGGGATCAATGTATGATTGTATCATCATCGGAGCCGGTCCTGCAGGGCTTACAGCAGCGGTCTAAGCTGCGAGAAAAAAGATATCGACAATAGGAATAAACTGAAACTGGGAAAAAAGGTATGTATCAATGTATCAATATTAGATGAATAGTGAATAGTAAGGAGGGGTTTAGAATATGGTTGTTCAGCTTAAAGAAGGTGTTTACTGGGTTGGTGCTGTCGACTGGGCAGCAAGGGAGTTTCACGATTATGTGATCCCCGCGGGAACGACATACAACGCGTACCTGATCGTTGATGAGAAGGTCGCACTGATAGACACTGTGAAGCACGGATTTCTCGATGAGCTTATGATGCGAATCGAGAAGATCATTGATCCTCGAAAGATCGATTATGTGATCTCAAACCACGGCGAGATGGATCATTCAGGCGTGCTTCCCTGGGTTATGAACCGTGTGAGCAAGGATGCAACAGTTGTAACCTCAATGAAAGGGGAAGAGAGTCTCAGGAAGTACTATCGCCACAACTGGAATCTGATGACGGTAAAAGCAGGCGATGAGATCTCGCTTGGGAAGAAGAGACTGACATTCCTGCCTGTCCCGATGCTTCACTGGCCAGATAGCATGATGACATATCTCAGGGAAGATAAGATCCTCTTCTCAAATGATGCATTTGGACAGCATCTGGCATCGCACGAGCGGTTTGATGATGAGATCGATCCTAACGAACTCATGGAGTATGTCAGATCCTACTTTGCAAACATCCTGATGCCGTTCTCTGATCTCATTATAAGGAAACTCGATGAGATCTCAAAGCTAAACCTTCCAATCAATATGATCGCACCATCCCACGGTCTCATCTGGCGAGAGAAACCAGAATCGATCATAAAAGAATACATACGGCTTGCAGAAGGTAAGACTGAGAGAAGGGCTGTGATCATCTATGACACGATGTGGCACTCAACAGAAAAGATGGCGGTTGCAATTGCAGAGGGGATCGCAGATGAGGGCGTGAAGGCTGAGATTGTGAAGCTCAGAAGCGCTCATATCAGTGAGGCTGTTACAAAGGTGCTCGGAGCAGGGGCGCTTGTTGTGGGATCGCCAACGCTCAATAACGGCATCTTTCCCACGGTTGCAGGGTTCATGGCATATCTCGAGGGTTTGAAACCGAAGGTCAAGAAAGGAGCTGCCTTTGGATCCTATGGCTGGGCAGGTGGAGCAGTGAAGAAACTACAGGCACAGCTTGAAGCGATGGGAATCGAGATAATCGAGGACGGTCTTGAGATCAAATTTCTGCCTGACCCGGACGATATAAAGAGCTGTATTGAGTTTGGAAAGTTGATTGGAAGGAGTGTAAAGGAGGGATTTGATGGGTAATAATGAGGAGAGAATAGAAGCGCTTAAGAGTGCGATGAAACTTGAAGAGGATGGAAGAGCGTTCTACCTCAAAGCAAGCGAGAAGGCGGTGCAGAGCTTTGCAAAGGAGATGTTCAAGTCGCTTGCCGAGGCAGAGAATAAGCATCTTAAAGTTGTTAAGACGGTATATGAAAGGCTCCAGAAGGAGGGAGATTGGCCAAAGCTCGTAATTCCTAGTGGAGACCAAAAGACAGCTACAGTATTCCCGGAAGAACTTGGGATGAGTGAAGAAGAACTATCCGAGAGCGTTAAGGTTCTTGATATCGCTATCAGGATGGAAGAAGAGAGTATAAAACTCTACGATGGTCTAACCGAGAGAGCCGTTGATCCATTCGAGAAACGATTCTATATCGTACTATCCAACGAGGAGAGAGACCACTATCTCGATCTCTCAGACTATCGAGACTACCTTCAAGATCCCACAGGATGGTTTGCGACAAGAGAGGGATTCATGCTTGACGGAATATAGCCCGGATGAAGATTCAGATTCGCTATCTTAGCCCTTGAGATTGGTCTCTCTACTGCAGGCATTATTATTTATTGTTGGGGCGTGAATGATTGTCACGTGTCATCTGGTCTCTCAGTCTATCTCAGGTTGGTGCGTGCGCCTAACTGTGCGATGGCGTCTCTTGCCGCGGTTATAGGCTGGTTTATTGCGTACTCGCTACTGGGGGGTGATCTCTCTTCGTTCATTCCGCTATTTATCGTGGTATTCTTGATCACTGGCGCAGGCAATGCATTGAATGATCTCTTTGATGTTGAGATCGATCGGATCAACAGGCCTGATAGACCGCTTCCCTCTGGTGCGATCTCAAAGAGGAGTGCTTTATATCTCGCAGTCCTCTTTTTTACCATCGGAGTGGGTGTGTCAGGTCTGCTCGGCTCGCTCTGTCTTCTTATAGCGGTTGTAAACTCTGGTCTTCTTGTGGTGTATGCTTCGCATCTCAAACGAACCCCTCTAGTTGGCAATCTCTCGGTGGCGTATCTCACAGGCTCTACCTTCCTCTTCGGCGGGGCTGTCCTCGGCTTTGACGGTGCAAAGGTTGTCCTAATCCTCTCTTTGCTTGCAACACTTGCCACGCTCTCGCGTGAGATCATAAAGGATCTTCTGGATATGAAGGGTGATTCTCTGCGCGGTGCAAGGACGCTTCCCATCCTCTTTGGTGAGCGACCAGCACTCTATCTCTCAGCGTTATCTCTCTTCATGGCAATTGGTCTGAGCCCACTTCCGTACTTCCAGTCACTCCCTGATGGTCGAGCACTCTTTGGAGACCACTACCTCCTTCTCGTTGGGGTGGCTGATCTTCTCTTCATCGCAGGTATCGCTTCGTCCTTCAGAGAGCGCGCCCACTCTCCAACGATCCTGAAGCTTGCTATGCTCGTTGCACTCTCATCGTTTGTGATCGGAGCCGTTCTGCGATAGAGGACTTGGCGAGGCATAGATTTATATGAGTGCCTACACACAACTATCCGGTGTGACGCAAGTTTACTTTGTAGGTGTGGGACCAGGCGACTTTGAGCTTCTGACGATCAGAGGGAGAGAACTGATCGAAGAAGCAGATCTCTTGATACACTATGGGAGTGCCACGAGTCCAGAGATCATAGGGCTTGCAAAGAAGGATGTTATGAGCAGCTATGGGAAGAGCCTTGACGAGATCACAGAGACCATAGCAGCGTATGTCAAAGAGGGAAAGACCGTGGTGCGTGTCCATAGTGGAGATCCAGCACTCTTTGGCGGGATGCTCGAACAGACGAGAGCACTCGCAGAACTGGGGATAGACGTAGAGGTCGTACCAGGGGTCTCTTCCATGTTTGCCGCTGCAGCACTTCTAAAGACCCAGCTCACACTGCCAGGTGTCACCCAGACCGTGATAATAACACGACCTGAAGAGCCGCTCGAAGAACTCTCAAAGGAGAACGCAACGATGGTGATATTCCTCGGAATTGAGAAGATACGGGAGATAATGGAACGAGTACGATACCCACCTGATACCGACGTTGCAATAGTCTACCACGCGTCTTGGAAGGATCAGAAGACGATAAGGGGGACCGTCTCAGATATAGCAGAGAAGGTTGAAGCCACCGGGATCAAACACGGTGCAATAATCATAATCGGCGAGGCTGTGAACCCCAGAACGATAATGAGACTGGGACGCGGTGAACCTCCCCTATGAAGATAGCGGTTCTCGATACCACACACGCTGGCTGCGTGATAGCGGAAGAGTACGCTGCAAACGGACACGACGTCACAGCCATAGACATATACCACACCTCAAGAGAGCGCCACTCCACAAGAGAGACTCCACTGAGCTACACCCTCACAGAAGACACCCCCACCGTGGAGTTTGACCTCGCAGTCATACCTGTCCACACCCCAAGAAGACACTTCAGAGAGCTACGCGCCAAACGGTACATCACACACCACGAAGCAGTCGGAGAACTCCTGAGAGAGAAAGAGGTCAAGACCACAATTATCGAGATCACAGGCACACGCTCGAAGACAACGACCGCACTCACACTCGCACACATCCTCGAGTCCAGATACAGCGTTGCAGTGAACACGAGCGCAGGGCTCTTCTTAAACGAGAAGAAGATAGCGGATCTGAGCATCGCACCAGGAAACGTGCTACGCGCAATAGAGCTAACAGAAGAAGAGAGTCCAGATATCTACATCTTCGAGATATCACTCGGAGGCACAGGAGAGGCAAGCTATGGAGTGCTGACCACACTCGATGACGACTACCTGATAGCCGAAGAGACAAAGCGAGCAAGCGATGCAAAGATCAAGACACTCTTCGGGGAAGATACACACCCCGTAGTAAAGAGCAGCACGCTCGATAGAGTGAAAAGAAGAACCAAACCGGGAAGACCGATCACAACCTTTGGAAGAGAGGGAGACTCTGTATACATCGAAGGAGAGAGACTCCACTACAAACTTCAGGAAGAGACAGTGAAAGAGAGAGGGGAGATGAGTCTCCCACCACTATTCGAACCAGCGGCGTACAGAACCGGGATCGAAGCCGCAGTAGCAACAGCACTCCACCTGATAAAACCAGAAGAGATAGAGGAAAGACTCACAGGGTACAGGGGAGCCATCGGAAGGATGCAACTCAGAGAAGTGGAGGGACGCACATTGATCGATAACTCAAACTCAGGCGCACGAGCAGAAGAACTCAACACACTCCTCACGAAGGCAGAGAGATACGGCAGAGTATTCCTCATACACGGCGAAGACGGAAGAGTCTGCGAAGGACTCAACGAAGAAGAAAGCAAAAGAACGATAAGAGAATGGAAGGATAAACTCATCGGAGTCGCACTGATAGGACTCAAGCTCAACGGCACAGAGACTGCAGAAAACATAGACGACGCACTCAGAATAGCACTCCAACAAACAAAACCAGGAGACGTCATACTCTCACACATCAAATGCTTCAGATAAAAGAACCCTCCAGCAAACCCGTACCCTGCACTCGACTCTCTCCAACAGCCACCAAAAACCTGCTGTGTTGAACAATTAGCTGAGAAGTAGACAGTGTCAGCCATTTGTTTCTTTGAAGATGGTATACTTAGATGGTTAATAGCGTGTTGTAGGATGAATTTTCCAATATTCCCAAATAATTAGGCACTAGCAAAATAAATTCTCCCCATAAGCTCTCTTTTTCCAGGAAAAAGCAAGTATTGTATTACGTGCTGTGTTGAATAACTTTTAAGTTTCCTTCCTGTATTTCTCATTTGCAGGAGGGATGATTGGGATGCAGAGTAAGAGAAATTGGAAGGAATATAATGAAAAACTTGTGCGGAGGGGAGAACTCTATATCTCATTGGATTTCCTTGAGAACTGGGATGAAGAATTAAATAGGATGAATGAGGGGAAGGTTGGCAGACCTTTCAGGTTTCCTCGAACCTTTATGTGTTTTCTAGCTTTCTTGCATGTAGCTTTCCTTCCATTAAGACAAATGGAAGGATTTTTGAGGAAATTATCAGAATATATACCTGAGTTAAAGGTAGCTGATTATTCCACTGTTTGTAAGAGGTTGAGGAAACTAGACTTTGAACTCTCTAGTAATCTTGGAGAAGATCTTGTAGTTGCAATAGATTCGTCTGGTATGAAGATAACGAATAGAGGAGAGTGGATCAGAGATAAATGGAAAGACGAGAAAGGGTTGGATTAAGGTTCATATTGCTATAGACGTTAAAACAAGGAAACTCTTAGCCTTAAAGATAACAGATGAAAGAACAGGTGATGGAAAGATGTTAAAACCTCTGGTAAAGCAAATTAAAGGAAGAGGTGGAGAGATAACTAGGGTATATGGTGATGGAGGTTATGATAGCAGAGAGAATTTCAATTATCTTGCTGAAAATGATGTAGAACCAGTGATCAAGATAAGAAGTAACTCTTCAACTAAGTCAAGAGGCTCTCCATCCAGAGCTAAGAGAGTAAGAGAACCCAAAAGAGTTAGGTCATGAAAGATGGAAAGATAAATACAGGTATGGCTGCAGATGGACAGCAGAGAGTTTCTTCTCTGGTGTTAAAAGAGTATTTGGAGAGACATGCAGAGCAAGATCTCCAGAAGCTTTATTTCAAGAAGTAAAGATGAAATTCATCTTCTACAACATGCTCATAAGTGTTTAAACTTACATTCTCAGAGAAACAATTACCTGAAGATATACCCCATCCAGCTAATTGTTCAACACAGCACTGGACTGGAAAAGCCTATACCTCTGAAGAGCGTTATACTTCTGCATGATACAGATCTTGGGAGATATCAGCCGTTGGGAATGCGTCTATGGTGAATGTAAAGCAAAGTGTTGTGTTGAGGGTGTTGAACTGACTTTGAGCGATATCAAGAGAATCAGTAGCCTTGGCATGCGGTGGGATGAGTTTGCGGAGTACGATGAAGATACGAAGACGTTTCGATTAAGGGGTGTGAACGGGAGATGCATCTTTGTTGATGATGATCTGAAGTGTAAAGTACGTGAGAGAGAACCGGTGGCGTGCAGACTGCTTCCATTCAAGATCATGGATGTCAGATACTCTGACGAGCCGATGATGAAGCTTCGCCCGGTAATCGATTGCCCTGGTGAGGGTGTTGGGAGAGAGTTCGATGAAGAGGCAGTGGCACAGATCGAGAGGGATGCTCTCTCACTCTTGCGTGAGAACCAGGAGTTGATACGGAGAGTGAGGAGTGAAGGGATAGAGGCGATTCTAAAAGAGCTTAGCCCCGAAGGGCAGGCGCCGTGAATTGCTGATTCTGAGAATGTTAGAAATGGGTTAGAATCGGGTTTGGTGTCTTGTGGTATGATTGAGGTTGGTATCTTTGGAGGCTCTGGTTATACCGGTGGGGAGTTGCTTCGCTTGCTCTCGGCTCACCCCGAGGTTGAGGTCGTCGTGGTAACATCGAGGCGTTTTGGAGGGAAGCCTGTTTCGAGTCTTCACAGGCATCTTGACGGGATTTATGATCTTTCTTTTGAGAATCCAACCCCTGCCGAGGTGGGGGATCGTTGTGATCTCGTCTTCACTGCTGTTCCGCATGGTAGTGCTATGGGTATTGTGCCAGAGCTACTCGATTCGGCGAAGGTTATTGATCTGAGTGCTGATTATCGTCTTCCACCAAGGGTCTTTGAAGCGATCTATGGGTTGGAGCATAGCGATGCGAGGGAGGCTGTCTACGGGCTTCCTGAGATTCACACTGTTGCAGGGCACGATCTAGTTGCAAATCCAGGGTGTTATCCCACTGGCGCGGTGCTTGCTGCAGCGCCTCTTGCATCGGAGCGATTGCTCTCTCTTGCGGTCTTTGACTCGAAGTCTGGCATCTCTGGGGCGGGTGCCGAGCCGAGCATGGTTAGCCATTATCCTGAGATGGCTGAGAACGTTCAGCCCTACAAACTCACGACTCATCGACACAGAGCCGAGATCGTCCAGGAGCTGGGAAGACTCGATGGCGGCTCTGCGAGCATAAGTTTCACGCCGCACGTGGTGCCGTCGGTCAGAGGTATTCTCACAACGGCGCATCTATTCACCCGTGAATCGGTGGATGGTGAAGAGATAAGAAAACTATATGAAAAATTTTATAAGAATAAGCCTTTTATCCGCCTGAGAGAGACGATCCCCTCTCTTCCAGCGGTCAGAGGCTCTAACTTCTGCGATATCTATATAGAGACCGATGACGATAACAATAGGGTGGTTGTGATAACAGCGATCGACAACCTCGTTAAGGGCGCATCTGGTCAGGCGATACAGAACATGAACCTCATCTTCAACCTTGACGAGACCACAGGACTCTGGCAACCAGGACTTGCACCATAGAAAGAGAGGAGGCATGATAGATTGAATGTTAGGGAAGTGATGAACACCAACGTGATAACCATCGCCCCTGATGCGAGCATACGAGATGCAGCGCGGCTGCTACGAGAACACGGAATAAGCGGGCTTCCCGTGGTGGATGGCGTTAAGCTCGTCGGTATCGTGACCGAGACAGATATACTGAAATTGTTAAAGACACACCATCCAAGTGAAAACCTGTGGCTTCCAAGCCCTCTCGAGGTGATAGAGGTGCCGATCCGAGAGCTCTTAAACTGGGAAGAACTCAAAAAGAGCCTCGAAGAGACTGCAGAGAGACCTGTGAAGAGCATAATGAAGCGAAAGGTTCACACAACCTCGCCAGATGAGAGCATCGAGGATGCATCATGGAAGATGGTAGAACACAGAGTGAACCGACTTCCAGTTGTGGAAGATGGAAAGCTCGTCGGTATAGTGGCACGAGGAGATATAATAAACGCGTTATCAGGTGAGGGTGATTGAAACCTCTCAATGGTGGAATCTGTGCCGTTGATGGCATCCGCGCGTGGGGAGTGCGGGACGGTAGGAACGGGCTTGCCATAATACTTGCAGAAGAGGAGGGGTGCGCTGCTGCCGTTTACACGCGAAACAGAATCATTGCAGCACCACTCATCGTTACCAGAAGACACCTCGAGACTCAGAAGGGAAGGATAAAAGGGATTGTTGTGAACAGCGGCAACGCCAATGCCTACACTGGCAAGAGAGGGATCGAGGACGCTGAGAGAATATGTGACCTCCTTGCAGAGAGGCTTGGATGCAGTGGCTCTGAGATTCTTGTTGCGTCAACAGGAATAATCGGAAGACCCCTCCAGATGGATCTAATCACAGAGCAGATAGAGAAGGTCCTGCCACTCCTCAGATCAGAGAGCCGTGCAAGCGAGAGAGTGGCATCAGCGATAATGACGACAGACACCTACCCGAAGGAGTACGCTGTCGAGACCGATCAGGGCTTGCGTGTCGGCGGGGTTGCGAAGGGCTCAGGTATGATCGCACCAGACATGGGAACGATGCTCGCATTCATCACAACAGACGCAAAACTCCCGCCTGAGACCATGCACGAGTGCCTGAAGAGATCGGTAGATGAGAGCTTTAACATGATAGTGGTTGACGGTGACACCAGCACGAACGACATGGCAGTGCTCATAAGCACTGGAGAGAGAGAGTGCAGAGAAGAAACGTTTCAAGAAGCACTTGACACAGTCTCAATCGAACTTGCAAAGATGATAGCAAGAGACGGCGAAGGCGCAACAAAGTTGATCGAGGTCACGACCACAGGCGCAAAGACAAGATCCGACGCAAAGAGGGTCACGAAGACGATAATCACATCACCACTCGTGAAGACCGCAGTCTTCGGAGGAGACCCAAACTGGGGTCGCATAATAGCGGCAGCAGGCAGAAGTAAAGCAGAGATAAACCCTGAAAGGATCACCCTCCAACTATCAGACAACAAGAAAGACGCAGTGATAATAGAGAATGGCAGAGCAGAAAGAGCCACCGACGAAGCCGCCAGCATAATGAAGTCTGAGACTGTGAAGATCCATATCGACCTTGGAATCGGAAGAGAATCAGCAACAGGCTGGGGCTGTGATCTCAGCTACGATTACGTCAGGATAAACGCAGAGTACACAACATAAGACCAAAGGAAGACAATCGAGTATGATGATCGGCGCATCAACACTCGGAGTGGAACTAGTGAGACTTGTGGAGATTATGGACTCTGTAGAACTCTACCTTCCAAGACTCGGAATATACGAAAGAGGAGCGCTCTCAAAAGAGTGCGTGGAAGAACTGAGAGACCAACTCTCAACCAGCAAGATAAAAACAAGCATCCATGCACCATACTTCTCAGACTCCCAGAACTATCCAAGAAGTCTCGTGGTCGACACAACACGGATGCAAGAAGAGGACTTCAAATTGATCGAAGAGGCAATAAACCTGGCAGAAAGACTTGAATCAAACGTCCTCGTAATACACCCAGGAAGAATCATAGAAAACAGAGAAAAATCCATGAAATCCATGATAAAAAACCTAAAACGTCTCACAACGTATGCAGAAGACCATAACGTACTCCTCGGACTTGAGAACAAAGAAGGAACCGATCCAGAGAACCTCTGCACCCAACCAGAAGAGATCATACGAGTAATAGAAGAGATTGGCAGCGAAAACCTCGCCATAACCTTCGACATCGGACATGCAAACCTCACATGCAACGGAGACCAGAAAAGACTCGCAGCCTTCGCAGAAAAACTCAGAGAACGAATCGTCCACATACACATCCACGACAACATGGGAGAGAACACAAAGCGATACCATGGAGACACACACTCCAGAGTAGGCGCAGGATGCATAGACTTCAACATACTCCGCAAACTCAGATACAACGGCATCTACAACCTCGAAATGTTCTCAACAGAGGACATACGAATAAGCAGAAGACTCCTGAAGAACTATTTATAGTCATTACAGTCAATCTAATAACCGACTTTGGTACAAAATTACTTCATAACTCTGATAGTAAATATGTTGTGCCATAGACACCAATTGGGATCCGTCCACATAAGATTATAAAGAGAACTTTGAAAAACCCACCCACCCTTCAAACCTCACCAAATTAACAAGCAAATCAAAAATCTTCTTGACCAAAACAGAAAGCTTTATTAACCTATTTTTAACATAAAACAGGTATGAAGTCTCTAATCGATTATTCGTTGAATGAAGAGTATGAAAAGGTAAAACGTCTTGGTGATAAGCTTGCAGATGTTGAACCCCTCATTGATTGGGGGGCATTCCGCCCCATCATAGCGGATATGTTTGATAACAGAAGCCAGAAGGGTGGAAGACCAAACATTGATGAGGTCGTTATGGAAAAAATCTTAGTTTTACAGCAATGGTACGGTCTCTCAGATCCCGAACTTGAGAGACAGGTAGCAGACAGAATTTCTTTCCGCAAATTCCTTGGTTTTCCTGAGAATATTCCTGATTACTCAACCGTGTGGCGATTCAGGATGAGGCGCATCCGCCTCATACACCCAATGTCCTACCTGCGGTAGGACGAGTCCTGCCGAAGGCAGGACATTTTGCCGTGTGGGCTTTCAGAAAGCCTACGATGCAACTTTCATCACCGCAGATCCAGGACATGCAAAGGCAGATAAGCCCCGTGGTGATAAGGCGCAGCCTTGATTACTCTGTAATCAAGGTCTGATTATGGAATAATCAGCCACGAGAAGGAGTAAAGATGGAACATCATGTTAACTCTTGCGAGTTAACAGGAGTTGCAGATTTACAATCTGCAACATGGGCAAAGAAGAACAGCAAATCCTATTTTGGATACAAGCTCCACTCGAAGATGGACACAGAACATGGACTGATCAGGGATATCGAGACAACCACCGCATCTGTCCATGATTCACAGATTGACCTATCAGAAGAGGGGGAAAGTGGTATATCGAGATAAAGGTTACTTCGGTGCCCAGCCAGAAGGATATGATGCCACGATGAAACGGGCAACCCGCGGTCACCCTCTGGATATCAGGGATGAGCTTAGAAACAGGCGGATAAGTAAGAAGAGAGCCCCGATCGAACGGACTTTTGCCGTGATTAAGACGGTCTTCAGTACAGGTCATGTACGGGTCACAACCAGAGCAAGGGTTAGTGTGATGATGATATTCACCGCATTTTCCTTCAATCTCTATCATCTCTCGACGATAAGGCACGGGGAGGCGACTTAGCGTAAGCTATCGTCAGATTAGGGATCAGGAAGGAAATTGGGTGATAAACCGGGATTAAAGGCAAATTTGATGTTGTATACCACCCATTTTTGAAATAAGGTCTATTTTAAGTTTTAGGTGTTGTATACGATGGGTAAATCAAAATGCTCTCTAATTTTTTAGTATCACAACTTTCATTATTGAGATTTGTTTTTATTTCTATTACAATAAGATTATCTTCATCATGCCCTCTTATATGCACTAATATGTCTGGTAGAACTCTGTCTGTTTTATTGCTTTCGCACTCTCTGAATCCATCTAATTTTTTTATGTCTGATCCGTCTCTATTATATTCACAATCGACATTATAATCAGGAAATTGTTGTTGTAGATATTCTGCCAATTTATGAGAAACTGCTCTTTCATTTGCGTTATGTTCTAACAAAAAAGCATCTTGATTAAATAAAGTCCTTATTGCAGATCTTAATTTCTCAATTATTTCAGTTTTTTTGAATTTGGTTTTTTGTTTCATATTCTAAACCCCATCCTCTCCAGATTCTTTTTTATCTCTTCATCAAGCTTTTTCCCTTCTTCCATCTGCTCCGCTAATTCAGAAGTCAATCTTTTCATCTTCTCTTCAAATTCTTCATCGTCTTCCTCTTCTTCTGGAATGCCGACATATCTTCCGGGAGTGAGAATGAAATTGTGTTTTTCAACTTCTTCTAATTTTGCGGCTTTGCAGAATCCTAAAACATCTTTATATTCAATATCATTTTCTCCACGCCAGGAATGGTAGGTTTCGGCAATTTTCTTGATATCTTCATCTGTTAGTTCTCTGTGTCTTCTGTCAATCATTCTTCCCATGTTTCTGGCGTCAATAAAGAGTATCTCTTCTCTTCTGTCCCTGAATTTATTATCCTTTTTATCACGGGTAACAAACCACAAGCAGGCTGGAATGGAGGTATTATAAAACAACTGTGAGGGCAGAGCTACCATGCAATCAACCATATCTGCCAAAATAGTGTTCTTTCTAATTTCTCCTTCGTTTGAAGTATTAGAACTCATTGAACCGTTTGCTAAGACAAAGCCTGCTGTTCCTGTTGGTGATAAATGATGAATGAAATGCTGAACCCATGCGAAATTGGCATTGTTTTTTGGGGGCACTCCAAACTTCCATCTTACATCGTCCTGTAAGATCTCTCCGCCCCAGTCAGAATCATTGAATGGAGGATTTGCAATAATGAAATCTGCTCTTAAATCCTTAAATTGGTCATCATGAAAAGAATCACCCCACCTAATATTGGCGTCAATGCCTCTGATAGCCATATTCATCTTGCATAATCTCCAGGTTGTCTGGTTGCTTTCCTGTCCATATACAGAAATATCTCCTATTTTTCCGCCATGCGCTTCAATAAATTTTTCTGACTGAACAAACATTCCTCCAGAGCCACAGCACGGATCAAAGATTCTTCCTTTGTATGGTTCTAACATCTCAACCAATAATTTCACAATGGAACGAGGAGTATAGAACTGCCCGCCTTTCTTGCCCTCAGCAGAAGCAAACTGTCCTAAGAAATATTCATAAACTCTTCCAAGAATGTCTTTGCTCCTGTTTTCTTTCTCTCCCAATCCTATTGTTCCGATTAAATCAATTAGCTCTCCCAATCGTTGTTTATTTAACCCATGTCTTGCATAATTTTTTGGGAGAACTCCTTTAAACGTTGGGTTCTCTCTCAATAATATCCATTGCCTCATCAATCAGTTTTCCAATCTCTGGCTTTTTAGCATTTTTCTCTAAAAAATCCCATCTTGCCTTCTCAGGCACATAAAAAACTCTTCTGTAAATATATTCATCAATATCTTCTGGATCTGATTCAGGATTATTTTTCATCTCTTCATAAACCTCTATAAACGCGTCAGAGATATATTATATAAGGTTTTCATTCATGTATATTTCCACTAGAATTTAAAATTGAGAGTTAAATAATAGCTTTATTAGTTACTGGTTGAAGAATTGTGGGACAGCCTCTTATCTTTTTAAAAGCTTCCGATGGGGCTTCAGAGGGAGAGTGGGGGGTGGAGTATTCCTCTCTCTGTGATTATGGCTGTGATGTTCTCGATTGGTGTTGCGTCGAATGCGGGGTTGTGTACTGGTACGTTGTCTGGTGCGAGTTGGATGTTCTTTATGTATCTGAGCTCGTCTGGGTCTCGCTCTTCGAGCGTTATCTCTTCTTCGTGGTGGTCTCTGTCTATTGTTGAGGTTGGTGCGGCTACGTAGAATGGTATGTTGTGTTCTTTTGCGAGCACGCTGTGTGTGTAGGTTCCGATCTTGTTGAAGACTGCGTCTTTCGTGATTCGGTCTGCTCCGACTATTATCTTGTCGATCTTGCCATGGCGCATGAGGTGTCCTGCTGCGCTCTCTGTGATCAGGGTGACAGGGATCTTGTCTTGGGTGAGTTCCCATGCGGTGAGTCTGCTTCCTTGGTTCAGTGGTCTTGTCTCGCATGCGACGACTTGTATCTCTTTTCCATTCTTTATCGCGGAGCGTATTACTCCAAGCGCTGTGCCCCAGTCGACGCATGCCAGTCTTCCTGCGTTGCAGTGTGTCAGAACTCTGTCTCCGTTCTGGAGGAGTGTTGCGCCGTGCTCGCCAATCTTTTTGTTGGTTCTGATGTCCTCGTCTGCAATCTTCTCTGCTTCTTCGAGGGCGGTCTCTGCAATCTCTTCTTTTGTTCTACTTTTTTCTCGTATGGCTCTCATCACTCGGTTGATTGCCCATGAGAGGTTTATTGCGGTTGGACGTGTGTTATTGATCTTCTTTGCTGCGGATTCCACTTCTTGCAGTACTTCTTCTGGCGTTTCTGATCTGCTTGTGTGTGCTGCAAGTGCTATTCCGTATCCGCCAGCTACGCCGATTGCGGGGGCGCCTCGCACCTTGAGTGTTCTTATGGCATGGCAGAGTGATTCGATGGTGGTGCACTCGATTCTCCTGTACTCTTGGGGTAGAAGTGTCTGATCCACCATCTGGATCGTCTTTTTTTCGCTGTTCCATTCGATCGTTCGCATGGTTATGCGCTTTCGATCTCTCTCTCTTCTGGGATTGCTTCTCTCTCTCGCATGCGTTCCAGGAATACGTTGCAGACCTCTTTTGGCTCTCCCCATCTGGTGATGCCTGCTTCTATGAATACTGCTTCGTGACTTATCTCTTCGACTGCGTCGAGCTGGTGGCTTACAACTATGATGGTGGTTTTGAACTTCTTGTTCAGGTTTTTGATCGAGTTTAATACGGTTCTGAGGGATATTGGGTCGAGGTCTCCGAATGGTTCGTCGAGGAGGAGTATCTCTGGCTTGCTTACCATGTGGAG
The DNA here is from genome assembly GCA_905171695.1 of Candidatus Methanoperedentaceae archaeon GB37. GTDB lineage: Archaea > Halobacteriota > Methanosarcinia > Methanosarcinales > EX4572-44 > EX4572-44. The sequence goes on from LR991653.1 coordinate 693,884, forward strand.
CGCTATGGAGACTCTCACCTCTTCGCCACAGCTCAACTCGTAGGTGTGACGGTCCAGTATCTCCTCTGGTAGGTCTAAGGCGTTCAGAACGGGTTTTGCTATCTTCCTTGTCTCGCTCTCTGGGAATCTGGGGAATATCTCATAGAGGATATCCGGGCTTAACCCCATCTTCTTCAGGAGTGCTTTTGCTTCATCTTCTGGAAGATCTGCGAGCCTGTAGAGTATATCCATCTTCAGGTCTGTGATGCCGAGTTCTTCTGCCCGTTCAAGTGCTCTTTCAACTGTTTCAATGCTCTTCAGACCCAGTCTATAGGAGAACTGGTCAACCACTGTTTCGTTGTGCATCAGTCCAAATTCCTGGTGCATGACCTCTATTTTCTGGCGTGCTATTATCGACTTGCGGCCGTATTTGGCGATATCAACGAACTCGCCACCGACGTTGACGAGTACCTCGCCCTGATCTGGTCTCTCGATCCCGCTGAGGAGTCGTATGAGGACCGTCTTACCTTTTGCAGTGGGTCCGATCATTCCCATTATCACGCCTCTCGGGATTGCAAGGTTGATGTTCTTCATCTCGATTGTCTGTATTAGTTTGTTGCTTGTGTAGAGTCTGTACTTCTTCCAGACGTTCTTGAGTCGCAGTATCTTCTCCCTCCCAGGGGTCACGGGTTCGAGTGGCACTGGTTCTGCGATCTGCTGGGTGAAGTGTTTGAGAACCTTGGATGTCTGCCCTTCGTGAGTGAGCCTCCCCTTTTCAAGCATTATCAGTCTATCTGCAAGGTATTCATGCACCTCTGGCATGTGTGATACCAGTATGATGGTCAGGTTGAGTTTCTCGTGGACCCTCTTTATCGTCTCCAGGATATCTCTCCGTGTTATTGGGTCTGACATCGTGGCTGGCTCGTCGAGCAATAATACTCTGGGTTTGAATGCAAGCTGCCGTGCGAGGAGGACACGCTGCTTCTCACCACCACTCAAAATATTATAATAATAATTATATTTTTCTTTCAGTCCAACAAGCTCCACAATCTCCATCGCCTCAGCCTTAACCTCCTCAAAATCGGCTGGATGCTCAGGCAGATCCTCCAGACCCGTCCTCGCAGAACAGACCTTCCGCATCACATTATGCAGAATCGACTGCCCCCAAAGCGCAAAAGAACGCTGCAGATGGATAGCAGTCTTCCTCTGCACCTTAGAAAACTCTTCACGCGAAGACTCAGGCGTCAACACAACACCGTCAACCACAACCCGACCAGCATCAAAACATTCCACACCACGCAATATCCGAAGCAGAGTCGACTTACCAGCCCCACTCTTACCGATCACCCCAAGCACCTCGCCCTCATCCACCGTAAACGAGACATCCTCCAGACCAACAACCACCCCAGCGCCCCGCTCCAACTCATACTTCTTGGTCAAACCATCAACATCAACGATTCCCATAACTACAACCTCTCTCGACTGATAAGAAACGATTGGTTGATTGATATTCTATAAAAACGTTGTGGTTGCTTTGCTGGACGTGTCCACTTAACATAGACGCCACCTCAACCGATTATAATAAAGCATAAAGAGCTTACAGAACAAATTCCAGTTTTTAACAGGATTAAAAGAGCTAATTGAGCAGAAGAATATATTTGTTCTCTGTTTTAGTGTTGCATGAAATCTTTTGGGTGGGAAAGAACTGATCGCTCAAATTCCAGATCCAGGATTTTCAGCGCATCTATAAGCGAAGGGAGCTTAATAGACATAATACGCCTTTTTATCTTGCTTTAACAACTCTTTCGTCCAATGCAATGCTATCGAGCATCTTCTCTTCTTCTCCGATACAGCAGGCAATTTCTCTTCAAACATTCCCTCTTTCCAAAGAGAGGTTTTAGATACTGGATGAAGCCAGAGAGAGAACTCTAGCAGTCCTCCTCACAGAAGACATCTGAATACAGGTCGCAATACCAAGAACCTTAACCTCAAAAGGCACCTTATTCCTCTCAAACACCCTCAACTCTTCAACAATCTCCCTTACCTTCAGCATAAATAAAAAATAGTCTCTTGTATTTATAATCTTATGTGGACGGGTCTTCTCTTGATAACATTAGGAAAGCCACAGAACTTGCAAACAACAGGCACTGCTTCCTTTATCTCCTGCTTCTCTAACTTCTGCTTTAAAGCTATCCAAAATCTTACTGCATAGATGTGCTTGCATACAACTTTCCTGTATTTGTGATCTGGGCAACTGCAACGCCACTCTCCATTTCTGTTTATAAGATTGGGAGACCAAAGAAAGACAAGAAGCTGCCAGTTGTTTTGAGTCAGGAGGAAGTTTTAAAGATTTTATCTTCCGTTACAAATCTTAAACACAGGCTGATTTTGATGCTCATCTATTCTGCTGGCTTGAGGGTTGGAGAAGTTGTAAAGCTAAGGGTCGAGGATATAGATGTTGAAAGAGGGATGATCAGAATAAGGGGTGGAAAGGGCAGGAAAGATCGCTACACAATTCTCTCTGAAGCAGCATTAAACACGTTTAAAGAATACGTTGATAGATATAAGCCAGAAAAGCCAGAAAAGCGGCTGTTTCCGGGACAGAGAAAAGATAGACATATAACAACAAGGACTCTGCAGAAGCTATTTGATAATACACGTAGAAAAGTAGGGATAAGGAAAAAGGCCACGGTTCATTCCTTGAGGCATTCATTTGCCACCCATCCGCTCGAAAGTGGAGTTGATCTGAGATACATTCAGGAGTTGCCTGGTCACAAAAGTTCAAAAACAACAGAGATTTATACTCACGTTGCAATGAAAGATTTAAGAAAAATAAGAAGTCCGCTAGATATGTTGGTTAAAGGTGAAAAAGATGGATGAGTTCGTATACCAAAATTAAAGATAGCATAAACTTCGTATATCCTTCCAAAACCGAACAAAAAGCGAATTTCATATATACTAAGTTAGGCGAAATGCTTAATCACGGGAAACAAAAAATAAAGAAGGTGATAAAATGGAAGTATGGACAGCGTTAGGATATGTATTTTTAGGTGGTGTTTTAGGTGCTGTGGGGCAAGGAATAAGAGTGATTGTAGGAATAAAAAAGAACATAGACGAAGCTAGTGCTAAAAAGTGGGAAGACTGGTTTGAGACGAAACAGTTGGGGATAAGTTTTGTTATAGCCCTTGCATTAGGAGGAATTGCCGGAGTCCTGGGGCCATAGAGCTTTTAGGAACAAAGATAACTAAAGAATTCATGATAACATTAATCGCAGTAGGATATGCTGGGACGGATTTCATAGAAGGATTTATGAAAAGACGCATACCCAAATAACATCTGCACTATCGCCTAACAGAGCGTATCTGGCTCCGTGCCCTCGGCACTCTGCCCAAATCCTGCTTCGCAGGACTTCAGATACGCTCGGAACGTTAAGTGAGACATTTTGTTCTATTTCAAGATTGATTTAGAGTTACCACTACGTCTGCAACACCACAAATGCAACACCTAGAGAATCAACAGAACCGATCGGCACAAGGTTTATCACCTGTATAGTTACATCCTATCTCTTTCACCCGTTGGTGAGGTGTGCTGCTTGTCTGATGAGCTTGGTCTCTCTGAGTTATTTGAGATCACCCTCGATATCGGTGGTCGTCCTGGTGTGGACTGTAGGGGTTTTTGTAGGTACTGCTACTTCAGGGGCGCAAGAGAGAATCCTGTGCCTGGGTGCAGGTACTGTTCAGAGGGGCGTGTTGGTTGTGAGAAGTGCCGCTGTGAGATTCTTGAGAAGCATGACGGATATAAAGATCCCACTCTCCTTCAGCACCACGCAAGAGCGAGGATTGCTGAGGAGCGTTTCATATACCCAGGTCGCAGTTATGCGATCAACATCAGCGGGGGAGGGGATGCTGGTTGCTATCCTGATCTCCTGAAGCTTGTCCGATCGATCGGGGGTGTGGTCCCGATCCACCTTGGGTATGTGAGCGGCAAGGGCTTGACGCCGCAGCTTGCAAGAGAGCTTGTTGAGGCAGGTGTTCGGATCGTTACGTTCACGGTATTCTCGACCGATCCATCGCTGCGAGGAGAGTGGTTGAACGATCCTAACCCTGAGCTCTCTTTGGAGTCGCTGCGCACGTTTGCTGGCATCTGTGAGACGTATGCTGCCGCTGTGGTGATACCGGGTGTAAACGTTGAAGATATATTCGAGACTGCTCGGGTGCTTGAATCATGGGGCGTTAAAGGCCTTACGTTGATGCGTTTTGGAAACTCTGAAGAGAACGGGATTATACTTGGAAATGATCCGATTATAGAGGGTATCACTCCTCAGAGTGTTGAGGAGTTCAGAGATCTTGTGTTTGCCGTTGACAGTGCCGTTCCAGGGATGAGGGTTGTTGGAACACCGTTCTCTGACCCTCTCACCGGCGCGCCGTTCGCACTTGCGACTCTCTCAGAGGACGAGTTTCCATCCTTCCCTCCTATTCGCTCTGAAGCCACGATACTCTCAGGAAGTCTCGCAGCCCCCTTGATAGAGAGGATACTTCAGAGGATTGATGGGTCTTGGCACGTGAACGTGATCGGTCTAGGAAAGGAGATCGGTGATCTTATCACGCACCGCGATCTTGAGCGCCTGCCACTCGACTCTGTGAAGGAGACCGTGATCGCTCCAGGGAATGCGCTCATCCACAACAATATTGCAAGAGATCTGCTCTCGCGGGATGGTGTGAAGCGTTATCTGATCCGTGGACCGAATCGGCTCACCGCGGACTGCGAGACAAGTATCAGGATGAGTCGCGAGAGCGTGATAAGACTTGAGATTGAGGGTTTCACAGAGTTGATCCGCCTGATCAACGCACTCGGCTTACCCCCACACGATTGAGCCTGGCGCCGACTCTCTATGGATCTTAACAAGTATCTCGTTATCGATTGAGGGCGTTACATCTGCCACATCGCCGATCGTCTTCCCTTCAACAAGCTCGATATCCATAATATCCTTTGCAAAGCGTTCATATGGTAGTTTGACGCGCACACCATCGGACTTCAGCGTAACTGGAAACGGTGCAATACACGTCTCAAGATCCCCAACCTCTCCTTCAATCACACGTTTCAAGTAGATCGGTGGCAGGACTGGTGGATCGTCTTCAAGCTCGCTCTTAAGTCTCTCCGCGGTCTCAAGCACCGCGTCCATCACCCGTTTCAGCCGAGCCTTCTCATCGCCCTTCTTGAAGCTCATGAGCATGCGGCTCAGACCACTCACATAGGTGATATTCGAACTCTCCACTTCAAGCTCTGGATAAGCCGTAACCACGATCGGAATCTTGAGTTTCTCTATCATCTTGAGCTTGTACTCCCTGACACAGTGCTCGAAGCAACCGAACATGAAGATGGCAATATCATGCTCCTCTATGGTGCGACGTTCCATCTCGCTCATCTGTGAGATCGTCAAGCCAACACCACGCCCCAAAACAAGAGAGTTCACCTTGGCACCAGCCTCTCTCAGACCTTCGATGAGATTGCAGTGCGGAACAGGAGCATGGTGGCGAGCATACGAAGGCGAGACCATTATAATCTCCATGCCTGTAAGCGGTGCAGGCATAAGCTCACCGAGCACGGTCTTGATCATCTCCTCCACCTTTGAAACCTCCTCCTTTGGCACTGCAAAGATCATGATAACCTCTGTCGTTGCCATATCAACTGAGACGATGAAACCACCCACATCCTCGATGAGATCTGCCACCCAATCGTACCTGTAGGGCGCACCCCGAAAGATCATGAACTCCATTCAAGCCTCTCCTTAACACGTTTAACCCACTCAGGATCAATCACACTCTCAGATGCAACCACAAGCACCGACTTTGCTCCATACTCCACGTGGCGCACCCTGAAGCCCACAGGCATTATCTGAAGTGCAAGCGCAACGAGGCGATCATAGATCTCAGTTGAAGGATCAACGATCACAGTGCCAAGCAGCTTCTCAAGCTCAACACCCTCTTTCTTAACCATGATATGGGATCGCTCAGGCTGCTCAACGTTATCCCTTCCATAGATATCCCAGAGTCTGCGCAGTATCTCAGGAATGTACCGTTCCTCTCCGATCACAAGATCATACTCATCTCCAACAACCCGAGAAACAGAGAGATCATCGATAGTAAGAGGCTTTTCAACCTCCTTAAACTCGATATGACATGAAAAAAAAGGAGCTTTTGGATCGGCATAGATACGAACCGCATCAAGATTCTTAATATTCATGTCCATCATCAAATACTCAATAATCTCACGATACGCCGCAATTCCTGCTTCATCCTCACACTCAACAAAGAGATTCTCCATAAAGCCACCCGAATCCTACACCAAAGAACCTCCGACATGTAAGCCAGAGAAGATACCAGTACCATAAATGGTGAGATGATATATATGTTTCGGGTTAGCGTTCCTCTGCATCGAGAAAAATGACAACTATTAAATCAGAAAAGACGATCATAGTCTCTGGATGACCAGTTCAAGAAGATCCAGAATAAAGGTGATAATCCCAATAGCGATAGTACTGTTGATACTGATTATAGTAACTTTTTCAAACACCACAGACGATCTAAAGCAGATACACGAGAGCAACAAAACAACACCACACCCACTGACACCAGCACTGACACCAGCCAAGCCAGCACCAACCGAGCCAGCACCAAGACCAACAACCACACCAAGCCTCGCCACTCAAACACCCGCAAATAGATGCGAAAACTGTCACATGAAGAACAAACCAGGCGTGCCAGCAGCAACCACCGTACACAACAACATGTCACGATACTGCCTCTACTGCCACACAATCGACCACAACACCCACCCAATGCCCGAAGACGGCGTCCCATGCAAGAGTTGTCACGGCGAAGAACAAACAGTGCCAAGCATCGAACAGATGACCACAAACTGCGGCAACTGCCACAACTACCCCGACCCACTGAAAAGAAGCAACGGCAACATCGTCACGATCCACCGTCCCCGCAACGTAAGCTGCATAGAATGCCACGGCAACAACGTGATAGAGATACACCTCCACGGAAAGAACGTGAACATAGAGGAGATGCTAATACTACTCAACCGAAGATAAAAGATCATCTATATTTTTCATCTATACCTTGGTGACCCCCCTCCTTTTCGTTTCTCAGTCTTGAGCAGTTCGTATATCCGTTCCATTGCAAGGTTTTCATGCAGTAGCTTGGTTAGGTTCTTGAAAGGGTCTTTTTTGGTGGTTATCGGCGTGTAGGGTAGATTCTTTCTCTCGTGGAGGTATTTGAGTAGTGCGTTTGTGATCTCCATGTTTTCGAAGAGTCCGTGGAGATAGGTTCCGATCACAAGCCCGGTCTCATCGGTGCATCCGTCGTCGCCGAATGCTGGCTCTTCGTTGTGGCTTGTGGTTCCCATGTGTATCTCGTACCCATGCACCTTGTGTCCTTTGAGACTTCCGAGTATTGGTCCACCTGCTGTGACGGTCTTTGTTACCTGTTCTGTATGTTTGTGGTATCTCTCAAATCTGGTCTCGGCGTTGAGCAGTCCAAGACCTTTGAGGGTGGTGTGGGTCTTTCTTGTGCCTTCGATTGCACTATCTCTTATCGTCTTTGTAAGTATCTGGTAGCCTCCGCAGATACCTATTATAGGGATGCCTTCTCTTGCACGCCTCTTTATCTCTTGATCCATCCCGTATCGCTTCAGTTCGAGAAGGTCGTCGATCGTGTTCTTTGTTCCGGGTATTATGATGGCGTCCACGTTGTCGAGTGGCTGGTCGGGTTCTATGTACCTGAGGCTCACATGCTCTTCAAGTGGTTCGAAGTCTGTGAAGTTGGAGATGTGTGGAAGGCGTATCACTCCGATCGTCACCTCATGCTTCCTCGGTCTCTTATCCTCTATTGATACTGAGTCCTCTGAGGGTATCTCAAGTCTTGTGTAAGGGAGGACGCCGAGAACAGGTATGCCTGTGAGTCTTTCAAGTTCTTCTATTCCTGGTGTGAGGAGCGCTGGGTCGCCCCGGAACTTGTTGATTATTATGCCCTTTATGAGTGGTCTTATATCCTCTGGCAGTAACTGGATCGTTCCATAGAGGCTTGCAAAGACGCCTCCTCGCTCGATGTCTCCAACAAGTATGATGGGTGGTTTAAACCTTCGAGCAACTCCGATATTCACGATGTCACGATCGTAGAGGTTTATCTCAGCCGCGCCGCCAGCGCCCTCTATTATTATGAACTCGTAATCTTGACTCAAACGGTTGTATGATTCTTCTACTACCTCCATCAGAGAGTGAACCGTTCCATAGTAGTCGCCCGCCCTCTTATCAGCGTGTATCCTGCCAAGTATTATCACCTGGCTTGTCTTGTCCCCTTTTGGTTTGAGCAGTATCGGGTTCATCTCTGCAACGGGCGCAACACCGGCTGCGCGTGCCTGAACCGCCTGGGAGATTCCGATCTCTGAACCATCCCGGGTTATCCACGAGTTGAGGCTCATGTTCTGAGCCTTGAACGGCGCCACACTGTAACCCTGTTCTGCAAGAATTCGGCAGATACCGGCAGTGATGATGCTCTTACCCACATGTGACGCCGTCCCGAGTATCATCAACGCTCTCGTCATAAGCAAAGATTATATTGCGGGATTTGATCCACTGAGAGAGGTCGCAGTCAGCCGGCTCACAACCGCTTCGATCAGCTCATCAACGTACTTCAAGATCTTCACCATATACGTCTCAACTGCCACAGAGAAAGATACGCGCATCACTTAAGAGCATAACCCTTCCCAGTCACTATCAGACTGCTGGTTGCGTCGAAAAACCTCCCAAAAGATTTTATTTTGTAAGACTGATCTTACGTTGTGATGGGTATGATCGATATCGCAGTAACGAAGCTCAGCTCAAAGGGGCAGGTAGTAATTCCTTCAGAAATGAGGGATACTTTCAGTGTTGGAGAAAAACTTGTCATAATCAAGAACGGAGAGCAGTTAATCCTGAAAAAAGCAAGTGATTTGGGTAAAAATTTTGAAGAAGATCTTGCTTTTGCAAAGAGAACAGAAGACGCTCTGAAAAGATATGAAAAAGGACTCTGTAAAGAGATGAACGCCAGAGACTTTGCTGCCGAAATTGAAGAATGGTAACTATTGCCTATGACCCTTCATTTGAAAAGAAGGTTCGGAAGATTAAGGAGCAGCTATTAAAGCTGAAAGTTAAAAAGGAGATTCTTAAAATTATAGATTCTCCAGAAATTGGTAAACCTATGAGATACGGCAGAAAAGGCACCAGAGAAGTTTATATTCCACCTTTTAGGTCGTCTTATTTGTACATAAAAAATGATGAAAAAATAGTTTTCTTGGATTTATACCATAAGGATGAACAATAGCATCTCATCATCCCTTTTGCTTTTATCCGATCCTGCATAGTTCGTATAGTGTCTCCATTGCCTTCCTGTCCTCTGGTCTTCCGCATCTCTTCACGATTTGGTTGTAATAGTTTATCTTCTTCAGGTGTTCTTGGTCGTGGTTCAGTACGTAGCGTGTGGCGTGTGTGGTTGCTTCGATTATTGCGTTCGTTCCTCGGTTTATCGCCCTGATCGTCTCTCTCTTCACTCTGCCCGCGAGTGGCTGTAGTGTGTAGGTTGTGACGTTTTTGGTGGTGTTTTCTATCTTTTTTGTCTTGAATAGTATCCATGCGTCGCTTTTTTTTAGTATTGGGTATTCTTTTTCTTGGTATTCGATTTTGGTGTACTCTTTTTGGTCGAGTTTTGAGAGAGCGCTTGTTACTATGAGTAGGGGGTCGTGTGTGATATTTGCTGTTAGGTGCTGGGTGCGTTTGAGGTTCTCCTGGGTCTGGTTTGGGTAGAGGTGTATCTGTATCTTCTCTTTCTCTTTATGCAGTCCTATCGGTGCCGCGTTTGCTCTATTGTCCGGGTTTGTCGTGACCGCTATTATCTCGTTTATTCCGTCTGATAGCCCGGGTGTTCTGGTGTTGGTTCTCAGTATCGGTAGCCTCCGAGTAGCAGTAGGAATATTCCTGCTATTATTATGTCTGCTGTGGAGCCAGGGTTTATCCTCTTTGATAGTAGCTGGGCGTCGAATCTTTTGATCTCTGGTAGCGTGCTTCTGTACCCCTCTCTCTCGATCTGGTCTATTATCTCTGCCGCTTGTTGTGATGTCTCTATTGCTGTTCTCCTGTTGTGTTTTGTCTGGATGAACGTGTCTGGTTCCATCTTCAGTATCTCCAGGTAGGTCTGTACGATCGCTTCGTTTATATCTGCGCCCTCCTCTTCGATGTGGTTTACCAGTAGCTTATGCGCCTCTCGTGTCAGTGGAAATCCTTGCGTCCATTCTCTCGCAATCTCGTCATAGGTCTCTGCTATCTCCATTAACTGGTAGAGTGTCTTCCCTTCCTCGCGTATCTCTCTTATGGCGCTCTCGCTCTCTAAGCTCAATCTCTCAACTCGAGGGACGTTCACGTCTGCCTCCTTGAATGCCTGGTAGAAGCGGATTGCATCCTCTGTGGTGGTATCTTTCACGATCTCATGAGCCTCTGCGATCTCTCCTTCTGCCATTGCAAGTGGCAGGAGTAAGACGAGCGCGCCGAAGTGAGTGTTCCCCCCGCGCTGCCACTTCTTGCTCTCTATCACTGCGCTGTAGAGCAGGTCTCCGAAGCTTCTTCTCTTTCTTGCTGCTTCTGCAAAGAAGGGGTATGTTGCGATGGCTGATGCAAGGAAGTGTTCGTATCGAGTCTCTGGATAGTTGTGTTCCCGGTCTATGTTCCCTGGTTTTGGTGTGGCTGAGACTTCGAGTGCCATTGCGAGGGCTGCGCATTGTGCGATCTCTTCGGGCGTCATCTGAGGGGCTTGCTCTTTCTCTTGGCAAGGATGTACTCTGCCATTCGTTTTTTGAGTTCTGTGTACTCTATGTGTGAGAGTCCTATGGTGTCGAGCACGCTGTCGCGCAGGAAACAGGGCTTGCTTGCTTTGCAGCACCATGCCATGCTCCCGAAGCATGTGCCGTCTCCGTACTGGAGTGGTGTGCCGTTCACAAAGTTGATCTTGAGTTCTACAAATTCTTTTGGCGTCATGCCAATCTTTTTAAGAGCGTCGTGTACTGCACAGTGCTTTACTGGTAGACAGCAGAAGGTGAGGGCACGCAGGTCTCCTCCTCCACAGAGGTGTTTTGGTGCATTGTACCAGCCGGTCTGTCTCTGGAGTGCTGTTGTTGCGATTGCAAGCTCGTTCACGAGCTCTGGGTTCTCAAGCACGCCTCTTGCCACTGATATCATATCCGCGCCACGCCCGTACATCTCTTTTGCAGACTCTAAATCGCGAATTGAGTTGTTTCCGATCAAGAATAGGTTTGTTGCGTCCCTGACATCACGCAGTGCTCTTAGATCAGCACCATAAGTTCCCATTGCATCGAAATGGAGAATGTCTGCACCGGACTCTTCTATCATCCGCGCAAGGTGGGTGTTCTCCACAACATTGGCGCGTACTTTGACCGATAAGACGACACCGGTCATCTTTATTCTCTGGATCAGATTTTTGAGTCTATCTGGGTCGTGTACGAGCTCCTCCCCGGCTCCAAGATCTGTTATCTCTGGTTGCCTGCAGTGTGCATCGAGCTCGAGTATCGCGTTGTGCTTTCGCACTATGAGTGCTGCTTGCATGTAATCTTCCGCCGAGACGGCGCGCACATTCACCGCGATTGCACTCTCCAGATCTCTCAGTTTCTCAAGCTCTGATTCGAGAAGCTCCATCGGCTCTTCTGTTATGAACTCCTTTCTCCCCCGTTCACTCATCCGTTTGGCGGCTTCGTTTGTCTCGTAATCGAGATTATATCCACCAATCACTATCAGACCGGCTGCCTGGGCAGTCTTCTTTGCAAATTCCGCGTCCGTTATTCCAGCCATCGGGGCGAGTGCAACAGGGTTCTTGAAGCTTGCATATCCGACGCTCAGATCGAAGAGTTGATCGTCTCTCATCGTTATCCCCTGTTTTATTTCAGTACGACTGCTCTCATTGAGTATCCTTTCATGCATTTGAGCGACTCTTCTTTGAGCACCTCAACGATTGTATACTTATCGCCGATCTTAAGTCCCTCTGGGTGACAGCGATCATACTCAGGGCAGTCAACCTCATCACAGTCTGGTGGTTCATATACGATCTTTGAACCGTTGAATGCCATCTCTGACTTCACAAGAGCGATCGTTGGAGCTGGTATCACGTCGACAGCATAGACGCCAGTGTCGTGGAGTGCGCATGCATGAACCTGCTCGTTCCTGACACTTACGATCCTGTATCTCCTTCCTATTTCGAGGTTGTTGCACGTATTTTTCAGTTTGCAGTTTTCACATTCGGGGGTTGGTCCGTAAAAGATGAATTCATTCCCTACCTTTGAAAGCCGTGTTCCGATCAAGGTTATTGTGGAGTTTAAATTTATCATCTATAACTTCACCTCAAAAAGATATAAAATATTCAATAATTATGTCACTCTAAATAATCTCAACACACCCCAAAGAATGACTCATTACATAAAGAGATTATCGTTCCAACGAAAGACCCCTTGCCCACCAAAAAAGAGAGAGAAACCCAAGGACTAAGGGGCCATTAAGGCCATATCAGATGCAACAAAAAGACTACTCAATCGATATATCCTGAGAGTCATCCTTGATCTTATCCAACGTTATCTCAAGAAGACCATTATTATATGTCACCCTCGAACTCTCTGGATCGACCTTAGCCGGCAACTCCACATTATAACTCTGCTCCACACCACCACGTGCCTCAACCCTGACAGTAACCCTCGTACCACTACACCGTGTACTGATATCCTCCTCCTTCACATCAGCCAACTCCATCATCACATGCACCTGTGACTCAGACTCCACCACATCCACAAAAGGCTCGAGAACCCCAGAGCCATCAGGCGAAAAACCGAACTCATGAACCTCAGGCTTCCCACCCTCGCTCTGAATAATACTGAATCCATAAATCGACGGCTTGAAGATATCCGAGTCAATACCCATATCTTCAACCATCTGCTCAACCATATCCTCAATCCGCCGCATAATCTCATCAAACGGTGTTCTCTTCTCAGACATACTCAAACATATAACTGCGCTCCTACTATATTTAGATTCTTCTCCAAGACTGGACGTGACTGTGCAATAGTTTCTTCTTGTTACCTGGTGTATCTGTTGCGTTCCTCTCTGATCAACTCTCTGTAGTACGTGCATGCCTCATCGACACTCATGTAATTGGAGAGCTCTCCTTTAACAGAGACAATCCAGGTATTATAAGGGTCTTCGTTGATCTTACCAGGTGTCTCCCATAAGAGCTCGTTCACGTCCACCACGATCGAGTCGAATGGGAGCGTGATCTGTGAAACAGCCTTTATCGTCTCGTACGCAATCAAAGTATCTCCCTCTTCTATCGTATCCCCAATCTCTGGAAGATCTATGTGCACGATCCCTTTTGACAGTGACTCTCCAAGCGACGTGATTCCCACCTGTATCGAGTCATTGGACTCTTTCAGCCATGCATGGTTCTTGAGGTAATAACGGTCTTCTGGAAACTCGAACTCTTCAATCTTCATGCCTCATCATCTGCTTTCGTGCTATCCCGTGCTTCGCCTACCACCTCGGCGAATACGAGATTTCCACTTATCTTATTGACGAGTACCTTCACCATCTCACCCTTCTTTGCGCCTTTCACAAAGATTGTGCTGCCGGCTTTCTTCGCTATGCCATCTCCTTTAGCGCCAACCGCAGTGATATTGACCATGTATGTCTCGCCTTCGACCACCTCATCTCTGGTCTTTCCACCTCCAGGCTTTATGAACCGCTTCTTAACGGGTCGGATGGCTCCACACGCATCGCACTTCAACATAAGTATTCGCTCGCTCTTCACAAGCTCCGTGTCAGGCCGCCCACATTCAGAGCAGATCACATACTCCTCGACATAGGCATTGATCTGAGATGAGATCTGTTCTGGCGTAAACCTGCCCTGGAATATGAGTCTGTTTCCATCTATCTTTGCTGCCGTGCCAAGTTCTCTTACCAGGAACTTGAAGAGATGGTCAGGTTTACGGTTGATAGCATCCACAATCGTTGTGAAGTTTTCAAGAACTGTTGTCTTGCCTTCTGCGAGCACGCGTGCTTCTGGAACGGTGAATCGAGTTCGAGAGACCACATCGGCAGGCATCTTGGAAAGTGCTCGGTCAAGGCTTGAAAGATAATCATCGATAGCCATAATTACCCATAACCATTATCGATCTTTATTGATCTCCTATCAGTTCTTCGCCTCTGTCAACCACTATACGGGTAGGGCTTGGAAGCTTGTATCCTGCTGACTTGATAGCATCCTTTGCTCTGGAGAAGTATTGTGGCATCGTCTCGATGGTGATCACCTTCTGCCCGGGCCTCACCCGTGCGGCAGTACTCACCAGCTTGCCAAATGCCTGTCTCATTCCCTGCGAAACACGATCTGCGCCAGCGCCGGTTGCCTGTTTGTTCTCCCTCAGAACCTCGTGCGGATAGACCCGGAGTTTGAGGTGATAGTTCTGGGCGCCGACACGCGAAAGCATCTTCTTGTTCACTGCAATACGGGCAGATTCCAGCGCATTATGGCGGATCTGACATGCTTCCTTGACTATCAGTGATAATGATACCGGGAACTCTGCTCTAAGGTTGCCCATATCATACTGCACAACCTTGCTGCCTGGGATTCCACCCATATATTCCCGTCTTGTGTATGACTGTTGTTTGATATTTCTGTACATACTTCCAGGTTTTCTTACCATAAGTCACCTCCACGGAGTTTATACTTCTCGACCTTGATATCTTCTGCTGGCATCAATGGGTTAATGGCTTATAAACCTTTGCCGATTCAGGGCTGAGACTGTACCACAGCCAGGGTTTGGCAAACTTTTATTAACCTGTGGGATTGTACTGTAATAGAGAGGAAGAGCGGTTTATTGTTGGTGAACGGTTGTGAAGAGCTATCTTATGGTGTGGTTCAACAGTGAGGGTGGCAGACCGTCAGAAGTCACACAGCGACTGATGTCCATGGGATTCAAGCCGATACAGGGTGCCTATGATTATGTTTACGAATGGGAGAGCAGCGTCGATGTGGAAGAGATCCTCAGATTCGGGGATCGCGTGCAGATGACGCTTTCAGGGCTTGGAGTGCTCTTCAAGCTTGAAACACTGGACGGATCAAGAGACTGAAAGGAGATCGCCTCAACATACTATAAATCTTCTCATCATCTCATGGTTTGAGAGCTTTTGGAGTTTGATGCCTGGCTCGACAATACTCAATACTCAATACTCTCTGGAGAGAATTTGGAGAGAACTTTTCCATTCGAGAGATTTATAAGGAAAGGAATCATTGAGACCAATATACTGAAGAGGGGACACCAATGCAGATTGAAGGATATGAAGTGCCAGAAGATCTCTACTACACTGAAGACCATCTCTGGGTAAAGGTTGAGGATGATGGAAATGTTAGAGTCGGAATGGATGCATTCGGCGGCACGGCGGCCGGAACGATCGAGTTTATTGATCTTCCGATGGAAGATGATGAGTTTGAGGCAGGTGAGACTTTTGGATCGATAGAGTCTGCAAAATGGGTTGGCAAGCTCACGATGCCAGTAACAGGGACGATCATCGAGGTTAATTCCAAAATCGAAGACGAAACTGGACTCATAGCAGAAGACCCATATGGCGATGGCTGGCTTGTCCTGATCAAACCGTCCAATCTGGATGAAGATCTAGAGAAACTCATCCACGGCGATGAAATTAAATCATGGTTTGAAAGAGACATTGCATCACGATAAGCATCACGATAATAAATCCTAACGCCAAAATAGAAGACGGAAAAGAAGTGACGAAGGTGCGTGGATCAGTCCTCAACGACTGTTTTTATCAATCTGTACCATTCCCATGCAAGAACCACAAGAAATAGCACCACGACAATATCCATTACCCGTATGAGCCACTGGCTGTTATGTTCAGATAGCAGATGGGTAGTACCTACGATAAGCTTGACAGCCATATGCGCCACGAAGAAAGCACCTGCAAGAAAGACGTAGAGCCAGTTCTTTATCAGAAATCTGTCGTTTAAGAAGACACGTGCCTTCAGCACTGCCTTATCAACCTCACCCCAGACGAGCCATATTCTCACAACAAAGTACAACCCCACAAGGGAGAATGCAATTGTTACGACCAATAAGAGATTGAAGAGTTCCATACACGACACCTATATACTGATCATAATGAGCATCGGCATATTATTAATTGTGGTGGGATATAAAGCTTTACATCTGATCGGATGTGTGAGAGATTATAAGATCCAGAATTTCACTCTTTATTAACTTTGGATAGAAAGGATTTTTAGGGATGGCGGATCAATAGCACGTGGTTGATGGTTCGCGTGCTGGTCAAACGGGTTTTAATCGTTCTATCCATCGTCTTTCTTCTATCTGCGAGTTTCATGGTCTTCTATGCTGCGCCTGTACCTGTTGACCCGGGCGAGCGTGGTCAGTTTATGAGCGAAGAAGAGTGGCAGAATTATCAGGAGAGTTTCAAGATCTTCTATCTTCATCTGCCAATTGCTATTACCACATACTTGGCTTTTGGTCTTCTCTTTGTATCGAGTCTCATCTATCTTAGCCTTGAGCGGAGAAGAATTGACGAGGGGAGACACTCGAGGGCACGGCTGTGGGATCTTCGTGCGTCCTCTGCAGGGGAGGTTGGGGTGGTTTTTGCAGTGCTCACTCTGGTAAGTGGGTCGATCTGGGCAAAGAGCGCATGGGGTGTTTACTGGCTCTGGGATCTGAGGCTCACTACGTCTCTTGTTCTGCTCCTCATCTATATATCCTACTTCATGGTACGCCATGCTATAGAAGAACCTGAGAGGAGGGCGAGACTCTCGGCAGTTTTTGGAATAATTGGGTTCATCTGCGTGCCGTTGAGTTTTCTCTCGATCCGATTATGGAGGGTTCACCATCCACTTGTGATAGGTGGAAGCGGCGGTGGCATCAGCGGCACAGATGTGCTACTCCCGCTATCGCTAAACTTTGCAGCTTACATCACACTGGCAGCAACCCTGATACTCTTACGTATTGAGAATGAAGCGAGAAGAGACGAGATAAGAGAGTTGAAGATCAGATGAAACCCGCTCCAGAATGTGCGTCATGCCTCTTATCAAGGGTGCATTTCGAGGCAGCACTCTCGACAGATGATTACAAACTCCAGATGAAGGCTGTGAAGACCGGGCTCAGAGTGCTCGCTTCAACCTTCGATACGGGAAGATCCACCAATGTGATCTCAACGCAGGTGCACAGAGAGGTCTATGAAACCTTACACGACCGCGATCCTTACCGCGAACTGAAGAAGATGAGCAACGCCGCGGCACTCAAGCTGCTGCCCTCTCTTAAGAGAGAGATCAGAAGATCAGAGAATCCTTTTAGAGATGCCGTAATTGCAGTTACTATTGGAAACACGCTTGACTTTGGAGTTCAGGGATTTGAAGCACCGATAGAGAATTTCAACAAAGCATTCAAAGAGCTTGGGTCGCGTGGACTCGCAATCGATGACACGGATCAGATAAAAGAACTTGCAAGCGGAAACGTAACATACCTGACAGACAACTGTGGAGAAATCATCCTTGACACACTCCTCTTTGAAGAGATACGCGCACTCGGTGGCACGATCACACTCGTTGTACGCGGTGCACCGATCTTGAACGACGCTACAATGGAAGACGTGCAGGAGATAGGGCTAGAAAGAGCGGTCGACAGGGTGCTCACGACTGGCAGCAACGCGGTTGGGATATGTATAAGGGAAGTGCCTGATGAAGTGAAGGTTGCTCTCGAGAGTGCAGACATCATAATCAGTAAAGGCATGGCAAACTATGAGAGCCTCACCGAACACAACTACAGACCAATAGCATACCTCATGCAGGCAAAATGCAAACCAGTGGCAGAGTCAGTTCCAACTGTCAAAGGCGGTCTTATCGCAAAGATAGAGATCTGACCTACTTCTGTTCGTCTTTTTTGGCTTTCCTACATCTATCTCTTTTCAGCATCTACTTTATGATGATCTCACTCTCTCTGAGACCCGTCCACATAAAATTATAAATACGGGAGACTATCTTTTATTTATGCTGAGGGTAAGGGGGTTTTGGGTGTGTAGTCCTGAAATTTTTGACCTTATAAACCCTACCTCTCATTCCCAACCACCTCATCAAAAAGCTTGAATGCAACACCTAACCTTGCTTCTACCGGCAACCTGCCCCAGAAGGCATCTTCAGGGGTTTGGAGATGGTGTTTGGTATCCAGGCTCTCGTGGAATCTGACGTTGTTATACCAGTAAACGAAGTCATCCAAGATCTCAAAATCGTCTCTATACCTGTTGTAACAGTCAAAGAGCTTCTCTATCTTACCATTCGTCTGTGGATGCTTTATCCTGGATGTTATCAGCTTTATACCCAATGAATCAAGATGGCTTTTGAACCTGCTCTCCCATTCTTTTCTGTCACCTTTTCTGTGAGCTCCGAACTCACTTCCGTTGTCTGAGATCAGCTCTTCTAAAGGCATGATGTCCCAGTAATCCTCAACAAGCTTATCTACCAAAGCTATGCTGTTTTCAGTGTTTGCATTCTGAAATTCTCCTGCTGCAAGGATCTTCCTTGATGCATCGTCAATGATTGCACAGAACTTTATTCCATCCTTCTCAAACCAGTCAATATGCCCTGCTGACATCGAATGCTCCCTCTCGTATCTTATGTATGGCTTTCTTCTCCTTTTCTTCCTTGGTTCTTCCTTTGCCAATCCTTCTTCAAGCAAGTATTTGTGGATGCGATTGTGAGGGATGTAGATGCCATATACTTGCTCTATTACCTTCTCCAGTCTCCTTGCTCCAAGTTTGTATTTCATTTTTGCTTCTCTTACTATTTCCTTCTCCTCCTCGCTTAATTCTTTCACCTTTCTTCCCCTCTTTCTTATTGGCAAATACTCTCCCTGTGTGAGCCAGCAAGACCATACCCTCTTGACCGTTGAAACGCTGACCCTCATCTCAAACGCTATCTCTCTGTTGCTCTTTCCTCTTCTCTTGTGTCGCACGATGTACCTTACCTTCTTCTCTGTTAGTCTGCCGTAATCCATCAGTTGTTTGAAGGTATTTAAAGTCAAATTTTTTGGGACTATACATCCTTGACAATGATCACTTATGCTCTCTATCCCAGATATCTCTTTGGTACATCAACTTTTGCTGAATTACCGAAAGGGTGTGGCTTTTTTTCTCGAGAACAACTTCGACTTCTTCTTTCAGGACAAAATCGCCTTTCTTCACTTCAATCTTTCTCATATTTTTAGTATATCCATAGAAATACTTAAATACTTTTTGGTTAAAATCTGAATATGAACCTAGAATTTAGAGTAACAAAGAAAGAAAAGAAAAAGAAGTACCCCTATGCTGAATGGAAAAGAAGAGAGAACTCGTTAAGAAAAGACTGAGAAAGCTTCCAGAATATGTTAGGGAAGCCGTTGCAATGATCAGAATTCAGAAAAAAGCTGGCAAACCAAAGGAAATTGATCTGGAGAAGAGAGTTATGCCGTTCCTCTTTGCAAGACTTATGAACAGATCAAATAACTTTAAAGTCTTTTTTGTGCTGTAATACTTGTCCAGGGAGATAGAATTCGTCTTTACTCCTATCTCTTTGAGCATCTTTATTGCTTTGTTGAATGCATCTTTCTCTGATCTGTTAGAATAGCCAAGACCAACGTGCATTCCTGTATCAATGTCTATTATCTTGAAAACGTATTTGAAGTCCTTGTCTTTCTTTTTAGGGTTGGTTCTGTAGTGCTTTGTAACAGTAAGCGAATAACCAGTTCCATCCCATGCAAACTCGCCTGAGATGCCTTCATCTTTGAGTAAAAGAATGAATAGGTTGTGCAGAGCGAGCTTGACTTCTTCATCTGCAATACTGTCTTTCTATCGTTTTGTAGTTGGCTTTGAGACCAAACAAAGGCTTAAACAACTCCAGTAATTCTTCTACATCCCTGTTTGATCTGTTCACAAGTCTTGCAAAGAGGAATAGCATAACCCTCTTCTCCAGATCAATTTCCTTTGGTTTGCCAGCTTTTTTCTGAATTCTGATCATCGCAACAGCTTCCCTAACATATTCTGGAAGCTTTCTCAGTCTTTTCTTAACGAGTTCTCTCTTCTTTTCCCATTCAGCATAGGGGTACTTCTCTTTCTCTTCTCTCCTTGTCTCCTTGACCAGTTCGTCTAAAATATCCAGTAACTCATTAACAAACTTCTTTGTTACTCTAAATTCCAGGTTCATATTCAGATTTTAACCAAAAAGTATTTAAGTATTTCTATGGATATACTAAAAATATGAGAAAGATTGAAGTGAAGAAAGGCGATTTTGTCCTGAAAGAAGAAGTCGAAGTTGTTCTCGAGAAAAAAAGTCACTCCTTTCGGTAATTCAGCAAAAGTTGATGTACCAAAGAGATATCTGGGATAGAGAGCATAAGTGATCATTGTCAAGGATTAAAAGATTTTGTCCCAAAACCGAGGAAGAGAAGGCAAATTTAATTTTTCTTGTTATTGTACTGATTGGAGGCACTTCTTTAATTGCTGAGTGTATACACGACTTTCTAACCGGAAACTGGAAAATATGGAAGTTCATTTCTATATTTGCTTTTGCATACCTGGTATGCTATGGAATTTTTCGTATAATGAAGTCGAGAGGTGTAGAAAAATGATGCCACCGCTCCGCTCGGTCACTTAACAGCGGATAAAGGGAAATCAAAGATTTCCCCAAATTGCCATCGGCAACTTCTTTTATCCCCGGAACGTTATATGACATGCCGTCTAATAATAAGCTTGGCTGATAGGATAAAACGCTATGATCCCATTTCAGTGTAAGATAAGAAATGTGGACACATCCTCTGAAGGGGATGGAAAACCTTAATATTGCCTGACTCGTTTATAAGGGGTGGGAGAGACAGGAGAAGAGACGAGATAGCCAAGCCCGGTATGGCGCAGGATTGCTAATCCTGTGATGCTTTGCATCTCGGGGGTTCGAATCCCCCTCTCGTCGCATGATCACTCATGATCGCTCATAACGGCTGGGGGACGGTCGGGTCGATCTTTAAGATCTTCTCTTCGATTCACCACACGCGATGCCTGTAGCGATCAGATGTGCAGCTCGCAATGGTTCTGGGATGCTGCTGCGGGTGGAGGACAATCTCACGATCTGCACAGCATCCTCTTCACGCAACCCTGTGAACTGAATGTGGATCGGTCTATCAGGCTCACGGGTTACGACCCGAACGATCCTGCCAGCGCGCAGTATGAGCTCCCAGCGCTCCTCTCCATCAGATAGGTACGTAAGGGCGCGTCGTATCTTCTCAAAGTCTGGCACCCTTCTCATAATAGCGATCACAGGGAGCCCGGTCTCATGGCACAGTCTCTCTATATCCACCACGTTGAACCCTGCGAAGGTGATGCCGTCAAGGAGTATTGCGCGCAGCTGTCTATAGTGGCGCGTCTCTCTGACCATCCTGGACAATCTCTCTGTAGCATTCATCCCATCCCTCGTGATCGTTGTGCGAACCACACCATCCAGCCACTCCCCGCCCCTGAAGATAGTTCCAACCACAAGCACCTCTTCTCCTGATAAGAACGAATCATCCACCCCGAGCAAACGTATCTCTGGCTTGACAACAAATCTCGAATTCATCTCGAACTCATCATCTACAATCATTCTTCTAATTTTTCTGCACTAATAAACTCATCTACCCAGTATCCTGAATAGCTGTGCTTTCTCTTACCAAATAGATCCAATGCTACTCCTTCACTTCTTTCAATCATCTCATTGAAGTCAAGAATATTGCTTAATTCTCTCTTTAAATCCTTCCATCCAAGCTCAATGGGATTTAAGTCTGGAGAATATGGTGGAAGGTATATTATCAGACCAAACATTTTTAACTAGTAAGTACAATTTACCTGTATGGGATAAAGACCTGAAAAAGAAGTTGTTAAGTGGCTGACTCTGGAAGAGTTGAAGCGAAGAGATTCAAAATAGAAAAGATTTGAAGTAGAAAAGCGTGCGTAGAAGTCCTCAGAAAGCTTTTCTTCGTCAAAGAGCTATACAAGGGAGCAGTTGTTCCCCAGTCAGTCAGATGAAGTGGGAGTTAGCAAAGTTATTGGGTATGTATGGCTTGAGAAGTGGAACAAAGAAGTGTTTTAGAGGGCTTGCAACCGAGCTATGTAGGGGGGACTTCAGAGTTAAGTGAAGAACAGAAAGCAGAAGGAGGAGTTGAAGGCAATCCTGAAGGAGAAAGACGGCTGGACAACCAGAGAGGTTAGATTTTCAACTATAATTACATCATCTTATTATATCGAGTTTGTTTTTACCTGTTTTCCTTATTTATTCGCTCGTTAGTGGTATTTTCTTTGCGTTTTTTGAAAGTATGGCGCTGTTGCCTGTGGGGTCTTCAATTATCACTGTCAGGTTTCCGTTTTTGTATATTTCATCTATTTGGTTGAGTAGTTCTTTTGCACACTCGCGTTTTTCTTCATCTTGCAAGAAGATCTGGAGTATCTTCTCTACGCGTTTGAGTAATCCTTCGATGTTGGAGATGAAGGATTCTGAAGCTGTTCCTGGGTCTATTATGATTCCAAGTTCTGGGAGCTCGATTCTTCCTGTGCTGGATCTGATTACCCGAACGTCTAGGTCGCTTTGTGACTCGATGTGGAATTCGTATCTGAGTGGCTCTTTCTCTGTTAGTGAAAATACATCGGTGTATCTGTGTCCGCACTGGCACTTTGAGGTTAGGTACATAACCTCTCCAAGGTATGGTATCTCACCATGGGTCCAGTGGAGGATTGTCTCGCTCTTGCATGCGGGGCATGTGGTTCTGGTGGTGAACTCTCGGTTCACCGTCTTCTTCCACCGATGACTTTTGTTCTGTCGATCTTGACGTTCTTGGGCGTTACGAGTATTTGATCCTCGCCGATTCCGGCGATGTCGCCGTGCACATCTCCTATCACTTGTTTCAATTCTTTAATGGCGCGTTCGAGTGTCAGTTTGTCGCGTTTGGTGTTGGATATGTCAATTAGGAGAGCATTTCCATTGTAAACTTCTTTTTTGAGGTCTGGTAATTGTTCAAGTCCTGTAAGCTCTGCGATTCGGATATACATTCTCGGTGTCACGTCTTCGAGATCTTCTTCGAACTCGCTCAGGTCAAGTTCAGTGTATTCGTCTAGATCACGCTTCCCCATCGAGCTCGTTCCTATGATTTTCTCAAGCAAGTTTGCCATCTTTCACTAACCCTCTCTTCAATAGCTGTTATCCTGTCTTTTTTACAATTCTTTAATATATCTATTTATCTGTCATAATTCTCTGCCAGCAATCCAGTAGTCATCACGCAAAGTGGTAGGCAGATTGAAAAGAGAGTGTGTCGTACATTCTATTTAGCTTTTCACCTGTTGTTCACTCTCGACGTGAGGACGCAGGGGTAAAGATAGGATAGTGCTCCTATCTTCAGTAGTGCTGGCAGGACTTTCAGGTAGTCTCTCTTGCGCAGGTCTTTCTTTGTGAGGAGTGCTTCGATAAAGGCTTTGAGGCGGTCGTTTCTCTGGAGTTCTGTGATGAATGCTCTTGTTAGAGAGTCTGATGCGATCTTCCTGTAAAGCCGGTATGGTGTGAAGTTGAACTCCTCTCTCCATCTTCTCTCAAAGTCTTTCACCGAGGGCGAAGAATTATCAAGTATGGTTTCTGTGGCGAGTTCTGCCGATCTGCGAGCGTAATAGATGCCTTCACCCTCGATTGGTGTGACAAAGCCTGCTGCATCGCCGACAAGCACTGTTCGCCTTGTTGCAGTGGTCTTGACAGGTCCTGAGTATGGTATCACTCCTTGCATGATTGGAGAACTGTGACCTCTGTAGAGTGGTATCTCTGGATAGCCATTTGGCGAACCTGAACCTACCAGACTATAGGTTGATTTGGGAGCAAGCCATGTGTAACCCTCATGGTAGCCGAGGTGGATCTGAAAGTAATCATCGACCACTCCATCAACCCTTCTCTGAACACAGTATCCGATCGTCTTCGGATGCGCAATACGCTGTGAAAGCTCTGATAAGCCAGCCGCCACAATGACATAATCTGCATATATCGTGCCTTCACTCGTCTTCAATTTAACACAGTCATCAGTCTCCAGCAGATCCTTCACACTCCACATTTTATACTCTGCTCCAGAACCAACTGCCTGATTAAAGTTATGAGTGTCAAAGAGTCTCCTGTCAATAGAATATTCAACCGTCTCCTTCGTGTAAGGTATGATCACCTCGCGTTCCAGATAATATATTTTCACTCCTTTTAGAGTCCTCTCAATACAGGACCTCTCCACACCATACCTCCTCGTATAATCAGCAGTGAGGATACCTGCACACGTCTTGTTGAACGGATCCGAATCGACCAAGAGCACGTCACACTCGTCTGATAACAACGAAGCAGCCGTGCTCCCCGCAACCCCTGCACCGATCACCACCACATCCCACCGATTCACCGTGCTACCACCTCAA
This sequence comes from Candidatus Methanoperedentaceae archaeon GB37, assembly GCA_905171695.1. Classification (GTDB taxonomy): domain Archaea; phylum Halobacteriota; class Methanosarcinia; order Methanosarcinales; family EX4572-44; genus EX4572-44. Next base: position 718,452 of record LR991653.1, read on the forward strand.
GATCTATTCAGCAACCTCCCCATCACAAGGTATACTCCATCAAAGGATAGGAGATAGAGAGCCGCGTACCAGTGAACCACTCCCAACACAACCATCAGTACAACTCCGATCTTAAGAACGACCCGATACCTTAAAACCTCCCTTCCAGAGTCGCTTGTAAGCTCATCGATAGCCGCTAAGACCGCGATCGTTAAGAGAAGCAGCATGGATAGAACAAGCCCTTTTGAGAGAACGATGAGCAGTATTGTGCCGAGTGCAAGATAGTGACTCTCAGCATCGATCTTGCCCGTCACCAGACAGCCGATGATGATCCCACCGAAGAGGTGCGCCGCGCTCTTATCAAAGATCATCAGTAGACCGATAAGAGCACCATAGGCAATGCCGGTCAAGTAAGCTACTCCTGCAGGCAACAACAGTCTTTCATCTTCCATCTCATCGGCCAGTTTCATAAGCGCGCCAGAGAAGATGAATCCTGAGAGTACCAAAAGAGACATGAGATCGCAAGAGTACACGATTGCTTTACCTTATTTATTACTCTTCCTCGTGGCTGATTATTCCATAATCATCCCTTGATTACAGAGTAATCGAGGTTTTGCTTCATCTCCTGGCTCAGGGCTTCCAGGATCTACTGTGATAAGAGTAGTGTCCTGAATAACACCTTTTCTTTACTCTTAATCCTTTAGCTTTGAGTTTTCTCTGCAATTCCTTCCATATTTCTTTGTCTTTTCCCATTTTGATTATTCTTTCCCTGAATTTCCATACGGTTGAATTGTCAGGCTTTGGTGACTAACAAACGAGGGAATTTGCAGAGAAGAGATTCTGCCAGCAACCTCTCATCTCTCATTTAGAGACTTCATAAGTAGCTTCTAATGTGCTGCGATAATTACGGTTTTGCGCAGCTCGAAGACCCTGAACTGGAGAGTTGAATCGGCGTGTTCAGTCGATTTTTTTACGGTCTGCTATCAATTTCCCTTCCACACCAACATTCTCTGGTGGATTCTCACGTATGAGCACTACGATGTGCGGAATTCCGTATACCTCAACTGCAACGTTGGTGAGCTTCTTCACTAACTGTCTCTTTCGTTCAATATCTATCGGTGGTCCGTCTACCATAATCGTTGGCACAGATTCAACCCCTCTATTTCCATCGGTTTTGCTCTCATTAACTTTAAACTTTACCTCCCTCACACTCACCTCGCTTTTATAGCCTAAGAACAGTTGGTTTTGGGACAAAATTCCTCAATCTCTGAGACGATCACATATGCTCTTCACCCCCAGATACCTCTTTGGAAGGATGAATCACAAGAGAGAAGAGAGAATAGAGAAGAGACAACTCTCTTTAAGCTCTCTTTACTATCAGCCTCTGGCACAACCCACTTGCAACCAAGATGAAATAATTTTGTTCCAATTCCGGTGTGAGTCTCTGGGTCTTCTATCTTTTCTCCCAGAGAAGTGCTTGTTGGGGGAATTCTTTATTTAGTATGTGTTGAATAGCTCTTCTTTGTTATGGTTTTGTGGTCTTCTGTTCTGGTCTGGTTTTGGTGATCTCTTTGGAGGAGTTTGAGGCTCGTAGGAAGTATGAGTTTAAGAAGCAGCTGGAGGCTTTGAAAGGGAAGCGTGGTAGGGGTACTGAACTGATCTCGCTTTATATTCCGCATGATAAGCAACTCTCTGATGTTACGTCTCAGTTGAGGGAGGAGTATGGGCAGGCTTCGAATATCAAGTCGCGGTTGACGCGCACGAATGTATTGAGTGCGCTCGATTCGTTGCTCTCGAGGCTCAGGTATATGAGAGAGGTGCCTGAGAATGGTATTGTTATATTCACCGGTGCTGTTGATATTGGTGCTGACAAGACTGATATGCAGACTGTGATAATCGAGCCTCCTGAACCACTTAGGTTGTATAAGTATCATTGTGATTCCACTTTCTTTTTAGAGCCGCTTGAGGAGATGCTGACGGATAAGAAGACCTTTGGCTTGATTGTGCTTGATAGGCGTGAGGCAACGATCGGGATCTTGCAGGGTACGCGTATTGAGCCGTTGAGGCATCTAACATCGGCGGTTCCTGGTAAGCAGCGGAAGGGTGGGCAGAGCTCACGGCGGTTTCAGCAGTTGCGGTTGATAGCCATACATGATTTTTACACTCGTATTGGCGAGCGTGCAAACGAGGTCTTTCTTCCGATAGACCGCAGGGATCTTGAAGGCATTATAATCGGCGGGCATTCGCCCACAAAGGAAGAGTTCATGGAGGGCAAGTATCTTCACCATGAGATGATGCAGAAGATACTTGGCTTGGTCGATACATCGTATACCGATGAGTCTGGGTTGTACGAGCTTGTTGAGAATGCAGGGGATCTCCTTGAAGGGCTTGACATAGTCAGGGAGAAGGAGTATATGCAGCGCTTTATGAAAGAGCTTGTTAAGGACAAAGGGAAGGTCTCGTATGGCATCGACCAGGTGAGGAAGAATCTTGAGATGGGTGCCGTTGAGATCCTGCTCCTCTCTGAGGGCTTGAGAAAGGTCAGGTTGAGTGCTGTCTGTCCGAGTTGTGGGCACAAGGAACGTCTGGTCGTTGCGAGGCGCCCTGATGAGGAGATCGATCCAATCGTTTGCAGGAATTGTGGTGAGACTGTGAATATAGAGGAAGTGGTCGATGTTGTGGAGGAACTATCAGAGATTGCTGATCAGATGGACACAAACGTCGTTTTCATCTCTACAGATTTTGAAGAGGGCAGTCAATTGTTAAATGCTTTCGGGGGAGTTGCTGGAATATTGCGATATTATACTGGCATATAAATAATGAATTAGAATTTATCCCTAAAATAACTTTACCGGGCGTGTCCGAATAAGCATGAAATAGGATAAATAGGTCAATTATCTACCTGTTTTTATGGTTACGATGGATATAGCAAAAAACGATCTAATAATAAATGATAGAAGAATTTAGCATCTTTGAAAGGAACAAAGTACCTTTGGAGATAAAACTTGCAGCAATAACAATGTTATATTCTCTTCGCTGCTCTGGACGTTGGGAAGACTAAGATCGTCCACCTCAAGGTTTACCCTGCGAGGAATGCTCTGACAGCTTACTCCTTCCTAAAAGAAGTTCTGGAGATGTGTGAGATTGAAGAAATCATTCTTGACAGAGGACCGTGGTACAGGGATGCTTTACAACGCCTATGTGTCAAATTCAGAGATGAGAGCTTTGGAAAGCGAAACTTGGTTGAATCTGTACTCAGTTCATTCAAAGAGAGAGCTAAGATATTCTTCAGCTCTATAACAGTTAACTTCAGAAGAAGAGAGAAGATCTTCGGCAGGTGGAGAAGAGCCTTTTGCAGGATGTTCATCCTCTACTACAACCTTGCAAGGTTAAAAAGTGAAGCCTAAAAAAACATCATTATTTATTCTCCTTCATGGGAAAGAAAAACAGGACTGTACGTCCTAAATATGGTAGTAAGGTTAGAATATCTAAATTAAAGACTCTTTTCAAGGAAAAATACATTAATCTGGACGACACTATTAAGCTCTCTGAAAAGGAGGTTTTGGCTGGAGGGTGGCTGAACAAGATTCTGAGAGGTGTTGCCTCTCCAAAGTGTGGTGAAATCATTGGTAAGCCAGAAGATTGGTATGGTCTTATTAGGACAGGTCTAAAAGATTTTTTAAAATTCTCTTAACATACCTGCGAGACAATTTTAAAACAACACTTTTTTATACAATTAAACCTTTTAATATATTATGGGTGACAAGATCGACCAATCCAAGGTGTATTACGAATGCTGCATCTGCGGGTTTGTCTTCCAGGCAGACCCAAACTTCATACCAATACTGTGTCCCCAATGCGGAAGCGAAGAAGCGGTGAGAAGATGAAAACACCACCATCAACATGATTCCTTCTATCCACCTGTGAATATAAACGTCCCAACATCATATTCAGGTACTGACCAGTAACTCCCTGTATTTCCACCAATTTTCTTACTATATTCTTTCCAGTCTAAGAGAGTGAGTGTATAGTGCATTGTTTGGATGTAGGTCATCAACCGCTATTTTTATGACCATCTACATTATGGTGATGAAGTGAATTCACGTTCTCTTCACGTTCACGTGTTGAGTTAAGAAGATCGGGCGAACTGCACAGCCCGCAAGGAGTTACATAGAAAAATATGTTTAAATGTTGGTGAAGGGATATGCCCATGGAAGATGATGTGGTTGACGCTGTCCTTGATTCCTATAAGGAGTATTACAGCCGGATCGCGGATGATATTGTTTCAGGGGTTAAGGCTGGTGTTGAGGAGGGTGTGAGAGAAGGTGTTAAGAAGGGAGTTCTGGAGGGTTTATCCGAGAGCCTTGATCTGGGTTTCCTCAAGATCAGTAAAAGAACACCAGAAGGACTTGAAAAGATCCTGAGAGATGTGGCGGTAGATGAAGTAAGAAAACAGGTAAAACGATCTATGAAAAGTGAAATATGTCCTTTAATTCATAAACAACTGGAAGATCTATGTGAAAGTGCTTTGGATAAAATTAGAGATCACAAAATAAGAGTTAATGCTGGTGCTCTTGAAGAGATTAAAAAAGTTGATATTAGCAGGTTGATGAGTGTGAAAAAAGCAGAGGTTGGAGAACGCATAAAAGAGCACCTTCCGCAAGATCACATCCTTGCTCTGTTGTTCGATGAAATACAGAGCGCAGTCTATGAGTGCATAGCTGAAAGCGTGGGCAGTTGTGAGAAGAGACTACAGGATGCGAGGATAGAGGTGGTGCAAAGCGGGAGGCTAAGGTAGGGGTGTGAGAAATGGATGAAAGAGAGCAGCCTGATACGCAAGTCAAAGACGCGTTAAAAAATGTGTCTAAAAAGATAACAGAGAAATACGTTCAGGAAATCGTAAAAAAAGCCACCAAACGAGTTTTGAGAAGACAGAGCGAGAAACTGGACGAGAAAGAGATTGTAAAACTAGAGAAACGGCTGAAAAAACTCTCTGACAAAGAGAAACTTGACTACTTCGAAGAAGCCGTGAACAGTGTATCAAAAGATATCTCACAAACTGAGATGGGATCTGGGGAGCTTCTTGAAAAGATCGATGCCAGTCTTACAGAGGTATTTGAAAAAAAGATCCCAGAACTCTTATCAAAACCTATCCTGCCGCCCATTGCAAAGACGATACTTATTGCTATTGGAATCATGTCAGTTTCAATACTTGGACTCGTTAACGATGATACTCCGTATCGGGTTGAAGCTACAATCGGTGCCATCAACCCAAATCCTGCCACAGAAGGCGATGCCATCACAGTCGTTGGAAGCGGCACGACAGATGATCCAGATGGATATATCACAGCGTACGAGTGGCAGATCGAGAGCGAAGTTGTCAGCAACAGAGAAAGATTCACCATAGAAAACCTCTCGGTTGGAAGACACATGGTAGAGTTCAGAGTGAGAGACAACAACGGCGAGTGGTCAGAACCAGCAGAAGCCTATATCGAGGTTCTGCCTGTCGAACCTGAGAACCGACCACCAGAAGCACACATCGAATACATCGAACCTGACACCACCGTGTACACAGGAACGCCTCTAACTCTTGCAGGCTACGGCACAGACCCTGACAAAGACGATTTCATCGCGGAGTATGAATGGCGCATCAACAACAAAATCAGCAGCAACAGAGAAAGATTCACCATAGAAAACCTGCCGATCGGAAGACACACGATAGAGTTCAGAGTGAGAGACAACAACGGCGAGTGGTCAGAACCAGCAGAAGCCTATATCGAGGTTCTGCCTGTCGAACCTGAGAACCGACCACCAGAAGCACACATCGAATACATCGAACCTGACACCACCGTGTACACAGGAACGCCTCTAACTCTTGCAGGCTACGGCACAGACCCTGACAAAGACGATTTCATCGCGGAGTATGAATGGCGCATCAACAACAAAATCAGCAGCAACAGAGAAAGATTCACCATAGAAAACCTGCCGATCGGAAGACACACGATAGAGTTCAGAGTGAGAGACAACAACGGCGAGTGGTCAGAACCAGCAGAAGCCTATATCGAGGTTCTGCCACTGCCTCTACCCGATCTCTTCGTGAGTGAGTTCTCTCTTGACCCGTCCACACCAGTCCAGTACGATCCTGTATCTGTTCAGATTGGTCTTCGCAATCAGGGGACTGCACGCTCAGGTTCTTTCATCGTGGAATGGTGGGCTGGCGAAAACTATAGAGAACCTGCGTGCAAGTGGAGGGTGAAGAGTCTTGCTGCTGGTGAAGAGAGAATACTCACCTGCACCTATGAGGGATACCCTAGTTGGTACAAGCGGCTCACAACGAGAGTCGTTCTCGACCCTTCAGACGAGGTGGTTGAGAGCGATGAAGAGAACAATATTAATAGGGCGACCATCAGTGTGAGTCCTGCATCACCTGCTGTTGAATATGCTATGTACAACGTGTTTAGAGAAGAAGAATTAGTTGTGGAGGGCGGTTTGTGCGAGGATGGCACGAAAAACTGCAGGAAAGATAAATGGGGCAATGTGGGCGGCGGCTACTACGCCACGGTAGACAAAAAGGTTGCATTGAACGGTCATCCAGACAAGCTTGCAAAGCTAATTCTTGAACAGGGCATTGATGACAAGAAGGTTCTTGCCGTTGGGGAAACCTGGGATGTCGGGGGCGGCTGGGCGCTCACGGTGACTGAAATTGATGTGAAAAAAAGAACTGTCTGGATTTCATTGAGCTACAATGGTAAGCCTATTGACGACGAGCCAGCACTGCCTGAAGGTGCTGTTTATACCTATCTCGAGGATATCGCTGGCGAAACTGATGTGCCGATGTTTGTAGCCTATGTGGACAGTGTCTTTGCAGGGGCAACAACGGACATGGTGCAACTCAGGTACACGTGGGTGATATCGAGAGACGTGACGTGAGACGGGTCGTTAGTTGATAGTCTCTAAAGGTCTATTTTGCCTCTTCTCTCTTTTGCCATTCTTCAAAGTTGCATTGGGGGCATCCGAGATCCCATGGTCTCTTGTTACGGGTTTTGTTGATTATTTTGATGTTGTGGAGGTTATGTTTCTCGCATTTTTTATCTGTTATTATGATCTGCCCTGTTTTTGGTAGTGGGAGTGAGAACGTGCAGTCTGGGTACCCGGTGCAGCCCACGAATCTCCCGCCTCTCTTTGAGCGGCGCACGGTGAGGTTGTTGCCACACTCTGGGCATCTGCCAAGTATCTTGTCTTCGCGCAGTCCCTCGCGCAATATCTCTGTGATTTTCTCCTTGTTTGCGGTTAAATCTTTAAAAGCAGATTCAAGCAGGCTTCTGGCTTCTTCCACAACTTTTTCTTCGCTTATTTTACCTTCTGCAATAAGATCCATGTCTTCTTCGAGTTTCCTTGTCATTTCAGGTTCTGTAATTCTTTTTACATATTTTTGGAGCGAGTCTATGAGTGATATTGCCGTTTTGGTTGGCTGGATCGGGTTTCCATGCACGTATCCCCGTGAGTAGAGTTTACCTATCGTCTCATGCCTGGTGGACTTGGTGCCGAGCCCGAGCTCTTCCATCATCTTGATGAGTCGCCCCTGCCCGTAACGCGTGGGCGGCTGAGTCTCCTTTGATAACACCTCGATCTTTGAGAGATGAACCTCTTCACCGACTTCGAGTTTCGGGAGGATGCGATCCTCAGGCTGCTTGTATGGGTAGTGCCATCTCCACCCTGGCTCGATGAGACGCGCCCCCCTTGCTCTGAACTCCTCTCGATCAATATCGATCGTGAGCTTGAGGGTCTCCCAGACTGCGTCTCCTCCGAAGGTTGCGAAGAATCTGCGCACCACGAGCTCGTAGATCTTCCACTCATCCTCCTTCAACTTGGGTCTTGTGGCGAGTGACGCTGGGTGGATCGGTGGGTGGTCGGTCGTCTCCTTCTTGCCACGGGTGGGCGTGAGGCTGGTTTTGAGGAGTGCTTCTGCATCTTCTGAGAACTCGCTTTTTAGGAATAGTGAGATTATCTCTCCAGCGTTCATCGCCTCTGGGTAAACGGTGTTATCGGTGCGAGGGTATGAGATGAAACCGTTGACATAGAGGCTCTCAGCGATTCGCATTGCATTCGCTGGCGTGATACCGATCCTGCTTGCAGCGCGAAGAAACTCGGTTGTGTTGAACGGGATTGGTGGTCTTTCAACCCGACGTGCAACCTCAACATTCTTCACAACTCCTCTCTCTCCAAGCTTTGCTCTTACAGATTCAACCTCTTCCTCACTCCAGAACCTGCCATGAGCATGGTGTGCCACGAACCCCTCTCTGAAGTGAGCCTCGAGCTCCCAGTATGGCTTTGAGACGAATGCCTCTCGTTTTCGCTCACGATCCACTATCAGCGCAAGCGTGGGTGACTGTACGCGTCCGACCGAGAGGAAGTTCTTGCCAAGCCGCCCCGACGCAAGTGAGACAAATCTCGTGAGAGCAGCTCCCCAGATGAGATCTATCACCTGACGCGACTCTCCCGCAGACGCAAGGCTAAAGTCCACCTTTTTTGGATCTGAAAAAGTTTCTTTTATCTCTTTTGGAGTTATAGAACTGTAACGCACACGATCAACTGGTACGTCCCGGTTGACCTCCTGTATGATCCTGAGTGCTTCAACACCGATCAACTCACCCTCACGATCATAATCGGTTGCAATGGTGACCCGATCAGCCGCCTTGCCAAGCTTTCTGAGTGCGCTCACGATCTTCTTCTGCGTCGGTTTTGTGACGATCTCGGCACGGATGAGATCGACCACATCACACTTCTGCCAGTTGTTGTACTCACTCGCAAAGTCAAGACCGACAATATGCCCAGAGAGCCCCATGACAACAACACCGTCAAAAGAGTACGTGTCCACACCACCAACTCTCTCATGCTTAGGCTTCTTACCAGCGAGTATGGTAGAGATCCTCTTGGCAGCATCATGCTTCTCTGTTATAATAAGATGCATCTATCTTCCGTACCTCAGAACAGGCTTTCCACTCTGAAGACTGTTGATCGCATATAATAGATTTGTGTCAAAGCGAGTCGAAGCGAGTCAAGAAGTTTTTTCATCACACTCTAAGACAATTGGAGTGTACAGCCCGCGCCCTGGCCGATTCCCTCGTCCACACGCACATGGATACTCGAGATATTCTTATGCTCAGAGAGACAAGCGGCAAGCTTTGACGCAACAAACCGAGAGAGATCTTCAGCACTCACAGATGGAATCGGAAGGATAAGAACATCCTCTCTCGGAAAGACGTATCTCTTACCATCCTCCACCACAACCACCTCAACACCGTCACCGCCTTCAACCACCCGAATCCGATCATCATCTCCAGCCAAGAGCACCTTATGGTCGAGCATCTCACAAATATCCATGATGATCGGCTTTAACTCGCCAAAATCCACTATAAACTCTCCCTGCTGCTCACCTTCCACTCGCACATTAACAGCATAGGTATGCCCATGCAAACGACCACACTTCGGATGCCCCGGCGTGAAATGACACGCCGAAAACCGAAGCCTTGACATCCATCCATCAAGCTCAACAAACACGCAAAGACTCACCAACCCACTACCTCAATGAGAGACTATAAACACTTAAGACTTTGGATACGAACGCAATCTTTATAGAGAGATGGACTTGTATTATCGTGTGTCGTCCCGATAGGGTAGCGGATATCCTAGAGGCCTGCGGAGCCTCAGACCCGGGTTCAAGTCCCGGTCGGGACATCAGGACTCATAGGAACGCGAGAAGGGAGTGTGTAAGGATTGATGATGAAAGGGAGATTGGCGGAGTTTCCGCCGAATGTTGAGATCGATGAGACAGATTTCAAGCGGGCGTGGGCAAAGCTTGTGATGAAGATCATGCAGATTGGAATGGAGCTTCCGACCGAGTATGGGGATCTCTCAAAGGATGTCTGCAGTCGTGTCACGCTCTCTGGTGGAGCGATCGGGCAGATCTTGAGGAGGGATGTTCACAAGGAAGATCCGTTTGGGCGTAAGCGAATAGAGGAGTATATGAAGCAGTATACGAGAGAGTATGATTGGAGGGGGCAGGGATTTGAGTATACCTATATGGAACGGCTCACAATGTACAGGGGTGGAATCGATCAGCTCGAGGTGTTGAGGGATCGCCTCATGGATGGGACTGTGACGCGAAGGGCTCAGGCGATCACGTGGATACCAGAACGGGACTCTGCCGCGGAGCATCCACCGTGTCTCCAGCGGATCTGGATCAGACCACTCGGAGAGAGAAGGTGCGAGGCGCATCTCTCCTGGCGCAGTCGAGACGCGTATGGCGCATGGAACTCGAATATCTGTGCAATCGTGGATATGCTTTACCGTGAGGTGTTGAGACCGAGCAACCTGGAGATTGTGAAGCTCGTTGATTTCTGCAGCAGTGCGCATATCTATGAGCATGATTGGGATGCGGCAAGGAGGGTGCGCCTGCCATGAACCTCTACTGTGCCTTCAATTGTGAGGTGTCTTCTTTTGGATCTTGAAGAGATTGCGTACAGGATCAGAGAGTTTGAAGGTTTAACACGCAAAAGACCGATAGCTAACATCGCAAAGATCTTTGAATCTGTGCGAGGAGAGTATGGCAACTGCATAATCGACTTTGGAGACGATGCTGCTGTAATAGATATCGGGGGTGATGACTACCTGCTCTTTGCAGCTGATGGAATCTGGGGTCGATTGATCGATGCAAGTCCATGGTGGGCAGGGTATATCTCTGTTCTCGTCAACGTGAACGACATAGTGGCGATGGGCGGAAAACCCGTTGCGATGGTCAACGTACTCTCAACGAGCGACAAGACCGCCCTTGAAAGGATACTTGAAGGCATCAAAGAGGGAACTGCCAAGTTCGGGGTTCCGATGGTGGGCGGACACCTCCACCCTGACACGCCGTACACCTCTCTCTCGGTTGCCATAATCGGCACTGTGAGAAAGGACTCTCTCCTTCGAAGCGACACTGCAAATGTTAATGACGTGATCATTGCAGGATTTGACCTGAACGGGAGAATCGGTCCAAACTCGCCCTACAGCTGGGATTCAACCACCATGAAGACACCTCTTGAAATTCAGACGATCTACAAGGGGCTCTCAAGGATCGTTGAAGAGACCCACGCGACTGCGTGCAAGGATATCAGCAACCCCGGGCTTATAGGAACGCTTGCAATGATGCTCGAGGTATCAGGCGTGGGTGCCCGTGTTGATGTAAATGAGATACCACTGCCAAGAGGGGTGAAGCTTGAAGACTGGCTTCTCGTTCACCCGGCAACAGCCTTCATCATCACAACGCCGCCTGGAACAGAGAACGAGATTCTGAACTGCTTCGAAGACGTGGGCATGACAGCAGCCGCAATCGGACAAATCACAGAGAAAAGAGAACTCTCGATCCACGACAAGAATAAGAGCACAACAGTCTTCGACTTTAAAAAAGACATCGTCACAGGCATCACAGTGCGATAAAAATAAAAAACGAGTGATCAATTCTGTTTTTTGGATCTGATCTTTCTAAGAGCATCTGCAGCACCCCAGCGCACATTTTCACTCTCATCCTTCAATACTTCCATCAGTGGTTCAACCGCTCTTGCATCACCTATGGCTTCAAGAGCCCATGCAGCACGCCCACGCACATTTTTATTCGGCATCCTTCAGTTTCGGTATAATAACGTTCAGATATTGTTGCTTCTCTGAGTCTGGCATCTTTTTGATTATAGTATCTAACGGTCTGCATAGTCTGCGCCGCAGGAGTCGTTCACTCTCAATGTCGCGCCCAATGCTGTGCCCGCGCACGCAAGCAGCAATAGTATTGTAAGCGTGGCTATTCTAACCTTCTAACCGCGGTTCTGAGGTTACGCCCTCTGCCCTTCTCTGTGACCATCTATTTTTCCTCCTTTCTCCTTGCAGTGTGGAGATCTCACAGATCTCACAATATGGTGCAGATGCCACACACTCTCTCTTTTGAGCAGTCCCCCATAGGTCACTTAGATTATCTCAATTTGAACCCGCAAGATAAAAATCTTTCGAAATTCTTTAATACAGAATGATTATACTTGTCTGTGTAAATGTGATAGCTGGATTGCCAAGTGTTCACGCCCCTCTCTAATTATTCCTTTATGAATTATTCCTGTGCGTGGTTACGTGCATATTTATCAGTTATCAGGTATAATTTGTGGGAGAGCCTCTCTATTGTGGTGGTGGAGTCTGTTTATTCTGCTGGGTATCTGTAGAAGAGAACGATCCCGTATTCATCAGGTGGTCTCGCCATCTCTCTCCATAGTATGTATTCTGGGGTTATATCGCTTGTTTTGAACCTGTACCAGTTCATTTTTGCGCTGTCGAGTCGTTGGTAATGGTTTTCGAGTTTTTTCTGGATTTTTGGCGCGTCTCTGTCGTGCGCTATGATCAGTGGTGCGTTCAGTTCTGAGTCGAGGCTCACTCTCCACTTGATGTTTCTGTAGTCGCGCAGGTACCAGAGGAGTTGTGTCTCGATTGCGGTGTCGGTCACCTGGATCGTGGTGTTGTACTTTTCCCACTGGTCTGCGACTTCATCGATCTTGTTGAGCATCTCTTCGAATCTCTGTGGTGGTTGTGCTGCTTGGATCAGTGGTTCTGCCGGGTTTGTGTAGTTTTGGTAGTTGAGTTGGAGGCTTGCGAGTGTGAGGAGTAGCGTGGTTGTGATGAAGACTGCTATCAGTATCTCTCTCGTGCGTGGATTGTTCTTCTGGTCTTCTTGTAGTCTCTCGTTCAGTGTGGTTGATGCAAGGAGGATCATCGGGAGGAGTATGTGTATCGTGAGCCATGGCACTTTCTCTCCAAGGTATGAGTATGCTGCGAGGCTTGTTAGTGTCCAGTAGAGTAGGAATCTCTTGAATCTGTCAGGTCTTTTGAGGGTTTGGAGTGATCCGATCGCTGCGAAGAGTACGATCGGTAGTTCGTATAATAAGAGGATCGGGATGTAGAAGTATGGTGGTCCACCCACGCGCTCTCTCGTGTGCATATTGTACCAGTGGGTAATGGCTGATTCGAATGATCTCGTGAACCCTTGTGGATTTGAGAAGAAATCTGTGTAGAATAGAGCATATACTACTAAAAATGATGTGAGTATTGTTATTATGCCTTGATACTCTTTTTTGATGGTTTTTAGGGGTTGTAATGGGTCTTCTATCGAGTGTTTTTTTAAAATTCTCGATAGAAGATCTATTAGGTATGTGAGTATGAGGTAAGATGTGAAGATCGCTATGTAGATGTACGTGTTCTCCTTTGCCGCTGCAGAGAGCCCGATGAATATTCCCGCACCTGCTACAAAGAAGAGTCTCTTCTGATCGCTGTATTTCAGGATGCAGATTATGGCTGCAAGCATGAAGAAGGCTACGAATATGTCGTTTCTGAAGAAACGGGAGTAGTAGAGGAAGGATGGTGATATGGCAAAGAAGAAGGCTGCGATGATTGTGCCACGCCTCCCGAGTCGATCACGAAGCAGGAAGACGAGTGGCACCATCAGAACTCCGAAGATTGCAGGGAGGAGGCGTGATGAGAAGATGGTATCGCCGAGTATTGAGTATATGGACGAGGTTGTGTAGTAGAGGAATGGTCCGTGGAAGGCAGGGTTGTATGAGTACACTCCCTCTGTGAATAACCGGTATGTGAAGTGTCCCACGGCAGCTTCGTCATGGTGGAAGACACGTCTTTCGAGTTCGAAGAGTCTGAGTATGGCCGCAAAGAGGGTGAGTGTTATCATCTCTATCTGTATGCGGTACCTCTTCACCAGTCGTTGCATTCTTATGATGGTGGTCATGTAGATGGTTATATATGTTGTTGTTGATAGAGCTAGAGGTGTATGCGTGAGATTCCTGTCGGCAATGGCAGATTGCTTGTGAACTTTGATGCTGATTACCAGATCCGTGATATATATTATCCTCATGTTGGTCTTGAGAACCATAGTGTTGGTTCTCCGTTTCGCTTTGGTCTCTGGGTGGATGGTGATTTTTCGTGGATGGGTGACGAGTGGGAGAAGAGCTTGAAGTATCTCCCTGAGACCCTTGTGACCGATGTAAGGCTTGTTAATCGGAGGCTTGGAATCGAGCTACTGTGCAATGATGTTGTTGATATAGGCAGGGATCTCTTCATCCGTCAGATCAGGGTTTTGAACCAGAGGGATAAGCTGCGGGAGGTGCGTCTCTTCTTCCATCATGACTTCAGGATTATGGAGAATGCTGTTGGGGATACTGCGAGTTATGATCCTGGCACATGGAGTGTGATTCATTATAAGGGCAACAGGTATTTTCTCGTCAGTGCTCTTCGGGATGGAAAGAGGGGTGTTGATCAGTTTGCCACTGGTTATAAGCAGTTTCGCAATCTTGAAGGCACGTGGAAGGATGCTGAGGACGGCGTTCTCAGCAGGAGTCCGATCGCGCAGGGCTCTGTTGACTCTACAATCGGTGTGAACCTTGTGCTCGATCCTCATAGCGAGAAGGTTGTGTATTATATCATCGCTGTTGGGCGTGATTACGCCGCGGTGAGAGAAGAGTACTATTATCTGCTCGATCGGGAGCCTGGTTACTTCATCCATCGTACAGAGAACTACTGGAGGCGGTGGGTGAACAAGACCGATTTTAACTTCATGAATCTGCCAAGGCCTGTTGTCGAGTTCTTCAAGAAGAGTCTCTTAATCCTCAGAACTCAGATCGATGAGGATGGTGCAATAATCGCAGCCAATGATACCGATATCCTCCAGTTTGGCCGTGACACCTACAGTTACATGTGGCCAAGGGATGGCGCGCTTGTGGCTTACGGGCTTGGTCTCTCGAACAATCCTGATATTGCAGAGCGATTCTTCAGGTTCTGTTCACGTGTTCTGATGCATATCGGGTATCTCTTCCACAAGTACAATCCAGACGGTTCTATCGGGAGTTCCTGGCATCCCTGGCTCATAGAGGGGAGGAAAGTGCTTCCAATACAGGAGGACGAGACAGGTCTTGTGCTCTGGACATTGTGGGAGCATTTCGAGCGTTTTCGAAACATCGACTTTATTCGCTCGCTCTATCGCCCGCTGATCACACGCGCTGCCGATTTCATGGTGAGGTATCGGGATAGTGAGACCGGTCTCCCTGATCAGTCGTATGACCTCTGGGAGGAGCGGCGTGGTATTCACACCTTCACAACCTCTGCTGTCTACGGTGGCTTGATTGCAGCCGCTCGCTTTGCCGAGCTCTTCCATGATACGAGCGCCTGCAGGGAGTACACTGCTGCGGCAAGGGAGATCAGATCAGGGATGGAGCGGTATCTCTACAGCGAGGAGCTGGGGCGTTTTATTCGGAGGATCGTTCCGAAGGGGTATGATGTTAAGGGTGGTTTTGAGGTGGACGAGACGATCGATGCAAGCCTCTATGGCATATTCAGGTTCGGGGTCTTCGATCCTGATGACGAGCGTGTGGTCAGAACTATGAAGGCGATCGAGGATCGGCTCTGGGTCAAGAGCGACGTGGGTGGTGTTGCCCGTTACGAGGACGATTACTACCACAGGGTCAGTGATGATACGACGAACGTGCCAGGTAATCCCTGGTTCATCTGCACGCTCTGGCTTGCACAGTATCGGATCGCAGTGGCACGCACAGTGAAGGAGTTGAAACTGGCAATCCCATTCATGGAGTGGGTGATGAAGTATGCTACGTCGTCTGGTGTTCTGGCTGAGCAGATCAATCCTTACACTGGTGAGCCGCTCTCGGTAAGCCCGCTCACGTGGAGTCATGGAGAGTTTGTAATAACTGTGATGGAGTTCATCGAGAAGACGAGGAGTCTCACCGTTTCAACCGTCCTTGACTCGTATCATCTTGGGGCTGTTAGAAGACGAAGTCTTTGAGTTCGTTGTATCGCTCACGAACGAGTTCTTTGAACCTCTCAGGTTCTGCTCTGATACGTGCTGCAAGCTCAAAGTCGCCGAGGTACTCTACCCATTCGATGATCCACCCGATCTCCTCTTTATCGATCTCGTCAAGGTGTTCAAGGAGGCCATGCAGTCCTTTGCAGACTTTGTTCGGAGTTAAATATCCTTCTTTTCCCTCTCCAAGTATTATTTTTCGTGCAATTTTGCACCTGTGCACTGCTTCTTCCTTTTTTATCCAGTCAAGATCGCGAAGGTTCTTGAAGTTCCTGAACTGGTCTATCGTCTCGATGCTTCTTGCCGCCCTCCTCGAAAGCTCGAGCAGCATCTCTCTGTTGAGCCCAGAGAGTGCATACGGTGTCTCATAGTAGCATTCGATAGCGCCGACGACAGAGTTTTCTCCGATCAAGGGTATGCCGATTGCAGATGATGGTGTTCTGCCGTTTTTGATCGTTGAAACGCTGGTCAGCTCAGAAAGATCGTCTGGCGTGATTGCAATCTTGATCTCAGCATCCCGAAGAGAGTTTTCTGCAAGCGTATTACGCGCGCCGAGATCGATGGGGTGTGCTGCCTCTTCTGCCACGTTCTCTCTGTGTACTGGCGAGAGACGCGAGTCTTTCAGGAGATATATTATGATTGCCTCGGATCTTGCAGCCTTCCGAATCAGGCTTGATATTATCTCAAGGGTTTTCTCAAGGTTCAGGCACGCTGTTAGAGCTTCTCCTGTCTCTCTTATCGTGTCCTGCAGTTCCTTTTCCATTTGCTCCCACCTATCAAAGTATTCCCTGTAGAGGAGGCTGTAGTTCATTATGAACTCGAGGAAGAAGACGGATGACTTTGAGACTATGAGCGGTATCTCGGGAAGCGGTACATTCTCTGTGAGCCTTCCTATGGCGTCGGTATGAACTGCAGTTATCTCTTCGAGACCAACCTTCTCATTTATGCACTCTCTACTGAACTCATAGGCATTGTAGAGTGCTGTCTCATCGTCGCCTTCAAAGAGGTACTTACTGAGAAGTTCTGTATATGTCTCTTCAAGTTTTTCAGGAGTCACTCCAATTCCCTACCCTCTCACGTACGACTACAATGGTTGCATCATCTGTTTCCCGTGAATATTCTCTGAAGATCTCCTCTGCTATCCTCTCTTCATCCTGATTATAGAGTTGCGTGAGTATCTCCTCTTTGATGCCTGATCGTATTCCGTCTGAGTGCATCAGTATCAGGTCTCCACTCTTATAGGGGTATCTCTCTTCTCTCACCCTTGACATGTTGTACCCGATGATTCCGCCTGTTGAGATCGGGTAGATCTTCTCTCTCCCGATTATTCTTGTGGTGATGTTCCCGACCCCTGCAAAATACACCCGATCATCACCATTCTTTATCATCACTGCTGCCATGACAACACCATCAGTATCTCTGAGTGCAGTGTCACACGCATAGAATAGCCCGGTGAGGGTGAAATCCTCTCTCGAATGGATATACTCTCTTATCGTCTTCACACAGATCGTTGCAGCCCTCTCTGCATGCTCTCCATGCCCGATGCCATCAATGACACAGATCAAGATGCCGTGGCTTATCTCTTCTACCAGGTATGCATCGCCGTTTGCAGTGAACCCCTTCTTCGCCCGGGTGAGAGCTCCCACACGTACGTTCATCTCAACCACTATCTCAACCACTTTCTGATACGTATAGATGTTCCATTCTCGCCAGTATCGATCGTAAGATCGTCCATCATATGTTCAACACCAAGAAGCCCTATGCCAAGTCCATGGCTCACACCTCTCATGCTCATTCCACGCCCCTTGTCCCTGCAGATGATCTCAATTCCTTCCTCGGATGGGTAGACTTCAACCGTCCCACCTCCTGCATACTTCACTGCATTCCTAGCAAGCTCTGAGACCGCGGTTGCGATCCGATGCTGATCGTAGATATCAAAGCCCATCGTCTCTGCAATCTTTTTCACACTCTCCTGCATGATTATGATACCTGCCATATTCTGAAGATGGAAGACTCTTTCCTGCATCTTTCCTGCATCAGATCTATCGATCTATCGTCGCCGTAGCCATTTCTTGATCGTAACGATCGTTCCCTTGCCTGGCTTTGATTTGATCTCAAACTCGTCCATGAGCTGCTTTGCACCAGATAGCCCGAGCCCGAGGCTCTCTGACGTGCTGAACCCACTTTTGAGCACAAGCTGAATATCCTCTATCCCGGGACCTTCATCTCTGCACACAACCACTATGCCATTCTTCCCACCAGTTTCACTCTCTGCCTTTTTAATGATCACTTCTCCCTTACCTGCGTAGGTTACAATGTTTCTTGTGAGCTCTGAGATGGCAGTTGTGATCTTTGTCTGATCCACAACGCTGAACCCCATCTTCATCGCAAGCTCGCGTCCCTTGCCCCGTGCAGCGATTATATCGGCACTCGATGTAATATTCATCCTCGTAATCTCCTCTTCTCTCACGACGCACCACCACGCCGTTCAGCTTCGATGAGTCGTTTCAAGAGTTTAATACCTCTCTCAAGGTTGAGAGCTGTGTTCACGTTCCATTTGACACGTATCCCGAGTTCAACAAGGGTCACTGCAACAGCGGGTCGGATGCCCACCACAACCGATTTTGCGCCGAGCAGTTCTGCTGTTGCCGCAATGTTTGAAAGGGTTCTGCCCATAAAGCTGTCCACGATATCAAGGGCTGTGATATCGATTATCAACCCTGTGGCTCCAACATCCTTGATTCTCGATAATATGTCCTCCTGCAGAGCATATATCTCATCATCAGATAGCTCTGACTGGATCGTTACAACAAGGAAGTCCTCAATCTTCAGTATAGGTATATCCAAGAAAAGCCTCCTCTTCTTCTTTTCATTCAGTCTCCCTTATAACTTTGAATCCGAGCATCTTCTCGGCGTGCCAGAGACCTGCACGCAGGTTGTTCTTTGTTATCAGCATCGAGAGATCGACCCCAAGACCTGCAAGGGTCTGTGCATTAACCGGGCTTATACCTGTTATGATCGTATCTGCACCGAGCATCTTTGCAGCCTGCACCGTCTTTATCATGTGGTTCGCTACCAGACTGTCAATGACCGGAACGCCTGTGAGATCAATTATCACGACCGATGCCGTGAGCTCAACGATCCTCTTCAGCAACTCCTCCAGGATCTGTTCTGCTCTCTCAGAATCGATCGTTCCGATCAATGGAAGCACCAGTATCTCGTCGCGTATCTGTAAGACGGGCGTTGAGAGGCTCATCATGGCTTTCTGCTGTTCACGTATCACCTGTTCACGTGCCTCGACAAAAGCCATTGTTACGATGGTGAGGATATTGTTTGCAACAGGTTCATAAGAAGCGAGGAGTTGGTAGAGCATCTCCTCATCATCTCTGTATTCTGAGAAGATGAAACGCTCATAGATGTCCCGAAGCTTCAAGATCCCACCTATGATCCTCTCAACACTCGTATCACGCAGCACTACCCCCTCTGTAATCTCCTTTGCATATCTTTCAACATCATCAAATTTACCGGTACTGAAGGTTGATACAACGGCGTTGTATAGTGCAGTGTAGCGCTTCTCAGTCTCAGTGTCACTCATCTTCGCAAGAAGGCCTGATTCTCGCATCTCGGTTATCCACTCTTCCTTCAACCGATCTGCATGACTCTCAAAGAGGATGCTTAGCTCTTTTTTCATATCCTGAGAAGTACCGCTCACCCGACTATCACCACAAGTATCATTCTGTGGTTATTGGTACATAATACTGTCGAAAAAATAGGGACTTTGACCCTCTCACCCCTTCATTTCCTATCCATCTGATGTCTTACTCTCTGATATCTTACTCTCACCGTTACTCTCAATACAGATGCTGACGCT
The DNA here is from genome assembly GCA_905171695.1 of Candidatus Methanoperedentaceae archaeon GB37. Classification (GTDB taxonomy): domain Archaea; phylum Halobacteriota; class Methanosarcinia; order Methanosarcinales; family EX4572-44; genus EX4572-44. The sequence continues at coordinate 738,197 of LR991653.1, forward strand.
GATACTGTCTCTCTTTGACTCTCTGATTCTGATTGTCTGATGGATCAAAATCTCTTCTCGAACTCTCTTGGATACCGGGCACTTTTTGGATCGGTCGATAAATTTATTAATATATTTTTAATAAATTTGTACATATTAATTTTTTGTGTAGCACCTTTATATATACATGTTTATATATACATGTCCATTCCTATGTATGAAGCACCGAAGTACTGGAAGATGATCTGATATGGCTGACCTGATGAACCTCTACCAAAGAGACGTGATCCAAGAGATACCAGAACCCCCACCACTCTACAGTACAGGGATAGCCGCACTTGACCGAAGCCTCGGAGGCGGAGTACCAGCAGGGTCAGTGATATATATACTCGCGGACCCGGAATCCATGTCAGAGATATTTCTCTACCAGTTCACCCAACCACGTAAAACATACTACTTCACAACCGAGCGAAGGCCACAATACCTGATACAAGACATTGCAAGTCTCGGATTCAAAATCGATAAGATCACCTTCGTGGACATCTACTCTGAGTACTACATGTCACCGCAAGGGGAGATGATAGACAACACAGGCAACGAGTACATCGATGCAAAGATAGTGGAACTGACAGAAGAGCACCTGAAGAACATCCAGAGGATCGAAGAGGGCGAATCCAACATAATCATCGACTCATTCTCCTTCTACCTGAGCCTGAACCTCAACCCCGGGAGGATCAAACACCTCCTCAACACTATATATGAAATAACAAAGAGCCTCCGATCCCTCACATACCTCTACGGATTGAAAGACACACACGACAGATCAATAGAACACGAAATACTCAAGCAGTGCGACGCAATCTTCGACATATCGCTCGATAAAACCGGTGACCGAGTGCAGAACAAACTCGCAATACCGAAGATCCGTGGCATGGTACCAACAACAGAGATGATAAAGTTCAAGGTCGAAGACGGAATCCAGATCGACACATCACGAGATATCGCATAAACCAAGACCCTCTATAGACCCTTTATAGTTACCCTACCCTCTATAGTCACCCTGTGATGTTACCCTGTGATCAGATCATTGAAGCTCTTCTGTGCCCTCTTCCAGTACTCTTCAACCGCCCTATCGCCCCCTCTCTCTACTTTTTCTATCCAGTTCTCAGCGTCGCCGACATTGTGTTCCATGATGTAGGTCTTTATCGCGTCCTTTGATAGTCTTGTTTCAAGAGGCATGGGTGTGGCTTTTAATCTTTCATTGAACTCGATTATCTTACGCAGGAGTTTTCTGTGGTGCTCATAGAGATTCACATTCATGCCGAATACTTCTTTAAACACACTTTCTATCTCTTTTTCATACCATTTTCTATGGAACCTGCAAAATACTAGATTTTCAGCAGACATCTCCCATATTGACCGCTCTGCTGAGATCTTTCCAAGTTCTTCTGGAATGTACTCTGTGTATGAATAATCCGTATGGAACTTTCCTGGAACCACACCCGGAACGACGATGGCACCTGGCACCCGATATCGTATCGGAGCGATACATCCATTCTCCCTCCCAACTGGAGTGTAGTATGCAAAGTCGCAGAATTTAGCTCCATCCCTTCCACCCTCATGTACTCTATCCAGCTCCTTACATGCAGCACGTATTCCCCGACCAAGCCTCTTTGCAAACTCTGTATTTCCATACGCAATGTCTTCTATCAGCTTCAGGCAGAACTGCATATTCTTCTTCGAATCGTCAAGCGTGTATCTGTGTGGATCAAAGCTCACCGTGGCATTCATTCCAAGCTCTTCTTCACCCAGCATGCCTCTCTGCACCCACTCGATAACAGTTGCAGTCATATTGCCGAGCTCTATCCCATCAATACCGCAAATATCTGCTTTTTTTGCCACCTTTTGTACATCTTCAAGCACGAAGATACCAGAATTCGGTCCGAGTGCATTGGTAGGCTCATAATCCAGTTTAACTTTATCATTCACCTTCTTACACGGTGTAGGGCAATTAGGCTCTCCACAGGTCCTGTGAACCACATTCTCAGAGAATGGCTTCAGAAGATTGTCCACCAAGAGCTTATATAGGCGTTCTCGATCTTCAGACGATATTCTATAGTTAAAATTGAACATCGGAAGGTCAGAACCACTGTTTTCATAATTTGATAGCAAAGTTCCCTTTTTATACTTCTTCGTTGCATCCTTTACCACTGCAACCATACCATCATTAAAGAGCCTCTGGAAGATTCCGTTCAGAGCACCCTTATCACTTAGATCAACCGGGAACTTACGTTCATAATTTCCACCGTAAACGATACCAACGATCCTGAATGTTTGAGCAAGAAGAGAGCCCATGCCGCCGCGACCAGCAAGTCCGTCAGCATTAGGCAAGAACTTACCTTTTCGTATGAGGGTTGTGACGATCGCGCCCATCTTTGTCGTGAGTGCCCCAGGCCCAACAGCGAGTATCCTCATCAGTAGGTGCTCATCACCGACCTTGAATTCGTCCCCGTATCGTTCAAGCAGGTGCGCCTGCAAGCTGAATACTCCCTTTTCCTGATAAATATCCATCAACTCATCTTCAGAGATATCATAAAACTCCACACTCAAACTATCATCAACGTTCTTTATAACAGGTACCACAAAACCGTCCACTTCAACTCTTCGCTTGATTAACAGAAAATCCACACCCGTTTTCGATAGAAAATACCCAGCACCGCCTACAGAACTGACATGAAACGCCTCTGTCAACGGAGAGACACCTGCAACCGTCAACCTATTCACACCAGGAAGTTTACTGCCAGCAAACGGACCAGTTCCGATCAGCATACAATCAGGACGCAGCGGATCTATCACCCTAACAGCATAATCCACAACACCTATAACCCCTTCTTCATCAACAGTACGCACTTCAAATCTCTTCTCACTAGCATCAAGTTCAAGCAACGTCTTTTCCATAAGCCAAAACCACCACAAAGAATAAACCATAATTAACCCGACACCTTTATATGTTTTTTTATAAAATCCATAAAGGTTGAAAGGGTATGGGCTGAGAGGCCAAGAGATTTGGAGTGGAAATAAAGGTCTCTCTGGGGGGTGTGGAATAAGAAAATCTTACAAAAAAGAGAACTTTATAGTAAGTGCAATTTACCTGTATGGGACGAAGACCTGAAAGAGAGGTTGTTAGATGGCTAACTTTGGAAGAGTTGAATGAAGAGATTTGAAGTAGAAAAGTGTGCGTAGAAGTCTTGAGAAAGCTTTTCTTCGTCAAAGAGCTATACAAAGGAGCAGTTGTTCCCAAGGCAGCTAAAGAGGTGGGGGTAAGCAAAGTTATTGGGTATGTATGGCTTGAGAAGTGGAACAGAGAAGTGTTTTAGAAGGCTTGCAACGAGCTATGTAGGGGGAACTTCAGAGTTAAGCGATGAGCAGAAGGAGGAGTTAAAATCCATTCTGAAGGAAAGAGATGACTGGACAACAAAAGAAGTAAAAGAACTCATCAAAATCAGATTTGGGGTTGAATACAGCTTAAGAGATATGAGCAGGATCTTGATTACTATGTAATCAAGAGTTGCTTGCAGGCAGGCAACATCTTGAAATCATCTGGAATGAAATACGCCAAGACTTACCAGAGAGATTATAGAAGGTATAGAAGGCCTGAGAATGCAGAACTTCATCACAGGATTCTTGGACGAAACCTCACCTCAGCTCGATCGCAAACACTCAGAGGTTGTGGTCATTCAACAAACCAGTTGTGAAGAAGAAGACCACAAAGATGAGAGCCAATACCTTCTTCGGCTTCTAATGCGATAAATAGGGAGAGCGTTGTAGACTTCAAAGAAGATTCTAAAAAAGAATCCGTACGTGAGTTTCTGGAGAGGATAAGAAAGAAGAATCATGGTAAAACCATAGCCATCATTCTGGATAACTTCAGATCACACCGGGGGCAAGAAAGACAAGAAGAAAAGCGGAAAAGCTGAAGATGGTTCTGGTTCATCTACCTCCTTACTCTCCAGATCTGAACCCGATCGAAGAGATCTGGAGAGCTACAAAGAGAATACTCTCCACATCAAAACCTTAGACGAACTTAAAAAAGTCATCTCGAAGAGTTTCCATGAGCTAACACAAAGAACAAGCTTCGCAGAAAAGCATTTGGTTAAGTGAGCTATGTTGGATACTATAAATGTCTCAAATAGAACAAAATCAGGTTGCCGAGTACTGTAACTTCAGCCTCTGTTAAACAATCTACGTCTCGGCTTGGTTTCTGGACCGCGATACTCTTAGCAGTTGCTGCAGCAGCGGCTCTGGTTGTCGTCAGCATAACCGTTCCTGTGAGGTCTGGTCCGGATTGCCTGCGGTGTGCTTTCTCGGTGATTATGTTATGCGGTATGTTTGATTGTGAAGAGTGTTGTCTCTCTTTTATTCTCTTGGTGGACTCTTCCTTGGGAGTGGGACTAACACAATTTATTAAGTCTCTATCCCGTGTAATCTCTCCTGCATGCCCATTCGTTCTCTTTCTGCTGTCAGGGTTTCTCCGCGACGTGAATGTATCTATTGAGGCTTCTGTGTACCCGTTGAACGTGGCATTCCGATACTGTAAGACCTGTGTTCAGTATTAGATCGGTAATGGGCTTGTTGTAGACGATCACAGCTTTTTTTCTCTCTTTTAACACTCGTTGTACCTCGGTTAGGGTCTCTTCAACCAGTTTCTCTGATCCTTTGCCTTTTATTCGTGCTGATCGCCCGTATGGCGGGTCGGTTATGACAGCATCCAGAGACTTGTCCCTTAGGGAGAGGTTTGCTGCATCTTGGTAGATCAGAGTGTGATCGTTTAGATAGTGGCTGAGGTTCATCTCGGCTCCTCTTATGATCCCCCTCTGAATATCCGAGCCTATCACTCGCGCTCCTAATAGCCCGGCTTCGATGAGTATTCCCCCTGTTCCACAGAATGGGTCTAGGAGAAGATCGCCTTGTTTGACCTCTGCGAGGTTTACGAGTGCTCGTGCGATCCGCGGCATCAAGACGCCGGGGTGAAAGAATGGTCTCTTCTGGGGCTTACGGTGTTCAAACGATGACCGATCAACTGTGTAGAGGGTGATTGTGAAGATTCCTATCCCTGGCGTGAGTAGTAGTTTGAATGGAAGATCAGGCGTCTTGAGATCCACTCTCGACCCATGTCTCTTCACAATACCCCCTATCGCTGCCTCAAGCTGTGGCAGCGCTCTCTGAGAAGAACGAGAAGAGCGAGAGGACCTGATATTATCTCCTGGGTTTCGAGCATACCTCACCCGTACACTGTACGTCTGTTCGGATTCTATGAGCTCTGAGAGGTCTGCATCCTTGATGCTCTCGATGACCTTCTCAATGCTCTCTTCTTCTATAGGTGGTGTTGTGGTTATCACCTGATGGATGGCATGAGTCATTGCGAGGCGCTCTCCGACTCGACCGAGCCTTTCTTTGCAATCGTCGCAGACCTCAACGATGAGCACTCCTGGGTATTCTACTGAGTGATGATACTCTATCGCCTCTGCGCGGAGAACTGCACAGACCTCTCTTGGAGGAAGGGTTTGGTCTTCACCTGAAAGCTCGAAACAGATCTGCATCTCATTTTAACATGGTCGTCTGCATCTCTTTCAGTACCTCTGACATGACGCTGTGCCAGCTGAGATGTTCTCTGAGGTTCTCTGCTGCCCTCTTCATCGCATACCGATCCTCTACCCACTCTATATTCTCATACGTCACATCGCGCAGTATGAGCCCATGTGCAGGTGCAGGTTCCAGCCCCTCCTCAAACTCTGCAGGATTGAGCATCTGCTCCAACCAATCCTTGTCACGCACCCCACTTCCGATCATCGTGAGAGCGGTAGCGATCTTCCGTACCATGTGCCATGCAAAACTGCTTGCAATCACATCGAGGATGGTGAAGTTGCCACTCACCCGAAGATCGATCCTCTGGATGGTTCGCTTGGTACTTCGCCCGCCATCCTGTGTTAGAAAATTTAAGAAATCATGCGTTCCACTCAAGACCTTCGTGGCACTCCGCATACTCGAAACATCATAGGTCCCCCAGAGTATATAGCGATATACACGAGAGATCGCGTCCCTGCGCGGGTCAAAATCGTCACCAACCACTGCATGTGCCCACGACCAGACATCATCTGGAAGTTTGCTGTTGATAACCCTTGGCACGGCAAGATCCGGCTTATCGGTATCGAAGGCAATCACCTGACCTGTTGCATGCACGCCTCGATCGGTCCGCCCAGCACTCTGATACCTCGCACTACCAGGACTCTTGATCAAACCAGACTCAACGAGCGCATCAAAGATCACACCCTCTACAGTGGCAACATCAGGCTGGACCTGGAACCCTGAATATCTCGTTCCTATATAGGAAAGCTTCAACGCAATCCTCATATCACTCACAACTGAAGAATGCTCTAAAAGACCCATCCTATCATATTTCACTCTATCGGCAGGCAATCCAAAGGTTTTAATCCTCTCGGGTCGATAGGGTCGCTAGTCGCTATTATTATTGTTGTGAGGTCTTTGGATTGAGAGATTATGGTCTATGGGAGAATGGTCTATCAACTCCAATTGAGGCGTTGGAGATCTATGATGGGATGAGTGTTTCCGATCTTGTCAGGGGTTTTTCGGGTTGTGCCTTTGGGGCGGGGAGACTGGCTGACGCGGTGCGGATCTATCGTGAGATGCTGGAGGACTCCGGGTGTACTCTCTTCTTTGGGCTTGCAGGTGCTATGGTTCCTGCTGGTATGAGGCGTGTTGTGAGTGGCGAGATTCGAGCTGGGCATATCGATGTTCTTGTGACGACCGGCGCAAATATGGTGCATGATCTGATCGAGGCGCTGGGGCTTAGCCATTACAAGGGGTGTGACCTCGTGGACGATGCGATGCTTCACAGGCATGGGATCAATCGGATCTATGATGTCTTCCTCCCGGAGGAGTCCTTTTCAGATCTTGAGGAGTGGTTGCGGGACGTGGTCTTTCCAGATCTCCCGCGTGTTGTCTCTATACGGGAACTCTCTTCTCTTATCGGGGCGCGGCTTGATTGCAGGGATTCGATCCTCGCATCGGCGTACGAGGCTCAGGTTCCTGTCTTCTGTCCGGCTCTGCAGGATTCGATCATTGGGCTGCAGGCATGGTTGTATAGAGAGACCAATCCGTTCACGATCGATGCGCTCGCTGATATCGGTGAGATTGTGAATCTCTGTTACGATGCAGAGCGAGCTGGTGCGTTCTTTGTCGGGGGCGGGGTTGCAAAGAACTTCATACTCCAGTCGATGCTTGTCACACCGAAGCAATTTGATTATGCGATTCAGCTCACGATGGATCGACCCGAGACAGGGGGTTTGAGCGGTGCGACGCTCGATGAGGCATCTTCGTGGGGCAAGATCTATGAGAATGCAAAGACCGTAACGGTCTACTCGGACGCCACGATCACACTGCCTCTCATCATTGCAGCCTCGAGAGACGGGCTGGAGATAGATTAATATCGTTTCGATCTGTAGTGTGATTCCTATGTCGTTTCACCCGTATCCAAAGTCGATCCTCTTCGAGGTCACATATCGCTGCAATCTCAACTGCATCCACTGCTATGAACCCAAGAGCGGGGCGGAGATGTCAACCGATGATGTTCTGGCTCTGATCGATCAGGCGGCAGACCTCGGGGTTCCGCACATCTCTTTCGGCGGTGGCGAACCGCTTCTGCGAAAGGACATCTTCAGACTGCTCGAGTATGCTAGGGATCGGGGGATTGCTGTTGAACTTCTCTCAAACGGTACATTGATCAAGAAAAACGTTGTCGAGAAGCTCCTTGACTGCGGCGTTCGCGCGGTATCTGTGAGTCTTGACTCTGCCGACCCAGAGGTGCATAATGCCATCCGTGGAAGTGATTGTTTTGATGTTGTGATCGATGCGATCAGGTCGATGGTCGCCCAGGGTCTCAGGGTGGAGGTGAACAGTTGTTTCACAAAGTTGAACCTTCGAGACTTTCCAGGGGTTGTCAGGTTATCGAAGGAGCTTGGCGCATCGGTTGTTCGTGCGGTGCGCCTTGTATCACTCGGGCGAGCAGAGGAGAACGATTCCCTTGTGAGCCCGGATAGCGAGGATTATCACTGGTTCTCAGATATGCTCTACGATGTATCGAAGGAGTACAGTGATGATCGCTTTATTGTCACAGGCGATGATGCCTTCCTGCCCTTCCTCTATATTCGCAGCAGACACCATCGGATGCCATGGCTCCCTGGCAAGTTCATGGGATGCATCGCCGGAAGGGTCATCGTCTCAATCGACCCCATTGGCGATGTCTATCCCTGCGGATACCTGAAATACCCGAGGTTTCGTGCGGGAAACGTGAGAGAGGAGACGCTGGGTGAGATCTGGACTCGTGAAGACTCGTTCAAAGAACTTCGAAACCTCACACTCCCGACCGGCAAGTGCAGGGGCTGTGAACACCTCGAGTTCTGTCGTGGTGGATGCAGGGGCGCAGCCTATATCAAGACAGGCAGCCTGACAGCGCCAGATCCCTACTGCTGGATACAACAATAATACTACAACAATTTTATAGTGTGTACTATGTTCAACCATGGGAAGAAGACCATCAGAGGATGGATGCAGCCGATCGGAAGACTCCTCTCACAGGCCAACCCTAACCTGATAACACTCACTGGACTCGTCCTCGCCATCACAGCAGGACTCCTCCTCGCAACAAGACGCCTCGCTCTCGGCGGCGTATTCATACTGCTCTCAGGATTCTTCGACGTTCTCGACGGATCGGTTGCACGCGAAGCAAAGAGGGTCACAGCCTACGGCGGCTTCATCGACTCGGTGAGCGACCGATACTCCGACGCTGCAATCCTCATTGGCGCCATGTGCAGCGGAGAGATAGCGATGCCCTCCCTCTATCCACCAATACCATGGTTCTGGGGAGCAGTGGCACTCATCGGCTCGTACATGGTCAGCTATACACGTGCAAAGGCAGAGGCAGCAGGCACAAGTGCAACGATCGGGATAGCAGAGCGCGCCGAGCGCCTGATAATAATAGCAGCAGGCGCCATCACAGGATACCTCAACATCGCAGTATTCACAGTTGCAATCCTGACCCACATAACGACAATCCAACGGATATACCACGTAAAAACCATGTTAAAGAAAGAAAAGCGATGACCTCCTCTTCAAGGTCTGATAACTCCCCGCAGTTCTGCTGCAGCATCTTCAGGAGCCACGCTATTGATATAGATGCCTGTGTTCTCTTCAAAACCTGCAGAGACCGAGAACCTTGGGAAGACCTTGACGTGAAGATGGTACTCTTTCGAGTTACACTGGAAAAAGACGTAATTATACGAAAATTCGCCGAAGAGCGCACGCATAGAGGAGAGAAGATCCCGCAGGACAAGAGCAAAGGAAGAGACGTCGTCCAAACCGCTCAGATCAGAAAAATGCTTAACAGGTGCAATCCACACCTCGAACGGATACCGTGAAAAATAGGGTGCAAAGACTGCCCATCCATCACGCATCAGGATAAGGCGCTCAGACCCGGATTCGAACGTAATAATATCGCAGAACCGACACTCTTCACCATCAACTTCAAGAGAGAAACGAGGCGGTACAAGGGGGAGAGCAACCAGCTGGGAATGGCTATGAAGAATCGAAGCACCAGCAGAACTGCCATGATTCTTGAAGAGCGAGACGAATTCAACACCTGCAACACCCATATAGAACTCGTACCTATCCTTGTATACACCAACGAGCCGAGTGATCTCATCATCTGAGAAGGACGATGGTTCACGATCGTGCAGAGGAGTCTCAACGATCACCTCATGAAAACCAAAACCACAACCCAGATGGTCGTCAATAGAACATCCATCGGGCGAGAGCACAGGATATCGATTCGGAAAACAACGCACAAGCCAATCACGCACCACCCCAGAGATCTCATCTCTCACAACACCATCAGACGTGTACACCGCTGTTCCAGGCGGAGTTTTCGCCTCATTTCCCAAACAGAAGACACATTCCTCCTCACCCACCCTAATAGCACTTCCACCGTCCCCACGTTCTCCTCTTCTCTTCTCAAAGTCAGAGGGGCGAAGACCACGCTCTGGTGCTATAATGCAATACTCATCAAGAAAATAATGCTTGCGCACCTCAGACATCAACACAACCCCAGTCACAACAATACAGAGAATGAAGTGTTACTATATAGAGATGCCGAGGTCGATCCTGGACATGTCCACTTAACATAGACGCCACCTCAACCGATTATAATAAAGCATAAAGAGCTTACAGAACAAATTCCAGTTTTTAACAGGATTAAAAGATATAATTGAGTAAAAAAATATCTTTATTCTCTGTTTTAGTGTTGCATGAAATCTTTTGGGTGGATTTCATGCGAGTTTCAGATCTCCAATCTGAAACAAGGAGAACACTGATTCAACCAAGCTTCTCTCTCCGAAAGGACTGATCGCTCAAATTCCAGATCTATGTTTTTCAGTGCATCTATAGAGCTAGGGAGCTTTATCAACGATGAATCTTAGCTTCTTCCAACAGAACTCTTAGCACGTCTCTGAAGGACCTTGTAACAGGATAATTCCTTGTTGTATAAATTCTCATCAGGATTAACTCGTTCTTCTCAAGATCTACAGCAGAATAAGCATAGTACGTCTTTTATCTTGCTTTAACAACTGTTTCGTCTAATGCTATCAGGTATCTTCTCTTCTTCTCCGATACAAGCAGGCAATCTCTCTTCAAACATTTCCTGTTCCAAAGAGAGGTCTATGGAGACCGGATGAAGCCAGAGAGAGAACTCTAGCAGTCCTCCCGAGAGAAGACATCTGAATATAGGTCGCAATACCAAGAACCTTAACCTCAAAAGGCACCTTACTCCTCTCAAACACCTTCAACTCTTCAACAATCTCCCTTACCCTCAGCATAAATAAAAGATAGTCTCCCATATTTATAATTTTATGTGGACGGGTCCATTGGTGTGAATGGTAATTCTTTTTAACCTGTTGGTTGTCCATGAATGTTATTGATTGGATTTCGGTCTGGATTGTGGGTGGTGTTGGTTTGTGATTAAGATTGCGGTCTCTGGTAAGGGTGGTGTTGGGAAGACGACGATCTCTGGTATTCTTGCGCGTCTCTTGGCGCGTGATGGTTATGATGTTCTGGCGATTGATGCTGATCCAAGCATGAATCTTGCGTCGAGTATTGGGGTTAGGGATCCGCCGAAGCCTCTCACTGAGCTTAAAGATTTGATAGAGGCGCGTGCTGGTGGTGGGGATGGGATCTTCAAGCTCAATCCAAAGGTGGATGATGTTACGGATCGTTTTGGGGTTGTAGGTCCTGATGGTGTGAGGTTGCTTGTGATGGGGACTGTTGAGCGTGGGGGTGGTGGTTGTATGTGTCCTGCATCATCTTTTCTCAGTGCACTCCTGCGGCATGTGATATTGAAGGATTCGAGTGCGGTGATACTTGATATGGAGGCTGGGATTGAGCATCTGGGGCGTGGCACTACTCGCGGCATTGACTTGATGCTGATCGTTGTTGAGCCTGGCTTGCGTTCGATTCAGACTGCTCGGCGGATCGTTGAGCTTGGGAGTGAGATCGGGATAACGAGTTTTGCAGCGGTTATTAACAAGGCAGGAGATAGTGGGTCAACTGGGGAAGAACTCTCCGTTCTGGGTATTCCTCTGCTTGGTATCATACCTTTTGATCCTCTCTTGGTCGAGGCAGATCTGAAGGGAGTGTCGCCTATCGATCTTGGAGGGGTTGGTGTTGAGCAGGTGATGGTGATGAAGGATAGAATACTTGGCGAGTATTTTGCGAGAGAGGATTGAGACGATCTCTCACGATTTATATTTTTACTTATATTTTTATTTTGTCGAGTTCGAACTCTCGGTGGAGTGTTCGTACGGCGTCACGACTCTGGTCTTTTGCCACAACGAATGAGATGTTGTGCTGTGATGATCCCTGGCTTATCATGATCACGTTTATGTGTGCTCTTCCGAGTGCATTGAATGTGCGCCCGGCAACGCCTGGCACGCCTGCCATCCCTGCACCTACCAGTGCAATCACACTGATCTCTTTATCGCTCGTTATCTCTTTGATGACTCCGTTTTTGAAATCGGTCTCGATCGCTCTGATTGCAGAGTCAAGGTCTGCCTCGTTGACTATCAGTGATATGTTTGCCTCTGATGATCCCTGGCTGATCATTATGATGTTCACTCCTGCCTCGGCGAGTGCGGTGAATATGCGTGCTGCAACTCCGATCTTTCCCATCATTCCAGCACCTGAGATATTGATCAGGGCTACATCGTTGATGACAGAGACAGCTTTCACCACGTCTTTCACCTGCTCTTCTCTCTCCACAACGAGTGTGCCTTCAGATTCTGGCTGGAAGGTGTTTTTCACGCGCACTGGTATGCCGTGGCGAATAGCAGGCTCGATTGCACGTGGGTGAAGGACTTTCGCACCAAAGTATGACATCTCCATAGCTTCGATGTAGGATATCTCTGGAAGCACCCGTGCCATCGGGACAACACCTGGATCTGCTGTCATGATCCCAGGAACGTCCTTCCAGAGCCAGATCTCGTCAACACCGATGGCAGCGCCGATGATCGAAGCTGTGAAGTCTGAGCCGCCACGTCCAAGTGTTGTCACGGTGTCATCTTCGCATCTTGCTATGAATCCTGAGACGACCGGCACACTCTTCTCAATGAGGTCTCCCAATCGCTCCCGGACCTGTGAGTATGTGCGTTCAAGTGGACGCGCGTTGCCGTAATCGTTCGTTGTCACGATTCCAGCCTCGTCGCCTGAAAATGGATCTGAGTCGATATCCATACTTCGAAGGGTGCCGGATAGGATGGGTGCAGCGAGCCGTTCTCCGAATGATGAGATGAAGTCGAGTGATCGCGTCGTGAGTTCTCCAAGATAACAGATGCCTATGAGCGCCTTTTCAACCTCTTCCAATCGAGAGTCGATCTCTTCAAGAATCTCGGTCGCGCTGGGTGTGTCTAATGTGACATTGAGTGCACCACGAACCGCCTCGTGGTGAGTTCTTCTAAGTTTTGCGATGAACTCTCTAACAACATCTGGATCACCCTCTGTGGACGCTTTCTTCGCAGTATCGAGAAGCATATCAGTCGTCTTTCCAATGGCTGAGGTGACCACAACCGTCCTGTGACCTGCATCGACGTGGGCTTTGATCAACCTTGCAACATGTCTTATGCGAGCGCCGTCGCCAACCGATGTTCCTCCAAACTTCATCACAGTATGCATTTCAGAGCAACAATTGGTGGATCAATAGATAAATCTTCTTCTATCACGCCCACGCCCGTTTTTTGTGGTCTTCCATCTCTCAAGCCAGGGAGAGAATCTCTGACGCCGGTTACGGAGCGGATAGGGCTGCAAAGTATCGTTCTGAGATAATCTCCTCAACGGATCTTATCAGCATCTTCCTGCGTTCTTCGTCATCTATCGCTCCAAATATTCCGAGAGATGCTATTGCGGTGCCGTGCTTTGATTCTGCTGTGATCTCACAATCCTTTATTATTCGAGAGAGCAGGTTTTTGATATTTATGCCAGGGTCTCTGGACTCAGCGTATAGATATACCTCTGTGTTGTTTACGGCAGTGATGAGCGCCGTTGTTACGCCTTCGAGATCGAGCATGTACCTGCAGACATTCCGGAGTGTTGAGGGGTCCTTCACGTGTCCGACGCATGTGAAGAGATGGGTGTCCTGTAGCACCCTATTCTCGATGGCATGCACAAGATCCGTGAGAGTTTCTGACTTTACAGGCGTTTTTTCGAACCTGGTTAAGAGATCAGTATCGACATACTTTTGTATGAAGGAACATGCCTTGAAATCTGTTTTTGTTACGTTTTCTACAAACATATTCGTTTTTTCTCGAAGTGCATAGAACAAAATCGTTGCAAGATTCCTATCTATCGGGATGTTCATGCTTTCGAGATACCCTATCATTATACTGGTGGTGTTATTAAGATCCTGACGTATATCCTTGAACTCACACTTGATGTTATTCGGGCTTGAAGTGGAATGCCCAAGAACGATCGAGACACTATCTCCCACAAGTTCTTTTATGTGACCATTATTCGATGACCCAGGAAACGTGTTTATCAGCGCAAATATAGCGTTCTTACTATCAAACGTCTCTGGCAGTCTCTCGGCATCGTCCCCTATGATATTTGCAAGTGTCCTGTTATGAATATTGCCTGTGTATAGGATCTTCGCGTCCACATTATGATGATCCGCGATACGCTTGAGTATCAATGCACTTGCAAGATCGTCCGGAGACGGATCTCTACCAGTTATAATCGCAAGACGCTTCTTCCTGCCTAATATCTTTTTAAGCTTGAATCGCTTCCAGAGACTGGGGTAGTACATCAGACGCCTTCTTCTTATCGTCAATTGATATAACTATTTCTAATTGTTCTCGAGTCGTGATCATTCAATACTCCCCCTCTCTCACATCGGTTGCGTGAAGCCAAGGTCCGGATTCGAACCGGAATGAGATCGCTCTGCAGGCGATTGCGTAGCCGCTCCGCCACCTTGGCACAGAGATATCTGTTAAGCATCCCTATTAATAATGGTTTTGCTTCATGAACCAGCTCTATAACAAAGGGTAGTGGTGGGATGCTGATTCGGCGGATTGTGTTATTTGAGCAAGGTTATATAGGATTATGCTTATGGGAATTACGATGACTGGTGCTGTGGACGAGATCGCTCACAACTTCATAGTTCCGGATGGTACGCGGATGGAAGAACATACGATCGTTGCGTGTGGTGATGTCATCATCGGGAATGGGGTGAATCTTGGCTACGGGGTCATTGGTGAGAATATCACTGTTGGTGAACGTACGAGTATCGAGGGTGATGTGAAGGCTCATTCTGATATACGTGTGGATCTCTGGTCGAAGATCCATGGGAGCGTGAGTGTCGAGGCTGATGCGTACTTTGGCGAGTTTGTCAGTATCGATGGGAAACTATTGGTGGAGGGCAATCTTGATGTTGGAAGCAATGTTAAGATTGCTGAAGGCTATACTGCGAAGGGTTGGATAGTTGTGCGAAATCCTCTGCCTGTGATCACCTTCATCTTTCTTTACCTTTTGACACTCCTTCAGCTTGGGAGAGCGGAAGAGGTGGAGAGGGCGCTCGATGAGCTTTTTCCCGAAGAAGAATCGTTTCTCTCTGGAAAGCTGATGATAATTCCTGACGATGCGAAGATCACTCTCACTGAGATAATAGTACCGGGTGCTGTGGTTATCCAGAACGATTGTCGTCTCTTTGGAAATATCAGGGCGAGATCGGTATTTATTGGGGACAGGAACAGGATATTCGGGAGTGTTCGCACTGACGATGACGTACAGATAGGGGTTGGGTGCACCATAGACGGGAAGATCGAGTCGAAGAGAGAGGTGATCATCTCACGTGGCAGCCATATAATGGGTGATGTTGAAGCCAAGATGGTCATTCTTCACGAGACTGCACGTGTTGATGGTATGATTCGTGCGCCGGAAGGCGTGATCCTGATTCGAGATGAAACTGTTGGACTTAAAGACGAGACTCTCCGGACATACCACTGCTTCAGCCTTTTATTTCCAGAGGAAGCTCTCCCACGGCGTGGTTTAATAGATGGTGACGCCCTTAACACCGGGTATACGAACCAGCTCTTCCACGAGACCGCCCGAGATTGAGCCTTCCACAATGATCGTCAAGAGTGGTTCAGCCACGAGATAGGGGTCATCCGAGACTGCCTGGCGGATACTTATACCGAACTCAGCCACCTTCATTGCAACCTCTCCAAGGAGACCTGTCTGCCGCGCATCATCGGGTTTCACAACTATAACCCTCAGTCCAAGAGACGGTGCAACATCTCGAAGAAGATGGATGGTGCGGATATTCTCGAAGATCCCTGCGAGAAGTGGGTCTCTCCTGATCGCTGCACAGGTCGCATCGACCACGCGCCGATCCACACCCACCCGTTCACCGATCTGCAGGTGAGGTATCTCCACACCATCAACCCCAACGTGCCCTCTCTCGTTCACCTGAAGGCCATGCTCAAGCAAGAACTTGACGACCTTCTCCCTGCCAGGATATCCTCTGAACCTCTCCTCTATAACACTCCACACAACTACACACCTTGCAAGCACGCCCTCTAAAGACGGGGTGTATCACTTTCTCTTCTTCTCTTCTTTGCCGTTGAGATTGAAGAGTAGAGCTGCTGTATTGAGAAATGCGTCATCGTCGTCTTCGGCGGCAGATCGTAAAACCTTTGTTGGTTCTGCAAGTATCTGATTTGAGAAGGATCGTGTGAGGTCGTAGATGACCTTCCTCTCGATCTCGCCGATCGTGTGATAGGCGCTCAACTTGTTGATCGCTTCCCTGCACTCAGCTTCTTTTATACGTTCTACCTTCTTGTAAAGATCGGAGATGATCTTATCAGCCTTCTGGCGTTTATACTCTGCATTCAAGAGCTGCAACTCTTCTTCAATGATATCTTTAGCGTGTTTCACCTCTTCTATCCTCTGTTGCATATTTCGCTCACTTATGCCCTTCAGATCATCAATATCATACAGATCCACGCCTTCAAGATCGTTAACATCACGATCGACATTGCGTGGATTTCCTATATCGATCAAGATCAGACGTTCATTGCGATCTGTGACCACCCCAGAAATCATCTCTGCGTTCACAACGTTGTGAGGTGCAGAGGTGGCAACGATCACCACATCACACTCCTTCATATACTCACTGAACTGGTGGTAAGGCACAGCAAGACCATGCAGGCTCTCTGCCAGTCTCTCTGCCCGTTCAAAGGTCCTGTTAGCAACATAGATCACATCAAGGTCTTTACTGGCGATAGCCTTCGCAACAAGACTCCCCATTCTACCGGCTCCGATGACCATAACCCTCCTCCCCTCAAGCCCACCGAGAAGATCCTCTGCAAGCTCCACTGCTGCCGAACCTATCGAGACAGAGCCCTTATTGATCCTTGTCTCCCTGCGAACCCGTTTCCCAACATGTATTGCCTTACTGAGAGCAGTGTCAAGCACCCGTCCCAACGTGCCCACCCTCTTGGCAATATTATACAACTCCTTCATCTGCCCAAGTATCTGATCCTCACCGACTATCATCGATTCAAGTCCCGACGCCAGATAGAGAAGGTGGCGAAGAGACTCTTCATGATCGAGAAAATCCACTATCCGAGATGATACATTCATCTTCTGCGCAAAAGAAAGAAGCACCTTACTACCTTTTGGAGAGACAACATAAATCTCGACCCGGTTACATGTCTTCAAGACCGCGCACTCTTCCACCAGATCGTGAGAGATGAGCTGCTTGAGTAACTCCTCAACACCACCATGCCACGCACGCTCCATATCCCCAATCGTCGCCTTCTTATGCGTTATCAGCATGCTCGAGATCTCAACCATACCAACCAACCACATCCAACTATTCATCCACACCCTAAAAGAAGTTTTTGCAAAAGATCCAACAATACTCACCTGAAAGATTATAAGGAATCAAAACTTCAGTCTATAATGGGAACTCTGGGTATGAGGATTCTTGTTGTGACAGGTATGCGTGCCGAGGAGATCGTTCGCGAGTCTGTAGGTGATGCTGCCACCGTTGAGGTGGTGAAGACCGGTGTTGCAGCGTTCATCACGCCAGAGCACCTCGAAGATCTCAACTTCTCGGAGTACGATCTGGTACTGGTGCCGGGTCTTGCCTCTGGCGATTTTAAAGGACTCGAAGAGAGGGTCGGTGTGCCTGTGCGGAAGGGCCCGAAGCATGCTGTTGACCTTGGAACTGTGATCGATCTTGCAGAGCGGGTGGAATTTTCACATTCAACACCGGCATGTGAGCTGATAGCATCAAAGACCCGTGAGAAAGCCTTTGAAACGATGGCACGACTTGAAGAGTCTGCAGATCATGCCTTCTCACTCGGCGCTCTCAAGATCGGTGGTGGTTCGCGGATGAAGGTTATGGCAGAGGTCGTGGCAGCTGAGAAGCTCACCGATTCAAGGCTTGAAGAGATCATCCGTCTCTATCTCTTCGAGGGTGCGGATATGATCGATCTTGGAATCTCGCTCGGGGCAGACGTGGATGATCTCGAGCGCGTAATACGGGTTGCGCGAAGATCCTGTAATACTCCGATCAGCATTGACACACTCGAACCAGACCTTCTCTTGCTTGGAATATCTGAGGGTGTGGATCTACTCTTAAGCCTCAACGGCAAGAACATCGATGCCATTGGAGAGCTCGCACACGATACCGATACTCCGTGTGTGATCATACCAGATCTTGATGAGAGGAAGGGCAGTGTGGGAGTCTCTGAAAGCCTTGAAAAGAATATCGCCGCTGCAAGAGAGTACGGGATAAGACGGATCATCGCTGACCCGATCCTCGATCCACCGGGCTTGGGGCTTGCAGAGTCACTCGTGAGATACGCGGAGTTTCACAGAGAACACCCGGAGATTCCGCTCTTCTTCGGGGTTGGGAATGTGAGTGAGCTACTGGACGTCGACTCGACCGGTGTTAATGGACTTCTTGCAGGGATCGGGTCTGAGCTTGGTGCAAGCATCCTCTTCACACCAGAGTTCAGCGACAAGAACAGAGGAAGCATAAGAGAGCTTAGAACCGCGTCAGAGATGATGCAACTCTCTCGAGAGAGAAAGAGCCCGCCAAAGGACCTCGGAATCGACCTTCTGAAGTTAAAAGAGAAGCGCTGCAGACCATTCGAGAGACCACCAGAGGAGTTCATACCAGCAAGACCTGTGAAGAGCTGGAGACTCGACCCAAAAGGATCTGTCAGAATCAGCATAACAGAAAGAACTGTAGAAGATGGAAGGATCAAAGAAGGAGTGATAGTCGCACGGCACAGGAATGGAACCGTGGTCGGAAGGAACGCATGCCAGATACTGACCACACTGATCGAAGAAGGGTGCGTCTCACTCCTCGACCACGCAGGATACCTCGGACGAGAACTCACACGAGCCGAGCTCGCGCTCCACTTCGAGAGAAGCTACAGCCAAGACGACGAATTTTAATCTTCACCGATCTCGTCTGTGGCAATTCCCTCTGCATACTCTATCATGCTATTGAAGATGTTAAGACCGTCTGCACTTCCAAGGATCTCTTCTGATGCGCGTTCTGGGTGTGGCATCAGCCCGAGGACGTTTCCGTGCTCGTTCAGGATGCCTGCAATGTTCTCAACCGACCCGTTCGGATTCACATCTTCTCGCACCTCACCCTTCTCGTCTGTGTACCGCAGTACTATCATACCCCTCTCCTTGAGTCTCTGGAGCGTCTGGTTATCTGCGTAGTAGTTTCCTTCCTTGTGAGCGATCGGCATCTGGATTACGTCCCCTTTCTTGAATCTCCCAGTGAATGGTGTCGCGTCGTTCTCCACGCGCAGGTGTGTCCATCTGCAGATGAACTTTGGGTAGTTGTTGAGCATGAGGGCACCTGGGAGCAATCCTGATTCAGTCAGGATCTGAAATCCATTACATATTCCAAGGACAGGTCTTCCATATCGTGCCATCCTTCTCACATCCTGCATTATCTCTGTACGCGCCGCGATCGCCCCTGCTCGCAGGTAGTCGCCGTACGAGAAGCCACCCGGTATCACAACACCGTCGTAGCCGTTCAACCGTTCTTTGTACCATACGATACTGGCGTCTATTCCTATGATCTCGGTGAGTACGTATTCAACGTCATAATCGCAGTTACTGCCTCCGAACTGTATGATTGCAAACTTCACTCTCTCACCACTCTGATGGTGTAGTCGTGTATCACCGGGTTTGCAAGGAGTCGCTCGCACATCTCTCTACCCTGTTCTCTGGCTGCGTCCTCTGACTCTGCATCGATTGTCACACGAAACTGCTTTGCAAGTGTGAGTCTCTGCGTTTCAAAACCGATCTGTTCGAGCGATCTCTTTATAGTGGACGCCTCGGGGTCACGCATCCCATCCTTCAACCGTACGGTTATATCAACAATGTACGTCATCTCTTCTTCACTTTGAGGTCACACAGTCATACTACATAAGGATTGACGAATATGTGGTAGGCGAGGCCCTCCAGGGAGAAGGAGGCAGGGGGAGGGGGGAGGCGTTGTGAGATTTGAGTTCATGATAGAAATCTTTATCAGAGTATAACACTATATAGATGGATTAGTCTTGGTCAGGTATCTGTTATGCACCTCTCAGGATCTCGAAGCGATGTGCAAACTCTCCAGATACCTGTGATTAGGTCAAATATCGTTTGAGGTTATACTAAAATGGGTAAAAGGACTCGTATTATCAATGATCCCTCCGAACTCATATCTCTCTTAAGGGTATTTGGCTCTAAACACCACAAAAAAGTTTTTGACATCCTCAGTAATGAATGGAAGACTACTGAAGAACTCTCAAGTATGTCAGAGAACAACATTGCCGAGAGCCTTGCCCTCCTTAAAAAGAGCGGGCTTGTTGAGAGTAAATGGCGAGCACCCAAACCAGGCAAGACACCGGATAAAGAATACCACGCCTCCTACTCGAAGGTTCACTTCAACTTCCAATGCTCCTTAGAAGACCTGAGCGACCTCATCTTGCTCACATTCAAAACGGAGCACGAGATCAGAGATACGATGACCACACTTGAAGAAGAGGTTAAGAAGGGCAACCAGTCAATGAATGGGCTATGCCGAGTATTTGACAAGAGCCCGGTCTTCATAAAAGGGATTGCGCGCCGTTCACCAAATCTCAACGTCAAAGGTCAGCGTATCGAGTGGTTGGGAGAAAAAGAGTAAGATAAGACGCCAATTGTTATAAAATTCCTGTTGGGTCTGGAACGCCTGCCACACTTGTTATCACTGCCTCGCACGAAAGAAGCCTGATACCTTGGTTATTGCGAACTCGGATGCTTTTGACTTCCAGCCCACCGTGGCATCTCTGGGTGAGTTGTAGTTAAAAGATGTTTTACCGGTTGGATTTTCAATAGTCACGTATACAGTCTTTGGTTAAGTGAGATTTCGGTTTATGAAGTGTTATAAAGTTTTATGAAGACTTAAAAAGTTTTATATATTCAAATGATAAAAGTATGTTTATATTTTAATCGGTTGTTGTATCGATTGCGCAGCACATGGGTGTTGTGCATGTGAATAACCAAGCGAAGGTGAAGAATATGAAAGAATGTGAAGAAAAAGCACGGAAGATAGTGCCGCTAATAGTCGCAGCCATACTCTTCACGAGCATCTTTGGAGGCATGGCATCAGCAGAACGGTCAGTACCGATCAAAAAGGTAGAACAGGTAGAAAGAGAACGTCAGATAACCATGGAAAGATACAGAGAAGCGCGACAGGTCTATCAAGATGCAAGAATGCTCCAGAGAGAAGCAGTCCAGAAATACCGTGAGATCAGAGCAACAGAAAAGAACCCGCAGGTACTGCTCGATGCAGCGAAGACGTATGTGGAGAAGACCATCGACTCGATGATCGCACGCCTTGAAGTACTGAAAGAAGATGCAGAAGAAGGATACACACTAGATCAAAGAGTTGAACGGATAGACGCGCACATTACACGCCTTGAAGAGCTGAAAGATGATGTAAAGAATGCAACGACGATGCGAGAGCTTCAGAGCACGGTTAAAGATATCCGCCGTGAATGGCGAGCGATGAAGAACGAAGCCAGGTATTTCACCTCGCATAGAGCAATCAGGCACATCGAGATCTTCCTTGCAAAAGCAGACAGAATATCAGAGAGAATTGAAGCAGTCATCGGAGAACTTGAAGACGCTGGAGCGGACGTGACCGACCTAAGAGAGAAACTTGATAGATTCAACGACGAAATAGACGCTGCAGAGGAAGACTACGAAAAGGCAAAGGAGATCTATGAAGATAGAAGTGGTTTTGATCCGAGTGGACAGATAACAGACGCTCTAGAATCAGAGAGGTCACTTAGAGAGATAAACAGCTACCTCCGCGAAGCAAACCGACACGTGCGAGCGGCAAGTAGCATACTGAAGGAGATATTCAACGAGATCAGAGGATACCGTGACGTGGTATTCCTGAACGGCACAGGCGGACTCCACGCCGAGGGTGATGGGCGTGCAGCAATCTTCGGAGATGTCGAGATAGAGGTCAGTGTGGAGAACGGCACGATCTTCGTCTCTTCAAACGCAGACGTTACAACCGATGGAGAAGGGACAGAGGTAGCACTGGAAGTTGCAAGAGAGAACTTCATTAGAAGATGGCCAGGAGAGAACGCGCACCAATTCTTTGACGTCCTGCCACCAAGATGGATAAAATATCAGGGATCAGGCAACGCAACAGTGAAAGGAGAAGATATCTGCTTCTGGGTTAGCGGCAGCGGCATCGTACTCGATGCAACAGGCACTGGAAAAGCGCTCCTCTGCGGAGAGGGCACCTACTACACAGAGAAAGACGATGGCACAAGACGACCATGGACAACACCAGTTGCAGGGGTTGCAGGGATAAGAAGAGCATCCAATGTTACAGTAACCGCCACTGAAACACCCAGCGAAGAAGAAAGCGGAGAATAAGAGGAGATGACTGAGATGAATAAGAAATTGTTAGCACTACCAGTACTGGTACTCATACTATCCGCGCTGTCAGGATGTACCGAGCCACCAGCAGAAGAGAGAGAGAGCCATACCACCACAACAACAACTACCATTGAGGAAGTGAGCGAAACCGAGACAACAGATGAGACGAGCCTCTTTAACGAGAGCCAGCTCGAAGAACTCGAAGAAGAACTTGCCGCACTCGAAGAAGAACTGAAGAACCTCGAAGAGACAGAAGAGTTGAACATAACCGAGTTGTAAGCACTCTCGACGTTTATGGATTCACCCACACCAATCTATCCACCTCTCCAACACCTCTCCTATATTGGCGAATGTTGGGTGAATCCATTATATTATTCTACCAAGGTAATCCTTCTTTTTTCAATCCAGCAGCTTTTTTCGCAATATTCCGAACTTCCTCTTCACAGTCTTCCTGCATGGCGCATATCAACGCCTTGAACGCCCTGCTACCACCCAGTTTTCCGAGTGCAATCGCTGCATACACACGAACAGAAGTATTCGGATCGGTCTCAAGCGTCCGTATCAGCCTCTCTGCAACCCCACGCTCTCCAATATTCCCAAGCGCTATCGCAGCATACTTTCGCACAAGCGGATCTTCATCACTTAGCAGGAGCAATAGTTTTTTTACCGCCCTCACCTCATGCAACGCTCCAAGAGCAAAAGCGATGTGGCTCTTCACCTCAGGGTCTTCTTCAACCTCAAGTTGCCTGAGCAACGTATCAGAGGCTCTCTCGCTCCGACTCTGTCCAAGTTTAAGAGCCGCGTAGTTACGCATACTCGCATCCTCATCTGCACACAGAGTATGCATCAGGTCATCAACATCCTCAATGGCATCGCGATGCTGCAAGAAAAGGACGCAACCCGACGGTCTGGGGCAGCTATCCATGCAAACACCGAATCTCACGTAATGGCGACAGACCATAACAGAATATGATCTTGTAAAGTCCCGTATAAAAAACCTTCCAGTTCACAGGTCGATAGATTGATCATGATCCGATCGCAATAAGGTGGTTTTGATGAGTATCGTGGATGAGATTGCAGCTGTTGAGGAAGAGATCAGAGCAACACCATATAACAAAGCCACCAGTCATCACATCGGGAGGTTGAAGGCAAAGCTTGCACGGCTCCGGGAAGAGCTCTTGAAACGCGCGTCAAAGAGTAGCAGTGGCGTTGGTTTTGGCGTGCGAAAGTCAGGACATGCAAGTGTCGCCCTCGTCGGACTCCCATCGGTTGGCAAGTCGATGCTTCTGAACCGTCTCACCGGCGCAGACTCTCCAGTTGGTGCTTTCGAATTTACAACGTTGAGCGTCATCCCCGGCATGATGGAGCACTGCGGTGCTCAGATCCAGATTCTGGACCTTCCAGGGCTCGTCAAGGGCGCTGCATCTGGTAGGGGACGAGGACGTGAGGTAATATCTGTTCTCAGGAGCGCTGATATGATCCTCTTTGTGCTTGACGTCTTCAACCCTGAGCAGTACGAGTTGCTTGAGAAGGAGCTCTATGACGCGGGTATAAGGGTCAACTCCAGACGGCCCGATGTCGTGGTGAAGCGGAAGACTCGTGGCGGAATCTCCATCAACTCCACAACGGGTGATGATACGATCTCCCACGATCTGATCAAGTCACTTCTCTCCGAGTACAGGATTCATAACGCCGATGTTCTTCTTAGAGAGAACGTCACGGTCGATCAGTTCATCGATGCCATCCATAACAACAGGCATTATGTACCCGGCATCGTCGCTGTGAACAAGGTGGACGTTGCAGACGAGACTCTCGTTGAGCGGGCACGCACCCTATTTCCAGATGCAATCCTACTCTCTGCTAAAGATGGAATGAATATTGACGCCTTGAAGGACAGAATCTTCAATACACTCGATCTAATCCGTGTTTATCTCAAGCCACGTGGTGCCAATCCGGATCTTGATGAGCCCCTCATCGTTCGCAGAGGCTGCGATGTTGGTGGTGTCTGCGACATGCTCCACCGTGACTTCAGGCAGAACTTCAGGTACGCACACGTATGGGGAGACTCTGCAAAGCACCCTGGTCAGCGCGTGGGAATAACCCACATCCTCAAGGACGGCGATGTGCTCCAGATCGTTACGTGAAGACACAGATTCATACAATCACCCTCCTTTCAGTGACTGAAGTGGCGCATGCCTGTGAAGATCATTGAGATGCCAAGTCGCTCTGCTTCTGCTATCACTTCGCTGTCCCGTATCGATCCACCTGGTGAGACGATGTACCTGATGCCGGCTTCTGCAGAAGATTGTATGCTGTCTGGGAATGGGAAGAAGGCATCGGATGCGAGGACCGACTCTGAGAGTATCTCTCTTCCGTACTCATCGAGGCTTGTCTCTCTCTCGTCCAGTTCATGCCATGCTCTGATGCTCTCCCATGCCTTTACGATTGCAAGTCTCCTGATCGAGTCCACGCGGTTTGGCTGGCCTGCGCCCACACCAAGCACGGCGTAACACCCTGGCTCGTACTCGTATCCTATCACAACAGCATTCGATTTGGTGTGTTTACATGCTGCAATGGCAAACTTTGCAAGACCCCATTTCGCTTTAGGGAAATCGTGTGATGTCACGGTCTCCCACTTTTTATAGAGTCCCTTGTTCACGCTCTGCCTCAGCATGCCGCCGGTTATATAACGATATGTGTATTCGCTCTCGACCTCTTCACCCATCTCTGGCAGTTCGAGGAGTCGGAGGTCGCGACTCTTATCTCGCAGGAAGGTGAGGGCGTCGGGTTCAAAGCCTGGTGCGAGGATCACCTCTACGAATCGTCCTTTCAGAAACTCTGCTGTTTCACGCCCGAGTGGCTTGTTGAAGCATAAGACGCTGCCAAAAGCCGAGATCTGGTCTCCCATCCACGCTCTTCTGATTGCGGATAACTGGGTGTTGCCTGTTGCGAGCCCACATGGGTTGTTGTGTTTCACCACTACTGCAGCGTGCTTTTCTGTGATCTCTTCAAGCTCTTTTATCGTCTGCATAGCGCACTCTGAATCGACGTAGTTATTGTATGACATCTCTTTCCCATGGAGCTGCCTTGCCCGTGCAAGGCTTGCTCCTCTCTTCTTACCGTCCTCTTCAATATATAATTCAGCCTCTTGGTGCCAGTTCTCACCATATCTGAGGCGTCGCCCATCCGTGAATCGAAGACGGAGCACATCCTCTCCTAGAAGTTCTCTGCTGAGATACGTCTCGATCGCAGAGTCATAACTCGCTGTGTGCTTGAATGCCTTGACAGCGAGTCTCTCTCGCGTTCGAAGGGAGACGCCACCGGTCTTGCGGATCTCTTCCAGTATCGGTCCGTACTCGCTTGGGTCAACGATGACCGTCACATACTTATAGTTCTTGGCGCCGGCTCGCACCATGGCAGGGCCACCGATATCGATCTCCTCGATCGCCTCATGGAGACTCACACCCTCGTGTTCTATCGTCTGCTCGAACGGATAAAGGTTCACGACGAGGAGATCTATGAACTCGATACCTGCCCCTTCTGCCTCTCTCAGATGAAGAGGGTTGTCCCTCACTCCGAGTAATCCGCCATGTATCAAGGGGTGGAGGGTCTTCAGACGACCACCCATCATCTCAGGAAAACCTGTCACTTCCGCTACGTCCGAAACGTTAAGACCTGCGCCTCTCAGTAGATTGGCAGTTCCGCCAGTCGAGAGGATCTCAACACCGATCCGTTCAAGTTCTCTGCAGAAATCAATGAGACCTGTCTTATCAGAAACACTAACAAGCGCCCTTTTAAGAGTAGCCAATGAGAGATCACCACCCTTGAAACGTGAAGTCCTCTGATAAGCCTATCGGTTCGTCGCTCAGTATTTACCTCTTGAGGCGAGCGTCGAGGATTGTGATTCTTGCGGTCTCTTCATCGATCCTTTCGATCTCGAACCTCTTGATCTCGATCTCTCTTGTGAAGAGTGGGGAGTTCAGTACGAGGCTCTCGAACTCGCCGCCCTCGCCAGCCACGTTGATACCATGAGATCTTCTAAGCTCGACGAGCCTCTCAACGTCTCTCTCAGTGATCTGTCTGCCAAGCCATGATGCGTCAAGCCCCTCGGCTGCAACGCTTGTGAGGATGAAGACGAAGCCGTCCCTGATAAGTGACCTCATCACCTCTTCCTGGTCCTTCTGCCAGAGAGGAGAGAAAGCCTGAAGCCCGAGCTTGCTGCAGACTCTCTCGATGCGAGACTCTTGGTAGAGAGATGCTATAGCGCCTGTGACAACTCCCGAGATCCTGTGTCGCTCGACCGCTTCCTCTATGACTCTCTCGAGATCATCGAGTTCAGCCTCTTTGACTCCCTCGCTCTCCACCTCTAATAGTGGCAGGTTCATCGATTCTGCTTGGAGTGGGACGAGATCTATCCCTGGTGTGTGGAACATGTAGGAGTAGGGGTTTCTGCTCTTGACTGTGATCAGGCACGCTAGCTCGTAGCCCTCCTTTCTCATGAGGTGTGCTGCGTAGGCGCTATCTTTTCCTGAACTGAAGAGCACACCGAGTCGTCTCTCGTTCATCGGCACAAGGTGGCACAGAAAAGAGTGGTGATGGTGAGGTTGTGAGTGGGTTATGTTTTGAGTGGTTTTGCATCTTTGAATCCTTCTCTCTGCCCGGTTCCAGCCTTGGTTCTGAGTCTTTCTGGGTGTAAGAGGAGTTTTACTGCGTTCTGTGCGTGTTCTCTCGTTCGTTCTTCTGCGAGCCATGCAAGCTCTCTCTCGTCGGTTGCTTCGTCTTCGTGCACGAATACCTCGATTATGTGGGTGTTTGTCATGAGTTGTGCCATAATGAGTCCCTGTGATGCTTCGTGTGCACAGGTCTTGTCGATCGGTTCTGGGCCTGGCATCCCGAGTGCCATGACGATATCGCAGCCCCGCTCTTCTATGAGTTTTTTGGATGCTACTGGTAGATCCTTCACTCCTGGAACGACGCTGTGTTCGATCTTGACTGATGCATGTTTTTTTATCTCGTCGATGGCTATTCTGCCCATCTTTACGCGTGCAAAGGTCGTCTCTGCAATCCCGATCTTCATACCCAGTCCCACTTTATATTACATCACTTCATATTACATTACTTTATTATATTTTATCTGCTGAATATGTTGCTTGCTGCATCCATGCCATCACCAATCCGTTTTATTATGTTGTACTCTTTGAGCACTCTCTCGAGAGTCTGGACGGTTGTGAGAACGTCGCGCTCTGTGAAGTTGCCCATTGTAGCGATTCTGAAGATCTTGCCTGAGAGGTGTTCCTGCCCGCCAGAGATCTGGACGTTGAGTTCAAGCATCCCGTTTCTTAGATCTCTGTCACTTATGCCTTCTGGTATCTTCATCGCTGTTACGGTGTTTGAGTACTCAGTGATGCTGTTTAACTCTGGGAAGAGCTCTATTCCCAGTGCCTCTGCAGCAGCCCTCATCGCGGCGGCTGCCCTTCTGTGCCGTTCTTTACGTGCCTCGATGCCCTCTTCCAGTATCATCCGGAGCGCTTCGTGCAGGGCATAGAAGAGGGTGACCGATGGCGTGTATGGCGTCTGTGTGACCTCTTTTGCTGCAGACTTTCGATATGCTCTCAGGTCGAGGTAGTATGGCGGGTTCTCTACCATCGCATCCCACGCCGAGTCGCTCACCGATACTGCTGAGAGCCCGGGGGGTGCTCCGAGGCATTTCTGCGAGCCCGCTATGCCAATGTCAACGTTCCATTCATCAACCATGACGGTGTCACCGCCGATAGAGGTGATCCCATCCATTATGAAGAGGGCACCATACGTGTGGGCAAGCTCGCTCACCTCTTTTACAGGATTCTTGACCCCGGTGGAGGTCTCGTTGTGCACCATCGTGACAACCTTCGCACCACCCTCTGCAAGTGCTTCCTCCACGGAATCGAGTTCTATCGGCATGCCCCACTCGAATCTGACCGGCCTTACCTTCGCGTATCGTTCTGCTATGAGGGTGAATCGCTCCCCGAACTTCCCGTTCTCGATCGTTACAGCCATATCCTCTGGTTTAAGCAGGTTTCCAAGCGCTGCCTCCATTGCAGCGGTTCCACTTCCAGTTATCACAAAGATCTCGTTCTCTGTCTCGAAGAGCTTCATCAGTGTTCGGCGCGATTCATCATAGATCTTCCCGAACTCTTTGCTCCGATGCCCGATCATCGGGCGGCTCAACGCCCGAAGTACCCGTGGGTGGAGAGGCACAGGCCCCGGTATCATCAGAAGAATATCTTCACGTTCCATAATCCAGGCTCCATAAAAGTCCTCGCAATCTATCCACCAGGGTGCATGTATACTTTACTATTTTTACTCGGACGTGCCCACTTAGCATAAACACCACCTCAACCGATTATAATAAAACATAAGCAAATTAAAGAACAAATTCCAGTCTTTAACAGGATTAAAAGAGCTAATCGAGCAGAAGAATATCTTTATTCTCTGTTTTGGCGAAGAAAACACTGATTCAACCAGGCTTCTCTCTCCGAAAGGTTTGATGCTCAAATTCCAGATCCAGGGTTTTCAGTGCATCTATAAGCCAGGGCGCTTTATCAACGATGAATTTTGGCTTGTTCTCACAGAATTTTAGCACTTCTTTGAGAAAAGATCTTGTAACAAGATAATTCCTGTTTGTATAAGCTCTAATCAGAATTAACTCATTTCTTTCCACATCTACCGCAGAATAAACATAATACACCTTTTTATTTGATTTAACAACTGTTTCGTCTAATGCTATCGAGTATCTTCTCTTCTTCTCTGATACAGCAGGCAATTTCTCTTCAAACTTCCGTATCCAGTTCCAAACAGAGGTTTTAGAGACTGGATGAAGCTCAGAGAGAATTCTGGCAGTCCTTCTCACAGAAGACGTCTGAATATAGGTTGCAATACCGAGAATCTTAATCTCAAAAGGCACCTTATTCCTCTCAAACACCTTCAACTCTTTGACAATTTCCCTTACTCTCAGCATAAATAAAAGATGGTCTCCAGTATTTATAATCTGATGTGGACACGTCCCTGTCGTGTGATAGTTACCTTTAAATCATTTAAATGCTAAATATAATTATCGTGTAGTTTGTGGGGATGGTGAAAACGACCTTAAAAACGACCTGCCAGATACTGTTAATCGCACTGATACTCTCTGTAATGACCATAACATGTTTTGCCTATGATCCAGATGAGGTCGAGTGGGCGCCAGAGAAATCTTCAAAACTCCACATTGACGGAAGACTCGCGCTCGACGAGTATAGAGTGGACGTGGTGGAATTGCCATCACCTGTTGAGGGAAACGTGCCTGTTGGCCGCTACACAGGAGATGTTGAGCCTGACGAGCCTGTCACGCCTTTCGTCGTCCTGAATCTGTACAAGGACGACCGGTTGATAAAGAGTGATATCACGCTCTACGGTGAGACGGAGGAGACGAATGCTTACATAACATCGGATCATGAGCTCAAGATAAGAGCCACAGGGTTCCCAAGTCCCACTGCAAAGGAATGGGTATACGAGTACTACAACCCATGGGTAACGATAAGCATGCAAAAACGCGGCATACCAGAGCTTACAGTAACCGTTACAACAGATAAGGATTCCTACAACTCGAGATTATACAGCCACTTCAAAGCCAGAATCAAAGTTGAGAACACTGGAGACGCCTATGCAAAGGACATCAAGCTGAATATAGAGACTGGCGGGCTCACGCTTGAGAGAGGAAGACTCACACACACACTTCAGAGACTTGAAAAGGGCGATTCATACGAGGAAGAGATCACACTCAGTGTACCGGTATCACTCGAGGAGAAAGAGTTTGAGATAAGAGCCACGGCAAGAGGGTATGATCTGAAAGAGATCGAGTACATGGGAAACGGATCAAAGACGATAACCATAACACCACCGCCACCGGTCCTTGTAGAGAAGACCGGGATTGAAAGCATGTACCTGAAAGACACGATGCTACTGAAGCTCAAGGTCTCAAACACGGGAAACTATCCAGTAACCAGCATAAGGGTGAACGACTCAATACCAGATACGTTCATGCTCGTGGGAGAGACGCCACTCGAATGGACGATCGATGAACTGGATGTTGGAGATGAGTGGAGTAGAACATATCGCTTAAAGCCAAGAGCTCCGAGTAGCGAGGGACACCTACTCCCGGCTGCACACGCAAAGTTCACACTTGGCGGAAAGACCTACGATCTCGAATCCAACCAGCCGAGAGTGATAGTCCGCGGACCGAACATCACCCTCAGAAAGAGTGTGGATAAGACGATCATCAACCCGGGTGAGACGATCAGAGTAACCATCACAGCAGAGAATATCGGGGACCTGCCCACTCGCACAGAGGTCACAGACAAAATCCCGGAAAAGACGGAGCTTGTGAGTGGAGAGCTCAACAGAACAGAGTTCTTGCTGAAAGACGAGAGCCTCACCTACAACTACACGATCAGACTGAACACGCCAGGAGAAGTAGTCATACTGCCGAACGTAACCGCCAGATTCACAGACGTAGTCTACAGAGGTGTCGTCAGAGAGTTCAGAAGCTCAGAACCCATAGTCATCACTGTAATCGACCCAGACGCACTAATAGATAAGATAGATAAGGGAGAGGATAGACCGTCCACCGTAAAGAATGCTGAAGCTGAACGGTCAGAGAAGAAGGAAAGATCTGACGGAAGTGATGGAGAGAAGACGACGCCGAGAAGCGAGAAATACGTACAACCAGGGTTCAAAAGCGTCCTCACAGTAATCGGCATGCTCTTCACACACCTCTGGCACCGCCGAGCCACATAGAGATAGCTTAAGAGAGCTGAAGCTATGATTGTGCCTTTACTCTTCTGCTCCGCCAAAGAGTTCAGAGAGTCTGAAGAGTTCATCAGGTCTTCCGAGCGCCATTATGATGTCCCCCTCGTTAAGCGCTACGCCGCTGTCTGGGTTTGGAAATGTCTCACCACTTCGAATTATCGCAAGTACCGTGGCTCCAAACCTGCGCCGTAACTCAAGCTCTGAAAGGGTCTTCCCAACGGCAGGTGAACTCTCTTTAACTCTGAACGTGTCTATCTCAAGGTCAGAGAGGTGAAATTCAAGATCAGAGATCGATAGCGATTTTTTATGCAGGCTTCTGAGCATCTCGTACTTTCCCTGTCTAACCTCAGTGATATACTTCTCGATCTCGTTCCTGGGCACGAGATACTTGTGAAGTACCCTTGCAAAGATCTCCATCGATGCCTCAAGCTCTTCCGGAATGACCTCATCTGCCCCAAGCTCGAATAATCGCTCCATCTCCTGAAGATACCGGGTTCTCACGATTATATGGAGTTTCGGATTGAGCTTCCTTGCAACTTCCGTTATTCTGTTCGTAGCGATCGGGTCAGAGATTGCAATAACAGCAACCCTTGCCTTCTCAATCCATGCCTTTCTAAGTACATTTACCCTAGTTGCGTCTCCATAAAAGATCGGCTCGCCCTTCTCTCTCTCGAGTCTCACAGTAACAGGATTTGTCTCCACTATGACATAAGGAATCCTCACACCGGATGCAACCCTTGCAAGATACCTTCCATTCGTCCCAAACCCGATTATAATGAGGTGATCCCTCATAGGCTCCTTCTTATCAATCTGTGAGAGTTGTCTGCCTGAGATCAATCGTTCGGAGATTGGCAGGCGCGAGGCAACGGTCGCAGCGCTGGGTGCCACTCTCATCATGAAAGGTGTTAATGCCATCGTCAGTATTGCGCCTGCAAGAAGCATCTGGTACTCGGTCTGGTCGATTAAATCATACTGATACCCTGTGCGAGCAAGGATGAATGAGAACTCCCCTACCTGACCGAGTGCAAAACCTGCGAGTATTGCAGTTCTCATTGGGAGACCCATTATAATCGCTGAAAAGCCAGCAAGCATGGATTTTATCGCTAAAATCCAGATAGTTATAGCGAGAACCATGAGAAGATGACTCATCAGAAAACCGAGATCGAGAAGCATCCCGATCGAGATGAAGAAGAGGCTTGTGAAGAGGTCTTTGAAAGGCTCTATCTTCTCAAGTGCTTCATGACTATAATCTGAGTCAGAGATGATAAGTCCTGCCAGAAACGCGCCCAGTGCAAGAGACAAGCCCACGATGGACGTGAGGTATGCGATCGAGAGACATATCATAACCACGCTCAGGATGAAGAGCTCTTTACTCCGCGTCTTTGCAACCTGATAGAGTAAAAAGGGCACGATCCATTTTGCTGAAACAACAATAAGTATGATTATTCCAATTCCCTCAAAAACGACAAAAAGAAGAGAATGAGAGATCGTTCCTGAACTACCAGCAAGCACAGGGGTGAGAAGCATCATCGGAACGATGACAAAATCCTGAAACAAGAGAATGCCAAGAGACGTCTGCCCATGCGGACTATCGATCTCACCCCTATCCTGCAGGAGTTTTATCACGATAGCAGTACTACTGAGCGATATAACAAACCCGATAAAGATAGATTTAGTAATGGAGAGCCCAAATAGATCTGCAACTAGCGTCACATACCCTATCGTCAGCAACACCTGAAGCGACCCACCTATAAGGAACAATCTCCTGATTCGAGACATCCTCTTCACTGAAAACTCAATACCGATCGTGAAGAGCAGTAAAACCACCCCAATTTCAGCCATCATCTCAACATCCCGAACGATCTCAATCAAACTCAGACCATGCGGTCCCGCAACCACACCCGTCAAAAGAAAGCCAACGATCGGCGGCAGACGCAACCTGTGAAATACAAGTAGCACAGCGATCGAGAGTGCGAAGATAATAAGTATACCCTCTATAAGTCCACCAGTCTCCACGCAACTCACACCCTACTTCAAAAGACCACTTCAAAATCGCTCTTTAGCTACCACTTACCACTTATTAACCTATAACAATAATGGTATCACAGAACGAAGCAGTTGGTCGAAGCAGTGGTGGTAACGATTCAAACATTCCCTCTTCCCAGGATAGGGATTCACGTGTGGTATACTGTGTTGATTGCATCTGTGTGTGAGGGGGGGGGGTAGACCTTAAAGCATATATAGGTGGGTGGTTTCTTTCTGGGTGGTTGGTTTTGGTGATGTATTCTGAGAGGATTGGTTCGCTTTCGCCTTATCTCTTTGCGGCGATCGATGATGCGAGAGTGAGGGCGATCGAGAGGGGGGTTGATGTGATAGATCTTGGTGTTGGCGATCCTGATCGGCCAACGCCGTCTCATGTTGTGGAGGCGTTGTGTAGGGCTGCGAGGGATCCGAGTACTCATACGTATCCTTCGTATCTTGGACTCCTTGAGTTTCGGGAGGCTGCGTCTCTTTGGTATCTGGAGCGTATGGGTGTGGAGCTTGATCCTGAGACCGAGGTTCTCACGTTGATCGGTTCGAAGGAGGGTGTTGCTCATGCGCCTCTTGCGTTCCTCGATCCTGGTGATCTTGCGCTCGTGCCTGACCCGGCGTACCCTGTCTACAGGATCGCTACAGTCTTTGCAGGGGGTGTGCCCTACTCTATGCCACTTGAGCCAGAGAACGGGTTTCTTCCAGACCTTGGAGCGATACCAGAGGATGTTCTGAGAAGAGCGAAGATTCTCTTTATCAACTACCCGAACAACCCCACCTCAGCGACTGCGGATCTCGGTTTTTATGAAGAGGTTGTTGAGCTTGCACTGGAGAACGAGATCATAGTCTTCTCTGACAATGCGTACTCAGAGTTGACGTTCGATGGCTATCGTGCGCCAAGCTTCCTGAACGCTCCAGGTGCAATGGACGTGGGGATAGAGTTTAACAGCCTCTCCAAGACATACAACATGACCGGGTGGCGCATCGGCTTCGCAGTCGGGAACAGGGACATTCTCAAAGGTATCGGCGAGGTAAAGACAAACATCGACTCTGGCGCCTTCGAAGCAGTCCAGCGCGCAGGAATAAGAGCGATGAAAGGAGAACAAGACTGTGTAGACGAGATGAAGAAAATATACAGGGAACGCAGAGACCTGCTCGTCAAAGGCTTGAAGCGTATAGGCATCAAAGTCACACCACCAAAAGCAACCTTCTACATCTGGGCACCAGTACCAGAAGACTACACCTCAATCGAGTTCTCAAAACTCCTCCTCGAGAAGGCAGGCATCATCGCAACACCAGGCATAGGCTTCGGAGAACACGGCGAAGGATACCTCCGCTTTTCACTAACAACACCGACCAACCGAATAGAAGAAGCAGTCAAGCGAATGGAAAGACTCAAAGACAACCTCTCAACATGATGAGAACCGATGAAGAAATCGGAATCGGAGCATACGGCACTCTGCTTCAATGGCTTTTAGCTGCCTTTGCTTCAGGATCATGCTTCTGCTTTGGTGAGGTGGTCTTTGTGGAATCTGTCTATCCCTATTCTGGTGTTTCTCAGTAAGAGTTCTGCCATCTCCTGTGTTGGCCATGCGCCGAGTCCACAGTCGGGCCCAGCATAGCGTATACGTTCGCCAAAACTGTTGTATGCTTTGAGTAGTCGTTTTTCAATGACGTTAGGGGTTTCCATCTCTGTTATAACTTCTTTCATCCGTGAAGGTTCTTTCCAGACGTTTGTCTTGTATTTCTCGTTCAACGATGCTGTGAGGGTGAATATGTCTGTTCTCGCAATACCTATCCGTAAAAATGAATCGGTCTCTTCAAGCACGTTTTTATCAATTAGGTCAAGGTATGAAGGGTTTGCTGCTGATTCCACTCCGATAACATTGATGTTCTCTGTCTGGGATGCAAGCCTGTAGTTGAGGGGGGAGTGTAGATGGATCTCGACATCGAGGTCGTGCGACTTTGCGCTCTCTCCCGAGGTTGATAGTGCCTTGATTATGGAGTCTTCATCGAAGATGACCTGTGGGCTTATCCCGAGGCTTGGCTCGTCGATTGAGACCACTTTAACCTCTGAATACCTGACTGTTCTCATCGTTTCTCTGATGAAACGGTTGATGCTTCTTGCAATGAGGTGGTAGAGATCCACGTACTCTGTTGCCCCGAACTCCTTTAGGTATAGTTCGAGTGGACCTGTTACGCAGAGACGAAGCGGCATTCGCACGCCGTGTTTCTCACGGTACTCTCGTGCAAAAGGCTCTATTGCATAGACTTCAACGATCCTTGCGTCCCTCTCTCTTACGAGGTATGGTTCATCTACCTTCAATGGATCTTTGATTACCTTTAAAAACTGGTGGGTCATCTCCTGGAACTGTGGGTACGTCGGCAGATCAACTCCTGCTCTGATCTTCTGGAGCATGGCCTCCTGCAGGATCTTCGCAAACCTCTTCCAATCGTTCTCGATGGTCTCTTCAGCCCAGCCTTCGCCAAGACCTTCCGGTGGTGGGTAGCTTCCAATGTCATCGAAGAGAATCTGCATACTATCAGTTGGATTGGGTTATCATACCAGATTAATCATTCGCCGTTCTCAATCTCTCTCTGTGAGCTTCAGGGCAGGTGAGAGTGTGTAGGAGAGAAGCATTGCCAGGAGTACACCTGAGAGTAGGTGTAGCATCTCTCCTTCCTGTGTGTATGCGAGTATGGTTGCGATCATCGTTACTCCAAGCAGGGTTATGATTCGTTTATTCTGTACCTTTGGATACGTGATTCTGCTTACCATGAGAAGGGAGAGTATGACTATGAGAGATGTTAGCATCTGGAGAAAGAGTTCTGTTCTCTCTCGCTGGATTGTGAAGAGCATTATAATGAGTCCTGCTGCTGTTATCGGCATTCCTTGAAAGTCCACCGTCCTATCTCTCATCGTGGTGAATCTTGCCAGTCGCAGGAGTCCGCATGATAGGAAGAGCACCGCAAGTGCGAATGCGAGAACGGTGTTTCTGGGAGTTATAAGTAGATAGGTTGCAGTCGCTGGCACCATTCCGAATGAGATGCTGTCTGCGAGCGAGTCGAGGTGTTTTCCAAGTGAACTGTATGCGCATCGCCGTGAGATTGCTCCGTCCACTCCGTCCGCGATCGATGCAAGTATGATGAGGATGGCTGCACAATCGAAGTTCTGGTGAATTAGAGAGATGATTGCTGAAAAGCCTATTGTAGCGTTTGTAAGCGTCGCAAGGTCTGCCTTCTTGATCGAGTAAAGTATGTGTTCCTGATCCATCAAGGTTTAACAACTCTTGCAATTACGGTTTCGCCACAACGAAGCCTCTCGCCGACCGATACAAGTATCTCAAAGTCTATCGGAAGTGTGACGTCCACCCTTGAACCGTATCGTATCATGCCGATGCGCTGCCCCTTCCTAACTTTGGTATCGCTGGTTATATAAGTAACGATGCGCCGTGCAATGATGCCTGCGATCTGAGTGACCAGAACATCACCATAATCGGTCTCGATCAGTATATGGTTTCGTTCGTTCCTATCCGAGTCCTTACTGTACGCGGGGATGTGGCTACCAGGTATATGCCGTATGCATTTCACCCGTCCCCCGATCGGTGCACGGTTGACATGGACATCCCTGATGCCCATGAATATGGAGATCTTATTCTGGCTGAGTGCAATCACCCTGCCGTCTGCTGGAGAGATCATCTCGTCCTGACCGACCTCCTCAGGTGAGTAGCTCCGCTCTGGGTCCCTGAAGAAGAAGAGCGAGGCTGCTGTGAAGCCAGCCGTTAGAAGGAAGAGGATGAAGAGTGGTGTGTTCCTGTAATAGGAGTGAAGGACACCTGTTACAATAGTGAGCATAACGAGCAAGACCGATATCCCTCTGCCACCCTTCGCTATCATGGCAGTATCATCCTCCTGCTCCTTTCAAAGCTCTTCTTCAGAAGCCCAGCGATGCCATCGATCATATCCAGCAGCTCAGGTAGAATGGTGAGAACGACGTATGCGATGGCAAAGAGTGCGATGGTCGAGCCAATCTTTGCAATCACGGTGTGAGCCATGTAAAAACTCTCCTCTGGACTACCGAACCACGTGAATCCAAAGGCTATGATCACGAAGGCGTTGCGCACAAGGTTCAGCAGGTATATGACCGGGACTGAAGCGAGGAAAGCAAGAGCAACACGTCTCGGTGACGCGTCGATGCATGCAAGGGTTACGCCCATGAAGAGCGCGATGCTCTCGATTGCGGTGCAGGCAAGAATGATCTCCACATTGTGACCGTTCAGGCTCAGGGTGTTCCATTCCACACGCAGTGGCTGAAGACCGATCTTCTGGAGTATCCATTCGGTCTGATCCGCCACGACTCCTATCAACCAGTGTTTGAGGAATGGAATCTCTGCAAAGAGGAAATATATCGCACCACCGATTGCAGCAGCACTTGTTGCACGGTAGAGGTGAAGAGCGTACTCAGGTTCGGTCTCACACCCCCTCTCCTTCAGAAATTGTATGGAGAAGAATACGCATAATAGCCCTGCTATAATCGTTGTTACAATATTGAAGTAGTCATCGATCTTGATGTAGTGAAACGGTTGTGAGAACCAGTGAATTGAGAAGATGAACCAGCCTATGCCTGCATTTGTTGCCCTGTGTCGATATCCTGGCGGGATTGCAGCAGCCAGTATCAGCATCCCGAGAGCACTGAAGAGGATGAAGATGTGACCCATCAGAGCTAAGAATAAACTTATGGTATAAAAATCAGAGTGGTCTTCATGCAAACATGTTCCTCGGTGGTTGGGACGAAGCTGACCTCTTCACCTTTGAGAGGGAATCTTCAAAATGCTTGCCTGAAACAGTCTCCTCGTTCTCTATCAACGCCTTGTGAAGCGCTGTTTTCAGTATCTTTTCAACAAGGTCACGTCCAGATAGACCATCCGTCCTCTCTGCAATGACCTCAAGGTCAACATCCTCAGCAAGTCCAATTGGGAACGTCACCGAATGCCTCTTCAATATCTCAAACCGCTCTCTACTATCAGGTAACTTGAACTCAATCTCTTCTTCAAACCTGCTTCTGATGGAAAGATCAATAGCTTGCACCATGTTCGTTGCAGCGATCGTGCAAACATCCTTCCGTGGCAGTATCCCATCCATCTCTGTCAGTAGAGCATTAACAACCTCTGCCACATCACCTCGAAGCTCCTG
Organism: Candidatus Methanoperedentaceae archaeon GB37; assembly: GCA_905171695.1. GTDB lineage: Archaea > Halobacteriota > Methanosarcinia > Methanosarcinales > EX4572-44 > EX4572-44. The sequence goes on from LR991653.1 coordinate 776,804, forward strand.
ATACCTGCGATCCAGCGCTATCGCATCAAACTCATCTATGAACACAATAGAAGGTGAAACACCCTCTGCCCTCTCGTATAACTGATGTATCTGCCTCGCACCATCCCCCACAAACTCTCCTATGAGCTGCGTAGCTTTTATAGGAAATAGAGGAGCATCAGTCCGGTTCGAGAGCGCCTTTGCAAGCATCGTCTTGCCCGTACCAGACGGACCATGAAAGAGGATGTTCCGCGGCGCCCAGCGACCAAATCTCTCTGGATCCTCGAGGAATCGTTCAATCAATCGACACTTCTCTTTAGCAGACTCCTGACCAACAATATCCTCAAAAAGAACCTTCTCATCGCCCTCGACAGTAATCTCCTCAGGCTCGATCTCTTCTATAACAAAGGTTGTCTTCCTATTGATGACAGACCCCTCAGGCTTCACATCAACTATCTTGAAAGCAAAATCTGGAAACATGCGCTTGTCAAAGAGATACTCCCCCTTCCTCGCAACCAAGCCCTGCCACTGCTCCTGCGCATAATACTCAAATACGTCAGGCTCAGAGAACTCAGGATACTCCTGAAGCGACCCACGCATAGGATAACCCGCAGGTCTCACAACCACAACACTGCCATCAGATCCAGCAGGCTCCAACACACCAGCCTTATCCACCTTCTTACCCGCTACCCGCGACGTCTTCATCCAGCACTCTAATTGCACCCCACAGATATTAAACCTTACCCAAGAGAGCAGAATATAACACTTCAAAGATGGGACAGGTATAATAAGAGTTTGTTCCCTTTATTTGTGTCACTGGATGTTGCATGGGTCTTTCAGGATTGTGGTTGAGGGTGAGGCGAGAATCCTTGTCCCGGTGAAGGGATCTTCTCCACAGGTCTTCTACAATCCGATGATGGTGTTGAATCGTGATGTTACCGTTGCAGTGCTTGCAGCTTTCACGGATGGGAGAGACTTCACCTATCTTGATGCTCTTGCTGCAACAGGTATAAAGGGTATTAGGGTTGGAGTGGAAATAGGGGGGTTTATAACGCTCTGTGATTGGAGTTTAGATGCTGTTGAGTTGATGCGAGAGAATATACGATTGAACGATCTCTCCAATTGCAGACCCGTCCATGCTGACTCCCGGGTGCTGATGGACTCCGAGAGCTTTGACGTGGTCGACCTTGATCCCTTCGGAACACCGATGCCATTCCTAGCTTCGGCAGGCAACAGTGTCAGAGGGATGCTCTCTGTAACCGCAACCGATACAGCTCCGCTCTGTGGCGCTCATCTCAACTCTGCGATCAGGACGTATGCTGCACACCCACAGAAGAACGAGTACCATCGAGAGACAGGACTTCGCGTCTTGATCGGAGCGACCGTCCGATCTCTCGCAGCGATCGGAAAGGCTGCAATCCCAGTACTATCGTATGCCCACCGACACTTTGCACGAACACACCTCGTAATCGAGAGGAAGGTTAAAAGCATTGATGGTGTGATGAAGAAGATCGGATACATGGCACACTGCAACCACTGCAACAACCACCAACCAATCCCCGGACTTGCACCAACAATAGAAGGATGCAAGAGATGCGGCGCACAGGTCACACTATCAGGACCACTCTGGCTTGGACCACTCCACGAGAGAAGACTCGCATCTGAAGCAGCAGCAGAAGCCGAGAAGAGAGGACAGAACGACGCAAGAAAACTGCTCGAAGTCTGCACTTCCGAGATCACAACACCAATGTACCACGACTATCACAAAATCGCCCACCAGCTGAAGATCTCAGCACCACCAATCACAGACGTAATAGAAGCACTCCGAGAGAGAGGGTACGCTGCGAGCCGCACCCACCTCACAGGAACAGGAATAAAGACAGACGCCGATCTAAGCACCATCGAAGAGACAATACGAGACGTAACCAGATAACTCGCGAATCTCTGGCATCGGATCGCAAATGGCTTATACCAGATAAAAATGATAACTATTAGTATGAAGATTGAAGCGAATTATGTATATCGGGCTGAGCTTGAGCGGGTTGTTGATGGCGATACCGTGGACATGCTCGTGGACTGTGGATTCAGCATCTACACAGGACAAAGGTTAAGACTATATGGCATAAACACGCCTGAGATCAGGGGCGCTGAGCGTCCAGCAGGACTTGCAGCAAAAGAATACGTGATAAATCGCTTTTCCGAGGCAGAAAACGTGGTGATTCGCACCATACGGGATAAAAAAGGCAAGTATGGGCGATATCTTGCTGTGATCTACCTCGATGGTGTGAATCTCAACGAAGAACTCGTAAGAGAAGGACATGCAGAGAGAAAAGAGTACTGAGAAAGGCGTAACACTGAGCTATGAGCATCATTCTATCACGATTCCTCTCTTAACCGATCAAACCGATCACCAATGAATAACAATTTGAATAAGACAAAAAGTCCGTTGGACAGGTTATTTGAGCTGGTGAAAGGGGGAAAAATTGAGGAGAAAAGAGATTCATCCAACAGGGCTTATATACGAAGTACAGCCGTTCTCCTAATCTTCTGCACTAATAAACTCTTTCACCCAGTAACTCGAGTAACCCTTCGAGTAACCCTGCTTCCTCTCACCAAATAGATCCAATGCTACTCCTTCACAACTCTTGATCATCTCATCAAGATCAAGAATATTGCTCAACTCTCTCTTTAAATCCTTCCAACCAAACTCAATGAGATTTAAATCGGGAGAATAAAGTGGTTTTGGGACAAAATCTCTTAATCCTTGACAATGATCACATATGCTCTCTATCCCAGATATCTCTTTGCTCTTTGGTACATCAACTTTTGCTGAATTACCGAAAGGAGTGACTTTTTTCTCGAGAACAACTTCGACTTCTTCTTTCAGGACAAAATCGCCTTTCTTCACTTCAATCTTTCTCATATTTTTAGTATATCCATAGAAATACTTAAATACTTTTTGGTTAAAATCTGAATATGAATCTGGAATTTAGAGTAACAAAGAAGTTTGTTAATGAGTTACTGGATGTTTTAGATGAACTGGTCAAGGAGACAAGGAGAGAAGAGAAAGAGAAGTACCCCTATGCTGAATGGAAAAGAAGAGAGAACTCGTTAAGAAAAGACTGAGAAAGCTTCCAGAATATGTTAGGGAAGCCGTTGCAATGATCAGAATTCAGAAAAAAGCTGGCAAACCAAAGGAAATTGATCTGGAGAAGAGAGTTATGCTATTCCTCTTTGCAAGACTTGTGAACAGATCAAACAGGGATGTAGAAGAATTACTGGAGTTGTTTAAGCCTTTGTTTGGTCTCAAAGCCAACTACAAAACGATAGAAAGACAGTATTGCAGATGAAGAAGTCAAGCTCGCTCTGCACAACCTATTCATTCTTTTACTCAAAGATGAAGGCATCTCAGGCGAGTTTGCATGGGATGGAACTGGTTATTCGCTTACTGTTACAAAGCACTACAGAACCAACCCTAAAAAGAAAGACAAGGACTTCAAATACGTTTTCAAGATAATAGACATTGATACAGGAATGCACGTTGGTCTTGGCTATTCTAACAGATCAGAGAAAGATGCATTCAACAAAGCAATAAAGATGCTCAAAGAGATAGGAGTAAAGACGAATTCTATCTCCCTGGATAAGTATTACAGCACAAAAAAGACTTTAAAGCTATCTGGTAAGGAAACTGCCGTCTATGTAATATCCAAAGAAGAATCTATCCAGAATAGGATCTGACCGGTCAAAGGTTATAGAAAGGACTATTGAGGCCCCCCTATAAGCCTATAAGTTTCTAAAGAGATACTCCAAGAAAAATTCAAGCGAATCAGGTTTTTCAGCAGATAAAAGAAGATCTAGATAGTTGATCAAGCAAAAAAGAGAAAATAGAATAGAAATGGCTCTGTCTGCTACCAGACTCTGGCACAACCTGTTTACAATCAGGATGAGATAAATTATGTCCCAAAACCCTAAAAAAGACCAACTATATATTGTGTGACGTTGGGTAGATTGGTGGTATGTCTGTCTTGTCGAGATCAGAGCTTCTGGAGATGGTTGAGGGTTCGCCCCGGCTTGTTGAGGGGATTTGTGATCGTGGAGTTCAGGTGCAGCCGAATGGGGTGGAGCTCACGCTCCAGCGGATAGAGCGCTTCATAGGGTATGGTGCTGTGGCGTATGAGAACAGTGAGCGTGTCATTGCTCCGAGTGAGCCGATCGGCTTTGGGAGTGATGGTTGGGTGTACCTTGAGCCTGGGGTGTATAAGGTGATCTTCAATGAGGTTGTGAACGTCCCGCTTGGGATGGCGGCGATTGCACGTCCCAGGTCCAGTCTGACGCGTTGTGGTGTCACGGTTGAGACTGGGGTGTGGGATGCTGGGTACAGTGGTCGGAGTGAGAGCATGCTCGTGGTTTATAATCGGTATGGGTTCAGAGTGAAGAGGAATGCTCGGCTTGTTCAGCTGGTTTTTTTTCACCTGACAAAGCCTGTTGATGTGGGGTACGATGGTGTATACCAGGGGGAGAATCGATGAATAAGGATGATGGTGTTCTCTTTTCTCATGTTAAGGATGATCGTGTAGAGATGGTCGATATAAGCGGGAAAGATGAGGTGCTTCGGAGTGCTACGGCGGTTGGGACGATCAGGCTTCGTGGTGAGACGCTTGATGCGATAAGAAGGGGGCGTCTTCTCAAGGGGAATGTGCTTGCGACCGCGCGGATTGCGGCGGTGCTTGGCGTGAAGAGGACTGCTGAGTTGATACCGTTGTGCCATCAGATCCAGATCACAGGGATTGATGTTGACTTTAGTGTCTCAGAGAGTGGTGTGACTGTGAGTGTGAGTGTGAGATCGACCGGGAAGACTGGTGTTGAGATGGAGGCGCTGACAGGCGTCTCGGTGGCACTCCTTACTGTGTGGGATATGGTGAAATCGGCTGAGAAGGATGAGACCGGAAACTATCCTTGCACGCTTATAGAAGGGGTAAGGGTGATAGAGAAGGTGAAAAAGTCGCTTTGAGAGGTAAGTCTTCTCTTTTCTTCTCTTTTATATCTCGCGTGGGTCTGTGATCTCTCCTTTTATTGCGCTTGCACTAGCGGTTTCTGGTGATGCGAGGTATATGAGTCCGCCTCTTCCCATGCGTCCCTTGAAGTTTCGGTTTGCGGTTGAGAGGCATACCTCTCCTTCGCCGATTACGCCCATGTGGGCTCCGAGGCATGGCCCGCATCCTGGGGGTGCTATCATGGCTCCTGCCTTGACGAGCTTCTGTATGTATCCAGCGTCCATTGCATCGAGGAGTATCGTTCTTGATGCTGGTATCACGATTGTTCGAACACTGAACTTGGAGTCTCTGACGATCTCTGCTGCTGTTGCGATGTCTTCAAGCCTGCCGTTGGTGCAGGTGCCGATGAATACCTGATCGATTGGTGTGCCTGAAACCTCGCCAACGGTGCAGGTATTATCCACGCTGTGCGGGCGTGCCACGAGCGGCTCAAGGTCTGTGATATCGAACTCGTACTCGTCGATATACTCTGCGTCGCTATCGGCATATACCGGGGTGTACTCTTCCCTTGCGCGCCCCTTGAGGTATTGATGGGTCTTCTCGTCAGGTGGTATGATTGCGTTCTTTGCACCTGTCTCGACTGCCATGTTGCAGAGTGTCATTCTCCCCTCCATCGTGAGATTGTCTATCGTTTCGCCGTAGTACTCGATTGCCTTATATGTGGCGCCATCAGCGCCGAGTTCGCCCACCACCATGAGGGTTACGTCCTTTGCGGATGTGCACGGGGGGAGGGTCCCGTTGATCGTGATTCTGATCGTCTCAGGGACTCTGAGCCAGATTCTCCCGGTTGCGAATATCTCTGCCATGTCGGTTGCCCCAACGCCTGTTGCAAAGGCGCCGAAGGCACCATGGGTACACGTGTGTGAGTCTGCCCCGATTATCAGTTTTCCTGGTAGTGAGAAGCCCTTCTCAGGTAGGATCTGGTGGCACACTCCTTCTCCGAGATCATAGTGGTGCTTGATCCCTTCCTCCCTCGCCCACTCTCTTATCTCTCTCTGGAGGGTTGCAGTCGTCTCGTTGTTGGCTGGCACGATGTGATCGAACGGGATTATGATCCTCTCAGGGTCGAAGACCCGTCTCACTCCCATCTCGCGCAGGGCTTTTACGGCAAGCACGCTCGTCCCATCGTGTACCATCGCAATATCGACATCTGCCTCGACAAATTCACCGGCGCGGGCGCTCCTTCCACTTGCCTTCGAGAGTATCTTCTCGCTTATAGTCGGCATCTTGAGAGATTCACCCTTTCTTTTCTCTATTATCTCCTCTGGGAGATGATTTAATCTTTGCCATCTCCATTTCAAGGCTCTCTTTTAGCTCTGGGTTGAGCGTGCCGTTGTAGAGATCGATGCGTGATGCTATGGCGATCTTTGCCGCTAGTCTTCGTGCCACCTTGCCACGCAGTCCATGTGGGGTATTCTTTATTGCTGGGTGCTGGTATATTATCCCGTGCTTGGGTGACGTGGCTCTACCCTCGAGGTGCCTGAAGAGTGCTTTCTTTGCGCCGATCACCTGTATCCTGCTTGCAGGCTGTGATGCGAGCTTTTCAAGGCTTCCTGCAAGGCTTATCAGGCGTGCGGCGAGTTTTGCCCCTGCAAGACTCTGGAGGTTCGGTGCAAACTCTCTGAGTGTGGTCTCCAGGTATTCCTCATAGTTGTGGCGCAGCCTGTATAACGATAGGATGGTCTCTCCGAGTTCTCTTAAGAGGCTCTCTTCCTCGTCTCTTATCTCCGTACCGATAGAGTCTCTCGCGCGTCCATGTAATGGGTGGGTGCTTGGGATTCCTGATCTTCTCCCGTAGGTTGTTATCAGTTCTGCAAGTTCTCTTCCATGGAGGTTCTCTTCAGGAAAGTGGGTTGTGAATATGTTCTTCAACCGCTCCTGCAGGAGGTTTATGCTCTCACCAAGCTCGTCGATCGTGCTTGCCGCATGTATTATCTGAAGATCTTTCTTCCAGCTTCTCCTGATCTTCTCTCTCGTGGCTTCGAGCATGACTGCTCGCAGCAGGCTATAGTACTCCTTGCGGTTCTCTACAAAGCCATGCTCCACTGCGAGACCTGGTAGATCGATTCTCAAGCGAGAACCATGCGATTGGTTCTTCCCTTGCCCCTCGACGATCCGTTCTGCGAGTCTCTCTATCTCTTTCGGGAAGAGATGGGATCTTGTCACGCCCTCCTCTCTTATCGTGAAGACACCGAACCATGTGCAGATCTGCATTCACCATTCGAGTATGGTCTGGTGGCTTAAAATGATTGTTATACAGCGGGCTCGTCTCGGGTCTTTCAGCGTCCTCTCTCCTGTATCATCATCCTGAGTTTCTCTAATTCTTTCAATAGTTCATCGTCAGCGGTCTTGCGGTGTTTTTCGATCAGTTTGTCGATGTACTCCACTTCTCTCTGGGTTGGCTGGAATTCTGGCTGGTATCTCTCCAGTTCGTCGAGTGGTATGACAGGTACTCCATTCTTGACTGTCCTACTTTCAAGTCCATTCACCACGATAATATAGTTGTATTCTCGGAATCCAATAGTTTTTGCGATGTTTCTTGCAAAATCGGATACTTGTTGTGCTCGTTTGGCAGGCATTCTCCTGTGTGCTGTGAGTGAGTCTTTGTATTCGATGAAGAGGATGGATCTGCTGTTCCAGAGCACTGCGTCGTACTCGACACGTGCTTGAGGAGTCCTCTTCTGTGCCATTACGTTGAAGAGGCAGCCGTTCACCCATCTGAGGTTGAGTCTTTCTCTGAGGGGTTCCTCAGATTCCTGGGTATCTGGTCGGGTGGTGAGTGTGTATGGGTTGGAATGGATCTCGATCATCTCTCATCCTCGATTGATACGATCTTCATCAGTGGGTATCCGAGCTTCTTCTCATAGGAGAGTTTTGCTGTTACGATGGTATGATCTAGCTCTGTTGTGAGTCTCACGTCCAGCATCTTGCCGTTGAGTTCGCAGTATCCGTATTCGTTCAGGGATGATCTCACCATTTCACGGTCGATTCTTACGCTCACGCTCCTTACGAATGGCTGGAGTGATACGCTCTCTTCGATGGCTCTCTCTGCGGATTCGATCGTTATGGGGCTGATTGGCGTCGTTGTGAACTGGTGGTATAGTGCGCCGAGCTTGATTCCTGCTTCGAAGACTGCCCTGTCTCGGGGGGATATGACGCTCTCTTTCATACGTTGCATAAGCTATTTGACGAGTCTTCACATCGAATCTATTTAAGACTACCTACTTTGAGTGGAAAGGTTGATAAGGCTGGGTGCGTCTTTTAGGTGTGTTGCTGGTGTTCTTGTTATGGATATCGTCTTTGTGACTGGGAATCGTGGTAAGGTCGAGGAGGCTCGGTCTATTCTTGGGGAGCGGGGTATCACTCTCACGCAGGTTGAGTGTGAGTATCCTGAGGTGCAGGCTGATGAGCTTGAGGTGATTGCCGCGTGTGGTGCTCGGTGGGCTGCGAAGCGTCTTGGTCGCTCTGTTGTGGTGGATGATTCGGGCATCTTTATCAGGGCGTTGAATGGGTTTCCGGGTCCTTATTCTGCGTATGTGCAGCGTACCATCGGGAATCAGGGTATTTTGAAGTTGATGGAGGGTGTGGAGGATAGGTATGCGGTTGTGAAGTCGGTTATTGGGTTTTGTGAGCCTGGTTGCGAGCCTCTCACTTTTACGGGTGTTCTTGAGGGTGCTGTTTCGGATCGTGAGCGCGGGACTCATGGCTTTGGGTTTGATCCTATCTTTGAGGTCTGTGGGCGGACTCTTGGGGAGATGCTGCCTCATGAGAAGAATCTGATCTCTCATCGTGCGCGGGCGCTTCGGAAGTTTGCGGATTGGCTCTGATCTGCCGGGGTTCTTCCTCTCCCCGTCTCATCCTCATTTTCAATGATACTTTTATATACTATTCAATCTATTAGTATCATAGTAATGATAATAACATATCTGTGCAGGTACTATCGAGCGGTACCGTCCCTTATTGAAGGATCTCTTCAGTCGTTAGAAGGTGGATTGTGATGGCTAACATTCTGATAGTTGATGACCAGCAGATGGTTGCCGATCTATATGCTGATATGCTGAAGCCGGAGCACAATGTTACGGTTGCATACAGCGGCGAAGAGGCACTCGAAAAACTAAAACTCGATGAAACGGTCGAGATCGTCTTTCTTGACAGAATGATGCCTGGCATGAGTGGGGATGAGCTGCTCGAGATCATACGCGCCGATCCCAAACTGAAGAATCTCTACGTGGTGCTTGTGACCGCTGTGAAACCCGATGTCGACACACTGAGCATGGGCTTCAACGACTACCTCGTGAAACCTGTGAAGGGTGACGAACTCAGGGCGTCAGTGGAGCGCGGTGCTGCTCGCAAAAACTATGACTCCTACCTAAACGAGTACTTCGAGGTCATAAACAAGCTCAGCAACGTTTCACAGACGGTCGAGGGGCACATACTCAGGAGAAACCCTGAATACAAGCGCCTCTCGAACCGTGCAAAGGAGTTAAAGAAGGAGATCGATCGCCTGCGAGACGAGCTCGTGGAGCTCACTGAGCGGCACAACAGGCTGCTTACCGTGTAGTATTAAAAGAGAGATCCAAAAAACGATGATGAGAGCATCTATCACATACGTGTCAAGACGGAGTGAGAGGGTCTTCTTTGGTATTACAGCCGGGCTTCTCCTGATTCTCAGGTATCTCCTGACAACAGAAGAGTGGGGCAGAACTGTGAACGATCTCATCGTGGCACAGGGAGAGTGGATCTCGGTCTTCATATCGGTCGGATTCATGGTAGGGCTCATCTCTCAGAGGGGTTTGAGAGAAAATGAATGGCTTGAGAACTCTCCAGACCTCATCAGGGAGATGGCTGAGATCTCACTTACCGGGGTCTATCTCTTCCAGAACGGAAGGTTTGAGTATGTCAACCCACGGTTCAGTGAGATTCTTGGCTACAGCAAATCTGAACTGGAGGAGATGGACGCGTGGGAGATCATACACCCTGAGGACAGGGAGCGGGTTAAGGATATCACGTTTAATCGGGAGACTGGTAGAGGATCCCCTGCGCAGTGCGAGGCACGAATGGTCACGAGTGATGGCGAGACGCTCTGGGTGGAGATTCGAGCATCGGTTATACAGTACAATGGTGCACCTGCCATTCTTGGAAATTTCGTTGATATAACAGCACGAAAGGAGCGAGAAGAGTCAGACCTCAGGCACAAAAGCGAGATCGATCTTGCTAAGAGATACATAGAGGACGTCTTGAAGAACAACTATCAGGTGATCGATGGGTATGCAGAGTCGATGACAGATGATCGGGCACGGATGGTTGTGAAGAGGATGGTCTTTGAGGGCACCGAGTTCATAGAGAATATTGAGACGTTCTTTATGCTAAGAGAGACGCCTCCTGGTGAAGCGGTTCAGCGGCTCTGTCTTGCCACGGTGGTCGATCAGAGTGTTGAGTATGTGAGGGCGCGGACATCTGCCGAGATTCTCTTGGAGGGCGACGATCCGCACGTGCTTGTTCTGGCAAGCCCTTATCTATGGCGTGCACTGGTGAATCTCCTTGTTAATGGGGTTCTTCATGGGAGCGGTGCGCCTGTTGTTATCCGAACCAGTGTTGGGGAGGAGTATGCTCTTCTCTCTGTTGTGAATCGTGGAGACCCCATACCTGTCGATCTGATCAGGTCGCTTCGGGAGGATTATGGCACGGGCAGGGGTGGGAGTGGTTTTGGTCTCAAGCTCGCAACCGAGATCCTGAGTTCTGATGGTTGTAGCTGGTGGATAGAATCGGGTGCTCTGCCTGGTGGGGGCGAGGGGATCGTCAGCTTCAATGCAAAGTTCCCAATTGCAAAGTTAAACGATGAAGAGGCATCGAAGTAGCGGGAGATGTTATAGAGAGTGTGAGAAGCGTGAGATTCATAGAGAATAGAGTTACCCTCTTCAGTGTGCTGGGGCTTACTGCCATCTTTGCCATGACAGAGCTCTCAATCATGTTCATCCTTCCATCATTCCAATTGACCCGACCGTTCCAGGCAGTACTCGATGCCCTGCTCCTCTCTGCCGTTTTGGTTCCGATACTCTGTTATTATATCAAAAAGCGTGATCGTGCAGAGGAGGGGCTTTGGGCGAGCGAAGAGCGCGCCCGACACATCTTCAATGGAGCCGGTAACGCCATGCGCGTCATCGACAGAGACTTCAACGTGGTAGAGTCAAACCATGCAATGATAAAGCTCTCAGACATCTCTGATTATAAGATCCGTGGGATGAAGTGCTACGATCACCTTGAAGGAAAGTTATGTCACACCGAAGACTGCATGCTCAAACAGATTCTCCGTGGTGAAAAACGCATCGAAACCGTGATGTACAAGGAAACACCTGACGGGCGCAAAATTCCAATGCACGTTGTTGCAACACCACTCTTTAGAAAAGGAGTGATTATTGGGGTTATCGAGTCATTCACTGACCTCACCGATCTTAAGAAGAAGGATGATGCGCTTAAAGAGTCGGAAGCAAGGTATCGTGATCTCGTCTCCGGAATGAACGAGGGATTGATCGCCGTTGATGAGAAGGGGTATATCACCTTTGTTAACCCGAAGCTATGTGAGCTGATAGAGTACAGCCATGATGAGTTGATCGGGTCGCATATTACCGATTTTTTCGATGAAGAGAACAGGCAAATTCTCAGAAGCGAGCTTGAAAACCATGCGATGGGGAATAATTCACAGTGTGAACTCACATGGAGGACAAAAACAGGTAAGATGATCCCAACCCTCATGTCATCATCCCCTATCTTTACAAACGGCGTGTATCAGGGAAGCTATGGCGTGATAACAGACCTCTCACGGGTGAAGGAAGCAGAGACGCTCTATCGAACAGTCCTCGACGCCGCATCCCGTTCAAAAGTGGGTTTTGCACTTGTACAGGATATAGACGGAATCGAGGCAAAACACGTATACGTCAACGACTACTACTGTGAACTCACAGGGTACACAAGAGAAGAACTCTCTCAGATCTCGGCACATGAGATAGTCCATCCCTCAATGAGGGATATTGTTGTGGATCGCTACCGCAGGAAGATGCGCGGAGAAGACCTTCCACGATACAACGAGATCGAATTTGTGAAACGAAATGGAGAGACGGTCACGGTCGGCTTAAATTCTGCTGTTGCAACGTATAACAACAAGCCAGCGTTCATCTACTACCTCACAGACAATACATTGGAAAAACAGATGAGAGACGAGCTAAAACGTGCAAAAGAAGAGGCTGAGTCTGCAAATCGCGCCAAATCAGAGTTTCTCGCCAATATGAGCCATGAGATCAGAACTCCGATGAATGCCGTGATCGGGTTCAGCGATCTGCTCTTATCGATCGTCACTGACAGGCAGCAGCGTGATTATCTTGAATCTATCAAGACTGCTGCAGGTAATCTCCTGACGCTCATAAACGACATCCTTGATCTTTCGAAGATCGAGGCTGGGCGAATTGAGATCCAGTACGAAGCAGTGGACCCGGTGCAGCTCTTAAACGAGGTTAAGCAGGTCTTCGAGTTGAAGATCTCTGAGAAGGGTCTCAGGTTCATGATCGATGTTGAGAGCGATCTGCCATCGTTGATGCTGGACGAAACACGTCTCAGGCAGGTGATCTTCAACCTTGTCGGGAACGCTGTCAAGTTCACAGAAGAGGGGTACATCAAGATCACGGTTGAGACAGAGAGGAGGAGACGTGAGGCGCTTGATCTCAGAATCATGGTGGAAGACACAGGTATCGGGATTCCAAAGGATCAGGTGGATCGTATCTTTGAATCGTTCACGCAGCAGGAGGGACAGAGCGCAAGGAAGTACGGTGGAACAGGACTCGGTCTTGCAATCAGCAAGCGGCTCGTTGAACTGATGAACGGAGAGATCTCGGTCACGAGCAGAGTAGGAGAGGGCAGCACCTTCACAATACTGTTACGAGATGTTAAGATCATAGCCAAGAGAAGACCACCCAAAGAGAGAGAGGATCAGACCATTGATCTTACGAGGGTATCCTTTGAGAGTGCATCGGTTCTTGTTGTGGATGATGCTGAAGACAATCGAACTCTGGTACGAGAATGGCTCTCCCGCGCAGGTCTTGATGTCCTGGAAGCAGAGGATGGCGAAGAAGCACTTCGTCTTGCCCGAGAGTCATGCCCGGATCTGATCCTGATGGATCTCAAGATGCCGAAGATGGATGGATACGAAGCATTGAAGCGGCTGAAGAGTGACCCAATGACGAGGAAGATACCTGTAATCGCACTCACCGCTTCTGTGGGATCAATGGTAGAGTCAGAGATAGAGAACGCAGGATTCAACGGGTATATTCCAAAGCCCTTCAAGATACCTGACCTGATGAAGAAGCTCTCAGAGCACCTGAGCTACGCTGAGAAGGAGACGCCAAGAAAGGGTGAGGAGATCGCTCACCATAGAGAAGAGCTTCGTTTTGAAGAGATCGAGGGGCTCGATGAGCTGATCGATAGACTGAGAACCGAGATTGCACCACGGATTGAAGAGTTGAGCGGGGCAATGGAGATGGACGAGATTGAAGAGTTTGCAAGAGACCTCGACGAACTGGCACGGAAATATAAAGCAGAGGGGTTATCAAAGTATGCTGAGATCCTCCACGATTGCGCAGAGAGTTTCGATGTCACAGGCGTCAAAAACAGTTTTAATAAATTTACTGAAATAATGGGTGAGTTAAGAAGGATACAGGAGGAGAGAGGATGAAGAACGGAAAAGGACAGATACTCGTTGTGGACGATAATCCTCAGAACCTGAGGGTGCTCGGAAGCATGCTGAAAGAGAACGGCTACAGGGTTGCACTCGCAGAGAACGGTATAGAGGCAGTGAAGTACGCGGCAGATAAACACCCAGACCTGATACTGCTCGACATAATGATGCCTGAGATGGACGGGATCGAGACCTGCAAGCGCCTCAAAGCCGATGATAGAACAGCAGAGATCCCTGTCATATTCATAACCGCACTGACCGATACCGAAGACAAACTGAGAGCCTTCAACGCAGGAGGCGTGGACTACATCACAAAGCCGTTCGTCCTAGAAGAAGTCATGGCACGCGTGGACGTAAACATCAAGCGAAAAGAAGTCGAAGAAAAGCTCAAACAGGCAAACATCGAGTTAAAAAGAGCTGATAAACTTAAAACACAATTTTTAAGTCTTGTCTCTCACGAGTTACGAACTCCGGTGACGCCCATAACGGCTCAGCTTCAGATGATGCTTGCGGGATACTTTGGAGAGGTTACAGAAAAGCAGAAGAAGAGCATTGAGATGGTATTAAGGAACACGGCTCGACTGGATCGTCTGATAGGTGACATTCTTGACATTTCCAAGCTTGAATCTGGTGCAATGAAATTTGTAATGGCTAAAGCAGATCTGAACGAAACAGTGGAGCACGCGGTGGAGATTATGGAGTCCAATGCCCGTAAAAAGAATATAACAATCACATTGAAAGAGGATAAGATTCCTGAGATAGTATTTGATAAAGACAGGATTGCTCAGGTTGTCATAAACCTTGTAAATAATGCGATCAAGTTTACTGATCCCGGTGGAACGATAGATATCTGCCTGCTTAACCACACAAATTATGCAATTGTTAAGGTGACAGATAATGGAATTGGGATTAAAAAAGAGGATCTGGAGAGAATATTTGTACCGTTCGAACAGGTTGATTCGAGCATGACAAGAAAGTATGATGGTTCGGGGCTCGGACTATCGATATGCAAGGGGATTGTAGCTTCTCATGGTGGAGAGATCTGGGTGGAGAGTGAGGCTGGAAAAGGATCGACATTCCAATTCACATTGCCATACAGGCGTGGAATTGCAGAGAAAAATGTTAAAGTTAATTTATTTGAAAAACAAGTTGGAAATAAACTGATTGAGGTGTAATTAATGGCAAAGGTAATGATAGTGGATGATAACAGGGATATCGTCGAGACGCTGAAGAGTATCATGGAGATGGAAGGCCATGAGACAGAGACGGCATACGATGGAGAGGAGTTCTTAGAGAGGGTGGAATCGGTGAATCCTGACCTGGTTCTGCTTGATGTGATGATGCCTGGACTCACGACAAAGGAGATCCTTGGAAGGCTGAAGGAAAGAGAACTGAACCACTTTAAAATAATATTTGTAACAGTCGTGAGGTTTTCAGAGGATGAGAGAAAACGTCTGATGACTGAATTCAACATACAGGACTTCGTAACCAAACCATTCAACCTGTCAGATCTTGTGAAAAAGGTAAAGATAGCGCTTCTACAGAAGTGAGAGTTGCAATGGAAGACGAGTTCGAGGTCGTGGCTGTAAATTACTGGAAAGATGTGAAGAGAGAGTTGAAAACGCTCCTACCTCATCACTGGAAGACTATGTTACTGATCCATAACTCGATAGAATTTACAGATATTAAGAATTTCCTCAGCAAAATACCGTGCAACAGCGGAGGGGTCTACATATCACTGACAAAGACCAGCGATTCGATAAAACCATATATTAACGATACAAACCTCTTTGTTGTTGACTGTGTCTCTGCTACAGTATTTGAAAAAGAGGATACCGAAGGATGTTCGTTCGAACCACCCCCATCGAACCTGAAAGCACTCGCAGAGCTGATCGATAAATACTCAAAGAGACTAAAACCCGATCTCATCATACTGGACTCGCTCTCCCAGTTCATCGACTTCTCCCAGACCTCAATGACAGAGGGCAGGGAGTTTTACGACTTTCTGGAGAGTTTGAGACAACATCGCCCCAGACTCCCCTGCAGATTCATCCTCCTATACGACCACGTACTATCAAAAAAACTCAGAACCTTACCATCGTTTCGTGTTGACATGATCCTGAGACTGGAGGTTATCAAGGAGCAGATTGCGTGGAAAGACTGATCTACCGACCCATGCTGCAGACCATAACCAGAGAGCAAAAACTGTGAAAGGATGATGAAAGAGAAAAAAGGACAGATACTCGTTGTGGACGATAACCCTCAGAACCTGAGGGTGCTCGGAAGCATGCTGAAAGAGAACGGCTACAGGGTTGCACTCGCAGAGAACGGTATAGAGGCAGTGAAGTACGCGGCAGATAAAGACCCAGACCTGATACTGCTCGACATAATGATGCCTGAGATGGACGGGATTGAGACCTGCAACCGCCTCAAAGCCGATGATAGAACAGCAGAGATCCCTGTCATATTCATAACCGCACTGACCGATACCGAAGACAAACTGAGAGCCTTCAACGCAGGAGGCGTGGACTACATCACAAAGCCGTTCGTCCTAGAAGAAGTCATGGCACGCGTGAACGGGACGATCAAACGCAGAATGTACGAAATCGAACGCTTAGAATACATGGAAAAGATTGAGAAGACAAATGAAGAACTGGAACTCTACTCACACATCCTTGCACATGATCTCAGAAACATGCTCCAGGTGATAGACGGATACACTGACATTCTCTACGAAGAAGTACCAGAGAAAAGAGAACTCATTGAAAAAATTTCAAAACCGATTGGAAGAGCTCTTGAAACAATAAGAGACATCAGAAGCCTGATGAAAGGAAAGATCGAAGAGATAAGAGAGACAAACCTGAAAAAAGAGATCAAAGACGGGATCGATGCAATGACCATCACATTCCCGAGGTCAACCTTCAGACTGCACCTCCCAGAAGAAGAGATCATGGTACCTGCAAACGAATCACTCGCACAGGTCTTCTACAACCTGCTCTACAACGCATGCATACACAACAACAACGAAGTGAACGTCTCTGTGACGGTTAAAAGAGAAGACGGGAGAGCAGTGATAAGAGTAACCGACGACGGACGCGGAGTCGATGAAGAGATCCTGCCACAGATCTTCGAACGAGGAAAGAAAGGCAGAGAGAGCGATGGAACAGGAATGGGACTTTATATAGTAAAGAGACTGGTCGAACACTTCAACGGAACGATCACAGCAGAGAATCTCAGAGGAGGAGGTGCATCTTTCACAGTCAACTTACCATCATGCTAGCTGTGCGCCTGGAGTTTTAGTCACCACTCTCAATCCTCTGCAGGCAAGCCATGCTTTTTTCACCATCACCAAGACTCCTGCACTCAAGAACGGTTCGCCCACTGAATCCAGAGAGTTCTCGCACCACATGCCGCCAGTCAACCGTGCCCTCCCCGATAGGCAGATGTTCATCCCGATCCCCGTGATTATCATGGGCGTGAACGTGGCGTATCATATCCTTCAATTCAAGAAAATCGTCCACCATACCATTGGTGTTGGCGTGCCCTATATCAAAGGCGATGGCAAGGTTCTCTGCATCGATCGTCTCGATCATACCAGCAATCTCGCCGGCATGCCGTCCAAAGATGAACTTCATATTAACCATGTTCTCAACACAGATCACAACACCGAGATCTGCCGCAGCCTTGCACAGCCTCTCTAACCCTTCAAGGTTCTTCTTCCATGCCAGATCCGGCATCTGAATACTGAGCGGTGAGAGATGCCCTGGGTGAACGACCGCAACCTCTATGAATGGCGCAGCACGCTCTAAATACTCAATCTGCTGTCTCAGAGTCTCCTTCCAGATATAAACATTCAAACTTGCGAGATTCAGGTCGGAAAACGGGAGATGAAGGCTCAACTCCAGGTTTGTTGTCTCAAGCACCTCTCTAACCCTTGCTGTCGTCTCCTCTGTAAGGGTCTGTCTTCCTTCACTCACGATCTCCCAGCCGGTGAAACCAAGATCCTCCAAGTCACATACCCAATCGAATGGATCCTCGGTCAAGACAAGAGATGAAAAACTCAGATGCGAGGAGAGAGTCATGAGAGAGTAATAACTGAGAGAGTGCATAAAATACTTACCGTCCGAAGGATAAAGGTGGGACAGTATGATTTTACTGTTTTTTCTCCCATTGTTCGAGTTTTAAGACTTGTGATAGAGTTTTTCCACGTTTTATCTCTTCTTTTATTCGTTTTTCTGTTTTTAATACTTCCATTGCGCGTCTGGCTATCTCATAGGCTCTTTTCTGTGGTATCACCACCACTCCGTTCTCGTCGCCCACGATGTAGTCTCCTGGCTGGACTCTCTCTCCCCCGCATCTGATCTCCACGTTGATCTCACCCATTCCCTTGGGTTCTCCTGCGTTCGGTACTGTGTTCACGGCGAATACTGGAAGTTCGAGTTCCTGGATGTCGTCGATGTCTCGCACTGCTCCATCGATCACCACGCCTGCTATGCCACGGTTGAGGGCGCTCATCGTTGCGAGTTCTCCCCATGGTGCGATCTCTTCACTTCCATTGTATATCACTATTATATCTCCCGGGTTTGCTCTCTCGATCGCTTCGACCGGTTTTGCCCAGTCCCCTTCAAATGTCTGTACTGTGACCGCTCTTCCTGCCATCTTTCTCTTTTGTGTCATCGGTTTGATCTTCTGCATCACTCCTTTTCGGTGCATGGCGTCTGAGATGTGCGGTGTTGATGTGCTTTTGAGGAGGTGTATTATCTCTTCGTGAAGGTCTTTTTTCGGTCTGGTTGGTGGTCGTGGTCTCTTCATCGCCTGAATTATCTCTCTTGTGGATTCTGTTACGTTCTTTGAGCGGGTGATGTTTCCACCCACGATGATTATGCTTGCTCCGTGTGTTACTGCTTCTGCTGCTGTCTCCTTGTCGATTCCGCCTGCGATGGCGATCGGGATCGATAGATCTATCTTTTTCAGGAGTTCGAGTGGTGTTTCTCCTGTCATCTGCTGATCGATCCCTGTGTGGAGGTTGATGTAGTCGATTCCGAGTTCTTCGAGTTCTTTTGCGCGTTCGATCGGGTTTTTTGTGCCGATCAGGTCTGCCATCAGTCTTGTGCCATACTTTCGTGCCGCTCTGATCGCATCCTTCACGGTTGCATCGTCTGCTGTTCCAAGTAGTATCACTATGTCCGCTCCCGATTTTGATGCCATCTCAACCTCTATTGCGCCTGTGTCCTGGGTCTTCATGTCAGCAACGATCGTCTTCTCTCTGAAGGTCTCTCTCAGTCTTCGGACTGCGTCCATCCCTTCGCTCTTGATGAGTGGCGTGCCTGCTTCTATCCATTCGGCACCCCCTTCTATCGCCTCTCTTGCAATCTCGATGGCGCGATCTGTTTCGAGGAGGTCGAGGGCTACCTGCAGGATCGGTCGGTTCGATCTCACTTCTAGACTTCTCTTTGCAAGCGTGATTGTATTAAATCTTTGGTTCTGTGATCTTCATCATCTGGTGGAGTGCCATGATGCTGAAGAAGAGGAGTGCCATGCTGTTGAATCTGAATGTTTCGTTCAATAGTGGGAGTATCTCTATTCCTCCGATGGAGCCTACTAAATCTACGATAGAGCTTGCTGATAGGCTTATTAGGCTGAGTATGGTGAGTAGTGCGATGTTGTAGATGTGGTCTTTCTTCAGGAATAGTATGCTTGCAAAGAGGTCTTCGTCAGCCCTTATCTTGGTAAGGAGCTTGAAGGAGGTGACCACGATGCCCATCATGATAACAAAGACTGTAGTCTCCACGACCATCGGGATGTAGCCTTCCATTTAACCAGCCCCACAATACATCATTGTATGATAATGATAATGATGACTTATATATCTTTCCACAGAAGAGAGAATGCGAGCAAGCTCTCCAGCAGTGCTGTTAAATACGATGCACGTGAGGAAGTCACGATATGCGTCCCACAGAGAAGAGAGATCGCACCGAGTGGGAAGGTATACCTGGCAGGAACGCGATCAATATCATCGCACGCGACATGAGAGTCATCTCACCATCCCTCCCCCGCGTCTACCCATTCGTTGTCGAGCGCGGCGAAGGCGTCCATCTCTTCGACGTCGATGGCAACAGATTCCTCGACTTTGCAGCAGGCGCTGGTGTTATGAACCTGGGCTACCAGAATCCAGAGGTAACCCGCGCTGCATCTGAACAGATCAGACGACTGATACATTCAGGATCTTCAAACTTTTATGCCGAGCTTCCCGTGCGATTTGCCGAGAAACTCACAGAACTCACAGGATACGAGCAGGTATTATTCACAAACTCAGGCTCAGAAGCACTTGAAGCCGCAGCAAAACTCGCAATGTGGTACGCCAGAAAGAGACGACTGATCTCATTCTACAAGTGCATCCATCGCGGCAGAATGCTCGATCTACCATCAACCACAAGAGAGATCGCAACAGGCGGTGAAGAAGTCCCAGGCATAGAGATATCCCGCAGCCACTACGCCTATTGCTACCGCTGCCCACTCAAGAGAGAGTACCCTGAGTGCGAAATCGAGTGCCTAAACGAAGTTGAAAACCTCCTCGCAGATCCAGAGATAGGCAACAATGTGGCAGGAATCATGGTCGAACCCATCCAGTACGAGAGCGGATGTATCGTGCCACCCGATGAATTTCACAGAGGACTACGGCGCATCTGCGACGAACACGAAATCCTCCTCATAGCAGACGAACTGGTGACCGGAGCATACAGAACAGGCCCATTTCTTGGCATGGAAAGCTTCAATACCCGGGCAGAGATCACCGCAATGGCAGGTTCGATCGGAGGCGGCCTACCACTCGGAGCAACACTCTCCCACACAAGCATCATGAACCTGCCACCAGGCACCCATACAGGCACAGCAGGCGGAAACCTGGTCGCTCTCGCAGCAGGACTTGCAGGAATCGAGGAGATGAAGAGACAGGATATTGGAAAGTCTGCAAGCAAGCTCGGAGCAGCGATAGTGAGACGACTCAGAGAGATGCAAGAGGATTATCCACCAATAGGAGACGTGAGAGGACGTGGACTGATGATCGGCGTTGAGATCATAAACCCCAACAGAAGCCCAGCACCCCTCCTCCGCGATGCCATAATAGAAGAAGCATTCGAAGCCGGACTGATACTACTCCCAGCTGGCGACTCCACAATAACCATCACCCCACCACTCACAATAACAGAAGAAGAAGCAGAGACCGGCCTAAACATACTCGAGAATGCAATACAAAGACTGAAACGCTGAAAAGTGAAGCGCATCGTTACGATGAGACCCTAAAAAACACCTAAAGAACCACTTTTTACCTCGTGAGACCTGTCAATGCCACACGCTCAAGAACAAGATCAGGTATCTTATCTTCGCCAACTGCCTCTATCTCCTCAGGTGTTATATTAAACGCTCTGACGATCCTCTCCTTTTTTAACTCCGTGTAATCTATCACCCGTGGATCTTCACTTATCAACTCCCTCAGCTCCCCCATCGCGTTGGTCTTCCCCCCTTCCAAGCCTATCACTATCAATGCCACCCTATTCTCCCCTCTCTTTATCCCGAATCGGAGCGCTCTCTCTATCTGCCGTGTTCCTGCAACGTAAAGCAGTGTCTCTATCCCAAGGTTCTTTGATATGTTCTTCCCCTCTTCAAACGCCCGAATAGCTTTTTCTGCCGCAAACGCTGCATGTCTTCTTCCTGCCAAAAGATCAGCGTCTATCGCCTGTATCACGACATCATACTCCTCAGAAATCTGCCTGATTCTCTGGATGAAATCTTCCGTACTGGTTATACTAACATCTCCGCAGATTATCTGAATCATCCTCTCCACAGCCAAAACTCAACTCCCCTACATAAATTATTCTGTTGAAGAACTCAAGGTCTTCATCCGAGAATCCCTTTGATTCTCTCCAAACCTTACAGAATTCGTCCCAGTAGGAGAGCATTCTCGCCATCGTTATAATAGTTTTGGCGGAGACCGATCTGGATAAAACCATGCCTTTCATAGAAGCGGCGTGCCCTGTAATTACTCTCACGGACCTCAAGGCAGACACCAGAGAGCCCCATCTCGTGGAATATGCGGATGAGACTCTCAAGCAGCATACCGCCGATACCCATTCCCCGATATCCCTTTCGAACCGAGATCGAGAAGATCTTGCCAAGATCAGAGAGTTGAAGCCCTACCACAAAACCAAGAATATTTCCTCTATACGAAGCCACAAGAAAAGTATCGGCGTTCGACTCGTAAAACTGCATGTAGAGATAGGGATTATGCTCAGAGAAAGCCTCCTTCTCAATCTCCATTACCTGTTGAAAGTCCGATGGCTCAAAACGCCTGACAACGATCACAAGGCTCTATTCATACACACAGATAGATATAAACCTCTCTTCGTTTGGCGCTTAAGCAGGCTACCTCTTAAAGTTGAAGTTCTCTTTCACGATCTTCAGTGAGCAGTATTCGCCGCACATCGTGCAGGTCTCAGAGTTGCTTGGTGTGCGTTCACATCTGAGCTCTTCTGCGTACTCTGGCTCGATTGCGAGTTCGTACTGCTTCTTCCAGTCAAGGTCTCTTCTGGCACGTCCCATCAGAAGATCATCTTCACGCCGTCCGTTCTTAACCATATCACCGACGTGCGCAGCGATACGTGCAGCGATCACACCCTCCCGCACCTCTTCAGGGTTTGGGAGTGCCAGGTGCTCTGATGGCGTCACGTAACATATAAAATCGGCTCCGCATGCACTTGAGATGGATGCACCGATCGCTGCCACGATATGATCATAACCAGGTGCGATATCGGTCACGAGCGGCCCAAGCATGTAGAACGGTCTCTCACCGCTCAACCGTTTTTCCAGTATCACATTTGCCTTGATCTCATCAAGCGGCACATGACCAGGTCCCTCCACTATCACCTGCACACCATAATCGTAGGCACGATCAGAGAGCTCAGAGTTGATGATCAACTCCTGGATCTGAGCACGATCTGTTGCGTCATGAACCGCGCCAGCACGCATTCCATTGCCCATGCTCAACGTGACCTCGTGCTCTTTCAAGATCTCAAGCAGATAATCGAACTCACTGTAGAGCGGATTCTCCATCTCATTGTGAATCATCCACGCTGTCATGAACGCACCACCTCTTGAGCATAATCCTCCGAAGCGCCCCTGTTTCATCAACCGTTCAACCGTGATCCTGTTGATACCGGTGTGAATAGCCATGAAGTTGGTGCCAAGCTTTGCCTGCTCTTCAGTGATCCTAAAGAGATCATCCACTCTCATGTGAACAGCAGCGCCATACCTCCGAATAGCCTCGATGAACGCCTGATACAACGGAACACTCCCAACAGAAAGATCTGTAACCCCAACCACTCTCTTCCGTATCTCATAGAAATCACCACCAGTCGAAAGCTCCATCAGTGTATCAGCACCCGCCTCCTGAGCAACCTTTGCCTTCTCAACCTCCATCTCAACATCCACAAGATCACTCGACGTGCCAATAGAAGCATTGACCTTCGTCCGCAAACCCTTACCGATCCCAACAACTCGAACCGAGCGATAAGGACTTACAGGGATGACAATCCTGCCAGCCGCAACACCACGACGAACAAACTCGGCATCAACACCCTCATCAACAGCAACCTGCCTCATCTCATCAGTGACGACACCATTCCTCGCATCTTCAAGAAGACTCATAGAATTCACCTAACCAACATAGACCACCAACCACTACTTTAGACTTGCTCTCTCAAGAACACTCATAGGGATAATCGAATCTCGAGAATAATAGGGAAGCCAACCTCCGCTAAATTCAAGTACGATCCTGGTCATCTCACATGGCTGCATCCTCTTGATGCATACTCCACAGGAATCCTTCAGAAGAGTATAGGTCATCACCCAATTCTCCCTTTCTAATCCGTAGTAATATTGACGACAGCATCCGCTAAAGCCGCCTCCATGCGCCCGATCATGAAGAGATGACACAGATCAAAGGCAGACTCAGTGAACATAATCTTCACAAGATCTGAAAGTCCACACCACTGCTCTAAAATAGAATAAAAACTTGTTTGAAGAAGTTAAAAAAGGGTTCCCCTTGTATTTGGTCAGTATGAAAAACTATACCTCGATAACAAATCTATTTTCTATGCACTAATGAATCTTCAAGATTACAGTTTCTTAAAGACAGAAAGGATGTGATAAGTGAGGCTTTTCAGGCATTCGAAAGGGTCGATAGAAAGAGATGAGATCCTGAGAGGCTTCTTGATATCGGAGCAAGCCCTTCTTGCGATCGCTGCAGCAAGAGATTTTAGCTGCAGGGTCAGAACGATAGATATCTCCGAAGATGCCATAACCTCACCTGGCTATCCGGGCAGGAAGTTTTGATCTTGTGATGAGCTGGCTTGAGCGTGAATTAAACTCGCTCGGGAAGGTAGAAAGATATTGGGGGACGCTGATGGATATTTATGTACTGCACAGACGAGGATCTGGTTATTTTAACTCTTTGCAGCAGGCGAGGTCGTATCGGTCTGGATCACCCACGTGATTCAAGAGTAGGATCACGTCACCCATATTGATCGGTAGAGATCGGTCATGTTTATCTCACCGTCTGAGTTTACGTCGCCACGTCCCACCATTACATTCCTGTTTGTTGGATTTGTCGCTCCGTCATCGTCTGTTACAGTAAGGTTGACGGTGTAGGTGCCTGCTTCTGTGTAGAAATGGGTTATAACTGGATCTGGCGTGCTCGTGACGTTTCCATCCCCGCAGTCCCATTTGTAAGAGACGATTGTGTTATCGGGGTCGTAGGAAATGGAGGCGTTGAAAGTGATGGGTTGGTGAACAAGAGGGTTCTATGGGGTATTAGTGAAGGAAGGCGATTGGGGGATGTTTTTCTGATGCAACAATCGATAATTCATGCGACCCCTCTTCAAGTATCATATTATTTTCTAATTTCATATCCACATCCCTAATTGTTAGTTTAACATCATTGGGTATTAGGCTTGAATTCCAAGTTAAGTTGGTCGTCAGTCCCTTAGGCACGCCAATGCTTAGATTCCATATTGTTTTGTCATGATTAATCTCCTTCGAGTACATATCATCCAATATCATTATGACCTTCCCCTGAACTGGAGTCTGCGCAAAAACATCATATTCTAAATCATAGTCGTTTGTTGCATCTGGATTTATGCCGAAAGTAACGGGTTCTAACTGGTTCGTTGCAGAGATTGTGAGGTTCCACGCCTCTGTTTTCGCTGATGTTATTGATTTTGTATTCATTATCATTGGCACAGCCTCTGTTTTCAGCACGGTTGAAGTGGTCTTACCCCTCGTAACGGTTGTATCTGTTGTAACAAACACCCATACAGACCTGCCTGGCTCTATCATATCAGTTTCTACGAAAGAAGGTGCAACCCATGTAACTGCTGGTCTTTCCGGAACTTGATTTGGTATATCAGATATTGAGAGATTCTCCATTCCAACAGTGCCAACCATATTCCAACCCGCCTTTAATATTAGTGTTGTGTTGGTGATCGGCTTCCCCATAACTCTTATCGTTGTATCAGAAGGCGTGAACACCCAGTATCCTATTTTAGGCTCTATTTCTTCCACCACGACAAAAGAAGGCGCATCCCACGTCACAACCGGCATTGTATCTAATGTTGGAATGCTGCCAAATACCGCATAAAGAGAGCTGTTATCAGGTATGAGAGGCAGTGAGACCATGTTCCATCCTGCATTTAGGTTTATGCTGAATCCTTGAGATTCTAACAGTTCAGCGGTTACCGTCAATTCATGACTTCCTTCGCCAAGCTGCGAACCTGGGGATAAGACCTTACCGCCTTCAGAGATGGTTAGATTAACATTAGAAGGAACATCCCAGGATAAGTTTGTAGTTTGACCTGGTGGAACTCCCACCGAGAGATTCCATGAAACTGATTCGTTATAACACCTTGTTTTCTTAATACTCTCTGAATAGATCTCATCGAGTAACAGTATGACCTTCCCCTGAACTGGGGTCTGTGCGAAAACATCGAGCGCAGGGTCGTAGCCATCTGTTGCGTTTGGATGCATTCCCACCGCCACGGGCTCTAATTGGTTGGTCGCTGAAATCGTTACGTTCCAGGATGTGTTTGAAGGTATGCATTCTTCTGCACCAGATACATAAAATCCTTTTATCACGGTTTGAGATACACTATTCCCTTCTGAATCCATGGCATTTGCCATTAACGATACAAAAGTATTGTTCACATAGCCCAAATCGGCCTCATACTTGCTGACATTTTCTCCTTCGTATATCTTTGTTAAAATAGCGAGATTCCACGTATTTCCTCCATCAACGGAATACCCAAGTGTTGCATCTGATATATTGCTTTCATCTTCCACATCCATTTCGACCTTCACATCGCCGCCGGGAACTGTATTATTCAAGTCGGAGCCTGAAGCTCTCATTGTAATCCTCGGTGGTTGATAATCCGATGTTGGATCTGCGGTGAAGTTTAGCTCTGTTCTTGTGTAAGTTGATAATCCATGACCGCTGTTCCCCTGGAGGATTATGTTAAATCCTGGAGTTCCGCTGAAATAAACATATCGCTGGAAATGGTCCCAAATGTCCTTATGGTGTATAATCGCTTCTCCATCTTTTATTACTGTTAGATTGCCGGATACATTACAAGAATGGTTTGCAAAGCTATTACCAAAAGTATCTTCTGATATTGTTCCATATATGTCCATCGAGCCTTTCCAGGGAATGTCGATTTTAACGCCTGATTTAAACGGATGACCACCTACTGCAAAGTAAGGCTTTGAACCTGCTGGATAACTTCTCTCTGGTATATGATATGACCAATCTGGGCGACTTTCACTCTGCTCGTATCCTCTTATATAAGAAACTGGAGATGAGGATAGCCACTCGATTCTATGCAATGGAGCATTCATTTCGTAAATACTGGTAATTGAAAGCCACATGTCTGGATGCCACGCATCATACCACCACGAAGCAGGCTCAGGTTTTAAAGCAACTTGGTAATCCGTGGTTCTCTCAACCAGCTTATCATAGTCCGCTACAAAAGTCACGTTTTCCGTTACACCTGACAGATTATACAGGAGCTTGTGCCATTCCGGTGCGTTTATTAGCCACCTATTACTTTCATTGTAGTATTCTTCCGGGTAATAAGTGTATATGAAAATACTCTTGAATGAATTCGTTGGCGTTATATACGTCCTTGTCTCGTTTGGATAGCTGCGCTGACTTGCAAACATAACGCTTACATTCCCTTGATAATACACTTCGTCAAACTTCTCTGACATTGTCTGTTCTGTTTTATTGTAATCGAAATCAATGACATACGTCTCTCTTTCGTCCAAGGTAATGTTCATGTCGCTTTCGATTGTTAGGCTCTCATTTATAGTATAAACAGAAGCATCCATAGGCTCTTCTTTTTCCCCTGCTTCTTTACCTGCCTTCCTATTGACAACTGTGTTGTTTTGCGAATAATTGGAATCTCCAAGTGCTTTACTAAACATTTTTCCTTCAGAAGATTTGATTTGCTCTTCTAATTCTTCAATTGACTTTATCATCTCATAGCTTCTCTCTGCTCCTATTTGTGTTTCTCTCTCTTTGATTGCCTCCTTTAGCTTGTTTGTAAATGATGTAATTTTTTCTACTTCTTTTTTATCCATTTGCAAGTCCTTCCCACCTTCTTTTCCAAGAACATATTTCACAGCAGGTTTATATTTCGTTATTAGCTTTGCCGCTTCTAACAAAAGACGAGGTTCCTCGATTAGAACTTCCCTTATATCTGGACTGTATTCGTAATAGAGGGCTACGTATTTGTCTTTTAAAGCTCTATCCCTAAATTCTCTAAGTAAATTCAATGTTTCTTCTGGATTCATTACATCCCCTTTATACACAACCTCTTCCACAACGCACATTACCGCGATTTGTCCACTACTTATTACATTGTATGTTCCATTTGGAAGGTAAAAGGTGACGGTTCCATTTTCATCTGTGATTCCATCCTGAATCATACGCTTTTCCCACGCATCTTCCACGTCAGAAAATATTACAACAGGGTCGCTGATTGCTGGCTCTCCTTCCATATTTATCTTATTTACCGTTACCTTGTTCAATGTGGAGAATCCAAAAACAGAATGCAGTTCTCCTCCTGAATAAGTTGCCGAAACTTTCCCACTGTAAAGGGAGTCAGGCAGTGAAGTAGCATTTATCATCAAAAGAACAGAGACGCTTGAACCTGGAGCGATGCTCAGTGAAGTTCTGTTAAGATGAGCACAATCCACTTGCATATCATCAAACACTTCTCTCACACTGACATCCAATGTTAGAGTGTGTGAGACGATGTCCAAATTCTTGAAAGTAATCGTTCCATTTGTGGTATCCAAGCTTTTAAAGTTTATTGTGGCTGGGTCAACCAATATCTTTGAATTTGCCGCCGATGGAACATCTATTCTACCACCACCTTGTTGATATACATTGTAACCCAGGTCCTCAGCGGTGGAAATTAAAGCGTTTTTCACTTCCTCCGGCGTCCAGTCTGGATGTACTTGCAGAATCAAAGCAGCAGCGCCTGCAACATGTGGCGTTGCCATCGAAGTTCCGCTCGCTCTTGTGTAATAATCGTTATAAGGATAGCCCATTGAAGTTCCACTTGCACGTGGTGCGATTATACCAGCTCCAGGAGCTAAAATATCAGGCTTAACTCTTAAATCAAGCGTTGGACCTCTGCTACTAAATCCAGCCAAATAATCTTCTTTGGCACTCGCACCCACTGTTATTACTTTTTCCGCAACACCGGGAGAATCAACAGTGAAATAGTCCGATCCACTGTTTCCTGCTGCAACTGCAACAACCAACCCTTGATCTACTGCATTATTTACTGCCTGAGATAATGGATCAGTCCCGTCAGTTGGTATTCCACCTAAACTCATGCTTATTATGTCTGCTTCGTCTCCTGTGTTTGCAATTCCATCAGATCCATACGCTGCGTATTCTATTCCATCAATTATCCAGCTTTCGTACCCCATACCATATTGATTCAAAACTTTTACATTCCAGAGATAAGCGCCGGGTGCAACGCCAATATATCTTGGAAATTCCTGGAAATCGGTGTAATTATAATGAGAGGTTGTGCATGCGTAATATCTGTAATCAAGTTTATGGTATGTGGGATTGTATAAGCACAGATATTTTAAATCATAGGTTCCGTTATAGCCATTATTTCGGATTTCTATGCCACTGAATTTGAGTTTGATCGTATGGTCTCCTTCGCTCAGGTGCGCGGATTTAGTGGTGTAATCCACTCTATTATACCTATTATACGTTCCGTTCTCCCATAATTCACCGCTTACCTGGTATCTTCCTGCTTTTGTCACGTTCACGCCGACTTCTACCACCAGATAGTCATATAATCCATCTCCGTTGGTGTCCTCTCCATAGTCTGAATAAAGATCGGTAAATTCTGCAGGTGGTCTCTGGAAATCTGTATAGTTATAATAAGAGGTTGTATAGGCATAACGCCTGTAATCCAACTCCTCCACATACATGGCTGATACATTCTCAGGTGCGATCTCTCCTCTCTCTATCGTCTCCTCTAATCCTCTCTCTGAACTGATTACTAATGGAGACATCGGAGGTATAGGATAAAAAGCATTGTACAACTCAAGGTATCTAAGATCATAAGTCCCATTATATTTGCTCTGCCTGAGCCTTATCCCTTCAAATCTTAATTGAACTGTTTGATTTCCTTCGCTTAGATATGTAGCGTTATATGCATAATCAACTGAACTATAAGTTCCATTTTCATACAAAGATCCGCTTACCCTGTATCTCCCTGCCTCTGTTACATTAACACCTACATCAACCACCAGATAGTCATATAATCCATCCTCATCTGTGTCCTCTCCATAGTCTGAATAAAGATCGGTAAATTCCGCAGGTGGTCTCTGGAAATCTGTATAGTTATAATAAGAGGTTGTATAGGCATAACGCCTGTAATCCAACTCCTCCACATACATGGCTGATACATTCTCAGGTGCGATCTCTCCTCTCTCTATCGTCTCCTCTAATCCTCTCTCTGAACTGATTACTAATGGAGACATCGGAGGTATAGGATAAAAAGCATTGTACAACTCAAGGTATCTAAGATCATAAGTCCCATTATATTTGCTCTGCCTGAGCCTTATCCCTTCAAATCTTAATTGAACTGTTTGATTTCCTTCGCTTAGATATGTAGCGTTATATGCATAATCAACTGAACTATAAGTTCCATTTTCATACAAAGATCCGCTTACCCTGTATCTCCCTGCCTCTGTTACATTAACACCTACATCAACCACCAGATAGTCATATAATCCATCCTCATCTGTGTCCTCTCCATAGTCTGAATAAAGATCGGTAAATTCCGCAGGTGGTCTCTGGAAATCTGTATAGTTATAATAAGAGGTTGTATAGGCATAACGCCTGTAATCCAACTCCTCCACATACATGGCTGATACATTCTCAGGTGCGATCTCTCCTCTCTCTATCGTCTCCTCTAATCCTCTCTCTGAACTGATTACTAATGGAGACATCGGAGGTATAGGATAAAAAGCATTGTACAACTCAAGGTATCTAAGATCATAAGTCCCATTATATTTGCTCTGCCTGAGCCTTATCCCTTCAAATCTTAATTGAACTGTTTGATTTCCTTCGCTTAGATATGTAGCGTTATATGCATAATCAACTGAACTATAAGTTCCATTTTCATACAAAGATCCGCTTACCCTGTATCTCCCTGCCTCTGTTACATTAACACCTACATCAACCACCAGATAGTCATATAATCCATCCTCATCTGTGTCCTCTCCATAGTCTGAATAAAGATCGGTAAATTCCGCAGGTGGTCTCTGGAAATCTGTATAGTTATAATAAGAGGTTGTATAGGCATAACGCCTGTAATCCAACTCCTCCACATACATGGCTGATACATTCTCAGGTGCGATCTCTCCTCTCTCTATCGTCTCCTCTAATCCTCTCTCTGAACTGATTACTAATGGAGACATCGGAGGTATAGGATAAAAAGCATTGTACAACTCAAGGTATCTAAGATCATAAGTCCCATTATATTTGCTCTGCCTGAGCCTTATCCCTTCAAATCTTAATTGAACTGTTTGATTTCCTTCGCTTAGATATGTAGCGTTATATGCATAATCAACTGAACTATAAGTTCCATTTTCATACAAAGATCCGCTTACCCTGTATCTCCCTGCTTTTGTCACGTTCACGCCGACTTCTACCACCAGATAGTCATACAACCCATCCTCATCTGTGTCCTCTCCATAATCTGAATAAAGATCGGTAAATTCCGCAGGTGGTCTCTGGAAATCTGTATAGTTATAATAAGAGGTTGTATAGGCATAACGCCTGTAATCCAACTCCTCCACATACATGGCTGATACATTCTCAGGTGCGATCTCTCCTCTCTCTATCGTCTCCTCTAATCCTCTCTCTGAACTGATTACTAATGGAGACATCGGAGGTATAGGATAAAAAGCATTGTACAACTCAAGGTATCTAAGATCATAAGTCCCATTATATTTGCTCTGCCTGAGCCTTATCCCTTCAAATCTTAATTGAACTGTTTGATTTCCTTCGCTTAGATATGTAGCGTTATATGCATAATCAACTGAACTATAAGTTCCATTTTCATACAAAGATCCGCTTACCCTGTATCTCCCTGCTTTTGTCACGTTCACGCCGACTTCTACCACCAGATAGTCATACAACCCATCCTCATCTGTGTCCTCTCCATAATCTGAATAAAGATCGGTAAATTCCGCAGGTGGTCTCTGGAAATCTGTATAGTTATAATAAGAGGTTGTATAGGCATAACGCCTGTAATCCAACTCCTCCACATACATGGCTGATACATTCTCAGGTGCGATCTCTCCTCTCTCTATCGTCTCCTCTAATCCTCTCTCTGAACTGATTACTAATGGAGACATCGGAGGTATAGGATAAAAAGCATTGTACAACTCAAGGTATCTAAGATCATAAGTCCCATTATATTTGCTCTGCCTGAGCCTTATCCCTTCAAATCTTAATTGAACTGTTTGATTTCCTTCGCTTAGATATGTAGCGTTATATGCATAATCAACTGAACTATAAGTTCCATTTTCATACAAAGATCCGCTTACCCTGTATCTCCCTGCTTTTGTCACGTTCACGCCGACTTCTACCACCAGATAGTCATACAACCCATCCTCATCTGTGTCCTCTCCATAATCTGAATAAAGATCGGTAAATTCCGCAGGTGGTCTCTGGAAATCTGTATAGTTATAATAAGAGGTTGTATAGGCATAACGCCTGTAATCCAACTCCTCCACATACATGGCTGATACATTCTCAGGTGCGATCTCTCCTCTCTCTATCGTCTCCTCTAATCCTCTCTCTGAACTGATTACTAATGGAGACATCGGAGGTATAGGATAAAAAGCATTGTACAACTCAAGGTATCTAAGATCATAAGTCCCATTATATTTGCTCTGCCTGAGCCTTATCCCTTCAAATCTTAATTGAACTGTTTGATTTCCTTCGCTTAGATATGTAGCGTTATATGCATAATCAACTGAACTATAAGTTCCATTTTCATACAAAGATCCGCTTACCCTGTATCTCCCTGCTTTTGTCACGTTCACGCCGACTTCTACCACCAGATAGTCATACAACCCATCCTCATCTGTGTCCTCTCCATAATCTGAATAAAGATCGGTAAATTCCGCAGGTGGTATATATCCTTCCAAGACGGAAATATTGTAACGCGTACTGGGTCCAGATGCTGTAGAGTTGGAATGTCTAACTTTAACGTAGTATGTGCCAGGATCATCGCATTTCCATATTATTCTCGATGCTAAGCCTTCTCCACTGTCATCGTCATGTGTTATCTCTGTAAGCCCGTCAGTGTCATAAAGACACATATACGTATCAGCTTCATATCCAAGGTCTGAAGTCTCGATGAGATATCTTTCATCCTCGGTCGCATTGAACTTCACATAATCCGGATCTCCTGGCACGTGAAAATCATGAAGCTGCTTTGTCCCATTCGTTGGAATCCAGTTCGCAAGCCAGTAATTATCGTCAGGCTCGTACGCATCTGGCGTGGTATTTATACTGGTATAAGCCCGTTCTTTCCCGATCATGGAATTGTTTACTTTGATTGCATATGCGTCTGTCTGTGTGGAATGGAGTGAATAGGTTAATGAGTTAGGAGGTGTTTGAGTAGATGTTGGGAGTGAAGACGTTAGTACTGGAACAGGAATTGGCGTGGGGTAAAGTTTAGAAGGCGCAACACCAGTCCCCGCAGCAATGCCAGCGCAGTGCGTCCCATGCCCGCACAAATCCTCTGTTGTGTCATCATCCGTGAAATCCTTTTTCACTATCACTTTTGGATCAAACGTAGCAGGGTTATCATCTATATCATCAAGGTCTGGATGCGTATCATCTATTCCTGTATCAAGAATTGCTATTTCCAAGCCTGAGCCGTTATACCCACTTTTCCATAGCTCAGGCGCTCCTATGAGAGGAACGCTTTCATACAAACTTGCTTTTACCTTCTTATCCAGCCATATCTTCTTTATCTCTGGTCGTTCTACTAAAGTCTTGAATGTTTTATTAATGCCCTCAAACGAAAGTTTTGCGGAGAACGTTGGAATAGAGTGATAGTTCTTTATAATGGTAATGTTTACCTCTTTCTCAAGCTCCTTCTGCTCAGCAGCCCTTAATCTCTTCTCCTCTTTATCGTTATAATCAATAAGAACTGGTAGATACGTTAAATTGCAATACTGCTCTCTTACCAAATAGTCTATATTGAATAGCTCTTTGTCCACCTTCCTGAGGTCTATTCCCGCTGGGAATAGGTAGGTTCCCTTAGGGGTTTCAAATATCTGGAAGTTCTGTCTCAATTTTGTAGAATCTGCGGGTTTTATTGCAAATCCCCTCTTCCCATCTGGCAGAATTGACACTATAACAACATCTCCAGTGATAAGCGTTACACTGCAAACCGATTCATTCGCTTCTTTTGGTTCTGTCGCTTTGAATGGCAAAAGGATATTTTCTTGCTCAAAGTTTTTATGGTTGTTAGATATTGCATATGCTCCTGCTGCCCAAGCAACCCCACTTCCCACAACCAACAAAGCTACAACCAAACAACTCAGCATCCTCATCATAACAATAACACGCTCCTCCAGAGTGTGTGCACGCCCCAAATATAAACCTACCGATTTCAAATCCCAGACGTTATGGTATATTGATATATCTCCTACACCCCAACCAGCAGAGGAGATATAGGCTTAACATATTTTCCTCTCTCAAACTCCAACTTTTTCACCCTCCTTTTTGGAGAAAGATACCCATCCATCTATCCGCTCCCTATCGCTGACCTCAGGCTTTAGCGGGCAGGGGATGGTTCAGCAGGAAACGCATAAGATTTGGTGAGACAGTTCAGTGATGGGACGAGGAAGAGATCTCTTTCTGAATCTCAGGAAAGCCGTTGTCAAAAACAACATAAATATATATTATCTTAAAAATAGAAATATTGGGGGTTAAAGAGCTTATGATGATCTATTTGAGTGGTGGGAACCTATCCCCCAATTGATCATCAACACAGATACTTGGATACCGAATTATAGCCATTCCTCTAATTTTCTGCACTAATAAACTCATCTACCCAGTAACTTGAGTATCCCTGTTTTCTCTTATCAAATAGATCCAGTGCTACTCCTTCACAACTCTTGATCATCTCACCAAAGTCAAGAATATTGCTTAACTCTCTCTTTAAATCCTTCCAGCCAAACTCGATAGGATTTAAGTCGGGAGAATAGAGTGGAAGGTAAATAAAATAGATGTCAAGTTCTTCTGCTCTTATCTTAACAGTTTTTGCATGATGGATCCTTGCATTATCCAGTACAATGCATAATGGCTTATCTGGATTTTCAGCCATTCCTTTACTCTCCTTTCAGACCTCCTTATAGCCGTATAATCCCTGAGACTTCGTATATGCTCTTTCCATCATACAAAAGCAGTATTGCAAGCAATCTCTCCTTTATTGTCGGGTCTCTTTCTTTTCTGTATCTCTCTTCCAGCTCTTCCTTTGTAAAGCGCTTTAGTATGAAGAATATTAATATCTGGAGGTGAAGTTATTTTATGGATGAGCTGTAGGTAAAAGATTGTGGATAAGTGGCTCATAAGAGGTGATGTAGATGTCTTTGAAGAGAGGTTTTGCAAAGGGTTCAACAGTAAATGGTTCAGCTCTCTTTATCTTTCATTCTCTGAGTCTTTGCTTATTATATATATCGCTGGTCTCATTGGTTCTGCGTGTCTGCTCTTCTGTTGTGGGTCGTAGGTTGTTTTTTCTGCGCTCTGGATTTCGATCTTGCAGTTAAGTTCTTTTTCGAAGAATTTTCGTGTTTCTGTGAGTATTTCTTTTTCTGGTAGGGGATTTGATGCTTGTAGTTTTGCTGTTTCGTCTGTCATTTTCTTTATCTCAGCTATGATTCTCTGTGTGTATTTTGGTGCTTCTTTTCCGTGTCTTCTTACTTCAGGGTCTTTCATGATCTCGCTTATCACTCTCTTCATATCGAGCCCATCTTGTAGTTTGAGCCTGAGCGCTGTCTGGTATACGTTCTTCTTCCAGTGGGGTGTGGTGTAGAGGATTATCTTCTCTGGCGCGATCTTCGTTACGCTGAGTATCTCTTCGATGTCTTCAAGTATCTTCTGGATGTACTCTTCTCTCCTCTCTGCGTCCTTGTCGATCTGTGTGGGGTCTGGGGTTGGGTAGGGTGCCTCTGTTATGAAGCCTTCGGCGATCTCGCTGTGGATCTCCTCGCATATGTGTGGTATGAATGGTGTGAGGAGTCGTGTCCATGTATGGAGCAGTTCTGGAAGTGCTTCTTTTCCTCCGCGGCGTTCGTACCACCTGAGGTCGTTCAAGACCATGTAGAATGCGCTCTGGAGTGCGCGTCTCGTCTGGAGTCTCTCCAGCGCGTCGATCGTCTCGCTCACGCGATGCTGGAATCGACTCAATAGCCAGCGGTCGATCGTATCTCTTTCTTTCTCTTCTCTCTCCCCTGTGGTTGCTCGTCTGTTGATTATGTTGTTTGCTATGCGGTAGAAGCGCTCGAGGTGTTTCTTAACAGCCTCTATCTCGCCACTTCGCCAGTCTGCGTCCTGAGTGTACTCGGCGGTGCTTAATATGTAGAGGCGTGTTACATCTGCACCGTACTCCTTTA
The DNA here is from genome assembly GCA_905171695.1 of Candidatus Methanoperedentaceae archaeon GB37. Taxonomy (GTDB): domain Archaea; phylum Halobacteriota; class Methanosarcinia; order Methanosarcinales; family EX4572-44; genus EX4572-44. The sequence goes on from LR991653.1 coordinate 812,849, forward strand.
TTGCACGTTTCATTGTGAGGAGCGGTCCTTTGGACTTGCTCATCTTCTCGCCCTCTAGTGAGACGAACCCGTTTATGGCTATCCCACGTGGCCAGCGATCCTCTGGGAATATGGCTGTGTGGTGGAAGAGGAAGAAGAGGAGGTGGTTCGGTATCAGGTCTTTGCCAGAGGATCTGAGGTCGACCGGGTACCAGTACTCGTGGTCTGCACGGATATCTTCGATCACCTCCAGTGGTATTCCGGTCTCTCGTGCAACCGCTTCCACACTGCCGCTTCCGAGGAATACGTAGTTAAAGAAGCTCTCTGTCAGCTGTTCTGGTCTTACCTTGGTTGCTATGAACTTTGATAGGATGTAGTAGCTCATATAGATCGTTGAATCTGCCAGTGACTCGATGATCCACTCCTGATCCCATGGCAGTCTGGTTCCGAGCCCTCTGCGGCGTGCACAGGCTTTATCTTTGAGCCAGTCTATCTTGTTCTCAAACTCTGTGCGAATCTCTGGAGGGAGGAGTTTCATCCTTGAAAGGCACCTGTAGACCTCTTCTTTCCATTCTGGGTTGGAGTATGTGAGGAACCACTGGTCTTTCACCATCTTCACAACGCAGCGGGCGCCGCAGCGGCAGATCACAGGTTCTTCGCTGAACTCGTAGAAGAGATCGGCAAAGCCTCTCTCCATCATCTCCTCCACCAACACGTCTTTTACCCTGGATACCTTCATCCCTGCATACTTGCCAGTTCTCTCGGTGAGCTCGCCACTGTGAAACTCTCTGCGGTACACGATCTTTGTAGCCTCTTCTGCTCTTGGATCGCTCTGGTCTGTAACACCGAGTTCTTCTGTAACCTCAACTGCAGGGAACTCTCCAAACCCTGGTACCCGTATGAGTGATATGAACTCGATATCCCTTATATCCTCACTGATACCGTACTCTGAGAGGTCGACGTCGTAGAGATCTCTTAATGCCAGATAATCATATGGAGCGTGTGCTGGCACGCTCATCACAATCCCGCTCCCATTCTCAGGACTTACAAAGCTTGCAGGGAGTATCAGCACACTCGCCCCATTGATCGGGTTCACAGCGTGTTCTCCAATTAGCTCCCTACCGCTCACCTCTCCTACGATCTTCACCCTCTTATCTGTGAACCTGAGCTTTTCACACGCCTCCCTGCTCACAACCCACTCTTCACGCCTATCGTCCGAATAGATCACCTCTATCTGGAGATACGTAACAAGAGGATTCACCCAGAGGTTTGTAACACCAAAGACGGTCTCCGGACGCAACGTCGCACAGGGCAGAACGAGACCGCTCTCACTGAGTCGGAACTTGATGAGAGTATAATCAATTATTGTAGCACCCTCTCCACGCAGAATGTCATGATCCTCCACAGGATTATCATCATTCGGACACCAGCGCACAGGATACGATCCCCTACCCACAAAGCCACGCTCATAGAGTAAGTTAAACTGCCATGTGATGAACTTCTTATACGCATCATCGGTCGTTGTGAACTTGCGCCTCCAATCGATAGAATACCCGATCGACCGCATATCCTCCTCTGCCTCCCTCTTGAAGTACTCAACTATCTTCGAAGGCGTATTAAGCGTTACAAGCAGATCCATCGGGATATTATGAAACCTGTGGTAGACATCGAGCGTCTGCGGATCCTTCTTCGCTATCAACTCTGCAAGACCGAGAATAGGCGTGCCGGTCACGTGAAACCCCATCGGAAACAACACATTATACCCCTGCATCCGCTTAAACCGCGCTATCACATCACCAATAGTGAACGTGCGAGTGTGACCAACATGCAGATTCCCATTGAGATACGGATACGGTATCGTGATGAAAAACTTCTCTCGAGAGTCCCTATCAACATGGAACAACCCTGCAGAGTCCCACGCCCTCTGCCACCTATCCTCCACCTCACACGGATCATACTCTGGCTTCATACACCAATACTCCTCAACAAAACAATCCTCCCACAGTCGCAACACGCTTATATCTAACGCTTTAACTCAAACTAAAGAACCCATAGAATCCCACAACACTGCTCAAGCTCAGGACGATCTGACAGGCGGCATCTTTTCGCATATCGTAAGTTAGGCGTAATTAAAACGATCTCTAGAACTACCCCCCACCCCTGCCCCTAAATCGAGAGTGAGTTGCTTATCAAAAAGAAGAATCCTTCGATTAACAGCTATTACGATGATCCCGACGACTCTGACGATTTCTTTGTGGAGAGCGAGCATGGTTTTTTCCCTCACTGGTTCCATCAGGAAACTGGAAAGTGGAACTTTACATACCAATACCCACAGATATGGTTTGATCTGAGAGATAAGTGGGATAGAGCAGGTATAAATTACTTTCAGAACTCTAAAAACGCTACACTTGAGAACAGAGCCTACTGCATAGAGAATCCCAACAACCATAAAGGATATGGCACAAACGTATGGGGGTTGACTGCATGTGAATGCCCACTCCATGATAGCAATTATGGAGCGCATGGTCCCCGCCAAGACGATGACGGAACTATAGCACCTGCTGGTGCAAGTGGCTCGATGATATTCACCCCCCATGAATCCATAGAAGCGCTGCGTTACATGAAAGAAGCTCATGGAGATCTGTTTTGGTGGAAATATGGCTTCAAAGATGCATTTAATCTGGAGACTGTGTGATTATGTTTGATAGCACTGTAAATCGGGGCGAGACCGGATGTTCTATGAAAGTAAGGTACAATGTGGAGAAAAAAGGAGCCTATAATGGCGCATGGATTAAATTTGATAATTTCCTAAATCCCCATACTTTTAGGCACCATGATACTAAACTTCTCAAAAATCTTCCTTTGCTGCTTGGTTAATTCCTGAACTATAATCTCATCCTCATACACCTTACACTTCAGATTCCTTAAGGTGAGTAGAACCTCCTCCACAGTGTAATCTCTCCCTAATTCTCTCTTCAGCAGTGAATAAACAACAAGTGAAGCGAACTGCAGAAACAGGTAGCCCCTCAGCGTCTCTTCCTTATGCACTCTCAGAGGAAGCAGGTTCAGATCATCCTTTGGAAAGCCAAACAGCTTTTCTGCAATCTGTCTTGTGTAATATAAAGATATTACATTCTCTCTATCCGGTTCAGAAGAGGAAATGAGAATCATTATCCCTTTCTTCATCAAAATGTATTCCATCTCCTCTTCTTCATCCTCTTCAATCTCATCCATTACCTTAAGCAGAGTTCTTCTTATCTCTCTTCCCTTTCTTTCAGGATCAAGTACAACATAAGCATAGACTCTTTTACCAAATAACTCAACTTCTCTTTGCTTTACAAACAGTACTCTTCTTCCATACCTTACAGCATTCCTGTAACTCTCTAACTCTCTGGATTCCTCAAGAATAGGCCTCTTGTACAGCTTCCTTAAAGCCGGCAATCTTATCAGGAACTGTATTTCCTCATTGTAAAGCTCCTTTATATTCTCTTCAGAGAAGAATCCTGCATCAAGAATGAGAAAGTATCTTGATACACCATACTTCTTTAACTCCTCCACAGTTGCCTTGAGGGTTGACACATCAACAATATTACCTGCAATATACCTGAAAAACAAAGGAAGTGATGTACTCCTGTCAATAACAAGCAACAACTTGATTTGTTTGTCTATTTCCTCGTTATGCCATCCCCATGATGATCTTGGAATATTTATCTGGTTTGGAAGAGCAGTTGTATCAATTACTATTCCTTCTGAGGGTGTTATCTGTCTGATGTATTCTTTGAAGAATTCCCTCTGGATGCTTTCATCACCAATCTCCTCAAGAAACTCACTTATTCTTTGTGAACTTATATCAACATCAAAGAACTTCCTGACTATGTTGCCCTCATACCACATCCTTGCATACCTCATTGCAGATGGATAACACAATCGGTAGAAGATGAGTGGAAGAAACATCTCTTTTTTAAGGTTCTCAAAGAATGTTACTCTATTAATGAACTGGTTGAGGAAATAAGTATCACCAAAATCTAGAATTAACTTCTCTTTCCTCTCTCTACTCTTTTTCTTGAATATTTTCTTCTCCTTGTCAACAACAACTCCCAGATACTTTGTTTTTTGCCTCGGCTTCTTCTTTTCAGGATCCCAGTAAGATGTTACCTCGTAAGCATATTCTTTGTTCCTGAACTTCTTGTATCTGATGAAGCTCATAATGGTCAATTAGGCATTATAATATAAATATTTTCCGTAATACTGCTGGTGTTGAACAATTAGCTGGATGGGGTATATCTTCAGGTAATTGTTTCTCTGAGAATGTAAGTTTAAACACTTATGAGCATGTTGTAGAAGATGAATTTCATCTTTACTTCTTGAAATAAAGCTTCTGTAGATCTTGCTCTGCATGTTTCACCAAATACTCTTTTAACACCAGAGAAGAAACTCTCTGTTGTCCATCTGCAGCCATACCTGTATTTATCTTTCCATCTTTCATGACCTAACTCTTTTGGGTTCTCTTACTCTCTTAGCTCTGGATGGAGAGCCTCTTGACTTAGTTGAAGAGTTACTTCTTATCTTGATCACTGGTTCTACATCATTTTCAGCAAGATAATTGAAATTCTCTCTGCTATCATAACCTCCATCACCATATACCCTAGTTATCTCTCCACCTCTTCCTTTAATTTGCTTTACCAGAGGTTTTAACATCTTTCCATCACCTGTTCTTTCATCTGTTATCTTTAAGGCTAAGAGTTTCCTTGTTTTAACGTCTATAGCAATATGAACCTTAATCCAACCCTTTCTCGTCTTTCCATTTATCTCTGATCCACTCTCCTCTATTCGTTATCTTCATACCAGACGAATCTATTGCAACTACAAGATCTTCTCCAAGATTACTAGAGAGTTCAAAGTCTAGTTTCCTCAACCTCTTACAAACAGTGGAATAATCAGCTACCTTTAACTCAGGTATATATTCTGATAATTTCCTCAAAAATCCTTCCATTTGTCTTAATGGAAGGAAAGCTACATGCAAGAAAGCTAGAAAACACATAAAGGTTCGAGGAAACCTGAAAGGTCTGCCAACCTTCCCCTCATTCATCCTATTTAATTCTTCATCCCAGTTCTCAAGGAAATCCAATGAGATATAGAGTTCTCCCCTCCGCACAAGTTTTTCATTATATTCCTCCCAATTTCTCTTACTCTGCATCCCAATCATCCCTCCTGCAAATGAGAAATAACAGGAAGGAAACTTAAAAGTTATTCAACACAGCACAGTCCAGCAAAGATTTATTATAGATAAGAGTCTTCTGATTAAAGTTGAATCTACATGAACGAGGTTGTAGAATCTGAAGAGACCAGCATATTCGTGATCAAGACGACTGCCAACCAAGAACGATCGGTAGCGAGCCTCTTGGCACAGGTTGCAAGCAAGAACGGTCTGGACTTACGAGCCATTCTCGTGCCTGACGAGTTGAAAGGATACGTACTGGTGGAAGCTGCGGTCCCAGAGGTTGTCGATCAGGCCGTTCAGAACGTTCCTCACGCTCGCACGATGGTGCGTGGCCGATCGAGCTTTGCAGAGGTTGAACACTTTCTCACCCCAAAGCTCACCGTGACAGGCATCACAGAAGGATCCATCGTTGAGATCATCTCCGGCCCTTTCAAGGGCGAGAAGGCACGAGTGAAACGTGTGGACGAAGCCCATGAAGAGATAACTGTTGAGCTCTTCGAGTCAGTCGTTCCAATACCCATAACAGTACGGGGAGACAATGTTCGAGTTTTGAAGAAAGAAGAAACAGAGTAGAGGTGAAAATAGTTATGTCAAGCGTCGTAGAGGTACTCGTCTCAGGCGGACGCGCAACTCCAGGACCCCCAGTTGGCCCAGCACTCGGCCCACTGGGAGTGAACATAAAAGCCGTGGTCGACGAGATAAACAAGGCAACTAACGCTTATGACGGGATGCAAGTGCCAGTCAAGATCGTGGTCGATGACGCAAAGAACTTCACGATAGAGGTTGGCACACCACCCACATCAGCATTGATACTCTCAGAGCTCGGAGTTAGCAAAGGCGCTAGCCTCCCAGGAAGCGAAGTGGTCGGCGACGTGAAGATCGATCAACTCGTCAAAATCTCCGAAATGAAAAGAGAGAAACTGCTCTCATACACCACCCGAGACAGGGTGAAAGAGATAATCGGAACCTGCAAGACACTCGGAGTCACAGTTGAAGGAATGAGCCCTAAAGAAGCAGTGAAAGCCATCGACAGAGGCGAATTCGACAAGGCTCTTCAAGCGTAGAGAAGGAAAGACGCTCTCCCACTGCTATATGCCAAGACTAACCACGTGGGGGCGAAAACCAGAAAAAGAAGCTGCTAAGTGGCTTGACCCTCGAAGAACTGAAACGAAGAGACTCGAAAGAAGAAGGTTTGTGCAGAAGTATACCTGAGAAGGCTTTTCTTCATCAAAGAACTCTACAAAGGAGCAACTATCCCCGAAAAAGCTAAGGAAGTGGGAGTGAGTAAAATAATAGGTTACGTCTGGCTTGAAAGATGGAATAAACAGGGTATGAAAGGCTTAAAACCGAACTACGTAGGGGGAAGACCTTCAGAGTTAAGCGAAGAGAGAAATAAGGTCTCTTTCATCTGAATCCATAATAAGTTTAGATAAGCACTAAAACATATCCATATTTTTATCTCTAAATTCCAGTAAAGTGTAATTTAAAAATAACAAGGGAAACAATTCAAATCAAGAAATAAGTGTTAAAAATAGAAAAATTTAAAAACAAACTTATCTAATTAGTTTTCATGATTTCGAGAAGCGTGGTGGAGAGAATCAACAGTGGAGAGATGAAAGAAGATGAATTCTGGTTTGTAGCTTTAGAATTTGCTGAAATAAGAAGTAAAATAGAGTCTTTCTTCAAAGTGGCTAAGACAATCTTTGGTTTGAAGGACTTGCATCTCTATTACCGCAAATATGCGATTACAGAAATAAAAACGATCTTCTATGCTACACAATTGTTCTGTCAGTTCTGTTTGAAGAATAGAATAAATATGAAAAAATTTGTTGAGAGAATCAAGAGAAGAAAACTCTAATACTGATTACACTTTGCTGAAATTCTTTAATTTCTATGATGAACCGTCCCAGTGGTTATTTAATTTTATAGAGAAACTGGAAAAAAAGAGACCCTATGTATCTAAGTAACCAGTACCCTTGACCTCAACTACATACATATTCTCGCCATGTTTTACTATAAAATCTGGGTGATATCTATTGCCTATCCCGTACTCATGATAGTATGTTCTTTTGTTTCTGATCCAAAACTCAACGTCTTCAAAAATATCTAATTGATAAGCTAGTTTAAATTCGTGGGAACTTTCAAACCAATTATATTCATAATAAGATCTTTTAAAACCACTAATCAAAATGCTTCTAAAATCATCCCTATCTACATTAACATCTTCTTTTTTCTTTATATTCACCGTCTTGTCCGTTTTAGGATCTTTCTTAGTCGTCATTGTTGTTTCTGGGAAAATAGACTTTGAAGTATCTTTTTCCTTTTTATCTTTAGTATAAAATAATTTTGATTAGAACAATAGGACGTGTCCACATAAAATTATAAATACGGGAAACTATTTTTTATTTATGCTGAGGGCAAGGTGGGATTGTTGAAGAGTTGAGGGTGTTTGAGAGGAGTAAGGTGCCTTTTCTATGTTGAGATTCCTGGTGTTGCAACCTGTATTCAGACGTCTTCTCTCGGGAAGGCTGCCAGAATTCTCTCTGGCTTCATCCGGTCTCCATAGACCTCTCTTTGGAAGAGGATGGTTGGAGAGAGATTGCCTCTTGCATCAGAGAAGATACTTGATAACATTGGACGAAAGAGTTGTTAAAGCAAGATAAAAAGGTGTACTATGTTTATTCTGCGGTAGATGTGGAAAGAAATGAGTTAATTCTGATTAGAGCTTATACAAACAGGAATTATCTTGTTACAAGATCTTTTCTCAAAGAAATGCTAAAATTCTGTGAGAACAAGCCAAAATTCATCGTTGATAAAGCTCCCTGGCTTATAGATGCACTGAAAACCCTGGATCTGGAATTTGAGCGATCAGTCCTTTCGGAAGAGAGAAGCCTGGTTGAATCAGTGTTCTCCTTGTTTCAGATTGAAAATCTGAAACTCGCATGAAATCCACCCAAAAGATTTAATGCAACACTAAAACAGAGAATAAAGATATTCTTCTGATCAATTAGCTCTTTTAATCCTGTTAAAAACTGGAATTTATTCTGTATCTACACATAAACCGGGCCATCGCTGGAGAAGCATCCTCTATTTTTGATTTATAGTTGGTGTTTCATGCAACTCTCAGCGCCCTGACCACCAAACACTACCGAAATCTTTATATGTGATTCGGTGGATAGAAGATAATTCCCGAACGTGTTCGGGTGTTTTTGCCATGGTGATGTGAAGATCGGCTTGTGCATTGCTGGCTTCTGCCAGTATGTGATAAGCTATCTATGCATGTACTGTGGCAAAGTTGTCTTGGTGGAGACTGGAAAAGAGGATTTTCAGTCTGACGTTTGTTGTGGTAGTCTCCCTGCTCCGATCAATAATAAGATCTAAATAAAGTGTGCAACTTCCCAAGTACAATTCTGGTTGATCCTGCCAGAGGTTACTGCTATCAGGGTTCGACTAAGCCATGCGAGTCAAGTGTTCTTCGTGAACACGGCGAACTGCTCAGTAACACGCGGATAATCTACCCTTAGGTTCGGGATAACCCTGGGAAACTAGGGATAATACCGGATATTTCAAGGTTGCTGGAATGCTCCTTGATCGAAAGCTCTGGCGCCTAAGGATGAGTCTGTGGCCTATCAGGTAGTAGTGGGTGTAACGTACCTACTAGCCTGTGACGGGTACGGGTTGTGAGAGCAAGAGCCCGGAGATGGATTCTGAGACACGAATCCAGGCCCTACGGGGTGCAGCAGGCGCGAAACCTTTACAATGCGCGAAAGCGCGATAAGGGAACCCTGAGTGCCAGCACACAGTGTTGGCTGTCCAACTGTCTAAAAAACAGTTGATAGCAAGGGCCGGGCAAGACCGGTGCCAGCCGCCGCGGTAACACCGGCGGCCCGAGTGGTAACCGACTTTATTGGGCTTAAAGCGTTCGTAGCCGGTTTGGTAAGTCTCTTAGGAAATCTGGCAGCTTAACTGTTAGGCGTCTAAGAGATACTGCTAAACTTGGGATCGGGAGAGGTAGGAGGTACTCCAGGGGTAGGGGTGAAATCTTGTAATCCTTGGAGGACCATCGATGGCGAAGGCATCCTACCAGAACGAGTCCGACGGTGAGGGACGAAAGCTGGGGGCACAAACCGGATTAGATACCCGGGTAGTCCCAGCCGTAAACGATGCTCGCTAGGTGTCGGGTACGGTGCGTCCGTATCCGGTGCCGTAGGGAAACCGCGAAGCGAGCCGCCTGGGAAGTACGGTCGCAAGGCTGAAACTTAAAGGAATTGGCGGGGGAGCACTACAACGGGTGGAGCCTGCGGTTTAATTGGATTCAACGCCGGAAAACTCACCAGATCAGACAGCAGTATGAAGGTCAGGCTGAAGACCTTACCTGATCCGCTGAGAGGAGGTGCATGGCCGTCGTCAGTTCGTACTGTGAAGCATCCTGTTAAGTCAGGTAACGAGCGAGACCCGTGCCTACAGTTGCCAGCAGCTTCGCAAGAAGGATGGGCACACTGTAGGGACCGCCGTCGCTAAGACGGAGGAAGGCGCGGGCAACGGTAGGTCAGTATGCCCCGAATGATCTGGGCTACACGCGGGCTACAATGGTTGGGACAATGGGCACCTACCCCGAGAGGGGATGGAAATCTCCTAAACCCAGCCGTAGTTCGGATCGAGGACTGTAACTCGTCCTCGTGAAGCCGGAATCCGTAGTAATCGCGCTTCAACATAGCGCGGTGAATACGTCCCTGCTCCTTGCACACACCGCCCGTCAAACCATGCGAGTGAGGTCTGAGTGAGGGCGCGGAGTCTTTGCCGTGTTCGAACTTGGGCTTCGCGAGTGGGGTTAAGTCGTAACAAGGTAGCCGTAGGGGAATCTGCGGCTGGATCACCTCCTAACGTGATTAAATAATCGGAATGGGGGACTGCCACAACAATTTATTCACCATAAAAGTGAAATAGTGGTTTCGCGTGGGCCACGAGCCTACGTTGATTGGGCTCGTAGATCAGTTGGAAGATCGCTGCCTTTGCAAGGCAGAGGCCCTGGGTTCAAGTCCCAGCGAGTCCAGTACCGATGCACCTACCGGCCGCAATGACCGGTAGGGAAGGGTTGAAGATCTAAGTTCAAACTTGGATTTTATGATGCCGTGTATACGTGTGATACTCTGGACGCTTACTGGATGTAAGTGGAGCAGATGCCGGATCTGGTATACTGTGCCGTTCAGTGGATGGCTCGGCTCAAGCGCTGACGAAGGACGTGCCAAGCTGCGATAAGCCTCGGCGAGGCGCAGGGATCTGTTGAACCGAGGATCTCCTAATGAGACATCTTAACACTTCGGTGTTGATCCCGTATGGGATCGGGAACGCCCCGGATTGAAACATCTTAGTAGGGGCAGGAAAAGAAACCAAAAAGGGATGCTGTTAGTAACGGCGAGTGAAGACAGCAATAGTTCAAACTGAATCCACCCAAGAGATTGAGTGGAGATGTGGTGTTGTAAGGGCTTGACCGCTTGCAGTCCTCACAGGTGAAACCGAACTTGTCTGGAACGACAGACCATAGAGTGTGATAGTCACGTAGGTGTAAGCCTGAAGGATTGTGGTCTTGTCCTTGAGTACCGTGGGTCGGAATTCTCGCGGGAATCTGGGAGACATCAACTTCCAAAACTAAATACGTCTTGAGACCGATAGCGCATTAGTACCGTGAGGGAAAGCTGAAAAGTGCCCTCTGAAGGGAGGTGAAAAGTGCCTGAAATTGAACGGTGATGGAACGATACAGCATGAAAGGACCTCTGCAACGAAGGAAGCAGTCGCGAGGCTGTTGTACGAGTTGCAGTGCCGATGTTGTATCTTACGTTTTGAAGAACGGGCCAGGGAGTGTATCTGAGTGGCGATGGTTAACCTCGTTATGGGGGGAGCCGGAGCGAAAGCAACATGCACGCAGATCCCTTTCGGGGGGTTGAGGTGCGACGTGTACAAGCGCGTGGAGTCACTCGGTTACGACCCGAAACCCAGCGATCTAGGCGTGGGCAGGTTGAAGCGTGGCGAAAGCTACGTGGAGGACCGTTAGCGGTATTGATTTGCAAATCATTCGCGTGACCTGTGTCTAGGAGTGAAAGGCTAATCGAGCTGGGTAACAGCTGGTTCCTTCCTAAACATGTCGTAGCATGACCCTGCTGGAGATTGTCGACGTGGTAGAGCACTGATTGGGGAAGCTGGGGAGGAAACTCCTCACTCTCTTGTCAAACTCCAAACACGTCGTCGTCGTAGAAGGCAGGTAGTCCGGGCTACTGGGGTAAGCTTGTAGTCCGTGAGGGAGACAACCCAGACCGGGGTTAAGGTCCCTAAGTGTCGACTAAGTGTTAGTTAAAGGGAGTCCTAAGCCCAAGACAACTGGAAGGTGAGCTTAGAAGCAGCTATCCTTTAAAGAGTGCGTAACAGCCCACCAGTCGAGGTTTAGGGCCCCGAAAATGGACGGGGCTCAAGTCGACCACCGATACCCCGGAGCACCGAGAGGTGATCTGGTAGGAAGGCGTCTGGCATGGGTAGAAGCAGGGCTGTGAGGTCCTGTGGACCGTGTTGGAACGAAAATCCTGGCAATAGTAGCAGCATAGCTGGGTGAGAATCCCAGCCGCCGTAGGGGCTAGGTTTCCTCGGCAATGTTCGTCAGCCGAGGGTTAGTCGATCCTAAGGCATACCGTAATCCGAGTATGTCGAATAGGGAAACAGGTTAATATTCCTGTACCGATCCAACGTTTTGTGCTGACGCATCCGGGTAGGCTGAGCAGTGCCGTCGCACTGTCTAAGCATTGAAGCCCTTGGAGTGCTGTAATAGCGAGAAGAGGGTGAAGATGTGATGGGGAAACTCGGCTGATCCCAGGTGCCCGTGAAAAGGCTGTTGGATCGATCGTACCGAGAACTGACACAGGTGCCCCTAGCTGAAGAGGCTAAGGCGTGTCGGGGTATGCTGGCTAAGGGAATTCGGCAAATTGGCTCCGTAACTTCGGGAGAAGGAGTGCCTGCCCTGAAGGGGGCAGGTCGCAGTGACCAGAGAGCTCCAACTGTCTAATAACAACATAGCTGACTGCAAGTCCGAAAGGATGTGTACAGTCAGTGAATCCTGCCCAGTGCAGGTACCTGAAAACCCGGTTCAACGGGACGAAGGGCCTGTTAACGGCGGGGGTAACTATGACCCTCTTAAGGTAGCGTAGTACCTTGTCGCTTAATTGGCGACTTGCATGAATGGATCAATGAGAGCTCTACTGTCCCTAGCCAGTGCCCGGTGAACTTTACATCCCAGTGCAGAGTCTGGGGACCCCCAGGGGGAAGTGAAGACCCCGTGGAGCTTTACTGCAGCCTGCGGTTGGGTCGTGGTTTTGGATGTGCAGTGTAGGTAGGAGACGTCGAAGCTTGCGCGCCAGCGTGAGTGGAGTCGACCATGAGACACTACCCTTCCAGGACTATGATCCTAACCCAGTTATCTGGGGACATCTGTAGGTGGGCAGTTTGGGTGGGGCGCCACGCCCTTGAAAAGATATCAAGGGCGCCCAAAGGTTGACTCAGGTGGGTCAGAAATCCACTGAAGAGTGCAAGAGCATAAGTCAGCCTGACGTTATCCTGCATAATAAGGGATGACGAGAGGAAACTCGGGTCTAGCGAACCACTATGCCTTCTTGATGAGGGCTATTGATGACAGAAAAGCTACCCCAGGGATAACAGAGTCGTCGCCGGCAAGAGCACATATCGACCCGGCGGCTTGCTGCCTCGATGTCGGTTCTTTCCATCCTGGCTGTGCAGCAGCAGCCAAGGGTGAGGTTGTTCGCCTATTAAAGGAGATCGTGAGCTGGGTTTAGACCGTCGTGAGACAGGTCGGTTACTATCTACTGGGGGTGTCTGAGGTCTGAGGGCAAGCTGCCTATAGTACGAGAGGAACTGGGCAGCGGCGCCACTGGTCTATCGGTTGTCCGACAGGGCACTGCCGAGCAGCTACGCGCTAAGAGATAAGGGCTGAAAGCATCTAAGCCCGAAACTCCACCCAAATAAGAGACCTCTGTGGGACGCTCATAGAAGATGAGTTTGATAGAGTCGGGATGTACGCACCAAGGGAAACCGAGGTGTTCAGTCCGCGGCCACTAACAGTCCCATACCATCTTCCTTGGCTCTGTGAAGCTTGCATCCAGGCGAAATTCAGAGTGTCACACGCTTATCGGCATAACTTGGTGCTGGCGGCCATAGTGGCCTGGAAACTCCTGTACCCATTCCGAACACAGCAGATAAGCAGGCCCACGTTCTGCACTGTACTGAGGTGCGCGAGCCCTTGGGAACTGCAGATCGCTGCCAAACACCACTTATCATAGTTAAGTCCAATCGCTGACTACGGGAGCCAAAAGAAAATATTTATAAAAAATTAAAACTATTTGGTAATTATAGCAGAATATTATTTTGATATTGAAACATATTCGCATAAGGAAAAGCCAGATCCAGATACGGATAGAATTATAACAATCCAATTTCAAAGAATTGATCTAAGAACTGGAGAACCTAGAGGCGGGTTAATAATCTTAAAAGAATGGGAATCTTCGGAAAAAGAAATTGTAACACAATTTTTTAACCAATTCTTTAGGGATGGATTAAATGTCTGGAATTTTGTTCCTGTTGGTTTCAATCTTAATTTTGAATGGGAGTTTTTAATCTCAAAGTTTGAAAAATATCTCGGCAAAAAAACTCGCCAGTAAAGATTTGCACTATAAGATTCCCCATCTTGACATAAAACCAATCATTGTTTTATTAAATGATGGGAATTTTGTTGGAGCAAGTTTAGATAAGTTTACTAATAAGCCTCATAATGGAAAATTCCAATATTCCCAAATAATTAGGCACTAGAAAAATAAACTCTCCCCATAAACTCTCTTTTTCCAGGAAAAAGCAAGTATTGTATTACGGAAAAATATTTATATTATAATGCCTAATTGACCATTATGAGCTTCATCAGATACAAGAAGTTCGGGAACAAAGAATATGCTTACGAGGTAACATCTTACTGGGATCCTGAAAAGAAGAAGCCGAGGCAGAAAACAAAGTATCTGGGAGTTGTTGTTGACAAGGAGAAGAAAATATTCAAGAAAAAGAGTAGAGAGAGGAGAGAGAAGTTAATTCTAGATTTTGGTGATACTTATTTCCTCAACCAGTTCATTAATAGAGTAACATTCTTTGAGAACCTTAAAAAAGAGATGTTTCTTGCACTCATCTTCTACCGATTGTGTTATCCATCTGCAATGAGGTATGCAAGGATGTGGTATGAGGGCAACATAGTCAGGAAGTTCTTTGATGTTGATATAAGTTCACAAAGAATAAGTGAGTTTCTTGAGGAGATTGGTGATGAAAGCATCCAGAGGGAATTCTTCAAAGAATACATCAGACAGATAACACCCTCAGAAGGAATAGTAATTGATACAACTGCTCTTCCAAACCAGATAAATATTCCAAGATCATCATGGGGATGGCATAACGAGGAAATAGACAAACAAATCAAGTTGTTGCTTGTTATTGACAGGAGTACATCACTTCCTTTGTTTTTCAGGTATATTGCAGGTAATATTGTTGATGTGTCAACCCTCAAGGCAACTGTGGAGGAGTTAAAGAAGTATGGTGTATCAAGATACTTTCTCATTCTTGATGCAGGATTCTTCTCTGAAGAGAATATAAAGGAGCTTTACAATGAGGAAATACAGTTCCTGATAAGATTGCCGGCTTTAAGGAAGCTGTACAAGAGGCCTATTCTTGAGGAATCCAGAGAGTTAGAGAGTTACAGGAATGCTGTAAGGTATGGAAGAAGAGTACTGTTTGTAAAGCAAAGAGAAGTTGAGTTATTTGGTAAAAGAGTCTATGCTTATGTTGTACTTGATCCTGAAAGAAAGGGAAGAGAGATAAGAAGAACTCTGCTTAAGGTAATGGATGAGATTGAAGAGGATGAAGAAGAGGAGATGGAATACATTTTGATGAAGAAAGGGATAATGATTCTCATTTCCTCTTCTGAACCGGATAGAGAGAATGTAATATCTTTGTATTACACAAGACAGATTGCAGAAAAGCTGTTTGGCTTTCCAAAGGATGATCTGAACCTGCTTCCTCTGAGAGTGCATAAGGAAGAGACGCTGAGGGGCTACCTGTTTCTGCAGTTCGCTTCACTTGTTGTTTATTCACTGCTGAAGAGAGAATTAGGGAGAGATTACACTGTGGAGGAGGTTCTACTCACCTTAAGGAATCTGAAGTGTAAGGTGTATGAGGATGAGATTATAGTTCAGGAATTAACCAAGCAGCAAAGGAAGATTTTTGAGAAGTTTAGTATCATGGTGCCTAAAAGTATGGGGATTTAGGAATTTAGGAAAGTGTAATCAGTATTAGAGTTTTTTCTCTTGATTCTTTCAATAAATCTTTCCATGTTTATTCTATTCTTCAAGTAGAACTGACAGAACAATTGTGTAGCATAGGAGATCGTTTTTATTTCTGTAATCGCATGTTTGCGGTAATAGAGATGCGAGTCTTTCAAACTAAATATTGCCTTATGCTATTTTGAAGAAAGATTCTATTCTGCTTCTTGTTTCAGTGAATTTTTCGTATTTGTTAATCCCTTCCACTGTTTGTTTTATTGCGTAACTGAAATCTTTAAGTAAGCTTGATAGATTCTTGTTGTATTTGCTGTCAAGCCAGAATAGGTTTGCTGGATGATTTTCAATTCTCTTTTTAAGCTTTTTTACATCTATGTTACTTTTCACTTTTATTAGAGGAATTGTTCTGCAGTTAAGAGGTAACAGAATATTATTGTAGGCTAAGAATCCAGCATCAGCCATGATAACCTTTATTTTCCCATTTTGAGTTTCCAGATTTGATATTACTATCTCTTCCCAGATTTCCTTCTTTGGTTCGTTCTTCAACAACCGAGAAATTCGTGAGATTTATCAGAGTGTGCAGACAATATAGCCGACTTCAGAACCTCTAAGAGAATCATGGCAGAATTCTGCATCAAAAAATCCATCCTTTATCATCTTTTTCCCTTTCCTCAGCCTGTTTAAATCCACTGTTACAACTGTGGTCTCCAGTCCATAGATCTCGTCTGCTTTTTCTTTAACATTCCTTTTTATTATATTGTCTATCCTTACTTTTGTCCTGTGTGATTTCTTCCTGAAATCTTCGTAATCTGAGAATGATTTAAGCACCTTTAAGCTTTAAAATCTCTCTCAACTCCCTGTGGTCTCTCAGAAATGCGTAAAAGAGAATCGAAGAGAACCCAAAGAAGAACCTCATAATCTCAACAATATAATATTCCATTGATGTAGTCGTCATACTTCTCTTTCATCTTGAACATCCCTCTTGCTCTCTCCACAACAACCTCAGTAAACTCTAAAGCTACAAACCAAAATTCATCTTCTTCCATCTCTCCACTGCTGATCCTCTCCACCACACTTCTCAAAATCATGAAAACTAATTAAATAAGTCTGTTTTTAAATTTTTCCATTTTTAATGCTGTGTTGAATAACTTTTAAGTTTCCTTCCTGTTATTTCTCATTTGCAGGAGGGATGATTGGATTGCAGAGTAAGAGAAATTGGAAGGAATATAATGAAAAACTTGTGCGGAGGGGAGAACTCTATATCTCATTGGATTTCCTTGAGAACTGGGATGAAGAATTAAATAGGATGAATGAGGGGAAGGTTGGCAGACCTTTCAGGTTTCCTCGAACCTTTATGTGTTTTCTAGCTTTCTTGCATGTAGCTTTCCTTCCATTAAGACAAATGGAAGGATTTTTGAGGAAATTATCAGAATATATACCTGAGTTAAAGGTAGCTGATTATTCCACTGTTTGTAAGAGGTTGAGGAAACTAGACTTTGAACTCTCTAGTAATCTTGGAGAAGATCTTGTAGTTGCAATAGATTCGTCTGGTATGAAGATAACGAATAGAGGAGAGTGGATCAGAGATAAATGGAAAGACGAGAAAGGGTTGGATTAAGGTTCATATTGCTATAGACGTTAAAACAAGGAAACTCTTAGCCTTAAAGATAACAGATGAAAGAACAGGTGATGGAAAGATGTTAAAACCTCTGGTAAAGCAAATTAAAGGAAGAGGTGGAGAGATAAGTAGGGTATATGGTGATGGAGGTTATGATAGCAGAGAGAATTTCAATTATCTTGCTGAAAATAATGTAGAACCAGTGATCAAGATAAGAAGTAACTCTTCAACAAAGTCAAGAGGCTCTCCATCCAGAGCTAAGAGAGTAAGAGAACCCAAAAGAGTTAGGTCATGAAAGATGGAAAGATAAATACAGGTATGGCTGCAGATGGACAACAGAGAGTTTCTTCTCTGGTGTTAAAAGAGTATTTGGAGAGACATGCAGAGCAAGATCTACAGAAGCTTTATTTCAAGAAGTAAAGATGAAATTCATCTTCTACAACATGCTCATAAGTGTTTAAGCCTACATTCTCAGAGAAACAATTACCTGAAGATATACCCCATCCAGCCAATTGTTCAACACAGCACCCTCCGCACAAGTTTTTCATTATATTCCTTCCAATTTCTCTTACTCTGCATCCCAATCATCCCTCCTGTAAATGAGAAATACAGGAAGGAAACTTAAGAGTTATTCAACACAGCACCCTTTCCTAAGCCTGTTTAAATCCACTGTTACAACTGTGGTCTCCAGTCCATAGATCTCGTCTGCTTCTTCTTTAACATTCCTTTTTATTATATTGTCTATCCTTACTTTTGTCCTGTGTGATTTCTTCCTGAAATCTTCTCAATCTTAGAATGATTTAAGCACCTTTAAGCTTTAAAAAGTCTTTCAACTCCCTGTGGTCTCTCAGAAATGCGTAAAAGAGAATCGGAGAGAACCCAAAGAAGAACCTCATAATCTCAACAATATAATATTCTATGATATAGTCGTCACACTCGTCACACGTCTCTTTCGTCTTGAACATCCCTCTTGCTCTCTCCACAACAACCTCAGCAAACTCTAAAGCTACAAACCAAAATTCATCTTCTTCCATCTCTCCACTGCTGATCCTCTCCACCACACTTCTCAAAATCATGAAAACTAATTAGATAAGTCTGTTTTTAAATTTTTCTATTTTTAACACTTAATTCTTGATTTAAGGAGTTTCCCTTGTTATTTTTGAATCACACTTTGCTGGAAATTAGAGATAAAAATATGGAGATGTTTTAGCGCTTATCTAAACTTATTATGGATTCAGATGAAAGAGACCCTAAACAGTGGAGAGATGAAAGAAGATGAATTTTGGTTTGTAGCTTTAGAGTTTGCTGAGGTTGTTGTGGAGAGAGCAAGAGGGATGTTCAAGACGAAAGAGACGTGTGACGACTATATCATAGAATATTGTATTGTTGAGATTATGAGGTTCTTCTTTGGGTTATCTCTGATTCTCTTTTACGCATTTCTGAGAGACCACGGGGAGTTGAGATACATTTTAAAGCTTAAAGGTGCTTAAATCATTCTCAGATTGCGAAGATTTCAGGAAGAAATCACACAGGACAAAAGTAAGGATAGACAATATAATAAAAAGGAATGTTAAAGAAGAAGCAGACGAGATCTATGGACTGGAGACCACGGTTGTAACAATAGTGGATTTAAACAGGCTTAGGAAAGGGAAAAAGATGATAAAGGATGGATTTTTTGATGCAGAATTCTGCCATGATTCTCTTAGAGGTTCTGAAGTAGGCTATATTGTCTGCACACTCTGATAAATCTCACGAATTTCTCGGTTGTTGAAGAACGAACCAAAGAAGGAAATCTGGGAAGAGATAGTAATATCAAATCTGGAAACTCAAAATGGGAAAATAAAGGTTATCATGGCTGATGCTGGATTCTTAGCCTACAATAATATTCTGTTACCTCTTAACTGCAGAACAATTCCTCTAATAAAAGTGAAAAGTAACATAGATGTAAAAAAGCTTAAAAAGAGAATTGAGAATTATCCAGCAAACCTATTCTGGCTTGACAGCAAATACAACAAGAATCTATCAAGCTTACTTAAAGATTTCAGTTACGCAATAAAACAAACAGTGGAAGGGATTAACAAATACGAAAAATTCACTGAAACAAGAAGCAGAATAGAATCTTTCTTCAAAATAGCATAAGGCAATATTTAGTTTGAAAGACTCGCATCTCTATTACCGAAAATTCTATACTACACAATTGTTCTGTCAGTTCTACTTGAAGAATAGAATAAACATGGAAAGATTTATTGAAAAAATCAAGAGAAGAAAACTCTAATACTAATTACACTTTACTCGAATTCTTTAATTTCTATAATGAACCATCCCAGTGGTCATTTAATTTTACAGATAAACTGGAAAAAAAGAGACCCTAATATCTTTATTCTCTGTTTTAGTGTTGCATGAAATCTTTTGGGTGGATTTCATGCTCCGAAAGGTTTGATGCTCAAGTTCCAGGTCTATGTTTTTCAGTGCATCTATAGAGCCAGGGAGCTCTATCAACGATAAATTCTGGCTTCTTCTCACGCACTTCTCTGAAAGACCTTGTAACAAGATAATTTCTGTTTGTATAAATTCTCATCAGGATTAACTCGTTCTTCTCAATATCTACAGCAGAATAGACATAGTACGCCTTTTTATCTTGCTTTAACAACTGCTTCGTCTAATGCAATGCTATCAGGTATCTTCTCTTCTTCTCTGATACAAGCAGGCAGTTTCTCTTCAAACTTCCCTGTTCCAAAGAGAGTTCCCTGTTCCAAACAGAGGTTTTGGAGACCGGATGAAGCTCAGAGAGAGAATTCTGGCAGTCCTCCGAGAGAAGACGTCTGAATATAGGTTGCAACACCGGGAATCTCAACATAGAAAAGGCACCTTATTCCTCTCAAACACCTTCAACTCTTCGACAATTCCCCTTACCCTCAGCATAAATAAGAGATGGTCTCCCGTATTTATAACTTTATGTGGGCGAGTCCGGACGTGTCCACTTAACATAAACACCACCTCAACCGATTATAATAAAGCATAAATAGCTTACAGAATAAATTCCAGTTTTTAACAGGATTAAAAGAGTTAATTGAGTAAAAGAATATCTTTATTCTCTGCTTTAGCGAAGAAAACACTGATTCAACCAGGCTTCTCTCTCCGAAAGGTTTGATGCTCAAATTCCAGATCCAGGCTTTTCAGTGCATCTATAAGCCAGGGAGCTTTATCAACGATGAATCTTGGCTTGTTCTCGCAGAACTTTAGCACTTCTTTGAGAAAAGACCTTGAAACAAGATAATTTCTGTTTGTATAAACTCTCATCAGAATTAACTCGTTCTTCTCAACATCTACCGCAGAATAGACATAGTACGCCTTTTTATTTGATTTAACAACTGTTTCGTCCAATGCTATAGAGTATCTTCTCTTCTTCTCTGATACAACAGGCAATTTCTCTTCAAACTTCCGTATCCAGTTCCAAACAGAGGTTTTAGAGACTGGATGAAGCTCAGAGAGAATTCTAGCAGTCCTTCTCACAGAAGACGTCTGAATATAGGTTGCAACACCGAGAACCTTAACCTCAAAAGGAACCTTATTCCTCTCAAACACCTTCAACTCTTCAACAATTTCCCTTACCCTCAGCATAAATAAAAGATAGTCTCCCATATTTATAATCCTATGTGGACGGGTCCGGCGAGTCCTTGCAAAGGTCTCTATAGCAAGTCTGCTCGCCTGAGTATTGCTTCTGTGTATCGGTGTGTGGTAATTGGCATTATGTGCACGCCGCCTGCAACGCTCTGCAGTTCTCTTATGATCTCTGCTGCGATCTCAATTCCTTCGTTTGCGGGGTCTGTGGAGTTTTTTATTCTCTGTTTGACTTCTTCTGGGATTGTGGTTCCTGGGAGTTTTTCATCTATGAATTTCACTGTTTTTAGTGAGAATATTGGCAGTATACCTGCGATGATGTGAGTCTTGAGGTGTGAGGCTTTTTTGAGGAATTTTTTGAATTCTTCAGTCTTGTAGACAGGTTGTGTCTGGATGAATCGTGCCCCGCAGGAGACTTTCTTTTCGAGTTTCAGTAGCTGCATCTTGTCGTCTGGGTCGGGGCGAACCACGGCACCAGCGATGAAGTCTGTCCCGCCTTCAAGCTGTCTATTCATTATGTCACGTCCACGGTTCAAGTTCTGGATCAACTGGAGTAGTTGTGTTGAGTCAAGATCGTACACTGGTTTTGCGCCTACTGTGTCTCCGATGAGCGGATGATCTCCTGTCATGGCAAGGATGTTCTTCACACCGATGCTCCATGCTCCGAGCAGGTCTGACTGGAGGGCGAGTCTGTTGCGGTCTCGGCAGGTTATGTGCAGTATGACCTCGCAACCCTTCTCATGGAGCAGATGTACTGCACCGATCGGTGACATCCTCATGATCGAACGTTGGTTGTCAGGGAGATTCACGGCGTCAACAGAACGCGGGATCAGATCCAGCTCTTCTCTGAGGATGGTGGTGTCAGTGCCTCTGGGCGGTGCCACCTCTGTTGTCACGACAAACTTCCCGGTTTCTATCTTTTTTCTAAAATTCAATAGATATTACACCTTTTTGTTAGATTTTTTCCAGAATCCCTTCTCGTCTCACCTTCTTTGAATGATCCTTTGGGGGGTGAAGCTTTGTGAAGACCTTGAGACTTCCGCACTTCTCTGCTTCTTCGTATATCTGTGACCAGACACAACTCCGCTCAATCCCAATCTCACAAGTACCGTCAATTGAGCCTCCGCAGGGTCCATTCTGCAAGCCTTTGGGGCACTGGGCAGTAGGGCAGAGCCCATGGTAGAGGTGTGTGTTGCATTCTGCGCACGCTGCGCACTGTTCGTGTATTATGTATCCGTGGCAGACGCCTCCAATCGAGGTTGTGTCCAGAACCGGGAGCGTCTTCATCTGAGAGGCTTTAGATATCATAGACACACCATTTCCGCATGCCATGACAAGAAGTACCGTGGCATCGTCGATTTCGGGCATTTCACTCACAGTCTCTTCCCACGAGTTGATGCTGCACGCTGTACTTATAACGCGCGAGCCAACCACCCTGAGACCCCTCTCAACAAGACGATGAGAGATCTCTTCCACCTCTCTCTGCCCGCCAACCCGAAGCTTCTCTGCGCACTTGCCGCAACCAACAACAAAGAATGCATCATCCGATGATAGACCCTCAAACAGAACCGCGAGATCCTTCTGTCGTGAGATAATCATCGTTTCAGCGCCTGAAAGAGAAAGGATGTATCTCACTTCTACGATACCATAATTATAGCTTGTGCTTCAAGACCGCACCCAACAACCACATTCACTCCAGATGTGAAGCAGCATCTCTCTCTGAGTGGTGTAGATTTCAGGTTGGGAGTGAGTTTACCTGTTTGACTTTCCACCAGCAATCATTAGTTACTTAGCTAATAATCATTAGTCGAATTGTAAGGTATATATGCCAGTTAATCCAAAAGACAGGGACAGAGGTCTCGGCTTCTGAATGCAGCTTGGAGATCGTGAAGGAGGAAGAGAATGAAGAAGAAGATGGCAGCAATTAGTATAGTTAGTATGATCTTCATAATAATGGTAACAACAGCAGTACCTGTAGCGGCACAGGTCGAATGGCCCCAGTTCCAGAAGGATGAGGTGAATACAGGCATCTGTAATGAGAAAGTGATTGGAAGAAGCGTTAACTGGAACGTGATGACGCACACGAATCAGTGGATGGCTGCAGGGATAAACGTTGTACCGATCGTTGCAAAGGATGTACCTGATCATGGAGACGTGGTCTTTGTCCTTGACTGCACAGGGAACGTCTCAGGATACAATGTGACGACAGGCGATCCGATATGGAGTCCACAGTTCACGATGTGCAATGCAGCGGAAGGCTCGTTCGAACTCTCAACCCCCGCATACCATGACGGAATCCTCTACGTTGCAACGAGCAAAGGAAATCTGAGCGTGGGAGAGGGCAGAGTCACAGCGATCTATGCAAGGAATGGAACGATACGCGAGTACGCATCGGTGGGTTCGAGCGGTTATCAACTGAACACCCCCATCACATACGCCGACGACAAGATATACGTTGGCAACTGGAAAGGAACAAGCAGTTCAAGTACGGATTATGGCACCTACTACTGTCTCAACGCAAGCAACGTGAGCGATTTAATCTGGGAGAGGACAGCACCATATATCACAGGTTACAACGGGGCTGGTGCAGCAATCATCGGGGATTACATCGTCTATGGCGATGATAAAGCCAACGTCACATGCCTCAACAAGGACGACGGGACGTTCGTAAGCTACTTCAACGTCTCGGAGGAGTTCGGTATCACACCGGTTGAGGAGATCAGGTCATCGATCATGTACAACGATGATACAGGCCGGATATACTTCACAGCCAAGAAGAGCACAAGCGCACACGATGGATACGGTGACGGACACCTGTATGCCGTTGAATTTGACAAGACAGACGGCACATTCAACGATACAGGGGATAGCTGGGTCTATGACCTCTGGCACAGCACATCAACGCCTGTCTACCATGACGGCAGGATCTATGTCGGCGGCGGGCAGAAGATGTACAGCGGCAACTGTCCAGACGGAAAGGTCTGCTGTGTGAATGCGGCAGACGGATCGCTCATCTGGGAGTGGAACAACACAATCGATCCGCAGGTTGACTGCCTCCGTGTAAAAGCATCACCTGCAATCGCAGTTGATGGCAGCGATCTCTACATCTATGTCACGAGCAACAACCCGAACGGGAGGTTATACTGCCTCAACGAGAACGGTGAGATGTTGTGGTACTACGAACCATCAGAATCAAGCGATAGCGGCGAATACATCTCACAGGGCGCAACGATCTACAACAACTCGGCAGGCGAGATGCGAGTATTCTTCGGGAATGATGCAGGGAAGCTGTATGCGCTCGATGAAGGAATGTGCGGGGATGTGAACGCTGATGGAACGGTAAACGCATTCGATGTGGCAAAGGTCAGGAAGCGTGCTACAGATCCAAACTATTATTTGAATTCACCATGGGCAGCAGATGCTACCGGTGATGGGGCGGTAAACGCATTCGATGTGGCAAAGGTCAGGAAGCGTGCAGCAGATCCAAATTATATCCTGAACTGCTGCTGTGATGATTAAGAGGCACAGATAGCGATGAAAGGTTGTTACAGGTTCGGAGGAGGCGGTTTTCCGTCCTCCATCTCCATTATTTCCAGTTATTTCAAACCATGGTTTAAAAGATCCGAGATGCACGGGGATCTGCCCCACAAATTTTATGAAAGGATCGAAACTTCCTGCCTTTGGCTTGTGTGGGGTACTGTGGTAAGTGCATCAAAAAGAAGTGGTGCGGTGCAACACACTGGTACTCCCGTAAAGTGCTCAGGTGCTGCACCCACAACCACGGGAGGAAAATAGATGAATATAGGAAGAGAAAGTATAAGTAGATTTGGAAAGGGAGCTAGCGCATCGCTTCTTGCGATGATAATGGTGCTTTCGATAGCTTTGCCGTTGAGTGTTATGCCTGTTGCAGCAGCAGACCCATTTGAATGGTATCTCGTTCCACAGGATAGCACAGGAACTTACGGAGCAGATACCCTCGTTGAACTAAGGGCTGATATAACAAGCACTGAGGTATGGGGGTGTCAGATCGATCTGCACTTCGATACGAGTTGTGTGAATATAACAGATATAGACTTCACAGGCAACCCATTTAGCTATACAGACTGGTCATGGCAGTACAACGGCGGTGACGAGTACGTCCGTGTTTACATGGACCAGGGCGGTGCAGGTAATCTGGCTCCAGGCACATATACACTTGCAACATACACGCTCCACGGAGAATCTCCAACCTACTGCGTGAGCGACCTTGCGTTCCAGAACAACATTGTATCAACTGATAACGGCGACCCCATCCAGAACTCCTACACAGACGGCACATACACCTGCGGAACACCACCAGCCCCTGAGTGGCCACAGTTCCACTACGACATCGCAAATACAGGCAACTCACCATCCAATGCGCCAGATGACAACACCACGAAGTGGATCAGCGATAACATCGGTGCAGTGACATCCTCACAGGCGATGATCGTTGGTGATAAGGTCTTTGTCTATGCCGGCGATGATCTCTATGCACTGAACAAGGCATCAGGTGCTGTGCTCTGGAACACATCGATCACACCCTCCACAACGTGGGGTGCATGGCAGTCTCCAGGCGTCGATGGCGAGAATGTCTTCATCGGTTCTGGTTCGAACGTCTACTGCATGAACGCTGATACCGGTGCCATTGTATGGACGACCACACTCCCAGCTGGCTCGAATGGAGCTGCAGATGTATGCGACTCATCTCCAACAATTGCGGACGGGCTTGTATATATCGGGGACCATGTCAACGGAATCTACTATGCACTCGATGAGGCAACAGGCGCGATAAGCCACACATACAATGTTGGTGGTAATGCGCAGTCGACCGTTGCAGTGGACGAATCTGAGGGGCTCGTCTTCTTCGGTGATGGTGGAAACCAGAACGTTTACTGTGCACTTGCAGCAGCACCAGGAACGATCCAATGGACGACGCCGCTCAGTGGCTATGTTGGTGGATCGGTAGCGATCGACGAGGCAAACGACATCATCTACCTGACAGCAGGCTCTGACCTGTACGCACTCGAAGAGATGACAGGAAACCTGTATTCTGGATGGACAACAAACCCACAGACAGTCCTTGCAACCTCAAGCTCGACACCAGCGCTTGCATACGGAAACATCTACGTTTCTTCAGACTGGAGTGCACCAGGTAACACATTCTGCTTCGATGCATCAACAGGGGCACTCGTTTGGAGTATAACCGGGTATGGTAGCTGGACGAACTCACCTGCTGCTGCCGATGGAAAGATCTTTACTGGAAAGATCGATACATGGTCAGGCATGGGAACCGCTGCACTCGACCCAGCAACAGGCGCAACCCTCTGGACATCAACACTTGGAGGATCAGCACCCTCTGTTGCAGAAGATGACAACGGCGATGGCATGGTTGTTACAGTCGGTGATGACGGCAAGGTCTATGCATTTGGAACGCCTGAATCGGTTGATATTGAGGTTGTTGATCCGACAGAGTGTGTGCCGCGTCAGTCACAGTTCAACGTGCCGATTGTGATCGATACGCATGGTCTTGAGGTTTACGGCGTTCAGTACGTGCTGTCGTTTAATTCAAGTGTTCTCAGGGCAGAGACACAGGTTCAGGGAGATTTCCTCTCGGATAGTGGTGCAGACGAGACAATAGTTGTGATCAACACGGTTGACAACACAGCAGGTGAAACAGAGTACGCAGAGACGAGGAGTAATACCCCTAATGGTATAGCAGGTGCAGGGACGATTGCAACGGTGACGTTCACAGCGATCGGTGATGTCGGATCGAGTACAACGCTGAATTTGAGTGAAGTTCTGATCGTGGATAACGATGAAGGCGAGCTAAAGTATGAGATTACGAACAGCACTGTTCAGATCTGCATAAACGAGCCACCGGTTGCAAACGCGATCGTGTACGATGATTACAACAACGTGGGCTCAAAGTATCTCTGCAAGGTCTACTTCGATGCATCGGCTTCGAACGATCCAGACGGTAATATTACATACTACAGATGGGACTTTGGAGACGGTGACTACGGAACAGGGATGCTTAAAGAGCATGTATATACCTCATGGAACTGGAACGGACCTGACGAGCCAGGAGACTACTACGAGCCATTCCATGCATCGCTCACTGTTACAGATGACACACCAGAGCCAGAGACCGGGACAAACACCACATACTTTGATGTGATCGTCTACATCGCGGGCGATGCAAACGGTGACGGTATTGTGAACATCATCGACGCCTCAATGGTTGGCCTTGAATGGCAGCACACGTGCACGCCACCAGGCACGTGCTGGAGAGACACGACATACGATGGCAGGGCAGACAAAGCAGACCTGAACAACGACCATGAGGTGAACATACTCGACGCAGTGATCATCGGAACAACATGGAAGCACACAGCATGGGGGGATGTCTAAAAACACTCTCCCTCCATTTTTATTTTTTTAAAAAATGAGGTGAAAAATGATAGAACGCAAACTTTTAACAATATCGCTTATCGTTTTCATTGGTATAACCCTGATGGTCACAGCAGCGGGTGCCGCCACCATCGAAGTTGTACCATTAGATCAGGATATACATGAGGGTGATGAGTTCGCGGTGGATGTTGTGGTTAAGCCGGGGGGTGGTGAGGTCTTTGGTGTTCAGTATCTGCTTGTATTCAATATGAGTGTGGTGAGAGCGGAGACGCAGGTTAAGGGTGGATT
Organism: Candidatus Methanoperedentaceae archaeon GB37; assembly: GCA_905171695.1. GTDB lineage: Archaea > Halobacteriota > Methanosarcinia > Methanosarcinales > EX4572-44 > EX4572-44. The sequence goes on from LR991653.1 coordinate 840,378, forward strand.
TCTGACGTCGGATGGTAATGAGTCAGAGGTTGTTGTGAACGCACTTAACAATACTGAAGGTTGGGTTGAGTATTCAGAGACGAGAATTAATTCGACGGCTGGTGTAACGGTGAATGGGACGCTTGCAACCGTGACGTTTACAGCAAGAGGTGATAAAGGGGCTTTATCATATCTGAACTTGAGTGAGGTGATCATGACAGATCTTAGCTTCAGCGTGATCAATTGCACGAGAGTGAATGGTAGTGTCACGATCGCAGAGAATGAGTCACCGGTTGCAAACGCAACTGTCTATGATGATTTTAATAATGTTGGGTCAAAGCATCTCTGTAAGGTTTACTTTGATGGTTCGGGATCGCATGATCCGGATGGTGAGATCGCTTCTTATACTTGGAGCTTTGGAGACGGTACGTATGATACGGGTGTGAGATGTGAGCATGTATATGGATCCTGGAACTGGAATGGTTCTGGTTATGAGCCGTTTCACGCTTCGCTCACCGTTACAGATGATGGGATTCTCCCGCAGGTGAACACGTCTTACTTTGATGTGGTGGTTTATATTGCTGGTGATGCGAACGGTGACGGCACTGTGAATATCGTGGATGCTTCGATCGTTGGCTATGAGTGGGGGAGGTCCTCTTCGCCGCCTGATACGTGCTGGCGAGATCTTCCACTGGGTGAGTGGGCAGATCGTGCAGATCTCAACAATGATCATGAGGTGAACATCCTTGACATGGTCATCATCGGAACACGGTGGAAGGATACGGCATGGTGAGATGGATTATAATAGAGTTAAGAAGGAAAGATTAGGCTTGTCATGGAATTACAAAGGACGGATAAAGAGGTTTTTGGAATGATGAGACGAGTGTTAATAATGGCAATGCTTGTGAGCATGATTGTGTTTCCCGCAGTGGCTGATGGTGTCTTGGTAGAGGTCACACCGTCTTCTGTTGACTGTGAGACTGGTGACACGTTCACGGTTGAGATACTCGTTGATCCAGGAGGATATGAGGTCTATGGTGCACAGTACAATCTGATATTTGACCCATCAGCGCTTGAGTGTGTGAGCCAGACCGCAGGCGACTTCCTGACACAGGACGGTGCAAGCTCGATCGAGGTCGTGAACACGATCGACAACACGATTGGTAGGCTTGAGTACGCTGAGACACGGATGGGAGCCGAGAGCGGTGTCACCGGGGCTGGAACACTTGCACAGGTCACGTTTAAGGTGATAGGTGAGAGTGGATCAAACCTTGAGCTAAAAGATGTGATCGTGAGCAATCCAAGCGCACAGGAACTGGAGACCTCGGTTGAGGATGGAGTCTGTCTCGTTAATGGAAACACACCAACACCTACACCTACACCTACACCAACGCCGACTGTAACAGCAACTACAACCGATGCAGGAGAACCGCCAAATCCAACCATAACTGTGACCGAGACCATACCAGAGACACCAGCTGTGACTGTAACAGCAACTGATGCAGCTTCAACACCCGAATCGGCAGATACCCCTGCATCCACACCCGAGACTGCAGAAACGGGACCACCAAGATCTGCACCAGGCTTCGGCATCTTCACGATATGCGCTATCATCCTCTCGATCTACATCGTTAAAAGGAGGTCTTAAGTGAGACAGGAGGTAACGGTCGCTTTTATCGCCGCACTCTGCCTTATTGTATTGCTAACAGCTTCAGGAGTAAGCGAACCTGCAGAGACAGACACCCTGCCAGAGGCTCCATTCCTGATAGATGGATACGTCTTCTATGAAGACGGGAGTGAGTGTAACGATCCAATGGTTAACATAACAAACCTGAATCAGAGTGAAACATGGAAGGCAGAGACAGATGAAACCTCTAACTACTATCAGCTTCTGCTCTCCCAGCGTGCTGAGGTAACAGCAGGCGATATCCTGAAGTTCAATGCTATAAGCCCGAGTGAGAGCCAGTTGAATATCACAGAGCATGCGACAACCCTTGATGAACTGGAGAGTGGCAGGCTTTCCATCAACCTGACCCTGTCACCACCACCGTGTGTGAGCATTGACCCATCAGATCTCACAGTCCTGAGAGGAGAGACGTTCACCGTTAATATAACGGTTGATCCACACGGTAGAGAGGTCTTTGGTGCAGAGTACACGCTAACATTCAACCCTGCGATCCTGCAGGTTGCAAATCAAAGAAAGGGTAATTTCTTGAGGCAGGATGGAAGCGACTCATACGTGGTTGTTAACAGGTTCAACAACACGCTTGGAAAGCTTGAGTATGGTGAGATGAGGATAGGAACATCCGATGGCGTGACTGGTGCAGGTGTGCTTGCCATGATCACGTTCAATCTTGCAGGCTGCGGATCAACCAGTCTCACACTCTCAAACGTGCTCTTAAGCGATCCGTCACCAGCACCGATCCCAGGTATCAAGACCAGCAATGGGAGCGTGAGAGGATGTATCTATGGCGATCTCGCACCATACCCTGCTGGTAACTGTGTAGTGGATATGGGAGATGTAATCCGGTTGTTAAATCACGTTCATGACAAGAAGAAGTACCCGATAAACGAGGATCTCGCTGACCTTGACCGTGATGGCGAGATCGATATGGATGATGTGATGCTCCTGCTACTCGTAGTGGGAGATCCAGATGAGTATGAACCTGAATCTCATTAAAAAATAAGAAAAATTTGGAGGTAGATTGAATTGAGACAGATTGGAAGAGATGTGTTGATGGCTATAGCAGTCATCGTCTGTGTATTGCAGCTTGTACCATTAGCTTGTGCGGCAGGACCAAGTGTTACGGTTGATAGCCGTGATGTATCCCTTGGTGAGACGTTCACTCTCGATGTGAGAGTTGATCCGTGTGGCGCTGAGGTCTATGGTGCACAGTACACGCTAACATTCGACCCAGCAATCTTACAGGTTGTAAGTCAGACAAAAGGCGACTTCTTGACACAGGACGGTGCAAGCTCGATCGAAGTCGTGAACACGATCAACAACACCCTTGGAAAGCTTGAGTACGGTGAGACACGGATGGGAGTGGAGAATGGCGTGACTCGGGCAGGCGTTCTCGCCACGATCGAATTCGAGGCTGTTGGAACCGGATCAACCGGTCTCACACTCTCAAACGTGCTCTTAAGCGATCCAAGTGCCCAGCCCATTGCCGGTGTTGTGCAAAATAATGGGACGGTCAATGTTGGAGAATCACCGCCGACTGTGGTAGATCTCACGCCAACCGCTCTTAGCATCCCTGATCCAGCTTATGTGAACCATGACTATACGCTGGATGTAACGGTATCAAATCTTGAATCAGGTGATGCTTCAGCCTTCAACGTCACGTTAAAGGCTGATGGAATGATTGTGGATGATAAAAGAGTTAACAGTCTTACCGGGGATAGCGATACCACTGTGATCTTTAACTGGAAGCCAGCTACTGTTGGAACCAGTACACTTCTCGTTGAAGTCGATCCAGATGACGAGATTGCTGAAACCGACGAGCTTAACAATACACTGAGTGCAACCGTGGACGTAGTTGAAGCAGCAGGACCGAGTGTCACGGTTGATAGCCGTGATGTATCCCTTGGTGAGACGTTCACGATCAATATAACCGTCGATCCACGGGGCGAGGAGATTTACGGAGCACAGTATGACCTTTACTTCGACCCTACGATCCTGCAGGTTGTAAGCCAGACAAAAGGTGATTTCCTGACACAGGACGGCGCAAGCTCGATCGAGATCGTGAATAAGTTCAACAACACGCTTGGAAAGCTCGAGTACGGTGAGACACGGATGGGAGTGGAGAATGGCGCGACTGGCACAGGCGTTCTCACCACAATCGAATTCGAGGCTGTTGGAACCGGATCAACCGGTCTCACGCTATCAAACGTGCTCTTAAGCGATCCAAGTGCACATGAGATTGGAGGAGTCGTGCTGAACGATGGAGCGGTCAACGTAGCAGGGACGCCAACTCCCACCCCAACACCTACGCCTACACCAACGCCGCCACCACCAGGTGGGGCAATCGTAACGATCCCTGACGTCGCAGCAACAGGAACACTCACAGTCCCGATCAGAATCGAGAACGTGACAGACGCAGGCGCAATCCATCTGACACTCACCTATGACCCGGGCGTTGTCATCGTATCAAGAGCGTGCTGCAACTCAGACTTTGACACACTACTCGCAAACACCGAAGACGCCGCAAGAGGATCTATCACCCTCATCGCATACCAGACCCAAAACCCAGGTCTGAACGGCAATGTACTCGTCGCAAACGTGACTTTCATGGCACTCGGCCCCATCGGATCATCAACCCCACTCAACCTAAAGGTCACAACACTCACCGACGCAACACCAGAGTGCAACCCGATCCCACACTCAATCAGCAACGGAAGCTTCACGATACTCCTAAACGGCGACGTGAACGGTGACGGCAGAGTCGATGCCGCAGACTGCATGTACCTCGCAAAACACCTACTCGGAGTCTCAGGCTTTGAGACAATCATTGAAGACGCCGCAGACGTAAACGGCAACGGCAAGATCGAAGCAGGAGACTGCATGTACCTTGCAAAACACCTCGCAGGAATAAACGGATTCGAAGAACTGAAGTAGAATAAGAAATGGTGAAAAATGTGTGAGGCGATTGGTAGCGGTATTTTTAATCTCACTATTTATATTCCCGTTGGTATCTGCAGATCTCAGAAAGGATCTCTCAGATAGCCTTCCACTCGGTGTGAGATCGCCTTCTGATGCTGAGACTCTGGTCTGCGGATACCTCTTTTACAGAGGGACCACTGGCAGTGTGGAGATCAGAAACTTCAACAAGAGCTTAAGTTGGAATGCGAGGATACTTGATTCAAACCCGGATTTCTATTACCTCTATCTCAACTCGAGTGAGCTACAAGCAGGGGATACGATCCGGATCGATGCAACCTCGGGAGGTGAGCGTGTCGCCTTCAACCACACCGTTAGCGAGAGCGAGATTGCTTCGCATATCTTGTGGCTTGATCTCATAGAGGATCTTGCAGTGATCGATGTGGTGATGCCAGATCTCTTCGTTGTGAACGAGAGTACTGGAATCTCCTCTACAATCGGGAACATCGGGAGGGTTTCGGTGGTTGATCAGTTCAATATCACCGTCTCGGTCGATGACGAGATCTTGAATGCCACAGCCTTTGTTGATCTGCCATTGAACCCGGGCGAGAACGTCACGTTAAGGTTTGACTGGACTCCTCTGGAGGCTGGATCACACACCCTCAGAGTAGCGGTCGATCCTGAGGGGGCGGTGGTTGAAGGAGACTCCTCGAATAATCTCTTTCTTACTGATGTGGAGGTGGTCGAGAGCCTTCTCCCAGATCTTCTGATTGCCAGACTCGATCTTCCCTCTCTTCTCTTCCCCAACTCCTCTGTCTGGATAAATCTCTCCATCCTGAATGCTGGCTGGAGTGATGTGAAGAGATCGTTCAACGTCACCATCGAAAGTGAAGCAGATGGAGAGTTGATAGGCTCTGAGGTGATCGATGGGCTACCTGCTGGAGAGTTTAAGAATGTCTCCATTCTCTGGAGTCCTGTTGAGACTGGCAGGTACACGCTTACGCTTATCGTCACCATTGACCCGGAGGATGCAATCGAGGAGTGTGATGAAGAGAATAACCGGGTGGAGAGAACGGTCAATATCATCGAGACGAAGGTGATAAGGGTTCCAGAGGATTACGATAGTATTCAGGGTGCGATCGATGCTTCGTACCCTGGCTGGGCAGAGATCGTTGTCTCTCAGAGGGAGGATGGTAAGCCATACAATGAACCCATTATGATTCCTGAGGAGTTCTCACATGTGAGCCTCACTGCAGATGGCACGGTTGTGCTGAGATACGATGGCGGGACTCTTATCACGATCCTGGGGGATAACTGCACCGTTCAGGGTTTTGATCTGAGGGATGGGTGGACCGGGGGCACCTACTCGAACTACCCTGATCCGGTTATCAGGCTCTGCTCTGATCACAACACGATCAGGGATAATTATATTTACTACACTTGGGGTGGGATCTATCTCGAGAACTCCTCGTATAATACGATTGAGAATAACACGATCGGTGAGGGTGTTAAAATACCCATTGCGATATGGGGCAACAAGAGCATAATCGTGAACAACACGGTAATCGGTGAGAAGGATGATGCAATCTCTCTTCTCGGTGCAACACATGAATCCACGGAGAAACCTGCGCATCAAAACATCCTGCGAAGAAACGTGTTTTATGAGTATATTCAGCTTGAAGGTTCTGATAATCTCATATACGATAATATCTTCCTCTCACCATGGGTTGAGTGTGATTCTGAGGATAACATCTACAACACAACAAAGATTCCTGGGACGAACGTCATGGGTGGACCTTATCTTGGTGGAAATTACTGGGCTTCATACAGAGGGGTTGATGATGACGGAGATGGGATAGGTGACACCCCTTATTTGTATGATGAGCGTCCGCTTGTGCAATTGAAGCCTGATCTGCTTGTAACAGATGTTGCATGTGATAACTCCAGTGTTAGAAACGTCACCGCGAGGGTGGTTAACAATGGCACTGCGAATGCGTCCATATTCAACGTCTCGCTCAAGGTAAACGGGCGCACTATCGATGAGAAATATGTGGACTCGCTCAATCTGAGTGAGGAGACGAGTGTTAATTTTACATGGACGCCATCGAGGCCGGGTAACTACAACCTCCAAGTAATCGCTGACACCTCTGGGTTGGTGGATGAAGTGAATGAGACGAACAACGAGAAGAGTCTTGAGGTTGTGGTGGGAGAGACCCTGGAGCCTGACCTTACACCCCTGTCTCTTTCTCCCCTGACCTTCTATCGGAACCACTCCAATGTGGTGAGTGTAAAAGTTGGAAATATCGGGGGTGGTGATGCAACCCAAGGGTTCAATCTTTCCCTCTTTCTGAATGATACACTTATCGCAAGTAAAACGATTGACTCGCTCAATGCAAGCGAGGTTGCGGATGTGGAGTTCAACTGTACGCCTGAACCTGAATTTTTTGGAAATTACATCATGAGGGCGTGGATCGACTCTGATAACCAGATCATCGAATCTGATGAGACAAACAACAATATAACGATGGATGTGAGTGTCGTTAACGTCCCAGAACCCGATCTAATAGTAACAGGGATTGAGCCGCTCCAGTTTGTCGTGAATGAGACCGGCACGGTTCGTGTTACGATCAATAACAGTGGTTTTTGGGGTGCAGAGGCATTCAACGTCTCGATTTTCGTCAACGGCAGCCTCACAGGGATCGTGAGAATGGACGCACTTGCTGCTGAGAGTGGACTGACAGCGGAGTTTGGGTGGACTCCAACCTCGACAGGAAGATACAACCTGACGGCACGTGTAGATCCTGATGATTCGGTGGATGAACTGGATGAAGCAAACAACAACATGACTGTAGAGGTCCGTGTAACCGATGCACCGATGCCAGATCTCACCGTAAACGAGATCGGGGTACCTGATGTGATCTATATCAACACGAGCAATATAATAACCGCGATCATCAGAAACGCTGGCACCAACGACACAGGCACATTCAACATCTCACTCTGTGAGAACAGCACAACTCTATCAACAATATGGCACGATTCCATCCCACCGGGAACAAACGAGATCGTTGAACTATACTGGGCGCCGTCCAGGGATGGAAACCACACGATCAGGGTTGATCTCGATCCAGAGAACGAGGTTAATGAGTCGAACGAGACGAACAACTGGCTCGATATAAATGTTACTGTAAAGCCAGAGATAAGAGTTGGAGTTCTTATAGAGTGCTGGGACAAGAGAACATATTATGAGGAGATAGCCCTTAAAGAGGGAGCAAGTATCCTTGATGCAACAGAGAGAGCCTGTTTCGACTTTGGTATTGCGTTTGAGCAAAAAAATGGTGTTGTGACGAGAGTTGATGGAGTCTTCAACCCATACCTCTACAGATACAACAGGAAGAGTGAGGCATGGGATATATGGGCTTACTCGTCTGTATCCTCTCTCACGCTGAACGACTCTGACCTGATCGCATGGACATCAGGAGATGTTCCACCACCTATAAAGTCCGATCTAGCTCCGATAGAGATTGTAACGCCAGTAAGGACCTATATGAACTTCACAAATATGCTTGGAGTCAGGGTAGAGAATAAGGGATTGATTGAAGCAGAGAACTTCAACATAACCCTTGCAGTCGATGGAGAGATTATAGGATCGGAAAGAGTCGATCGTATCGAGCCGAGGGAGTTAATTGAGATCTGTTTTGAGTGGATGCCGAATGCCACTGGAAATTTCACACTGATCGCCGTGGTCGATCCTGCAAACGAGGTGGATGAGCTCTCTGAGGATAATAATGAGATCGTGGCGGGTGTGGGGGTGGAGAATGTCTCGTCTGTCGATGTCCCAGGTGATTATCCAACGATCCAGGATGCAATCGACCACTCTCCTGACGGGACAAGAGTCCATCTTGCAGGCGGAGAGTATGTGGAATGCCCTGAACTGAAGATCATTAATAGACGCGATCTCATGATAATCGGAGAGTCCCGGGAAGATACAAGGATATACACCGAGCTGAAGATAAAGGACTCAGATAACATCGTCCTCTCAGGTTTAACAATCTCGCCAAGAGAGAGGTGGTGCAGTGATACAAGTGAGAAGGCACGCCACTACGAGGTTCTCAGTGTGAGAAACTCGAGCAATATCACGATCTCTGATTGTGTATTACGCTGCATTCCATACAAGGGATGGGAGGGGGGCGAATGGACGAACCTGACCGGTATATCACTCCATGGATCACGGCGGTGCACCATCTCAAAGAACATCATCCATGGAGGAACTCAGGGCATTTACATCGATTCAAACTCCACGATGAACACGCTAACCGAGAACAGCATCACAATCGAGCTCACAGATCGATTGGCTGGCGTGGAGGTCGGAGGCTCTAACAACGCGATACACCACAACAACCTCTATACAACATATGAAGTTGTACACTTCCACGATGACACTCCTCCCTATACAGAGGTCTGTGCGGCTGCATCCGATGATGGACTCAACAATTCATGGGACCACAACTACTGGGGATGCTACTTAAAAGAGATCTTTAATGAGGGCGATGCCGATAGGCGTTATGAAGTGTCGTCATGGTCTGATGCCTGTAGAGGAAGTGATGGAGAGAACGATGGGGCATACGATCACCCCTACAGATGCCCGCTTGGCGGTAGGTATGATAATGTGACATCTATCGAGGACGTGCCAACCGGGTCTCTCAGAGATGACCAGCCGCTTGTGAGACCAGCCGCGCTTATCGAGACCGGGGTCGATGCCATCGTAGTACCTTCGAGGATCTATGCCGGGCAGATGAACACGATAATCGGGATTCTCAAGCGCCGCGGGGACGACGTTGCCCCGAGAAGCTTCAATGCAACACTCAAGATCGAGGGAGGGAAGGTTGATCAGAGGTCGGTGAGACTTGCTGGGTGGCTATCAAGACCAGAGACGAAGGGATTTGTGAGGTTTGGATGGAGACCCACGGATGCTTCTGATTATAACCTGAGTGTGAGAGTTGAGGAGTGGACCGGTGACCCTGCCGATAACGAGCTTGCAATCAACGTCACCGTCGTCAACTCTTCGTTTGAAGGAGAGTACAGCGAGAGGATAAGGGATGGACTCGATTACCTCTATGGTGCGCAGAATATTGGCGGGAGCATCGGAGGATTATCGCAGACGCCATGGGCAGTGATGGCAATAACCGCGGCAGGAGAGAATCCTCACGAGTGGGGACGCCTCATCGATTATCTGAGGGAGTATCCATCTGAGAACTACAGGAGTGGTAATCAGGTCTTTTTAACTCCATCTGACTTGGCAGCAATGGTTCTCGCAATCTCGTCTGCAGGCGAGGATCCACGGGACTTCGGAGGCATGAACTATGTTCTATACCTGAAGTCATACTATGATGGAGAGAAGATGGGATATGATAACACTAACTATGACCCGTGTGATGATGCTCTGACGATCCTCGCACTGATCTCAGCAGGCGAGAGCCCTCACTCTCCGATCATCCAGAGCCTGAGAGAGCACCTGATAAGAAGCCAAAGACCTGATGGATCATGGGAGTTCACACACCACCCGGAGGGCGGGAGGGTGAGCCACACCGCGATCGCGATCCAGGCACTTGCATCAGCAGGATATGCCCAGGATACATCTGTAACGCATGCTTTGGACTATCTTCACTCTGTTCAAAATGATGATGGAGGATTTCCAGATGAGAGCGGGTATTCAAACTCGCTTGCAACAGCACGTGCGATCCAGGCAATAATCTCCGCAGGTGAGAACCCTGATTCCTGGAGAAGTAGGGATGGAAAGACACCCGTTGACTGCCTGACAGGTCTTCAGCACTCTGAGGGATACTTCAAGAAGATCGATGGATCCTCGCCATCCTCGTCGAGAGTTCCGTGCACGTCTGCCGCGGTAACAGCACTTGCTGGGAGACCGTATCCTCTCGGAATCCTGAAGTCAGACTCGCCTCGTTACCCTGACATGCACCCGATCGGTGGAATAGAGACGCCAAGTGAGATCTATGTGAAGACGAACGCCACTCTGAAGCTCAAGGTTAAAAGCAATGGCGGGCGGTTCAACGTTACGCTTCTTGCAGACGGGAGACCGGTCGATGAAGAGACTGTGCGCACTCCATGGGCTGATGACGAGACCGAGGTCGTCTTCACATGGAAGCCTGACGACGATGGGGTGTACAACCTGACCGCTCTCATAGATCCTGATAACAGGATAATAGAGTCTGATGAAGAGAACAATCGGGCAGAGAGGGTTGTATCGGTGAGTCTTCCAGATCTCTATCCATCCACGATCGAACTCGGGACGAACATCGTGAACATGGTAAACCTGGTGAATGTGAGAGTGGCAGGGATGACCGATGAAGCGTTCAATCTGACCCTGGAGGACAATGGCGAGATGGTTGATGAGAAGCGGCTGTACGGATTGAAAGGGTCTAAAACCGTATCATTCGAGTGGAAGAGCAACGAAACAGGCGTCCATCTGCTAACGGCCACGGTGGATTCAGGGCATGAGATAAGTGAGAGCTGCGAAGAGAACAACCGACTATCAAGGCGAGTGAGTGTAGTACTTCCAGATCTCAGACCCGCTCGAATCGATATACTAGGAGAGGTATACTCCAATGCCACAAACCCGATAGATCTGCAGATAGATGGTGTGGCAGAGCGGTTCAATCTGACACTCTATGTGAACGGGACTATAGTTGACAGAGAGACGGTATCATCGGTATATGCAGATTCTGAGTTGAGTGCAAGGCTCTACTGGACGCCAAACCGGACCGGTCGATATGATGTTAGGGTATTTCTCGACTCGGATGATTATGTGCGGGAACTCGATGAAAAGAACAACAATATAACGAGAGTGGTCGAGGTAATACTTCCAGATCTCACACCCATCGGGATAAAGAGTGATGAGCACGTCTTCGCAAACGAGACCAACCAGATCATGGTAGAGGTTAGAGGCGCGGGAAATGGGTTCAATGCAACACTCACAGAGATTAGAGGAAACAATACAGAAGTGATAGGAAACGCCACAAACATCTCCTTCTATGGAGAGACATCGATCGAGTTTGAATGGGTGCCTGAAGAGAATGGGTCTCACAACCTCACAGTATGCCTCGACCCGGATTGTGACCTCCCAGAGTCAAACGAGACCAACAACGAGATGAGAGTAGAGATACCTGTATACGATAGGATACCGATAATACTGAAGAACCCGCGGGGTGGAGAGCGGGTCTCTGGAGATCTGGAGATACGATGGGAGATCTCATACGATAAGCCTGTCACGATCGATCTTGCCTACAGCCCAAATGGAGGCGAATCATGGGTGAAGATAAAAGAGAACCTTAAAGGAAGTTCCTATCACTGGGATACAAGGGGCCTAATCGATGGCTTCCAGTACATGATAAAGATCATTGCAAAAGGAGAGTACGCCTATGGCGAGGACAGGTCAGATCTCTTCATGATACACAATATGAACGAGGAGGCAGGAACTGGGCTCACAACGACACGATACTTTCTCTCAACAGCACCTGATAATAAGACCCTTGCATGGGTCTCACCAGATATCGGTGCAAATCCCTCCTCATCCATCATCGTTGCAGACGGCAAGGTCTTTGTCTACTGTAAAGACGGACACATCGCATCTCTCAATGAATCAGATGGAGAGGTGGAGTGGAATAAAGAGATCGCCCCTCCTGAGTTCGGGTCATGGGCAACACCAGCATACCACGACGGATACGTCTTCATCGCATCTGGCAACCCAGGAAGACTCTACTCGATAGACGCTGACACGGGAGATATTGAATGGAGTTGGGAGTTTCCAGATAAGGGTGCGAGTATAAACAGCGGGCCCTGTATTAGAGATGGGAAGATCTTCATTGGGAGCACAGAAGGTCACTACTATGCTGTAAGTGAGAGGCATAAGCATGGTAGCATCGAGCAGTACTGGAGCTTCCCTGCTGGTGGGCTTTCAACACCTGCTGCCGCATACGGAAACGTCTACTTCGGAGCTCCGGATGAAGATCGCTTCTATGCTGTCGATGCAGATAATGGGACAGAAGTCTGGAAGATAACAACAACAGCGGGAGTCTACGGATCTCCGACTGTTGCAAACGGCGTGGTATACGCAGCAACCTGTGCGATGGAGAGTGGAAGCGACAATCTCTATGCGATAGACGCGATAAGAGGGAGTATCAGGTGGCAGTGTGGTGAAGTCCTGCCGACCGATTCGGCTCCTGCCTATACACCATGGGGCTACCTCTATATCACAGGAGGCTATGATGAAGCAGCCACATACTGCCTGAACGCAGCCACTGGTAATGTTACATGGAAAAATGAAACTGTAGGCTGGTGGACAAACTCGCCAGCAGTATCGGCTGATAAGAAGGTCTTTGTCGGAAAGAGCTCTGGCAAGGGTATGCATTTTGAGTATAAGGGTCTCTACTGCCTCGATGCAATGACCGGAGAAGAGCTATGGCATTCCAACGAGGGTGGGTCTTCACCTTTCATAGCTAACGGAAGAGTGTACACGACAGGCGGAGGGAGAGTCTATGCATTCGGTTCAAAGGATCATCCTGATCTAATACCACTGAAGATAACCACAGATCCACTGATATACGAGAATACAAGCACAACCATCAATGTCAGTGTCAAGAACGTGGGGGGTGCTCCCGCTGGAGCCTTCAATGTTACCTTATCATGCAAGCGAGAAGGAAGTGTGGATAAGACCGAGTTACAGGGATCGATCACGTACCTCAAGTCGCAAAAAACGAATAACGTTTCGTTTGAATGGACTCCCGCGGAGCCAGGTAATTACAGCATCCAGGCAATGGTTGACCCTGAACAGACCTTGAACGAAGAAGACAATACGAACAACATTCTCAGAAGAGAGGTTGAAGTTCAGCCGATGCCTGAGACAGATCTCACTGTAACAAGTCTTGATGCGCCGAGCAGTCTCTACGTGGGCGAGTCATGCCAGATCAGGACAGAGATTCGTAACCTCGGAGAGCCTGCCACTGAGTTCGATGTGAGCCTCGCCTCTGATGGTGCAGAGATAGGGGTACGTAGCATCACAGAACTCGGTTTTATGGAGAATAAACCAGTAGAGTTCACCTGGACGCCGTCAAGTCCTGGAACGTACACACTCACCATATTTGCAGACTGTTACAAGAGAATCAGCGAGCCAGACGAGGGTAACAACATGGAATCGATCGAAGTAAGGGTGCAAAAGCCACTCCCAGAACTGGGGCCGATCGGCGGTGGTGGCTGGGGTGGAGAGTCTGGAAACGGAACTGGTAATGGATCGGGAACTGGCGATCAGAGAGGCGAGATGGTGATTCCGATCAATACAACCGATTCAAGCATGGGTGATAAGATCAGAAAAGCCCTTGGAAGACCATTTGTTAAGATGGCTTCGGATGAAGCGATGAGTGCAGGTGGAATGAGTGGCGGCAAGCTTTATACGTTGATCATCATGATAGCCATTGCGCTCTCCATTGTGGTATATGGCTTCTGGAGAGAGACGCGATTCACAGGCAGGGTTAAGAGGAGAAGGTGATGAATATATTTACCACACTCCAGTCGTCGATCTATTACATCTCAACGTACCTTCTCTACCCGGTTATTATTGCACTCCTCATCTCTGTGGCGTTCATTCTCGTTGAGATGGGCTCTTTCTTCTATGAGACGTACATGCGTCTCTCTGGACGATGGGTCTCTGAGTTTGATGGAGAGATCGTCTCTGGCAGGTTTGTCAGTGCATTTCTGAGAGAGCTTGACGAGATGAAGAGAGGTGATAAGAACTTCGAGGCAAAGCTCGAGAAACACCTGAACGACGTTGAGTACATGATATCGAGACGGCTTGAGAAGACGCGCCTTGCTGCAAGAATCGGTCCCATGTTCGGGCTCATGGGGACACTGATCCCGATGGGACCGGCTCTTGTCGGGCTTAGCCACGGAGATATAGAAGCACTCGCTGAAAACCTGATAATCGCATTCGGAACAACGGTTATAGGGCTTCTCGTTGGCGCGGTCTCGTACTCGATTGCAACGATCCGGACGCGATGGTATGATCGTGAGATGGACGACATGGAGTTCATAGCAGAGATATTAACAGGTGGATTGCACGATGAGATACATGAAGAGACGGAAGATAAGAGATAGAGGGAAGAGACGGTTTGAAGAAGATCCGATGAGCGGGGTTGCAAACCTATTCGACGTTGCAATGATATTCGCAGTAGCCCTCTTGATCGCACTCGTATCATCCTACCAGATAACAGACCTCCTCGATCCAACAAAAGACGTTACAATCGTTAAAAACCCGGGACAACCCGACATGCAGGTCATCGTGAAAGAAGGAAAAGAGATAAAGACCTTGAACGTAACAGAAGGGATGACCGAGGTTGAGATCGCAGGAAGAGTAGGAACGATATACAACACACCAGACGGTGGGATGGTATACGTGCCAAGCGCAAAAGAGGGGTGAAGAGAAGGATCAGATCAGCAGTATAAAAACACGAGGTAAGTAGGAGGTATCTCGCTCTTATTGAGCTCTATGTCTCTCCGCTGAGTATTGATTCTGTCTTGTCGTTGGTTCGATGGTTGATCTTCTGGATCTTTATCAGGTATTCGTCCCTGATCTTCACAGGGTCGCTGAAGACCGCGTCGATTCCAAGCGTGCGAAGGTGTTCTTTGAATTTTTCAGATGTTTTAAGACTCTTTACTCGTATTTTAACGTTTTCAACAAGTTTTTCTCCGCTCTGTACTCTTTTTATGCTCTGTATCATCGGTTTTAAGATGCTCTCTCCGAGCTGGAGAGCGCGTCTCTCTATCTCGGCTGGTCCTTCTCTCCACTCTACTGATTGGAAGGCTTCTCTCATTACTCGTGAGTAGAAGAAGCTTCGGGCGTAGTCGTGGTAGTATGTGAAGGCGTATTTGAGATCGTCGCAGTTGCTCTGTGAGCTTGTGTACTTCAGGGGTGGGTCTCTCATCTCAGGGTCCTTTATCACAACGCCTTCCCGTCCGCTTGCTCCAAGCATCTGTATTATCTCTCTGATCTTATGGTGGGCTTCATTGAGGGGGTATGTGCCGAAGAGTCTGGTGGATTGTATGCCGTATTCTTCTGCGACTTCCTGCCTCTCTGCTACCGTGAGTGGTTTGCCTCCTTTTTTTTCGTGTATGTCGAATAGGAAGAACTGGAGTGATTCGATCCCGTAGGTCTCTTTTGGAGCGTAGGGGCTATCAGGTCCAACCATCTCTCCACAGAGTACCCATTCTGGGTGATCGGTGAATATCTTTTCTGGTATCAGGCTCTCTGCTTTCTCTGTGGTGTATGGGCAGATGTGTCCGCCTCTTGTGAGTGCAACGATCTGGCCGTTGATTGAGGCGACGCGTGTGTTGTATCCGTTCATCTTTTCCTCGACTGCAACACTCTCTGTTGTGAAGTGTGTTCGAAGTGCCGGTTCTAGCATCATGGCTCGGTGTATCTTGGGAAATCCCCACACCACTTCGTACGTTTCCCAGGGGAATATTGCGGTTCCGACTTCGATCTTTGAGATGCTCCTCTCAAGGATCAGGTGGTGCGTTGGTGTGCTGTGAAGTGTTCCTCTCTTGAGGAGACCTCTTATGCGCTGTTCGGTTGTGTGTAATAACTCTGCAATCCGTTTTATATCTATATCCATGTCTTCTGGGTCTTTTCTCATTGTCTCTTGGCAAGTGCTCGTATTATGTTTCTTCGTGTGATTATTCCACGGAGTTCCTCGTTTCCGTCAAGTACAACTACTCCGCCAATATTCTCTCTGAGCATGGTTTGAACTGCCTCACCTATCGGCGCCTCCATCCCCACTGTTATGACATCTCTCTTCATTATGTCTTCGACAAGCAGTCTCTTTATCCGGTCATCCTGGTGGTGGCTTGGTACAAGGTCTCTGAAGGCTCGCATCGCTTTTGCTACATCCCGTTCTGTCACGATTCCTACAAGCTCTTCGTCTTCCACTACTGGGAGTCTTCCGATGTTCTCATCGAGCATCAGCCGTCGTGCATGTGATACTCTATCAGTGGGTTGCACGGTTATGAGATCCGTTGTCATTGCATCTTCCACGCGTTCTTCAAGGTTTACTGCACTCTTCAGGATCTCACTGGGTGTTATCCATCCGAGGATCTCGTCTCCGTCCATCACGATGAGAACTCCGCCTGTTCGATCGATTATGGTGATCGCTTCTTCGAGTTTCATGTCAGGGAAGACTTTTGTGAAGTTGTCGGTTGTTGCACTTGCAACGTGCAGGGATGATGCTGGCATTCCTGCCTTCTTCCGTGATCCGAGACTTCGCAGTATATTTCTTATGGTAACAATCCCGACAATCTCGCCATTGTGCGTGACAAGCAGTCTTCGAAGACCGTTCTTCTCCATCACGTCCATGGCATGAGAGAGCGTCTCTCCCTTGTCGATGGAGATTGGCTCTGCCATAATATCTCTTATCTGCATACTTTATCTCCTAATTGCATCTTTTTTCACTATATCTTTTAAAATACCATCGGATTCTACAATTCCGACCAGCGTATCATCGATAACAAGCAATGATTTGGTTTTCATGGATACCATCATCTTTGCAGCGTCCACTGCCAGTGCATCACTTGTGATCGTCTTATCAATTGGCGCCATTATGTCCTCTGCCACCAGCGGCACCTCACGAACGTACCTGTAACTCCTCCTACCACCAGTACTGTCCTTTCGTGCCATTTTAACCTCTTTTTCTGGAGAATCTCTATGTAAAAAGTCTGCGAATACGATGCTGTCAGACGAGATCAATCCAATCGGGTTTTCCTCGTCCATCACCACCACTGTGCCGACGCTCTTCTCTTCCATCTCGCAGAGCACATGATCGATTGTGTGGTGCCGATTGACGGTCACTATATCGGTCTCCATGATCTCAGCAACCTTTGTATCATACGTCTTCTTGGAGTAATGCCTGATTAGATCCTGTTTTGTGACGATACCGACCAGTTTTCTCCTTCCATCGTCTTCTTTCACCACTAACATGCTACTGATACCGTTTTCAAGCATCATCTCTGCGGCTTCTGCTGCACTTGTTTCGTGGGGGATGGTGAGCGGGTTTTCGGTCATGACAATCCTCACTGGAACGTCATCAATCGGGCGGCGGCGCCAGATCGGCTCTGCCTGACTCAGTCGTTTTGCAATATCTTCCTTTGTTACGATCCCGATCGGTTCATCGTCTTCGATCACTACGAGCCGCCCTATGCCATGCTTGAGCATGAGGTTTCTTGCCCTTGCTATGGTCTCCTGTGGTGCTACGACGTAGACCTCTGGGTTCATGCATTCTTTTATCATATCTTGCCATCCTCGAGAGAGAGGTTATATTAAGGTTGTACTAAAGACTTTATGAAATCTCTCGCTGTTATGATCCCGACGAGTGTCTCGCCGTCAACAACAGGGAGTGAGCCTATCCCGTGTTCCACCATCAGGTCAGCAGCCTCTCCGAGATCCATCGTAGGGGTAGCTGTCACCACTTCCTTTCTTATCAATTCCTTGGCATGCACGCTCAGTGCTTCTTCAGAGTCACCACTCACGAGTTTGTTGAATATCTCACCGCTTGCAAGGTATCGCAGTACGTCAGATGCTGTGATCACTCCGAGGAGCACTCCTTCTCGTATGATGGGAAAACGTCGGAATCCATGGGTTATCATGCTGTTTGTAACCTCGCCGATGGGATGGTCTGGTGTTATACTGACAACCTCTCTTGTCATCCACTCCTCCACGGTACTGCCTGTCGTGATGCCACTGAGCAGCCATACAAAATCCTGTTCAGATATGATGGCTCTGACCCGTTCATCATCGTCGACGATAGGAACGCCCCCGATCTTCTTATCGATCATGGTGTGGAGAGCGTCTTTGAGTGAACTCTTCTCGCTAAGGGAGATCACGTTCTCTTCCATTATCTCTCTCACGCTCTCATTCACCGCTGCAAGCAGGTTTCCATGAAATCGGTGCTCCAACAGGTTGTGGCGCAGACCACCACCGATGAAGTCGGCGATGTCGAGACTTGTCACGATTCCCTTGAGACGGTGCGTGCCAGCATCCACTATTGGTAGCCGTCTGATGTTGTAGTCGCGCATCGTTCTGGCAGCACCCATAATGGTGGTGGTGGGCGGGACCATAACAACCTCTCGCGAGGCAATTGTCATCACATCTCCTTCGCGATCTGATATTCGTGACTTAAAATCGAGCGATCCAAGATCTTTGATATACGCATCTCCTCTTCTCTGTCTCGGAACATTTTTGTCGTTCAGAACCATCATATCACCCTTGACCAAGCACCACTGGTGCCAGATGCTAAATATACGCTCCCCTGACAAAAGAAGGTTTGCTTAATTAAAAAATTTAGACAGAATCTGATATCGCATCCTGTGGTGCAAGGCGGCGTCCGATAGATTTATATGATTAAAGATATTTAAGAATGTACGGTTCTGTGCTCGACGCAATAACAACCGACGAGGCTCCAGTAGAGATAGCCCCAATCGATCCATCTCAGGATATCCCAGTCGACCCTACCGAGATCCTTGTGAAGATGGCAGAGAAGAACGAGATAGACCCATGGAAGATCGACATCGTCGAAGTAACCGACAAATTCCTGAAGAGAATCGAAGAACTCGAACAGCTCGACCTCAGAATATCAGGCAGAACACTCTTCTACGCCTCAGTACTACTCAGAATGAAATCCAGCACCCTAATCGAACCAGAACCAGATGACGAGAACGAATACGACGAACCAGTCGATTACAGAGAATACACCGATATGCCAAGCCCATCACTACCACTCAGACGCAGAAGACTCAGACCTGCCACCCTAAACGACCTAATAGCAGAACTCAAAAAAGCAGAAAAAGTAGAAGAACGACGTATACACCGCATAAAAGAAGAACCACCCAGCGAAAGAAGAAGAGAGACTCCGCCCCCAAGAAAGAAGAGCATACTGAATACGGCACACGAAGAAGACATCGAAAAAAGAATAATACAACTGAAGAAGAAACTATATGAAATCTTCAAAACCAGAGAGAAGATCAAATTCACCGAGATCACACCAGAAGATAAGAGCGATAGAATAATGACATTCCTCGCACTGCTCTTCCTTGCAGGGCGAAGAGAGATACGACTCGAACAGCACAACCTATTCGAAGAGATCTTTATCTCCCAGCAAGACCAGAAAGGTGCGAAGAGTTGAGAGACGAGGAACTGATCGAAGCAGCCCTCTTCGTAGCAGGAGAACCCGTAAGCGAAAAAAAACTTAAAAAAATCGTTGGAAGCCTAAGAAAAACACAACGCGCAATAGAACACCTGATATACGAATACCGAAAACGCGAAACAGCACTCGAAATAGTAGAACTCGACAGAAAATACGTGATGCAACTCAAACCAGAATACTCAAAACACGTAGAAAAGATAGCCCCAAGAGAGATCTCAGCACCAGCACTAAGAACCCTCGCAATAATAGCCTACCACCAACCAATCACCCAGAGAGAACTCGTCCAGATCAGAGGAAACACAATCTACGACCACATACAAGAACTCAACGAAAGAGGACTGATAAAAGCCAGACCACACGGCAGAACCAAAATACTCACAACAGGCAGAAACTTCCCAAAATACTTCAACCTCACAACGAACGACCCCAAGAAAATACGAGAAAAGATGATCGAACTCGCAAAAGAAGAAGGAATAAACCTGAACCACGAAAACCCAGAGATCCTCACAACACCCATGTACGAAAGCCTCCTCAAACACTGCGGAATACAAAACTACAGAGTCACAGATAGAGTATACACCGATCCAGAGAGAACAGAAGAACTGAAAACAGCAAACATAGTCATCCTCAACCGTGGATACGGAAAACAACTCAAAAACCACTACAAAGGAAAAATAATAGAAGTAAACGGGGCAACATTCCAAGATCTGATAGAATCAATGGAAAAACTCAAAAAAATCGGAAACAAAAAGATAATAAACGAAAAAATATCCACAATAAAAGAAATAAAGAAAAAATGGGTTGAAAAAACACTGACAATCACAACACCAGTCACACCACAAACGGAAATGGCAAGAAAAATAGCAAAAGAACTACGACTCCCAATCTCAACAAAAGGCAAAAAGATGGCACCCAGCCACAACGACCACAACGCCGAGATAATCATACCAACACACCAAAAAGGACTCGACATAATAGAACGAATAGAGACACGATACAGAAGCATCATAAACCAGATAAAAAGGATAGAAGAAGGAACTGAAGAAGAAGAGAGTTCAGAAAAAGCGAACTAAGAAAGAGACAACACAACCCAAAAACGACGAACTTATATCAGATTATGTATCAGACAAAATATTTTTAACTAGCAAGTGCAACTTTACCTCTATGGGACGAAAACCTGAAAAAGAAGCTGTTAAATGGCTGACCTCAGAAGAGTTGAATGAGGAGATTCGAAGTAGAAAAGTGTACGCAGAAGCCCCGAGAAAACTCTTCTTCATCAAGGAACTATACAAGGGAGCAGCTGTTCTCAAGGCAGCTAAAGAGGTGGGGGTAAGCAAAGTTATTGGGTATGTATAGCTTGAGAACTGGAACAGAGAAGTGTTTTAGAAGGCTTGAAGCCGAGCTATGGAGGGGGAAGACCTTCAGAGCTGAGCGAAAAGCAGAAGGAAGGGTTGAAGGCGATTCTGAAAGAGAGAGATGAATGGACCACAAGGGAAGTAAGAGAACTCATCAAAAGCAGATTTGGAGTTGAATACAGCTTAAGAGATGTCGGCAGAATCTTGATTACTATGTGATCAAGAGTTGCTTACAGGCAAGCAACATACTGAAATCATCTGGAATGAAATACTCCAAGCCCTATCAGAGAGACTACAGAAGACCTGAGAACGCAGAGAAAGAGTTTAAAAAACTTGATTGTGAAGAAGAACACCACAAAGATGAGGGCAAATACCTTCGGCTTCTAATGCGATAAATGGAGAGAGCGTTGTAGACTTCAAAGAAGATTCTAAAAAAGAATCTGTCTGTGATTTTCTGGAGAAAATGAGAGAGAAGAATCCGGAGAAGACCATAGTCATCATTCTGGATAACTTCAGATCACACCGGGGGCAAGAAAGACGAGAAGAAAAGCGAAGAAGCTGAAGATGGTTCTGGTTCATCTACTTCCTTACTCTCTAGATCTAAACCCGATCGAAGAGATCTGGAGAGCTACAAAGAGAAAACTCTCCCCATCAAAACCTTAGATGAACTTAAAAAGGTCATCTCGAAGAGTTTTTATGAGCTAACACAAAGGATCAGCTTTGCAGAAAAGCGGATAGAAAAGTTCTTAAGCTTTGGTTAGGTGGGTTATTGTTAGATAGATAGTTAGATGGATACTATAATTATATTAGATAGATACTATAATTATAACTGTCGGGAGGAATGAGGTTTGAGTTTTGTGGAGCGTGTAATGGGAACGGTAAAGGATCCGAAAAGCGCGATGAAGAGTGTTGCGGGGCAGCCGTTGATAGAGGAGGCTGTTGTGATTGTGGGTGTCTATGCGGTCTTGAGTGCTATCTCGGGATTTCTTATGGCTGGTAAGATTATCTATGTTTTTGAGGAGATGGAGGTTATGCCGTCTTCGATTGAGTCGATTGCAAGAGTATCCAGTGTTGTTTTTCCGTTGATAGGGGCTTTCGTTATGTGGGTGGTTATAACAGGAATCCTTCATCTGGTGTCTCTTGCTTTTGGTGGTGAGGGTAAGTTCTTTCCTCAGATGATGACGGTTGTCGGGTTTGCCATGATTCCCTTGATCTTCGGAGGTATTGTTGGGATTGTTTTGATCTCTATGGTTGAACCGATGACTGTGACGATCTCGGCGGCAAATCCGTGGGCTGCAAGGGATGTGATCGAGAGTCCATATCTGGTTGCTTCAAGTATATTTGGGGTGCTCATGCAGTTCTGGGCTGCGGTAATAATCTTCTTTGGGGTTAGGAGTGTTCATCGTCTCTCGTCTGGGAAGTCTGTTGTTGTTGCGGGAATTCCTGTTGTGATTGCGGTCATCTCCCTTGTCTTGGGTAGCGGCATCTTCTAACAGGTATATATCAGACTACGGGAGTGTTCGCATAGTCCCATGTTGGGTTGTGAAGTTGTTGGGTGCTGGTGATAGATCTGAAAAACCAGAGTTTTGACGGCACCCATTAAGTTGACAGCCCCGTGGAAACAAAAGATTTATATTGTATAGTATACTATACGTAAAGTGTACTTTACATGATGATGGCAAATGAAACTGAAGACAAATAAATTAAAGGAATTTCGAGAGAACAATGAAATGACTCAGGAAGAGTTAGCTGACAGAGTAGGAGTAACCAGACAGACAATAATCTCCATTGAAAATGGTAAATATATACCGTCTCTGCCGTTGGCGTTGAAATTTGCTAAAGTTTTCAAATGTAAAGTAGAGGATCTGTTCGAGGTGTAAAGTAATGGAAATTGAAAGTGGAGCAAGAGCAAAGCTGATATATGGAATTGCATCGTTTATGCTCATATTGGGATTGCTGCTTAATTATTTTAATCTGGGAACATCTAATTTCGCAGGATTCAGTTCTGTTGGAAACTGGCTTATTTACGTGGCTTTTGTAGGATTGATGTTAGGTACAGTGATAGCTATTTCAAAGAAAAAACGAACAGTAGATGAAAGAATGGAATTTGTTGCAGCAAAAGCATTAAGAATAACCTTTCTATCTCTCCTTATCACTTCATTTATCACAATGGTCATTGATGGGATAAAGGCAATAACGATTCCTTATCACATGTTTATGAGTTACTTAATATGTGGATTATTGATTATATATTTAGTAACGTATAAAATTTTGTTGAGGTTTTATTAACTTTTTTATTATGCATATTATTATTTATTGCAGCGAGTGGAATATGTGTGTCTTTAACTCTCTCGAAAAAAGACGATTATGGAGCGGTATTGTATGATTATCCTTGAGATAGAGAATTTGTTCAAGTCTTACAGTCTTGAGAGGCTCGAGGTACCTGTGTTGCATGATATTAACCTCGCAGTTGATGCTGGTGAGTTTGCTGCGATAATGGGTCCTTCTGGAAGTGGTAAGAGTACTCTCATGAATCTCATCGGCTGCCTTGATAGGCCAACATCCGGGAGGATACTGATCGGGGGCGAGGATGTTTCCCTGCTCTCGGAAAGAGATCTTGCTCGCATTCGGGGCGAGCGGATTGGTTTTGTCTTCCAGACGTTTAACCTCATATCCCGTCTCACTGCACTTAAAAACGTGGAGCTCCCCATGGTTTATCAGGATATCCCAAGGGGCGCGAGGCTCAAACGAGCAGCAAAGCTTCTTGAGATGCTTGGTCTAACCGATAGGGCAGATCACAAGCCCTCAGAGCTTTCAGGTGGGCAGCGCCAGAGGGTTGCAATCGCACGGGCGCTTGCAAATGAGCCAGATATACTGCTTGCCGATGAGCCAACAGGAAACCTTGACTCAAAGACAGGAGAGGAGATCATGCAAATATTTAAGGAACTGCACAGCGAAGGACGAACTATTATAATGGTCACTCATGATCAGGGGCTTGCTGAGAACTGTGATCGGATCATCAGGTTGAAGGATGGGAGAATTGAAGATGAATAATGTTGAAGTGTCGCATATTTCAAAATCTTTTGATGGACAGGCTGTGGTCAGTGATTTATCCTTTGATATCAGGGCAGGCGAAGTCTTCGGTTTGCTTGGTCCGAACGGAGCTGGTAAAACCACTGTCATACGCATGCTTCTCGATATAATACGCCCCGATTCTGGGAGAATAATGGTTCTCAATCGATCGCTGGGAGAGGTTAAGGACTCTATAGGCTATCTTCCAGAGGAACGAGGTTTGTATCGAAAGCTTACGGTTATGGACACCCTCATGTATTTTGGCTCATTAAAGAATAACCAGAGCGAAGAGCGAACACTTGCACTTCTTGAAAAGATGGGGCTGCTCTCTTACAGGGATAAGAAGATTTCTGAACTCAGCAAGGGTATGCAGCAGAAAATCCAGATCATTGCAGCGATCATTCACGATCCAGATCTCATAATCCTTGATGAACCGTTCACAGGTCTTGACCCTGTAAACATGAAGCTTGTGCAGGATCTGATACTTGAACTTAAAAGCGAGGGGAAAACCATTCTCATCAGTACGCACATGATGGATAAGGTGGAGCGCATGTGCGACAGAATCTTCATGATACACCGTGGAAATGGAGTCCTACACGGAAGCATTGGTGAGATAAAATCCAGATACGGGAAAAATACCATTTTTCTTGAGTTTGATGGAGAACTGAAAAGGATGCCTGGAGTGAAAAAAGTTAATAACGCGGGCAATTATGCTGAACTGATTCTTGAATCTGGAGTAGATGCCCAGGCCGTGTTAAAGAGCATAGTGGACGAGGTAAGAGTGAATAAGTTTGAGATTTCTGCACCCTCACTCAATGAGATATTTATAGAAGTGGTGGAAGGGGCATGAAAAAGTATTTTCTAATAGCAAAGCACGAATTCAAAACAAATGTTAAGAGAAAAGAGTTTCTATTGATGACTATAGGGATGCCTTTGTTTATCTTCGCGATTGTTGCGCTTCCAGTTCTTTTTATAGATAATATCGATAGTGAAGACGTGAAAATTGGCTACGTGGACGCGACCAACAGTTTTCACTCGCAGGATTTTGTGAAATATTCTGATTATGAATCTGCAAAAAAAGCACTCTTTGAGGGTGAGATCACTCATTTCTTTGTCGTGCCTCCAGATTATCTCAGCACTGGAGAGATTAATATTTACTCAACGAAGAAAATCACCTCAACAGTTTCTGGGGGAGTGGAAAACCAGATAAAGGGCTTTCTTTTGGAGAACCTCTTGAGTGGAGAGTCAGAAGAACTTGTTGAGCGGGTAAAACAGCCGATGAAGAGCGAATATTTCAATCTGAACAAGGATAAAGAGGAGAAAGAGGGTATTGGTGCGTTTCTCTTTCCATTCGGTTTTGCCATGCTATTTGTGCTCTCTATCTTCACGTCGTCTGGTTATCTTCTTCAGGGAATTGTGGAGGAGAAAGAGAACAGGATAATAGAAATTCTCCTCTCCTCTGTCTCACACAGAGATCTTCTGAGTGGAAAAATACTGGGCCTTGGCGCAGTGGGATTAGCCCAGTTGCTGATCTGGCTCACAGGCGCTCTTCTCATCCTATCATCTGCTCCAGTGGTTGCTATTGGCATCCTGGGAAACCTGCAGATCTCCACGTTGTTGGGAGTTCTTGCGCCAATCTACTTCCTCCTCGGCTACCTGGTATTCGCAAGCATAATGGCAGGCGTTGGCGCGGTGTCAACAACGCTAAGAGAAGGACAACAGTTAGCAGGTGTGTTCTCTATGAGCGGAGTTATACCCTTATTTTTCCTACAGTTTATAATTATGAGTCCTAACGCAATATTTGCACGACTACTCAGCTATTTTCCACTCACATCACCATTAACAATGATTTTACGTTTATCCATAACTGAAGTTCCAGTATATGATATTGTGATCAGTTTAATGATTCTGATCATCTCTACAATAGGAGTTATCGAACTCTCAAGTAGAGTGTTCAGAGCAGGCCTGCTGATGTATGGAAAAAAGCCAACTATTAAAGAATTGATAAAGTATGTACGAGAAGTTTAAAGTGCTGCTTGCAGCAATAATAATTGTACTATCTTCCTCGGGAGTGTCAGAGGCACTGCTCGCGGAGAACTCCCTGAAGATCAGCCTTATAAAATATGATCCGTATCCTGTCAGCCCAGGCTCTGACTTTAATATATGGGTTCAGGTGAAGAATATAGGGGATAACGACGTGAGCGGCGCATCAATCGAATTCGTCCCAGAATATCCATTCTCCATCAAAACAGGTGAGAGCGCTGTGAAGTATCCTGGAACAATACGGGAAGGGGATGAAATAGTGTATAAATACGCTGTGCACGTTGATAGGGATGCTTTTGTGGGTACAAACACGATAGAGATAGGTTACAGAGTGGATGGCACGTTTACCAAAAGAGAATTTGACATCGAAGTGGGAAGCGAGGTTGTTGACGCCAGAGGCACTGTTCAGCTTGAAAGCTACGTGGTAAGTCCTGAAGCTCTTATTCCAGGCGATACAGCCACTGTAACACTCAAACTCACGAACAGCGCATCAGAGTACACGATCGAGATGGACGGCAGCGACTACAGCATGAACGCTCAGATACAGTCAGCAAAACTCTCAGGAGACAATGGACTGATAGAGGTAACAAGCGAGCCATACTACAACGTGGGCATAATAGGACCAGGGGACTCGGTCGAACTCCCATTCACAATACAGGTCAAGAATAACACGCCAGACGGCACGTATCTTCTCGACTTCAAGCTCGAGGGAAGCGCCAGACTCTACAGCCTGAACCTGAAAATACCTGTAACAGTGGACTCTTCCAGTATAGACGCCGTGCTATCCGAGACTCCGGAGTTAAACCCTGGTAGAATCATACTCAGCGTGGCAAACAACAGACCAAACACTGTAAACGCTGTCTCTGTAATCCCATCTGGAAATGCAACCTTTGAACCCAGTGAATACTTCATCGGCACAATGGAGTCTGACGAACTCTTCACGGTCAAGTTTGAGATGAAAGCAGAAAGCGATCTAACAGATATCAGCTTCAAGATCAGATTCAAAAACGGAGAGAACTGGCACGAGACAGATGCACTGACTGTAGCACCCAAGGATTCAACAAGGGCGCACACCCAGAAGAGCGAATCATCCCTGAACCTGACGGTGACTGCAATCCTTGCAGCAGCACTTATCATTGTCTTCGGATTCTTCGTACTCATGAGGCGCAGGAGAGCGAAAAGAGAGTGAAACTGATCGATGCACTCGAACAGGTATCGCTCAGCTTCAAGAGCAACAAATTCAAAACCGTAATGTCAAGCCTTGGCATAATAATAGGCGTCATTGCAATCGTTGTCATGCTCTCAGTAGGAGAGGGGATCGAAGAGGGCGTGGGCGAGGCATTCGGGGGAGCAGACCTTGACGTGATCACCATATTTCCCGGCGGCAACTCATATTCCGATACTGGAAGGCTCGTTTACAAAAAACCAGCAGAATTCGATGAGAAAGACGTGCACGCCCTCGAAAACACCCTTGGAGTAAAAACGGTCTCGCCAAGAAATAGCGGTGGCATGCTTGCAGAATTCAGAAACGAAGCACGTTCAATAACACTAACCGCAGTCACACCTACAAAAGAGCCAGACCTATCAAGACTGGTGGAGAAAGGACGTTTCCTAACAGACTCTGACAGAAGCGCAATTGTGATAGGAAGCGACATCGCAAACAAGATGTTCAAAATACCACTGAACCCGGGAATGCGCATGACTCTCACAAACAAGAATAACGATATAGAAAAAGAGTTCACAATCGTAGGAATACTTGAAGAAAAAGAGGAAGTATCAGCATTTGGCAGCAACACAAACATGGAGATCTTCACCACACACCAGGCACTGAAAGAACTCCTCGACGTAACAGAATACTCCTACTCCCACATTCTAGTCACAGTAGAAGACCAAAGCGAGATCGAGACCACAGCAGAAAGACTGGAAGACTCACTCGAAAGGCTGCACAAAGACGAAGCATACACGGTCTTCATGATGAAATCCATCCTCGAAGGAATAGAGAGAGTACTCACAATGATCAAATACGGACTCGGAGGCATCGGCGCAATATCACTCCTCGTGGGAGGAATCGGCATAGTCAACGTAATGATGCTGACAGTCCACGAACGAATAAAAGAGATAGGCGTAATGAAAGCAGTGGGCGCAACCCGCGGAGACATCCAAATACTCTTCATGCTCGAATCAGGACTGCTCGGACTTGTGAGCGGAATGATAGGAATCACAATCGGCGCAACAATCTCACTCCTCATATCAACACTCGGCAACTTCCCACTCAAAGTATCCTGGACCTCACTTGCAATCGGCTTAGCCTTCGGAATAATCACAACTACCATGGCAGGCGTCTACCCAGCAAACAAAGCAGCAAGACTTGACCCGGTAGAAGCGCTGCGGAGAGAATAAAGTTGCAAGTTGCAGAATAGTTATGCTTTGGTGAAGATCAGCTTTCCGTCTTCTTCATCGACCTGTATTCTGTCACCTTCAGAGAACTCTCCTCTGATTATCTTCAGGCTTAGGGGATCGAGGATGTGGTGTTGTATTGCGCGTTTCAGGGGTCTTGCTCCGTAGTTTGGATCATATCCTGCTCTTGCGAGGAATTCCTTTGCTGCATCTGTGAGGCTGAGCGTGAGTTTCTTCTCGGCAAGTCGTTCCTGGATGCGCCTGATCTGGATATCTACTATGCTCTTTATCTCTTCCTCTGTCAGGGGGTGGAAGATTATGATCTCGTCCAGGCGGTTGAGAAATTCGGGTTTGAACTGCTGGCGGAGTGCCTCCATGACCTGTCTTCGCATCTCTTCCTCGTTCTTGGCGAGTTCTATCCATTGGCTGCCGACGTTTGAGGTCATGATTATTACTGTGTTCTTGAAGTCTACTGTGCGTCCGTGTCCATCGGTGAGTCGTCCGTCATCGAGTATCTGGAGGAAGATGTTGAAGACGTCTGGGTGTGCTTTCTCGATCTCGTCGAAGAGTATCACTGAGTAGGGGCGGCGTCGCACAGCCTCGGTCAACTGTCCACCTTCTTCGTATCCGACGTATCCTGGTGGTGCTCCGATTAGTCTTGCTACTGCGTGTTTCTCCATGTACTCGCTCATGTCAAGTCGTATCATCGCCTCCTCCTCGTCGAAGAGGAACTCTGCGAGAGCACGTGAGAGTTCGGTCTTGCCAACACCTGTCGGTCCCAGGAACATGAAGCTTCCGATGGGTCTATTCGGTTCTGAAAGTCCTGATCTTCCACGGCGGACCGCGTTTGCAACTGCTGTTATGGCTTCTTCCTGTCCGACCACGCGTTCTTTTAATCGTTCTTCCATGTGAATGAGTCTCTCAGTCTCTCCTTCAAGCATCTTTGAGACCGGGATATTTGTCCATTTGGAGAGCACTTCAGCTATGTCTTCCTCGTCAACCTCTTCTTTCAGCATCTTTCGATCCTTCTGGATCTCTGCAAGCTTCTGGTTTGCCTCTTCCAACTCTCTGTTCAGCTCGATTAGCTTGCCGTAGCGGATCTCTGATACTCGCTCAAGGTCTCCTTCAAGCTCTGCCTTCTCGGCATCCATCTTGGCACGGTCGATCTCTTCTTTTATCCTGCGTATCTGTGAGATCAGGTCTTTTTCAAGCTCTAGGTGTGCTTTCATCTGATTGCTTGTCTCTCTCAGTTCTGCAAGCTCTCTTTCTATTGCAGCCAGTCGTTCCTTGGATGATTCGTCTTTTTCTTTCTTCACAGCCTGTCTTTCGATCTCAAGCGTTCTGATTCGGCGTTCAATTTCGTCCAACTCAGCGGGCATGCTTGCAATCTCGATTCGGAGACGAGAGGCTGCTTCGTCTATGAGATCGATCGCTTTGTCTGGGAGGTATCGATCAGTGATGTATCTGTTTGAGAGGACAGCCGCTGCAACGATCGCCGAGTCTTTTATGCGCACACCGTGGTGTATCTCATACTTCTCTTTGAGCCCTCTGAGAATCGATATCGTATCCTCCACACTGGGTTCGTCCACGAGCACGGGCTGGAAGCGGCGCTCGAGCGCAGCGTCCTTCTCGATATACTTTCGATACTCATTGAGCGTCGTTGCACCGACGCATCGAAGCTCGCCTCGTGCAAGGGCTGGCTTTAACAGGTTCGATGCATCCATTGCACCCTCTGCAGCACCAGCGCCCACAAGAGTATGGAGTTCGTCGATGAAGAGAATGATGTTGCCCTCTGACTCCTGAACCTCTTTTATAACCGCCTTGAGTCTGTCCTCAAACTCGCCCCGGTACTTGGCACCTGCAATAAGCGCTCCCATATCCAGTGCCACAACCCGCTTGTCACGGATAGTATCAGGCACATCACCAGCCACGATACGCTGGGCAAGACCCTCAACGATCGCAGTCTTTCCAACACCAGGGTCTCCGATCAGCACCGGATTGTTCTTGGTACGACGCGACAAGACCTGTACAACACGGCGGATCTCATCATCTCTCCCGATGACCGGGTCGAGCTTTCCACGCCTGGCAAGCTCTGTAAGATCTCTTGCATACTTCTCAAGAGCCTGATACTTATCCTCTGGTGTCTGATCCGTCACCCGCTGACTGCCACGAATCTCAACAAGAGCCTTCAGAATGGCATCACGTGTAACACCCTCTTCTCGCAGGATGGTCGAGGCTGCACCACCACTCTCCCCAGAAATGGCAAGGAGCAAGTGCTCTGTGCTAACATACTCGTCCTGCAACTCTTCCATCTGTTCAAAAGCACTCTCT
Source organism: Candidatus Methanoperedentaceae archaeon GB37 (assembly GCA_905171695.1). Taxonomy (GTDB): domain Archaea; phylum Halobacteriota; class Methanosarcinia; order Methanosarcinales; family EX4572-44; genus EX4572-44. The sequence goes on from LR991653.1 coordinate 871,418, forward strand.
ATCACCTGATTAAAACGCTGGGTGAGATACAACTGTCCTGCACCCGCACCACTCACCCGTGGACGCTTCTGTATATCCTCAAAGACCCTCCTCTTGATCGCAGCAGGATTTGCACCAAGCTTCTGAAGAATCGAGAGCACTACACCCTCAGGCTGCTCCAACAGAGCAAGCATCAGATGCTCAACATCCAGCTGCTGCTGCCCGTTCTCAAGAACGATATTCCGCGCCTCTTGCACCGCTTCCTGAGCCTTCAACGTGAACCGATCAAACCTCAAACCAAAACACCACTAAAACAATAATTCACGTACAGCTATTTGTAACTTATGTATTAATAGACCTGTTACAGAATAATATCTCGGTACTTCTCTCTGCTGATCCAACCCCCGAATCTAATAGTGTTTCAGGTGACTATAGACCACGATACAGATGAGAGAGATATCTCACAAGGGAATGCTGTATCACTCATGACTCATCGTTGAGGGAGGCTATCAGTTTGCATCTGTAAACGTGAACTTTCAACTTCATCGCCAAACTCTCCCGACTTTCTTCCGACTTTCTTGTTTCTGAAGTAAAATCATATTTCGTTTTTAATTTCATGCTATCTCTGTATCTGCCACTTCAAGAGTATGCCCTTGTCGAGTGGTTCTATTGATTCGAGTTTCAGTTTTGTGGTCTCTTCTGGCGTGGTGTATCCGGTGCCGTCGACGAGTGTTGGGGCTGTTGCACCACCGATTATCTGGTTTGAGATGAAGGTGTAGATCTCGCTTATAAGTCCCTCCTCTATGAGGCTCCAGTTCAGGGTGGCACCACCCTCGACCATTATTCTGTGATATCCAAGCCGTTCAAGCTCTTCAACTGCCTTACGCAGATCCACCCTCCTCTCTCCAGCAGTTATGATGGTTGCTCTTTCTCGGAGCCTTTCAATCTTATCTTTATCTGCAGCTCGGCTTGTGATGATTATTCTCTCGCCTGATCCTTTCTTGAGGAGGTCTGCGTCTGGTGGTGTGCGTGCGCGGCTGTCGACGACGATTCGGGCAGGATTTTCCTGCAATCCTTTTCTTCGGCGGGCTTCTCGTAGTTTCTCTGATTTCACTGTGAGGCTTGGATTGTCGGCGAGCAGAGTTCCTACCCCGACCATTATTGCATCGCTTTCTGCGCGTAGTCTGTCGACGCGAGCAAAGTCTTCCTCGCCTGAGAGCTTGAACTGTTCGCGCAGGCGACTTGCGATCTTGCCATCGGCACTCATCGCGGCGTTGATAAAGAGATAGGGAAGACTCATATTACTTAGGGGGGTTTGTTATGTAATCTTTGCTTCATCTCTACCATCTGCACTCCACTATTGTACTCTGATGTGAACGCACGAATCTTTTATGTTGTGCTCTACTCTGTTTGCAAAGTATAATATCAAATTTTTTCTTGAACGATCTTGTTGAATTCTTCACAAAGTTTATCTCCATCCTTTTCCACATCATTAAACCAAGTGTGATCATCGATTTCAGACGTTGCTTCAATGAGAGTTATAAATTTCGAGCAAACTTTTCGGAGTTCCTCTACCAATGCATTGTCCAGGTCCTTTGCAGAAGCAGTATAGAAATCAACTATCTCCCTGATCTGATCTTCCATATCTCTCCGAAATTCTTTGTGCATGCTTTCTGAAATTTTGTAATTTTCCCAGGTTGCACACAGAGACTTGATATAGGCTTTCAAGTCTTCTCTAACACTTTTTATTCTTAACGATTCATCCTTTCTGGTGTTGTACTCTCTAACCACAATCTCCCTCGCGACATACACCACTACAGATAGAGTAATACCAATAACGATACCCCCACTCAATTCAGTGTATACCATTAAAGGCTCCAGAAGTTATTTTTGCTCTATTTTTTCGATTTTGTATCCTTTTAGAGCCAACTCAATCTGCTTGCTCACTGGTACACCGGTTTTGTCCCTCAGTTCTTCCATCTTTTTTACCACATCTTCCTCGATGGTAAAACATACCTGTCTCTTTTCCACTTTATCACCCAATTGTAATAATAGAACTCATTGTGTTTAAATGTTTCTCAATTAGTATCAATGAAATATCTGAATTTAAGCGCAGTTATCATCTTAAAGAAGTATCCTATAGTCAATTGCGTTTAACGTTCCAGCGTAAAGGAGATCTTCACGGAGAGAAAAATTTAAGTGAGTCTGCCTTTGGCGTGCGATGTTACATGGTCTTCACGAGCCTCGCGATCTCATCGCCAACATCGCTCGTGGTGCTTCTTCCGCCAAGATCATACGTCCTGACCCTGCCATTCATGAGGTTCTCTTCGATTGCTTTCACAATGGTTGTTGCAGCCTCCTTCTCGCCGAGATGTTCGAGTAGCATAGCACCTGCCCAGATGGTGGCTATGGGGTTTACCTTGTTCTGACCCTTGTACTTTGGCGCACTCCCGTGTATTGGTTCGAACATGCTCGTGCCCTCGGGGTTGATGTTGCCACCGGGTGCAAGCCCGAGCCCGCCCTGTATCATTGCGCCAAGGTCTGTTATGATATCTCCGAACATGTTGGGTGCGACGAGAACATCGAACCACTCAGGGTTCTTAACAAACCACATGGTGATCGCATCAACGAAGTTAAAATCTGTCTTAACATCTGGATAATCACGTGCAATCCGAGAGAACTCTTCACGCCAGAATCCGTAGATATCATGTGAGAACATTTGCCTTATCTACTGATGAGAGATGCTTCTCTCTTGTGGAGGCAAGCTCAAATGCATAGCGTATCACCCGCCGAGACCCTTCCTTGCTGAGAAGACCGATCTGGTATGCGATCTCCTCACTATCGGTCTCAATATCAAGGTTAAATCTAACATTATACAGGGCTACGGTGAACCTCGAGTAGATCCTTCGACCTCCCTTCTTTCACGCGATTTCCAATTCCGATGTAGAAGTCCTCGGTATTCTCCCGCACCACCACGAAGTCAATATCATCTGGAGTCTTTCCTTCAAGTGGAGTCCACACACCACCAAGGAGTTTCACGGGCCGCAGGTTGATATACTGGTCAAAGTAGAATCGCATCGCAAGCAGAATCCCCTTCTCAAGAACCCCGGGCTTCACCCGATCATCACCGACCGAGCCGAGATAGATCACAGGATACTCTGCAAGCTCCCTGAGCACGTCTTCAGAGATTAACTCACCTGTAGCAAGGTAATGATCTGCACCGTGAGGATAATGTATCCACTCAACATCGAAGCCGAAACGCTCACCGGCTGCATCAATGACCTTGCAGCCCTCAGCAACAATCTCAGGGCCAATACCGTCACCAGGTATGACAGGAATCTTATACTGTACCATATACTACACAACCCTCGCACTGGCACAACTTCTCCTACATACCCAATAAGCCCATCGGTCGCACGACCGCAAGAATGATGAAGGTTTTATCTCTTTACAGATTTATTATCCGGTGTGAAGAGTCTGCTTGCATCCTCTTTGAAAGGGCTTCTTTCAAGTGATGAGCTGGCCATGTTGCCTCGCGGCTGGCGTCTTCTTGGTGATGCGATCATCGTTCGGGAGAAGAAGGGCGTGGATTCGTGGGGCCTAGTTGGAGAGGCTCTTCTTGAAATCTACCCGCGGTCTCGGTACGTCTTGCTTGATCGCGGTACTCGTGGTCTATTCAGGGAGCCTCTGAGGGAGGTGATCGCATCTCGTGGTGCAATTGACTCGTTTGAGACTGTTCACCGGGAGAATGGTTGCCGTTTCAAGCTTGATACAATGCGTATCAGCTTTTCGCAGGGTAATTTTTACGAAAAACAGAGGTTAGCGAGTCTCTGTCGGGATGAGGTCGTTCTTGACATGTTCGCTGGTATCGGATACTTCACTGTGCCAATTGCTGTGCACTCGGTTGTTGAGAAGGTGATCGCTATCGAGTTAAACCCCCTTGCATACAGGTATCTTGAGGAGAACATTCGGTTGAACCGAGTTGAAGATCGGGTTGAGACGATGCTTGGTGATTGCAAGAGCCTTGCACCGATCGATGCAGCAGACAGGGTGATTATGGGCTATCTATCATCGCAGGAGTATCTCGACGCGGGCATCAGTGCGTTGAGAAGCGGTGGAGTCCTCCATTATCATGAAGCCGTGCCAGAGACTCTCTACCCGGCGCGTCCAACTGAGCGCATAAGAGAGGCTGTATCCAAGCTTGGACGGAGGATTGAATCGATCACAACGAGACGAGTGAAGAAATACTCACCAGGCGTGCTGCACTCGGTAACAGATGCACGAATCGATTAGGCTTGGAAAAATGGTTTATGTGAGAAGCACATTCTCTTCAATCCGAGGATGAGATGCTGAGATGCTGATCAAAGACCTGTCAGAGTTGAGCCAGAGAGAAGTTGAGGATCTGATGAAGCGAGGAGACCTGGGTGACCTGAAGGACGCAGTCCTGCCGATAATTGAGGAGGTGAGGGAAGGGGGCGATGATGCGGTTAGGGAGTATACGAGAAGATTTGACAGCGCAGAAGTGATCGAGATAGCGGTAACAAGGGAGGAGATGAGAGAGTCCCTTCGTGCGATCGATCAGCGGCTGCTCGAACACCTTCAAAGGGCAGCTTCGAAGATCAGAGAGTTTCACGAAGAAGAGAAAGCCAGCGAGTGGTATAGAGAGATTAGCGAGGGAATAACACTTGGACAGAAGATAACACCCCTCAAACGGGTTGGCGCCTACGTACCAGGTGGTAGAGCTGCGTATCCAAGCACAGCGCTCATGACGATCATACCTGCAAAGGTCGCAGGTGTGAGTGAAGTCGTCGTCTGCACCCCACCAAGACCCGATGCGAAGATACACCCTGCAACACTCGCAGCATGCCAGATTGCAGGAGCAGACCAGGTATTCAAGGTGGGTGGCGTCCAGGCAATCGCCGCAATGGCACACGGAACCGATACCATACCAAGAGTCGATAAGATAGTTGGACCAGGAAACGCCTATGTCACGACGGCAAAGAGAATGGTTCGCGATGAATGCGAGATCGACTTTCCAGCAGGACCAAGCGAAGTACTCATAATAGCAGACGAGAGAGCAAAACCAGGAAACGTGGCGTGGGACATGCTCGCACAATGCGAACACGACCCAAGAGCGATCGCAGTCCTCACAACGACATCACCCAGACTCGCAGCAGAGGTGGAAGAAGTGATCAATAGCGAAATAAAAAACTGCGAGCGAAGAGAGATAATCACGGAGTCGCTCAAGCACTCAGCGATACTGAAAGCCAAGACACTCGATGAATGCATCAGATTCTCAAACAGCTTTGCACCAGAACACCTCCAGATAATAACAAAAGACCCAGAAGAAGTCCTTGAGAGAATCGAGCATGCAGGATCCATATTCATCGGCAACAACACACCAGCAGCGGCAGGCGACTACGCCTCAGGCACAAACCACGTACTACCAACAGCAGGGCACGCCATGAGACACTCAGGACTCAACACAGACCACTTCACCAAGAAGACGACGATCCAGATAGTTAACAAGAAAGGACTCAGAGCACTCAGAGAGACGATCACCACACTCGCAGAAGCAGAAGGACTCTTTGCCCACGCAAAAGCGATACAAGCACGATTCGAAGAAGAATAACCATCTCTTCACAATCTCTTCAGATTGTTGGTAGGTTTGGCTCGCAGGGTTTAACTATGGTTGGGTGATACAGAGGAGGGGTTGTTATGATGGTCTGTTGCTGGTCGCTTGTGGATCTTCCACTCGTGAAGACGGGCTTTGATCTTGCCAAGATCATAGCTGAACGAGTAGAGCTTCTCGACGGAGACATCGTAGCTCTCTCCTCGTCCATCGTTTCGAAGGCTGAAGAGGGACCGGTGCCACTCGACAGTTTCACTCCTACTGAGCATGCATTGAGCATTGCTGCGCGAAACGGGGCAGATCCAAGATTTGTTCAAGCCGTCCTCGATAACTCAAAGGAGGTCCTGCTCGAGTCACCCTTCCTCCTCGTTGAGCGTGAAAATGGGCATATCTGCGTCAATGCTGGGATTGACACCTCGAATGTGGGAGAAGAGGACTCCGTTCTATTACTACCAGTGGATGCCGATAAGAGTGCGAGAGATCTTCAAGAACGACTGAAGAGGCTCACCGGTGTGACGATTGGTGTTGTGATCATAGATACCAATGGTCGCGCATTCAGGGTAGGGCAGACCGGTGTTGCGATCGGTGTTGCCGGCGTGGAGGTGATGCGCGACTGGCGTGGGAAGCCCGATCTCTTCGGCAAGACCTTGGAAGTGAAGCATGAGGCAGTGATCGACGAACTGGCAGGCTTTGCAAACCTCCTTATAGGAGAGGGTGACGGGGGAACCCCTGTCGCTCTCATCAGAGGGCTTGGGATGCTCGTTGAAGAATCATCGATTAGAGAGGTCTTTCGACGACCCGAGGATGACGTGATACGGAAGGCTTTAAAAGGGTGGAGGGGAGAATAACAGTTCTTGATGGAACCTGAAGAGAGTAGCGGACAACGCAAATGGCTCTTCTACACCCTCCTCGTCCTATTCCTACTCTCCGTTATCGCCACAAGCACCTACCTGATCCTCCATGGGGCAGATCTTGCAATCACTGGTGACGAGGTTGCAGTGATCTACGTGCAGGGCGTGATGCTCACAGGGAGCGTTCCACAGGGGCTCGGTATTGCCACCTCAGAAGAGATTACAGCAAGCCTGCGAGAGGCAGATGAAAGCGAGAGTGTGCGCGCCATCGTCCTGCGGATCAACAGCCCTGGTGGCTCACCTGCCGCAGCAGAGGAGATCATCTCCGAGATGAAGAAGATAGATAAGCCCATCGTCGTCTCAATGGGCGATGTTGCAGCGAGTGCAGCATACTATATCTCGGCACCCGCAGACAGGATACTTGCAAACCCTGACACCATTACCGGGAGCATCGGCGTGATATGGACATTCCAGAACAGAACAGCGTTTTACGAAGAAGAAGGAATCAAACACTACATCGCCAAATCAGGAGAGTTTAAAGACATGGGAGCAGACTGGCGCGGACTAACCGATGACGAGAAGCTCTACGCAGACGAAACAATACTCGAAGTCTACAATCGATTCATAACCACAGTTGCAGAGTCAAGAAATCTCTCGATAGGCGAGGTCAAAGAGATCGCAGACGGGAGAGTTTACACCGGCAGTAAAGCAAAAGAACTCGGTCTCGTCGACGAACTCGGAAACCTATACGATGCAATCGAGACCGCAGCAGAACTCGGCGGCATCAAAGGAAGACCAACCATCACCTACCTCAACAAACCAAGCCTCTCAAAGCTACTATTTGGAAAAGAAGACGTTAATGCGTATATAAGCTACTACACAGAGAACGACTACGGAATAATATCTTAAAATTTCATTAAAATTGTGAAACAATTTTGTGATGAGACGCACTAAAGCCATTCAGAAACCGTATCTTTATATATTATTTGTCTATATTGTTTGTTGAACTGGCTCTCGGTCTTTCTTCTGCAGTCTCTCTTTAGGGTTAGGCTTTTCAGCTTTTACTTCATTATTCTGCTGTGTATGTGCGTCGTAGGTGGTTTTGGGTGCGCGTCGTGATCGTTGGTGGTGGTGAGGCTGGTTATCATGTGGCTAAGAGCCTCTCAGAGAAGAATGATGTTGTGGTAATTGAGAAGCGGTCGGATGCGTGCGAGCGTCTTGGTATGCTTGACGTGCAGGTGATGCATAGGAATGGCGCTGATATCAGGGTTCTGAAGGAGGCTGGTGTCAGGAAGGCTGATCTTGTTGTTGCGATGACTGGGGTGGATGAGATTAACATTCTTGTCTGTATGGGTGCAAAGTTGATCTCTAAGGGTGTGAAGACGATCGCGCGGGTGAGCAATCCTGATTATATTGACAAGCCTGTTGATCATCGTGAGGAGCTTGGGATGGATGCGTTGATCTGTCCTGAGCTCTCTCTTGCCCGTGAGATTGCTCAGGTGGTCTCGATCCCTTCTGCGTTGGACGTGGGCGATTTTGTTGACGGCAAGGTTAAGATGATGGAGTTTGTCGTGAAGGAAGATCATGAGATTGCTGGTAAGAGGCTTAGAGATGCTGATCTTCCTGATAATTGTATTATAACCGGGATATTCAGGGGTAGGAAGCTGTTGATACCCCATGGCGATGATGTGGTGCAATTGGGTGATAGGGTCGTTTTGGTTGGTAGGAGTGAGATGATTGACGTTCTGCAGGCGAGCGTTGGCTTGGGGTGGAGAGGGAGGGAGCAGAAGATATTGATCGTGGGTGGGGGTGATGTTGGTTTCTATCTTCTTAAGGAGCTAACGAAGGCGAGTTATGATATTACAATTATGGATCGCAACAAGGATCGGTGTGCCATGCTCGCTGAATGCTTCCCAGGTGTTCTTGTGATACATGGTGATGGGACCGATCTCCAGTTGCTCGAGGAGGAGGATCTCTTGAAGAAGGATGTGGTGGTCTCGGTCACTGATCGGGATGAGACGAATCTGCTCTCATCACTACTTGCAAAGGAGCTTGGTGTCGGGAAGGTGATATCAAGGACGGAGCACACCGAGTACGCTCCACTCTTTGAGATGGTTGGTGTTGATGTGGCTATCAACCCTATACTTGCGACTGTGAATGAGGTGATGAAGTTCACAATGCAGGTTGGTATCAGTTCTATTATAAATCTTGAGGGTGAGAAGGCAAACTTGATCGAGATAACAGCGAGAAAGGGTAGTAAGGTTATCGACAAGCCGCTCGAGGATATCAGGTTTCCGAAGGATGCTATTGTCTGTGTTATCGTAAAGGGTAGCAGGGTGATCGTTCCCTCTGGAAAGGACACTATAGAGGCAGGGGATAAAGTGGTGATCTTCAGCCTGCCGGGTGCTGTTGGAGCGGTTGAGAAACTCTTCAAATAAAATATCTTCAAGTAAAATAAATATGAATTATAAATCGGTTTTCGGTGTGATAGGCGAACTCCTGATCATGCTCGGAGTACTGATGCTCCTCCCACTTGGAGTCGCTATCTACTATAGGGAGCACGAATCGGTCACGATATTTGGAGTGACAGCGATCTTCACATGCCTCGTCGGAGCACTTCTCTCGGTCGCACTCAGGCATGGGATTGAGTTCAGGCGGCGTGAGAGCTTTGCAATTGTGGCTCTCGGATGGCTCATCGTCACCATCTTCGGAGCTCTGCCGTACATTCTCTTCAATCTCCAACCGGTTGATGCCATCTTTGAGTCGATGGCAGGGTTCACAACAACAGGCTCAACGATACTCACAGACATCGAGTCTCACACTCGAAGCCTCCTCTTCTGGCGGAGTCTCACGCAATGGCTTGGCGGCATGGGTATCATAGTGCTTGTGCTCGCCATTGCACCAGGTCTTGGGATTGCTGGACGACAGCTCTTCACGGCAGAGACACCAGGCCCTGTATCTGACAAACTGACCCCTCACCTGAAAGAGACTGCGAAGATCCTCTGGATAGCATACGTCTCGCTATCGATCGTTGAGATGGTCGCACTCAAGCTTGCAGGTCTTCCACTCTACGATGCCGTGACAACAACATTCTCGACGATGGCAACCGGTGGTTTCTCGCCACGCGCTGATAGCATAATGGCATACCAGAGTCCAATTGTGGAGGTGATCGTGCTCGTCTTCATGTTCATAGCAGGTGCAAACTTTGCACTCCACTACAAGACCCTTTTAATGGATAGAACGAGCCTCTTCAGGGATCGTGAGTTTCAGGTATACACCCTTCTCTTGGCTTGCGCATCACTCCTAATCTCGTTACACCTAACGTCCACCGGGTTGAGTCTCACTGACTCGATGCGGCTTGGCAGTTTTCAGACGGTCTCGATCATGACCACGACCGGGTTTGCAACTGCTGACTTCAACCAGTGGGGAGATCTTTCACGAACGATACTTTTCATGCTCATGTTCGTCGGGGGGTGTGCTGGTTCGACCGGTGGTGGGATGAAGGTCGTGAGAGTATCACTCGCCTTCAAGCATGGTTCAAGAGAGCTCTTCAGGGCGATTCACCCGCACGTCGTTAAGCCTGTCCGCTTCGGTGGAAAGGTGATCTCAGGCGAGATACTCTACTCGGTCTTCGCGTTCATCACACTCTACATCTTCGTCTTTGTGATAAGCACAATCATACTCTCAAGCCTCGGAATCGATTTTATAAGTAGCCTCAGTGCCTCTGCAACAACACTTGGAAACGTTGGACCAGGCTTTGGAATAGTAGGACCCATGTCAAATTACGGAAGCCTGCCTATAATCGGCAAGATCGTGTTAATCCTTAACATGTGGATAGGCAGACTCGAGGTGATAACAGTCCTCGTGCTATTCACACCAGAGTTCTGGAAGAGATAAAAACCCTATGTAATAATCCCTAAATGCCATGCCTCTCTATAGGGTGTTAAGTGAAACTCGGCTTGGCGGTTTAACAAAGGATTTAAAAACTAAATAAGATATACTATAATGGGGAGATGAAAATGCTATACGATGCCCAACAAAAAACCTTGTTTGGAATAAGAAATTCGCAACAGGGATACTTGGAACTTATCAACAAAAAATATAATTTCCAAGAGACTATTAAAATCTTAGATAAGATAGATTGGGATTTTAAAGATTTTACAACTCAATATCTTACACACACATTTCATTCTTATCCTGCAAGGTTTATACCTCAGATACCTCTAACTTTCATCAAATTATTTACAGAAGAAAAAGAAACTGTTTTAGACCCAATGTGTGGTTGTGGAACAACATTAGTAGAAGCATTTTTGAATAACAGAAATTCCATAGGTAATGATTTCAATCCGCTTGCAGCTTTGATAAGTAAAGTAAAAACCACATTAATTGATGAAGGTGAGTTTAGATATTTTAACAAAAAATTAGGTATAATGAAACGATACTTAGATTTGGATTATAGAAGAATTGATGAAAGAATCAATAATCTTCCTAACAGAAAGATGAGTAAGATTTTTAATAGGGTTGTAATCTCAAAATTAGAGGCAATCCGTGAGACTTTATTAGAAGTAAAAGAAGAAGGACACAAAGATCTATTTGATTTTGGGAGAGTTGCTTTATCATCAACAATCTGGTCATTAGTTGAAAATGGGAATGGGATTGATGTTGACAACCTATTTCTGAAAAAAGTGAAATCTATGCAGAATGAATTAAAAAAAATGTCTAAGATTGTCAAAAATATCCCGGAAGTAGAGGTAATTTGTGGTGATGCAAGGAAATTAGAAGTTGAAACTAACTCAGTAGATCTAATAGTAACTTCTCCACCTTATGTAAATGCTTTAGATTATTACAGAGTTCACATGTATAATATGCTCTGGCTCGGAATGGACTTTGATTTATTTAGAAAACACGAAATTGGGGGTCATTCTCATTTTATAATCAACAGATTTAGATTGCTTTCCGAATACCTAGGAGATATGCTCCGCTCAATGATAGAGATGAACAGGGTTCTTAAAAAAGATAAATTATGTGTAATAGTGGTAGGTAATTCCAGCTTAGAATATGAATTGATTGAAAGCCATAAATTTTTTGCAGAGATGGGTGAAAAAATAGGCTTTAAACCGATAAATTCAATCTTTAGGAATATTGACAAAACAAGGAAATATACAAGTGCAGATATAGGAAAGATTGATGATGAATATATCCTTGTACTGCAGAAAACAGATGATACTACAGTTTCTGCAGATGATGATAATTTTATTGCTGAAGTTGTAAGAGAGCAAATGATAAGATTTAGAGAACAAATAAAAAAGGTTCAAGGAACTTCGATTAGAGGTAGAAAACCAACAAAAGAAAGATTGTTGAAGAATATTGATAAGATAAGTGAAGCGATACAAACTATACCTGAAGATATTAAAATAAAGAGGTGAAAATATGAAAAAGCTAATCAGTAAAATAATTCATTCGATACTTACAGGTCAAGATTATCGAACCTATGTTTTAGCAACAATAAATCAGAGATTTATTGATAAAGCACAAGAACTAACTTCTGAGATATTTGAATATAAGAAAAGGGGCGATAATTGGCTTGAAAAACTCTTAGATGACACATATAAGAAGAAAGGAAAAGAGAATAAGTTTAAACTCCTATGGTTTGGTGGATTAAATGACAAGACCGTGAAGAATATGACCGGGGGCACCTCCAAAAAAGAAGTATGTTTAGATTTGGGAAAGAAAAATATAGAAGCTTTAAGGCTGTTATTAAAAGAATTTGAAAGTAGTAAGAACTTATATCAGATCAAAATAATAATCAAAAAAGATGATGAACAAGTTGAATTGGATGATGTAGAGAGTTTATTTTTTGTCAATATAATTTCAGCAATGAAATTAACAATTCAAGGCGGGGCTTGGAGTGAAGTAGGTAAAAAGACCGAAAAAGGTTTGTTATTTACAATTTTTCAATTACTGCAAGTGCCAGAGGATGATTATGTTTTAATATTTGATGAAATGAAGAAAAAGGGATTGGTTGAGAATAGAGAAATAGATGCAATAGTTTTCAATAGAGATAAAGAACCCCTAACAGTTGAGTTAAAATTACTTGGAATTGGAAATCCAGAAATTGGTGACGAAGCGCTTGCCAGAAAAGTAGATTTATTTTTGATTGATAGGCTAACAGAAATGATGAAGAGAGAATCCGAAAAAATAGGAGTTAAAGTAATTGAATTTAGACAAGAAAACCCTCTTACAGAGATTTATAAGTTTCTTACTTCAAAGAATGTGAATTGTAGTCCACCAGAGAAAATGACATCAAAACAGTTAGAAGATAGGATAGAGAAGATAATAGAAGAGTGGAGAGAATCAAAAGAGGAACTAAGAATCATTAAGAAGTTGAAAGAATGGACAAAATAATAACCACCAAGCCGAACTCTGCGGCAATTTCGTTGCTTTGCCTCGCTTACGCTCGGTCATTTAACAGCAGATAAAAGGGAAATCAGAGATTTTCCCAAATTGCCTTCGGCAACTTTTTTTATCCGCAAAACGTTATGTGATCTCTACATCGACGACGTGGACTGCGACTATGACCCGTGTCTCGTTTCGAGTGGCTGAGAGTCCTGTCTCTGTCAGACTTGTTGTTGTGAAGCCTGTTTCGTTCAGGTAGTTGCTCCATTGTTGTGGGTAGGTGGTGTTGATCTGGAGTGTGAGGTTGACCGCGGTGTCTGTGATATTTGTGGTGGTGGTGTTGTGCTCCATCCTTATTGTGGCGACTCCTTTTCCGCCCACCGATCCCCTTCCGTTTATCGATATCACGCTGATCGTGGTGAAGTTTGTGTCTTCCATTGTAGTGCTGTAGATGTGGGGGTGTGAGACCATCACCTTTCCACCTGGATAGGTCTTCCAGACGCCCCCGTTTTCGTATGTTAGCACTCGCTCATCTTTCAGGTATTTGATCTCTCCTGTCTGACAGGATAAGGATGGCTGTGGTGTGCCGTTGTAGTATACTGTGATATTTGAGTCGTTGGTGGTTGAGATGGTTGTGTCGTGGAGTTTTATCTTCAGGTTCTTGAGTGGGACCTGGTCGAGTGCTACTCGTTTCATGTTGCTCTGCAGGACGATGAAGCTCTGCTCTGTGCTCTCAAAGACGTTTGCTGCCATGTTTGATTGGAGCTGTGGGTAGCCCATCGCGTATATGAGGCTCATTGAGAGTATCACTATCCCGAATATGAAGATGAAACCTATGGTCTCGGTGACTCCGTCTTCGTCAGCTTCTCGAATCATAATTTATCCTGTGTTCGGGTGTGCTGCTCATTGCCGTCCCGTTTATGGGAATTGTCTCGGTTATGCCGCTCATCGTGACGCTGACACTCTTGTCAGATACGATGGATGCAACCTCTATTATCTGGTCTGTTGTTGACGAGTCCGCGTTGATTGCGTATGCCTCGCCCCCGACTGTGGAAGGAACCATGTACTCGGTCTCTATCTCTCCGTTCTCTGGAGCTATGAGATAGATGTCTGTGATCATGGTGCTGATCATATTCCCGATATCTCTGAACTCATCCTCCACCACAACCTCGCTCGGCTCTGCTATAAGCATCTCATCTGCACTGAGGTGAACAACCATGAAGAAACAGAAGAATATGGATGAGAAGATGATGTACCCGATCATAACAGAGAAGGCATCCTCAGAAGAGAGAAGCAGTCTCACACTCCCACCTCCACGATAACAGGCTCCGCTGCGTAAAAGGTGGTTCCATCGTTGTAGGTGATGTTCAACTTCAGGGTATCGATCTCTGTGGGGTTTGTAGAGTTCCAGACAACATCCGAGAGCGTGATATTCACGGTACTGCCATGGGCGGAGTAGAGGATCTCCACCTGGGAACTGTAGTTCAGAATGAGAGGTGTCAGGTTTGCAAGCACGCTCTCATTGCTCGTGTTGTTGAGGCTGTATGCGAGCATTGCCGAATTCTTCGCTGCAGCGCGTGCATCTGCCACAAGTTCCCGTATCTCGTCCTTTGGGAATTCAAGGACGGCGTTTGCCGAGTGATAACCTGTTGTTGCAGCCTGATTCATGAAGACTGCAACCGCGATGAGTGAGATTGAGACGGTGAGTCCTGAGAGGACGATCCACTGTCCGCTCGTATCTTCCATCAGACCTGCCATGCTATGAGCCTCACCTCCACGACCCGAATCTCGTTCTCAGATATGCTCCAGTTGCCGCCTGCTGCCTCAACTATCTCGTTGGAAAGCGTTACGAGCCGCCTTGCAACAACAGAGTCTTCTGTGGGTGTGCCATGGATGATTGCGTGCCTCACCGTGAGTTCTCCATTCTCAACGTATGCAAGATCCACATTGTAGACAAGAGACGGCAGGAGCTCTTCAAGCTCGCTGTCAAGCACTTCAAGATTGTTGCTCCCATCAGGCGTTGCCTCGCTCGTCGGATCCCATGCTGCAACAGACTCTGAGAGGTTGCATTCGATCGCTGTATCAGGGGCAGAGTCGAGAACCACGAGTGCGTCTGACGCGATCTCTTGGAGTTGGACATCAAGTGATAGCTCGCTCTGGGGCGTGATTATAACAGTACTCTCTGTTACGAGGAGTGCCGTCATCGTCATCAGGGCTGCTGCAGCGAACCCCTCGATCGTGTGGATCTGAGCATCCTCGTTCACCGCCACACCTCCACTGTGAGACGTGCCGGCTCATAGAGTGGCTCAACGTTCTCTGAGTAGTTGGTGTAGGGTGGGGGTACTGGTGTGAAGCTTATATTGACAAACTCAAGTCCAAGCGTATAGGTGGTGGGAGCTGGGAAAAGAGTGTAGTTGAAGCTTAGTCGTAGTGTATCGGTACTGTTCAACGATATTGGAACGGTCGCATCGACGAACTCGCTGGTGTTTGTTCTCTTGTATGCGGCGTAGTTTGAGGATGTGATGTTCACGCCGTCCAGTGTTGCATTCTTGAACTCTGGACTTGTTCCTGTGACGTTGAAATCAGTTATCTGTATTGTCACGTTGTCACTCTGGAGTCCACTAACGTTTATTTTTGCTATATTACTGGAGGAAGCTGTGAGTTCGTCTGCATCAAAGCACGCTACGCTCCCGGTCTCGACTAGCACCACTCGCGTGACTTTATATATGTCTGCTGCAACTGGTGGTGTCTCTCCGAAGGTTGCTCTTGTGCCGTTTAATAGAAGCGGCGCACTGTTCTCTGTGATCGTGATGTTGTATCCATACTCTACGTGTGCGCCGCTAACATTATCGTAGAGCCCGAGTCTTGTTGTGATCTCTTCGCGGTCAAGCTCCATCATCGAGAGTATCTTTAGACGCGCGAGGAAGTTCACTTCATCGGTTAGCCGTGTGCTGGTGGTGGTGTCTCTTGCAAGTCCCAGTCGTCTGATATTCTCGGTGTGGTTCTCCCAGTTTGTGCCGTTGTGGGTGTTGTTGCTCCACCAGCCAGGATCCTCAACAAGGATGCTTGCAGTGCGGTAGGCTACAGAGCTGAGGCTGCTGCCTCCAGAGGATGATGATGCGAATAGCCCAGGTATGAACTGTACCATAAAGGCGAGTGTGAGCATGAAGATCGATATCCCAAGCAGAAAGTCGATTCCAATCTGCCCACCATCATCACTCATCATAATTAGCATAATTATATTACATCATGATATAAAAAGATGGTGTTACAAATAGAATGAATACCACAAGCTCACTCTTGAGCTAGACAGGAGAACGAGACAGGAGAACGCTTGGGAGAATACAGGCTCTTGAGAAAAATAAAAATAAAATTTGTAATGAATAAGACGAGTTCTTTCTATTAATTGGTGGCTATACCAGTTGCACCATAGGCACTGCCCGATGTTCTGATATCTGTTGAGCCACAGCTAGGGCACTTTGTCTCATCACTATACCATACTCTTCCACACTTTCTACAATAACTTCTTCCCATGCATCGTTCCCTCCTCTTATAGTGGAGCACATTCACCATTTAACATTAATCATATATAAGTATTGTTGATGATAGATAATAAATAATTATTATATAAATTCTATTTCGAAAAATGGTGATAGAATGAATTACAATATATAGTCCTGTGCAAAATCTCTGTTCAAAGATATCTATACCGTCTTTTATATTAGAATCCGTTCCAGAACCACTTATCCGCCATCTTTTGCCTCTTTTATTCCTTGATCACCTCTATTCCTACCGGTTTTCTCGTTGTTTCTCGAGAGAGAGTTTACGCTATTATCTCTTTCAATTTGAGTGTGTGCATGGTTGATATGTGTTGAAGCCGATGCAGGTCATTATAGAGCTGAGTTTTCACTTGATGAAGTGCTTTAAGATATGTTCTTCCATTCTTAAAGACTCAAAAGAAGAGGCCTGGCAGAGATCAAGATGCCTCGGCGCTGTAGTGTTTTACACGAAGTTCTTGGTTGGGAGCCATGAAGTATGCACGACTCTGGCATACAGGGCAGTATTAGTATTGCTCGATCGATTGATCTTCAGGATATTGATCATCTTTCTTCCCCAAGAGAGTAAGCGACTTCCTTCGAGCCATTGGCGATGAAAGATCTGGAATGCAAAAGTGCACGAAAGCGAGATTGTGAAGAAGACCAAGTATCATGGTGCCTGAAAAGACGGGAGTGTTTAGGACTTATCCAGTGATGATCGTGCACATAGTGCACATAGAGTTAACTTACACACATACTCAAGCCTTCATTCGCCACTTTTTTATATTTCGGATGTAGATTTGTGGTTGGTTGATGGTATGAAGGATCATATTATTCTGGATATCGGTCTTGCTGACGAGGGAAAAAAGCGGATTCTCTGGGCTCGCAGGCACATGCCTGTTCTGGAGCGGATAAGAGAGGATTTTGAGAGGGAGAAGCCTCTTTTGGGTCTCAGGGTTGCGGCGTGTCTTCATGTGACGGCTGAGACTGCGAATCTTGTCTATGCACTCATTGCGGGTGGGGCGAGTCTTGCGCTCGCGGCTTCAAATCCTTTGAGCACTCAGGATGATGTGGCTGCTGCGTTGGCTTCAGATGGTATTAACGTGTATGCGATGCGGGGCGAGTCTGACGAGGAGTACTATGAGTGTCTGGAGGAGGCGTTGAAGATCAAGCCTCATGTGACACTTGATGACGGTGCCGATGCGATCGCTCTTCTGCATGAGAAGCATCCTGATCTTATCGAGGGGATTCGAGGTGGCTGTGAGGAGACAACGACCGGTGTTATCCGTCTTCGTGCGATGGCTGAAGATGGCGTGCTTTTGTATCCTGTGATCGCTGTTAACGATGCAGAGACCAAGATGATGTTTGACAATCGATATGGAACTGGCCAGAGCACGCTTCACGGGATCATGAATGCTACCAATCTTCTCTTTGCCGGGAAGACGGTGGTTGTCGCTGGCTATGGCTGGTGTGGCAGAGGGGTTGCTATGCGAGCGCGGGGTCTTGGTGCAAACGTGGTCGTGGTGGAGGTTGATCCGAGAAAGGCTCTTGAGGCTGTCATGGATGGGTATCGCGTGATGCCGATGAGCGATGCAGCAAGGATCGGCGATATCTTCGTGACCGTTACAGGTGATACTCTGGTGATCAGGAGGGAGCACTTTGAGTTGATGAAGGACGGCGCGGTAGTTGCAAACTCCGGGCACTTCAACGTGGAGATCGATATACCTGCTCTCGCTGAGATGGCGGTCTCAGTTGAGAGTGTGAAAGAGGACGTCGTCGAATACAAGCTTTCGGATGGTAGGAGGATATATCTTCTTGCCGAGGGGCGTCTCGTCAACCTTGCATCTGCCTATGGTCACCCCTCAGAGGTGATGGATATGAGCTTTGCCAACCAGGCACTCGCTGTCAAGTACATAAGTGAGAACCACGACAGACTTGAGAGGAGAGTCTACCCTGTCCCGCCTGAGATTGACAGAACCGTTGCACGGCTCAAACTCGACGCGATGGGCATAAAGATCGAGGAGCTGACCCCAGAACAGAAGAACTATCTCTCCTCATGGACGATGGGGACGTGACCCAGATGGAACTCCGAAGAGCTGAGGTGGAAAGGTACCTGAGAGAGAGATTCGGAGATGCCGCTCCCACAGGTGAGCATGATATCACACTTGAGAGCGTAAGCGAGCTCGGCACCGCCCCAGGAGAGGTTATGGACGAAGGCGTGAAAGGCTTCGGATACGGCAGACCCTACCTGATCAGATTCAGAGACGGGGATCGTGAAGAATCAGTGGTTCTCTCAACGATGAGGGTACAGTCAGGCTTTGGACACGACCACTTCTCAGACCGTGCACAGGTACTACTCTGGCAGCACGACACCTTCAACCGACTCCCACGACACGTGAGAGCACTCGACGTTGGCTACTTCACAAGAGACGGCAGACTCTACTCCGCAGGCAGAGCAGAAGAGTTCTTCATCCTCATGGAGAATGTCACAGGAACCGAGTACGTGAACGACCTCGAACGTATAAAACGAGAGAATGGAAAGTTGACAAAGCTCGATATCGAGCGGGCAGAAGCACTATCAGAGTACCTTGCAAGAATCCACAAGAAGAAACACACCTCACCCGAACTCTACCACCGCAAGATAAGAGATACGATCGGACACGGAGAGTGCATAATGGGCTTAACAGACAGCTACCCAGAGAACCTCGAGTACATCACACCACAAGACCTCTGCAGAATCGAAGAGAAGTGCGTCAAATGGAGATGGAAGATCAAAAACCACACAGAGAGACTCTGCATGACACACGGCGACTTCCACCCATACAACATCATCTTCAGAGAAGGAACCGACTTCACAGTACTCGACCGAAGCAGAGGCGAGTGGGGTGAAGCAGCAGACGACGTCTCATCACTCACAATGAACTACATCTTCTACGCCCTCCAGACCCACGGCGCATTCACAGGCGGCTTCAGAGAACTCTTCGAGACCTTCTTCAAGATATACCTCGAAGAGACAGACGACAGCCTCTTACTCAAAGTAATCCAGCCATTCTTCGTCTTCCGCGCACTCGTCGTAGCAAGCCCGATCTGGTACCCAAAGATACCACCAGAAACACGAAAAAAACTGTTCAACTTTATCAGAAACATACTCGCAACAGACAAATTCAGACCAGAAGAGACAACCAAGTACCTAGAGAAGGAATACTGAAATAAAAAATAGGAATAAAGAGAAGAGAACCCTCTCAACCATCCCAACACACCAGAGGATACCTCATTGGATCACCCACATGATTCAAGAGCAGAATCACATCACCCATATCGACCTCACCATCGTGGTTTAGATCGCCGCAGAGTGGCTCTGGCTCTGGCTCCTCACCTTCTCCGATCGTGACCTCTACTACGGGGTAGAATCTGAGTTTTTCGTCATCGTCCGCTATTCTGAGTTTTATTGCACCTGCGATCGGCTCAGTGCTGCCCTCCGTGAGATTGATGCTCTCGTCCTCGTTCCAGAGGATGAGTTTATGTCCTGCTGTGGATCTCACGGTGAGCGCTCCGAATTCGTCACCTGAGTTGATCTCTAACACATCCCTTGAGACAGCCCAGGTGTACCTGAGTTGCACTGCCTTGCTGGTCTCGTCTGCAAAGATGCCGTCTACATAGGTTACGAATATAGGTGCGTCTGGTTCGCCGCCAATGTTTTCATAGTACGTGTATACCTGTCCCTGTTGCGCAAATTTGTTATCGAGTACATCGCCATTGTACTTGAGTACGAGCCATGCCTGCCGTGGGTCTGCATTGGCATCGATTGCATGAACCTCAAGCTCCCAGCCACCGCCCACATCCCATGTCTCACCAACGAGAAGAGTCTTCTTATCTGTCGCAGCATCGCCCTGTTCAAATACGAACTTCACAAGTTTATCAGGCTGACCATTGAGAGCAACATACTCCTCGGCAAACCAGCCGAGCTTGCCATAATAGCCACCGCCAATAACAGTGCTCACACCATCACTACCCAGTTCCCTATTCTTGGCGCCGATAGAATTAAGACCATTTTCAACGATCAGACCTCTCTCGTCATGCACTTCGTACTCGATATACTGGACAGTAGTATTATAGAACAGTGTATCCTCTGGAATCTCGCCATCATGTACCACTTTTGAACGAGTAACAGAAGTATTCAGAACTGCCAGCGTCTCACTCTTGCTACCATCGTCAAGATCATACCAGAACGCAGCGAAATTATTTGCATCCCAGTCAACCAGAGTACTCGCATCACCATCGGCATCAGGTACATTCACACCTTCATCATACACCTCGCCACGGACCTCATACGTACCGGGCTCTGTGCGTTCTACCATTGGGTAGAATCTGAGTTTTTCGTCATCGTCTGCTATTCTGAGTTTTATTGCACCTGCGATCGGTTCAATCATGCCCTGAGTGAGATCGATGCTCTCGTCCTCGTTCCAGAGGACGATTGTATTATTTGCCGTGGTTTTTACGGTGAGTGCTTCGAATTCGTCACCTGAGTTGATCTTTACAACGTCTCTTGAGACAGCCCATGTGTATCTGAGCTGTACCATGTCGCTGGTTGCTCCTGCGAAGACGCTGTCCACATAGGTTACGAATATAGGTGCGTCTGTTTCACCGCCAAGACTGTCTTCATAGTACGTGTATACCTGTCCCTGTTGCAGAACCTTATCATCAAGCGTGGTACCATCGTACTTGAGTACGAGCCATGCCTGTCGTGGACTATCTTTCGCATCGATCGCCCGAGCCTCAAGCTCCCAGCCACCACCGACATCCCAGCTCTCACCAACGGTGAGAGTCTTCTTATCTGTCGCAGCATCGCCCTGCTCCAGGACAAGCTTCACAAGCTTATCGGGCTGACCATTGAGAGCAACATACTCTTCACCAAACCAGCCAAGCTTGCCATAATAGCCACCGCCAGTAACAGTGCTCACACCATCACTACCTGTTACGCAATCCTTACAACCGCTTTCGTCAAGACCATGTTCAACGATCAGACCTCTCTCGTCATGCACTTCGTACTCGATATACTGGACAGTGGTATTATAGTAGAGTGTATCCTCTGGGATCTCGCCATCATGTAACACTTTTGAACGAGTCTCAGCAGTATTCAGAACTATCAGTGTCTCACTCATGTTACCATCGTCAAGATCATACCAGAACGCAGCGAAATTATTTGCATCCCAGTCAACCAGCGTATTCGCATCGCCATCGGCATCAGGTACATTCACACCTTCATCATACACCTCGCCGCGGATCTCGACTCTGTTCGCTGAACCGCTGCCACCACCACCGCCGCCACTGCCGTCACTACTGCCATCAGGTATTATCTGCCAAGTCCAGTCAGAGGGGAATGAGAGGTTCACGATGGCACGGTCAGACGTAACCTCTCTTGTCTTTTTTATGCATATTATCTGATTGAGAGAACCTGGATAGCAGTTTGGCTCGTCCTGATACCCTTTAAGCTCCTTTGGTTCATATGGACAATCTTCGCAACTGAAGTTTAACCATGCAAAACCCATCGCATCGTCTGTGCGCACGAGTTTTACCTTATAATAGCCATCTTCAAAGTATACACTATCACCAACGTTGAGTGGAAAGTCCATACTTGTCCTACTATCTTCTGCAAGAAGAGCTGGTGTCATCACTGCCAGCGAGAGAAGCAGTATTCCTGCAATTGTAGCAGTTGTGATTACGTCTCTTTTCATATCTTTATTCCTCCTTCCTCATGGGTTCTCTGCACTGTTATGCCTTATAGATTTCGACTCTTTCATTCCTTTACGACTCTCTTTTCGGCAGGGACTCTCAGGTAAGAATCGATAAGGTTAATAGGCAGGAGTTAATAGGTAGTTGTAATTGTTAGGTGGAGTCAGATGCCGAAGATAGATTATGTTGTTTCTGAGAAGGTCTGCACTGCGTGCGGTGGTTGTGAGGCAATATGCCCGGTGGGCGCTCCGCGGGCTGATCAACTTCGTTCAGAGATTAAACATGAAGAGGATTGTAGAGATGTGGACCTCTTCAAAGAGGAGTGTTCTTACTGTGTGGACTGTTATGCGTGTGAGCGTGTCTGCCCGATACTTGATGGTTTCCCTGGAGATGATGAGTTCGATAACGTGCGGTTCGTTAAGGCTGGGCGAAGCCCAATGCATGGGCAGGATGGTGGTGTCACTTCCCAGATCTTGAAGTCTCTCTTTGAGCAGGGTGAGATCGATTGTGCCTTTGGGATTGCACGGAACGAGAAGTGGGAGACAGAAGTCATATTGATGACGCGGGCATCTGATGTTGCAAGGACGAGTGGTACCAAGTATAATTATATGCCGATCATTGCAGGGATGAGAGAGATCATCCGAGACGTGTCGCATAGGTATGAGAGGATTGCGATCGTTGGATGCCCGTGCCAGTCGCATGCAGCACGCCTCCTGAAGGATAACCTGACCGATAAGATAAAACTGATACTCGGGCTTGTCTGCATGGAAAGCTTCAGTTATGAGAACCTCTGCCAGCATATCATACCCGATAAGATAGGACTCAATATCGAGGATGTTGTGAAGATGGACTTTGCCAAGGGCAAGTTCGTTGTGACGAGCAGGACAGGTGAGGTGAAGAGGGTGCCAATAAAAGAGATCGCGGAGCTTGCACGGGACGGTTGTCACCATTGTCTGGATTACACCTCGTACTATGCTGATATCTCGCTTGGATCTGTAGGTGCACCTGATGGCTGGAACTCTGTTATCGTTCGCACTGAAGCTGGTGAAGAGTACTTGAGCAAGGTCAGTGATCTTGAACTCACCGATGACGTGAGCGTAGACTTCCTGAAGAAGCTTGCAGATACGAAGCATAAGAACAATGCATGGAACTACAAGGAGTTCATGGAACGAGTCTGGGCAGTTGGATACCCGAACAGGATAGAGCATTTTGGATACGAGGTTCCATGGAAGAAAGAAGCCGTGAACGTTCAGAAGTATTCTCTGCAGGTAAAATCGGATTGATCAGAAGAATAATGGAGGAATGGAGAGAGTCTGTAGAGGGCTGTACATCGGGAGGTTTCAGCCCTACCACATGGGTCATTCTCAGGTATTGCAGGTTATTGCAGGGAGTGTTGACGAGGTAATAATCGGCATCGGCAGTGCCCAGCGGAGCCATCAGAAGAGCGATCCCTTCACGGCTGGTGAACGGGTTCTTATGGTCTCGCGGGCTGTGGAAGAGCTGGGTATTAAGACGTACATCATTCCGATAGAAGACGTTCACCGCAACAGCCTCTGGGTCTCTCACGTAAAGTCCCTGACACCCCCATTCGAGGTCGTCTACTCCAACAATCCGCTTGTGAAGGAGCTCTTCCATGAAGCAGGGATCGAGGTTGTAGAGACGCCCCTCTTCAACCGAGAAAGATACTCAGGGAAGAGAATCAGAAGATTGATGCTTTCAGATGATGAAGGATGGAAGGATCTCGTTCCCACATCCGTTCTCAGAGTGATAGACGAGATTGATGGTGTTGGTCGCCTCAGGCGAATCTCTGGATCGGACGACTCGAGAGAAGTGCATTCAGAGGTTTCAGAGATGCGTCCATAATTATTATTACAGGTTATTACAGGTCTCGGGTCTCCGCTCTTCAGTCCCTCATTGAGCGATTGAGCGGTCGAGTGCCTGGGAGAGGTCTCTTATTATATCGTCAACGTCCTCTATTCCAACGCTCATTCTGACCAATTCGTCTCTGAGCCCGAGACTCTCTCGCCTCTCTTCAGGGACTGCTCTGTGTGTCATGGAAGCTGGATGTTGTATCAGGGTTTCGACGCATCCGAGACTCACGGCAAGGGTGCAGAGTTCGAGGTCTCTCATGAGGGCTTCAGCCTCGCTGTAACTCTGCATCTCGAATGCTATCATCCCTCCGAATCCGCGCATCTGCCTCTCTGCAAGCCTGTGCTGCGGATGGCTCTTCAGTCCAGGGTAGTAGACCCTTCTAACAGCCGGGTGTCCTTCGAGAAACTCTGCAACCTTCATCGCGTTGCTACTGTGCCGATCCATTCGGAGTGCGAGTGTCTTTATGCCGCGGAGTAGGAGCCATGCATTGAAAGGGCTCATTGCAGCGCCGAAGTCTTTCAGTACCTGGTGGGTGCGTTCTATGAATTCAGCGTCTGAGACGATGACTCCTCCGAGGGTGTCACAGTGCCCTGAGATATACTTGGTTGCACTGTGGATGACCACGTCAGAACCAAGCTCGAGTGGATTCTGGAGATACGGTGTCATGTAGGTATTATCGACCATTGTGATGGGATGGTACTCTGAGATCTTCTTTATGTCGACGAGCTTCATCGTTGGATTCGAAGGTGTCTCGTAGAAGATGAGTCTCGTATTCTCCTGCAGGCTCTCTTCGAGTTCATCGATATCTGAGAGGTCTATCATCGAGACACTTACACCGAGGCGTGGGAGCATCTCGGTGAAGAGATCATAGGTACTGCCATAGATGAAACGATCAGAGATTATATGGTCGCCAGCCCTGACAACCGAGAGGATGGCAGCGCTTATAGCACCCATCCCACTCGCAAAAGCCTTGGCGCTCTCACCGCCTTCAAGGACTGCCATCTTCTCTTCAAAGATTTTTTGCGTGGGGTTGCCGACACGGGAGTAGACAAAACCCGCGCTTCTCCCTTCAAATATATCCTGCATCTCCTTAGGAGTATCAAAGGCGTATGTTGCGGTCTGGTATATCGGAGGAACAACGCCCTTTGCAGGTGTGTACCTTCCAGCGTGCACAGCTTTTGTTGTGAAGCCTTTCATCACAAGAAGACCCCTCTCCTATAACTGGTTGCACCTTGATCTCATATATAGCTTCTCTTCGGGATTCATCAAACCCTCTCTGCCGCGGAGTACGAGCCAAGCACTTTCAACATGTCAACATGTTTCTCGATACCATTTAAGAGACTTTTAACATTTTCATCATCTATTCTGCCCTTGAAATCGATGTAGAAGAGATAATCCTCAAGTGCTTTCTTCGTGGGTCTTGATTCGATCCGTGTGAGATCGATCCCTCTCGTTGCAAACTCACCGAGAAGCTCGTAGAGTGCGCCTGCCCGGTTCGTCTTCAGATGGAGAATCAAGGAGGTCTTGCAGACCACGCAATCAGTCTCAGAGGCTCCACAGCCAATGACGATGAAACGTGTGAAGTTGCCATGCACGCCTCTCCACCCATTGGAGCGCGTGCCCTCCATCGGATAGAATGGTGCGTCCTGAATACCCCTGCAGATGACTCTGAGCCCATAGGCACGGGCAGACTCGAGGGATGCGATTGCAGCAATCCCTCTCTTCTCAGAGGCAAGCTTTGCAGCGTGTGCCGTTGATTGTACGCCCTCGAGTCGTGCATCCCTGAAGTTGGCACGCAGAAACCTTCGGCACTGTGCAAGGGCTTGAGGATGGGATACGATCGTGTGAATCGGTCCATCATCCAGTGCGAGGAGGTTGTGAACCACGGGCACCACTATCTCGGAGACTATCCTGACGCTACTTTCAAGCAGTAGATCCAGCGTGATGTTCACAGAGCCCTCGATCGAGTTCTCGATCGGAACCACACCATAATCCACCACACCATCGAGCACAGCCTCAACCACATCACTTATCTCGTCAAAGTAGGAGAGCTCAGAGGAAGAGTTCCACTTTCGCGCAGCAATCTCTGAGAACGTGCCCTCTGGACCGATAACACCAAGACGCATACAACCAAACTTTAGATGGCTGTGAGATAAATTATACTTTGCCCAAAAAAGGGTTCAGCACGTATATCAGGCGCTCAAGAGCTTATGAGCTTATGTTCAGGAGTATAGTCCAGCTCACAAGAGAGAAGTCGAGCACCATGAACTCGACATACAACCAGTCCTTCTTACCGAACTTACGAACATTGACACCTACAGAGGGATAGATGAGCCGCTGCGCATAATAGGCGAGTGCAAGGAGTATAAAGAGTATTGAGAACCACGCATCGCTATGAGCCGTGCCATCATTGATGGCGGCAAAGAGAATAATACCTGCAATGATCCCGATCACCCCGGGTATCACCGTCTTTTTGATGCCTTCCGCATACTCTCTATCCGTCTCCACCGGCTGAGTAGCGGTATCCCCGGCAGGTTTTACCTCTCTCTCTTCAACCACCGCACTCCCCCGTGGCTCTTCAGTCTTCGTGGTCTTCTTCCTCTTTACCATCATCTCAACTCCTTAGTCCTTGTATATCATAGTTCCGATCCCTTCATCCGTGAAGAGTTCAAGCAGTAGCGAATGCGATCTACTGCCATCGATCAGATGCACTTCAGAAACGCCAGACTCGATTGCGAGAGAAGCGGCACGTATCTTCGGAATCATCCCACCAGTCACAATCTCATCCCTTATAAGAGCCTCTATCTCAGAGGTTGCAATCTGTGAAATACGGGTCTTCCCGTCCTGAGGATCCCTGAGCACCCCTGGCACATCTGTCAGCATGATGAGCTTTCGTGCACCGAGCGCCGAGGCGATCTCGCCAGCCACATCATCAGCATTGACATTCAGATGATTGCCTCTACCATCCACAGCTATCGGTGAGACGACCGGTATATACCCATGTCCAGTCGTGAGGAGCAGTATCTCAGGATCGATCCTCTCAGTCTCACCCACCCAGCCAAGATCGACACGATGCTCCTCACCCTCAACCGAGACCGTCATCGGCTCTACTTTTCGCGCAAGTATCAACCCACCATCACCACCGTAGAGCCCAAGCCCCCTGCCACCATGCTGATTTATCAGAGAGACTATCTTCGAACTAACATTACCAACGAGGACCATCCGCGCAATCTCAAGAGTTTCGTCATCCGTTATCCTTAAACCTGCAAAAAACTCGCTTTTCTTGCCCATTAACCTCATCTTCTCCGTTATTTCAGGACCGCCGCCATGCACGATCACAGGGCGAACACCAATAAAGTGGAGAAGCACAACATCCTGCACGATCTGATCCATGATGCTCTCATCCACTATAGCATGCCCACCAACCTTTATCACCATAATAGCACCATGAAACCTGCGGATATACGGCAGCGCCTCAATCAAGACCCTTTCACGGGAGAATGGCATCGAAACACCTAACGTAGCATCAACTAATAAAACTTACCATACGCCGAGGCGGACCTGTCCACTTAACATAAACACCACCCCAACCGATTATAATAAAGCATAAAGAGTTTACAGAGGTTTTTAGATACCGGATGAAGCCAGAGAGAGAATTCTGGCAGTCCTCCCGAGAGAAGACGTCTGAAGTACAGGTTGCAATACCCAGAACCTTAACCTCGAAAGGCACCTTTATTCCTCTCAAACACCCACAACCTCAACTCTTTGACAATCTCCCTTACCCTCAGCAATATTTATAATCTGATGTGGACACGTCCTGCAGGTGGATGGAAAAGGTTAATAGGGATGTGCGCAACTTAGTTTGAACGAAACTTGGGTGTTTTAATGAGCTCACACGCTTGCAGTGGCAAGTATACACGTTTGATCGTTTTTGATATGGACAGCACACTCATAGATGCCGAGACGATTGACGAGCTTGCAAAGGCGGCTGGCGTTGGTGAGGAGGTTGCTGAGATAACGCGACGTGCTATGAATGGTGAGATGGATTATGGTGAGGCTCTTCGCAAGAGGGTTTTATTACTCAAGGGTCTGAGTGTGAAGAGAGCCGTTGAGGCTACTATGCGGATACGGTACAATCCTGGTGCAGAAGAGCTCGTTCGCAGGGTGAAGTCACTTGGCTACATAACTGCTATGATATCAGGCGGGTTTACGTTGTCTGCTGATCGTGTTGGTGAAGAGCTTGGGATGGACTATGTCTATTCTAACGAGCTCGTGGTTGATCGTGGCGTTCTCACTGGAGAGGTGAGAGGGCCTCTCTTAGAGCATGACTCGAAGATGAAGGTGCTCATGCAGATCGCGAAGCAGGAAGGTGTTGATTATAGGCGGTGCATCGTGATAGGGGACGGTGCAAACGATATCCAGTTGTTCAAGAAAGCGGGTTATAGGATTGCCTTCAACTCAAAGCCTGTGCTGCAGAAGTATGCAGACGTGGTGGTTGAAGGTAATGATCTGCGCAAAGTGATTCCGATCATTGAAGCCCTTGATTTAGCAATGACACTGGACAGTTCATTATGAAGCAATTATGAAGCAGAGTGAGTACCAGCCACCCTGGTTGGTGGAGGAGGATGTACCAGTCGATGCTGAGACACCTCTTAGGGAATCGGAGGATACCTGAGAATGTTGGAAGAGATGGAAAGACGCAAGAACGAGTTACGAGAGAAGTCAGAAGAGTTCAAGAAGAAGAGGAATGAACTGAATATTGAAGCAAGCGCGCTTGCTGCGAAGCGGAACGATCTGAACGCGAAGACCAAGGAACTGGTTGAAGAGGCTCAGAAGCTCAAAGAGAAACGAGACGAGAACAATCTGAAAGTCAGCGAGAACAAGAAGAAGAGAGACCTGCTGAACGAGAAAGCAAACAAGATCTATGCCGAGATTGATAGGATACGCAGAAGCTTGAACCTAGCAGACGGTCCTGCTCTCAAGGAGTTGAACCGAGAGATCGATCGCCTTGAGTTCAAACAACAGACCGAGGTCATGTCGCCAGCAAAGGAGCGTGAACTGGTGGAGACCATCGCAAGCATGAGGGATGAATTCAGGCGTAAGAAGGAGCAGCTCGAGGAGAACGTTGAACTGCGAGACCTCTTGAGAGAGGCTCAGAGATTGAGGGATGAAGCGTCAAAGCACCATGAGCTGGTTAGAGAGTACGCGGATCTGGCACAGGAGTATCATGATCGGATGGTGGAAGTATTCAAGCAAGCCGACGCCACCCGAGCCGAGTCAGACAGAGTTCACAGGGAATTTATAAAGGTTCAGGAGAATGCCGACAAACAACACCAGCTCTTCATACAGACACAGAAAGAGATTCGTGACTTCAACAAGGTCATTCTTGCCATCAAACGAAAGACGAAGGCTCGTCAAACGATGATTGCAAGAGAGAGTGCTGTTAAAACGGCAAAAGATATCTATGACAGGTTTAAACAGGGAGAGAAACTCGATACTGAGGCGATCATGCTCCTGCAACGCGCAAAACTCATATAGAGAGTGACGATGAACGAAGGGACAACCACCTGTTACAACGTGAGCTGGGAGAGATCCTTCCACCTTGCAGCAAGCCTCGCGAGCAGTATAAAGAGAGATGGGTACGTACCTGATCTCATCATCGCAATCTCGCGAGGAGGACTTGTGCCTGCAAGGATCGTGGCAGATTTCATGCTCCAGAGAGAACTCATCTGCCTCAGAGCCGAACACTGGGGCGTTGGGGAGAAGATGCCAGAACGAGTGAAGATCAGAGGGAGCACACCAGAACTCAGGTCAAAGAAGGTGCTGGTCGTTGACGATGTGGCAGATAGCGGAGACACACTGAGAGAGATCACAAAATACCTGAGAGAAGAGGGCGCCGATCAGGTTAAAACAGCCGTACTCCACTACAAGAAGATATCTACCTTCAAACCAGAGTATTGGGCAGAAGAGATGGATGAATGGTTATGGATCGTATACCCCTGGTCGATATACGAAGATACCACACACTTCATAAGAGAGATAATAAGAGAGCGACCAAGGGTAGAGACCGAGCAGATTCAAGACCTGCTCAACAGAAACTACAAACTCGAGATCGACAAAAGATTACTCACAACCATCCTCACCGAGATGAGACTTGACGGCATGATTCATCAATAAGCAGGTACCTTGAGGTAGTTGAATGCATTCTGAGAGAAGAGACTACACAGACCAGATCACACCTGAGATGGGATCGGAAGAGGTCACTATTGCAGGCTGGGTGCACGAAATACGCGATCTTGGCGGGATAATCTTCATGCTGGTGCGGGATCGTGAAGGTATTGCACAGGTAACGCTCTTCAAAAAGACCACTCCTCCTAGACTCGTCAGTGCTGTAAAGAGCCTCAGCCGAGAGTCTGTTGTAACGGTCAGAGGCAGAGTGAAGCCTGAGAAGAAAGCCCCTGGTGGATACGAGATCGTACCAGATGAGATTCAATTGTTGAGCAAGGCTGCGTCACCGCTCCCGATGGACACCACTGGAAAGGTTGATGCAGACCTTGAGACCAGACTCGATTCACGATTCATAGACCTTCGAAGACCAGAAGTCCACGCGATATTCAGGATCAGACACCACGTTCTCCAGAGCGTGAGAAGCTTTCTCACAAGCGAAGGCTTCATCGAGGTCACCACCCCAAAGGTGGTTGCAACGGCAACAGAAGGCGGGACAGCACTCTTCCCGATCACATACTTCGAGAGAGAAGCATTCCTGAACCAGAGCCCCCAGCTATTCAAACAGATGTTAATGTCAGCAGGCTTTGACCGTGTATTCGAGATCGGACCGATATTCCGTGCAGAGGAACACGACACCCGCAAACACTTAAATGAGGTCACATCGATCGATATTGAAGCAAGCTTCGCAGACCACAACGATGTGATGAAGATCCTCGAACGGCTCATCACACACGTCTACACCGAGGTCTGCAGAGACGCAGAGAAGTCTCTCAACAGGCTGAAGGTCACCCCCGAGATCTCAGAGCCACCATTCGAACGATTAAAGTATGCCGAAGCGATCGAGATCGCAAGAGAGGGGGGAGAAGAACTCGTTTGGGGTGAAGACCTGACCACAGCCGCAGAAACAATCATCGGAGAAGTGATCCATGAAACCACGAAGGCAAATCACTACTTCATAATAGACTGGCCAACAGAGACAAAACCGTTCTACGCCATGCCACATGAGAACGAACCCGAGATAAGCAAAGCCTTCGACCTCATGCACAGAAACATCGAGATCTCATCAGGCGCACAGCGAATCCACAACGCCGAACAACTCACAGAACGAATAAAAGAACAAGGACTCGAACCCGAAAGCTTTGAATCCTACCTCAAACCATTCAAATACGGAATACCACCACACGCAGGATGGGGACTTGGATTAGAACGACTACTCATGACACTACTCAACATAGAAAACATCAGAAACACCGTACTCTTCCCAAGAGACCGAAAACGCCTCTCACCATAAAAGAGAGAGACGTGAAGCACTCAAGACCTCTTCGCACTCTCACCACTCACTGTGTACCGACTATACCCCGATGCGAAGATCGGGTTGATCTTCAGAGTCTTTATAAGATACTTCGTATCTTCACCCGTCAGTGGTTGTTCTTCAGCCGGAGGTGTCGTCTTTGCTCCGCTCTTAGCATAGATAACTCCTCCCACCATCTTCGACCCGGCATAACTTCCAATCTTGCCACCGACAACAATCGTTCCACTCTTCATCTCAGTGCCCGTGAACTCACCACTCCTACCATCGACTATCACCGTTCCACCCTGGAGCACAACTCCCGTCATCATACCAGCATTACCATGGACATGAATGGTACCCCTTCGCATCAAGATGCCCGTGCTCAGACCAACGTCATTCTTGACCTCAATCAACACATCTCTTCTACAGCGTGCACCAACAGTATTTCGCATCACACCATCTGCAAGTAAGAAGCGTTCACCATCGAAAGTATTGCCTCCAAGTAGCTCATCATCCCCAAGTCCATTATGAACAATCTCAGTTATAGAGCGAAACTTCCGATAACCAGAAACCTCCGATGTTACCTCCACAACATTGCCCCATGGTTCGCTCACGCTCCCCTTCACATAGATATTGCCAGCACACATGGCAACACCCCAGCCGAACGACTCAGATCTTATATTCCCATCAACGAAGATACTCCCGGTCCCCTCAATGAAGCCACCACTCCCCCCAAAATAGAAGAGATCCACCCCCATACTCGACGCAAGCTGCTTTCCACAATCTCCCTTAATGTGAATATCTGTACCATCAGAAAGTGCATCAACAAGGTCGCGATAGGTGTACTCGGTTCCATCCTGATTCGGTATAACACTGTCAGGTTCCAATTTACTTCCCCTATGCTGCCAGTAGAAGTTATACGTGAAGTCACAGAGATAGTCCACAGGCGCACTCAAACAAAGCTCAATCGATCCCATCAAAATCACCCAACGTCACAAGAGATACCTCCCTTCACCTATCCTTCACTTATATCTCTTCAGTTATATTACTACAATAGAACGGATATGTAAAGTTTTCCATGATAGCGCCATACCCAACAGCACCCCACTACATTCCATCGTATTGTCTTCCTCTCTTCTCTTTTTTTCTTTTCTTGTTTTGTTATTTTTTCTTTTGTGTTGTTGTTTGTGTGATTGTGCGTTGTGTTATTTGTGCTTGGGGTGTTGTGGGTGTGTGTGTTCCGCCTGTTGTTGTGTGGTTGCATTTGGTGCATTTCCAGATTCCTGTGTGGGTGCGTTGTAGTGTGTTGTGTTTGCATTGTGGGCATTTGTATTTTTGTTTGGTTCTTGCTTCTATTGTTGCTGTTATTCTTCTGAGTTTTCTTCCGTATCGTGCTCCGTATCTTCCGCTTGTTCCGGTTTTCTTTCCTTTCTTCTTCTGTTGTGTCATCTCTTTTTACACCTCGAGTAGTTTTTCGCGTAGTTTCTGTGATTGTTCTCTTGCGAGTCTGGTTATCTCTTTGATCTGGGTTGTGGTGAGTGGTTCTCTCCCGCTTTTCTGTATTGCTGATATGGTGTTGTTGGTGTTTGTGATGATTGTGAGTTTTGCTCCTGCTACTTCTTCTTCTTCGTCTGTTGGGTCTAGTATGATTGTGTTTTCGAGTGTTATTGCTGTTGTTGCTATTGGGAGGTTTCTTATTGGTAGTCGTTTATCGTTCTCGTTTTCGTCTGTGTTGAGTTGGTATCTCTGGGTTGGTATTTTGGTCTTTAGTAGTGCTGCTGTTGTTGCGAGTGTTGCTGCGTCCATGATGTTTCCTCTGTCGTTGAGGACGTGGATGTCTATGAATATGATCCATACTTTTTCTCCTGGTGTGATGCATAGTTGTTTTAGGTCGATTGCTTTTGATTCTCTTATGCCTCGGTCTATTACTCGTGCGAGTTCGATTGCGTCTTCTCTGGGTGGTCCTGCTTCGAAGTTTGGTGATGCCATTGGTGGTAGTTCTATGTTTGTGATTATCACGCCTTCGTCTGGTGTGTCTGGGAATGGTTCTCCTGGTTGTATTTTGATTCCTGCTGTGAGGTAGGTGTTGCCGAGTTTTACGCTTGCTGATCCTTCTGCTTTGTCGATTATGTCTGTTTTTATCTCTATTTCTCGGTATTCTTCGAATTTTCTTCCGTCTGCTCGTTTGTTTTCGAGCATGAGGTTGTAGATGTGGTCTTTTTTCAGTTGGCTCATTGTGTCGTTGTTCACTTGTTCTCCTCCTCCTCTTCTTCTTCTTTGTTGTTCTCTTCTTTTTCGATCTCTTTCTTGTATCGTTCGATCAGTGCGTCTCTTTGGAGTTCGTATATCGTTCTGCATCCTTTTTGTGCCATCTCGATTGCTCTTTCAAGCTCTTCTGCTGTGAGGTTTCCGTCCATTTGGAGGAGTGTTATCTCTCCTTTCTGTGTCATTGCGAGTGGCATGTCTGCTTCTCCGTAGTTGTCTTCTTCTTTCATTGGGTCGAGTACGAGTTCTCCATCGACTTTGCCGACTGCGCAGGCTGAGACGAGTCCGCGCATCGGTATGCCTGCGTCTGCGAGTGCGACCGAGGCTGCGTTTATCCCGACTGTTCTTGTTCCTGCGTCTGCTTGGAGTACTTCTACGAAGACGTCAATACTTGCTTTGGGGAAGTTTTCTCTGAATATTACTGGTTCTAGGGCTTCGCGACTGACTTTGGAGACTTCTGTGCTTCGTCTGTCCGGTCCTGGTCGTTTTCGTTCTTCTACTGAGAAGGATGCCATGTTGTATCTGAATCGTACTATGGCTGTTGTTGGTCTCTGCATGTGGCGTGGGTGAACCTCTCTTGGTCCATAGACTGCTGCAAGGATCTTGTTCAATCCGTGTTCTATGTAGCATGATCCATCGGCTCGGTCGAGTACTCCGACCTCGATCTTTATCGGTCGTATCTCCTCTGGTCTTCTTCCATCTATCCTGATTCCATCGGTTATGAATCTCTCTGGCTTTGTCGCCATGGTAATAAACTAGCACCACCTGTTACTTCTTCTTGTATTATTCTAATAGTTCGTTCAGTATATTATTCTCTTCTTCGCTCTCGCCATTGGTGGGAGAGTCGCTAGCTCCAAGGAGCCTTGTCAGGCGATCGGTGAGCCCTGGGATGTGAGACTCTCGCTCGATCTTATCGATCGCTTCTGCTGCGCGTAGACTCTCGCAGGCTTCTCCATCGATCCAGACACGCCCGTTCTGACCGACGATGATCGAACAACCGGTTGCGTTCTTTATGAGTGAGATCATCGAGCCACCGTGTCCGATGAGACGTGGGACCTTTGATGGAGAGATCTCAACGATTCTACCGCTCCGGATGACCTTGAGCCGTCTGTCCCGCATCGTGAGTTCGATATTCATCATGGGATCGACCTCTTTAACCATTAGAAGGACTGCCTCGCCGACCTTGAGATGTGTACTCATCTCGTCAAGCTCGATCCTCTCAGGGTACTCAGAGACGTGAAGAAGTCCTTCATACGGGGATCTGATATCGATAACCCAGTTAGAGAAGATGATCTCTTTCACAAACCCGATGATAAGATCGCGTCTCCTGGGAATATACCTTCCAGAGAGCGGGATGACCCGTATCGTCCTCTCACGCTCGCTCAAGAGACCATAGAGACTCGCGTAGAGACTCCCATCTCTGGCATACGTCCCATCACCACGCCTTGACGTCTCATGGGATAGAAGATCGCCAGGTATCACGATACGCTGCTTCTCACTCAAGACAGATCAAACTCCCAAAAATATCATCCTCTCTTAACGAGTCGTGTCTCGACCTCGCCATGAGTCAAGCGGTTCAACGCCTCATAGAGATCGTCCTGCAACCCCGCGGGGAGTCGAAGAACCCCGATCCACGAGCCATCACTCTGCCACTCCTCCTCAAGGATCCTGCCGAAGCGAGAGAGAACCCCGCGCACCCTTCCACTGAAGATGGAGGAGACCTTGACCGCGAGATCGACCTCTTCGAAGCGGATCGGGATGATCGGGCGAATAGCCTTCATAACCCTACCCACCTCTTCATCCACACTCTTCAACGGATCAACATGGACACCAGCCTCTCTTATGGCACGTTCAACACGCTCAGGCGGATGAGGCGCACCAGTCTGCGGATTGATAGCATTCCTCGCAATGAAACTGACGATCCGCCTCGTCTTCTCCTCCTGAAGACGCCTCCTTTGAAGGGCTGTGAGATGAATCTCACCCTCAGAGACGATCCGACGAGCAACCTCCAACCGATCACTCGTCCCAAAGACCCTCACAAGATCAGATTGACTCGGCCTCTCACCAGTGCGGGCAT
Organism: Candidatus Methanoperedentaceae archaeon GB37; assembly: GCA_905171695.1. Taxonomy (GTDB): domain Archaea; phylum Halobacteriota; class Methanosarcinia; order Methanosarcinales; family EX4572-44; genus EX4572-44. The sequence goes on from LR991653.1 coordinate 907,278, forward strand.
CGAGAAAGACATCCTCAACCGCCAGGAGATCCTCCAGATCGAGACTCTCGCCAGACCTCAGAGACTCAGCACCACTCGGATCGACAAGAACCTCAAAAGAGACCCCGCCACGCCTAAGACGCGCAACAACAGCATCCTCGAGACGAACCAAGCCACTGACACCCCCCTCTACTTGGAGAGTCACTCTGGAAGCGACTCCAGAAAAGCCTTAACATGAGAAGAGACCTCCTCCTCAGAGAGCTTCCTGAACCGCCCGGTAGAGACCTCAATAACACCACACTCAACCGTGACACGATCAAAACCACCCTCAGAAGAGACGAACAACCCCTCCAAACCAAGGCGAATAGCACCATCAAGATCAAGACCGTCAGAGTACTTCTCCTCAAAGAGCTCCATCACTTCGCCACGCCCAGCACCAATAGCCGTAGCCCTATACTCCAACAACGCACCACTCGGATCGGTCTCAAAGAGCCTCGCAACACCACCATCATCCAGACCACCGATCAAGAGCGCAGTACCATACGGACGCACACCACCAAACTGCGTATACGACTGCTTATGATCACAGACACGCTTAGCCAAAACCTCCACACCAATAGGCTCGTCATACGTCACCCTATTAATCTGAGCCTCCACCCTCGCCCGATCGATGAGCGCACGCGCATCCGCAACCAGACCAGAACTGACAGCACCGATATGCGAATCAACCTGAAAGATCTTCTCAACCGACTCAACCTCCAACAACCGACTCGACACCCTCTTATCAACAAGCAACACAACACCATCGAGAGACTTCAACCCAACCGCCGTCGTACCACGCTTCACAGCCTCACGAGCATACTCAACCTGAAACAAACGACCATCAGGACTGAAGACAGTAATAGCACGATCATAACCCATCTGATGACCAAACTGCTGCATAACCAAAGACAACTCCAGACAAAAACCAAAACAAACAGAAGACAACAACACAACTAATAAAGCTTATGGCACCCAAGAAGAAGAGACCCAAAAAAGAGAGAGAAGAAACAACTCCCTACACCACCAGACACTCCAAACACAACCCCCCTCATTGCAACCAAGACAAAACAATTTTGCTCCAATTCCACAAATACTACTCAGCACTTGAATCCTTTGAAAGAGCAATAGAACTAAAACCAGACGATGCAGGAGCATGGTTTAATCGTGCGCGTCTCTATGCCCTTAAAGGCGAGCGGGAGAACGCTCTCGCCGATCTCAGACGCGCAATAGAACTTGACAGCTCTTTCAAAGAAAGGGCAAAGAAGGATAAGGACTTTGAAGCGCTCTGGGACGATGAAGAGTTCAAGAGACTGGCTGCGTGAAGCGCCAAGCGATCATTCTCTCTTCTTTTACCCAAAGTTCAACAGAGATTGAGTGAAAGACTTATACCCCAAGACAACAACCTGGATACGTATAGATGGAGATCGTTCTTGGAATCACAGGCGCAAGCGGCGTGCAGTATGGAATACGAACCCTCGAGCTACTGAGAGAGAAGGGGATCACGACACGCCTCATCATATCAGAGACCGGTCGAGAACTGATTAGACTCGAGACAGATACTCTGCCAAGTGACCTCGAAGACCTTGCAAGCTTCGTGCACGCAAATAATGATCTTACAGCACCACCCGCGAGCGGCTCACATAGGCACAACGGAATGGTAATAGCACCGTGCAGCATGAAGACACTCGCATCCCTCGCAAACGGAGTCACATCCAACCTGATAACACGAGCAGGCGACGTATGCCTGAAAGAGAACCGCCCACTGATACTACTCATCAGGGAGACGCCCCTGAACACAATACACCTCGAAAACATGCTACGACTGAAGCACGCTGGCGCACACATCCTACCAGCATCACCAGCATTCTACCACAGACCAACGAGCATCAACGAGCTGATCGACTTCATCACAGGACGCATACTTGACCTCTTAGAGATAGAGCACAACCTCTACAGACGATGGGAGTAAGGACCTCCCCAGAACGGGCACAACACTCTTGAGAAGAGACCAGTTAAGCCGGGTCGAAGCCTCTTTGAGACTCTGAAAAAGAGTGTAAAAGGAGTATTAAATTTCTTATTCCTAATATGGTTGCGTGTTGTACTGTGAAACGCCAATGAGCCACGTGGTGCAGGCACGTGAGAACGAAACCGCACACAACAAAAGAAAAGAGGAGGCGTTTCGGTGAATACGAGAGATAAAGAGATCTACTGGAATCGTGAAATGCAATTCTTTTCATCTTCTTTTCCTCCATAGATACACTGCCAGCACCCCTGCCACTGTGACCACCGCTGCGAATCCGGGAGTACTCGATCCGTTTGATTCCGGCGGACTTTCTCTCTGCTCCACGCCCGACTCTGCCTTTGCTCGCACCTTGATCGGGAGGGTGAGGGTGTGGTCTTCTCGCTTCGTGGGATCGTCTTCGAAGTAGTAGATGATTCTGCCCTGCACCTCGAAATCGTCCCCTATCTGGTTGGGTCTGATCCTTACCTCGATGTCTCTACCCACACCTGGTTCGATATCATAGGTGGTTGTGTACTGCCCGGTTCCAGACGTTGCGAATTCAGATGATGTCACGCTCCAGCCGGACGGTGGGATGATTATGACCTGTACGTGCATCGTGGGATTTCCGATGATGTTCACCGCTGAGAGTTTCAGGAGCACGTCCTCGCCGAGCACGACATCGGTTTTCTCGCCGTAGAGATGCACGCTTGCGGTTGATGTACCGCTTGGTGTTGGTCTCTGAGTTGGGGTTGTGATCAGGGATGGAATCACCTCTATAGTGGCAGTTTCTGATGTAACCGTGTGGTAATTTCCTTCTTCATCCGCATAAGTTGCAGTGGCAGGGTCTAAATTATATGTTCCAGGTTCGTTCAATTGTAAAGTATACTGGAACTCTCGCGAATCTTTTGGTCTCAGGGAGGCGTATGTCTTCGAGGCTTCACCGCTGACAAAAGTCAGATCTGATGGGATCGTGTCTACTACTTCGATGTCTGTTATCTCGCTTGTGCCGGTGTTTTCTACGGTTAGAGTTACTGTTGTCTCCTGCCCTTGTTTGATGGAGTGGGGTGATACTGATTTTGTCAGGGATAACGAAGTTATTGGGTATATTTCAACTTTTAGAGTACCTGCATTATCATCGTATGTGCCTCTTTTATTATCCACATAATCGTATATACTAAACTTGACCTTATTACCGTCACCAATCCAGTAGAAGGTGTATCTGTGGTTATCGATATCACTAATATCAGCGTTAACCCGCTCCCCATTAAATTCAATGGAATTAAATCGTTGAGTATATTGGCCGGAGCTATCCATTCGGTATTGTGCATCAGCATAACCATAGACCATATTTACATTAAATTGATATACTCCCGATACCACGATTTTGTATTTACAGTCTTTCTCAAGAATTATTGATGAGTACACTATTGATCCAGTATCCTTCGGTCCAGATGCAGGAACGTAGACTGTATCTACTGGCGTGTCACTTCTCTGCGCCTGCACGCCTGCTGGTATTACAACCAGTATTCCTACCACAATCAGTGCTCCAATTATTCTTCTCATCTCAAATTTTACCTCCTAAACACAACCTTCTTTTCACTCTGTTTGAATATCACCTCGAACTCATCGAAGACATCCATCCATCCCAAGAGAGGCGGCACCTCCTCTATGAGTGCCCATGCAACCCTTGAATCAAAAACATGTCCCCCAAGTTTGATCCCTATATTCTGGATTATCACTGGTATTCTGGATTCGCCAACACCCCAGATCTCTTGTATCGCTTCCGTGCTGATCTCAAAACCTAAAAGATCGCCAAGAGACCGTGGTATAAGTGTTATGTCTGCACCAGAGTCCACGTATACCCATTCTGGCACCCAGCCCACACTTGACTCGAATTCGATCTTTGCAACCGGTCTATAAATCACTCCAGCCAATCTGGAGCGCTCCTCTCGATATGAAAACACCATCTCCATTGCGATTACATCCAGAGTATCAGCAGTTCCTCTTCTGGTATCTTGGCAAGCGTGGGCGTCCTATCAGGATATGCTTCTTTTGCACTATTCCAGACTTCTTTTGCATTATCACCAGACGCAACAACCCTGTTATCAATTATTGCAACGTACTTACCTGCATATACATTCAGGTCGGCAGAAGCAAACCACTTCATCTCATCTTCCACGTTCAAGTGCCTCCTTCTAAGTTGAAAAGCTATTCCCTACTCAAGATGTACATTGCTGCCAATAATCCCGCCGCCGCAAACATCGCTTCAAAGCCGGGAATTCCATTATCCTGATCTTCGGGTTCAGAAGCTGCTACGGGAGGTTCCTGTTCCACGATCAGCGTGAGCGTCTCGTACCGTGTCGGGGATTTCGGACTGCCCGTAAACTGGTAGTACACCTCGCTTTCGATCTCATGTATTCCGATCTGGTTACCCGTGAGGTGCACCTCTATTGACCGCACATTATCGCCGGATTCGATCACCTGGGTGCAGGTGTAGATTCCAGGCCCTGCTTTTGCGAATGAGCTGCTGGTAACCGAGACACCGGAGGGCGGCTTCAGGATCAACTGAACTGTCATCGGAGGGTTTCCGATTGGGTTTACTGCTGATAGTGTGAAGATCGCGTCCTCGCCTTTCTTGATCGTGGTTCTTGTGGTTCCGAAGTACACGCTGGGTCCGGTTCGCTCGACTGTTATCGGGAGTTCTTCGAAGCCTGAGTTTGATTTTGAGTCGGTTGCTTCAACCCTGATTGTGTGCTTGCCCACCGAGAGGGAATTTGTTGTTACGGTATACATTCCGGCTTGATTTCGGGATTCGAGCAACGCTTCATCGAGCAGTATTTTTATTGATGCGACTCCACTGGGGTCACTTGCGCCGTAGGTTATTGTTACCTTTTCGCCTTCTTCGAGAAGTCCGTTGTTGTTTTGGTCGATGATGATTGGACTCTGGATAGATATTGCAGGCGGAGAGATGTCCGCGGGAGTCAGTTGTGCAGTTATCGATTCTGTAACTCCGGATGTGACATATACTGAGGTTAGCCACTCTTTGTATCCATATTTTTCTAATTTGAGTGCGTGTGAACCGGGTGAAGCGTTTGAAATCGTTGTTGGGGTCGTGCCGTGATATGTGCCATCGAAATAGACGTCTGCGCCAGATGGTGACGAATGAATAGAAAATGAACCAGTCTTTTGGGTTAATGTTGCATCTATCGATTCCGTATCTCCTGCTAACACATAGACCGTTGTTGTGTAATCCTCGTATCCAGATTTTGTTAATTTTATCGTGTGTGAGCCGGGTGAAACGCTGATGAGTGTTTTCGGTGTAGTTCCCTTGTATGTATCATCAAGGTAGATGGTTGCATCAAATGGGTGTGAAACGATGTGGATAGAGCCAATCGAAGATGAAAACGCATACACATAGCTTTTCGGTGAGTCTTCATCATCCATTGTGCATATGTAGAGTATGCCACCAGATATGGCAGGAGAAGAAATGGCGCAACCGTCCATTTTATATTTCCATTTTTCAGTACCTGTAGCCGCATCCAACGCATACACGTAGCCTTCAGTTGAGCCTATGTATACTGTACCTTCTGATATAGCAGGAGAAGAAATAATCGCACTGCTTGTTTTGTATTTCCATTTTTCTGTGCCTGTTATAGCATCCAGCGCATACACATAGTTGTCGTATGAACCAATATAGACAGTATCATCAGACACAGCAGGAGAAGAGAGAACCCAACCACCTGTTTTATATTTCCATCTCTCGGTCCCAGTTGATACATCTAATGCATATATATAATTATCCTGCGATCCTATGTAGACAATACCATCTGATACGGCAGGAGAAGAAAGCTCAACCCGATCTCCGGTCTTATATCTCCATTTCTCTGTACCAGTGACTGCGTCCAATGCATACACATAGTTATCGTATGACCCTATGTAGACTGTACCTTCTGATACGGCAGGAGAAGAAGATACGCAACTACCCGTTTTATATTTCCATTTCTCTATACCTGTAGTTGCATCTAATGCATACACATAGCCATCACTTGAACCTACGTAAACCGTACCTTCTGACACTATCGGAGATGATTCGACTTCATTACCAGTCTCGTATTTCCATTTCTCTATACCTGTAGTTGCATCCAATGCATACACATAGCCATCACTTGAACCTACGTAAACTATGCCACCAGATATTACAGGAGATGATGCGCCAGTGTCTATTTCGTATTTCCATTTCTCTGTGCCAGTATATGCATCCAGCGCATAAAAATAAGCGAGTGAACCAATGTAGACGGTGTCCCCTGATGTCGCCGGAGATGCACCAAATTCGTGATCTGCTTCATATTTCCACAACAACCCAAGCGGCGGTTCCACGCTCTCACCAGCCACACCAGTACGCTGCGGATCATGCCCGAACATAGGCCAATCTGCGGCGGCTGCGGTGCCTGATAACAGCACAAGAACCAAAAACATTAGTGCGGTTTGCCATGTGTGCATTCGATCTCTCCATTCTTAACATTTAAATACTATTATAGTAAGCATCCCTCAAAATCTCTTTCGCTTTATTTATCAGTTTATCTTGCCAATGAACATATCTTGGTATAGGAACTCTATTGTAAAAATCATCAAATAGATCTCGATATCTTTTAAGACAAGTAAAGTCTGCATGCCAACTCCCTTTCAATGCGTTTACTATATCTTTAGAGTCGATTCCACAATTATGGTTATCATTTTCGAAAAACCTGAAATATGGTTCTTCGAAGCATCCTCCCGTATTGAAGTACGCATGATTGGATATAAATGCCATGCCAAGTATATTGGAACAATACTCATGACTCTCAAAACATCTTTGCATTTCCTTTTTGATATAATCACCATCCGGTCCATTCGATCTTATTCCAGTTAAGTCTGTCACGATAAACCCCGGTGAATTTTTAGGCAATTGGTCTGATTTATTTTTGATAATGTGGCATATAACATCGGCAACCCTCTGATAGCAGCCGAATGGTTGACTATCTCCATTTTCATATCTAATCCCTCCGATAGAGCAACTACTAGGTTCACAGCCTTCTTTGACCTCTATTACAAAATTATTTTTGTGGTATATGTTTAGCTCATCGCCCACCTTTTTAATTTTTAGGTCGAGGGATTTTTTGTCATCACCAATTTTTAAGGTTGCTTTTTCTTCCATCTCATCGATCGTTACTTCGGCTGAGTTTTCATCTTTGAGGATATAGGTGGTTTTGTCGTCATCGGATTTGCGGATTTCTGCACCTTCCACCCAGCTGATATCGCGATAATTCGAGAGGTAGCTTAAGAACCTCTCACTATCGTTTCCGGGGATCTTGTCCCATCTAAACAAATGCTCTTTAGGTACGCAGAATGAAAAGATGCCTTTTTGAAATCTGGAAGCTACATCTCTAAGCACATTATTGATCTCTTGCACACTTGGAATCGTTTGGGGATCCTGTATATATGCATAAACATTCTTGCTACGATCAATGGACTTTGCTATTTCTTTCACTAATAGATCGATGTTGTGATATTTCTCGTATCTTTCGATCTCGTTTTTGGTTACTATTTCGATATATACTTTCTCTCCTTTGATGTCAGCAAGGAGGTCTGGTTTTCTGGGTCTTTTTGGGTCTTTTCGATGTTCCGGTTTTATGTCAGGTTCCAATAAGATCATATCGCTATTATCGCTTCTGTGGATGGCTGCAGCAATTTTTAACTGAAGTCGAGCATGCTGGTACTTTTCATCAGCATTTACCAAATTCATTTTGATATTATGTAATTCATCCTCCATTTTTTTAATTTCAGGGTCTCGAAGAGTTTCTATCCATTCAACAAGTGTTTTTATCCACATACCGATCAACGAAATCTCACAGTAACCAGGACGCCTATTGTTATCTCTAAAAAAATCTAACAGAGGGTTATCTTTGTAATTCTCAATCATCTCATCAAATTTTTCACCGGTAAGTATATTGTTGCTAACCTCTTCAATTTCTCCGCAGTTTGATTTGTTCATATCAGACCTCACCAAATTTTGAAGATCGTATTAAAGATCGTATTATTAATTCTTATATCTACACTCACCCCAACAACCCCCCGATCACCTCAAGCAAGCACCACAGCCAGAGGCATCCCTGTCTCTGCCGCGATCCTGACCGGCGAGCATCGATCCGGCACTTCGCCTCGCTGTTTGAGGCATTCCATCTCTACGCCTCTTTGAGTATTGTAAAGTAGTAACTATTGACCTACTTTAATCTTCCCAAAATTAAGCTTGTTTAAGATAGGTGAATTCGGCACACTTGATTACGTACGTTGGGTGCCGCAACGGTTGGATGTGCCGAACCTGATCTCACTGGTTTATACTTGTCTATTCTCTTCGAGTGTGTCGGATCATCAGTGCAACGAAGGCGATTGCGACTACCGAGAGGATGCCTGATGGCAGTGGCACGTCTCTTGTCTCATTCTCACCGGTTGGTTCTGAGTCTGTTGGCTCTGGAATTGAATCGGAGGGTTCTTTCACAGTGAATGGGTGTGTCAGTGAGATCTGCTGGTACTCGTCCTTCCTGTCATCTGGCCAGTAGAGTCCTGTGAAGTGAACTGTAAACTCTCCGACCTTCTCGCCCTTGATGTTGATGTGAATCGTTCTAACAGTTCCTGGTGGCACCGTAAACTTTCCAGCAACTGTTCCAGCAGCGCCGCCGTATCCAAATCCCTCGCCATATACGTGAATTCCTGAGGGCACGCTGATCTGCACATCAGCAGTTAGTGTCACGTCATTCACAGATGGGTTGTTCATGTAGAGTTCGACGAGTCCGTCCTGGGACTTATCTATCACATCGTTCACCGGGCGCAGCGCTACGGTGGGGGCAACCCGAAACTTTGCCTCGGTCGGTGCAGGCGTCTGGGTTTCTGTGATGGTCGGTGTTGGTGGCAGAGTGGGCGTCTCTGTGGCGTTTGTCTCATTTCCATTCGTGGTTGTGTTATTCTCCTGTGCCATCGCTGGCATAACAGCTATGCAGAGGCAGATGATGCATGTTGCAACAAGTTTATTTATATTCATCTCTCAATCCTCCTTAAATCCTCCTTATGTTGAAAAGAATTTGCTATAGTGTATAAGTATTTCGGTTTAAGATCTGTGATTGGAGAGGGAAGAAGATGATCTATCATGTTGCTCGTCTGACTATGTATTTCACCATATCCAGAGGCAACTATTTATCACATTCTGCTGTGAGGCTCTTTGAGAGATCATGTTGCCAGAGGATGAATATAGGCTTGATTACTTTAAGGAGAATGGTTTTATCCGGAAGAGATGCATCACGTGTGGAGATTACTTCTGGACGCTGGATAGCGAGCGCTTGACGTGTGGTGATGCGCCATGTGATCCATACACATTCATAGGCTCGCCGGTCTTCAGGAAGAGGTTCTCGCTTGGTGAGATGCGCGAGAGATACCTCAGCTTCTTTGAAGAGCGGGGTCATCAGCGGGTTGATCGTTATCCGGTTGTGGCGCGCTGGCGGGATGATATCTATCTTACTATTGCATCGATTGCTGATTTTCAGCCCTTCGTGACGTCTGGGCTTGTTCCACCACCAGCCAATCCCCTGACGATCTCTCAGCCATGTATTCGGCTCGGTGATCTTGACGCGGTTGGTAGAAGCGGGCGGCACCTCACTCTCTTTGAGATGATGGCGCATCATGCATTCAATACGAGAGATGAAGAGATCTACTGGAAGGAGGAGACCGTTGAATCATGCGACGCTCTTCTCCACGAACTCGGCGCCGACCCAATCGAGATAACTTATAAGGAGGCGCCGTGGGCGGGTGGTGGTAATGCAGGACCCTGCCTCGAGGTCATCATAGGAGGACTTGAACTTGCTACACTCGTCTTCATGAATCTTCGCCAGAAGAGAGACGGATCGATAACTATCAAGGGCGAGAGATACGAGGCTATGGAGAACTATATTGTGGATACAGGCTACGGGCTTGAGCGCTTTGTCTGGGCATCGAGTGGCACGCCCACGATCTATGACGCAGTCTTTCCCGGTATCGTAAGGGATCTCATGGACCTCGCAGGGATCAGAGACTCAACTGTAGAGAGTGAGTACGAGAGTATCTTTGGAGCGAGCGCCATCTTTGCAGGTATCATGGATATAAGTGGAGAGGCAAAGCTCCTTGATCTTCGGAAGAGAGTTGCAGAAGAGATCGGTGTGACGGTTGAAGAGCTGCAATCGATAATGGAGCCTGTTGAAGCCGTATACGCTATTGCAGATCATACCAGGTGCATCACCTTCATGCTCGGTGACGGGATCATCCCGTCAAACGTCAAAGCAGGATACCTGGCGCGCCTCGTTATTCGCCGGACGATGCGACTGATGCACGAACTTGGACTCGAGACGCCTTTAGAGGATATCATCGAGATGCAGGTCAGAGACCTGACTGACTACCCAGAGTTCAGAGAACGCTTCGAGACGATGAGCGAGATACTCGCACTTGAAGAAGAGCGATACCGGGAGACACTCAGCCGCGGCAAACAACTGATCACAAAGATGGCACGCCACTACAAGAGAAGAGGCGAAGCCATACCACCGAGTGAACTCTTTCACCTCTACGATACCCATGGCATACCCCCGGAGATGGCAAGAGACGTGGCATCAAAGATGGGTGTCAGCGTAAGCATCCCAGACACCTTCTACTCACACGTCGCAGAACTGCACACCAAGAGCGAACCAGAAGAGACGCAAGAAAGAACCATCAATCTTGCCGGACTGCCAGCAAGTGAGAAGCTATACTATGAAAGGCCCAGAGACTCGATATTCACAGCAACCGTGCAGAGAGTGCTTGACGAAGGAATCGTTCTTGACAGAACACTCTTCTATCCAGAAGGCGGAGGCCAACCAGCAGATCACGGCACCCTCACAATCGATAACCAGACGGTCAAGATAGTGGACGTCCAGGAAGTTAACGGTGTCATCCTGCACACACCAGAGAGAGAGCACACAATCAAAGAGGGAGAGATGGTCACTGGCGAGATAGAGATTGAACGGCGAATGGCTCACACCCGACACCACACCGCCACACACCTCGTGAACGAAGCAGCAAAGAAAGTTCTTGGAGAGCACGTATGGCAGACCGGCGCCCAGAAGAGCAGAGAACGAGCACGCCTTGATATCACACACTACAGACGCATCACCCCTGACGAACTCAGAGAGATAGAACTCATTGCAAACCAGGAAGTAATGGCAGACCAGCCAGTCGAGACCAGATGGATGGATCGAAGAATCGCAGAACAACGATACGGGTTCACACTCTACCAAGGAGGAGTCCCACCCGGTCGCAGGATCCGAGTGGTGAAGGTCGGCGACGACGTTGAAGCCTGCGCCGGCACACACGTAGAACACACAGGCGAGATCGGCGAGATCAAGATCCTGCGAGTAGAACGCATACAAGACGGAGTAGAACGGATCGAATTTGCAGCAGGAGAAGCCGCAGTAATAGCCACCCAAGAGCGTGAAGAACTACTCAACAGAGCAAGCAACGCCCTCCACGTCCCACCAGAACACCTGCCAAAGACCGCACAACGATTCTTCACCGAATGGAAAGAACTCAAAAAAGAGGTCGAACGACTACAGAACGAACTTGCAGAGATCAGAGTCACAGCATACCTAAAAGAGAGCACACAGATAAAAGACATAAACGTCATAACAAAAGAGATCAAAAGAGCCAAGATCGACGAACTTATCAAAACAGCAATACAACTCGCAAAACACCCCAAAACAGTAGCAATACTTGCCGCGCAAGATAAAGGAGCCAAAATAGTAGCATCAGCAAGCAACGACACAATCAAAAGAGGAATCGACGCAGGAAAGATCATCCAACAGATAAGCCCCATCATCGGCGGAAGCGGCGGAGGAAAACCCACAATCGCACAAGGAGGCGGCAAACACCCAGAAAAAATAAACACCGCCCTTCACGAAAGCAAAAACATAATAGAAGAGATACTCTCACAAACCGAGAACACATAACCCATGACTATAGTATATCTTATTATATAGTATATCTTATTATATAGTATATCTTATTATATAGTATATCTTATTATATAGTATATCTTATTATATAGTATATCTTATTATATAGTATATCTTATTATATAGTATATCTTATTATATAGTATATCTTATTATATAGTATATCTTATTATATAGTATATCTTATTATATAGTATATCTTATTATATAGTATATCTTATTATATAGTATATCTTATTATATAGTATATCTTATTATATAGTATATCTTATTATATAGTATATCTTATTATATAGTATATCTTATTATATAGTATATCTTATTATATAGTATATCTTATTATATATAGTATATCTTATTATATAGTATATCTTATTATATAGTATATCTTATTATAGTATATCTTATATCTAACAATAACCCACTTAACTAAAGTTTAGAACTTTTCTATCCACTTATCTGCAAAGCTTATTCTCTGTGTTAGCTCATAAAAACTGCTCGAGATTGAAATCTACAACGCTCTCTCTATTTATCGCATAGAAACCGAAGGTATTGGCTTTCATCTTTGTGGTGTTCTTCTTAACAACTGGTTTGTTGAATGACTACAGGCGTTTTGAGTGTTTGCGATCGAGCTAAAGTAAACTCTCATCAAGAGATCCTATGATGAAGTTCTGCATTCTCAGGACTTCTGCGCACACTTTTCTACTTCGAATCTCTTCATTCAATTCTTCTAATGTTAGCCATTTAACAACTTCTCTTTCAGGTTTTCGTCTCATGCAGGTAAATCGCACTTGCTAGTTAAAAATATTTTGTATGATACTATAATCTCTTGATGGGGCTGTTAAGAGTTGGGAAATATTGATATCTTCAGGAGTTTAATTGGAGGATGTAATCTTTATGCCGCTTACTGTTGCGATTGGGCAGTTGAACCCTGCTGCGGGAGATCTTGCTGGGAATGTTAGAAAGATCTGTAGTTTCGTAGCTACAGCGAGGGAGGGTGGTGCTGATCTTATCATCTTTCCGGATCGAGCGATCACTGGGTATGGTGGGGTGGATCTCGTCGATCGTCAGGGTGTTGTTGAGGAGGAGTTGTTGCTCTTTGAAGAGGTGAGGGGGGCATCGGAGGGGATCTCGGTGATTCTTGGATCTGAACGGATGGGTTCTCTTGTCTCTGAGGGCTCTGAGGGTGATGTTCAGGCTCATGACCTCTTTGATTGCATTCTCAATCTGAAGGGTGTTCGTGTCGGTGTTCTGCGTGGCGAGCTCTCGGTTGATGAGGTCTCTAGGTATGGGCAGGGTCTTGGTGTTGATCTTATTGCGAATCTTGTAGCCCGTCCATTCTCTGTTGGTGGGAGGGGTCGGGTGATGGATCGTCTCGCGTGGGTTGCGATGGAGTGTGGTGTTGGGGTTGTACAGGTGAATATGGTTGGTGGGGATGGTGGGTTTGTCTTCAATGGTGGTAGCTCTGTGATCGATCCGGGTGGAGTGGTTGAGTTTGCAGCGCCACAGTTTGTTGAAGGAGTTTTTATTCACACTATTGGATCTAAAACCGAGCTTCCACCTTCTTTAAGCGAGATTGAGGTTGTTTACGATGCACTTCTCATCGCAACCCGTGATTATCTCCAGAAGAATGGTTTTAAGAGGGCTGTCGTGGGTTTGAGTGGTGGTATCGATTCTTCTCTCACTGCCACGATCTGTGCAGATGCGATCGGTCCGGGTAACGTGACAGGGGTCTCGATGCCAAGCCAGATCACCTCGAGTGAGAGCAGGGAGGACGCGCTCTTGCTTGCAGAGAACCTGGGGATAGAGTTCAGAGAGATCCCGATCACGACGATCTTCAACGAATACCTGAGGACTCTCAGAGAGGAGTTTGGCAGGCGTGTGGGAGGGGTGGCTGAAGAGAATCTTCAGTCTCGAATCAGGGCAAACATCCTGATGGCGATCTCCAACAGATTCGGCCATCTGGTCGTTGCCACTGGGAACAGATCAGAATCACTGGTTGGCTACTGCACCCTTTATGGCGATATGGCTGGTGGATTTGCCCCGATCTCTGATGTGCCAAAGACGATGGTCTACAGACTCGCAGAACTTGTGAACGAGAAGGCAGGGTTTGAGAGGATACCTGGGCGTGTCATCCTGAAGGAGCCATCGGCAGAACTCCGGGTCGGACAGAGGGACACGGAAGCACTCCCACCGTACCACGTGCTCGACGAGATCCTCAAAGCCTTGATCGATGAGAAGAAGAGCGTTGAGGAGGTAATCGACTCAGGGTATGAGTCAGAGATCGTCCTGGATGTTATTCGACGCGTGAGAGAGAGCGAGTTCAAACGAAGACAGGCGCCACCAGGCGTGAAGATCGTCTCCAGCATAAAAGAGGCTCTGTGAGACCTCATCTCTCGATCTTGAATCTCAAGAGTGCTGCAACGCCGCCGAGTCCTTCGAGCCTCTTGCCTGGTTCGAACTCTGTGCTGAAGATAACAATCCTGCCGCGCTCTTCTTCAACCCGTCTGAGGAAGCGATCGATCTCCTCACCACTCCCCCCCTCTCTCTTCACGTGCAGGTATTCATCCGTTATGAGGAGTGTCTTTATGGCGCCAACCTCAAAGGCGAAGCGCACCTCGTCCCATCCATATGCCACGGGACCATTCGTCGAGATCCTGGTCAGCAACTCTTCCATCAGCAGCGTCTCTCTCGTGAGCCGGGCGGACGCCGTGATCCGCTCCACGACACCACGGCGAAGCACTTCCTGGAAACCCTGGATACCGATCGACGCAGTATCCACGAGAATGCTCTTCTCAGCGATCGCTGGCATGCGACTCTTCAAGACATCTAAGAAATCCTCCTTTGTAAAACCCGGCCCTGCAATCAGAAGAGCATCAGCCTCCTCCCCAACACCCGATAATCGTTTCACAACCTCACTAAAGAACTCACCCCGGTAGTTCCCCTCACCCTTACCAAGCGAACCACGGAGATCTGAGAACTCTTCCACAGTGAACTGACGCAGAATACCGATCACCGCCTCACCCTCCTCGATTGTCACTATCACTACACGCGGACGATTCGACTCCTTGAGAGCCTCCTCAATTCGCTCAATCTGATCTCTGCGCCACGCCTTAACGATCGAAAGCTCTGTCCCCCCCTCGATGTTCAACGTGTGATAAGAGCCCCTGTCCACCCCGGACTCGATGATACCGTGTATACGCAGGCGGTTAGAGAATCGATGAAACTCCACGCCCTCGACCAAGACCCCAAGTCGCATCGTCCGCTTCTCACTCTTCTCAGGACGCAGCTTATCACTAGCCCCCTCAACACTCCGCTTCGTAAGAGAAAAGACAAGATCCCCTACCTCAATTATATACTTCAGATGCCACAGGTCATCAAGCGACTCCGGCACAACCCCAATCTCTCCAACAAGACCCTTCAGACGGCGCTTGGTGATCCTCACAGCAACCAATGTACACACAGGATAATAATAATCCTTCCCATCCCTGAAACAGGACCCGTCCACTTAACATAAACACCACCTCAACCGATTATAATAAAGCATGAAGAGCTTACAGAACAAATTCCAGTTTTTAACAGGATTAAAAGAGATAATTTAGCAGAAGAATATCTTTATTCTCTGCTTTAGTGTTGCATGAAATCTTTTGGGTGGATTTCATGCGAGTTTCAGATTTTCAATCTGAAACAAGGAGAACGCTGATTCAACCAGGCTTCTCTCTTTGAAAGGACTGATCGCTCAAATTCCAGATCCAGGCTTTTCAGCGCATCTATAAGCGAAGGGAGTTTTATCAACGAAGAGAAAGAAATATATATAATGCAATCCTCATAGAAAACGTGAGATCTCTTCGACCCAGTGTGGTTCTCATAATCGGGGCTCTTCTATTGATATCACTCCTGCCTCTCGCATCAGCGTCTGGAGTATCTGATGAAACATTCTTCAAGGAGCTCGGTCAATGGGCAGATGCGTACAATGACTACATCGATAATCTACCTCCACCTCTGCAGCATGTAAAGGGTAAAGAGTATATAAATTGCGAGATCACAATGAGTAATGATAGGACGACGAGAATCGGTGTGATCTTCAGTGGCCCAAGAGTTATCTGCCTTCAGAAGGGTCCATTCGTTAAGCCTTCAGCCACGGTCTTGATGAAGGAGAAGACGATGCGAGAGATAATCAGATCAGACTCGCCGGTTAAGGCGGTTGCAGAGGCATTAAGGAACGGCGATATCACCTATCAAGCAGATGGATGGAAAAATAGGATCAAGTACTGGCTCTTTGAACGGATGATTATGAGATCGATCGGGTGATTATCACCAGTTCCACCTTCTTCCGTCCATCTATGATCGATATGGATGGATGGAGACCTCCGCATTATGTGACTATGCTCTCGATGCGATTCAGGTTTATTGCGCGGCGCACTTCGTGTGCAACTCGTCTTCCTGTGCTCATCTCTCTTCGCCAGAGTGCGTTTCCGTATGGGTGGCCGATCGATACGTGCACGTTTGTTCCGCCGCCGATGCGTGGTGCAACGTCGTAGATGTAGAAGTTCAGGTCTTTGTCGACGCATGTCTGGAGGCAGAATGGTCCTATGATTCCTGGTTCATAGTACTTCTTGGTTGCTCTCACGTATCTCTCGGCCAGTTCGAAGGCGCTTTCGAGGAGTGATTCTCGGAGTGTTGCTGTGTTGTGTCCGCATACGGTGTACTCTGGCATTATCTGGGTCTTGGGGAGGCTCATCTGTTGTGGTGCTGGGAGTCTGACGTGTCCATCAAGGCTTGTTTCGAACCGCCAGTCAACTCCGAGGAGTTCAACGCATTGGTCGAGTGGTGAGTAGAAGAAGTCGAGGTTGAAGACGGGTCCTATGATATATCGCTCAATTCTGGCATGATCAAGGTCTTTCTCTGTGATGATTCCCTGTTTTATGAGGACGAGTGATTTCTCAAGGTATTCCTGGTAGCTTGCTGCTGTGAAGAAGCCACGTTCGAGCCTCTTCACTGCGTGGGGGAGCTTGATGATGGCGAGTTCGTCGATCTCTTCGGGACTGTTCAGCTTCTCTGGATATGGCAGTCCAGCGCGTTCAAGTAACCAGTAATAGTCGCGCTCGTATCCGCGTTCTTCGCTTCGGAGGAGGTTTCTGCTGCCGATTATCGGTACACGAAAGTCGTTCTCAATGGCATCGATGCCACAGTAGGTTGTGAAAGAGCGATTCGGTACAAAGAGGACGTTCTCCTCGACCAGTTTTCTCTGGTTCTCTGGCTTCAGCACGTCATCGAACCGCTCGTATATCAGAGCCTCGTCCACCACTCCACGGAGATGCCCATCGATAGAGCGCTGCGACTTGAAGTACTTCGAGTAGGTCTTATCGCGCCCCTTTTGACAGATTGCGAGTGTGGGGAGAGCTTCAGAGACCGCGCCGTCACACACGTCAAGGGCAGAGTGTGATGCCACGACACCGATCTTTATATTGTCATAATCGTAGGTCTCAAGAAGTTCAGTGATGCTGCTTCGCTCGATCATACAATAGGTCTTATAATTGGAAGCTATAAAGAGTTGCCGTTTATATTTGGAAGATTTATCTTTCTATTTATACCTCTAACGGTTGGCGGACATACGAAGTTCGGCTTTGCCGAATTTGGGCGTAACTAAGCGTAGCCGTATGTCCGCTGTTATCGGAAGTTCCGCATATCACCTATTTTACCTCCAGCATATCACCATGATATCCGCATCTTTCAAGAAGTTTACGAGCGTTGGTTATGCAACTTGCGGTGCTATAATTGGTTTCAATGTATAAACCATTGGATAATCTCTTCGGTGCTCTAAAATCATCTCCATATCTATGTTTAGGTTGAATGTTTACCAAATTTCTCTTATGCCCGCTTGCGATAGGACAATTTTCCCTTCTTAATCTACCTTTTCTGATTAACCACTCCGCAGTATTTACTAAAATGTCATACGAGTTCCTGATCTCATAGATATCAGCTCCAATCTTTATTTTTCTTGGCTGAGCACCTCTCCCTTCTGTAGGCTCTGTAATTGGGATAGGTTCTATTACAGTTTCTTCTGTAGGAGAAATGAGTTCTTTTACCCTTTCTTTTATAAAATCTTCAATTTCTGTTTGCTCAAATTCATACTCTGGATACCCTTCTTTAATTAAACTTTCAAAAACAGGGATAAATCCTTTGACCAAATCTTTTGGCTCATCTAACAATGAATGCCAAATCTCATCCAATATCTGGAGTTTCTTTATAAGCTTCTCAATGTCATCAATATTATCTTTAGAGATTGTATTTAGTTTCCTTACACTTGCCGTCAGTTCATCATTTTCAATGTCAGTTTTCCAGACGATCCTTTCAGACATTGTTGTTCCTTCTTGAAAAGCCCTAAAAAGTATCCAAATCGCACCGTTTGTTAAAACCCCATATTTCATTCCCTCACCAAAACAATATTTAGCTAATTGACGGATGACTTCTCTTTGTTCTATGTCAACTGATAACTTCTTCGCTTCAATGAACAAAACCTTCTTGTCTCCTTTCAAAAGAGAATAATCTGGAATACCTTCCTCAGTAGAGACATTTGGCTGTACTTCCTCTGGATTCTCAGTATCCCATCCTAAGCCTCTTAAAATGGGCTCGATTATCTGGCTCCTCACAGCCATCTCATTTTGCTCATAGAGAAAGTGATGTTTCTTCATTCTCTCAATGACCATTTCCAATGTTTCCTTAAGCATTTTTCTCACCTTCTATCTTTTGCGGGATTTCCGATAACGTTTGGCAAACATACGAAGTTCGGCCTTGCCGAGTTTGGGCAAAGGTGTGAAGCACTGCAGCCGTATGTCCGATGTTATACGCCGTTTCGCCCATCATTTATTTCTTGCAGTAAATTCAAACAGTTTAGGGGATTTATATTCTATTAAAAATTCTCTTATTCTTTTTTCTGCCAATTTTACATATTCTTCTTCTATGTCATATCCCACATAGTGCCTTCCCGTTTTTATTGCAGCAATTGCTGTTTGACCGCTTCCCATAAAGGGATCCAAAACTACCTCACCTTGATATGTGTAAAGCTGAATCAATCTATAAGGAAGCTCAACAGGGAAAGGAGCAGGATGTCCGACTTCTTTTGCCGATACCGCTGGAAATGTCCAGACACTTTTGGTAAACTCAAGAAATTCCTCCCTTGAGATTGTGCTTCTTCTTTTATTCATATTCTTCCTTGAAAACATCCCTTTTGAGAAGACTAAAATATATTCGTGGACATCTCGTAGAGTAGGATTTGCAGGAGAAAGCCAGCTACCCCATGCTGTTGAAGGGCTTGCAGAAGATGCTTTATTCCATATAATCTCACCTCTCATCAGAAAACCTAACTCAAACATATCTTTAGCAATAAATGCATGCAAAGGAATGTAAGGCTTCCTTCCTAAATTCGCTATATTGATGCATGCTCTACCTCCAGGCACAAGAACCCTGTAGACCTCTTTCCAGACCGTTTTTAAAAACGATAAATATTCTTTCAGTGTGAAATCCTCATCATACTCTTTTCCTACATTATAGGGTGGTGAAGTTACCATTAAATGAACGCTGTTATCAGGTAACTCTTCCATTTTTTCGGAGGATTTGCAAAAGATTTTATCTAAGAACTGCGGAGGGATGGGATTCTCCACATATTTAACCTTCTCTTCCTTAGGCAGTCCTTCATATAACTTGCTTGTGTAAAAAGGCGTGGAATCATGATTTATTCTGCCAGGAGAACCAAAGGAACTTGTCTTAGTTCCCTTTTTTCTTCTGTTATCTCTCATTTTAATCTTCCCTCCAGTAATCTACCCATCTTTTATAGGGATTATACTCAATTTTTGTCTTCTGCCAGTTTATCTCAATAACCTTAGATAAATTATCCTTAACTAAACTTGATAAAGCTTCTTTGGTTATCTCTACACCTCTTGGATTCGTGCCTGGCTTAGGGAGTTTAATATACCTATTTCTACCTATCCTATCAAAAAGTTTCCTTTGTGCCTCCACTGGAATGTAATAAAACCCTCCTACACTTCCCCAGTTAATTTGAATTAGTATAATATCGCAATGGGGATAATAAGTTTCTCTAAACTCCTTTGCCTTTTGTGCATCAACTGTCCATATGAGTTTAACTCCGCTAAATCCTTTTCCTGTAATTGTTTTTATGGAGACAGGTTCACCAAATAATTTTACATCAACTTCTGGTTCCGTAATTGGTATTTCTGTTTCTACATTTGCCTCTCCAAATTTATAGATAAGCAAAGAGATGATAATTCTTTCACGGAGAGAACCAACTTCCATCCCGATTTTTCCTGCTCTTGAACTCTCTAGCTCTGCAAGCTGAAATAAATACGGTAATTTGCTTTTAATCCTGTTTACAAGCTTTACATCCTAAAATATTTCCATTAATCTACTTGACATCTTTTATTTCTCCCTAAGCGAAACGGCGTATAACTCTCGTGGAGGAAGAACTGTTGCAACTGTTTAATATGTTATTCATGTATTCTGTGATGGTTCTCAGTCGATCGAGGACCTCCTTGCGAGTTCTGCCACGTGAAAAGAGGGTTGTAAGAGGTCTGTTCTTCGCCATCAACGTTCCCTCTCTCGAGACGTCAGAGACGATGCCCTTCTTGTAGCATTCGAAGAGCATATCTGACTTTGCTTCATCGATCCAGATATCTTGTGCTGCAAAGAGGATAGCCTTTCCAGCAAATGCCCTGGCTCTCTGTCTCTCTGGGAGTATGCCAGAGAAGGAGTCAACGTGCATTGAGAATAGATTGATACCATAGGCTTCTTCCACGGTCTCAAGGGTGCCCTGGAAGCGTGGGTTCACCTCGAGAAGGACGAGCCCGTCTCTCCCGATCAGGAAGTCAACACCGTTCGAGCCGACGAGTCCGAGGTCAGATGCAACGAGTTCGGCAAGCTCTTCCATCAAGCTCACGTGCCTCCCGAGAAATGGTGTTATGTTGCCGGTATATGCGTACGGCATCTCTGTGAGCCATGGGAATGATATCTGCTCGCTTGCGGCGATGCTACGTGCCTCGCCGTGAGACGCGATTAGCGAGATACTCACGGTCCTGCCATCGATGTACTCCTGTACGATGAAGTCTCGGTGCGTACTCTTTGCATCTTCAAGCTCTTCGGAGCTTCGAATGAGCAGGTTTTCAACACCGCCAGCACCACGTCTCGGCTTTGCCATCAGAGGATAGTCCAGTTCGGATGGATCAACATCCTCGATGAGGTACGTCTCTGGGTGTGGAATGTCAAGCTTCCTCAGATACTCTGCGAGCCAGAGTTTATCAGAGACTCTCTCAAAGACCTTTGTATCGTTGTTGAGCACCGGAACATCTGTCTCCAGGTCCCATGACTCAAAGCCAGGTCCACGAACGATCGTATCATACTCAAAGTCATCCATCAGCTCTCTGATCTTCTCAGGAGAGGGGTCGTCTTCTTCGAATACCGCCACGCCATCTGCGATATCGAAGAGGTCCCGGTCGCCAAAGTGTTCTATCGAGAAGACGTTGTAGCCTGCGCGTTTCGCAGAGCGACAGATATGTCTCGTGTTATACCCTATGATGAGTATATCTCTCATCGCTCTCTGACTCCAACGATTGGCTCGTCGTCGATAAAGACTGTGTCGATCGGCAAACGCTCAGAGAGGCGCTTCATTCCAGGATTTTCGGTCGCATAATGCGTGGCATCGATGAGCGATAAGCCACGAGCCTGGGCATAGCGGATCGCGCTGTGGCGAAGCTCGCCTGATACGAGAACGTCCGCGTTCATTTCGCACGCCATATCGATGTACTTGCTTCCAAAGCCGCTTCCGCCAACAACCATCACGCGTTCAACGATGCCATCGCCGACCCACCTGACATGTGTCTCCAGACTCTCAGAGACAAGAGTTGCGAAGTCTTCAAGCTCGCAGGGGGTTTTAATCTCACCGATCCTGCCGATCTCGCATGCCTCAACATCTCTCAGTCTGAGGATCTCTGCGAGCACGTCATTGATACCGCCTGGTGCACGATCGAGGTTGGTGTGCATAACGTAGAGAGATAGGTCGCTCAGAAGAGCGATCTTCAGTGAGCTCGATAGTGTCTGTGAGATTCTGGTGAGAGGATCGAAGAAGAGGGTGTGATGGGTTATGAGAAGATCTGCGCCGATGCGCCCAGCCTCGCTTAGGACATGATCGGTCGGGTCGAGCGAGACCGCAACCCTCTCAACGTCACCCCCTCTATCAAGCACGAGACCGATTCGCCCCTCGTCAAGGTCAAGTGCCCCTTCAGGTGGCGCAATCTCTTCTATGAGGGAGACGAACTCTGAGAGCCTCATGGTGATAATCGAGACAACCTCTATCGTATTAAAGATTAGTGGCGTTGATATACTCACAGACCCTGCCGCTGCAGACGATGAGCCGTATATCGAGGCTATCGCCATCGATGCAGATCTGCATGGCACTCGGGATGGACATCCGCGGGAGAGTCGGGCTCCCTGGGCAGATCGTGGTCACAACACCCTTATCCACGCGTGGCCTGTGCAGGTATCCATGTATCAGGAGATCAACACCCATCTCCCTTGCAAGATATCCCATACCGATAGCATCGCTCACATGCCGACCACTGTGGATAACACCGATGGAGAGATCTTCCACGTGAACGACTGTGCTCCAATCAAGCTTCTCCTGCAGCTCCACAGAGTCCTCAGCCCCGGCGACTGCTACAAGCTCTCCCAGCTCCAAGAACTCCTCGTATGCTTCAATGCTCGTGAACGAGCCAGCATGAACGAGCAGATCTGACCTTTCGATCAGATCGATGAGACTTCTCGGCAGCAGACTCCTGAGAGGCTTGTCCACGATATGCGTGTCAGCGATGGCGATCACAGTCTTCATAGCCGCATCTCAAAACTTCAGCATATTCGGCTACTCCATACTACATATATGTTGCCTGTGGGCAAGCTGTGGGAGAGCAATAGGCAAAGATTATAAATGATGCCTGTGAGAAGGAATGGCAGGCTCTCTTGGTCGGTGGTTGCGTGAAGGTTGCGTGGGGTATCACAGGCAGTGGTGATAAGATCGCCGAGACGGTTGGGCTTATGGAGCGATTGAAGGAAGAATACGGGATCGAGATCGTTCCGTATGCATCAAAGGAGGGTGAGGTAGTACTGAAGTTTTACAGGCTTTTAAAAAGGGTTAAAGAGGTTTTTCCAGGGTATAAAGTTGAGAGAAGTGCAAATGCCCCTTTTCTTGCGTCAAAACTACAGCTTGGAAAGTTTGACCTCTTTTTAATCGCGCCTGCAACCGCAAACACCGTTGCAAAGATCGCACACGGAATCGCAGACACCCTGCTCACAAACGCCGCACTCCAGGCGATAAAGACAAGACTCCCTGTCTACATCTACCCAGTAGACCAGGAGGTGGGAGACGTCACAACGATCCTCCCAAACGGGAGAGAGATGAGAATACACGTCCGCAAGGAGGATGTGAGGAACGTTGAGACTCTACGAGATATGGACGGGATAACGGTCTTGAAGAGCCTCGATGAAGTTGAAGAGATCATCAGGGGTAGAGATATATGAGGGAGATCACAGTTAAAGGACGTGTCCACTTAACATAAACCCCACCTCAACCGATCATAATAAAGCATAAAGAGCTTACAGAACAAATTCCAGTTTTTAACAGGATTAAAAGAGCTAATTGATCAAAAGAATATCTTTATTCTCTGCTTTAGTGTTGCATGAAATCTTTTGGGTGGATTTCATGCGAGTTTCAGATTTTCAATCTGAAACAAGGAGAACACTGATTCAACCAGGCTTCTCTCTCCGAAAGGACTGATCGCTCAAATTCCAGATCCAGGCTTTTCAGTGCATCTATAAGCGAAGGGAGATTTATCAACGATGAATCCTATCTTCTTCCAACAGAACTCTTAACCTTTCTCTGAAAGACATTGTAACAGGATAATTCCTTGTTGTATACGTTCTCATCAGAATTAACTCGTTCTTCTCAACATCTACAGCAGAATAGACATAATACGCCTTTTTATCTTGCTTTAACAACTATTTCGTATAATGCAATGCTATCAGGTATCTTCTCTTCTTCTCTGATACAAGCAGGCAATCTCTCTTCAAACATTCCCTATTTCCAAAGAGAGGTTTTAGAGACAGACCGGATGAAGCCAGAGAGAGAATTCTGGCAGTCCTCCCGAGAGAAGACGTCTGAATACAGGTTGCAACACCGGGAATCTCAACATAGAAAAGGCACCTTATTCCTCTCAAACACCCTTCAACTCTTCAACCATCCCACCTTACCCTCAGCATAAATAAAAAATAGTCTCCCGTATTTATAATCTGATGTGGACGGGCCCAATCTATGCTTACCTAAACGAATAAGTGCCTGATACATTTGATTTGTAGATAGTTGTTTTGAAAGAATACCAACAAGTTTTACCTTTGGTATTTTATTGGGATTTATCTTTTTCTGTTGTGGAAAACCAAAATTTAAAGAAGGTATCTCTATTTCAGGAACTTCAATTTTTGGAATATCAAAATCTAAATCAAAAATGTATTCTTCTCTTCTACTTTTTCTATTGGTTTTTCTTGCCTTTTTCTTGGCATGTTTCATTCACCAATATAGGTTTTATAGATCTGAACCAGTTCACGATGAGAAAGTTGAGAAAGATATTTTTTTATAATTATTATTTCTTCGTTTCGTTTAGAATTAATCTGAGATTTCTTTACTTGTTTTCCGATTGCACTTCCGGCCGTTTTAAAGAGCTTTCCGATGCTCATAATATTTACACTCGCTTTTTATTTTATAATGTTTTTGGAGATGTTGAGAAGATGTTCTTCACGTCGTCTTCAGTATTCACGTTTCTGAAGGTATTGAGTGATGGATCGAATTCTCGAAGCTCGTTTACGTCGATGTATTGTATAAGCTCTCGCTTGAATGTGGGTGCGAGTATGAACCGCTCGCCATCTTTGATGGAACGCTTCACTTCGTCCAGCATGACTCCTGTGCGGTAGATGGCGTGGAGGGGTTCAAGTCTTCCATCGCTCCATCGTGGGATTGTGACGTCGAAGCCCTTGCACCTCTCCACGATGTACCTCAGAACGTCGAGGTTTAGGAATGGCATGTCGCAGCCAAGGACGAGCGTGTACTCTTTGTCAGAACTGCTGAGTCCGGCCTCTATTCCGGCGAGTGGGCCGATGCCATGATGCTTGTCAACAACGATTGTGATGCCTGTAAACCGTTCTGAGAAGAGCTTCTTCTGCGCTTCATCTCTTACGGATATTATGATGGTCTTGGTTATCTGTGAGAGCTTGTCGATGATGTGTGTGAGGAGTGGTGCGCCGTCGAACTCCAGAAGTGCCTTCTCAACGTAGCCGGCTCGAGACCCGCTTCCCCCGGCGAGAACGACTGCAGCAATCTCTTCATAATATGCCATCTGAAGGACCAACCCTATGAGATTGACCATTGATTGATAGAGGGTCTATGTGGGATCATGGATTATATAGGTGCATCCCAGAGTGGATACCATCGCGAAACATCCTTCTCGATCGGGAGTTCTTTCTCCATGAGAGATCGCATCCGAAACTCGAGTGCGGAGTCACGCTCCTTGCTATGCCTTGGAGCGAAGGGGTAGAAGTTTCCGTGTTTGAAGCTGTACACCCAGTAGATAACCGTGTTCTCCTTCTTCTTGAATGGGAAGAGGGCGCATAAGAGCTGTCTGCCAAACCCGCGTTCAAGAAGCCCTTCGCTCACGAGATATATACTTGAGACAAGGTCTTCGAACTCAGGATCCTCGAGTAAGATCCATACATACCCATAATCATCCTTCAACACTTGATACCTGGTGTTGGTCTCCTTGGAGGAGAGTTCAAGTAGCTCTTCTACTTCCTGGCGTGCCCTCTCGAAGTGTGATGATGCCTGTGGTTTGAAGCAGATACCTGCCTTCTTCTGCGATACGATCTCAAGGTTCGCTTCCATTGTGACCTGTGCAGTTGAAATGGCGAAGAGACCTTCGGTTTTCGATTCTGGAGGCTTTCTTTTCCTGAAGAACGCATCTAATAATCCCATACTTAATCAAATCAAAGAGAGGTGTCAGAACTCCATTCTTCGCTGCATCTCTTCGAGCCGTGCGATCCGCTGCTCAACCCGGGGGTGTGTCGAGAAGAGGCTCATCAGAGTATCGCCAGAGACTGCAGGCACTATGAAGAATGCATTCATCCCTTCAACCCTTCGAAGATCATCCTTTGGGAGACGCCCCATTACGCCGCTGATCTTCATAAGAGCCGATGCAAGATGCCCGGGTTGGCCTGTGATGATAGCAGAACCTCTGTCAGCCGAGAACTCCCGATACCTTGATAGTGCACGGATCAAGAGAAGGCTTACAAGCCAGACAAGAACCGAGACTATCCACACAATCACCATACCGCCCATGTCACGCCGATCCCTCCCCATCATACCGAAGAAGAGGAGGTTACGCACCAGGAAGAATGCAACTGTCGAGAGAAAGCTTGCGATGGTGATGACAAGCACGTCCCTATTCTTAATGTGACTCAGCTCATGGGCAAGCACTGCTTCAAGCTCACGCCGATCCAGCTGGCGCATAATGCCGGTTGTAACAGCAACGACAGCATTATTCTTACTGCGCCCAGTGGCAAAGGCGTTCGGAACACTGCTCTTGACAATAGCGATCCGTGGCTTTGGCAGATCAGCAAGCTGAGAGAGGCGAGTGACGATCTCATGTAGCTCAGGCTCCTCCTTCTCGCTCACAAGGCGTCCACCCATGCTCCAGAGCACGAGTCGATCCGAGAAGAAGTACTGAATGAATAGGAAAAGAGCAGCGAAGACCACAATACCCACCGTTCCAACACCCGCTGTTAAAAGGAAGGCGATGAAGGCGAGATAGACTATTGCGAGCAGAAACATCGTTAGAAACATCCTCGCCTGAAGCCCAGTATCACGATACCAGCGTTGTTTCATCTTATACTCACCAAAGACAATAGATCATATCGGCAGAGAAATATATAAGCTTAATCACTCTCGATGCGGCTTGCGATCTTCCACCACTCTCATCGTTTTATCAACCCAAGTTCGGTGAGTCTTGCGGGTAGGTAGGTGTCTGTTACGTAGTTCAGTCCTTTTCCTGCGAATGCTTGTTGTTCTGCTTTTTTTCCGAGTTTGAGTTGTAGTTTGATCTCTTCGTTCCAGTAGGGTGTGTTGAACCTGGGGTCTGTCAGTTCGTTGTGAAGTGCTTTTATGTCCTGGTTTGTGAGTCTGTCTGTTGAGAGGTCGTACTCGATGATGTCTCTCGGTTGTACTCCGAGGAACTTTGCCGCGGGTGTTGCCATCTCTTCACTCAGGTGTGCGGTCTTGATTGCACCGTAGGCTACGCTTGCGTATATGCGGTAGCTCCATGGGTCGCCGTCTGTGAATACTGCGACTGGTAGTTGTAGTTCTGTGTTGAGTCGTTTGATGAGCCTCCTGGTGCTCCTCGCTGGTTGTCCTTTGAGGTGTATGAGGAGAGCGTTGTATTTTTCATCAAAACCGTTCTCGATCAGTCTGTCCTGCATTCCACCTGTCTCTACTGCGATTATGAGCTGTGCGTCGTGTTCAAGAAATTCGATATTCTCGACGTTGTAGGGTATCTGGTATCCTGCTTCACCCACGTCTTCCTGACAGTGGATGATGCGTTCTCCTCGTTTTGTGGTCTCTTTGAGTCGTAGTGGCCCGAATATGGTTGCTCCGTTCTCCTCGGGTCGTACGTGGAAGTCTTCTCGCCGGAGTCCTGTTATTATCTCGAGGTCTTCTATCAGTCTGTCACTCTCTTGTTGTTCGTTGAATTTGGCATGCTTCCAGTTCTCTGATATGTAGTAGATCTCTCTCAGTGTTGAGCTCTTCTTCTGTTCCAGATGATCTTTTATGAGTAGTTCGCATAGATATGTTGTTTTGAGTAGCTGGTATGCTCCTTTTGTTGTTTTAGCGCTTCTCGTGATCGTGTTCTTTCCATAGGTCCATACGTTCTCTTCGTCTGCGAGTTCGATATTCCTCTTTGTGCGAATCGGTAGCTCTAGGTATGGTATGGTCCCGTCTTCGAGTTGTTCGTAGATTCTCTGGATCACCTCTTTGAGGCTTGCTCTCGCCTGTAAATCTCTATCCTCCATCTCCTACTCCTCGGTCTATGGCTTCTGCACCGGTCAGAAGTTCTTTTCCCACACCCTCCACTATCGGTGGTGGGAGCTTCTTCAGTTCATCTGGCATGGCTTGCAGGTCGTAGAGTATGGCTCTCTTCTCCCCTGGTTTCAGGGTGATCCTCCACTGATGGTTGTATTCGCTTCCTATGGGCGTCGTCTTTGGTGCCGGACTTGGATTGTATACTGGATGCTCGTGTATTTCGTGCAGTGTGAACTCCTGTGTTCTCTCTGTATTGTTCTCTACCTCCATTATTACCCGATGCACCTCTCCATCTTCATGTATCTCTCTTTTCACGAGGACGTTCCCCATGATCTTGGCTATCACAGGGTTGATGTCCGGTGTGGGCAGTTCAAGTATCTGGGCAGTCTTCGTTGCAAGCTGAGGCAATATTCTCTTTATTATCACTTCTTTTTCCCGTCTCAGGTTAAGTGTCTTTTCTTTACTCAGATAGGCTGATACTCTTCGTGCCAGCTCTTTTATCGCCAGATCTATCTCGCTCATGATCTCTGGAACGTCTGCAATCGCTTCTTTTGACTCTGAGGTAAATGGTGTGTGAGTGGAAGCGATGTGGACAAGTATTACGATAGGCCCTGTCGGCAGGCTTCCAGGTGGCTGGTCGATTCCGTACTGTCTCCATCTGATCCTCTCGATTGTATGGGTGATGGCACACGCTCCCTGCTGGTACAGGAGAGGCACCCTGTTTGCAAAACGCAGGATCTTTGCCGGTCCATCCTTCCGAAGGCTTCCACCGTATGCGATGCCAGCCTCCACTACAAACGGGTGCCCGCTGTGTACCGATGGTGTGCGCGTGATCGTTGTGATATAATCTGCTGTATGCTCTTTCCTGAGCCCCTTGTAGATCAACTCTTCACCGATGGGTGAGAGAGAGTCAGTCGAGGGTGCCATTATCTTCACCCTCTTGAACGCTTTGATGAGCCTCTTTGCATCATCCACTCCGAGCGTATGCGGGTCGGTCTTCGGATCAATCCCGGCTGCCTTACAGATCTCTCCTGCTGTGTGCAGCCCTATCTTGGAGAAAGAGTAACGCAGGAAGGGTGCGAGTCGCTCTCGTTCCGTGTAACGCAGCATCTTCATGAGCGTTCCAAGCTCGATTCCGTGCGGGTGTGGCAGAACCTCCCGCGCCGCAACTGGCATCTCCTCACTTGCCCGTTCGAAGAGTATCTCGTTACCATCCGGTTCAACGAGTGTGATGCGCGCGTGCGGGTTCACGATCGCAGTCTCCCTCAGGTATTCATACACGGATTGCCGCCGCCCCCTAACATAACTTGCCTCCATCTCAAGCTCAACACGGGTGCCATGCAACCGGTCCCATTCGATCTCCTCGTCCTTCAGTATCTCTGGTTCGTTCGTCTTCGTGTTGATGATAAGCTCAAAGTAATGTGCAGGATGGTCTTTCCCGATCTTGGAGATTATGCGAACAGGCCTGCCAGAGGTGATCTGTGAATAGAGAACCGCTGCTGAAATCCCGATTCCCTGCTGCCCCCTGCTCTGTTTAACAGCATGAAAACGTGAACCATAGAGTAGTTTTGCAAAGACACACGGGATCTGACGCCTGACAATACCAGGACCGTTATCTTCAACAATGAGCGTGATCGTATCTCTCCCACTCTGTTCTACGAAGATCAGGATATCAGGTAATATCCCTGCCTCCTCACAGGCATCAAGAGCATTGTCCACAGCTTCCTTCACACTCGTTATGAGCGAGCGTGGCTGTGAATCAAAGCCGAGTATCTGCCTATTCTTCTCAAAGAACTCTGCAATACTGATAGATTCCTGCCTCTTCGCAAGCTCCCAAGCTAAAGGATCCTCCATTGAAACATACTCCTGAGTTTCCAATGAATCTCTTCCCACTCTTCTATATTTGTTCTCTTATTTGATATTTATTTATCCAGAATATCGAACACATCAATCTGGAGTGAAATGCGGAAGGTAGATGAATGAGATCAACACATCATTCAAGGTCGTGTATGCAACAGATGGTCAGGACATGTAAGCTCTTTGGCGTGGTCAGGGCAGCCTCTGCGATACACAACTCTGCGATCGTGATCCATGGTCCACTGGGCTGTGGATATCATCTGAACTATATTTTAGGGATGCGAGGCGGGTCACCACCGATCTTTCTATCTGAGCTGGATCAGAGCGATGTTGTCTTCGGAGGCGAAGAGAAACTCCGAAGAATAATAGAACGGGTGCTTAGAGAGGGTTATGATCTGATCACCGTTGTGGATTCGTGTGCACCCGCTCTGATAGGCGAAGACGTTCAGGCTCTCGTGAATGGCTACGATGATCCCAGGTTGATCTATGTTCCAGGTGGTGGCTTTGAAGGGGACCACTTTGATGGATACCTTGAGACGATACGATCATTATCAAAGCTTGTCTCACCCTCTGATATTGAGGAACGGGACGGTTTGAATATCATTGGAGAGTTCAGAGGCGGGAAAGATCTTAAAATTGTTAAAGAGATGATCGGTTCGTGTGGCGTGAACATAAGATCGGTATGGACCAGATCGACAATTCAAGAAATGAAAGCGTCCGGGTCAGCGTTGTTGAACATCCCGTTCTGTGAAGCGATAGGACATGATGCCTGCAAGCTCTTAAGAGACGAACACGGGACTCCGTTCACGGACGTCTCAACCCCCATCGGAATATCCGGGACTATAGATTTCCTGGAAACAATCGCCGATTTCTTCGATAGAGATCTTCCAGACGAGACTTACTCAGAATTCAAGAGATTAGAAAACGAATTTGGAAATATCTTCATCGACAGAAAAATAGCACTTTTCGGAGGTCCTACACGAGTCATATCCTTCTTACGATTCTTTTCAGAACTTGGATTTGAAACAAAATACATATCACTGGACAACGAATCAAAAAACACCCTGAAGAAGATATCTTTGATAAAACGAGAGTTTGGAATCTCCCCAGAGATAATAGGCGAGACTTCACAGATCGAAGACATTGACCTGATCGTCGGCGGACTGAGTGAACAGGGAATTGCATATAACCTGAAAAGACCACTCCTAGACGTAATGCACTCACACGAGACCACCTTTGGAGTAGAAGGTGCAGAAAAGATAATAGAAAGGCTAAGAAACTTGTTATCTATAAAATGATCCATCCCTGCCGGGGAAACCAATACAATCGCATTCTGCTTGCACGCTGCACGCCTCTACGCACCTCTCACCGTTGCTGCATCCCCATAGTCGATCGTTACGAGGAAGTCAAGGAAGTCAGTTACTGTAATAGCTCCCTCTGGAAACGCCCTAACACAATCGGCAGCATCCTATACAACCGAACTCACAGACCACCTCAACAACTTTGCCTCCCGTACTCCCTGAATAAATGCTGATACCACAAACACATCTCCCTTCACTCGCACATAGCAGCTAAAAAAGCGTCAAAACAAGGCTCTATTACGTCTTTGGGCGTTACATTTGTAGTGCTGCAAATATAGTGATAGAAAGTTTCAAAAACAATTATAGCCACCCCATCCCCCTCACCTTTCGTCAACCTCCAGAAGTCCGATAGCGTATAACGTTCGTTCTATGCGTATGCGAAGCTTGCGGAGCGTAGCGAGGAATTTTGACGAAGCGATAGCGAAGTCAGATATGCACCTGTTAGGCGACCCCGTACGGGGCAAGATAGGGTCGCAGCGTTTCGCTTGGCGGTTTATGGTCTATTCATCCCTTCATTTTCATCCCTCTAAATATAACAACATGTATACCAATATTTTTGCATATATCGCAATTACATGTTTTCCAAGGCATATCCAGTAATGTCTTACGATATTTCTCCCTAAAGTTGCTATTGTCTGTAGTCCTTAGAAGGAGTTTGTCGTATCTTAAAACTAGATCTAATACATCATCTAAATTATAGTTAAGTGCATAGCATCTTAAACTTATTATCTAGGAACTTTTCAATCCAGTTTTTTGCAGAGGATATCGATTTTGTAAGTTTTTTGAAGGCTTTAGCGATTGTTTCCTTCAGTTCTTCCATGTTCAGTGGGGTTTTCTCTGAAACTGCTTTTTTAACGCTTTTCTAGATGTTTTCGATTGGATTCAGGTCGGGAGAGTAAGGTGGTAGATAAATCAGTGAAATGTTCAGTTTCTCAGCCTTTTTCTTCACTTTCTTGGCATGATGTTGTGTTCTGGAATTATCCAGAACGACTGCAATTCTTTTTTCAGGATTTGCTTCCCTTATTCTTCTTAGAAACGTTGTAAAGTCTTCGGCTTTGTTTTTCTCAGGAGATTCTATTAAGTTCTCTCCATTTATACAATAGAGCCCTGCGACTTTGGCTTTAACGTGGGTAGCAACTTTCTTAAGAGGCTTATCGAAGCTCCAGAGTCTCGTTGTGTTTGCATTTGCTTTGACTGTCATCTCATCGACGAATCCTATTACGTCCGATTGACGAATTTCAACCTCATCTAAGTCCAAACGATTTCAGGATTCTCCTGACCTGCCACGAAGAATAGCTAACTCCGAATTCTGCTTCAATGACTTCCTGAACTTCCTTCGTTGTCCACTCTTTCTCCTTGAGCATTTCCTTCAGTTTCTCTTTCTGCTCTTCTGTAAGTTTAGAAGGTCTTCCTCCACCAAACTCCAGAATTAAACCTTCATAACCTCTGGAATTCCATCTCTTAAGCCATACATAGCCTGTTGCTTTAGTGACCCTGACCAGTTCAGCAGCTTCCTCAACGCTCATTCCTCTGTAGAGATATCTTATGAAGTATAATCTTTTGAGAACTCTTGCATCCTTTTCGAGCCTCTTGATCCTTTTGTCGAGTTCTTCTGCTGGTATGTGTTTTGCAACTTCGTAGATTCGCTTTCTGCCCATATATTTTGTTGCTTTGTTTTAGTATATTTAGTATAAATAGCTTTGCTCAAGACTATATATCTTATATATCTTTTTTAGACCACCAACCGTCTTTTAGGATGCGAGCAATTTCATATAACTGGAGGATCATATACGAATCTTTTCAGTTGAGTATCTCTTCGACTGTGTTGATTATCTCCCGTGCAAGCATATCTTTTCGACCAGTGAAAGAACTGATCTTCTCTTTTTGGATGATATGTATCTTGTTTGTCTCTTCTCCGATTCCTCCAGATCCAACATCGTTTGCTATCACCGCTGCAAGCCCGTATCTTTCCATGGACTCTCTGGCACGTGCGATCAACTCTTGGTGGGTTACGTTGGTCTCTGCTTTGAATCCGATGATTCTCTGGTCTGGGTATTCCATTCGAACCATCTCCAGGAGTTTTGGCACGGGCTTGAGTCTCAGGGTCTTCGGGGTGTCGGATCGGATCTTTCTATCTGTCTTGTCCACGGTGAAGTCGGATATTGCGGCTGCACTTATTAGCACGTCCGCGTGAGATGCTTCTTGAAGTACTGCTCTTGTCATCTCTTCTGCACTCTCAACTATGATCTCTCTTATCCCGTGAAGATCTCTCTTCACTGTGTGAATTATCGTGACGCTGGCGCCGCGACGGTACGCTTCAAGGGCGATCTCTACTCCGGTGCGACCAGAGGCTCGGTTGGTGATTATCCTGATAGGATCGATCCGTTCACTTGTAGCACCGCTCGTTATCAGTATCCTCTTCCCGTCAAGAGTGTGCGATCCGAGGATACGTTCGACCTCGAGCACCACATCCCCATCCTCTGCAATCTTTGCAGCACCCTCTCCCATCACGGGTTCTATGAGAAAGACGCCCATCGCTTTGAGTCTTTTAATATTCTCGATGACTCTTGGATGATTGTACATCGCCTCGTGCATGGCAGGCACAACCAGCACAGGTTTCCCAGAGCCGATCGCTGTTGTGGCAAAGGTCGTAACGCTTGTGTCATCGATACCACACGCAATTTTGCTCACCGTGTTTGCCGTTGCGGGTGCAACGAGCAAGAGGTCTCCCTCCCCACTCATTCCACAGTACTTCACATGCTCCACCTCGCCAGTGATCCTTGTAATCACCTCTTCCCCGCACGCATAATGCATAGCATCAGGATGCAGTATCTGTGTAGCAGCAGGACTCATTACAGGAATCACATTCGCGCCCCGGCGAAGAAGGCTTCGTGCAAGTTCCACAGAACGCACCGCGGCAATACTACCAGTCACACCAAGAACGATCGTCTTGCCTTCGAGCGTACTCGACCCAGCACCAGAGATCATCTTAGCAGGATGCATCAACACTCCAAAAGCCATCTACCAAGTTAGCCTTTTCGCTCGACCAGCCTTCAACACTCCTTTTAACACTTATACCCACGATAAAAATGTGGTGAACTGCTTCGTAAGAGTTTTAGCTAAGACATCCCATGGGACAGACTTATGAAGAATGGGTGTGATTTCAACTCTTCTCTTTTGAGGTTACACAGATGGGCATGGAGATTCTGAGAAGGCTTGGTATAACGCCTCGTCGTGTGTTCTCGGGGCGGGGTGTGAAACCTCATCTCTCTCTCTTTTTCAACGATGTAGACGGGATTGAGAGGATATTCGGAATTGACACCACTCCTTTCTCGAAGAAGATGGTAGAACCTGACTCTTATCTGATAACGCATGCACATTCAGATCATTATGGTAAATATGCTATGTCCTCGAAGCTTTCGGTTGCGTCAGAAGAGACTGCAATAGCGCTTGATCTGCTCCATGGTCGTGAGTTTAAGGGTGCAACCTTCAGGGTGGGGGAATCGTTCTTGATAGGTGAAACAGAGATTTCAACCTTTCACACAGGTCACACGATCGGCTCCAGCGCGTATCTCTGGGAGACTGAGTGTGGTGTCCGGATACTTGTCACAGGGGACGTGAAGGAGTATAGAGTGCTCCCGTCTTGTGATCTGCTCGTGACAGAGGCAAACTATGGCGATCCGAGCGACTCGACGTGTTACTTCGAGGAGAACTCAAAAGATTTCTTGGAAATAGCGGGTGGTGGCGAGGTTGTCTTTGGTGCGTATGCATTCGGAAAAGCACAGCGTGCAGTGAAGATGCTTCGAAACTCGGGCTTTGAGGATCCAATCGGCATGTCACAGAAAAGCCTCAATCTTACAAGATCACTATTGAAAGAGAGCGGCAATCTCGTGGGACTGAGCGACGACGCAGATGTGTGGATCGTTCCACCCCACGAACTATCTGGAATTGAACGGAGTAACCGTTTTGTTCTCACATGCAGATCAGACTATCACTATTATCCTGCAATCCACTTAAGCGATCACATGGATGTACGAGGCTTGGTTGCAATGGTGAAACACTGTCAGCCAGAAGTCACGCTCCTCTACCACCCGAGAGGCGATCGACCGAAAAAGCTTGCAGACCACCTGTTAAGTGAAGAACTCTGCGCAGCTATTGCCGCAGAAGAGATACCCCCAACCACGTTGAGTAAAAAATAGGAAGATAGGAAAATAAGCTCGGGGATCTTCGATCGATTATCTGATCGATTATCCGTTTCAGTGGCGTTTATGCCGTATTGGCGTCTCTTTCTCTCTTGCGTGTCGTGGCAGTGTTGTGAATACGCGGTATTTGATGTTGTCGTCCTTCAGTTCCTCTTCTATTCGATGAGCTATAAGCCTCTCTGGCATGTGAAGCCCTTTTACTCGTTCTACGAGTTCTTGAAAGCTTTTAAATTTGCCTTTTTCTCGTTCTTCGATCACTGCCCACATCAGTTTCTTACCGATACCTGGCAAGAGTTCCAGCATGTGCAACCGTGTGGTCAGTGGGTATGCAGTGTTGAAAAAGTTGATGAAGCGCTCCTCGTCCTTACGGACAATCTTTTCAATTACGTGTGGCAGTTCTTTCTGGGAGCCATTTGTCAAGTTTTTATAGGAAATTCTGCGTATTTGGAGAATCTTATCGCTTTTAAGATCTATTTTTTCTCTTGTCTCCGGGGATATCTCTTCTTCTGTGTATATATCCATAAGAGTGAACTGTTTCTCGCCAACTGCCTGAACCAATGGCTTTTTCTGGTAACCGTGCTGTTTGATATCTGTATGTCCCATCGGCAGATAATCCAAGATCCATGCTACTTCTTCCTTCTCTGGTCTCTTCTCCATCATCGGCATGGCGACATTCCACACTCATTCTTAACTGTGCCTCGTTTATGACTCCTATTATTTATATCCTTTTTTACTTCTTCTGGATCGTGGAGAAATACACGTGTGACAAGTTTGAGATCATCTATTGTGTCATTGTTCTTTATCCCTATAGTTTAATTAATCTCCTGGATTCTCCGAAGGTATGATGAGTTCAGATCCGCTATTGCTTTTTTCTTTGCTATTTTCAGTCTGCTGTTCAGTTTTTTCATCTCGTTGTTGATCACTACCTCCGGTCTTTCTGGTATGTACATCAGTGTGTTGGTGGTTTTGTCCATCTTTTCTCTGATCCAGTTCCGTTCTTTCAGTGAATCAAGCGCTTCTTTGATCGTATTCGCGTCTATCTCGGTTGCTTCACTGATAGTTTCGAGTCGTGGTCCATGGAGTGCTATCAGAAGCTCGTATATCCTGACAGCATCCTCGCTCACACCGAACTGTGTGAGAAACTCTCTCGTCTCGGCACTCATCTTTTCCACGTGTCTCTTCTTACGACGCCCCATTCCTCTGAGCTCTTCAATGTCTACTTTGTCACTGCTCAGACTCACCAGGTCTTTCTCAACCACCTCTTCGAAGAGTCTTCTTCCTCGCTCGCTTCTGATGATGACGGTATTCCAGTCGGTCTTCGCGCCTATCGCACCGATCGATATATCTGAGAGTTCCGCTGAGAAATCTCTGCATAGCATGCATGGCTCATTAGCATGTTTGAAAACACTCTTGAGTGGAATGGATTCAACTTCACCACTTTTATGTAACTCAAATGAATTATTTCTTATTTTAACACTTTTTATTCCCGCAAGTTCTATTCCAAGCTCCCCCTCTATGAAATTTTTAAAAAGCTCGTCATAACGAAAGTTTTCAAAACAGAAAATGCCTATAACCGCTTTTATATCAAATGGATAGCGATCTTCAGAGAATAACTCGAGTTTACGTATGCCCTGTACCTGACAGGGAGTACCAACAATAGCTATCTTCTTCATTCCTCTATCAAAAGCCTCTCGCAAGCCCATCACAACAGGACAGATAGAGTACCTGGAACCTGCAGCACCAACCACATCCTCACCAGTCGTCGCAACGATCGGCACAGGCTTGAGCGGCTCACGCTCACTCACACCCGCCATGAGAACACCCTCAACAGCACCAGACTCAAGGAGATACTTTGAAAGCGTCGTCGTAACACCGCCATCCTGCGAAACACTCCTGATCACATCAGAATTTGATCGCGCCGAGACGATCTGATCGACATATCCAAGGTATCGATCATTACGTACTGCGCCAAAGATCATCTCTTCCATCCTTGAAGAAGGCACGTAAAACTGTGGACAGAACCGCGTACAACTATTGCAATGAGGATCGTACTCATCCTTCATGACAGGACGATCGTTCTCAAACCCAATGCGGGGACAGATCCCAGCGCATGTACCACAGCCAGTGCACACGCCCCGCTCAATAACATAATACTCAAGATCGTCAAAACACTCAAGCTCTTCTTCACGAGCATCAAATTCCAAACCAACCATACGAAGAGATCACCTCATACCAAACCACTAAAGGTCACCAAAGACACACTACCATTCCTTAATTCATATATTAGACTTACTACCAGATGACTTACTACCAGATGACTTACTACCAGATGACTTACTACCAGATGAGAGCTTCAAGGATGCTCTTGATTATAATGGCAAAGAAAAGGGAAATGGTTAAAAAGCTTGCAATAGCAAAATTAGCTGTGGATGAGACTATCTTGAAGCACGATGGGAAGAAGTGCTACCTCTTCGTTCTCTGGACGTTGAGAAGAATAAGATCATCAATTTGAAGGTTTATCCAACGAGAAATACTCTGACAGCTTACTCCCTCTTAAAAGAAGTTCTGGAGATGTGTGAGGTTGAAGAAATCATTCTTGACAGAGGACCGTGGTACAGGGATGCTTTACAACGCCTATCTGTCAAATTCAGAGATGAGAGCTTTGGAAAGCGAAATTTGGTTGAATCTGTACTCAGTTCATTCAAAGAGAGAGCTAAAATATTCTTCAGCTCTATAACAGTTAATTTCAGAAGAAGAGAGAAGATTTTCGGCAGGTGGAGAAGATCCCTTAGCTGAAAAGGAGGTTTTGGCTGAAGGGTGGCAGAACAAGATCCTGAAAGGAGGAGAAGAAGAGTTTCAGAGGAAAGTGTTAAGTACAATACTTTAAAGTATAATATAGTACATTGATGTAATAAAATGCACATTAACAGCAGGTGAGAAGAGATGATAGATGCCTCCGAGACCCACTTCAATGGACTTCTTCAGACCATAATCCCGATCAAGACGAGCCTCACTCCACTTGAAGCATACACCGTCCTCAGATCACACAATTCCGAGGGGTACCATTATCTCCTCGAGTCTGTTGAGAAGGAGAGACGCCATGCCAGGTTCTCGTTTGTGGGTGTGAGCACTCTCGGAGGGATCAGAGTGAAAGGGAGGGAGGTCAAAGTCGATCTCTTCGCAGAGACGAGCCTGGTTGATCGGATCAGATCGAATCTTGAAGAGGTGTGTGAAGATCTCGTACTCATGGATCATACGATGATGGGGAGGATCAGGGAGGGGTGTGACACGTTTGACGCCCTGCGCGCTGCAATAGTTATGGGGAGGCCTCTCGGTGGGCTTGATCTTGAACGTCAGGTATTTACTGGTGGTGCCATCGGATTCGTAGCCTATGACTCTGTCTATGATTCACACCTTGATCTAACGCCGTTTGATTCAGATATTGCGGATGCACAGTTTGCCCTTGTAACCGAGACTCTCGTCTTTGACCACCTGAGAGAGAGAACGTGTTTGGTGAAGACCGAAGCGATCGAAGAGGATACCGATCGAGAGGAGATACGAGAACGGATGAGTGTGAGGGGGGCGGAGATCGAGAGACTCTTATCCAGCAGAACCTTGGATGAGCCCAAAGAGACCGGGGGCGAGACAAGCGACGAAGAGGGTTGTGAGATAGCCTCTTGTACCGCGGATAAGAGAGAGTTTGAAGAGATGGTGAGGCGTGCAAAGGAGCATATCATCGATGGTGACATCTTTCAGGTGGTTCTCTCTCGCAGGTACGGTATCAAGACACGAAAGAGCTCCTATGAGCTGTATCAACGGCTTCGAAGAGTGAATCCGAGTCCGTACATGTACTTATTTGAGTTTGAAGACCTCTCGATCATCGGTGCAAGCCCTGAAACCCTGCTGACGGTCAAGGATCGGAAGGTGATCACAAACCCCATAGCTGGAACATGCCCGCGTGGAAGAACACCAGAAGAGGATGAAGCGCTCGCGATGGAGATGCTATCGAGTGAGAAGGAGCGGGCTGAGCATGTGATGCTTGTTGACCTCGGTCGAAACGATGTTCGTGCCGTTTCAAAGCCAGGGAGTGTTCTTGTGGAGGATTACATGTCGGTTTTGAAGTACTCGCACGTACAGCACATCGAGAGCAGAGTTACAGGCGAGCTGCGAGAGGAGTGTGACGCATTTGACGCCACCCGAGCAATCTTTCCAGCAGGCACACTCAGTGGAGCTCCGAAGATACGTGCAATGGAGATCATCCACGAGATGGAGAAGAACTCGCGCGGGGTCTACGGAGGTGGTGTGGGATACTACTCTTTCAACGGTGATGCCGACTTTGCGATCGTGATCCGAACGATGGTAAAGAAGTGTGATATGGTGTATGTCCAGGCAGGAGCCGGGATCGTGGCTGACTCTGACCCTGAGTACGAGTACAACGAGACCGAGCGCAAGATGGCTGCGATGATCGAGGGAGTCTTTGGGGGGATCAGATGAAGGTGCTCTTCATCAACAATCGGGACTCGTTTGTCTGGAATCTGGTGGATTACGTATCACGCTTCGAGCCTGAGACGGTGGTGGTGCCGCACACGATAACGGTGGACGAAGTACGGATGATCGCGCCCGATGCGATCATAATCTCTCCTGGGCCAGGTCACCCAGCAAGAGAGAGAGACATCGGCAACTGTCTCAAAATAATTAAAAGCTTCAGTGAGACTCCACAACTTGGGGTCTGCCTTGGACACCAGGCGATCGCGGTGGCGTTCGGAGGCAAGGTGGGGCACTCGCCTGAAGGCCCGATCCATGGGAAGCCCGCTAAAGTATACCATGACTCCAAGCGTATCTATCAAGGGCTCCCGAACCCATTCGAGGCTGGACGCTACCACTCACTCGCAGTCACACGGATGCCTGACGGGTTCATAAGAACGGCAGAGACAAAGGATGGTCTGCTGATGGGCATGCGACACGAGGCTTATCCGATCGAAGGAGTGCAGTTCCACCCAGAGTCCGTTCTCACACCAGCAGGACTGATGATAATCGAGAACTTCCTTAAGATGGCATGAAACACCCTCCCGAAAGACGTAAATAGTATACTGGCGATAAAATGATGTTTCATATTTAACTCTTCAATTGGTCTGTTACTGGTGAAAGAATGACAACGGTCTATGATGTACCTGCAAGTGAGCTAGTGAGGAAAGTCTCGGAAAAGCTGAAGGATATAGAGAGTATCACTCCTCCTGAGTGGGCTGTCTTTGTGAAGACGGGCGTGAACAGGGAGTTACCCCCCGACGACCCTGACTGGTGGTATGTGAGATGCGCATCGATCCTCCGCAGGATATATATAGATAGTCCTGTTGGTGTCTCAAGACTCAAGACGGCGTACGGTGGCAAGAAGAGACGTGGTTCGAAGCCACCCCACTTCGAGAGGGGGAGCGGCGCTCTATTGCGCAAGGCTCTTAAGGAACTGGAAGAGGCTGGGTTTATCGAATCTTCGGATGAGGGTCGTTCAATCACACCCAAGGGACGGTCTTTCCTTGATAACGCGTCTCATGAGGTGAAACTCTCACTTGCTGAAGAGATGCCAGCACTTGCAAAGTATTAAGTTTCATAGGTTAAACTGGATGTTGAGGTGTGCTTTTCATGGACGATGAGCTTGAAGCGATCCGCAGGCGTCGTCTCGATGAGTTGCAGAGGCAGCAGATGCAGGTTGACGAGCATGATCAGATGGCTGAACTGGAGGCTCAGAAGCAGTTGGTTATGCGCCAGATCCTGACACCTGAAGCACGAGAGCGGTTGAACAGGTTGAAGATGACAAGAGCAGATCTTGTGAATCAGATAGAGTCCCAGCTTATACTACTTGCCAAGAGCGGTCGGGTGCGGGGCAAGATCGATGATGCTCAGCTCAAAAAGCTTTTGAGCAAGGCGATGCCTAGGAAGAGGGATATACAGATTACGCGCAGGTGAAGACCCGCGTACTTACATGCTTATAATTTTTTGGACGTGTAATGTATGAGTTTGAATTCGAAAGGACGAAAGAAACGGCTTGCTAAGGCTCATAATCAGAACCAGCGAGTTCCTTCATGGGTAATTGCCAAGACGAACCGTAAGGTGGTAAGCCACCCAAAACGCAGGCACTGGAGACGTAACAAGATTAAAGCTGGATGAGAGGGTGGTGAGTAGAGAGAATGACTGAAGTTGAACGGGTGTACACGA
Source organism: Candidatus Methanoperedentaceae archaeon GB37 (assembly GCA_905171695.1). Classification (GTDB taxonomy): domain Archaea; phylum Halobacteriota; class Methanosarcinia; order Methanosarcinales; family EX4572-44; genus EX4572-44. Next base: position 949,154 of record LR991653.1, read on the forward strand.
TACCCCTCAGAGTTGTGAAGAGAACACCTCGCTGGAAGCGTGCAAAGAGGGCTGTTAGCGAGGTGCAGAGTTACCTTGAGCGGCACATGAAGGCAGAACGAGAAGATATAAAGATTGACAGTTCTGTGAACGAGTGGCTCTGGAGACGGGGAGCGTCAAAACCACCATCAAAGATACGGATTCGAGCCGTCAAGTTCGACGACGGAGTGGTTGAGACCGAACTTGCAAGATAATCGTTAAAGAGGTAGAGCACGTGCAGATGAGTGAGTACCGCACTGAAGTGAGAGCGAGGGTGGATATCAACGGAAGCCCTCTTATAGGCGTCTTTGCACGGTGCAACGACAACACCCTGATAGTGCCAGTCGGTGTCAGTGAAAGAAGTGTTGCGCGACTGGAAGAGCTTCTCGGGGTGGAAGTGATTCACTCGCTCGTTGGCGGGAGCAGTGTGGTGGGCTGCCTTCTGCAGATGAACAACAACGGGGCTCTCGCGAGCCATCAGATCTTCAGAGAAGAGCTTGCGCTCATTGAGAAACATGTCAAGAGGGCAACGCGTCTCATGGAGAGGATGACCGCTCTTGGCAACATCATCCTTGCAAACGATACCGCAGCGATAGTCCACCCAGAGATCTCAGATAGATCGATCAAGACGATAAGAGAGACGCTCAAAGTGGATGTTAGACGTGGGACGATAGCTGGAGTTGGCACCGTTGGAATGGCTGGGGTTGCAACCGAGAAGGGGTTGCTTGTAAGCCCAGAGATCACCGATCACGAGATCGGTCTGCTTGAAGACCTCTTCAACCTACCTGTTGAACTTGGCACGATCAACTTCGGCTCGCCACTCGTCGGATCAGGGATACTTGCAAACTCGCACGGGTATGCAGTCGGGTCCGAGACGACTGGGCACGAACTCGGTCGGGTTGAGGACGCACTCGGATACCTCTGACTTTAGAAGCATCTCAGAAGTATCTCCTCATTCGTACTGCAGCCTCTGTGATCAGATCCACGCTTGCTCTCAGATCTTCCATGCTCATCGTCTCGACCGGTGAGTGGATGTATCTGACCGGTATGCTCACAACGCCTGTAGGGATGCCTCCCCTTGCAAGGTGTATCGCGGTTCCATCCGTGGTTCCACCATCTCCGACATCGAGTTGGTAGGGTATATTCTTATCTTTTGCAGTCTCTTCGAGCCATCGGAGGACGGTTGGGTGTGTGATGATCCCTCTTCCTGCTGAGTCAACTATCGTGATCACAGTCCCCTTCCTAGCCTCAAGTGCCGAGTCCTTCTTCTCAACTCCAGGGTGATCGCCAGGGATTGTCACATCGGTTGCGATCGCAACATCTGGATTGAGTGAGAACGCACTCGTCTTTGCTCCCTTCAATCCCACTTCCTCCTGAACTGTTCCAACTCCGTAGACTGTGAGATCTGTATCGAGTTCACATATTCGTTTCATCGCAAGAATCATCACGCAGACACCAGCACGATTATCAAAAGCCTTTCCTGTGACAAAACTGCCAGCCATCGTCTTAAATTCACGATCAAGTGTGATCGGTACCCCCGGTTTTACTCCGAGAGCCTCAGCTTCCTCTCTGCTTCTAGCTCCTATATCGATGAACATATCTTCTGCCTTCAAGACGTTCTTCTTCTCTTCATCCTTCATCAGATGTGGCGGTTTTGCCCCAACAACACCATAAACCTCGCCATAGGGTGTGTGAAGTATCACACGCTGGCTATGTATTGCCTGGTCGAACCATCCCCCAATCCTTACAAAACGGATAAACCCGTTCTCATCAACGTACTTGCACATGAAACCTATCTCGTCCATATGCGCTGCGATCATGAGAGAGGGCTTCTCTCCCTTCCTCGTTGCAATCATATTTCCCATCGTATCCACTTCGATCCCGTCCACAGACGACTCAAGCTCTTCCTCTATAACGTCCCTTATGCTGCCTTCAAAGCCAGAGAGTCCATGTGCATTGGACAACCGTTCCAACAGTTCAAGCTCTTCCATACCAATCACGATCTACCCCATACACCTCAAATGCCTTAAACACTGCCCTCCGAAGGTCTGGGACCCGTCCACATGAAATTATAAATACGGGAAACCATCTCTTATTTATGCTGAAGGTAAGGGAGATTGTCGAAGAGTTGAAGGTGTTTGAGAGGAATAAGGTGCCTTTTGAGGTCAAGGTTCTCGGTATTGCGACCTATATTCAGACGTTTTCTGTGAGAAGGATTGTCAGAATTCTCTCTCTGGCTTCATCCGGTCCATATAGACCTCTGTTTGGAACAGGGAATGTTTAAAGAGAGATTGCCTGTTCTATCGGAGAAGACGAGAAGATACTCGATAGCATTACATTAGACGAAACAGTTGTTAAAACAAGATAAAAAGGCGTACTATGTCTATTCTGCGGTAGATGTGGAAAGGAATGAGTTAATCCTGATGAGAATTTATACAAACAGAAATTGTCTTGCTACAAGGTCCTTCAGAGAAGTGCTAAGAGTTCTGCGAGAAGAAGACCAGAATTCATCATCGATAAAGCCCCTTGGCTTATAGATGCACTGAAAAACATAGATCTGGAATTTGAGCGATCAGTCCTTTCGGAGCATGAAATCCACCCAAAAGATTTCATGCAAGACTAAAACAGAGAATAAAGATATTCTTATGCTCAATTAACTCCTTTAGTCCTGTTAAAAACTGGAATTTGTTCTGTAAGCTCTTCATGCTTTATTATAATCGGCTAAGGTGGTGTTTATGTTAAGTGGACACTTAAGTGGACACCTTCGAATGTTAAAGGTAAAGCTATAAGTATCATTGTTTTCTATTACATTTTATCTGAAAGCGGGGTACCTGAAGATGGCTGAGAAACTTGTTGAGATCAAGAATGTATCGGTTGAGATTGATGGCAACGAGCTCTTGAAGAAGATCGATCTTGTTATAATGGAGGGTGAGCAGGTCGGAATCATTGGCAAGAGTGGTTCCGGGAAGAGCGTGCTCCTGAGCGTCCTGCGTGGGCACGAAGAGTATAAGCCCACTGCTGGAGAGGTGATCTATCATGTTGCTATCTGTGAATCATGTGAACGGGTTGAATCACCGAGCATGGCAGGAGAGACGTGCGCCTGTGGCGGCAGCCTTGTTAAGAGAGAGATTGACTTCTGGGCAGATGAGAATGAGCACGACCGCAACCTGATAAAAAAGCGTGTCGCAATCATGCTCCAGCGAACGTTCAACCTGTATGGCTCTGAGACCGTGCTCGAGAACGTGATGAAACCCCTGCTTGCAAGTGGGTACAGCTCGAAGAATGCCATCAACAGGGCGGTTGAACTGCTCGACTCCGTGAATATGCTACACCGCCCACTCTATCTTGCAAACGACCTGAGTGGAGGTGAGAAACAGCGTGTTGTTCTGGCACGCCAGCTTGCAATGGATCCCATACTATTCCTTGCAGATGAGCCCACAGGCACCCTTGATTCAAAGACTGCAACACAGGTCGAGTCCACAATACAGAAGAATATCAGGGACGCCAACAAGAGCATGTTACTCACCTCTCACTGGCATGAGACGATCGAACGACTCTCTGAGAGGGTGATACTCCTCGATCATGGAGAGATTACAGCCGAGGGCAAGCCCAAGGATGTCATCAAAGAGTACCTTGAAAAGAGGGGTGAGGTTGAAGAGCGCAAAGAGAGAGAGCTTGGAGCACCGATCTTGATATGTCGCAACGTCAAGAAGCACTTCTATTCGATCGGGCGTGGAATAGTGAAAGCAGTCGATGGTGTCGATCTCACGATCTATGAGAACGAGATCTTTGGCATCGTTGGCATGAGCGGTGCCGGTAAGACCACGCTCAGCAAGATACTTGCTGGACTCACACCCGGGTATTCCAGCTACAAAGGCGTCTGCCAGATACGTGTTGGAGAGGACGAGTGGGTGAATATGGCTGTAGCAAGCCCGGCACGTGGACGTGCAAAAGAGCACATGGCAATTCTTCACCAGGAGTACAGTCTCTTCCCGTACAAGAGCGTGCGCGATAATCTGACAGGTGCTGTGCCAGAGCTCCCTGACGAACTTGCCAAGATCGCTGCCGTGCAGATGATGGAGGCTGTCGGCTTCGAGCCTGATGAGATCGAAGACGTACTCGATCGAATGCCAGGGGATCTGAGTGAAGGGGAGCGACAGCGGGTGATCTTTGCTCACACGCTGATAAGAGAGCCACGGATACTGATACTCGACGAGCCGACCGGCACGATGGACCCGATCACACGTGTAACGGTTGCAAATACTGTGAAACGGGTGAGAGACGAGCTTGACACAACGGTGATCGTGATCTCGCACGATGTTGACTTTGTGAAGGCTGTCTGTGATCGTGCAGCCTTCATGACGGCAGGGAAGATAGAGAAGGTCGGTGCGCCCGATGAGGTGATCCGTGCCCTGTATGCAAAAGAGGGACTGGAAGGTGTATAGGAGGGAGAAGAATATGGGTGATGATGAGATAATGGAAGATGAACGATACTCTCGCACGGGAGAGGCATACATCGTAAGACGACTCGCAAGGGAGATGACTAACGAGCTTGGAGAAGAGAAGACACTGGAGATCATGTACAACGCGGGGAGGAGTCTTGGAGAGGACTTTGCAGCAAAGAAGGGTGGTGTGTACGACCCAGAAGAGGCACTTGAGATTCTGAGGGGGCACACCATCCGCAGCGACTCCTACGCCATTAACGTGGTCGATGTATACCTTGGAAAAGATGAGGATTATGTTGCGATCATCAAGATCGAGAACTGTGTGATCCAGCGAATTGTAGGTCAGGAGTTCAAGAAACGACCCCCTCTCTGCAGATTCTCAAGGGGGTATATAGAGGGTGCACTCAGCAGACTCACAGGACTTGATGTGAAAGAGAGAGTCTTCAAATCTGAAGACGAGCCTTTTCCAACGTGTCACGGGCGCATAACATTCTCCAAGAACTCGGGGTAATAGATCAAGATGAAGGATCTACTCGACGAGATACGGATAACCTATGAGAAAGAGCCAGAACTCTCAGAGCCCACGCTCCTCGTTGGGTTGAGCGGCGTTGGAAACGTCGGGTTGATAGCGGCACACCACCTGATAAGAAACATAGGTGCTGAGAGGTTTGGAGACGTCTACTCGCCCTTCTTCATCCATCCCCTCGCACCCGTGCCAGCCATCATGAGCGTTGACGGTGTCGTTGAACCGATGAAGGACGAACTCTACTATAGCGAGGAAGAGAACCTTATAATATTGATCGGTTACTACCAGGGCAGCACACCAGAGAGCTACTACAGACTTGTGGAAGAGATAGGTAAGATGTGCCAGAAGTTCAAGGTCAAACTGATACTTACACTCGGCGGATACGGCATCGGTACACGTGGCACTCCAACTGTGTACAGTGTTGTATCAAGAAGTGAGCTGATCGAAACGATAGCAGCCCACGACGTCATCTTTCAATCAGGATTGAACGGTCCAATTGCAGGAATGTCGGGACTTCTCATAAAACTTGCAGCCGATACGGATATTGACGGAATCTTCCTTGCAGCAACTACTGAGGGCAGCTACCCTGACCCACGAGCCGCAAAAGAGGTGATGCTCCGAGCAGCCTCGATACTCAACATCAAGATCAATACAGACGAGATCGATGGCGAGATAAAGATGATTGAAGAGGCTTTCCAGCCGCAGGCAGAAGAGCGACCACAAGGAAGAGACTACCTGAGCTACATAAACTGAATCCAAAAAAGCAGGCATGCCATTAACTTTATTAGTGAGATGCACCTTATAGTGTATGATGTATTTCAGCAAAGGGGGATCAAAAACTCCTATTGTGTGATCGCTCTCCCTGTCTCGCAGCAGATCTAATGACAGTGTATGGCGGGATGGTGAGCGATTCTATTGAAATGCATAAAATTTAGAAGGAAATTGGAATATGGAAGATAGAACCTTAGTTTGTAAAGACTGTGGTGAAGAGTTTGTCTTCACTGCTGGTGAGCAAGAATTTTTTGAAGAGAAAGGATTCGATGATCCACAACGCTGCAAAGCCTGCAGGGATAGGAGAAAATCGGAGCGAAGAGGGCGAGGAGGATTCAGCAGCAGACGCTATTAAAACTGAAGTTATAGTGGGTTTCATATATAGAAACGTTTATACTTTTCTGTACGTATACAAAATAAAAAAATAATATTTTTTATAATATTTTCTATTTTACATTTTTTAAAAGTCACTGCATGCCCAGCAACACCTACTTAAAGGTAGATTGATTAATTTACGATCAGTCATGCAGATGATTAATGGGATCTGCAACATCTGCGGCAGGGCTGGAGTGCTTCACACCTGTCCTCTATGCGGAAGGATGGTCTGTGACAGGTGTCTTCTGCGAGGAGTGTGCGTTGAATGCAGCAGAGGCAGAATGATAAGATAAACCATAAGATAAACCATACCTATCATCGGTTCGTTATATGACATTCCGCCCCTTCGCATCATAACATTTTTATACTACAATTTCTTTAATGTAAGATAAGTAAGAATAATCTTTCAAACTGGTGGACAATGAAAGGCAGATGCACAAAAATGAGAATCGTATATGGCGTTGTTACGGTGAGCGATAAAGGTCAGATTGCCATTCCTGTAGATCTAAGGAAAGATTTGGGAATAAATCAAGGAGATAAACTATTTGTCGTCAAGAGAAAGGATGACGCAGGATTTGCATTAATAAAACTTGAAAAAATCGATGAGTTGATGTACAAACTCCAAGAAGATGAAGAATTTTTTCAAAAAATGAAAGGAGGTGATAATAATGCCGACCTGTAAGGACTGCAAGTTTTATGAGCCGATAGATGAGACAAAGGGCAACTGCTTTGGGCATGAAGTGCTTGCGGACATGGATGTAGAAAAATGTCCGCAAAAGGCATTTCAGCCAAAGTAGGGAGCGAGATATGGGACTTTTGTCCCATTTTTATTAAAAATGAAAAATGGAGGTTAAAAGATGGCAACAATAAAAGATATACTCAAATCAAAGAAAAAGCCAAAGGAAATTGTTGAACTTTTGGCTGAAAAATTAAAAAGTGATAAGAAAGCGATTGATGAACTTATTCAATGTTTTGAAAATGGTACTACTGCTGAAAAAGGTAACTGCATGGAAGCGATAGAATATGTTACCAAAGAAAGTCCAGAATTTGCCGAAGATTGCCTTGATTTCGTTATCGAGCATATCAATGATAAAGCTCCGAGGGTGAAATGGGAAACTTGCAGGGTAATAGGCAATGTTGCCCAAAAATTTCCAGATAAAGTTAAAAAAGCCATCCCAAAGCTCTTGGAAAACACAAAAGATAAAGGAACAGTTGTAAGATGGAGTGCCGCTTTTGCTTTGACCGAGATTGCAAAAAGTAACCCGGAAATGCAAGAAGAACTTGTTCCTGAATTTAAGAAAATACTGGAAAGGGAAAATAACAAGGGAGTGAAAAATATTTACATGAAATATCTTAAAGGTGCAGGACTATGATAGATGATGTTAGGGATATAATTGAAAGAGGAATCCATTCTTTGCATGATGCTCTTCCTGAAATAAGGAAACTTGCATCCAGTGATGATTGGAGAAAACGGGAAGATGCAGCTACTGCACTGGTAGAGATCAGCAAAAAGAGGGAAGATGAAGTTGTAAGTGAGATGACAATATGGTCAGATGAGAAGGACCCCAATATTCGTAGAGTCTCAAGTGAAGGATTGAGAGGCGTAGCGAGAAGGAATCCAGAGAAGATTTTACCAGTAATTGAAAAACTGAAAACTGACGATAGCCTTTATGTCAGAAAGTCCGTTGCTGCTCTTCTTAGGGCGATAAGCAAGAAAAATCCTGAATTTGTGGTGGATTTATGCAGAAAATGGGCAAAGCTGGAAAATAAAAATACTAACTGGATAATGAGACAGGGCATAAAGAAACTGCCAGAGGAGCAACAGGAAGAATTAAAATCTTTATTAGGTGAATAAAATGGTAAATGAAATCAAGGTTAAATCGATACTGAACAAACACAAAAAGAGAGATGATTGGTTTCTTGATGACTATTCTGTAAATCCTTACTCCGGTTGTTCTTTTAATTGTATTTACTGCTACATAAGAGGAAGTAAATATGGAGAAAATATGGTAAAGACTTTATCGGCAAAAATAAACGCCCCGGAACTTCTGGAAAAACAGCTTTCAAGAAGAGCAAAGAGAGGAGAATATGGAATTATTGCACTCTCATCTTCAACGGAGCCCTACATGCCAATTGAAGAAAAACTGAAGTTGACAAGAAAATTGCTTGAGATAATTCTGAAGTATAGATTTCCTGTTGAAATTGCTACTAAATCAAAACTTGTTTTGAGAGATTTGGATTTATTAAAAGAGATTGATAAGAATGCAATTTTGCCAGATGATTTGGAACCTAAACTGAAACACGGAGTAATTATCTCCTTTTCCATCTCAACTCTGGACGAGAAATTGGCTAAAATTCTTGAACCGGGAGCTCCTAAACCTATAGAGAGATTGGAAGCGATGAAAAGATGTAAAGAGAGGGGATTTTTTACTGGAATATGTTTTATTCCTGTTTTGCCGTTTTTATCAGATTCTGAGGAACAAGTTGAGGAAACGATAAAAACTGTGAAGGAATATGGAGCAGATTTTATTTTTATTGGTGGCTTAACTTTATTTGGTAAAGGTCCAGCAGATTGTAAGGCTCTTTATTACAAATTTTTGGAAAAATGTCATCCTGATCTTGTGCCAAAATATAAGAGTTTATACAGAATCTTTTTTGCACCATCAAAAGAATATCAAAAAGAGCTTGAAGAAAAATCAAGGAGGTTGTGTGAGAAATATGGAATCAAGAATAGGATTATCTAATGGTGGCTTCGGGACGGAACGCTTCGTCGCTCCGCTCCTCGCCCTCACTCCGTTCGGGTCATATAACACGGGCTATATGGCTCACTTTGTTCGCCCAAATTCCCCTTCGGGGAACTTCAGATACGCTCGGAACGTTATCTGAAATGGCGCTTAGAAAGAAGCTTAGCTTATTGAAATATTGGGAGATGTAGAAAAATGGAAAAAGAGATTGTAGATATTATCCTTGCAATAGTTCAGATAGGAACGCTAATTGCTTTGATCATATATGTAATAAAAACATGGCAGATTGCTTCTGCCTCAAAGAAATCAACAGAGGTATCGGAAGAGATTCTTAAGGAAATGAAAGAATCTCGAGACCAAGAGATTGCACCATATGTAGTTGCCTACTTTGATATTCCTTATGGCAAGTATTGGATATATCTTGTTATAAAGAATGTAGGCAAAAGTGTTGCAAAGAATGTCAAGTTGGAATTTCAACCTCCACTTAAGAACAGCGAGGGAGAAAAGATAAATGATATACCTCTCATAAAGGAAGGAATTGGCTCAATACCTCCAGGGTATGAAATACGAACCTTTTTTGATAGCGGAATTTCCTATTTCAACAAAAGTAACTTACCTTTAACTTACAAGGTGAAAATTTCCTATTCTGGAGGATTACGATCAGATACAAGAAATATAGAACAAATAATGGATTTATCTGCATTCAAAGGTTTATCTTTTCTAGATGAGAAAGGGATGCATGAACTTGTAAAGGAAGTTGAAAAGTTAGTTAAACACAATGACAATATAAGGCAGAAGTTGGAGAAAGTGGCAAATAACTTAGCTGATGGTGTTTGGCTCAAGAACCCAGACTTTTTGATAACTGGTTTACAGTTAGAACCAGAGTTATGGAACTCAGGCGCATTGACAAAACTAATTGAATTTAAGACACTATGGACGTCGGTTTACGGTGGGGAACACGAAAAACTTGTAGATCCATTTCTTGCAGATTTGAAAAACAAATCTGTCATCATTGGCTCGCAGCTTCTTATTATTGCTTCCAGTGCTTCTTCTAACGTTCCATCTGAACTAGTGGATCGTTTAGTCGAAATCGCAGTTAAATTGTCCGAATTAGGAAGAGCACGTTTTTACATTGATGGAGGAAAATTAGTTAATGATTTTGATAAACTTGGAAATTGCATTATAACTCTTATAGATGAAACCATCGAACAGATCAAAGTACAAAGCGCGCCACTTCAGCTAACAGCAGATAAAAGGCTTCGCTACGCTTCGCCCAAAATTGCCTTTGGCAACTTCTTTTACCCGCAAAACGTTAAGCTAAATTTTCTCTTCGAGAAAACTACGCTCGCAGTGGATTTTCGGCGGCTCAAAAACTCTCCGTTCGCTTCGGTGCTATCGCCCTCGGAGAACAAAAGGATACGTGGCTCGCTCACGTTCGCCCAAATTGCGCTTTACGGCGAAACTTCACATATCCCCAGAACGTTACCTGAACACCCTGAGATTCTCCGTCCACCCCTTACAACTTGTCCCCTACATCTTTTATATCACTTTCTCAAGCGTCATATCAAACATTTTCTTTGTCTCACGTGCCAAGCCTTCTGGAAGTCCTTTTATGTCGAGGCTGAGAAATCCTCGTATGATCATGCCGATTGCTTCGTCTTCAGAGAATCCTCTTGACATGATGTATCGTATCTCTTCCTCTGCAATCTTTCCGACTGCTGCTTCGTGCGAGAGGTCAAGATTCTTCCTTTGCGCCTTCAGTTCGGGTACTGATTCGATCATCGAGGTATCTGATAGCATAAGCCCTCTGCACTCCAGGTGTCCTCGTATCTCCTCTGCTTCACCCGTGAGATTTCCTCTCGCCATGATTTGCGCATCGTCTGCTGCGATTGCTCGTGATATGATCTCTCCTCTGCTACCCTTTCCCTTGAAGACTATGCGTGAGCCAACGTCGATCTTCGAGTTTTTTGGTGCGTATATCATCGACTGGAATGTTGCTCGTGAGTTCTCACCCACGCAGTATGCGGTCGGATACATCTGGAGGGATCTTACAGGTGTCATCATGATATAATTACTGATGAATACTCCGTCATCTTCTATCCGTGCGGCACTTCGTGGTCTTGCCTCGACCTTGCCTGCCCAGTTGTGAACCATTGTGAAGGTGATCTTTGCGCCTCTCTTTACGTAGAACTCTGATACTCCAAGGTGCAGGGCTGAGCTTATCCTGTGTGAGACCGTGCACCCTGTTATTATGTGAATCTCTGAGTTCTCTTCTGCGATTATGATGTTGTGTACATTCTGTCTGATCCTCTCTTTTGATATGAAGAGGCATGACTGGAGTGGCAGCGTGATCTTCGCGCCCTTCTTTGCATAGAGGAAGTACCCTTGTGTTGGTCTTTCTGCAACCTCTCTTGTGTAGATGTCCATATCTTGCGAGACGAGATTCCAGTGGTACTCATCAAGCCAGGGATACTTCTTCAGGGCTTCATCTATCGCCATTATCTCAAGCCCTGGAATGAGCGATTTTGCAAATACGACTGAGTGATCCTGTTGCAGAAACGATCCTGATCGATCAGTCTCTTTTGGGTCAATCCCTGCTGCAAGAAGCTCTTTTTCATACTCAGAGATCTCCTCAAGTGATGTTATCTCCTCATGTTCTCCGCCTTCAAGCCTGTAAGATTCGATCTTGACCTCTTCAGAACTCATGCTGCATCACGTTCCACCGCATCTTGCAACACAACCCTCAAATCCCTCAGTGAGGATCTGGTTGTATATCTCTTCTGTCATGCCTGAACATGCAATCCTGCCACCGAGCATCACGTGTGCTCGATCAGCCTTTATGTAGTTCAGGATATAGCCGATGTGTGATATGATGAGTCCGGACTTCTTCCGCTCGCTGGGGCGCTTGTCCCGTTCAAGCATCTCGTTTGTGATCTTTCCAATAAGCTCCACGTTCTCAACATCCACACCTGAGTCAGGCTCATCGAACATGAAAAAGTCAGGGTTCTGTGCAAGAAGCTGGAGTATCTCAGAACGCTTCACCTCACCACCGGAAAAGCCGAGATTCAGATCCCGAGAGAGAAACTCTTCTGAGAGTTTCAACCGCTCAGCAAGCGCTTTTGCATCGCCTTCTCCCCGTCTCTCAAGAAGCCGTCCCACAAGATCGCCGAGTTTCACACCCCTGATCTCTGGTGGATGCTGGAAGGATACGCCCATCCCGAGCTTCACCCGTTCTGCAGTATCCATCTCGGTTATATCAACGCCCTTGAAGTAGATCTTTCCCTCAACAACATCATAACTCGGGAATCCAAGGATTGTTAAGAAGAGTGTGGTCTTACCAGACCCATTTGCACCAAAGAGGACATGTACCTCGCCATCCCCAATACGAAGGTTAAGGTTATGGAGTATCCGCTTTCCAGAGACTTCAACTGTTAAATTTTGAATCTCTAACATTAAATAGACTCCACACGCTCAATTTCAGGAACCACTGCCTTTATCCTCTGCTCGATCACATTTGCAAGTGTCAGTTGAGAGAATGCACAACCTGCGCATGCGCCCTGAAGTCTCACCTTCACAACACCATCCTCATCGACGCTGATAAGCTCGACATCGCCACCGTCTGCCTGCAAGAACGGTTTTATCTCTCTTATAACCGATTCAACTCTCTCTTTCGTCTCTTCGCTCTCAGTCATATTAACCCAACTATCAAATTAATCTCAGTATACGCTGTGACGCAGTATTTGCGTATGGTTGGATTTATAGATAACGCTCTTAACACCTCAGTTTCGAAAGGTATTTAATGTATTGCCCAGCATACCCTATCTTGTCTCTCTGCGGCGTTGAGGTGTTGTGATGCTGGGTGAGTATAAGAGTGAGTTGATAAAGATCTTTGGTGAGCGGGTGGCTTTTCACGATGCTGAAAGGTTACTCTATTCGAGGGATATGGTCTCTCTTCCCGCTTTTGTCCGTGACAAGATCAATACTATACCTGATTGTGTGGTTCAGCCTGTGAGTGTTGACGAGCTTTCAGAACTCGTCAGGCTTGCTTCGAAGCATCTCTTTGCACTGGTTCCACGCGGTGCTGGAACAGCGGGCTATGGTGGGGCTGTTCCGACATGTGGTGGGGTTGTTGTGGACTTTTCTCGCATGAATTGCATAATTGACGTGGATGTTGACGGTCGGACCGTTGTGGTCGAACCTGGTGTGGTCTGGGAGGATCTCGAGGATGAGCTGGGGAAGAACGGTCTCTCTCTGATGCTCTATCCGAGCAGTGCCATATCGTCCATGGTCGGCGGGTGGATTGCGAACGGCGGTGGTGTCGGGATTGGAAGTTTCGGGTGCGGGACCCTGCGGGAGCGGCTCGTTGAGGTTGAGATTCTGACAGCCTCAGGTGATCTTAGAACGCTCAGTGGTGACGATCTTGACCTTGTCTTTGGCATGAATGGTACAACAGGCTTTATCACGAAGATACGGCTTGAGGTTACGGATTCAAGGGAGATCGTCCCTGTTGCAGCAGCTTATGAGAGTTTGGAAGATCTCACAGCGTCTATTGAGAGGATTAGAGAGCAGGATATTGATCTGTGGCATATCTCGTTCAAGGATTCACAGCATATCAAGTGGGGTGTGGCTGCAGAGGAGTTGCAGAGAGAGAGAATGCCCCTGCACCATGAGGAAGAAGATGGCTTGAAGGCTCCAGAGGGCGTCCAGATTGCCATGTATGTCTATCGAGCCGATCGAAGAGACGAGATTGAGCCAGAGCTTCTGGATGTGATAGAGTCCTGCAACGGCAGGCTTCTTGACGAGACCTTTGCAGCGCAGGAGTGGGACGACCGATTCAACCATCTCAGATTGAAAGCACTTGGACCATCACTCGTCTCATCAGAGATCGTGCTCCAGGTTGAGAAGATTCCAGAGTTCAGAAGCGAGGTGCTTCACAGAATCGGGTGTGAGGCAGCCTTTGAAGGCGTGATCTTTGATGGTGGCAGGTGGGCAACGGTTCTCATTCACACGCTTGAGGATGAAAGGCGGCGCGGTTCCATGCTCTCATTTGCAAAGAGCCTCACACCACTCCAGATCGGGGAGGATATGGGTGGACACCCGTATACTGCTGGCATGCTTCTTAACATGGACGCAGACCTCTCAATCGGGAAAGAGAAGCTTGAGAGGGCATACGCTTTTAAGACGAGTGTTGATCCTCGTGGTATAATGAATCCTGGCAAGGTATTCCCTGAAAGACTTGATCCTGACTCACCAACCAAGAGTCTCAGCACGTACATCAAACTTGCGCGTAAGGCAACAGGGCTAATGAAAGCGCTTGATGAGACCTATGGTGGAAGAGCGCCAGGAAGAGAGTTCAAGCCACACGGCATTATCGGAAGAGAGACCTTTGGAAGAGAGATGGTCTATGACGCGTACGCGTGCATCTCATGCGGATACTGTCGAAGCAGGTGTACAGAGTTCAAGACGATCGGATGGGAGAGCGCATCACCCCGTGGCAAGTTCAACTTCATAAGAGAATACATAAATAATCGGGCAGTGCTCGATGAACGCATCGGTGACATCTTCTTTACCTGCACCACCTGTGAGAACTGTAACCTCGTCTGCCAGGCAAAGATACCGATAGAGCAGTGGTGGGACCTCGCGATGCGACCGGTCTTGAAGGACGAAGGATCTTATGACTTCTCAGCACTCTTCAAACCATCATACGATAACCTGCTCGAACACCATAACGCTGCAGGAAACCCGCACGAATTACGCACGGCATGGGTGCCAGACGATGCAAGATTCTCTCATGAGGGTGAGGTGGCATACTTTGCAGGGTGCATAGCATCCTACACAGTGCAGAACCTTGCAGAGAACGCGGTTCGCCTGCTCAACCACGCTGGGATCGAACCCGTCTATCTTGGAGAGGATGAGTGGTGCTGCGGCGCTCCAATGGGGCTTGTCGGCAGATTTGAGGATATCTCAGAGGTTATCAGACACAATATAGAAGAATTTAACAAGCGGGGTGTGAAGACGCTCATAACATCATGTCCTGGCTGCTGGGTGACACTTGCACACTATTATCCACTCCTCGCAGAGATGCTGGAGATCCCCTTCGATATCAAGGTCGAGCACATCACACAGGTACTCGCAAGACTAATAAGAGAAGGCAGGATAACGCCTGAAAAGGAGGTCAAGAAGAGGATCACATACCACGATCCATGCCACATCGCGCGAGCTGGAGGGATATACGATGAGCCAAGAGAGGTGCTCGAGTCAATCCCAGGAATCGAGCTTGTCGAGATGCCAGCAAACCGCGAGCACGCTAACTGCGATGGCAGACACACAATCAGGTTCCCAGAGATAGGAAAGAAGATCGCGATCGATCGCGTGAGAGAGGCCGAAGGTACAGGCGCTGATCTCCTCGTCAGCACATGCTCGAGCTGTGAGACAAACCTTCGAATCGCCATCCGTGAGATAGCTTCAAAGTTGAAGGTGGTTGACGTATCAGATCTTCTCGCTGAGAGCATCGGGCTTCCAGTGAGAGACTCAAAGGAGATCGAAAGACTGGTATACAATGCATACGACAGCAAACAGAAGCCAAAGCTTGAAGAAGAAGCGTACAGGGCAGAGAACATGATGGCACCACACCAAAAGTCATATTTCAAATAAAGTATAATGTTCATCAAGTATGATGAAGAATAAATCAAGAATGGGTGATGAATAATGGTGGATATGTCGGAACGGTTGAAAGAGACGAACGAACTTGTGAAACAGCTTCACAAAGAATACCCCGAGCTCACAGGAGCTCTGACAGAACTATACAAAAAAACAGGCGCAGAGGGGGTGCTCCCAAGGAAGACAAAACTGATAACCTTAGTAGCCCTTGCAGTCGCCTCAAAATGTGAATGGTGCATAGCATACCACGTGAAGCGCGCACTCGACGCAGGCATCACGAAAGACGAGATAATAGAAGCCTGCTACCTATCAACCCTCATCTTCGGAACATCCGCATGGATGGAGATCCACGCAGTGCTGAAAGCAATAGAATCATACGAAGAATAAGAGAGAGTGAGAAGCACCAGCCCTTTCAGGGCACGATCAGTCTACTTTATATTTTTGACTCTCTCACTCATGGACCCGTCCACATAAAATTATAAATACAAGGGACTATTTTTTATTTATGCTGAAGGTAAGGGAAATTGTCGAAGAGTTAAGGGTGTTTGAAAGGAATAAGGTGCCTTTTGAGGTTAAGGTTCTGGGTATTGCAACCTGTATTTCAGACGTTTTCTGTGAGGAGTACTGCCAGCTTTCTCTCTCTGAGCTTCATCCAGTCTCTAAAACCCTCTGTTTGGAACAGGGAAGTTTGAAGAGAAATTGCCTCTTTGCATCAGAGAAGAAGAGAAGATACTCGATAGCATTGCATTAGACGAAACAGTTGTTAAAGCAAGATAAAAAGGCGTACTATGTCTATTCTGCTGTAGATGTTGAGAAAAACGAGTTAATTCTGATGAGAGTTTATACAAACAGGAATTATCTTGTTACAATGTCCTTCAGAGAAGTGCTAAGAGTTCTGTGAGAACAAGCTAGGATTCCTCGTTGATAAAGCTCCCTGGCTTATAGATGCACTGGAGATCTTGGATCTGGAATTTGAGCGATCAGTCCTTTCGGAGCATGAAATCCACCCAAAAGATTTCACGCAAGACTAAAGCAGAGAATAAAGATATTCTTTTGCTCAATTAGCTCTTTTAATCCTGTTAAAAACTGGAATTTGTTCTGTAAGCTGTTTATGCTTTATTATAATCGGTTGAGGCGGTGTTTATGTTAAGTGGACACCTCCAATTCTAGTGGGGAAAACTATAAATATTGTCAACATCTATATGTTGACATGATGTTCCTACCTTCTAGCAAGCAGTTTGAATTCTGGGCTCTTCGCAGAAAAGGTTTTGCAAATATAGATATTGCCAAAATTAATAGCATCTCTCGACAGGCAGTTTCAAGAGCTCTTTTAAGAATGGATGAGAAGGTAGCAAAAACACTGCTGGAGATGGCTAAAGCCAGTCAGATAGAAGTGGAAAGTTTAAACTCCAGGTACGGCATCCTGTTCGGATATTCTATTCCCCTGAAGGTCAATGCCATAATCTTTGTTTCCGAAAAGCGTGGGATACAGGTGTGGTATGAGCATGGAGGGGATTGCAATTCCTGTGAAAGATACAGACAGTGTATTGAGCTTTTGTGGGATTTTGCGGATGAGATGAACATAAAGTTAGAAAAGGTTGCAAATCCCACCAAACTTGCAGACGAGCTTTTTGAGGAGTTGAGGAGGTTGTGTCATGCTGGTGGAGAGAATTAGAAAGCTTATGGGGTGGTGCCCGATGGCAGTAGAAGAGGAGAAGAGAGAATTTGCTTCAAATTCCAGTTTTGGCTATGAGTTTAAGCATCGAGGACTCAGAACTCTATTTGCATCAGTTCATCTTGTTATCGGTATTGGTCTTTTAGTAAACGTTTTCTTTGTAATTAGAAATATGCCATGGTTTCCTGGCTGGATATTGGAGATAGATATTACTGCTTCTATGTTGCTTTCGGTTATAGCCCTATTCTCAATTTTTATTGCTTTTGACATAATTAAATCAGATGAGGCAAAGAAGGTGCTATCGCTGACTTCACTGATTATAATCTTACTACTTTTTGTGTACCTTGCTGGCTGGACCGCAAGCAGTACTTCATTTTCCCTTTCTTCCCTTCTTCAGAGTTTGCAGTTCAACTACACGTTCACCATGCAAACCCTTATTCTGTTCACACTCATAATTGCTGTTCCGAATCTTCTCAACCTTCTGAGAAAAGGTAGTTATCGAGTTGAAAGGAGAACAGGCATAGTTCTTATTCTGATATTGATCTTAGTACCTGCTGTATTTGCCTCGCTTAACTATCACATCAACATGCAGAAATCAAAGTTGCTAATCGAGAAGGGTGAAGAGTATGGAATCTATCACCCTGCTCATTACTGGTGGTATCAGCCAGCCGTGGTTTTTGTGGACTCAGATAAGTGGAGTACAGGCACAGCAGTATCTCAGGAAGAATATGATGCCCTGAAATTCTTAAAAGGACTTGAAGACGGGAAGGTAATGGCATGGTGGGATTTCGGGCTTCGCATTAAGGCTTTAGCTAAGAAAGAAGCTGTGATATATTACGGTTCGGAAGAAATTAAGCGAACAATTGCAAGACCTGGAAATAAGAATTACGAGCCGGCAGAGAAGGTGAGGGATGTTGCAGCATTTTTCACAACAGGCAATGAGGATGAAGCAAAGGCAATCATGGAGAAGTATGAAGCTGTTTATGTCTATCTCCCGAAGAATATGTATCTCTTCAATGCCATGAAACTTGCCTCAGGTTTGGATACTGAATATGAGAACTCAATGTACTATAGATTTGAGAATAATGCAGATATAAAACATTTCGAGAAGTTGTATGAGAACGAGTATGGAGTGATTTACAAATTAAGAGAACTTTGAAAAACCCACCCACCTCCAAAATCTCATCAAATTAACAAAGAAATCAAAAATCTTCCTGACCAAAACAGAAACCTTTATTAACTCATTTTCAACATAAAAGAGGTATAAAATATCTAATCGACTATTCCTTTAAAGAAGAATATGAAAAAGTTAAAAAACCTGGTGACAGACTTGCAGAACTTGCAGAGGTAGATTCACTGATTGACCTGATGGGCCGGGAGGCGACTTAGCGTAAGCCATCGTCAAATTACTCGTCAAATATACGGATCAGAAAGAGAAAAGCAGGGGGTGATGGACGGGGATTGAGGAGGGAATCCGGTCTCAGTGGCACTTATTATTCACGCAGGGGGTTTGGTTTAAGTTTTGACCGCTGTGTGGGGTAAACCAAGACGCTCATTAGTTGTTATATGTCGAGGTTGACGACCTCTTTTGCGTGGTTGAATATGAACTCGCGTCGCGGTTCAACGTTATTTCCCATGAGGACGCTGAATATCTCTTCTGCCATTAGGGCGTCTTCCATTGTGACTTGGAGTATTGTGCGGTGTTCTGGGTTCATCGTGGTCTCCCACAGTTGTCCTGGGTTCATCTCTCCGAGACCTTTGTAGCGCTGGATCTGCACGCCTTTTTCGCCGAGTTCTTTAAGTATGTCCTTCAGTTCTTGGTCACTGTACGCATAGCGTTCTTTCTTGTTCTTTTTCACTCTGTAGAGTGGTGGTTGTGCGATGTAGACGTAGCCCATCTCAATTAGTGGTCGCATGTAGCGGTAGAAGAGTGTTAAGAGGAGTGTTCGGATGTGTGATCCGTCGACGTCAGCATCTGTCATTATTATTATTTTTTTGTATCTGACTTTTTCATGGTCGAATTCGTCTCCGATGCCTGCGCCGCATGCTGTTATTAAGGCACGTATCTCGTCGCTTGCAAGGATTTTGTTGAGCCGTGCTTTCTCCACATTGAGGATCTTGCCGCGAAGTGGAAGTATTGCCTGGAACTTCCTGTCTCTGCCTTGTTTTGCCGATCCACCTGCAGAGTCGCCTTCGACGAGGTAGAGCTCGCTCTTTGATGGGTCTCGTTCCTGGCAGTCTGCGAGTTTTCCTGGTAGGTTGGTTATTTCGAGAGCGTTCTTCCTGCGTGTGAGTTCTCTTGCTTTGCGTGCTGCTTCTCGTGCGTGGGCGGCTTGAACGGCTTTTCCGAGGATCGTCTTTGCTATTCTTGGATTCTCTTCGAAGAACTCTGAGAGCCCAACGCCCACGAGCGTCTCTACAATACCTTTTATCTCGCTGTTTCCAAGCCTTGTCTTGGTCTGTCCTTCGAACTGTGGATCTGTGAGTTTGACGCTTATGACGGCGGTCAAGCCTTCTCGCACATCCTCGCCAGAGAGCTTCTCCCCTTCTTTTAGCACGTTGTTCTTTCGGGCGTACTCGTTCGCAGCGCGTGTGAGGGCTGTCTTGAAGCCGCTCAGGTGTGTCCCGCCTTCGTGTGTGTTGATGTTATTTGCAAAGGTGTAGATCGTCTCAACGTAGCTATCGTTGTACTGCATTGCGATCTCTACCTGGGTTCCGTTCTTCTCCCGGCTGAAGAATATCGGGGTTTCGTGAAGCACGTTCCTGTTCTTATTCAGGTATTCCACGAACGAGACGATCCCGCCCTCGTAGTGGTAGGTCTGCTCTTCGCCGCTTCGTTCGTCTCTTATCGAGATCCTGAGACCACTGTTCAGAAATGCCTGTTCCTGGAGGTGTTTTGAGAGTAGGTTGAAGTCGTACTCTATCGTCTCGAATATCTCTTTATCGGGTTTGAAGCTCACCTCTGTGCCACGTTCTCTGCACTCGCCGAGGATCTCCACATTGCTCGTTGCCCTGCCACGCTCATAGCTCTGATGATATCTCACAGAGTCTCGGCAGACGTCCACTCTGAGCCACTCTGAGAGTGCGTTCACAACCGAGACGCCAACCCCATGAAGCCCGCCTGATACCGTGTAGGAGTCGGTATCGAACTTGCCGCCTGCGTGAAGCATCGTCATCACCACTTCAAGGGCTGACTTGTTGTACCTTGGGTGTTTGTCCACTGGTATGCCTCTGCCATCGTCTAAGACGGTGATGCTGTTGTCCTTGTGTATCGTGACCTGGATATTCTTGCAGTAACCTGCGAGTGCCTCGTCTATGCTGTTGTCGACGACTTCGTAGACGAGGTGGTGGAGTCCCCTGCTGTCAACGCTCCCGATGTACATGCTCGGGCGCCTGCGCACTGCTTCCAGTCCTTCCAGTACCTGTATACGGGATGCATCGTATCTTTCAGCCATCTCTCATCTCCAAATTAGTTCTACAACACGATCAGATCTGTGAAATCTCTCTTTACCCGGGGCAGATCAAAACAATAGACGAAGGTGGAGAGAATTGATATCCTCTCATACGACAGGATCGGTTAAAAAGGTTACTCAATAACAAAATTGGAGAGACCTCGTTTCGATAGAGATATAACCGATGCGGTAAAAGTTGATTGAGTACGTTACTGGTGGAAGAAGATGAGACTTGTTGTTATTGGCTGCGGGTTTGCCGGTGTTGAGGTGGTTGGTGCAGTCAGAGGTTTGCTTCCAGTCGATAGTCTTGAGATAGTGATGATCGATCCCCGTTCAAGAATGGAGTTTCAAGCGGCTCATCCAGAGATTTTGAGTGGAAAGGTGTTGCCGGAGGATATTTCTGGAGATATAAGGGTGTTTTCAGAAAAAAACGATGCAAGGTTTGTTAATAAGGCGGTTGAGACTGTTGATTTTGATGAGAACGTGGTTAAAGCTGGTGACGAGGCCATCCCTTATGACTTTCTTGTGATTGCGAGTGGTGGGGTCCCTACCTTCTTCGGCGTGCCTGGTGCAGAGACGTCCTACACTGTCAATACTCTCTCAGAGGCGGTGCGGGCAAAAAATGCGCTTGACAGGCTGGATGTGAATAAAAATGTTAAAATTGCAGTTATTGGAGCAGGTTTGACAGGCGTTGAGGTTGTTGGAGAACTTAACGATTATTTCAATGAGAGAAAAGCCAAAAACGCAAAGATATACCTCATAGAAGCAATGGATAAGGTTCTGCCCACATTCAACGACAACGTATCGAATTATGTTAGGAAGTTATTCGAGGGGGAGGGTGTTGAGATTGTGACCTCGAAAGGTGTCGAGAGGATAGATGATGGCCATATCGTGCTCACCGACGGCTCTGAACTCGATACCGATATGGTGATCTGGACGTGCGGTATCCAGTGCTCTTCTCTATCAAAGACCCTTGGGCTTGAAAACGTTCGCGGGTGGATCGTCGTCGATGAGAACCTGCGGGCAAAAGGAAGGAATAATGTCTTCGTGATCGGCGATGCAGCACATGTTGAGATCGACGGTATTCTCAGTGGGAAGAACGTTGAAGAGGCAGAGCATCAGGGGCGGACAGCCGCCCAGAACATTGTTAATCTCATCAGGAAGAAGCCGTTGAAGAGGTACAGACCCGTGAACACGACCTCAGATCCACGAGCCATCATAACACTCGGCGGGAAGAGAGCGGTGATCGTATTCAAAGGGATGATGATCAGATTCATGGCATACAGACTCAAAAAATTTATAGAGCATCGCTATCTGAAACGATTCAGGTCTCGCAAAGCTTAAAGTAATAACACTCCTGATTGATGCGATCTAATCAGGTCTTTCTGGTGATGTCATTATGTTTGAGATCGAGGGACACCTGGAGGTCAGAGATCATCGCCTCTTCATTGGAGGGGTGGATGCAGTCGATCTGGTCGGTGAGCATGGTTCACCGATCTTTGTGACGAATGAAGAGCGAATCCGTGAGAATTACAGGCGTTATCAGCGCGCATTCCCGGATGCAGATGTGTATTATGCGGTAAAGGCGAACGGAAATCTCACAATACTTCGAATACTTGCAAAAGAGGGTGCAGGCGCTGATGTCTTCAGCGGTGGCGAGCTATACATGGCGCTCCTTGCCGGCATACCACGTGATCGAATACTCTTCAATGGCAACTCTAAAACCGAGAGAGAACTGAGATACGCACTGCAAACAGGTGTGCGTCTATCTGTAGACTCTCTTGATGAGTTGAAGACGCTTGCATCCCTTGCTCGAGAGAGTGGCAAGGTTGCTGAGATCGCTATTCGCGTGAACCCGGCAATATCGCCAGAGACACATCCGAAGATTGCAACAGGTCTTTCAACCAGCAAATTCGGCATACCCTACACCCAGGTGATAGAGGCGTATGATATGGCAGAACGGCTTGAAGGCGTGAAACCGATCGGGATACACTGTCACATCGGGAGCCAGATAACCGATCTCACGCCCTTCGTTGAGACCGTGAAGAGAATGATGGAGATGGTGGAGCAGATCGATCGGCTCGGAGTGAAGCTTGAGTTCCTTGACCTCGGCTCAGGTCTTGGCATACCTTATCGAAAGGACGAGCCTGTGCCAACGCCAGAAGATCTTGCAGATGCCATACTCCCGGTCTTCAAGGAGTGCTCGGATGCAATTGGTCTTCACCCACGCCTGATACTCGAACCCGGCCGTTATATCACAGGTGACACAACAGTACTCTTAACAAAGGTCAACCTTGTGAAGGAGGCGAATAAGAGGTTTGTTGGTGTGGATGCAGGATTCAACCTGCTTATCAGACCAGCGATGTATGATGCATACCACTACGTCCTCGTTGCCAACAAAGCAGATCTCCCGCCTTCAGGACTCTACACGATCGCAGGCCCAATATGCGAGAGCGGAGACATCCTCGCACACGACAGAGAACTCCCAGCTGTGGAGAGGGGTGACGTTATCGCCGTCCTCGATGCCGGAGCCTATGGATTCAGCATGAGCTCACAGTACAACGGGCGCCCGCGCGCAGCAGAGATCCTCGTATCAAAAGGCAGAGCATACGTTATCAGAGAGCATGAGACCGTAAACGACCTCCTTGCAAAACAGAGAGTTCCACCACACCTCCTGTAGCACTCAGGTTGTCAGGTTGCTTGTCAGTATCTCTGCGGCTATCAAAAGCAGGAATACTCCGAGCACTTGCTGGAGTGGTCGCGGGTCTATTCTGTGTGCCAGCCTCACACCGAGTTTCGCGGTGATCGTGCTCGTTGTGACGAGCGCCATCATGAGGTAGAGGTTGACGTAGCCGAGTGAGTAGGGTGGGAGGTTCTCTAGATCCCATCCGTTGAAGATGTAGGCGAGTGCGCCTGAGGTTGCGGTAAATACCATCATCGAGGAGGTGATTCCAACCGTTCTGTGTATCGGGCATTTGAGGAAGAGGACGAGTATCGTTGTGGTGAGGATTGCCCCTCCCGTGCCTATGATTGCAGAGACAGAGCCAACAATCAAACCGAGACCGACAATGACCGGCTTGCCACTCAACATACCCGATGGATTGCCTCCTCGACTCCGTCCATCCTTCAACGGGCGCAGCAGGAGGTAAGATATAAAAAGGAGGAGCGTCCCGAAACCGATCTGCAGTATCTCTCCAGATAAGAGGTGTGCTGCATATCCCCCTAACTGGGCGCCTGTGATACTCCCAAGCGCCAGCATCAGGACGAGTCTCGTTGAGATCTTCACCCGTTTCCTGTGAGCTGTTGAGCTTGAGAGGGCGGTTCCAGTACCGACTGCGAGACTGGTTCCGAATACCACATGTGTCAGTACTTGATCATCGAGACCGCAGCCTGAGAGGAGCCAGAGGAGAGTTGGGATAATGATCACCCCGCCGCCGATTCCAAGGAGCCCAGAGAGGAAGCCGACGACACTGCCGGTTAAGAGCAGGTATAAAACCACCTCAGAGGAGATAAAATCCATGAAACCACGCGTCCATCAGGTATTACCAGAGGTGAAGAGTATTATAAACGTTACACAGGTTTTTAACAATCTGTTTCCAGTTATAGGTATCTTTAATCCGTTTTTTTCCAGTGATTCCCATGAGACGGGTCTTTTCGAGATCGCCAAGTGCATAATTGATACACCATGCGAGGGACTCAGAGGTCTTATACGCCAGAATCCCATCCTTGAAATTATCGATCAGCCGGACGGCATCAGTTCCGATCACCGGTTTCTCTGCATCCCATGCCTCGAGCACCACTATCCCAAATGGCTCGTTGCGGCTTGGAACCACCACGAGGTCAGAGGCGTTCAACCAGTTACACAACACATCATCTGGTGCGTATCCAAGAAAGTGGCATGCATGGCTCACGCCATCCTTCTCTGCAATCCACTGACAGTGAGCACGCATCTCGCCCTCACCGATGAAGATGAAATGGACATCAGGGTACTGAGCAAGTACCATTGGGACGGCCCCAACGAGGAGGTCAACACCCTTCTGATAACTCATCCTACCTGTGAAGAGGAGAACAGGTGAGGTTGGAGGGATTCCTAGAGTACCCTTCACCGCCACAGGGTCAACATCCTTCTTCACCTTATCTGGAAATATCCCATTCGGGATGATCGTGATCTTCGATTCTGGAATCTGATATATACACTGAATCTCGTCTTTCAGATGCTGTGAGGTTGCGATCACTCTTCTTGACTCGTAACCACCCGACCACTCCCAGTGCGCAATCTCACGTGCCTCGGGCCAATCTCCCCATCTGTTACCATTTCGACCAAACTCAGTGCTGTGGTAGGTGAGGACGTACTCCCGAGAGTTAAAGATCTTGAGACGATTCAACGCCCTCACAGGATGCCAGTCATGACCATGAAGTACATCAAACCTGCCAAAGAGTGCCTCCACAGCAAAGAAACGATCATACATAGCATTGCACATATGCTCCATCTGATTGGTGATCATACCTCCCTCGTCATGGCTGACCCGCTGATAGTGCACACCGTTTATCTCATCGTACGACGAACACCCACCAATTCTGGTGAAGACATGAACCTCATGCCCTGCCTTTGCAAGTGACTCTGATAACTCAGAGACATGAGGCGCAACACCCCCAACTCTGATGGAGTGCAGGCTCTCCCATGCAAACATTCCGATCCTCAACGACTCCATATTACCCTGTACGAATTGATAAAATATAAAGATCTGCGAAACCACAAAATCTCCAGATAAAAAAATTTACAATGCTCCGATGGGGATTTGAACCCCAGTCGCAGGATTGAGAGCCCTGCATGATTGGCCGAGCTACACTATCGGAGCAGAGACGCAAACATCCCTCTAACCTCTTTTGATGCTTATTAAAGTTTCGTTACTGTAAAGTTTCGTTACTGTAAAGTTTCGTTACTGTAAAGTTTCGTTACTGTAAAGTTTCGTTACTGTAAAGTTTCGTTACTGTAAAGTTTCGTTACTGTAAAGTTTCGTTACTGTAAAGTTTCGTTACTGTAAAGTTTCGTTACTGTAAAGTTTCGTTACTGTAAAGTTTCGTTACTGTAAAGTTTCGTTACTGTAAAGTTTCGTTACTGTAAAGTTTCGTTACTGTAAAGTTTCGTTACTGTAAAGTTTCGTTACTGTAAAGTTTCGTTACTGTAAAGTTTCGTTACTGTAAAGTTTCGTTACTGTAAAGTTTCGTTACTGTAAAGTTTCGTTACTGTAAAGTTTCGTTACTGTAAAGTTTCGTTACTGTAAAGTTTCGTTACTGTAAAGTTTCGTTACTGTAAAGTTTCGTTACTGTAAAGTTTCGTTACTGTAAAGTTTCGTTACTGTAAAGTTTCGTTACTGTAAAGTTTCGTTACTGTAAAGTTTCGTTACTGTAAAGTTTCGTTACTGTAAAGTTTCGTTACTGCCGAGTATCAGGTCTTGATGCAGGCTCTGTATGTCTTCTACGTGGCAGAGGTCACAGGTGTATCCTCTGTAGATATGGATCTCGATTATTCCTCCATAGCTTGGTTTGAGTGGGTCTTTCGGGTCGTGGCAGGCGTCGCATACCGTTTCATCTCCTGGTAGACGCTTCGGGATGTACGTTGTTGGGTTGTGGCAGTACCTGCATGAGAGATTCACGGTCTTATCACTCGTATGCAGGCCATGAACGTCTGAACCGTGACATGCTGCGCAGTAGGCTCCTCCGTTCATGTGCTCTGGGATCTTCTCTGGTTTCAGGTGGCAGACCTTGCAGTCGATGCTCTGCCCAGGGATCTCTTTAAACTCTGGTATCATCACTCTGCCCCCTTCTTCTTCTATTCTGTCCTCCGGGGTGGGTGTGAGTGTGCCGGTTGTGAGTGCTATGTATACAATGCTTCCTGCAAGCACGATTCCTGTTATCAGCATCGCTATAAGGTATGCTGTGTCTCGATCCTTCATTGCCACGTCAGGGTGATCGTTTTGGTATCGAGTGTGTCCCCGTTTTCGTCCACCACTTTCATGATCACGTTGACATTGTCGCCCGGTTCTGGCATCGTCATGAGCTCTGATCTCAGTTCGTACTCTCCTGGTCCGGTATACTTGGTAGAGCGCCAGTAACCGAGCTTCTGCATGCTATCCTTCTCTATTATAATGAGTGTTACTCCGGGGGTGTGTGCTGGATTGTCTCGGTACTCTTCAAGGGCGCTCACACTCTGCTCTTCTGCCACGAGTTCTGTTATCTGTGGAGTGCCATTCGTCTCTCTGATCGTTGCTCTGGCTGTGACGACGGTCTTCTCTTCACCGATGCAGCCTGATAGGACTACCATGAGTGATAGTGCTATCAGCACTCCTGTTATGATCTTGACCTTCATACTTTCACCTTCTTATAAAATATATTTTCATTTGATCTATATGTACTTTCGTCTCTCTGATGATTTACCTGCATGGGTGTTGTGCGTCTCTCTGATGCTGGCATTGATCGTTATCTCACCGTGACATGCTCCGCATGAGAGGTATCCTTTCGAGAGTCGATCGCCGATTGCATTGCCGGGTGTGCTGTTGAACGGTCTTCCTGCCGGGTAGGAGCTTGACTGGTTTACTAACTGGTGATAGAGTGGCGAGTGGACGTTCCCCTGGCTCAAGAGTGAGCCTGCCTCTGTTACCCGCATGGTTGCCGCTTCAAAGAGGCTCTGATCGTTGTAGGCATGGTTGCTGTTTCCATGGCAGCGGTCATCGTCACAGGTGCGAACGATAGCGGTGTGTGCCCCGGAAAATCCGAATATGGTGGAGTTGTGGCAGAGGTGGCATACCTCATACCCGTTTATCCCACAACTACCGTCTCTATCGAGCGAGACGAGTGCGATTCTCCCATCACTCGTGCGCTGCCATGCATCTACCGTGGAGTTCCAGACCCATGTATCGTTTGTACCATCACCATCGCCATCATAGTTGGTGAGTATGTGCGTCTCGTTCTGCGAGATCCCTGCAATCGAGAGGTACGTCGTGTAGTTCGTGTTGTTCGCCGCGCGAAGGTGCGCTTCACGCACGTAAGACTGGCTTGCCATGAACTCAGAGTACTCGCCAGCGTGGCACTTTGTGCAGTTCATCTTGGAATAGAAGGTATGCATCCCGACAAACATGCTCTCTGTATCTGGCATGATGAAGACTATGAGGGCAATGATTCCAACGAGGAGTATTGCTAACTGGTATCGCTTCACACAGACACCTCTCTTGGAAAGATCTTATCAGGCAGGATGTGGCACCACCTGCACTCGTGCTCTGCAGACGAATTGTAATACCTCGTTGCATTATAGTACCCGGTCTCATCGTGACATGCTGTGCAGTTCGTGCTCGAAAGGATCGACTCTCCTGGTGTGTCTGTCACGTTGTGCCGATCGGTCTCATTTAAAAAGTCGCTCTGGTACGAGTGGCAGCACTCACACCACTTCCAGCCATACTCCTCTGATGGATGGTCATTTGAGTGTTCTGAGTAGCCTGTGCTTGTGTGACAGTCCGTGCAGTTCACCGAGTGGTGGACGCTCTCGTTAAAGAGGGTTGCATTCACGTAATAGACCTCTACGATCGTGCTCTCCAAGCTGCCGTGGCATCCGAGACAGTCAGTGCCGCCACCTCGTTTGAGCGCTGCATCGTGTATCTTTCCTGCGCCGTGGCACCTGCTGCAGTTGGATCCGTGCGTGATCTTCTGGCAGGATGGATCGATGAATGGGTTGAAGATGACTGATGAGTTGTTGTGGCAGTACTGGCAGTATCTGGTGCTGTTTGTTAGGTTTCGCAGAGTGGAAAGCTCGGTGTAGTTTCTGGCATAGTGTGATACGTACGATACTCTACTCCCATATGGGTCATCCTCTATGAAGCTCACCTTCATCTCGCTCATGTTATGGCATCCAAGGCACGACCACGTGTTATTATCCTCGTTCTGGAGCGCATCGATCTCGCCACCTGATCTGAAGTGCTCATGTACTGCTGTGGCGTTGCTCAGATTGATGTGTGGAGCGGTTCCGTTGTGGCAGTCCCAGCACTGATAGGGTGTGCGTACGATGTCGCCCATGTCAGATGTTGGCTCTCTGCCATCTGACTGGTGGCAGCCCCAGCACTTCTTGTTGGAGGCGGGTATGTGTGTGGAGTTGGTGGTGTTGTTGTTGACGTTCGCATGCACACCGCTGGCGACGGCGGTTACATTGATCCTGTGCTCGGCAGAAGAGCCAGTATCATGGCACTTGATGCAGTCACCGCCCCCGCCAGAACTCATGCTCTCCGCGTGGAAAGTCACGGGCATCAGCCCTGTGGTATCGTGGCACTCATAGCAATTTGAGTTGTTATAATTCTGTTCATGTGTTACGATCTTCGCACCCCCCCATGTTATATTTTCAGGCGTGTTGTTGTGGCAGTAGAGGCAGTCGGTCGTGTTGTTCAGATGGGTCATCAGCATCCCGTGCGTACTGTTCAGGCCGTAGTGAGAGGCGATCGCTTTGAGGGTGTTTCCGATGATGCTCTCATCGGTGTCGTTGTGATATGGGTCGATCGAGTTGTTGTGGCAGTACTCGCAGGTTCCGTTCGGAGCTCCTGATATGTTCGTCCTGATATTCTCGGCGTAAGGTGGTGGTATATGATCGTAGACTCGTGGCGGGCTTCCAAAGAGTGATGCATAGGTGTATCCTGAGGAGGTTGCATGGCAGTACCCGCAGTATAATGGGTCTCTCACATTCTCAGGGTGGCCCACAGGCTCGGTGCCGTCGCCGTGGCATACCCAGCACGAGACGCTCTCCTGATACTCGCTTGCCCCAGGGTCGTTCAGATCTCCATGCATCCCATTCCTTATCGAGGTCGCATTGATGTTGGTCGCGTCCATGCCGGTGTCGTGGCATGCGATGCAGTCCGGGCCTCCGCCAACGAAGAGGGTTTCGCTGTGGAAGTATGGTTTTTCAGGTGCTTCCTTCGTTGTTACATGGCAGTCGTAGCACCTCGAGTTGTTTGTGTAGATGTCAGAGCCGAGATCGGTGGTGTGCACAAAGTTTGTTCCGAGCGTGATGTTCGTTGCATTGCCCCACTTTAATGCGGTTTCATTCTCGGTGTAATGGCAGTAGAGGCAGTCGGTCGTGTTGATCAGCATTCCGAAGCTCCTGTTGAGCGCATAGTGAGAGGCGATCGCTTTGAGGGTGTTTCCGATGACTGCCTCCCTTGTGTCGTTGTGATGCGGGTCTATCGAGTTGTTGTGGCAGTCTGCGCACGTCCCGTTTCCGTTCACATTGGTCTGGACATTAGGAGCGCTTGGCTGGTGCTCAACCACGAGCGGTGGTGATGTGGAGTCGTTCCATGTATTCCATCGTGTTTCATACTCTATGTGGCAGTCAGAGCAGTTCCATGGGTGATTGTATCGATCGCCCATCGCGCCCACGTACTCTCCATCGGTGTCATGGCATGCCCAGCAGATCTTGTTACGCGAGTCGAATGGATAGTACTGATGGTACGAGGTTGTGTATGTGATCGCGATATCGTCGAGTCTTGGTGTCTCGTTCCCATCGCTCGTGTTCAGGTATACTCTGTACTGTATCCACTGGTCGTTATCATGGATCGGATTGATCTCTTCACCTGATGCAGTGTAGTAATCATCGGTTCCGGTGGGTCCATACCATGGTGCAGAATAGAGTAGAGACTCGGTGGCGCCAGATCTGAGCCTGAAGCGCATGCCTGTATTCTCTGGGAGACTCCCATCCCATCTGATGGTGCTGAAGCTATAGTTCTCGCCTGTCGAGTATGCTGCGGATGTGAGGTTCCCCTCACTCTTATAATAGTACCATGTGACCCCCCAGTCGTGGAGGACTGGTGTGAAGGATGCATTCAGGGTTTTGAGCGTGGCTCTCAGCCTGATGCTTCTCGCTGTGATCGATGAGAGGAGACTTCCGTTCGAGACTGTTGCAAGCGTGCAGTTTGACGCGTTGAGAATCTCGTAGACGATCTCGTCTCCACGCTCCTCTGCGCCGATGCTTGCAGTTGGCTCTCTCTCACTATACCTGCGGACCCTGAGATCATCGATATGGATATGGAATGTATCATTGCCTCTTCCTGAGAAGGACAGATTGGTGTACTCGAGCGTCGAGTCGTTTGCCTGGATCTGTCCAATGGTTGCATCGGAGAGCATGGCTCGGGCCGTGAGTTCGTTCGTGCTTGCAGTCTTCCTGACCGCTGTTATGAATGTGTAATTTATTCCTGCCGAGATATTCGTGTCCAGGCTCTCTGTGGCGAGATTGCTCCATTTGCCAGAGTCCACTCTCTTTATGCTGAGATCGGTCTCGTTTAACGAGGAAACGTACCTCTCATCCTCGTCATGGTATCGTGGACTCAGGTATATCGAGCCATTGGTGCTATCGATCCATCTCACAATGGCTTCAACGATGTAGTCATCAGGAAACTGGGTTGAGTTGATCTCAGCGATGACCTCTTCACCACTCGAGCCGTTGATGTGGTAGACTCCGTTCTCGACATACTGCTGGCTTGGATACGTGGTTTTGTTGATCGAAGCGTTTGTCAGGGATGCATTCTCGAAGTCATCCCCAAAGAGGAATGTATCATGGATGCTGCTCTCTGAAGTAGCAGATGGATTGCCATAGTGCATGTAGATCGTCTTCTGGGATGGTATCTCAGGGATTTTCACCCAGAGAACCGCTGATGTTGCTTCTGTGTACTCTTCGATCCAGTAGGGCAATATGCTCCCATCAGAGTCTGTGAACCTGAGATCAGAGAAGTCGCTCTTCATATCGGAATCATAGGTCACGTTGATTCTGACCTGATAGTCGGTTAGCGGCCCCCCTGTGTTCTCGATTGTGACCGCTCGCCTGTACTTCCAGTTCAGTGTATCGTTCGCGTGGAACGTGCCCCAGCCTCCGAGTCTCTGGGGTGCAATCAGGGTTGAGGTCAGGTTTCCAGTGGTGCTTCCAGTGCTGAGAGAGACGTCTCCGCCTGATATCGTCACATTACTCGATGATGCGATCTCTGATGTATCGGTGAATGTATCGTTCTCCTCAGAGGAGATGGTCTCAAGTCTCACAACGCTTGTTGCACTGATGTTAAGCGATCCATTGTACTGAGTTGACGTACTCTCTCCGATACCACCGCTCCAGTCTTCTTGCGTCCACGTGTTTCCTGGATCGGTCGCATTCTGGTTGATCCTTCTATGTACAGAGGTTGATGCAACGCTTGATACGTTGACGCCTGAATCAACACCGAAGCCAGCATTGAAGCCTGAATCCGTTGAGGTGTCGTGGCACATCGTGCAGTTCGGACCTCCCCCCCAGTTGAGTGGTGACTCGTGGAAATCATCTGGCATTGCCACTCCATAATCGATGTGGCATGCATAGCACTCGCTATTCTCAGTTGCATTGTACATATCCATCGTGCCACTCGCGTATATCTGAGTTGCACCACCCCATCTCGTGCCATTGGTACTGCTGTTGTGGCAGTAGAGGCAGTTGAGCGTCTCAAGACTCACCCATCTTCCGTAGTGTGATACGTTTGCATCGAGCGTGTTTCCAAGCAATCGCTCATCTGTATCGTTGTGATATGGATCGATCGAGTTGTTGTGGCAGTCAGCACAGGTCCCGTTCCCGACTACGTTCGTTGTGACGTCGGTTGAGTTCGGGGAGTGCTCGACGATGCCTCTTGGAGGGAGGGGGCTTCCATCTGCCGACCATGTGTAGCCATTCATCGTGGCTGCGTTCCACTCTGCACTCGGGGTGTGGCAGTCCTCGCATCTCCATGGATCATCGTATCGATCGCCCATGCCCTCTGGCTGGAATCCATCTGACTGGTGGCACCCCCAGCACGGCTTTGAACTATCGTTCACATCGATCTGCTCATAAGCGTTCTCTGTCACGTTCTGGTGAATCCCATTGTTCACTGATGTTGCGTTCGTCTCTGTGAACCCGTAGGGATTTCCCTTGTCATGGCAGACGATGCAGTCAGGTCCACCTCCTGAGTAGAGTGTCTCGTTGTGGAAGTTACCTGGGATCGTGAGATCCTCCACAGGGTCATCAGGATGGTTTCCGATCACATGGCAGCCATAGCACTCCTGGTTCGTCGAGACCCCTCCTGAGTGCGTCTCCATATCAACAATCGTCGCGTTGCCCCAGACAGCAGAGTTCGTCTCGTTGCAGTGGCAGTAGATGCAGGATGTGGAGTTTGTCGTCTCGTTCATCAGCATCCCGCCTGTGCTGTTCAAGCCGTAGTGGGATGTGTTTCCGAGGATGGTTGTCTCATTATAACTCTTCCAGTGCCATACCCCGTCGTCGGTGCAGTACCTCGTCTTCAGTTCACCGATATCGGTGATCCTGCTTGGATAGTGGCAGTCCTCGCATGAGCCTCCCTTCGCAGGATCGGTCTGGATCCTGATCGATCCCGCGCCCTTGGTGGTGGGACCATGGTTCTTGATTATGGTGGCACTGTGGGTGACGTCAGGATTGCTCGCATTGACATGGGGAGGCTGGTACTCTCCATGGCACTTCGCGCACTTGTATGGATTCAGGGTTCTATCCGGATGGTAATTCGGATATGGGGGCGTGCCGTTCGTTGCATGGCATCCCCAGCAGATCTTATTATCCTCTGATACACTGGATGCATCAAAACCCCTTCTCTCTGCCCAGTATGTGATGTTGCAGTCGGAGTTTACGCCTGCATGCATACCGAGTTTCATCGCTGTCACGTTCACCATCGGGCGGATGGCGTCAGGATTGCTATTGTCATGGCATTCGGTGCAGTCTGGACCCCCTGTTGGGGTGATCGAAAGCATATCCCGACCATAAGAACCCCACTCACTCGTATTATAGGGTTCAGAACCAGCACTGTGGCATTCCATCTGGCAATAACCCTCTGGGTCGCTCGTGATTGCGCCGCCTCTATTCAGGCTCTCGTTATACCAGTCATCAGGTATATCATATCCGTTTGCCTCGTTCAGGAGGTATGCTGGATAGGTGGAGTTGTTGATGAATCCAAAGAACCCGCCTGTCGCGCTCGAGCCTGGCTTTACTGACTGGTTGCGATTCATCCTCGGGATATCAGAGCCATGTGGGTTATGGCAGTTCCTGCACCCTGGTGAGAGCATGCCGTCCCAGTACGAGATGTGTCCCTGGTGATAGTTCGGCTGCATAGTGCCGGTTCCGTTCTCCCAGAAGTTCGTCTTCTGAGTAGTTGTATTCAGGATATTCTCTTCGAGGTGGCATGTGTAGCAGAGATCGAACGCCTCTGAAAAATAACCATCAAATGCGTTTGAAAGCGTATCGGTTCCGGTATAATAGTACTTCACAAGATCGTACTTCCATTCCTTTGTGTGACCATTGATCGTCACGTTCTCTGGCACATCCCCATGGTTGTCGTGGCACGTCTTGCACGAGATATTCCCGTCGTTCACGGGGTGCGCTGTTATGCTCTGAAACTCGGTATACTGATCTCCATACGGACTTCCGATCCCATGGCAGCTGCTACCGCTTGCGTTGTCACTCCCGTTGTAGCAGAGCCATGGACTCTGCACCGCGAGGAGGTTGGGTCCTGATGACCTTCCGTGTGGGATTGCCTCGGTATCGGTCTCGTTGTGGCAGTACGTGCAGTTTCTTGCATCCGATCCTATGGTATCGTTCGCGTGCTGTGTCAGTTCGAACTTCTTCTTATCCTCGTGGCAGTAGTAGCACCGGGTGTTAACGATCCAGCCTGTTGTGACGATCAGGGTCGCTCCCTTTCCTTTCACCTGGTAGTCGGTATCGTTGTATCCTGTCTGGTTGGTGAGGGTCGTGGCATTGGCATACACTCCGTGATCGACTCGCTCGGTAGGGCTTGCTGTAAACTGGGTCACATTGGGGAGCGTATCATAGTATGAACTCAGACGCCCATCCGTTCCTGTGATGCCGGTGAAGATCGTTGCGTTCCCTCCTGTTTCATTGTACCTGAATGTGACACTGCTTCCTGCCATGTTCTTGATGTAGAGGGAGTCTGTGACCCATACGTCGAGATACCATCTGACGGTCAGAGTTGCGCTATCGGTCAACCCGTATCTGCTCTCATTGAATGCTGTGTCGAGTATACAGGCTTCTGTGCTGCCATCGAGGTAGAAGTCGTAGTTGTTGAGTTGCGCCTTTGTCTGGGTGATCGTGTTGTTATCCGATGATTCGATGTAGACATCGTAGACGCCGCTTCCTTCGATCGTGTTTGCGATCAGTTCATTGAATCTGGACGAGGATATGAAATGAACACCATTGTCACTGTTATTCAGGATACTATTCCATGTGACGTTGTTATTGCTGGATTGGACGAATGCTATGCCTGTGTCTGTGTTGTTCAGGATCGTGTTCCTCTCAATCTCATTGTAATCAGAGTGAGAGAGGTGCAGCCCATTCCCGCCGTTGTATGAGATGTTGTTCTCTGTTATGTTGTTGTGATCAGATTCGAGCATGATCCCGCGACCACCATTGGAGCATATACTGGTGTTGATGATGGTGATGTGTTCGCTCGATGCATCGATCCGAAGTCCATGATCGGCGTTCTTCGAGAGATTGCCATCCGTGAAGTTGATGTGATCTGACGAATGGAGATAGACGCCGTAATAGGTGGTGCTGGAGCAGGCGGTATTGTTCACAAGGGTGTTATAGTCAGATCCATCGAGATAGAATCCAAAATAAGTGTTTGAGGAGGCGGTATTGTTCATGAGACTGTTATTCTCTGATGCACCGAGATATATGCCCCTATCATTCCTGTTTGTGATGCAGTCTGAGATGGTGTTGTTGCTGGAGGATAGGAGGTAGATTCCGTAGGAATCGCAGTTTGAGGCAACGATCTCCTCTATGGTGTTATTCCTTGAAGAGGTTATATGCACCCCATCGTCTCCGCTCTTCGATACATTGTTTCTCTCCAGGTCGTTGTTGTGGGATGATGCAACGTATATGCCGCTTCTACCACTGCCTGATGCATCGTTATCATCGATCACGTTGTGACTCGATGAGGAGAGGTGGATCCCATCGTTCCCGCAGCTAGGTAGATGATTCCCGCTGATATTGTTGTTTGAGGATGAGATCAGATATAACCCGTTCTCTCTGATCTCTGTCAGATTGTTCTCGATTATAGTAATATTATCTGATGATTTGAGATAGATGCCATGGTATCTGTTTTTTATGGTGTTGTTTTCGATCACAAAGTCTGCACAGTCGATCAGCGAGATCCTGCCGAGATTGGAGACATTGTATGCAGCCAGATCATTGTTTTTGATCTCTACTGATGTATAATTATAATAGTAGTATACAGGCTCGCCATCCACGGTATTGCTGTACGGATCGATCGCGTTATCATAATCATTTACAATATAGAGTGCTGTGTGGGTGCTACCGGTTATATTATTATCTGTTAAGTTGTTATTGCTGGATGATTCTATATAATATCCATGCACGGTATCGAGGACGGTGCTGTTTCTTATGTCGTTATTCTCGGATGAATCGAGGTAAATGCCATCTGAACTCGATGAAACGGTGTTATTCGAGAGAAGATTGTAAGAGGATGATGAGAGCCTGAACCCGGAGTCTGGGTTCCAGCTCACTCTATTGTTGGTCAGGTTGTTGTGATGAGAAGAGGCGAGGTAGATGCCGTCGTGATCATTGCTGGTTACGGTGTTGTTGACAATCTCGTTCTGACTGGAGGACGTCATATAGATTCCATAATTGTTATTCGATGCATTGTTATCGGTCAGATTGTTAGAGTCGGATGAAGATAGTTCAATGCCATAGTAGTTGTTCAGCAGTGTATTGTTGATGATCGTGATGTTGGATGAAGTGACCAGTCGAATGCCATCTCCATCATCGATCGTGCTATCCCTTATCACAAAGTTGGAACAACTGGCAAGCGTCACATGCCCGACATCGTTCTGATCTATCCTGAGAGAGCTATCGTTGTTGTAGTAATAGTAGACCTTCTTCCCGTTCACAAGATTGCTCTGATCAATATCGTTCTCGTAACCGGAGGTGACATACAGCCCATAGCGTGTGTTATCTGTCATGTTATTACCCTCTAGGGTACACTCCTCTGATGAGTCCAGATATACGCCGTACCTGCTATTCGATACTGTGTTATTGATCAGGTCGATGGCATTCGATGATGAGAGGTGTATGCCGTGATTGGTATTCCCGTCTGCTCTGCTCTCTCTCACACTGATGTTGCTCGACCCCTCGATGTATATGCCGTAACTGTTACTGCCAGCGGTATTGTTGGAGAGTGTGTTGTTCTCTCCAGAGACGTATATGCCATAGTTGTTGTTCGAGTTTGCGGTGTTGTCTGTAAGCGTGTTGTTGCTCGAATCGAAGAGGTGGATTCCGCTTCCATACGAAGAGTCTCCATTCGAGTCTGTTCTACTCCCTCTAATGTTATTGCTGTTTGAAGAGTATAGGTAGATGCCGTACCTCCTGTTCTGATCTGCTCTGTTATCGGTTAATGTATTGCTAGGGGACGCTTTCATGTAGATCCCGTATCTCGTGTTTCCATCCGCGGTGTTCTTCGTCAGGTTGTTGCCATGGGAATTAGATAGGTAGATCCCGTAATAGCTATCCGATACAGTGGTGTTGGATATCACCGTATTATTGGATGAATTCAGAAAGATACCATAATAATTATACTCTATCGTGCAGTTCTCGATGAGGATCCCATCTGCTCTGATATTCAATCCGTAACTGCCACCATCGTAACCGCAGTACTCGATGGTACTCCCCTTAAGACTTCCACTGCTACCCTTTCTATACCACCAGTTGTACCTGTACTTCGTGTTGTTTACGCTCACAAGCGAGTTGTTTGTGAGATTCAGAACCCCTCCCTCCCTGACATCGATCTTGTACTCTCCATCTCCGGTGCAGTTCAATCGTATGGTGGCATTGCTCAGTTCAAGTGCTCCGCTCGTGACGATGATGTCGCCTGTGACGATGCTTGCGTTGTTGCTCAGGAGTGTGCTCCATGTCTCGTCGTTTGCAGTGGTGACGTTGATCTCTCCGTATTCTGCTGCTCGCACCATGTTGCAGAGAATGAGAGTGTAGAGATTGAGGATGAGAACCAGTGTGAGAAGACGTGTCGTGGAGACCCTCCGAGGACTCTCTGAATAACCGATCTCATATCTGACTATGGTAAGATGGGATGCAAACATTCATACCACTCATATTAGATAACTTTTTCAATAATAATTATCATATAATATACTTTCTCTGTGTATCGCTTCACACAGACACCCCTTCTGGAAAGATCCTATCAGGCAGTATGTGACACCACCTGCACTCATGCTCTGCAGATGAATTGTAATACCCCGTTGCATTATAGTACCCAGTCTCATCGTGGCATACGGTGCAGTTCGTGCTCGAAAGGATCGACTCTCCTGGCGCGTCTCTCACGTTGTGCCGATCGGTCTCATTCAAAAAGTCACTCTGGTACGAGTGGCAAGCACTCACACCACTTCCAGTAGTATTCTTCGGGCGGATGGTTGCTTGTGGTGTGGCAGTCCCAGCACCAGATGTTTGTCCGGTTGCCATGCACGCTCGCCTCGTACATCGTGCTGTTCACAAACTTATCGGATTTACCCTTATTTATCAGAAACGTGGCATCGTAGTGGCAGTTCTCACAGTCACCAGCGGTCAGATTATGCATGAATGGTGTGGCATGTGAAGAGGCATTGACCTTCTTCTCATGGCATTCCCTGCATAATCGGTCGGAATGGTCATCAGTGAAGATGTGCTCATAGAATCCAAGGGTGGTGTTTGGCGCATGCTCGCCTGTTGTAATCTCGGGAGGTATGGGCACGCCATCGTTGGTGAACTTAGTAACCATATCCGTATAATTTTCAGTGCCGCTTTCATAACCCTCATAGTGGCAGCTTGCGCACCATGTGCTGTTTGAGTCTACCGATGAGTTTATAGTATTATTTCCGTTCCAGTATGAAAGTCTTCCAAGTGCATTTGATGAGTGGTATGTCTTGTTGTGGCAGTATTCGCATGCTGACTGGTCATCAGTCCAGTAACTTCCCCAGCGCGCTCCTGCGCTTGCGTTGTCGCTATGGTTTAGCGGTTTTGCTATGGATGGGGCAGAGGATCCGGTGTATGTTGAGACATTGCTGCTCGAGAGTATCGTAGCCCACATTCCGTCCTGATGGCAGGTTGTGCAGTTTCCTGCATCTGATTTCCCTTGATTGAAACTTCCTGTGCTATTGAAGAACATGATCCTGTGTGCGTCCTGACTGTGACATATCGTGCAGTTCACGGTGCCGTTGTGCTCTGTTCTGCCTGGTTTGTGACATGCAACGCAGTGCAGGTCCTCGGTGTGTGCATTGGTCTCCACTGTCGCATTTGGTTTTGTGATTGTGTGCATCGGGCTATGACACTGGATGCAGAAGACATTATGATCAGGGTCATGCGCCCTCCCTGGACTTCCTGTTGGCGTCGGGGGCGTGTCTGAATAATTGGTTCTGGCATATCCGTCCGAGTCTGTTACTGACGAGTTCAGGGTGGAGAGCGATGATAGATTGGTGTTCTTCTTGGGATGGCAGGAGTAGCATGACCGTAGGTCAGGGATGCCGTTTCCGGTTGTGAAATCATTGTTGTGGCAGTCCTGGCATGTCTTTTTATCGTTGTGATACCCATCAGGGTACTGCAAACCAGTAGCACCTGTGCCGTATGATTGGTGGCAGTAGAGGCAGTTGCTATTGCTCACAACGGATGTGTGCCTCCGGCTCCGACTTCCTCGTGAGACGATATGCATCTTGTCATACCCCTCCATGTACGGTGAATTTGGCGTCACCAGTCCATAACCAGCCGGATCCCGGTACCACCTGTGACACCTGCCGCACCCCCACTGGTTGTACTTGAACGATCTCATCACACTGTCATGGGGTGCGGTCACATTGATGATCCATCTCCCCCAGTTGTCCTGATTGTTCAGATCAAAGCTATACTTTGCCACACCGCTCTCGTCTGTTGTCGTGCTTGTTGAATTTATGACCACGCCGTCAGGGTTTTCGAGTGTGATATTCACCGTTGCTCCAGCATCTGGCATGCCTGTCGTATTCATCACAAGTACGTATACGCGGATCGTGGTATCTTCTCCATTCCAGTCATCGCTTCCCCATGATGCAGGGTCATCGAGTATCACATAACGGTTGGTTGTGACCATGAGACCTGGTGGAGTCGTCACAACCGTTGTGGTGCAGTTATCTGAGTCTGTTTTTGACCCATATCCATGTGAGGTTCCTGTTATCGTTGTAATCGTTGATGCCCCATCCTCTGCGCCTGCTTTTGCTGTGACGGTCATCACCGCTGTATCGGAAGCTCCTGATGCTAAGGTAAAGCTCGTTTTGGTCAGACTCGTCTCAAAGTCAAAGTTGTTTGTGTTTGATAGCGTGAGGTCTATCGTGTCTGTTTCATTGCTGCCTGTGTTTATCACGGTCACGGTGTACTGGACATCAGAGCCCTGTAGCACGCTCTGGGACTTTGGGGTTATGGTGATGTTAACGCCATATCCTGCAACCGTGAAGTTCAGGGAGTCATACGCTCCCCAGTTCCCGCCGCCCCAGATGCCACTTTCATCCTGCCCTCGCACATGGATCGTGTAGTTTCCATCAGAGAGATCAAAAGCGGCAAACGATGCTGTCACGTTCTCTCTGAGTTCGTCCCATGCACCATCCACCACTGTCATAGTGATGTTTCCGCTGTTGTACGTGCCACCCCAGTATGTCGAGTTCTCGATATAGTATGTTGCATTGATGATGATCGAATTACTATCTGTGATGGTTGCATTGATCGTTCGGTTTCCTGCAACCGGATCTGAGAGATCTGTGATGGTTGTGACTGGAGGCTCGGTGTCTGATACATTGACCGAGAAATTCACCAGTCCATGCCCGAGGTTGTTAGATACGTCCTCTGCATACACCGTGATTGTGTGGTTGCCATTTGGAACGGTGAGGAGAAAACTCCTGTTTCCGCTCTCGGTTGCAGTCTCACCGATCAGGGTTATATTCTCCATATTATTCAAATTATAATATTCATTCCATGTTGTCTCGTTTACGGTATAATTCAAATATATGGAATTGCTGGTATACGTTGTATTGGTCGGCGAGGTGATCTTCACCCCGGGCGGAACCTGATCGTACCGCATCTCGAGTTGATGGAACGAGTAAGGCATCTCGCCGGTTGACATGTGGCAAGAGTAGCAATCGCTGGTGCTGAGAAGATTGTAATGCGTGCTGCTCGCATTCGATGAGTTGATCGTCGGCGGAGTGCCCCACATCTCGCGAAGCGTTACATTATCGCTCGCCTGCCCGAGATCGATGTGGCAGTATGTGCAGTTCGATGAATTGATAGTCGCTGTCATCAGTGTCTCATTCGTTCCGTAATGGCTGATCCTTGACCAGTCCGTCACCTCCGGATCATTGTGATTCTGATTTATGCTGTTGTTGTGGCAGCCATAGCATGTCCCATTCCCGCTCACGTTTGTTTTTATATCGATGGAATATTCGGTGTGCTCTGTGACGTTCGGATTCGGTACAGGATAATATTTGTTGTAAGCCTCACCCTGTGTGGTGCGATTGATGAGATGGCAGTCCTTGCACTGGTACGAATCCTTTCCAGGTCGGAGTCCCCTGTGATCGGTCTCGGTTCCATTGGCATGGCATGCCCAGCATGCCTTATCGATCTCATCGGTGAGCGTCTGGGTATATGAGACATTGCTGTTCAGATCTCTGTGCATGCTCTGTTTCAGTATCGTGTAGTTGACATATCCAGCATTGTTGATCTTCGACGTCCCGCCATGACAGAGAGGATCGACGCAGTCAGAACCGCCTATCGATCCAACGAGCACCCTGTGCTGGAACTGATCCGACCGTGTCATTGACATCAGCCCGTGGCAGTCCTTGCACTCATCATCAGAATAATTGACATCGTACTGTTTTGCCGAATGGTTCACATAGGGTTCCTCTTCGAGGGTGATGCTGCCGTTGTCCCAGTAGGTGTTGTTACCTGTGATCTCTGGAGGAATCTCAAGACCAGAACTGTTGAACGCATCCACCATATCGAGGTAATCAGGATTCTGGATATAATGGCACTTTCCACACCAGAAGCTGTCTGCACTGATCAGTCCGTTGTAGATGCTGTCCCCCTTGAACTCCTCGATTCTGCCTGCTGTTTCGATGGTGTGATAACTCTTGCTGTGGCAGAAGATGCACATCTCCTCCCTGTCATACCAGTAGTCACCCCACAACTGCCCCGCGCTCTCATTGTCGCTGTGTGTGGACGGCGTTGGTATCAGTAGATTGAGTGTTGGTCCTGTATAGAGTCCTGCCTTTGGCTGGCTCAGTATCGTATCAAAGTGTTCATCCTCGTGACAGACCGAGCAGTCGCCCGGATCTCCTGAATACGTGCCGTTAAAGTTGAAATAGGCTTTGATATGCGAATCCTGACTGTGGCAGACCGTGCACCCAACCTCGTTGTCATGCTTCTTCATCGCCTTGTGGCAGACCGTGCAGTGTGAGTCCTCGGTGTATGATGTTGTCTCCGCGTCCGGATCGGGATTGGTGATGTTGTGCATCGGGCTGTGGCAGATGATGCATGGAACAGCAGGCTCTGAACTGTAGAAGTAAAGTGAGACATCATCAAAGAAGAAGCGTCTCCCTTCCTCGTACTCATCGTTCCAGTCATTCTGTATCGCGCCGAGTTCGAGATAATACCAGCCAGCACCCGTGATGTAATCAGTGACATTGTATACAGCCCTCACATAGGCACTGTCCTCCTTCGCATCGCTGTAGAAATCAACATCTGGGTATGAGTCGATGGTATCTGCGGTGTCTGTTCCGAGCCAGTGCATTATACTCGAATTTCCAAACCGTGCCTTGATCACGCCCTCTTCCTCGCACCCGTTATCGGATCCTGCAAGACTGTAGTGAAGATCGGTATCCCATGCCGCATATTTGAATGAGACCTCTGCAATGCCACCGTCTGATAAGATATCATATAATTCCTGGGTGACATTGATCTGGATTCCAAAGGCACCGCCTATCGTCACACCCGGACTCCCGTACGTATGACCTCCTGAGTATGTATCGAGTTCGATCATGATTGCGCCATTGCTTGCGAATGGATTGTCTGCCGCGCTCACCCACTCCTCGTCTTCCCATGAATCGTCTCCAGTCACATATACGCCATCAGCCCAGTCCCAGCCGTCATCGTTGGCTGTTGAGATGTTTGTATTGTTAAACGTGTTCGCGGTGTAGTTGAGCCCGGAATCGAAGTCTGTCGGAGCAGGGAGATCGGCTGGCATGTCCCAGAGATCGGCGTATGAATAGAGATAGTGGGAGTGCGCCATCGCTGGATTGATCGGGTCGCCGGAATACTCTGATTTCGTGCCGAACGTGGAGATTTCTGTGAGATTACTGTTCTGCTTGATATCGGCATTGGCGTGGCAGGATGAATCATAACATGAGTACATGGTTGGATAGCCGTTGGTGGTGTCGGTATATGGCGTTCCGTGACAGTCGGTGCATTTGTTGCTATCGGAATGCTTTCCAGATGGGTAATAACTGGCATCGCCGTAGGAGCGGTGGCATCTGCTGCAGTTCGCTTCGGTGCTGTCGTGATAACTATCGCTATGTACTCTGTCATACCCTGCCAGATAGGGCGACCTTGATGTCACCGTGCCAAGGTATACGGATGGAGAGTACCAGGAGTAGGTGACACCATGACAACCCGACCCAGCACATCCCCACCAGTCGTATATGAATATCGTTGTCGCATTCAGAGGATTACCATCTACAGTGGCTGAGGCGTTGAGCGTCCATTCACCATAATAATTCTGTGCATTCAGATTATAGGAATATCTGGCAGTGCCGTGTGAATCTGTTGCATTTGATGAACTGTCCAATATTGTTCCGTTTGGATATTTCAGTGTGAAGGTGACCGGAGTCCCGATTGCTGGCATGCCAGTTTCGTTTATCACGAGTGCGTATGCTCTGATCCTCGTGTTTTCACCGTCCCACCAGTTTTCGCCAGATGATGCGGGTGGATTTGAATATCCTGCACCTGCGCTGCCGCTATTCGGGTCATCAAGAATGACATACCTGTTCGTGACCACCCTGATATTGGGATTTATTATGACCTCGAACGTTGTGGAATTGGTCGTTATATTGCCAAGACCATCACTTGTGTTCACAGCAACTGTATATATCCCGAGCGGATCAGTCGGAGAGACCGTATATGTGGTATTATAGTTTCCTGATGAATTTGTGGTTTTCTGGGTGAAGCTTGCCAAACTGCCGTCCGGATACGTTATCGAGATGTTTACTGCTGCACCGCTCACCGCGGTGTCATCTGAGAGATTGGTCACCGCACCATAGATCAGAACGGTCTCGTTCACGTACAGGTCAGTGGCATTGGTGTTGACTCTCAGGTAGTTCCTGTATGCTGAAAATGTGGTTGAGCTTGAGGTCTGACCAGCGGCATCATTGGCATAGATGACAACATTCCACGTTCCCACCGAGGTGGAATCAACAGGCATGGCAGTATAATTATATTCATATATAGAACCATTGGTTATCGCGGAGATGTTGGTCATAGAAGCGTTATTCACCATAACAGTTGAATTCGGACTGATTATGGTGATGTTGACCCCAGTGATATCGGATGCTCCATCGACATCGGTTACGTTTGCCCTTATCGTTACGTTTTCACCGATTGCAAAGATTCTTTTTTCGATTAAGGAGGAGTTGTAGGTTTTTACTATTTCTATCGAAGGTGGTTGATTGTATACGATCTTCAAATGCTCGTAATCAAGGTACGTATACCGCCAAGTACTCCCTCCTCCAACACTGACCCATTTGTAACGCAGCTTTACATTGTTCGCCTCGCTTACTGTGTCGATAGAACTGCTCAAGTCACAACTGCTAGTCG
Organism: Candidatus Methanoperedentaceae archaeon GB37; assembly: GCA_905171695.1. GTDB lineage: Archaea > Halobacteriota > Methanosarcinia > Methanosarcinales > EX4572-44 > EX4572-44. The sequence continues at coordinate 993,770 of LR991653.1, forward strand.
TTTCGGTTGTGGTTTGATCAGGATCATATACCTGAGTCCATGTGCTACCATCCCACCACTCAATGGTGAGATCTGCACTGCTCGTGGTGCTTTCCTTGTGTTCAAAGTAATAAGTTACCGATGTAATAGCACTTCCATCCGGTATGCCATTATCATTCCATTCTGATTCTATCCAATCGGTGGAGTCACCGCTTCCCCCTCCTCTAACATCGAGTGTCGCATAAACGTCGTCGCTTGTGCTCACTTCGGTTATGACATTCGTAGTATCATCTTCCACAGCGGTATCAGGCGTCTCATCAAAAGTCGTAGGATCCACCGCCACATACCATCGCCCCGCCTCGACAAACCTCCCACCATCCCATCCGATCTCCATAGCTCCGAGCTCATACAACTTCGGGCACACCATCGGCACCGAGTACGAATAATTAACAGACGTCCTGCCGTCCAAGAGATCCTTATGCCACGTCAGGATCGTTGTATCATTCTCCCGAGTTACGTCCGCATCCGTAGAGACCGTGAAGACCGATGGCACGCGTTCTTTGATCACAACAGTACCAGCATCTGTACGCGTGACGATATCCACCACCACATCGAACCAATCCTGCACGGTCGGATCGATCACGCTATCAGCAGTCCGTATGATATCAAAATCATACTCTGAGCACACCAGAAAATACGTATCAAAGAAACACTCTCGTCCATCGATCACCGCACTGGCATTCACCCAGTACCTGCCTTCAACACCGGTATGGTCGAACGCTGCCCTATACACACCGCCTCCAATCTCAACGATCTCGTCGTGCAGGGAATAAGTAACGGCATCCGGCGCAGTGATTCCGAGGTTGACGTCTGCACCGGTAAGAGGAGTGCCTTTTCGATCAAGAAGAACGATATCAAGTCCGACAGTCTCACCGGGTAGATAGATGCTTTTGTTGCTGTTTACCGAGACACCGGTATATGGCATAGGCAACGTGGCAGCGATGAAGATATTCCCGGTGATATCCTCCACTACATTGCTCACGTTGTTGCTGAGGAGTGTGCTCCATCTCTCGTCGTTTGCAGTGGTGACGTTGATCTCTCCGTATTCTGCTGCTCGCACCATGTTGCAGAGAGTGAGAGTGTAGAGATTGAGGATGAGAATCAGTGTGAGAAGACGTGCCGTGGACATCCTCCGAGGACTCTCTGAATAACCGATCTCATATCTGACCATGGTAAGATGGGATGCGAACATTCATACCACTCATATTAGATAACTTTTTCAATAATAATTATCATATAATATACTTTCTCTGTGTATCGCTTCACACAGACACCCCTTCTGGAAAGATCCTATCAGGCAGTATGTGACACCACCTGCACTCATGCTCTGCAGATGAATTGTAATACCTCGTTGCATTATAGTACCCGGTCTCATCGTGACATGCTGTGCAGTTCGTGCTCGAAAGGATCGACTCTCCTGGCGCGTCTGTCACGTTGTGCCTGCTGGTCTCATTTAAAAAGTCGCTCTGGTACGAGTGGCAGCACTCACACCACTTCCAGTAGTACTCTTCGATCGGGTGCCACTGGACTGGTTCTCTTCTGTGTATGTGACAATCAGTGCAGTTCACCGAGTGGTGCACGCTCTCGTTTAACATCGTCTCGTTCACGTAATACTCATTCATCGCAGAATCGTTCAGTCCGAAGTGGCATCTCTCGCACTCCTCTCTCCACGTTATCTCCGGGATCTTCAGGTTCTGGTCGTGTATTCTTCCGGAGTTGTGGCACTCTGGGATTATGCAGGCTGCAGTCTGCGTTGCGTGTGGGATCTTCTCGGTGTAGTTCGGTGAGCCTGATCGCTCAAAGATCTCGATGAACTCGTTGCTCAAGTTCCTGTGACACCACGTGCAATCTGATAGGTTGCTCTGAATGGCGATCTCTGGACGACTGCGTGAGTAGTGTGATGCCTGTGACAGGTTCACGCGGTAGGGCGCCGTCTCGCCTGCATCATAGTCAGGTACTTTCATCGTGGTGAGATTGTGACACCCGTATCCGCAGGACTCTGAGTTCGTTTCGGCAGTGGTGCACGCGCTGATATTAACGCCTGACTTGAAGTGATTATACACAGGAGTTGCATTGCTGACGTTCTGGTATGCCACTGTGCCGTTGTGACAGTCATAGCATAGGTATGCACCGTTGTTGATCGTGTCCTGATGCCCGTTCACAGGTTCCACGCCACCGATCACATGACACCCCCAGCACTTGCTGTTGTTGGCGTTGCTTCCCTCTCCACCACCACCCGCAACACTGCTCATGTTGATGTTCACATCACGGTGCACACCAAGGTTCATCGCTGTGAGATTGATCTTATACGCACTCCTGTTCTGGACATCTGATGGCAGGAGCTCGTGGCAACTGAGGCATTTTGAACTGGTCTTGGGTCGTGTCAGGGTGTTCTCGTGCAGCCTGCCATCGCCATGACAATTATTTTTATTGCAGCCCCTGCCGCGATCATGCACAATATTCTTATCATTCTCGTACTCCATGAAGACCGTGGATGTATTCTTGTGGCAGTAGGAGCAGTAATCGGTTGAGTTTGCAGGATCGTATAAGTCTACGAGATCGCTTCGATTGTCACCGTAGTGCGACACAATCGAGAAGTTCGTGTAGTAAGGTGTTGTCTCGTTCTCGTCTGGAAGATAATAGTAGAGCATCTCTGACTTGCTGTGACAGCCCATGCACGACTCTGAATCCGTGGGCTTGGTCCAGTAAGCTGCCACAACGGTTCCATTCTTGAAGTGGTTGTGCACTTCGGGTGCATCGCTCACATTACTGAATAGCGTGGTGTTGTCTTTGTTGTGGCAGTCATGGCAGATGTAGGGTCTTTCTCTTCGCGTGCTATGGTTGTCTGCACTCGTTCCGTTATCGAAGTGGCATGCCCAGCAGCTTCGGTTTAAGCTGTATTCCATTGTTGAGGCGTTGTTCACCAGGTGATGGATCGATTCGGCGAAGATGCTGCCGTTGATGCGCCTCGCATCTGCGAAGCCTGAAGTGTTATGGCATCTGAGGCAGTCAAATCCGCCCTCGCCTGCTGTCAGGCTCTCTGCGTGGAAGTTTGCTGGTGTCTGATGATCATTCGTGTGGCAGTAGCACCCATCAGGGGCAGAATAGTTATCAAAGTTTCCGTGCGTGTTCTGTGGAGCGCCTCCCCACTTCGTGCCGTTGCCCGTGCTGTTGTGGCAGATTGCGCAGTCCTCTGTCGGTGTTATTAGATCTGTTTTTGTGCCGTAGTGTGAGACGTTTGAGAATATCGTGTTTCCGAGAATCTTTGCCTCGGTGTCGTTACTGTGTGGATCAATCGAGTTTGTGTGGCAGTCGACACAGCGCCCTAGTCCATCCACATTGGTTTTGACCGTTGTTGAGTTCGGGTGGTGCGCGTATATTCGTGGGGGGAGTCCGTTTGGCGGATAACTCGATGCTATCCAGCTCTCACCATTGCCGGTGGCAGCAACCCACTCGCTCGTTCTCGTGTGGCAGTCCTCGCACGACCACGGTCTCTTATGTGGCAGGTAGACCCAGTTTCGATCACCCATGCCCTCTGGCTCGCTTCCGTCGCTCGTGTGGCAGCCCCAGCACGGCTTTGATCTCGGGTCAATATCTGGTATGATCTCAATGGTGTTGTTGGTCACGTTTCCGTGAATGCCCTGCGAGATAGAGGTTGAATTTACGAGTGACTGAACACCATAGGGGCTGTCCACGTCATGGCATTCCACACAGTCAGGTCCCCCGCCTGAGTATATCGATATGTTGTGGAAATTAGGGATGGTCTCTTCGGTTATGTTGCCGAGGTAATCGGGTAGCACGTGGCAGTAGGTGTAGCACTCAGATAGGTTTGATGTGTTTGCCCCGTACATATTGTCGGTCACGTTCGGAGCGTTGCCCCAGATAGCGCCCTGTGTCGAGTTTGTGTGACAGTAGAGACAGTTGGACGTGTCCACCAGTGGATTTTCAATGCCGAGATTCACTCCCTGCGACCTGTTCAATCCGTAGTGTGAGACGTCTCCATTATGGGTTCTCCCAGTGTAGGCAGTCCAGCCGCCACTGCTGTACTTCCACACCTGAAGGATGCCTATCATGCTCTCAGGGAGTCTGCTCGGGTAATGGCAGTCCTCACACGAGCCGTTCGTCCCGACATCGGTCTGAATATAGATCGATCCAGCGCCTTTCGTTGTTGGACCATGGTTATCGATCGCCTTCACCCTCCCCCTCGTGTGCGGGGGTTGTCCTGCTTCTGGCCCGTGGCACTTGGCACATCGATACGGGAGTAGCGCCCGATCAGAGTGAAAAGTCGGATTCGGGGGTGTTCCATTGGTAGAGTGGCATGACCAGCAGAGTGCATTGTCTGTTGAGATGTTTGCAATCTCAGTTGCTGTGTAATTGCGGTATTCGAGCCACTCGGTGAAGTTCTTATCGGTTCCAGCGAGATCTGCGCCGTCTTCAGCCCACTGGCTAAGGTTCTTATGCATCGCAATCTTCATTGCGGATACGTTCACGATCGGGCGGATCGCATCCGGGCGACCGCTGTCGTGGCACTCAACACAGCCAGCGCCACCTGCAGGCTCGTAGTCGATATATTCTCGATAAATAAAGCGACTTGGAAGTCTGGCTCCACTATGACACCCGCCACAGGTTGGACTTGAAAGCCCACCGCCCTGATTCATCTCTGGATTGCTCCAGTTTGCCTCGTCCAGTACCTCCTGATACTCATAAACGCCACTTGGATACTCGTCACTTGGAGGTGTTAGATTGGTGATGTAGGTGTATGCGAGCGAGGGGCGTGTGGTTGCTGGATAGTTGGTTCCGTGTGGATTGTGACACTGGTAACATGTATAGTAGTAGTGTCCCCTGTGTACATTGTAGGGATTTGGCGTTCCATCCCCAAAACCTGTCTTCCACCAGTACTCGTCCCTGAAGTTTGTCTGATTCGTGTAATTTTGAAGATGTGAGTTGGTCTCGCCCGTCATCTTTGCTTTGAGCTTCTCTTCAAGGTGACAGGTAAAACAGAGACTGTAATCGTACGAGTTATACGTTTTTTTGGTAGCATTCGTATACGTTCGCAATAGATCATACCTGAGTCCTGTACCGTGGTTGTCATGGCATGATATGCATCCGAGCTGTCCCTCTCCAAGCGGATGATGGGTCGTCTGGTTGAACTGTGTCTCCTGCTGCAATCGCGACTGGGTTGCATTTGAGCTGTGGCATGAAAGATTGCTTGTCCCGCTGTAACACAGTCCTGGGCTGTGCTGGTGCAGCATATCATTTCCACTCGCAGTTCCATGTGGAATGGTTGCAGAGTCGTTCTCATCATGGCAGTCGATGCATCGCCCAGGCGTGTATGGATCTGACATATCGGTCAGGTTCTCGGTGTACTTTGTCCAGTGTATCATATCGGTGAACGTGAGCTTCTCCTCGTGGCAGTAGTAGCACCTGCCGTTCGGAGTGTAGCCGGCATTAACGATGATCGTGACACCTGGCTTGCGAACCCTCACTGTGATATTCCGATACGAGGTGTCTCTCCCCTGAAGTCTATCCCACTGGTTGATAACAGTACAGTTCATGGGAGCTGATTGATAATCAACTCTGCCAGTCGCATTCTCCTTGTACTCGATTACTGGAAGCCAGTTGTCGGTTGAGGTGGGTGGTCCCCAGTACTCGGTTGGATTGTTGCTGAGGCGTCCATTGAGGTTTGAGACTGTCCCGTTCCAGATGAGTATCCCGCCAACATCGCTGTAATCGCCGTATCGTACCGTGAGATTTCCCCAGATCGGTTCTACGTGCTTGTTGTCCCACGAGAGAACATCAATTCTCCACATCAGAGTAAGGTTCGAGGTGTCTTCGTAGCCCACATCGGTCTTATTGAATACGGTATCAAGCGTGCACAGTCTTGTGTCGCCTGTCAGGTAAAAGGTGTAGTTTTCTGCCGTGGTCTCGTTTGGTGCGATAATGGTATAATTTGAGTCGTTTATGCAGATATCAAACTCTGCACCACTTCCTCTACTGTGAGAGTTGTTGATCAGTGTGTTGTTCAGGGAGTACTCGATGAGGCGGATCGCTGCAGAGGAGTAGTTCGTGATATTGCTGTTGGATATGTTGTTGTAGAGCGAGGTTGTGAAGTTTATTCCGTCCGGGCTTCCTGTGACGCTGTTGCATGCAAGGTTGTTATGATCAGAGTCTTTGAGAAGGATTCCGTTGATTATGTTTAATGCAAGGTTGTTATCTGTGATATTGTTATAATCAGAGAGGTTCAGATAAACGCCGCTGTTTTCGCTTGTATTTATCTGATTCGTATCATTGATGGTGTTGTTTGAGGAATTGTATAGATAGACTCCAAGATAGTTTCCCTCGATGGTATTGTTTGAGATCGTGACATTGCTTGAGTTGTAGAGGAAGATCCCTGAAGAGGAAGCGACGCCGTCGATGTAACTGTTGTTTGTGAGAGTGTTTCCCGTTATCTCAAAATCATAGCATTTTATCAGCGTTATCTTGCCCACGTTGCTCACCCTTGCAACGGTCAAAGGCTCGACCGTGACGGTCTCGGATGAGTTGCAGTAGTAGTAATATATGCTCTCACCGTTCACCGTGTTGTTCTGGTAGATATAATTGTCATACTCTCCAAAATCGATGTAGAATCCATAGCCTGTTCCAGAGTTGATGGTTATGCTGTTATTCGAGAACGTGTTATCATCGGTATCTATCCAGATCCCATTGTCGCTGTTGTTAACTATTGTATTATCAGAGATTCGATTTCCCGCAGAATCTACCCTGATGCCGTTTCGCGAGTTGTATGAGAGGATGTTGCCTACGATGGAGTTGTTGGTCCCTGAGAGGATGGTAACTCCACTTCTCGGTGTGTATGCTGTGCCGCCATCGTTCGATAACACGGTATTTCCTGTGAGAGTATTATGAGAGCCGCCATCTATCGTGACGCCGCCATACGAGTTATCTGAGAAGTTGTTATACTGGACTCTATTATAGTTGCTGTTGCTGGTAAGATGCAATCCATCAACATCCTTGTTCTTTGCCGTGTTATTGATAAGATCATTACCTGAAGAAGCGCTGAGAAGTATTCCATACGTGCCGCCACTGTAAGTTATGATGTTGTCTCTCAGGTTGTTGGAATTGCTTGAACTCAGAAGCTCAATTCCCACGCCATCAGTGCCTGTTCCAGTTATGTTGTTCTCTATCAAATTGTTGTTAGTGGAGCCTGAGAGCCTGATCCCTGCAGCATTATCGTCAGATGACCCGCTGCTTGAAACTGTGTTGTTTGTAATGTTGCTGCTATGCGAACTTGTTAGTGATACTGCGGTTATATCTGTGTTTGTTATGGTGTTATTGGTAATGTTAGCACGGCTTGAGCTTAATAAGACTCCGTAGTAGTTGTTGCTCTGGAAAGTGTTATTGTTGATGGTGATATTCGCTGTGGATGAAATAATACGTATCCCATCACCGTTCACAACAAACGTGTTATCACTGATAGAGGCGTCAGAACAGTTATAGAGCGTGACGTGCCCGATATCTTTTCCAGTGATCTCGAAACTGCTGTTGTCATGCCTGTAATACACGATACCGCCGTTCACTCGATTGCTCGTATCAATATCATTCTCATAATTCCCTGTGACATAGAGATTGCGTCCACTGCTGTTCAGATCGGTATCACGCAGGGTATTGTTACCAGACGAGGTGATGTACACGCTCCCACTCACAGAGTCCACTATCGTGGAGTTCGTGATGGTGTTCGCATCGGCAGAGGATAAGTATATCCCGTAGTTGTTGCTGCTGCCTGCAATACTGAGACCATCGAGACTGTTGCCTGTGGATGATTCAATTCTCACGGCATCGTAACTGGCAGACGAGTACGTTCCTCGTGTGATGCTCACGTTACTGAACGCGTTGTTGTCCGAGTTATCGATGTAGAGGGCGTGATAATAACATCCTTTCAGAGGGACTGTGATATTCTCAAAGGTGTTGTTATCAGAGTTTGAGAGTCTGATGGCGTAGCTGTACCTGCAGGTGGCACTCGAACTCGTTGATGATGTCTTTATCGTGCAGTCCCTGAGACTTGCATTCGCAGCCCCGTTCAGGTAGATACCGTGGCAATCGCCACTGGGATGAGTCTCGTCTCCGTGGTCGAGCGTTACATTGGAGAGCGTGACCGTTTCATTTGTTTCTATCTTGAAACCTGAGTTGTAGATACAGAAACTGACGGTGGCGTTTGAGAGATTGCCCATGCTACCGCTCTCGTATCGCCAGCCATAATACTTTGAGTCAGAATCATACCTTGTGACCGTTGAACCGTTCACATTGAGCGTTCCGTTCTTGCAAACGATGATCGAAGGATACTTCCAGCTACCAGAGTAGTATCTGTCCATCTGTATCGTCGCATTCTCCACGGCAAGCACAGCACCGTCATTCACAATGATATTCCCAGCAACCTTGCTCACGTTGTTGCTGAGGAGTGTGCTCCACGTCTCGTCGTTTGCAGTGGTGACGTTGATCTCTCCGTATTCTGCTGCTCTTCCGGGAATGGAGATTATGAGGAGAGAGAGTGTGAATATAAGAAATATCTGGGTAGCGCTCGTTATAGATTTCTTCCAAACTTTATCCTTTATCAGATGTCGTCCAGCAGTGAGCCATTGGCACATCCTATATACACATGATGATGATAATACTAATAATTAACGACTTGGTCTCGAGACCATCTGTACTCTATAGCTTAGGATGCGCTCTTAAACTCGAGAACTATACTATCTTCATCTCTTCGATGCGCAGGGTTGGCGTGATGATGCTACCAAGATTCTTCACATCGCTACCTGCACCGCTGATATTCTGGAGGAGTTCGAAGACGTTACCAGCTAACATCATCGTCTTTATCGGTTCTCTGATCTCTCCGTCTCGTATAGTGAAACTGTTCCGTGCCTCCACTGAGAAGTCGCCTGTGATCGGGTTTGCTGTGTGAGCTCCAATAAAACTGTGTATGATCACTCCACTTCTCGTCTCTTCAATAACTCCTGAATCCGGGTACTCTATTATGAAGTTACGAGTAGAGATTACAGGTGTCTGGTTATACGTGTATCGTATCGCGTTTGCAGTGCTCACCGTCTCGTCCTGATCTGCAGTGTACTTGTCGTAGAGGTATGTCTGGAGCACGCCCTTCTCAATCACCATCGTTCTCTGCGATGGCGTGCCCTCATCGTCTGTAGCTGCGCTTCTGAGTCCACCTCTCACGAGTCCATCATCTATTATCGTGAGGTCTTCGCTTGCCACCGTTGTGTGGAGTCTTCCTCTGAGGCTTGAACGGTTCTTCTGCACATTCTCCGCACTGAGAGCAGGCACAAAGGTCTGCTCTAAAAGATCTGCTACTGCCATCGGCTGCAGGAGAACCGTAGTTCTCTCTGAAAGGACTTTCGTCGTACCGAGCGATCGTCTCGAAAGCTCTGCTGCACTCTTTCCAATCCCGTAAAAGTTTATCCCGTCGATTCTTCTTGAGACCTCGAAGTCGTAAGCCGTTGCCGTCTCTCCATCTCTTCTGCTTATGGTCTCGATATAGGCGTCTGCAACGGTCGCCTTCTCAAGCGCCTCAACGCCGCTAGTGTTGAGTATCTCATGTTCCGTCGTTGTGCAGGTCACTCTTCCTCTGACAGGACTCGTCTCCCTCGTTCCTGCCACTCCACGTATCATCTCAAAGGCATGGTCGATACACTCTTCAACACCGATATCTTCGATCTTTCTATCGTAGAGTCCCTTCACAACAGGGTGTTCCGTCCTCGATGGCAGTCCTCTCCATTTAGGGTTTGACCTTCTGAGTCTTGCCGTCTTGACTGCGAGGGTGGCTGCGTCGCTCAGCCTCTCTTCCCTGTTGGTGCTTGCAAATCCAACCGCACCATCAACAACCGCGCGGATCCCAACCCCGTGAACGAGGCTCTCCCTCGCAAGCTCTATTGTATCCCGCTTGATCTCGATCTCTATGCTGCGGTTCGAGACGGCGTAGACCTCCACCTCGTCTGCACCCGCCCGCTCTCCAAGCCTGAGAGCTTCTTCCAGGTTCAGGTTCATCCGCTGCCTCCAACGATCGCTCTCTTCACAAGCACGTGCGGGGCGCCATCACTCACAGGGACTACCTGACCGGCCTTCCCGCACTGCCCTGAGTGCATCTTGAGGTCTGACCCGACAGCAACGACCTCGTTTAGCATCTCAAGTATGTCTCCTGAGAGCGAGACGTCCTTCAAGAGTGTCTTGAGTTCATGATCCTCGATCAGATATCCACGCTCGGCATTGAACTGGAATATGCCGTCCCCAGGGTCGACCTGCCCACCACGGGATCCTATGAGATAGACCCCACACTCGATCTCTTCAAGCATCTCCTCAAAGGTGCTCTCCCCCTTATCGATGTAGGTGTTGCTCATCCGTACGATCGGACGGGAAGACCCATCGGCTCTCGCATTGCACGAGACGCCGCCGAGCCGACCAGCCGTCTCTCTGTTGTGGAGATAGCTCCTGAGAAGACCATTCTCTATCACCACTGTCTTCCTCGGCTCTGCTCCTTCATCATCAAATGGATAGTAACCGTATTCGTGGATTGTAGGGTCGTCGCAGACCGTTATAAGTGGTGACCCAACCATGGTGTTCAGCCGTCCCTCAAAGACCGAGTACCCCTCAAGTACGTGGTCCGCCTCTGCTGCATGCCCCACAGCCTCGTGGATGAATACACCTGCAAGCTCAGGGTCGAGGATGACAGGCATAAGACCGCCTCGCGCGCTCCTGGCACCAAGAAGGCTCTTCGCAATATCTGCCGTCTCTGATGCGATCACGAGGGGGTCTTCTCTATCGAAGAGTTCAAAGCCTGAGACTGCAAAACGGCTCTCTCTTGCCGCCTGATAATCCCCGTTCTCGTGCGCCACCGCCGTGATCGAGAAACCGATGCGCGGCAGGGTATAACATCCTCTCACACCGTCTGAGTTACTGTACTCTACGCTGACCTCTGACTCACTGTATACCGTGCGCACACTTGAAACTCCGGGTTTCTGGGCAGACCCTGATATCTCTCGCACCAGCTCCATCTTCTCTTCTATATCGACATCTTCCGGGTTCTTTCTGATCGTTGGAAGGTCTCTCACGAGAGGCTTCTTGATCGGCGCAAGCTCGATTCGACCCTTCTTCTCTCTCTCACCCGCTGCCTTTGCAAGTCTCACAGCCTCCTTTAAGGCTTCTCTTAACCCATCCGGGCTCTCAGTTGTGACAAGCCCCCATGCACCACCCACGAGTGCGCGGACGCTTGCACCTCTTATGAAGCTATGGCTTGTCTCTTTGATCTCGTCATTGTCGAGAACTATACTGCTCGCTCGTGTGTCAATGATCCTGATATCGTAGAAGTCAGGCTCCACTCTCACACCTTCTGGGGCGCTGGCACAGGCGTTATATCAACGCTCATCGTCTTTGCAACATCTCTTAAGAGATTCACCAGTCTTCGTTTTCTCTCCCCGACAAACGTGTTCTCAAGCACCTCGACAATCGTTGATACCGGGATGATCTTGATCTTATCAATGTACTCCTTCTCGATGAGCACATCGCCCATATTCATCCGTGGTATTATGACCTTCTTCATTCCAGCCTGGGCTGCAGCCTCGATCTTATACGTAACACCTCCGACCGGAAGGACGTCACCACGAACCGAGAGCGAGCCTGTCATCGCAACGCTCTGATCAACTGGAATGTTCTCGATCGCCGAGAGAACGGCTGTGGCTATGGATATACTCGCAGAGTCGCCTTCCACACCTTCATACGTCCCGATGAACTGGATATGAATATCCATATCGGCAATATCCTGACCTGTTACCTTCTTTACGAAGGCTGAGACGTTCTGCACAGCCTCGCGCGCAATCGACTTGAGCCTGCCTGTCGCGATCAGATGCCCCTCTGACTTTGAAGTGGTCGGTGTGACCTCTGCCATTATCGGCAGGACGATGCCAGAGTCCTCGCCCATCACTGCAAGCCCGTTCACCCTCCCGACCGAAGCGCCACTGCTCTTGAAGATCTGATACTCCTTTCTCCGCTCAAGAGTGTTATTGGCAAGCTGCTGCTCAACCGAGAGTGCAATATGCTTGGCTTTCAACACATGCTCTGCCGTTGTAAGCTCAGAGCCATCGCCGCGAGCAAGATCACCAGCCACCCGCACAAGCCCGCCAAGATCCCGAAGCTTCAATGTAAGATGCCTCTTTCTCCCTGCTCTCCTTCTTGCCTCACGTATGATCTCTTCCACGGCATCACGCGTGAAGTGAGGTATCTTACCATCCCGCAACACCTCCTGTGCCACAAAATGCACAAGTTTCTTCCGATTTTCAGGATTGTCAGGCATGTCATCGCTCATATACACCTCGTACCCGTATCCCTTGATCCTTGAGCGAAGCGCAGGATGCATACCCCGAAGAGCGTCCAGGTTTCCAGCCGAGATCATGATGAAATCACATGGGACAGGATCTGTCTTTACCATGGCACCAGAGCTTCTCTCAGACTGGCCTGTGATCGCAAACTCCTTCTCCTGCAGTGCCGTTAAGAGATTCTGCTGGGACTCGATCCGAAGCGTGTTGATCTCATCGATGAAGAGAACACCCTTATGTGCCTTGTGAATTGCACCGGCCTCTACACGATCATGGCTCGGAGTCTCAAGCCCACCTGACTGGAATGGATCGTGACGCACATCACCAAGAAGCGCACCAGCATGCGAGCCTGTAGCATCGATAAAAGGTGCAGTCTCCCTATCTGCATTGGAGACGAGAAGCTTCGGTATCATAGATTCCTCCTTCGGGATGAACTGGCGCATCATCATGGCTATCAGCACTGCAGCAATTATACCAAGGAGTATCATACCGGTGAAGAAAGAGTATCCAACGATTCCGAGTATCAAGAGCATAGCGAACATGTTGCGAGCCTGTCCGCGCTTTCGTGCTTCAAGCTTATGTGCCTCCACAATCTCCTTTCCCTTCCCAGCAGGAACCACACGAATCTTCGGGTTATTGGGATCCTCACTGTTGGGATAGACGAGCACATCCTGCAACTCTTCTTTTGGCAATAACTCTGCCAGTGCCTTTCCAAGCATCGACTTGCCAGTGCCAGGCGTTCCAAGCATCATCATATGGCGGCGCTGGGTTGCTGCCTTTCTCACAACCTCCACAGCGTGCTCCTGACCGATCACCTGATCTATCAGCCTCTCAGGGACCTCGATCTCCTCAGTCGATTCAAACTCCAGATCGCCAAAGAGGTCTTCATCCATATCTTCACTCATATTATCGTTGTCATCCATAGATAATCACAGGTAAGTATAAAGATCCATAGTAGTATCCTATAACTCCAATATCAAATTGTCTAATATCATTGCAGATATGATTTAAAGATATCGTAACTCTCTCACCCTCAGGCTTTAAAACTGAAAAGCCAATCGAGGGATGCAGAGGTGGTTGAAGCCTCTCACTCCATCTGCTGGAGAAGCTCCACGATCTCTTCGTACTCTGCAGCGCCATCGATCTCTATGATCACTTTTTCATCTTCTGTTTCGAGCACGAAGTCATCACCAGGGTATATCGCGCTTGCAATGATGGTCGAACCTGAGGCGCTCCACGTGGTGAGCACTCCTTTAACTGGGATGGTGGTCTTCTCACTGATGGGTATCTCTCCAGCGTATATCTTTGCTTCTGCGCTCTTCCCATCTCTCACCTCTATCGTTGTCATGTTAACCTGGTGGAAGTCTTTGAGACCCATCGCTCCTGCCATCTCTTCTACCTGTGACCCTGCCATTTCCAGTACCAGCTGTGATGGGAGTGGAATACCTGAAGGGAGAACGATCCGCATGGCAAGGATGTGCGCAGTGAGATTCTGTGGTGGTCTTCTGTACACTCCGATCTGATCCATCAGATATTCCTCCAGTTCTCGGTCTGCATAGGTGATCCTCGCAGTGTTGATCTGTATCTCTCGCCCACCGATCTCGAAACTCTTCGAGTCTCTCACAACATCTCCAACCTGCACCCAGCCATTCTCTTCAAGCACTTGAGAATCGATCGCTGGAGGGGCTGCAACAGGTGTTTCAAGACAACCTGAGAGCACGATAGCGAGCACGAGTAGAGGTATAACGAGAGACTTCTCCAGATTCTTCATTGATATGCACCATTATTCTTTTTATCATACAAAAGTATAGCGTTATTGGTCTTACCCTTACCATCGGTTTTATTAATCACCTCTCCCATCTGGTGGGAGTTGTCTGTTGATTAACTTATACTGTTTGCTGAGTTGATTCTGGATGGAGACGACGATTTCAGAAAAGATCCTTTCAAAGGCAAGTGGAAGGGACGTTAGAGCTGGCGATTTCGTACTTGCAGATATCGATTGTGCCATGATACATGATATCACAGGTCCTCTCGCTGTTGAAGGCTTCTACGAGATCATGCGTGAGAAGGACGACCCACGTGTCTGGGATCCTCAGCGAATCGTTATGCTCTTTGATCACCAGGTCCCTGCCGACTCACTCAACGCTGCAGAGAATCATATTCTTCTCAGACGCTTTGCAGATGAACAGGGCATAATCAATTATGACGTCTTTGCAGGCGTATGCCACCAGGTACTGCCTGAGAAAGGGCACGTTACCCCTGGAAGCCTCATCGTTGGCTCTGACTCGCATACGTGCACCTACGGCGCACTCGGCGCATTCTCCACAGGCGTTGGAAGCACCGATATGGCAGCAGTCTTTGCCACTGGCAAACTCTGGTTCAAAGTGCCTGAAACGATGCGATTCGAGATCTCTGGAAGATTCGCCGAGCATGTCTACTCCAAAGACCTTATTCTCCATATCATAGGCGATGTAGGCGTTGAAGGATGCAGATACATGGCTGTAGAGTACGCCGGCCCAACCATTCGAGGGATGAACATCTCTGAGCGGATGACACTCTCAAACATGGCAATCGAGATGGGTGGAAAAACAGGCATCATAGAACCAGATAGAATAACCGAGTCCTACCTCAGAGAGCGAATCCCCAACTTCAAGCTTGACCCCTACTGGAAGAGTGACCCAGATGCGAACTCTCAGAGAGTCCACTACGATGTGAGCGATCTTGAGCCGATGGTTGCATGCCCACACAACGTCGACAATGTAAAACCTGTCCGAGAAGTGGCAGGAACGAGAGTGGATCAGATCTTCCTTGGATCATGCACCAACGGGAGGTTCGAAGACCTCGAAGTCGCAGCCAAAATAATGGGAACCGAACCCGTTGCAAAAGGCGTGCGCATGATCGTGATACCAGCTTCAAGAACCGAGTACCTGAAAGCTCTCAAGGCAGGATATATTGAACAATTCATTGAAGCAGGTGCAATCGTAGAATCAGCATGCTGCGGGCCCTGCATGGGAGGCTCACTCGGACTACTCGGAGACGGTGAAGTCTCACTCTCAACCTCCAATCGCAACTTCAGAGGACGCCAAGGCAGTGCCAAAGCATCAATATACCTCTCATCACCAGCCACAGCAGCAGCATCAGCCATAACCGGTGAAATCACAGACCCACGAGAGATCTAAAACCCCACAACCCAAGACATTCAAAAAAGAATGGTATCTGGACGGATTTTACGCTAACGATCCCTCCTAACCATCACTCCGCCAGGTTTACGGGTTTAATTCTCCTAATAAACGCCTTCTGGACGGATTAGAAACAAAACCATGCTAAATCAATTCCTTGGCCATTTCAATGGATTTTTTTGCCCAGGTAACACCAAGAGTCTTGGCATCTGTTTCCTTCTCTGACAATCGTTTCTCGAAAGACTTTGGAAAATAAATTTTCTCGAAGTCCCTCATCGAACGAATTACCTGTTTCTTTTCTTCACTCTTCTTCATAGTTCCCTACCTTCTTGTAATAGTTAGCTAAAAATTGGGGATTTAACTCTGGTTTAAAGTAATGTTTTCTTTTGATCCAGATAAATCCATCCCCTTTTGATATTACAGCCACGTCAATTGGACCGCCCACTGTTTCAGTTTCAAGTGTGACTTTTCTTTTAAATGAGGTTAGGTTAACAAGTGATTCTGCCATTGCTGCAAGTTCATCTTTTGGCAGCATGGAGACAACGGTCATCACTGGAGCAGTATACGTTTCTTTTCTGTGATTTTTCAGCTCTTTTTGATAATCTGCAAGAATTTTTCTACTTAATTTTTTTAATTTTGATTTCAGCTTCTGTTTTTCTTCATGACTGTATTTTTTGATGTTTTCAGTGATAAGTTCTGTATGTTTTTCAAACATCTCAGTGATGTAACTTTCATTAAGGAATCTGTAATGTGGATCAATGCCTTCCATGAATGTGTCCACCATCTCCCTCTGAGCAAAAGGCATGATCATGGCACTGTTCTCAAAGCTAATTTCAGCTGATGAAATCTCTTTATATATCAACTTGTTATTTACCACTCCTTCAACACCCAGCAATTTAAGAGAGGGAAATATATCTTTTTCTCCAAAACCGGCAATTACAATCCCAGAAGTGTTAGCTGAAGCTACATCTTCTCGAAATTTACAAAACAGACTTGTAGCAATCTCTTCTAATCGAGTATAAAGGCGCTTGGAGATGGACAATTCCTCGAACACTTCTTTTTTTAATTCTTCAATATTTTTTCCATATTTTTCTATTATGTCTCTGGCATGGCTTTCAGGAATTGAAGGGAGACGGATAGTCTTTTTCCATTTATCATGATCAGCTTTTATCACATCAGAGGTTATTTTTTTTATATCTTTAGGGGTGATTTCACCTTTTTCACCGATAATTAACTCCACCTCCTCCTCAATCTTTCCTCTAATAAACTGGAAATAACCATACACTGTAAAAAGTAAATATTCTTTCTGCACAGAGTCAGGAAACAATGGACTGCCATTATCTAAAAAATCTGTAAAATCATTGACGTATTCTTTTAAAGTATCAAATTTCTTTTCACCCAGGTAATTTCTATAGATTTTAATTATTGTCTCCCATGGAACGCCCATAAATTCAGCACTGCCAAAGATCATTATTCCAACAGGATGGTATTTAGACAAACTAAAAAGTTTGTTAGCAGATGTGAATATTTTTTGGCCATTTTCCTGTATGCTTGTAACCGCACTATCAGATGCAAGAGCTATTGCCTCTTTGTTCATTATCGCAATTTCAGCCGTCATTTTTCACTTTCCCTGCGTTTGAACACGGTATGTCCCTGTTGATATCACCATATTTATACCACGCGTGCATAAATCATTTGTCCATCCTGCACATTATCCTATCTTACATGAACCGTAACAGTTGTTACTGTAATTGTCACACACATCCTTTACAAACCTTTCGATTTAGCTGCTGTGTTGAACAATTGGCTGGATGGGGTATATCTTCAGGTAATTGTTTCTCTGAGAATGTAGGCTTAAACACTTATGAGCATGTTGTAGAAGATGAATTTCATCTTTACTTCTTGAAATAAAGCTTCTGTAGATCTTGCTCTGCATGTCTCTCCAAATACTCTTTTAACACCAGAGAAGAAACTCTCTGTTGTCCATCTGCAGCCATACCTGTATTTATCTTTCCATCTTTCATGACCTAACTCTTTTGGGTTCTCTTACTCTCTTAGCTCTGGATGGAGAGCCTCTTGACTTAGTTGAAGAGTTACTTCTTATCTTGATCACTGGTTCTACATTATTTTCAGCAAGATAATTGAAATTCTCTCTGCTATCATAACCTCCATCACCATATACCCTACTTATCTCTCCACCTCTTCCTTTAATTTGCTTTACCAGAGGTTTTAACATCTTTCCATCACCTGTTCTTTCATCTGTTATCTTTAAGGCTAAGAGTTTCCTTGTTTTAACGTCTATAGCAATATGAACCTTAATCCAACCCTTTCTCGTCTTTCCATTTATCTCTGATCCACTCTCCTCTATTCGTTATCTTCATACCAGACGAATCTATTGCAACTACAAGATCTTCTCCAAGATTACTAGAGAGTTCAAAGTCTAGTTTCCTCAACCTCTTACAAACAGTGGAATAATCAGCTACCTTTAACTCAGGTATATATTCTGATAATTTCCTCAAAAATCCTTCCATTTGTCTTAATGGAAGGAAAGCTACATGCAAGAAAGCTAGAAAACACATAAAGGTTCGAGGAAACCTGAAAGGTCTGCCAACCTTCCCCTCATTCATCCTATTTAATTCTTCATCCCAGTTCTCAAGGAAATCCAATGAGATATAGAGTTCTCCCCTCCGCACAAGTTTTTCATTATATTCCTTCCAATTTCTCTTACTCTGCATCCCAATCATCCCTCCTGTAAATGAGAAATAACAGGAAGGAAACTTAAAAGTTATTCAACACAGCACCAACTACAACAGCTTATCCCTAAAATAACTTCACTGTAGGAAACTTATTGTTCTAATCAAAATTATTTTATACTAAAGATAACAGACCAGATATGTGGGAAGAAAGTGGGTTTACGAGGTCAAGAAACTCGAGAAAGACATAAGAGTCTTTCAAAGACTGTACTTTATAAGACGCCTTTGCAGAGGAATGAGTGTTGAGGAAGTTGCCGGTTTGGTAGGAGTTACCAAAGCGACCGGCTACGCATGGCTTAAGAGATGGAACTCCAATGGTTACGAAGGTTTAATTCCGGATTTTGGTGGAGGAAGACCTTCTAAACTTACAGAAGAGCAGAAGGAAGAACTATAAAGAACTGGACGACGAAGGAAGTTCAGGAATCCTTTTTCTTGAGCATTTCCTTCAGTTTCTCTTTCTGCTCCTCTGTAAGTTTAGAAGGTCTTCCTCCACCAAAATCCGGAATTAAACCTTCGTAACCATTGGAGTTCCATCTCTTAAGCCATGCGTAGCCCGTTGCTTTAGTGACCCCAACCAGTTCAGCAGCTTCCTCAACGTTCATCCCTCTGTAGAGATATCTTATAAAGTATAATCTTTTGAGAACACTTGTATCCTTTTCGAGCCTCTTGATCCTTTTGTCGAGTTCTTCTGCTGGTATGCGTTTTGCAACTTCGTAGACTCGCTTTCTGCCCATATATTTTGTTGCTTTGTTTTAGTATAAATAGCTTTGCTCAAGACCATAATTAAGAGTTGCTTACAGGCAAGTAACATACTAAAATCATCTGGAATGAAATACGCCAAGCCCTACCTGAGAGACTACAGAAGGCCTGAGAACGCAGAACTTCATCACAGGATTCTTGGACGAAACCTCGCCTCAGCTTGATCGCAAACACTCAAAGGCTCTGGTCATTCAATAAACCAGTTGTTAAGAAGAACACCACAAAGATGAGGGCAAATACCTTCGGTTTCTAATGCGATAAATGGAAAGAGCGTTGTAGACTTCAAAGAAGATTCAAAGAAGGAGTCTGTATGTGAGTTTCTGGAGAAATAAGAGAGAAGAATCCGGAGAAGACCATAGTCATCATTCTGGATAACCTCAGATCACACCGGGGGCAAGAAAGACAAGAAGAAAAGCGGGAAAGCTGAACACGGTTCTGGTTCATCTACCTCCTTACTCTCCAGATCTGAACCCGATCGAAGAGATCTGGAGAGCTACAAAGAGAAAACTTTCTCCTCTCCTCATCAAAATCCTTAGATGAACTTAAAAAGGTCATCTCGAGCAGTTTCCATGAGCTAACACAGAGAACAAGCTTTGCAGAAAAGTTCTTAAACCATGGTTAAGTGGGTTATGTTAGGTACTATAATTATAAGCTTATTCCGATAGAGGGAAGTAGCTTACGATCATGAGAGTCTAAAAGGAGGAAGTATTATTTCTCACAATTTAAAGCAGGAATACAAACTTTATATCGAATTGTTCTGCGAGAAAATTAAGATGCCATATCTTGTATTCGCAGTCATTTTTGCAAATTATGGATGGATTTTGATATTGTTACTCTGTACTTCTGAAAGAGAAACATACATTTTGTGGCTGACAAAAGAGCTTGGCTTTTTATGGTCTGTAACAGGTTTTTTTATGTTAATCATGATAAGAAGACTGAGAGATATATCTATCGAAAAATTTCTCGATCCTAATATGCCCTATCCTCATAGAATAAAAGAAAATATGCAAAAATATCTCTATGCTGTTTTTTCGCCTTACAAACTTAAGAAAGAAGCTCCTCCATGGTTTAAACGGCATTTCAATCATTTATATTCTGCTTTACCTATTTTGCTAGTTGGAGGAGCGATAGGATTCATATCAAGTTACCTAGACCATCGTTCTGGGCTTGTAAAGGATATAATAGGCGGCGGTGGGGGTACTGTAGGAGGATGGCTTTTCTTTGTTATGATGGGATGTATGATGATTGGTATTACTAATATATTAAGAAAATTATCAAAAGAATTCAAAAACTCAAATGAAGCTCAGAGCTTTGCTTCTGTCGTAAATAATAGAGGAGCTAAAAGTCTTTCCTTTAAACATATTATACTCATATACATCTATAATGATTTCCTTTCCAGCGGTCATCAGGTTCCTGATGACTGAACACGGACCTTGGATATATTGTAACATTTTCATATTGATGGCAGAATTGTCAGGTTTTCTTATTATCCTCGTTATTCCTAACTATTATGTTCATTTAGTCATAAAAAGCGTAAAAGATGGTTTTAAAGAACAGAGAATTCTTTCAATTAGAAATTTGGAAAATAAAATTCGAAATGAATCTGCAAATGAGCTAGATTTGAAAAAGTATGAAGTATTTGTGAATATGATCGAGAGAAGTGAAAGAGTCAAGACATGGCCTTTCGATTTTGAAAGTGTTACAAAGATTGTGATAATGGGAATTGCAGGCAGTATTCCTACAATTCTCCAAATAGTTTTATGAGCGAAGAGTAATGAATGAATAACGAACGGCAGATAACAGAGCGTATCTGGCTCCACCTCATGCCGCGCCTAAATCCCCGACCGGACTTCAGACACGCCTGGGACGTTATCGGAAATGTTCGAGAGGTAAAAATAGATTCCATAATTATAGTTCATCCCAAAATAACTTCACTTCCAGATAGTATTATTCTTCATGCTAAAACACTTTACAAAGGAAGAACTGGAAGAGAAATACAGAAAAGAAAGAAACCCGAGAATAAAAGAAAAATTGCTTGCAATACTCCTTTTGTATGATGGAAAGAACATATACGAAGTTGGAGAAATCATAAGGAGATCTGAAAGAGCGATAAAGGAATGGCTGAAAAGATGGAACAGAGAGAATTATGGAGGAATCATGCCAGAGACGAGTAAAAGAGTCAGAAAACCAAGGATCTCCAGTGAAGAATGGTATAAAAAGGATAAAATTCTCATGGAGATAGAAGGTAAGGCAATGACTTTAAAGGAGGTCACAGTTTACGTCAAGACTACAAGAGGCGTAGAATATGCATACAAAACAGTCTGGGCAACTTTAAGAAAGAAATTTTAAGAAAGAAAAAGAAAGTAAAATACAGTAAATGCCGCTTATTTCATAAGCATCTATTGACTACACAGTAATCAAGATCCTACATCCAGGACGAGAAGAGACCCGATAATGCAGAAGAAACTCTAAAAAAAGAGTAGAAGATTGTTTATCCAAGGTTGAAAATTCTATCATAGGATTTCTGGATGAAAGCTCTATTCAGCTAAATCCGAATAAGAGAAGGGTGATAAACACACCAATTGTTAGATATAGGGAAAGAACGAAGATATCCAGATAGATATTCGGTTTTATAGCTTTGAACTGGAGTGATGCTGCAATGCTCTCAGATTCCTGCAAATCAGATGATATGATGAGTTTTCTTGAACTTATCAGGAAAGAGAATCCTGAGAGAACTCTGTGCATATTTTACTGGATAATGCAAGGATCCATCATGCAAAGACTGTTAAGATAAGAGCAGAAGAACTCGATATCTACTTCATTTACCTTCCACCTTACTCACCTGACCTGAATCCAATTGAATCTGGATGGAAAGACTTGAAAAGAGAATTAAGCAATATTCTTGACTTCGATGAGATGATCAAGAGTTGTGAAGGAGTAGTATTGGATCTATCTGGTGAGAGAAGGCAGGGCTATTCGAGGTATTGGGTGAAAGAGTTTATCAGTGCAGAAAATTAGAGGGATGGCTATAAAAAGATCGGAATTCCGATGGCAGATGGAGTTGCAAAAGAGTAAAGTAGGTGTAATGCTCCTTAGTAGCGATATACCCGAGGGGCCGTAGGGTAGCCTGGACCATCCTGCAAGACTGGGGGTCTTGTGACCTGAGTTCGAATCTCGGCGGCCCCACCAATATACTTAATGAAGCCACTGGGGGGTTTATCTTGCTCAGGTGAGCCCTGATTTATAGATGCTTTCTTCCTGGTGTGTCTATTTTTCTGGAGCCGTTTTTCCATGTGGTGTGAATCTTTTTTGCATGGATCTCTTTGAGAAACCAGTCTCTGGCACAATCCACTGTAAGCCTTGTATGATGGAAAATTTAATACACCATAAACTTTAATTTAGATTGTTATGGGTGCTGCCAAGCTCGATAATGTTTTCAGTTCGATCTCAACGGATCAGCCAGCGCTGTCTAGGAAGAAGGCGTTTTGTATAGCTCTTACGCCAAGTGGTGGGCAGTTCAAGATCGTTGGAGATTCGCCTGTTGAGTTCATACCGTTTTTGGCTAATACTGATCTGGCGTGGATTGATTTTGCGGCTGAGGATCCGAGCGAGGCTGAGAAGGTGGCGGTTTCTGCTGGTTTCATCTCGTCACTTGTTCCAACTTTGCTTGGGGATTATTACTCTGTTTATGAGGATCTTGACACTGAGCTTGGTATACGGTTGCCTGCTGTTGTTGGTAGAAGGTTTGATGTTAATATCACGCCACTTTTGATTCTTATCAGGAAGAATTTGATTCTCACGATTCATGGAATTGGTACGACTCGCCTTACTCGTTTTTCGAGGTATGCTCCAACTTTCCTGAAGAAGGTTGATCCGAAGCTTTCACCCCCTGACAAGATAACGATTCTGCTCACCAGGTTGATCGATGAGAACAACAATGGGAATTTTGATCATCTTCGCGAGATAGAGCTGCAGGGGGACGAACTCAGTCAAACGCTTCTTGATGTCAAGGCTTCAAGAGAGTCGCTTGCGCCGGACATATATAATATGAAGCATGCCTTGATAGCGTATCTGGATGCGTTGTGGACGACGCTTGATGTGATATCGTCTCTCAGGTATGGTGATGCCAAGCTCATAACGGATGATAAGCACCTGCTTGGCATGTTCACGATCCTTGCAAACGATGTTAATCGGCAGATTGCACTTGGAGAGCACATGTCAGAGGTCCTGGCGTCTGGGCTTGAGGTTCTACAGAGTATCTATAACAATCAACTCCAGATACTGAATAACAAGGTCTCGCTCTTGATGGCGTGGCTTACAGTGATCGGGACTGCAGTGCTCGTACCTAATACTATTGCAACCATCTATGGCACACCATTCTTTACAGATAAGGGTCCTGAAGATCTCTGGTGGTATGCACTCCTGCTCTTCTTCTCAACGGTTATTTCAGGCTATGCCACTTTCTGGTGGATGAATCGAAAGGATTTAATGCCGAAGATGCCAGATTTATAGGAATTATAAAAGTTATAAGAGCTGGATGCGTTCTAAAAGCCCGTGTTTGTTGAATAATAGGTAAAAAAGTATGATGTATCCCATTACAATCATTATGAGGGAGATGCGAAAGAACCACTTCATAACTATGGCACGTGACTCAGGATCCTCGTAGTGTCGAATCAAGAGATTGAAGAGACGATCACCTATAGACATACACTCAGGCTCCAAAGATACATTCATATTATTTATAAAATCATCTCGGGTACAATGATAAGCTCATCGCAGCTCAAACGCATTGTCACACTTCATTATTTATAATGTTTTTATAATGTTTTTAACCAGTTCTTCCTGATGGGTGTGTTTCATCGGTGCACCTCCTATCTTTTGCTTATCAGGCTTTCCATCTTTATCAGTATATTTTCAAGTGGTTTGAATGGTATTTTTACTTGCATGCCACTCTTTTTTGCTGGTAATGCTCCTTTCTTCCTCGATCTCTTCTCGTTTTTCTCCTTATTTCTCTTTTCTTTTAGGGTGGTGGTGAGGTACCATGATACCAGTTCAGAGTAAGAGATGAGGGTGAGCAGACTTGCCCATATAAAGAGGAGTATGTGAACATTATAGATTGGAACTGTATCGTCTATTATGCTGAACCGTTTTGATGATAGGAAGGCTGCCGAAGCTTCGGGAAAGATCAGGAGAGATGCGGCTGGCAGCGCTATTATGAGAATCGTTGCAAGTATAGCTGAGCGGTACAGGAGCACTGCAAGTACGATGATGACATACCCAATGAAGAGTACTGGCACGGTGATGTTCTCTCCTATCATTGAGTTATCCCAACCCAGACAATACCAACAATATAATATATAATGATATAATGACTTGTATTATATATAGTCGACTCTCACCCCTTCTAATCGGTCACCAACTTCGTGGCGATAGGTATCAGTTGGGAGAGAACAGTTGGGAAGGGGAGGTGTGAACATTTTATATACGTACGAAGAACTCACTGCAAAGATGGATTGATTGTGGAGAATAGGTGAAGATGGTGCTGATAGCAGGTGTTGATGAAGCAGGGAAAGGATCTGTCATCGGAGAGATGTGCGTGAGCGGGGTCATGACATCTGACGAAAAAGTAATAGAAAGGCTCGGTCTTCGAGATTCAAAGAAACTCACGCGAAAACAGCGCCAAAAACTCGCTGTCAGAATTGAAAAGGATGCAGATAAAATAATCGTGCTCACCGTAAGCGCAAGCCAGATCGATGAACTCAGGAAAGTTATGACAATGAACAGGATAATGGTGCTCTGCACAGCAAAGGTGCTCGAAGAACTGAAGCCAGAGATCGCATACCTCGACTCACCAGACGTCAAACCAGAACGATTCAAAGAGCACGTAGCCAAGAGTTACAGACACAATACAGAGATAATCTCAGAACACCGGGCAGATGAGAACTACCCGATCGTTGCAGCAGCATCAATAATCGCAAAAGTAGAACGAGACAGGCTGATAGAGGACCTAAAAGAAAGAACAGGATACGAAATTGGAAGTGGATACCCATCAGACCCAAAGACGAAAAGATTCATGGAAGAATGGATCCAGACACACGAAACATACCCCTCTTTCGTGCGCAAGACATGGAAGACAGCAGAGAGACTGCTGCAGGAGAAGAGAGCAAGCACTAAACTATATGAACAATCAAGATGCTAATAGGATAAAGATGAAACATGACTTAACAGAGATACTCTGCTGCCCCACGTGCAAAGGCGACCTCGAACTGGAGATAGAGGAAGAAGACGAGAGAGAGATCATAAGAGGCACGCTGAAGTGCAGAAAATGTAATGAGATCTATCCGATCGAGGACGGCATACCCAACATGCTACCACCAGAGATCCGCGAGTAACGACCAAAAAGAACCCATGAGAGAACGCACCCAGCAAACCGTCTTCAGCTAACCACAGTCAGCGGTTCGACGCTCGTCCAAGAGACCACTCGAGAGTCAAGACCGTGACTCGAAAGGAGGAAATTTTTTTCCAATTTTTTTTTCTGTTCATTCTTTCAGATGTAGCAGGGAAAGAATTATCATCAATAATAATATCTTATCTCTTCAGTTTCACTTTGAAGGATGTGTCAATGGTGGTGAAAGACAGACATGTGATGGAACTGCTTGGAAGAGCGCGAGTAGTGGTTGAAAACGGGAAGGTGGTCGAGGTAGGGAAGCCAATGACTGAGTACTGCCCAATCTTCGAGAAGATAAGGGGCTACAAGAAGCTCACAGAGAATATTGTCCGTGAAAATACCGAGTTTCGAATCGCAGACTTTGGACTCTTCACAGGAGACCGTGAGATCGAGATGGAGACATTCGTTGGATTCGGGGCGTCCGAGGTCTTCCAGACGGTGCTCGATCGTGGCTTGCTCGATGCTGCGGTCATTGCAGGCGACGGGATCGGTACCATAATCACTGCCAACCCAACACTCGTCCAAGGCATTGGAGCAAGGATATCAGGACTCGTCGAGACCACACCAATCCCAAAACTGATTGAGAGAGTCAAAGAAGCAGGAGGGATCGTGCTCGACCCAGAAACCGCAAAGCTCGACATGGCAGCCGGCGTTGAAAAAGCGATCGAACTTGGGCACAAAAAGATCGGCGTAACAGTCGCGTCACTCGATGACGCAAAGAAAATTCGAGACGTCGCAGCAGAACACCCAGACGTAACAGTAGTAGAGTTTGGCGTGCACACAACCGGCATGCCACCCGAAGAAGCTCGAGAGTTCGTAAACCTCGTTGACCTGACCACAGGATGTGCCTCCAAGTGGGTGCGCCACTATGCAGCAGAACGTGGACCACTCGTCCAAGGCGGTACAGCCGTTCCAATCTACGCATTCACACAGATCGGAAAAGAACTCCTGATCGAACGGGCAAAAGACGTCGAACAACCCCTCCTCCTAAACACCCAAGAACTACCACACCTCCCAGAGAAAAAACAACCAAGACCACTGGTATGAAAAACATCCCAGAGACCGACCACCAACCCCAAGAGAAGTGGTAGTCTCCCAATTATAGTATTAGACAAAATTTTATTGTGAGTGTAACGGAGTGTGCTTATTCTAGATCCGATTAAGGAGTGAAGTGGTGTTAAGGGGGAAGTGGCGCATCATTGATATAATACTTGGTTGGAGGGTGTAACTATTATGGCTAAGGGTGGGCAACACTTTCTGGTGGATCGGCGAGTACTTGCACGCATCGTTGAAGTGGCAGATTTGAATCTTGGTGACGTGGTACTTGAGATCGGTGCTGGAACTGGAAACCTTACAGAAGTGCTTTCAGAGTATGCGGGTAGAGTCATTGCTATTGAAAAAGACCTTTCCCTTGTAAGAGAGCTCAACAATACAGTTGTGAGTGAGAATGTTGATGTCATCCATGCTGATGCGCTCAAGATAGATTTTCCACCGTTCAACAAGGTGGTCTCGAACCTTCCTTATCAGATCTCCTCGCCAGTGACTTTCAAACTCTTCAATTACGAGTTCGACCTTGCGGTCCTTATGTACCAAGACGAGTTTGCAAGACGCATCGTAGCAGAGAGTGGGAGAAAAGAGTACGGTCGTCTCACGGTTATGGCACAGTACTTTGCAGAGACAAAGCTCCTCTTTAAGGTCCCAAGGGGTGCATTTAAACCGCAACCAGCCGTAAGCTCTGCAGTGGTCAGATTAGAGATGAGAAAGAGACCACGTGGCGCTATCGATGAAGAATTCTTCTCGCGGGTTGTTAGAGCGGCGTTTGCCCATCGCCGAAAGAAACTCAAGAATACACTCCTTGCAAACCTGCCCGTGGAGAGAGAGGAGTTAGAGAAGCTCTCACCAGAGCTCTTGGAGGTGCGAGCTGAGAACCTGACTCTTGCAGAGTTTATCGAACTTGCGAACACTCTCTACTCCAGCCGGTATATTCTCTGAAGAGCAGGTTATTATACTCATAAACGGGTTTGAAGTCCCAGTACTTATACATTTCATCCTTTGTTGCATATCTGGTTATTGACTTGCCAGTGCGAGAGATAACACCGCAATCACAGGCAAAAAGAGTATCGTATGCTATGTACTCTACCCATGCGTGTCGTTCATTCCTGCACCACCCCATAACCACTTTGGCTGGAATAACCTCTTTCACAAAGCGATTCTCTCGGTCGAGGATGGAGACTTCACCGCTGAGCAGCATGGAGCATACCGCTGTTGCATAGTCTTCACAATCACCTCTTCTTCCGTTGAAGAGGTAGTAATCTGGATTTGTGTAGTAATCAATTTTACCTGGTTGTTGGAGGCTTTTATCTTTGAACTGTACCGAGTCTGAAACGTATTCTCCTTTAAACAGTTTATCGTTCCATGCGAGTACTGTTCCGTCTGTGTCCACATAGGCGGCAACCTTCTGGTCTTTGTATCTTATCTTTCCATCAGGTGAGACGTATAACTGGTTTGCGTAGTACTTCACCCATTCGTTCTCTGGTATGATGTAACTGGTTGGGTCTTTCGGTCTCCAATAATCGGGTTTGGTGTTCATGATGCACTCTCGAAGTGTTGGGGTGTTGTTGGTGTTCTCTGCAACCCTTTGGGGACTGTTGTTATCGCTCGTTGCATCGAGTTGAGGGGAGTTCATGTAATCCTCGCTCGCTTCGGATCTATAGGTCTTCTCGTTCGTATCTACCGTGCAGCTTGCAGAGCCGTTCTTGGTGCAGATTCTTGATTTATCTTTACTGCCGCCTCTTTCTTCATGTGACTTGAGGGTGTTCTCTGGTATCTCTGTAGGTTTGAGGATGTGGAGGATCAGAGTTCTGATATAGTCCCATCTGGTGTGAGAACTGCCTCCATCATGCCACGCGCCGGTCTCGTTGACACGGAGTTTTCCACAGTCATAGTTCACTGCATTTGCACCATTGCAGTATGCAATAAGCAGGATCAAGAAAACTAAACCAACTATGGTCAGTTTCTTCATTTAACTCTCCTTTCTCTCAGTTTAAAAGAGAATTTCAATCTATTTTGGTTTTTTAGAAATCCTCTATAAGAGATATTGTGGCATCTCTACTTAACTTTTACTATTTTTTAACTGAGTGTTATAATTATACTCACTCAGGATAAAACCAAAAACACCATCACAGAACTTTTGAAAAATCTACCCTTTTTAAACCAACAGGTTGATCTAAGAGACCTGTGTTACCCAATTTTCAGAGGATGAAGATCAATAAGCGAAAGCTTGCAGTGCCTCTTCTGATAGGTCTCGGGGTCTTCGGGCTATTCACACACGCAATCGGACTTGAAGAGCTCAGAGCCTTGCTCAGCAGCGTCGATCTGGCACTGGTACTGCTTGCCATTCTCTTTGACATCGGAACCATCATCCTATTCACGCTCTCATGGCGTGTTTTGATCGCAGAGAAACCCGGTCTTCCCCGCCTCTTCCAGATCTACCTGGTAGGCATTCTTGTGAACAACATAACTCCGAGTCTCGGCGCAGGTGGCGAGCCTGTTAAGGCGCTCCTCCTTGGAAATGCCACTGAGACGAGTAGTTCGGCTTGCTTTGCCACAATCATCACACAACGGGTGCTGAACATGATCCCCTTTATTCTCGTTGCACTGATCGGACTGCTCTTCCTATTCTTTTATAAAAATCTCAGTTTCTGGGAGGTTCTGGCAATGCTCTTCATCTTAGGAATCATCATAACAGCCCTCCTCCTATTCATCTATCTCTACCTGCGAAAAGAGAAGCTTGAAGAGCTCACACACAACATCATCAAAAGAGTTACACCACTGATCCGGATATTCAAAAGAGAGTTCAGCTACGAGGAATACATTCACACAATCGACAACTCCATAGAGATCTTCCACAACGAGCTGAAAAGACTCTCAAAGAAGAATGGAAGACTCGCACTGGCATTGATATGCTCCCTCATCGGCTGGATACTCAATGTAGCAACAGCATACGCCGTATTTCTCGCACTCAACTACAATATCAACCCAGGAATCCTGATGATAACCTACACAATCGCCATGATAATCGGAATGATACCACTATTCCTCCCAGGAGGAGTAGGACAGGTAGACAGTATAATGGCACTGCTCTACATCTCAACAGGTGTGCCAAAAGAGATCGCACTCTTATCAACCCTCCTCTACCGACTCATCTCCTACTGGTTCAACACCCTCCTAGGAATACTCGCAGCACTCACAGAACATATAACAATCAACAGATAAAACCGATCTCCTCGAACACTCCCCTCAGCATACACTTCTCTTTGTGCAAAGTTTAATAAAACAGGAATGTGTTTTATGTGTCGATGTTCTTCGAGTATGGAACGCTCGTTATTATAATTGCGGCAGTTGTAGTAGCCTACCTCCTTCTAAAGGTGGTTAAGCACTTCATTGTGAATACGATAATTGGACTTCTGATACTATTTGCTGGAAACTTCTTTCTGGGACTCAACATCACCTACACGTGGATCGTCCTTGCCATCTGTGCGATCGGTGGGATAGCAGGCGCAGTACTTATAATACTGCTCCACCACCTAGGTCTCGCTTTTTAAGTTCGGGGAAAGAATGACTCTTGTGATATCCATCGGTGGCTCAGTGCTTGTAGGAGATCTCGACCACGAGAGAGTACTGGCGTACGCAAAGGTGATAAAAAAGTTAGCATCACAAGAGAAGGTGTTCATCGTAACAGGTGGCGGGAAGGTTGCTCGAAAGTATATCAACGTCGCACGAAGGTTTGGAGCAAGCGAAGTGGCATGCGATTTTATCGGAATCGAGGTCACGCGCCTCAACGCAAGCCTTCTTGTCGCAGCGATCGGAAGCCTCGCACTTCCCGTATACCCAGAAGTGCCAACCAACTACCGAGAAGCTGAGAATGCCGCATCATCATCACGTGTGGTTGTGATGGGCGGTGTTGCCCCTGGACAGACAACCGACGCCGTTTCAGCAATCCTCGCCGAGTACGTTCGCGCCGAGAAGCTTCTCATTGCAACCTCTGTCGATGGAGTCTACACAGCAGATCCAAGAACCAATCCTAACGCAAGAAAGCTCTCGAGATTGACACCTGAAGAGCTCGTTGAGATTGTAATGAAAATCAGCATGGGTGCAGGCACCAACTCTCCAGTCGATCCACTGGCCGCAAAGATCATCGAACGCTGCAGGATTCATACACTCGTCTTTGATGGAACGCATCCTGAAAATATCCTCAGTGCAATCAAAGGAGAACATATCGGAACAGAAATAATACCCTGAAAACCAGTAAAAGGATGACTATACTCTCTTCGCTCTCCTCTCTCTTTCCATGATCACTTCTGTCATGGCTTCTCTCATGAATACAAACTATATTAGGGTCTCTTTTTTTCCAGTTTCTCTGTAAAATTAAATGACCATTGGGATGGTTCATTATAGAAATTAAAGAATTCGAGTAAAGTGTATATTAGTATTAGAGTTTTCTTCTCTTGATTTTTTCAATAAATCTTTCCATGTTTATTCTATTCTTCAAGTAGAACTGACAGAACAATTGTGTAGTATAGAATTTTCGGTAATAGAGATGCGAGTCTTTCAAACTGAAGATTGCCTTATGCTATTTTGAAGAAAGATTCTATTCTGCTTCTTGTTTCAGTGAATTCTTCGTATTTGTTAATCCCTTCCACTGTTTGTTTTATTGCGTAACTGAAATCTTTAAGTAAGCTTGATAGATTCTTGTTGTATTTGCTGTCAAGCCAGAATAAGTTTGCTGGATGATTTTCAATTCTCTTTTTAAGCTTTTTTACATCTATGTTACTTTTCACTTTTATTAGAGGAATTGTTCTGCAGTTAAGAGGTAACAGAATATTATTGTAGGCTAAGAATCCAGCATCAGCCATGATAACCTTTATTTTCCCATTTTGAGTTTCCAGATTTGATATTACTATCTCTTCCCAGATTTCCTTCTTTGGTTCGTTCTTCAACAACCGAGAAATTCGTGAGATTTATCAGAGTGTGCAGACAATATAGCCGACTTCAGAACCTCTAAGAGAATCATGGCAGAATTCTGCATCAAAAAATCCATCCTTTATCATCTTCTTCCCTTTCCTCAGCCTGTTTAAATCCACTGTTACAACTGTGGTCTCCAGCCCATAGTTTTCGTCTGCTTTTTCTTTAACATTCCTTTTTATTATATTGTCTATCCTTACTTTTGTCCTGTGTGATTTCTTCCTGAAATCTTCTCAATCTTAGAATGATTTAAGCACCTTTAAGCTTTAAAAAGTCTTTCAACTCCCTGTGGTCTCTCAGAAATGCGTAAAAGAGAATCGGAGAGAACCCAAAGAAGAACCTCATAATCTCAACAATATAATATTCTATGATATAGTCGTCACACTCGTCACACGTCTCTTTCGTCTTGAACATCCCTCTTGCTCTCTCCACAACAACCTCAGCAAACTCTAAAGCTACAAACCAAAATTCATCTTCTTCCATCTCTCCACTGTTTAGGGTCTCTTTCATCTGAATCCATAATAAGTTTAGATAAGCGCTAAAACATCTCCATATTTTTATCTCTAATTTCCAGCAAAGTGTGATTCAAAAATAACAAGGGAAACTCCTTAAATCAAGAATTAAGTGTTAAAAATAGAAAAATTTAAAAACAGACTTATCTAATTAGTTTTCATGATTTTGAGAAGTGTGGTGGAGAGGATCAGCAGTGGAGAGATGGAAGAAGATGAATTTTGGTTTGTAGCTTTAGAGTTTGCTGAGGTTGTTGTGGAGAGAGCAAGAGGGATGTTCAAGACGAAAGAGACGTGTGACGAGTGTGACGACTATATCATAGAATATTATATTGTTGAGATTATGAGGTTCTTCTTTGGGTTCTCTCCGATTCTCTTTTACGCATTTCTGAGAGACCACAGGGAGTTGAAAGACTTTTTAAAGCTTAAAGGTGCTTAAATCATTCTAAGATTGAGAAGATTTCAGGAAGAAATCACACAGGACAAAAGTAAGGATAGACAATATAATAAAAAGGAATGTTAAAGAAAAAGCAGACGAAAACTATGGGCTGGAGACCACAGTTGTAACAGTGGATTTAAACAGGCTGAGGAAAGGGAAGAAGATGATAAAGGATGGATTTTTTGATGCAGAATTCTGCCATGATTCTCTTAGAGGTTCTGAAGTCGGCTATATTGTCTGCACACTCTGATAAATCTCACGAATTTCTCGGTTGTTGAAGAACGAACCAAAGAAGGAAATCTGGGAAGAGATAGTAATATCAAATCTGGAAACTCAAAATGGGAAAATAAAGGTTATCATGGCTGATGCTGGATTCTTAGCCTACAATAATATTCTGTTACCTCTTAACTGCAGAACAATTCCTCTAATAAAAGTGAAAAGTAACATAGATGTAAAAAAGCTTAAAAAGAGAATTGAAAATCATCCAGCAAACTTATTCTGGCTTGACAGCAAATACAACAAGAATCTATCAAGCTTACTTAAAGATTTCAGTTACGCAATAAAACAAACAGTGGAAGGGATTAACAAATACGAAGAATTCACTGAAACAAGAAGCAGAATAGAATCTTTCTTCAAAATAGCATAAGGCAATCTTCAGTTTGAAAGACTCGCATCTCTATTACCGAAAATTCTATACTACACAATTGTTCTGTCAGTTCTACTTGAAGAATAGAATAAACATGGAAAGATTTATTGAAAAAATCAAGAGAAGAAAACTCTAATACTAATATACACTTTACTCGAATTCTTTAATTTCTATAATGAACCATCCCAATGGTCATTTAATTCTATAGAGAAACTGGAAAAAAAGAAACCCTAAAACCTTAGACGAACTTAAAAAGTCATCTCGAGCAGATTTTATGAGCTAACACAGAGAATAAGCTTTGCAGAAAAGTGGATAGAAAAGTTCTTAAACTATGGTTAAGTGAGTTATGTTAGATACTATAATTTGAAACCAGCGTAGGGTTGCTGTTCTCTTTTTAGTTCATGTTACAGATTGTAGATCTGTAACTTCTGTTAACTTGCAGAGTTAACATGATGTTCCTTCTCTCCTCTTCGTGGCTGATTATTCCATAATCAGCCCTTGGTTACAGAGTAATCAAGGTTTCCCGTCACCTCTTTCTTCTGCTTTAGCATGACCCCCCGGGGGATCGGCAGTGATAAGAGTTGCATCTTGG
Source organism: Candidatus Methanoperedentaceae archaeon GB37 (assembly GCA_905171695.1). Lineage (GTDB taxonomy): Archaea > Halobacteriota > Methanosarcinia > Methanosarcinales > EX4572-44 > EX4572-44. The sequence continues at coordinate 1,027,529 of LR991653.1, forward strand.
ATGACCCCTCTTTTTCTTTACTCTTAAGCCTTTAGCTTTGATCTGTCTCTGCAACTCCTTCTATATTATTTCTTGTCTTTTCCCGTTCTGATCATTCTTTCTTTGAATTTCCACACAGTTGAATAATCTGGAATACTTTCAGGAAAACCAAGGAACTTGCGGAAAGATATATTCTGTCAGCAATCTGCCTTTCAATTTCTGGATCTGATAAACCATACCACTACTGTAAGATGAGAATTTTCATCATAACAACTTCACCTATCTTCGGTCTTCCTCCCTTTTTCTGTAATGTTTCTCTACATTCCCGCAACAACTGGTCTGAATACTTCCCAATCAATCAGAGTGAATCTATTTCTACAAGCCTATCACCAAGTTTTTTCACCCTTTCCATATTCTTCATTCAACGAATAATCGATTAAATACTTCATACACATTTTATGCTGAAAAAATAGTTAATAAAGGTTTCTGCTTTAATTAAGAAGATGTTTATTGATTTGATGAGGTCTGGAGGTAAGTGAGTTTTTCAAAGTTCTCGTTAGGTTTATAACCTCTCACTTTCAAGAGGTGGTGCGACAGAAAGTAGAGAGAAATAACGAGAAGGGGTGTTCATGAGATGAGAGATACTCAATATGAGTTGGTTGCATCACTGGTTATAGGTTTTCTAATGGTAGTTACGTGTATTGGAGCTCTGCCAGCAGCATCTCTTGAGTGGCACGTGAGTTCTGGCGAGTCGATTCAGACGGCGATTGATAATGCTTCAGATGGGGATACGATCTACGTGCATCCTGGGACCTATGTTGAGAATGTGGATGTGAATAAGCGGATTACGCTTATTGGTGACGGTGCGGATGTGGTGACGGTGCGTGCAGCGAATGAAAAGGACCATGTCTTTGAGGTGACCGCGGACTTGGTGAATATCAGTGGGTTTATGGTGAGAGGGGCAAAGAGTGGTAAGGCTGGAATCTACCTGAGCGGTGTGGAATGCTGCAATATCTCATGGAATAATGCATCAGACACCTCTAAGGCTATCTACCTGGATCATTCAGAGAGAAACAAGCTCATCAACAACAACGTCTCTCGCAGCGCGTTTGGAATCTACTTGGATTATTCAACGAGCAATATATTAACGAAGAACGCTGTGAGCTATAACACCCGGGAGGGCATCTCTCTCCAGCATTCAAGTAGCAACAGATTAACGAATAATGCCGCATCGAACTCTATGTATGGCATCAGTCTATGTCATTCGGGCAACAACACTCTTGTAAAGAACGTGATTTGGGAGAATGACTATAACTTTAATGTGGAGGGGGAGAGTCTCTCCGAGTATACTAATTACATAGATATCAGTAACGAGGTGGATGGAAAGCCGATCTATTACTGGGTGGGAGAAGAGGAGAGGGAGATACCGGATGATGCTGGCTATGTTGGAGTCGTGAATTCCTCGAATATAACGGTAAGAGATTTAACACTGAGAGGGAATGGTCAGGGGGTTCTCTTTTCTTATACAGTGAACTCAAGGATAGAGAACGTCAGTGTATCGGGTAACATGGACGGGATCCATCTAAAACACTCAAACCATACACAAGTGAGAGATAACACTGTATCAAACAACGAGAACCTTGGCATCTATCTATTTGATGTGAGCTGTAACAACACCCTCACATACAACATAGTCTCGAACAACTTTAGGGATGGCATACATCAGCGTTTTTCAAACTATAACACGATAGCTAACAACACGGTGGTCTCTAACTCGCAAGGAATCTCGCTATATGCTTCAAACCACAACAGATTAACACACAACACTGTAAGGTCTAGTCTTCAATATGGTATCTGGCTATCCTCTTCAAATAACAACAGAATCCATCACAACAACCTCATCAACAACAGCCTCTTCAACAACTTCAACGCCTACGACCGTAACGGGACAAACGAGTGGGACTCTGGTGCCGAGGGCAACTACTACTCTGATTACACGGGTACCGATCCCGATGGCGATGGCATCGGTAAAGACCCATATCCAATCCCGGGTGGCAAGAGCGTGGATCGATATCCACTGATGGAACCGTGGGAGTCGCAGAAGAAGGGTGACGTAGATGGTGACACGAACGTTGAGATGACCGATGTTTACATGCTCCTGAATCATGTTGGCGATCCAGTAAGCCACCCGATCGAGATCGCGTGGGCTGGGGATGTGAACTCTGATGGTGTGATCAACATGGGTGATGTGATCCTCCTCCTGAATCATGTGAACGATCCAGTGAAGTACGGTCTTGGGGATTAAACTTTGCAAAACCCACAGTTTTTAAGGTGCAGTATCCTATCTTTTCTCTTAATTTTTGATCTTCTACCATACTGCAGGATCGGTTTGAAGCTGTAGAGGAGCGGATGAGAGAAATAAATATTGAATCTGCAAAGGGCTTCAAGTCGAGTTAATTAATAATCATGTTAGAATCGTCATGGAATCGAATAAAAAGGCAACATTTATCTGCAACAGGGAGGATACATCCAGTGCAGGCATACATTGCATGATAATAACATCTCTGGATAATGGAGGAACCTGTATGACCAAAACTGAAAAGAAGGGAAATATTGAGATAGAAGCCTTGAAGGACGTAGTAGTGAATATAGGCGGAATCGAAGAGGAAGAGGAAGAATGGGAGCCGATGGGCCCCACACCGATGCCAGGAATCGTTGATCTCAGAGACTGGGATTATAAGCTGATGGATCGGTACAAACCATTCTATGCTCCGTACTGTGAGATGTGCTGTTTCTGCACATTCGGCAAGTGCGACCTTACGGGTGGTAAGAAGGGGGCGTGTGGACTCGACATGACTGCCCAGCAGGCGCGGTTTGTGACGATTGCATGCCTAATAGGGTGCTCCGCGCATACAGCGCATGGCAGGCACATGTTGAACGAGATTCTGCATATCTATGGCGATCGTGAGATCGATATGGGGACTGGTATCAATATCGAGGCTCCACTCACGAGGCTTGTAACAGGGATAAAGCCGAAGAGACTCAGTGACTTCATACCTGTGCTCGATTACATTGAGGAGCAGATTGCGCAGGTGATGGACTCGGTCCACACGGGCCAGGAAGGATCAAACATCGACTATGAGTCAAAGGCGTTTCACGTGGGCATGCTTGACTCGCTCGGTAAAGAGGTTGCAGACATCGTTCAGATCGTTGCATTCGACCTTCCGAAGGGCGACCCTGACGCGCCGCTCGTTGAGATCGGGATGGGGTGCATCGATGAAACAAAGCCGATGCTCCTTGTTATCGGTCACAATGTCGTTCCGTCAGTCTCTGTTATTGATTATATGCGTGAACATGATCTAGAAGACAAGATCGAGGTGGCGGGTATCTGCTGTACTGCAATTGATACGACGCGGTACTCTGACAGGGCAAAGATCGTTGGCTCGATCGGAAGGCAGCTCAGGTTTGTCCGCTCAGGGATTGCTGATGTCATCATGGTCGATGAGCAGTGTATCCGTGCAGATATCCTTGAGCAGGCAAAGAGGACCCATGCTCCATTGATCGCAACGAACGATAAAGCGCTGTATGGACTGGTTGATCGAACAGATGATTCTGCAGACGATATTATAACCATACTTGTGAGCGGCAAGGAGCCAGGTGTTGTGATCCTTGATCCAGTGAAGGCAGGAGAGGTCGCGGTGCGGCTCGTGCAGATCATGCATGAGAAGCGGAAAGGACTGGTGCACCTCCCAACCGATGAAGAGTTCAAGGAATATGTTGAGATGTGCCAGAACTGCGATGCAAACTGTGTGATCGCATGCCCACAGGGCTTACCGATCGGCGAGGCGAATAAGGCTGCCGCAGCGGGTAACATCGAGCCACTTGCAGAGTTATTCGATCTCTGTGTTGGATGTGGAAGGTGTGAACAGGTCTGCAAGAAGCATATCCCGATCGTCGATGTGATCCATAAGGCTGCACTCCCACTCGTCAGGGCAGAGAAGGGAATGATACGTGTCGGGAGAGGACCTGTTCTCGATACGGAGATTCGGAACGTTGGCGCTCCACTTGTACTTGGAACGATTCCCGGAATCATCGCGATCGTTGGATGCGGTAACTATCCGAACGGAACAAAAGACGTGTACATAATGGCAAAGGAGTTCGTTGAACGAAAGTACATCGTTGTCCTGACAGGATGCGGAGCAATGGATGCTGCACTCTACCGGGATGAAGATGGAAAGACACTCTATGAGAAGTACCCGGGCGACTTCGATGGCGGATGCATCGTTAACATCGGCTCATGTGTTTCAAATGCTCACATTCACGATGCAGCTATTAAGGTGGCGTCGATCTTTGCCAGACGAAACATCAGAGCAAACTATGCAGAGATTGCAGACTACATCTTAAACAGGGTTGGAGCATGCGGCATGGCATGGGGCGCAATGTCTCAGAAGGCAGCCTCTATTGCTTCAGGCGTTAACCGAATCGGCATTCCTGTTGTAATAGGTCCGCATGGCTGGAAGTACAGGCGAGCATACCTTGGACGAAAGGATGTTGATGAGGACTGGATGGTCTATGATGCAAGGGATGGCTCAAAGGTACGGATCGAGCCAGCGCCTGAACACCTGCTCGTAGCCGCAGATACGCTCGAAGAGGCAATTCCACTCATGGCACGGCTCTGCTTCCGCCCAACAGATAACAGCATGGGGCGGCAGGTGAAGCTCACGCACTATATGGACCTCTCGATGAAGTACCTCGGGAAGTACCCGGATGATTGGCCTGTCTTTGTGAGAACCGAGGCAGATCTTCCGCTTGCAAAGAAAGAGGAGTATCTGCGCATCCTCAAAGAGGATTATGGCTGGGATGTTGATCTTGAAGCAAAGAAGATCATATCAGGACCGATCAGGAAGTTTGATGTCTCATTCGATGCAACAAACCTTGAGCAACTGATCAGGGAGAATAAGTGAGGAGGTGAAAGAGATGAATATACCCTTTGACATAGGAAACATCTCAGGTCCTGAGATGGGACGGATCGCAACACCAGAGGCACTTGGAAGGGCGATCAAGAATGCGAAGAGACCACTTCTCGTTGTAGGGTCTGAGATCCTTGAGGACGGTCTGATCGATACAGCAATTGCAATCGGAAAGAAAGGTATACCGATAGCGGCAACAGCACACAGCATAAAGGGCTTTGTTGATGCTGGGTACACGGATAACGTGTATATGGTGGGTCTTCACGAGCTTGCAAACAACATCAAGAGTCCTGACTGGATGGGTTTTGATGGAAAGGGCGGATACGACCTTGTAGCAGTGCTTGGTGGTATTTACTATTCCACATCCCAGTTCCTGATCAGTATAAAGAACTGTGCGACAGATCCGCTCGTTCGTGCAATCTCGATCGATCGGTACTACCATATAGCCGCGAGGATGACTTTTGATAACATAAGTCGGAAGCGGACCGATGAATTCAAGGAGATGCTTGATCGGGTCGTTCAGAGTATTTGAGGTATCGGCGTTACTCAGAGGTCCATTGGTGTGAGAGTGTGGTTGATTCATCGTGTGAGAACGATTCAGCAATCTTTATATGTATGTAAAGATCAGTGTTAACATGTGTCTTACTATGCATGTTAGCGATGCATAATCGGTGTGCACGATGAATCCAACCAAGAGCAAGATACTGGAAGCATTGAACGAGGCTGCTGAGCCCATGTCGATCGGAGAGATTGCCAAGGCGATCGATGTGAGCTGGGCAACAGCGAAGACCAACATCTTGGAACTCTCGCAGGACAAACTATTGAATATCAAGAAGTTTGGCAAGAACTGGATCATCTGGGTGGATGCATCTAATGAAACTATGGAAACCTGTTCAAAATATAGAAGGTAGAACGTATGAAGTTTGATGAAAAGGGTAGTATAATAGATTTGGAGACAAAGGTTGTCTACAGCAATATATGCTGTTATTGCGGTGCGTGTGGTGCATTCTGCACAGAGTACATAAGCTACGAGAACGGAACCCCTGTCACCAAACAGAAGTGTTTTGAGATACATGGCGCATGCTTTGACTTCTGTCCAAGAACATTCCTGCCTGTCCTCGAGATGGAACGAGAACTATTCGGAGAGGTAAGGAGTGACTGGGAACTCGGATACTACACGGATATCGTCACGGCGAGAGCAACCGATCCAGAGATCCTTGAGAAGGGACAGAACGGGGGTGTTGTGACAGCACTTCTCACCCATCTCATCGATGAGGGCAAGATCGATGCTGCATGTATCACAGGGCGGTCTGATGACGAGCCATGGAAGCCAGAGCCACTCGTTGCAACCACGAGAGATGAGATTCTCAAAGGCGCAGGGTCTAACTATGAACAGTGCCCAGCGATCATGGGTGTTGGAGAAGCACTCGCAAATGGCAGTGAGAATATAGCGATGGTAGGTCTACCATGCCACATACAGGCGATGCGAAAGATCCAGCTCTCAAAAGCATTCGATGTCGGTGCGAGCAGAGTGAAGTACGCAATCGGGCTTCTCTGCACAGAGACCTTTGATCGAGACCTTCTCCATGCAAAGCTTAGAGAGATGAAGATCAAGGCAGAGGATGTGAAGAAGTTCGACATCGGTGAGGGGAAGTTCAAGGTCTTCACCGAGGAGGGCGTGAGAACAGAGAAGATTGCAACGATGAAGTCGTGCATGAGAGATGGGTGCAAGGTCTGTTACGACTTTGCAGCAGAGCTTGCTGATATATCTGTTGGCTCGATCGGGTCAGAGGAAGGATGGAACACCGTTCTGATACGAAGCAAGGCTGGAAAAGAGCTCATCGACGAGGCAGAGAAGGCTAAAGTGATCGAAGTCAAACCACTTAACGAGGCTTCGATACAATCGGTGAAGGATCTTGCATCGCGAAAGAAGAGCGAGAACATGGATAATATAGTAGAGATTGCAGGTGCAACAAAGATCTTACACCTCGCGGTCAAGCCACAGGAGTTGAGTCTGCTTCTCGGTTGAGAAGTGAAAGAGTAGAAATATAAAAGTTGAACAAATATTTTAAACGTTGTTTAAATCATGTAGATGGTGATGAGAAAATGGCAGAGGAATTCCCGTTTGAAATGTCCCCCATGTACGAGGGAGAGAGAATAAGGAAAGATGACCTGTATGTGGAACTTGCAGGACCAAAATCGAAGGGTTTTGAGCTCGTACGTTCCGCAGATATGAGCGAAGTGGAAGACGGCAAAGTGACACTGATAGGCCCAGATCTGAAGGATATGGAGGAAGGTTCGACCTACCCATTTGCAATGATCTACCGCATAGCAGGAGAAGGGGTAGAACCAGACATTGAATCGATCGTTGAACGACGAAACCACGACTTCCAGAACTATATCCAGGGTTACATGCACCTGAACCAGAGATACGACATCTGGGTCAGGATCAGCAAGGCAGCGGTGGAAAAAGGACTCGAATCACTCAAACAGATAGCAGAAGCCACGATGATGATGTTCAAGAATGAACTTCCCTTCATAGAGAAGATAGAAGCAACATACATCACAGATCTGGCAGAGGTTGAGAAAGAGCTTGAAGAAGCCAAAAAGGTCTACGAAGCAAGAGATGCCAGAACAAGAGATCTCCATGACGAGGACGTGGACACCTTCTATGGCTGCACACTCTGCCAATCATTCGCGCCGACAAACGTCTGCGTGGTCACGCCAGACCGCGTCTCACTCTGCGGTGCAATCAACTGGTTCGATGGACGAGCAGCAGCCAAGGTAGACCCAGAGGGTCCACAGTTCCCAATAGAGAAAGGCGAAGTAATAGACGAGATCGGTGGAGAGTACAGTGGTGTTAATGAAGCCGCAGTGCGGCTCTCGGGTGGCATGTATGATAGAATCAAGCTTCACTCATTCTTCGAATACCCACACACATCATGCGGCTGTTTTGAAGTCGTTGGGTTCTACATGCCAGAGGTTGACGGCATCGGATGGGTCGACCGGGACTTCAAAGGCACTGCGCCGAACGGACTCCCGTTCTCGACAATGGCAGGACAGACAGGCGGTGGAAGACAGGTTGTAGGCTTCCTCGGCATAGGTATCAACTACTTCCGCTCTCCCAAGTTTCTGCAGGCAGATGGTGGCTGGAAGAAAGTAGTGTGGATGCCAAAGGCACTGAAGGACAAAGTATCAGATAGCATACCTGAAAGTATTGCCGTTGCTACAGAAGAAGACGCCACCGATATCGAATCACTCAAGAAATTCCTCATAGAAAAGAAACACCCCGTCGTTGAGACATGGACTGCAGAGGAAGAAGAGGAAGAAAAGAAAGAGGAAGCTGCACCAGCTGCTGCACCTGCAGAGGGAGCCGCTCCACCAAGTGGCATCCCAACAGTTGCGCCGATGCAGATGCCATCGATGACCGTGAGTGGTGGATCAGGCGGCGGTCTGAAGATCGTCTTATCCAACGCGAAGATCACAGTGGATAAGATAATCGTGAAGAAGAAGGAATAAATAAAGGGTTGTCGCTTGAAGACAATTGCTATAACAGGAAAGGGCGGCACAGGAAAAACGGCAGTAGCCGCCCTCCTGATAAAATATCTGACAGAAGGAGATAACACCATACTTGCAATAGACGCAGACCCGGACACAAACCTTCCAGCAGCACTTGGAGACACTGTAGAGAAGACCGTTGGCGAGATGCGCGAGTCCCTCCTCGAAGAACGGGACGAGCTTCCACCAGACATAGATAAAAAAAGCCTGCTTGAAGGCAAGATATACAGCGTACTCGTGGAAAGACCGCGCTACGACCTGCTTGTCATGGGACGCCCAGAAGGGCCAGGATGCTACTGTTATGCAAACGACCTCCTGCGCGGCATCATGGATCGGATCGTGAAGAACTATGAGATCACCATAATAGATACTGCAGCAGGACTCGAACACCTCAGCAGAGGAATCATAAGGGACGTGACAGACCTCTTGGTGGTAACAGATGGATCGCGCCGTGGGCTTGAGACGGCAGAACGGATCAGAGACCTCGTAGCAGAACTCGATCTGAAGATCGATAACCTCTACGTTGTCTTGAACAAAGTCACAGATACGAACCGTGAACGCCTCCAGGAGTACGCAAACGAGCTAGACCTGAAAGTGGTCGGTATGATACCCTTTGACGATAACATTGCACGCTTCGACCTTGAAGGACTCCCACTCGCTGGACTCCCAGAGGACTCACTGTCAGTTATTGAAGTTGCGAAGATAGCAGAGAAGATAGGACTATAAATGGTGTCGATATGGTTAAAAGACTTAACGCAAACGAGATAATCGAGCTACTCAACAGTTCTGATGCAGAGGCACTGGACGATGTGACCTTCGAAGGCGACATTGAACTCGAGATCGACGATACAGGTAGTTTCAGCGTAAACCAATTGGTAGCCTATGCTCTTGGAGAGGAAGCAGCAAGGATTGGCATGCACCTCCTCAGTTTAGCACAGAGCATCGGCTATCCAGTTGAGAAGCTCGTTGATAGCCAGGCAGAAGAACCCATGAAGACTGTCACTCAAAGCTCACCATGATTCAACTCTCAGATTAACGAGATTATGAATAAAATAGCAAAGATAGAGGAGTATGTGTAGAATATGGTTAAAAAATTGAAGATAAACGATGTGATTGAATTACTTAAGGACGCAGATGTAGAGGCGCTGGAGGGCGTGACCTTTGAAGGCGACATAGAACTTGAGATCGAGGAAACGACAGGCATCGATTCTCTATTCGCGTATACCCTTGGAGAAGAGACTGCGAAGATAGGCTTGTACCTCCTCAACCTGGCACGATCGATCGGTTATCCTGTCGACCAGATCGCGAGGATACAAGCCCAACCACCCACTCCATCAGCTCCAAAACTGAGCAAACTCATAGAATCAAAGTTCACAGTGGGCACGATCGACGAATGGAAGACACCGATAGAGGAAGTGACACTCGGAGCAACCTCCTCTGACGGCGGCACACGCGGACACACCATAACACTCGGTGGAGAGCGCGCACTCCCGTATTACTTCGACGCACCGATGCCCAACCGAAACTACGTCACAATAGACGTCTTCGACATGCCGATCAGCATGGCAAAGACAGTGAAATCAAACTATGAAGACGTGATGGAAGACGCCGGTGAATGGGCAAAGAAAGTGGTCAACGAGTTTGACGCAGACATGGTAACGATCCACCTCATAAGCACAGACCCGCTCATCAAGGACACGCCAGCAGTTGAAGCGTCAAAGACCGTGGAAGAAGTGCTGCAGGCAGTTGACGTTCCAATCGTGATCGGTGGTTCAGGAAATCCTGCAAAAGACCCTGAGGTTCTAGAGAGAGCCGCAGAGGTCGCAGAGGGTGAGCGATGCCTCATTGCATCAGCAAACCTGAACATGGACTACGAGAGAATCGCTGCAGCAGCCAACAAGTACGGACACGTCGTCCTCGCATGGACCCAACTCGAGATCAACGCACAGAAAGAACTGAACCGCAAGCTCATGAAGCAGTGCGGCGTTGATAGAGATCGGATCGTTGTGGACCCGACCACCGCAGCACTCGGATACGGGCTTGACTACGCCTACACCAATATGGAGCGCATCAGACTTGCAGGGCTCATCGGAGACGAGGAGCTCAACTTCCCGATGTCGTCAGGCACAACCAATGCATGGGGCGCAAGGGAAGCATGGATGGTCTCATCGCCCCTGAAAGAAGACAGTGACTGGGGTCCAAGAGAGTACCGCGGACCAATCTGGGAGATAGTTACGGGACTAACCCTTGCACTCGGGGGAAACGATCTCTTCATGATGATGCACCCCGGTGCAGTGAAGGTCTTGAAAGAGATAACCCAGACACTCTTTGGCTCAATAAAGACCGATGAAACCAACCTCTCAAACTGGGTCGCTGAGGTGTTAGCATGAAGGTGAACAGCCCACTCCAGATCTACAAGTACCTGCCGCAGACGAACTGTGGAGAGTGTGGAGAAGCAACCTGCATGGCATTCGCATCACACCTCCTCGACCGCTCAAAGAAGGTTGCAGACTGCCCGCCACTCCTCGATGACAAATACAAGAAGAAATACCTCGAGCTATCAGAGCTCCTCGCACCAGAGATACGAGAGGTCATTGCAGGTGTGGGAGAGACTGCGGTCAAGATTGGAGGCGATGACGTACTCTACCGTCACCAGTTAACATTCTTCAACCCAACAGTACTCGCCTACGACGTAACAGACACCATGAGCGAAGAAGAACTCGTTGATCGCGTCAAGAGGATAAGCGGGTTCAAGAAGTTCTATGTAGGATCGTTTCTCAAACTCAACATGGTTGCGGTGCGCTCAACCTCAAATGACCCGGAGAGATTCAAGAGAGCGGTGAAGAAGGTGAGTGAGACAACCACACTACCACTCATACTCTGCTCCTTTAACCCTGACGTGCTCGCGGCAGGTCTTGAAGTCTCTGCAGATAAAAAACCAATACTCTATGCAGCAACCAAAGAGAACTGGCAGCAGGTATCAGAGCTCGCACTCAAGGAGAGAACACCAGTGGTTCTCTTCTCACCCGGCGACCTTGACGAACTGAAGACACTTGCGGTGAGCTTCAGAGAGATGGGGATAGAAGATCTGATCCTTGACCCAGGCACATACCCACGAGGAGAACAGCTGAAGACAACCTTCCAGAACTTCCTCAAAATCCGACGAGCAGGGATCAAAGAAGGACAGAAAGATATCGCATACCCACTGATGGCAACACCGATCACAGCATGGATGGTGAACGAAGACCCGATCAGAGCATCCTACTGGGAAACAGTGCTTGCATCAGTATTCACAGTCAGATACGGCGACGTGATGATAATGCACAGCATCGAACCATACGCACTCATCCCAGAGGTACTCATACGGGAGACGATATACACAGACCCACGGACACCTGTACGGGTCGACCCAGGTGTATACGAGGTTGGAAACCCAACGAAAGACTCGCCAGTGATCGTAACCACCAACTTTGCACTCACCTACTACACTGTGGAGAGCGACCTATCCTCAAATGACATCGACTGTTATCTTGCAACAGTGGACACCGACGGCATCGGAGTCGAGGCATCGGTAGCAGGTGGACAGCTCACAGCAGCAAAGATCAAAGAGACCTTCGATAACGCAGGCTTCGACTTTAAGGAGAAGACGAGCCATAACACAGTGATACTCCCAGGACTTGCAGCACGCCTTCAGGGCGATGTGGAAGACGTGACAGGACTCAACGTGAAGATCGGACCACCGGACTCTGGACGCATACCAGGATGGATGGAGACAAACTGGCCACCAAAATAAGAAAGATCTGATAACCTCCTCCCAACCTCCTTTCCCTTTCTATATTTTTTTCTATATTTTTTGAGAATAAGAGCCATACTGCACGGTATAATTTTTATAGGGTGTGGTACAATCTTTCAACCTGTATTATTATGACGAGGCTCATCATCTGCATAGATCGGGATGACGATCTGGGGAGGAAGGCGGGCGTCACAACACCTGTTGTCGGGCGTGATGCCAATATCGACGCTGCTGTGAAGCTCCTCCTCGCCGACCCAGAGGATTCTGATGCCAACACAATCTTCGGCGGGGTTCAGGCTTACGATGAACTCGTGGAGAACGAGTCTGTTGAGATCGTCTCGATTGCGGGGAGTGAAGATGTTGGTATGGTCTCAGACAAGCGGATCGCAATGCAACTCGACGAGATAATTGCGAAGATGCAGCCTGAGAGCGTGATCGTCGTCTCAGATGGTGCAGAGGATGAGAGTCTTATGCCACTGATTCACTCGCGAATCAAGGTTGATGCCGTTCTCCGCGTCGTTGTGCGTCAGAGCGAACGGCTCGAAAGCACCCTTTATATGATAAAACGAGCATTTGAAGACCCGAAGATCAGCCACGCGATCCTCGTCCCGATTGGGATTGCGTGTCTTCTCTACGCCATCTTCCTCTCAATCGGCTATCCCGAGGGTGCAGTGATCGCCATAACAGGAGCCATCGGAGCCTACATGCTCTATCATGGCTTTGGATTGCAGGAGGCGTGGGATAGTTTCAACAGATCGATGAAACAATCACTCTATGGGGGTAAGATCGCTTTCACCGCAGGAACGGCCGTGGTATTACTATCGGTAGTTGCAACTGTCCAGGGTGCTGTGAGCTTTTGGGAGTATTACAATCAGGAGAGCTTCACCTATGGCTATGTGGTCCTTCTCATGATCTTCGTTAACTCTTCTATCTGGTGGTATGTCTCGGCTGCATTATCCTTGCAGCTTGGCTGGATTGTTGATGCGTACCTCTCGCACGAACCACTTTCGCCCATGTTCACACGCTTCTTCTTCACGATTGCAAGCGGACTCCTCTTCTGGGGCGCAAGTAATTATATCCTTTCAATAAGTTCAAATATCGAAAGATTCACGTCACAGAGCCTTGAAGCACGGGAGGTTCTGGCTCTAACAGTGATCCTGGCATTCATAATCTCGGTGGCGGGTGTGGTGATACCGAAGAGGCTCGCAGAGTGAAGAAGTGAAGAGAGTTCAGTCGAAGACTGAGTGGCGCTTTCGCAGGTCGTCTTCTGTTGCGTCGAGGAGTACCATGAGCTCTGCTATCAACGAGTCGAAGAATATCATTGTTGAGACCTCGAATGTGGTGCCCATCGGTGTGAGTGTTCTGTACTCTCCCTTCATGTGTCGTTCGAGGTAGCCTTCTATGTGGTTCTTTGCACGTCCCCTGATTCTCACGGTGACGTCTGCCATGCGTGCGAGCGTTGAGTCGGTGTTTGATGTGATAACTATGAGTGCTGAACCTATCTCTTTTGCTATCCGTCCAAGGCTTACGATGGATGGTGTTTCGCCTGAGCCTGATACTGCGATCACCACATCGTCGTCTCGCACGGCTGGTGTTGTGGACTCGCCCACCACGAATACCGTGAACCCGAGATGCATCAATCTCATGGCAAAGGACTTTCCAACAAGTCCTGAACGCCCTGCTCCCATCACAAAGACTCTCTTTGCTTTAAGCAGCTCATTGATAGTCTTTGAGACATTCTCGATATCCAGTTCTCTCGCTACCTCTTTTACGTGGTCTGCTATCAGATTCATTGTGAGAATCAGATTCTTGCAGTCAATCTTCTGGCTTGTGGTCATGTGGCTTGTGGTCATGGGTACACCTGGTCTTCTTCTTGAAAGCTTGAGGTATCAAGTGGTATTTATTCTCTTTGTTTTTTGTGCACCAGACGGTCTCTTGTATTACTCGTTTTCATCTCTCTCTACGATGTTGAAGATCTCCACGTTCTGGGTTTTTTTTAGTTCGTTGTATATGAGGCGTATTTTGGGTATGCTCCCGTTCCAGTGGAGTGTCTTTCTTACGTCGCTCTCTTTCAGCTCTTCCATTATGGTCTCGATGAAGTGTGCGCGAGCCGAGGTGTTCTTGAGTGGTATTGTAAAGATCGCTTTGTATCCTCCCTTTCTGTTTCGTGCGTAGGAGACGACCGTGTATCCTTTGAGCTCGTACTCTGCTATCTCGTTGAAGCTGCAGATGGTCTCTTTTTCATGTTCTGCTGATAGGTCTATCTTGGATATGCTCTGAAGGACGTTCTCTACATCATCGTGGGTTGAGAGTCTGCCGAACCAGAGGCCGATCTTGCCTGGGGTGCATGAGAGCATGAAGTTGCTGTTACCCATCTCGATCAGTGCTATCTTTTCAGGGTCTTCTATTGAATTTAAGCCATCCATATTGTCATCTTTTATGGATTTTTGTGGTGTCATTTCAGATAGTCTCCAATAATTTCCTTTAATTTCTCTCTGGTTGCAGGGGGTATCCTCTGGGGGTCGGTTAAGATGGCGCCGTCGAGTGCATGGTTACAGGTGCAGTCGGGATCGAGCGAGTCTATCTCTTCGAGTGTTCTTCTGATTATCTCCCGCACGGCAGCTTCGTTCTTTGCAACGTTCTCTATAACCGTTCCAATCTCTACGTCCTCTTCATGCCACACGTCATAATCTGTTACGGTGGCGATTGTCGCATAGCAGATCTCGGCTTCTCGCGCAAGTCTTGCTTCGGGGAGTGCGGTCATGCCGATCACGTCAAATCCGAGTCTCTGGTATACCTTTGATTCTGCGCGGGTTGAGAACTGGGGTCCTTCGATGCAGACGTAGGTTCCATTTGGGTGCACGGTGTAACCAGCTCTTCTACCAGTATCTGTTATGAGCCTTCTCAGGTTCTGGCAGAAGGGATCTGCAAATCCTGTGTGTACCACGATTCCCTCGTCGAAGAATGTGTTCTTACGGAGGTGTGTGCGGTCAAAGATCTGGTCTGGGATTACGATATCGAGTGGCTTCATCTCAAGTTTCAGGCTTCCGACTGCGGAGGCGGAGATGATCCGTCTCACATCGAGCTTCTTCAGTGCGAAGATGTTTGCCTGTGCGTTCAGGTTGGTTGGCGAGATTGTGTGTCCTCTGCCGTGGCGTGGCAGGAAGGCTACATTGAGGGCTCCGAAGGATCCTATTGTTATTAGATCGGATGGCTTGCCAAAAGGTGTCTCGACCTCGACCTCGTGTGCTTTATCGAGCATGCTGGCGTCGTACACGCCACTCCCGCCTATGATCCCAACGTCAGCATTCATCCTACCATCATCCTACTCATCATAATTTAGTCTTTTCGGATTGTGACGATTGAACTGCCTCTCACCATAAGATCCATCAGCCTCCACCCGGAGACCAAGCCAAAGAGACCATCCTCTGCCGCCCTCTCACTGTAGACCCTTACATGATCCGCCCTCTGATCCGCACCGTAGAGTGCAAACGGCACAGGATCACGCGTATGAGTCCTGAGAGCGATCGGGGTTGGATGATCCGGCAAGAGAAGCAACCTGTACTCTCCAAACCCGGGGAGCTCGTCAAGCACCCTGCAGACGATGTGCCGATCAAAGTTCTCGATCGCCCGCACCTTCTCTTCCACACTACCGATATGCCCTGCCTCATCAGCCGCCTCCACATGCACCACCACAAGATCGCACTCTCTAAGGCACCTTATCGCGTACTCTGCCTTTGCCCTGTAATCGGTATCAAAGTAACCGGTTGCGCCCGGAACACTGACAACCCGAAGTCCAGCATAGACCCCGAGCCCCTTCACAAGATCCACAGCCGATATGATCGCCCCAGTGAGACCATACCGCTTGTCAAGCCGATCCATAAGAGGCACCCGCCCCTGACCCCAGAGCCAGATGAGATTTGCAGGATCTTCACCATCACTGGCACGCCGTAGATTCACAGGATGCCCCTCGAGAACCTCCCTTGACTTCACTATCAGCCTCCTCAGGGATTCTGAGCCCTCGCCCCGCGGCAGGTGTGCCTCAACAGGCTCTCCAACCACATCATGAGGCGGCGTGCACTCTGCCCTCTCCCCATGATCAAGTACGAGGAGATGGCGATAACTCACACCTGGATAGAACCGTGCCCCGTCACCTCCAAGCCTCTCGTTGAGAGACTCGATCAACTCTCTTGCATCGACACTTGATATGTGCCCCGCGCTGTAATCTGCTATCCGACCATCCCGCTCGGTTATCAGGTTGCAGCGAAAGGCAACATCATCCTCCTTGAGTTCCACGCCCATGCTCGCAGCCTCAAGCGGTCCACGCCCAGTATAATACGTGCGAGGATCGTATCCGAGAATGGAGAGATTTGCAACATCGCTTCCAGCAGGCATTCCCTCAGGTATCGTGAGAGCAAGCCCATTCTCACCATTCTTTGCAACAAGATCCATGTTTGGCGTGCTCGCCTCCTCAAGCAGAGTTCTATAGTCAAGCTCTTCGAGCGGACGATCCGCCATCCCATCACAGATCAGAATGACATACTTCACGAGAGAATCACCGAAAGGAGGTTAGCCCATCTCTTAGCTCTCGTTCGGTATTAACAGTTGCGGTAGTAACAATAATCACGGTTTTAGTAACAACAATTGGAGTCTCAGAGAGAGCCCCTACAGAGTGCCGTGGACGCGTCTTCGGAAGAGAAAGGCTCTTAAGCCAGAAAAGGCAATAAGTCGTCTTTGGATGCATCGAATACTGGAAGAGATCATAAACTCTGCAGAGATCAGGGCAGAAAGCATAGAGTTTCAGCCTCTGAGAGTCCACGCTCGAAGTATCAGGGAGTCGATCGAGAATGCACGCAGGCGTGGAGAGATCCCTATCATATCAGAGGTGAAGCCTGCATCCCCCACCAGGACCTTCAGAGATCTCACGCCCTCTGATGCAGCAGATATCGCAGGTGTGATGGAGCGTGCAGGCGCTTGTGGCATCTCAGTCTTGACAGAACCTGATCACTTTCATGGGAGTATCGAGAACCTTAAAGCTGTGCGGAAGAGCGTGAGTCTCCCTGTGCTGCGTAAGGATTTTATTGTGCGGGAGACTCAGATCGTCGAATCAGAGGCAGATATGATACTCCTCATTGCAGGCATTCTCTCTGAGAGGCTTGCCGAGTTTATAGGACTTGTTGAAGATCTTGGTGCAGAACCACTGGTCGAGGTTCACACCCAGGCCGAGGCTGAGAGGGTGCTTGCAGGTGACGCAGATCTGATCGGGATAAATAACAGAGACCTTGAGACGATGGAGGTAGATCTTCGAGTTACAGAGACTCTTGCGCCGATTATACGGAGAGAGCGACCAGATGCATTGATAATAGCAGAGAGCGGGGTGCGCACACCAGCAGATGTTCTTCGGATGATCGAGAGTGGCGCTGATGCCGTACTCGTTGGAGGAGCGATAATGGAAGGTGAGATATATAAGAACACAGAGAGACTTGTACATGCAGGAGACGCAGAATGAACGATAGTAGTGAGAGAGGGAAGTTTGGAAGGTACGGCGGGCAGTTCGTGCCAGAGGTTCTCATGCCAGCACTCTACGAGCTCGAGACTGGATACCTGAAGTACAGAGAAGACCCCAACTTCCAGAGAGAACTCGATACATACCTCTCAGACTTTGCAGGGCGACCAACACCACTCTACCATGCAAAGCGACTCAGCAGAGAGTACGGTGCAACGATATACCTCAAGCGGGAAGACCTCGTTCACGGCGGAGCCCACAAGCTGAACAACGCCATAGGCCAGGCACTCCTTGCAAAGTACATGGGTAAGGAACGGATCATCGCCGAGACAGGAGCAGGCCAGCATGGAATAGCAACAGCGATGGCGGCAGCGAGTGTTGGCATAGCTTCAGAGGTGTATATGGGCGTAACAGATATGAAACGCCAGCAGATGAACGTCTACCGAATGGAGCTTATGGGCTGCAAGGTGCATCCCGTCACGAGCGGAAGCCAGACCCTGAAGGACGCGATAAACGAGGCGATGCGCGACTGGGTTGCAAACGTGGAGACGACACACTATCTTCTCGGCTCGGTTGTTGGACCGCATCCCTATCCAAGCCTTGTGCGCGATCTGCAGAGCGTTGTAGGGCGCGAAGCAAGAGCTCAGATCCTCGAAAAAGAGAAGCGTCTCCCAGATAGCATCATCGCATGCACGGGCGGAGGGAGCAACTCAATCGGCATATTCTATCCATTCCTAAAGGATGACGTGAAGCTCTACGCAATAGAGGCTGGTGGAAGCGGGCTTCGAAACACCAAGACCGCAGCTCTTCACTCTGCATCCCTCTCTACAGGGAGTGAAGGGATACTCCACGGTGCCAGAACAAAGATACTCCAGGACGAGTATGGACAGATACTTGAGTCGCACTCCATAGCACCAGGGCTTGACTACGCGGGTGTGGGACCAGAACTCGCATACCTGGCTGAGACCGGCAGGATAATACCTGCAAACGTCCAGGACGACGAGGCACTCGCTGCCTTTCACGAACTGTCCCGCCTCGAAGGGATCATACCAGCGCTTGAATCTGCCCACGCACTCGCATACCTGAAGAAGGCAGAAGGCGAGCTTGAAGACCTTATAATAGTGAACATCTCAGGCAGGGGAGATAAAGACCTTAAAAGCGTGATGGAGTTACAAAGATGAAGGACGTGAGTGAGGCATTTACGGATAAAAAAGCACTGATCACCTATATCTGTGCAGGCGACCCAAAAATTGACGCCACAGAGGCGATCGTGGAAGCACTGATACGTGGTGGCACAGATCTGATCGAACTCGGGCTACCGTTCTCAGACCCGATAGCAGACGGACCAACCATCCAGGCTGCAACACAACGAGCACTCAAAGAAGGCATGAACCCAGATCTATTCTTCAAACTCGCAAAGAAACTCCCAGGCGACGTGCCATACGCCGTCATGACATACTACAACCTGATCTTCCATCGCGGAATTGAAAGATTCGTGAGAGACTGTAAGGAAAGTGGAATAAGCGGGATAATAGTCCCGGACCTACCGCCAGAAGAGGCAGGCGAGCTTCACGAGACCTCTATGAGATACGGAGTACACTCCATACACTTCATAGCACCAACCACCAGAAGAGAACGAATAGAACGAATCACAAGAGATGCAAGCGGTTTCATCTACCTTGTGGCACGCCTCGGAGTCACAGGAGCAAGAGAAGATCTCAAGGAGGAGACGAGATCGCTCATCGAGCGAGTGAAGACCCCCATTCCAAAAGCTGTTGGTTTCGGAATATCAACGCCAGCGCAGGTAAGAGAGGTGATCAGATCTGGAGCAGACGGTGCAATCGTCGGATCAGCAATAGTAGAGATCATCGCAAAGAATAAAGACAACATCAGGAGAACCTGTGAAGAGGTCGAGAGATTCACACGGAGACTGAAAGAGGGAATAACAGGATGACGATGTGGGCTCGTAGATCAGGGGTAGATCGTTGCGTTCGCAACGCAAAGGCCGCGGGTTCAAATCCCGCCGAGTCCACTCCCTAAACGCCCTAAACGGCTCATCCCAGCCGTCATCTCAGAGATCTCTTCTGCAATCCTTGCATTCAGCAGATAATCGTCCACCGTCTGGAGAAGGGTCTGGATCCGATCAGCCTTAAAGCAAACCCTAACACCACCCTCAGCCCCTCTCTTCTCGATCGTTGGCAGATCATCCGGGGCAAGTGCTCTCTCCACGGTCTTTGCATGCTCTCCAGTCATAACTATCTCCCCCCGGATCATTCTCTCCCCCTGAGCTGTCTCCCGATAGCCTCGTTCACGAGCTCTATCATCTCTTCTTCAGTTCCAGGCGGTATCGATGCACCGGAAGCGATGTTGTGTCCACCTCCAACCCCGCCAAGAAGAGTTGCTGCATCTCTCAGCGCAATGGCAAGATCAAGCCCTTCAGAGACCTGTCTTCTCGTTCCTCTGGCCGATACTTTCACGATCTCAGGCGTCTGGTTGAGCACGAGAAACGGCTTTTCAGGGAATACGTATCTTACCATCGTATCTGCAATCACACCTGTTCCCTTGACATCTGAGAGGATGACGTATCGAAGATTCTCTCTTTCAGAGACCGCTCTTTGCGCCATCTTCAGGGTATCGAGCACCCTTTCCCTACCCTTCTCTTCGAGCGTTCTTGCGTCTTCAAGCACGCTATCATCTCGCAGGCAGAGCGAGAGGGCAAGACCTGGCTCTTCAAGCATTCCACATGCCTTCACGATCGATAAGAGCTCGATTGCATCCGGTATAACCTCGTGTGCAAATTGATACTTCTCACCTATAAGAGAGTCTATCGCCTCAACAGCTCCACGCTTCAACAACATAAGCGCAAGGGCTGACGCAAGCCTCCTCAGAGATCCATAATCCAGAGCACTGATCCTCCCAGATAGATTGAGCTGAGAGAGAAATTCATCCACCATCTCAGAATCTCCAGAAAACTCAAAGTAAGGATCAAGGCTTCGGAAGAGCACACTCTCCAACTCGCCGTCTGGCAGCATGAGCCCGTGATCCCTCTCCACAGCACCTGACAAGGAAGCTTCCTTGAGAATAAAACCGTTTGCACCTCTCATCGACTGTTTGTCCCCAAGAGCTCCGAGTATCGCAAGGCTTGAAAGATCAACATTCTCGCCCATCGCCCGCGCCACAAAATACGCAACCCCTGAAGCCGAAAGCTCAAAACTGCCATCAAGGCCAACAAGGTGCGGGTTCACATGAATACAACGATGCTCGCCTACCGGTCGATGATGGTCAAGCACGATCACCTCCTCATCTATCCTCCCCACAAGCTCTGGCTGACCACTCCCCATATCACATAAGACGACAAGGTCTGCAGCGGAAGACCTGATCACATCAAGCACACCCTCCTCGAATCGGCTCACAAGAGTTATATGAAAAGGTACGTCTAATCTGAAGAGAGCAGTGGATAGGATAGCAGCCGCAGTTATCCCATCTGGATCACTATGCGAGACCACTCGAACATACCTTGAAGAGGCAGCAGCCTCGAGGAGCGAATCAGAAGCCGTCTCTGCAAGTCTGACCAGATCGTCCATCATCAAGAAAAGGAGATCAGCGCGTGATCAGCAACTCAGCCGCCTTGAGCGAATACTTCCAATCAGAAGGAATCTTCCCAACACCCTTATAATACCGCACCAAACGCCTGATCTTCGATTCAACAAGACTCAACTGACGCTTGTTATGAAAGTCCTTCCTATTAAGACTGAGATGCTTCTCCAATCTAAGCGCTTTAACGATCAGATTACGCAGATCTTCCGGCACCTTAGAGCCAAGACCATTCTCCCTCATAACCTCCGTGATCCTCTTACCTGTCAAAAGCCTAAAATCTGCAACACCATACGTATCACGGAGAACAAACCCTATCTCACTCGAAGACCTCCCCTGTTTTGCAAGATCCACAACAACCCTTGTAAGCTCATCCACACCAAGATCACACCACTCACGCAAATTACTCTTCACAGGACGCGTCGACCCTGAAACACCCTTCCTACGAGTATGCATCTTCGCCATCTAACACAAATCCTCCAACAAACCCCTAAGAAAAACATGCAATCAGATAAAACTTACGGATACAAAGAGTTAAGTGAAATTCGGCTTGGCAACTTAACAAAGGGACTTAAAAACTATAGTATCAGACAAAATATTTTTAGCTAGTAAGTGCGATTTACCTGTATGGAACGAAGACCTGAAAAAGAAGTTGTTAAATGGCTGACCTTAGAAGAGTTGAATGAGGAGATTCGAAGTAGAAAAGTGTGTGCAGAAGTCCTTAGAAAACTCTTCTTCGTCAAAGAACTATACAAGGGAGCAGCTGTTCTCAAGGCAGCTAAAGAGGTGGGGGTAAGCAAAGTTATTGGGTATGTATGGGTTGAGAAGTGGAACAAAGAAGTGTTTTAGAAGGCTTGAAACCGAGCTATGGAGGGGGAAGACCTTCAGAGTTAAGCGAAGAGCAGAAAGCAGAAGGAGGAGTTGAAGACAATCTTGAAAGAGAGAGATGACTGGAGAACAAAAGAAGTCATTAAAAACAGATTTGGAGTTGAATACAGCTTAAAAGATGTTAGAATCTTGATTACTGTGTTAATCAAGAGTTGCTTACATGCAAGCAACATCTTGAAATCATCTGGAATGAAATACGCCAAGCCCTATCAGAGAGACTACAGAAGGCCTGAGAATGCAGAACTTCATCACAGGATTCTTGGACGAAACCTCACCTCAGTCGATCGATCGTAAACACTCAGAGGTTGTGGTCATTCAATAAACCAGTTGTGAAGAAGAAGACCACAAAGATGAGGGCAAATACCTTCGGTTTCTAATGCGATAAATGGAAAGAGCGTTGTAGACTTCAAAGAAGATTCAAAGAAGGAGTCTGTATGTGAGTTTCTGGAGAAGATAAGAGAGAAGAATCCGGAGAAGACCATAGTCATCATTCTGGATAACTTCAGATCACACCGGGGGCAAGAAAGACAAGAAGAAAAGCGGGAAAGCTGAACACGGTTCTGGTTCATCTACCTCCTTACTCTCCAGATCTGAACCCGATCGAAGAGATCTGGAGAGCTACAAAGAGAAAACTTTCTCCTCACTTCATCAAAACCCTTAGACGAACTTAAAAAGGTCATCTCGAAGAGTTTTCATGAGCTAACACAAAGGATCAGCTTTGCAGAAAAGTTCTTAAACCATAGTTAAGTGGGTTATGTTAAATACTATAATCGCGGCGATGTACAGAGCATTGAAAGTAAAATAGATGAAATAGAGACTGCAGATAAGGGTTTGTGGACATACGAAGTTCGGCTTTGCCGAATTTGGGCGAAGGTGCGAAGCACAGTAGTTGTATGTCCGCCGTTATCTGCCGTTGCCATCCTCACTCCTCTTCCAGTGTCCCAAGTGTAGCGATCATAGGAAGCAGAACAGGCGAGATCGCTTTTGTGACCTCGTATATTTTTTCACAGATAGACTCTTCCTCTTTTTCTTCTAATTCTTTCAGAAGAGACATGCCTATGAGAACTATTCCATATTTATATTGAGCTTCTAACGCTTGGACCCGTCCACATAGGATTATAAATATGGGAGACTATCTTTTATTTATGCTGAGGGTAAGGGAAATTGTTGAAGAGTTGAAGGTGTTTGAGAGGAATAAGGTTCCTTTTGAGGTTAAGGTTCTCGGTGTTGCAACCTATATTCAGACGTCTTCTGTGAGAAGGACTGCTAGAATTCTCTCTGAGCTTCATCCAGTCTCTAAAACCTCTGTTTGGAACTGGATACGGAAGTTTGAAGAGAAATTGCCTGTTGTATCAGAGAAGAAGAGAAGATACTCTATAGCATTGGACGAAACAGTTGTTAAATCAAATAAAAAGGCGTACTATGTCTATTCTGCGGTAGATGTTGAGAAGAACGAGTTAATTCTGATGAGAGTTTATACAAACAGAAATTATCTTGTTTCAAGGTCTTTTCTCAAAGAAGTGCTAAAGTTCTGCGAGAACAAGCCAAGATTCATCGTTGATAAAGCTCCCTGGCTTATAGATGCACTGAAAAGCCTGGATCTGGAATTTGAGCATCAAACCTTTCGGAGAGAGAAGCCTGGTTGAATCAGTGTTTTCTTCGCTAAAGCAGAGAATAAAGATATTCTTTTACTCAATTAACTCTTTTAATCCTGTTAAAAACTGGAATTTATTCTGTAAGCTATTTATGCTTTATTATAATCGGTTGAGGTGGTGTTTATGTTAAGTGGACACGTCCTTGTCCGGTTATGGTAAGGTTGAAAGGATTTGTTATCTTAACCCCTTCCACAAATAATTTTGAAAGGCCTGGAGAATTTTTGATCACTTTTTCTATCACTTCTACCAACGGTTTAGCATCACCTATTTTACCTTCTATCTCCTCCCGTCTCCGTCGTTCCTTCAATTCTCTCAAACCTTGATGTTTTTTGATCAAATCTGCCAACTTAAATTCGATCTCTTTTTTAAGTTCCCCTTCCCTTAATCTATCTCTACTATTCATAAATAAGTCCTCTCTGGTTCTACCATCAAATTTACTACAGTCCGCTATTATGAGTAAAGAATCTGCAAGATAAGACATTCCAACGGATTTTCTGGTAAAAAACGAATCAGGTATAAAACCATGTGCTTGACCATTTACTGTAAAAATTATTCCTTCTTTTCTTGTTTTATAATGAGTCTCCTTGCCCTCCTTAAAAACGAAAATCTGGATTTTCATTTCCTGTCCTTTAATTTTAACATTTGCAGAGCTGGGAAATCCTTCTTCAATATTACTATATTTGTCTTCTTCTAATCTAACGCTCAACCCTGATAATACTATGTCATAGGCTTGAGCTTTGTACCCCTTTCTCCTTTCAACAAGTAATACGGGTAAGGCTATGTTGGGTAATAAGACTGCTAAGCGATAATACAAATCAAAATAAACTGCTGTTTTAAGACCAACTAATTGATATTCATATAACTTAATAAAAGTTCCCCACTCTAAAGGTTTTTCATATGAAATAGGATAATCTCCTGGCAAAAGCGGTAGGCTTTTTGCTTTGAACATTAGAACATTCCCACCAGGTGCTAAATACTTGAAAGTGGAACTTTTCATTCCTTTTTCAGGATCCACGCGCCTTATAATCGTAAATCCCCAATACTCAGAGGTGCTATCATCACCTTCAATCTCAACTATTTGTGGGGCCCTTTTAGATATGATAAGTTGTAGATTGTGTTTACCACAAAATTGTAAAGCACCCGTTCCACCCATATTAAACTTACCTTGAACAAAAGATATTCGTAATTTATTCGATTTTGTTAGAGACAAAAAAGTTTCAGGCATTTTTTTAGGAGTTTGACCCTCTCCTTTATCAATTATTAGATAATTAGGACTGGATTTTTTACCTGTTGCCACTAAAAGAATATTCTCAGCTAACTCTCTTCTCTTTCTGGGCAACAGATTTGTAAGCATGCCATGCCTAATATCAAAAAAATCTTCCAAAGCATCTTCTATGGTGGGTGGGGCATCATTACTTTCTGGATCAATGCTTCTACGAAGGCATTCTCTCATTAAAACAGCGTCAACAGAATTTATAATCTTTTCAACTAAAGCTGAATCTGGTGTACTTTGTTGATTTCCTATTACTGCAAAATTATTTTCGTTATCTCCATAATATCCCCACGCAGTAGAATCATCCCAATATCCCCATTTCTTTAATATATCAATAACTTCCCTTTCACTTTCTGATTGTGCTAAAGCAATACAAAGATCTTTTAAATTTTTCATGGTTATCACCTCTTTTAGCAATGGTAGATAACTATCTGAAGGCGTGTACCCCTTTTTTCTTTTCATCCTTTGATGCATCCGAGTGGGCGAACTCTGACTACTTTTGTTGCAAGTCTTGTGGCGTCTATCACGTCCACCACCTCTTCAACTGGTTTATAGCTCTCTGGTGCTTCTTCTGCGACGCCTGAGAGCGAGTGTGCTCTGATTATGATCCCCTCTTCTCCGAGTTTTTTTATTAGTTTTTCTCCGTTCCATAGTTTTTTTGCTCTCTTTCGGCTCATCACTCTCCCAGCTCCATGGCAGACTGATGCAAAGGCACTGTCCTTCTCTTCTCTTCCAACAAGGATGTATGAAGCTGTGCCCATTGTGCCGCCGATGATGACGGGCTGACCCACACCCTGGTACGCCTTCCCGAGTTCGCGACGTTCTGCTCCAAAGGCTCTTGTAGCGCCTTTTCGGTGAACATAGAGCTTTTTTTTCTGCCCATCGACTATGTGCTCTTCGATCTTACAGGTATTATGCCCTATATCGTAGAGCATTTTTGTCTCGGAGTCAGGGAATACTCTCTTAAGACCGACTCGCACGAGGTGTGATATGACCTGTCTGTTTGCAAAGGCATAGTTTATGGCGCAGTTGACCGCCGAGAAGTACCTTTCACCCTCGGGGGAGTTGATCGGGGCGCATACAAGCTCTCTCTCCTTTATGGGTATGCCGTATTTCCGTGATGCCTTTGCAAGCGTCTTTAGGTAATCGGTCCCGATCTGATGTCCTAGAGCGCGTGAACCACAGTGAAGAGAGATTACGATCTGTCCAAGGGAGAGCCCGAACTTTTGAGCGATCTCGTGGTCATAGATCTCGTCAACGTACTGTACTTCAAGATAGTGGTTTCCAGAGCCGAGCGTCCCGACTTGGCGCCTCTCACGCCTTATCGCTGTCTCGCTCACAGAATCGGGATCGGCGCCGGTCACAACACCGCCCTCTTCGATGAATGCAAGATCCTCTTCAAGACCATATCCCTGCTCTACCGCCCAAGGCGCGCCTTCCTGCAGAACCTCTGAGATCTTATCTCCGGTGAGCGTTATCTCTCCACGTGAGCCAAGACCAGCAGGTACAACCTCGAAGAACGTGTCGACGAGCTTTCGAAGCAGAGGTCTCACATCGTCCACTCTCAGATCCGTCTTAAGAGTCCTGACACCGCAGTTAACGTCAAAGCCCACGCCGCCGACCGAGAGAACGCCGCCCTCGTCAGGGTCAAACGCTGCAACGCCGCCGATGGGAAAACCGTAGCCCCAGTGTGCGTCTGGCATGGCGAGACTGAACCTCTGAATCCCAGGAAGAGATGCAACATTCGTAACCTGCTCAAAGACCTTGTCATCCATCTCTCGAAGAAGCTTCTCGCTACCAAAGATCCTCCCTGGTACGATCATATCACCTTTCTTCGGTATCTCCCACACATTATCCTTGATCTTCTCTAAGAGTTCAAGCCTCATAACCTCACACCATCACACCATCTCAACCAATAGAAACATGAAAGTCAGACGTCCACAACACACTTTGCAACAAAGAGATCATCTACAGACTCAACACTCAGCATCGAGTACGTAGCAGCCTTCACCTCACTTTTGAGAGAGTGCCTTTTGGGGTCGAGTCTCTCGCCAAGCGCATAGCCGTGCAGCCTCTCCTCATCGAGGAAGTCAATCTCAAACTCTGAGAAGACCATATCCCTCATATCAGCCTCTGCAATCAGGGTATTCAACCACTCAATAAAGAGCTCCTCAATATTAAAAGCAGCGCATGAAATCTCAACACGAAGGATCGGCTTGACACTCTTGATATCCACCATCACATTGAAGAGGGCGAGCGCTCCACCAATGAAAGCCTCCTTGAGTGTATCGCCCATACCAACGATCCCGATATCAGCCCCATGCTCAAAATAATCAAACGAAGCACTCATGACAGACAGACCTCAACAAACCAAAAAGAACAACCCTCGTGCCCCAACCACTCCACCCTGCTTTGAAAGTCGGGTGCATCCTTGCTGATACTCGCTTTCCCTCATTTCGTTCCCTCTTTTTCTAAGATTGCGCATACCCAACATATACCCGCAGACATAAGGAACACGTATACAAGAATCGTAGCAACTCCCTGTACTATCACATTATAAAGTATAAAGGGATCGGATGTTGTTGTATAACTACCTGTAAAGCTACACAACTCAGAGATGTCATATAACTCAGAGATGCCCATAAAACCCAATCCACATATCGTAAAACAGATCGCTAGCGCAATCCATTGGACTTGATTCATCGATACATCATCCCATTGGTCTCTTCTGTTTTTTCATATATTTCTTTTGTTTTTTCAAGGATATTCTTTACTGCTTTCACCATCGCCTCTTTTTTCCAATGCCTTTAGTACAATACCCCTATCTAAAATTTATCTTACCAATTCATCTATGATATCATCTAACACACCTATTCGTGTCCAGAATCGAGCGATCTCTTTACTATGATATAAGTCCCTGATAGTAAATCACCAGATCTGGCAGGGAGCTCTCTTGCGGCTGTGGAATCAAAATCTTCTTTATATGCTTTAATATGTTTTCTCCCAATGCCCGCTTAAAGCGCGCAGAAGAGACTTGCACAGATAGCAGTTACAAGCCACAAGTCAACAAAACTCGTTAAGTAGACCACTCAAAATCAGGGCAGATCCAAGCATCAGAAGATAAAAAACAGGTTTCCACACCTATAAACAACTCTAAAACTCTAAAATAACCATAAAGAGACTAAAAACTACAAATACAGACCAT
Source organism: Candidatus Methanoperedentaceae archaeon GB37 (assembly GCA_905171695.1). Classification (GTDB taxonomy): domain Archaea; phylum Halobacteriota; class Methanosarcinia; order Methanosarcinales; family EX4572-44; genus EX4572-44. The sequence continues at coordinate 1,055,950 of LR991653.1, forward strand.
AACCACGAAGCAAGTATTTCAACCATTTATTTCACGTTATCCTCAAACAAGAATGTCCTACTGTATCGACTTGGATTCGAACCCGCTATTTAATATTCTTGTTTAGCCTTCTCTGTTCATACTGATTCTCTTCCTTTCTTTAAGTGAATGAACCCATTGGAAAAGGTTTTCCGTGCCCAGGATAAACTGTTTTTATTTTCAAACTTTTCAATTTTTTGACACTGGCATTTGCAGCCGTTGAATCGTCCATAATAGAATTGAGAACTGGTTTGTCTTTGTTTTCGAGTAGATCTCCACAAAAAAGGTTGTTATCGGCTGTAAGTATTCCTATTGAACCTTTTGAGTGGCCGGGAATATGAAGAACCTTTGCGTCAAATTCATATTCAGAGAGTTCGTATCCCTCATCAATATATAAGTCAGGGCTGAATCTTTCCTTTTTGCCAAATCCAAACAGGATGCGAGCTATCATTCCAAGGAGAATATTACCTTTTCTTCTGTTCCAGAACATGTCTCCGCGTTCGACCATTCCTGAATCGCCATTGTGCATAACTATTTTTGCACCGAACCTTTCATGGAGATGGTTAGCATTGCCGACATGGTCAAAATCTCCATGTGTTAGAATGATAAGTCTAAGATTGCCTTGCTTGCAACCCATTCTTTCAAGTTCCTTGTCAAGGTAGGTACGCTTATTTGAGCACCCCGTGTCAATCAGGATATAGCCGGTCTTGGTTTCTATGAGATAACAATTTACACTACCTAACTTATAAGGTAGTGGTAAGCTGATGGTTTTGATTTTTGTAGACCTTTTATCATCTCCTAGTTTATCTTCATTTACAGCTTATTTTATTATTGACCCATTTAATAAATTACTGCACCGACCGGGATTCGAACCCGGGTTGTGGGCTTGGAAGGCCCAAGTCATACCACTAGACCATCGGTGCAAAAAACTGGGCCTGACCGGATTTGAACCGGTGACCTTCCGGTTATGAGCCGGATGCTCTAACCTGCCTAAGCTACAGGCCCAATGCGCCGCCAACAGGACTCGAACCTGTGACATTCTGGTTAACAGCCAGACACTCTACCAACTGAGTTATGGCGGCACAACACACGGTTTTACAACGCCAACCAATATTAAACCTTCTGTCATTGAGGGTTAAAGTTTTAATCTATTCTTTCTATAATTTGGTTTGATGTATGCATTTGTCGGTCTGCTCAACCGTTTGATATCGTCCTATCGGCGCTTGCTTCGCATCTTGACGCTCTTCGATCTTGCTTTAGTTACAGTCTTCTTCTACCATCTCTTCTTTTATCTGGATATGGAGAGTATAATATCCAGATTTGCGGCAACTAATCTCCCTCTTTCTGCCCGTGGGTTGATAGTTGTCATATCTTTCATGCTCTCTTTGATGGTGACCTTTCTCGTTCATCGTGGTGAGAAGTATCGAAATATTATACTGTTGATAGAGGAGAAGTATCCTCTGCTCCACGAACGACTTCGAACCGCCTATGACAACAGAGAACGGAAAAACCTGGTGATGGAGACCTTGAGCAGCGATGTTAACTCAACGCTTGGTCTGGTGCGCTCTTCAACCCTCCTCTCCCATGGCGGTATGGTGATCAGGGTTGCAATCGGAGGTGCGATCATCATGGGTAGCCTCTTTATCACCCTGAACGAGACACATATCAATCCTGAGACGATATCCAGGATCTCAGAGACGATTGAAGGGATTGCCAATGGCGCAGAGGAGGAAGATGAGAGCTCTGGAGTGATGAGTTTTGAGGGAGCGAGCGGAGCGTCCACTGGTGGTGGAGGCAGCATCTATGGAAATCCTACGATTGCAAAACTCAGAGGTAGAGAGATTGACCTCTTACTCTACTCTGGAGCTGGACCTGGACTTGAGTTACAGAGCGATGAGGAGAGTGAATTGTTGGAATTCGAACAAACACCCACGTACCCGGTAGACGCCGTCTCAGGGGAATCTTCCAATGATTACACCACGATCACGTCAAAGAAAAGTGATGAGAAGGAGATCATACGCCAGTATGCTCTCAACATACTGATGCGATAACAACATTTAAACCTGACTCTGGCAGTGGAAGATGGAGAGGTGAAGGAAGAGGTGGGGCTGGTGAGATTTGAACTCACGATCGACGGGTCTCTCCGGATGATGGATAAAGCACTGGAATGACATGTGTTCAGTGCTCCAACGGTTCTTCAACACTCTTCCACGTCTGGAAGAGCTCAGTTGACCCGTTGTTCATCATAACCATGACATATATTCCGCTGGAGCCCGTCGCCATGCCGGACTAGGCCACAGCCCCTCTGGTTCTATTGTTCGGTTCTATTGTTCTACCGATAGCTACTAAAGGATGACGCTCAAAGGAGAGTCCAGTGGTGGAAGAAGAGATCCACCCCGCTTGAGAAGAGTTTGAGATCATCTTTCAATGGAAGAACGTGTTGAATAACAACCTGAACAACATCGGCAGAGAGAAGAGAGCGATCGGTATGCAGAAAACCGCTATGAGCAACCATAAAAGATAACCCAGAGCGTGAACAGGCGTATACTTCTTTATATTAACCTCTGACGTGGCATTTGAACGTAGCACTACCAAAGTGAAACACCTCAAAAGAGGAAACAACAGTATCAGTTATAAAACCTTCTATTCAGATCTGGAAGATACTATCTCGGAAAAGAATAAATCCTTCAAGAATGGAAGAGTGACGGGAAGGTGCATAATCTATGAAGACGCTGAAGACGTATATCCAGAAGCTCGCAGGGAGAGAGGATCTTGATGAAGACGAAGCACGGGACGCCATGGAGATGATCTTCACAACTGCGAGTGATGCTGAGATCGCAGCCTTCTTGATCGCTCTTAAGATGAAGGGTGAGGTGCCTGGCGAGATTGCTGGACTTGCAGAAGGCATGAGGAGAGCTGCGAGAACGATACACCCTGATGTTTCAGGCAGACTGGTTGATACCTGTGGCACAGGCGGGGATGCAAAGAACACGATCAACATCAGCACTGCTGCAGCCATAATCGCGTCAGCGGCAGGTGTTTCCGTGGCAAAACACGGCAATTACTCAGTCACGTCACGATCGGGGAGTGCTGACGTATTGAAAGCCCTTGGGATAACGATCGACCTACCACCCGAAGAGGTGGAGAGGTGCATAGAGAAGATTGGGATCGGCTTTATGCTTGCGCCGATCTTCCATCCCTCTATGAGACGCGTGGCAGGCATACGAAGAGAACTCGGTGTCAGGACTGTTTTCAACATACTGGGACCTCTTACAAACCCTGCTGGCGCAGAGGCACAGCTCATCGGGTGTTTTGATAAAAATCTGTGCGAGACCTTTGGAGAGACGCTGAAGATCATCGGTGTGGAACGTGCCATGATAGTCCATGGAGACGGGCTTGACGAGATCACCACAACAGGCAGGACGGACGTCACAGAACTAGAAGGTGGAAGAATCAGAAGCTACACCATAAGACCCGAGGATCTTGGACTCCCTCGAGCAGAGATGAAAGACCTTGAGGGTGGTCTCCCAAGAGAGAATGCAAGTGATATCATACGGATACTCCTTGGCAGCACTGGTCCAAAGAGGGACATCGTTGTGCTGAATGCAGGGGCAGCCATCCTCGTGAGCGGGATGGTAGATGACCTGAGGGAAGGAGTTGAGACTGCCTGCCGGGCGATCGATGATGGAAGTGGACTTGAGAAACTGAGAGAGTTTGTGAGAGTGGCAGGAGACCCTGACGTCCTCGATGAGCTGATAGAAGATGTTACGCGTTAAAATATGCGGAATAAAGAACGAGGACGAGCTCAAACTCGCGCTCACGGCAGGTGCTGATGCCGTTGGGTTCATAACAGAAGTGCCTCTCGAAACGCCACGCAGAATCACACTCGAAAGAGCAAGAAGACTCGTAAGAAAGGTTCCAATATTTGTTGAGAGCGTGCTCGTGATAATGCCCACATCTCCTGAGGAGGTCTATCAGATGGCAGAGAGAGCACGCCCCGGTGCCATCCAGATACACACCCCCCCAGATTTCGAACTGCTCGAAAAGATCCAGGATCTCAGAAGAGAGAATGGGATCAAGATCGTGCAAACAATAGGAATCGGGAAGAAGACCCTTCTCGAGATACACGGGGAGATCGAGAGAATATCGAGGTACATAGACGCAGTCCTCCTTGACACAGAGAGACTAGGTGGAGGCGGTGGGACAGGCAGAACACATGACTGGAGCATGAGCAGGGAGATCGTTGAAGAGACAAGGCTTCCTGTGATCCTTGCAGGAGGATTGAATCACGAGAACGTGAGAGACGCTGTGAGAACCGTGAGACCATACGGAGTTGACACGGCGTCAGGCGTTGAAGTGAACGGTGTGAAAGAGAAGTACCGTCTTCGAGCCTTCATCATCAACGCAAAAGAGTGTGGATAGAGTCTGAAGAGAAAGCTTATACCTTCCTATTCATTATAAAGGAGCGTGTCTCTCTTGGTAAGGTGGTGATCTCTCTTTTGGGCGAGTACATTCAGGTCTCAACGACGGTGGAGAGAAGAGAGGATGGTGAGAGGATTGCTGGTGTTCTTGTCGAGGCGAGGCTTGCTGCATGTGTTCAGATCGTTGGCCCGATACTGAGCACCTATTGGTGGCAGGGTGCCATTGAGAAGGGAGAGGAATGGTTGCTTCTGATCAAGACTGAGAGAGGCTTGTATCCTCGGGTTGAAGAGGTTATCCATGAGCTGCACCCGTATGATCTCCCAGAGGTTATTGCCGTGCCACTCATCCTTGGCAGCAGAGATTATCTTGACTGGATGCGGGATGAACTCGTGAAGATATAGATTCTATAGATATTCAGAAAAAGGGGTGGTCTCTTTGGGAGAAATGGCTCTCGGTATCGATATTGGCGGGGCGAACACCAAGGTGGCGTCGAGTGACGGGAGGGTTGCTGAGACCATCTATCTTCCACTCTGGAAGGGTGCGCCGCTTGTGGAGGAGCTATCAAGGATTGCTGAGCGTTTCAAGCCAGAGAGAGTCGGGGTTGTGATGACAGGTGAGCTTGCAGACTCTTTTCCTGATAAGAGGGGTGGTGTTCGGGCGATAAAGAAGAGTGTTGAGGCTGCATTCAGTGAATCTATCATCAGGTATGTTGATGTGAATGGCGTGTTAACGGATGGAAGCCGCTTGGATGAACTCTCTCTTGCTGCTGCGAACTGGTGCGCGTCTGCGCGACTTGTCGCAGAGGAGTTTGAAGAGTGCATCTTTGTTGACATGGGCAGCACCACTACCGATATCATCCCAGTCGTCTCTGGCACTCCAGTCGCGCACAGAACCGATCTTCAGAGGCTCCTCTATAGTGAGCTTGTCTACACAGGAATGCTTCGAACGAGCATTGCAACCCTCCAAGATCACGTGCACCTTCGCGGGAGGCGAGCCGGACTTGCATCAGAGTACTTTGCGAACACTGCCGATCTGAATCTTGTGAAGGGGCTCATCACGGCAGAGGAGTACACGTGTGAGACGCCCGATGGTGGCGGGAAGGATCTCCCGTCTGCAGAAAGACGGCTTGCGCGCATGCTCTGTGCAGACCTGGAAGAACTCGATCGCGGCGAGATACGTGAGGTGGTAGAAGAGCTTCACCATGCACAGGTCGAGAGGATCAGTAGAGCGATCACCAGCGTGGCAGAAGAGCACAGCCTCTCCCAGATCGTTGCATGTGGCATCGGCGAAGCTGTGATTGCAGAGGCAGCAACGATCGCTGAACTCGAGGTAACGCTTCTTTCAGAGGTCTATGGAGAGAAGGTCTCAAGGGTCTTTCCCGCGTACGCTGCAGCACGCCTCATGGAATAAACGGGGAGTGATGTTTTGTCTCTCTTCATCGGCTTTTTGCGCGATCAGAGGTCGATCTGTGGCACGAGGTCACAGCCTCCACATGGAAGGCACATCGTCTCTGAGAGCCCTGTTCTGAGACCATATCTCTCGAGCCTCTCCTTTGTGACTCGCGCGAGTTTGAGGATGCGCTCAGGCGTTGGGCGCTCTCCTCTGAAGTCCATCGCGCGCAGTGGGTTGATCGCAACGGCACGAAGGATCGGTATCACTCCCATGCGTGTGAGTATCTCAACACCGTCTTTTACGCTCTCATCCGTCTCGCCAAGCCCTATCAGCATGTTAGAGTAGACCCTGTTCTTCCCAAAGATCCTGACCGCTTCTCTCAGTGATTCAAGGATGAAATCGAGGTCCAACTCGCCACATACCTCTCTGAATATCTCACGATCCATCGTCTCAACGTTGTACTTCACCTCAGATGCTCCTGCATCCTTCAAGAGCCGTGTTGACTCCCTTGTCGGGCAGATCGAGACACCTATCGGCACACCATACCTCCTGAGCGCTTTCACGGCTTCCACTGCACGCCTCACCTCCTCTTCAGGTGAGTCTGCCACGCCAGACGTGATCGATATCGCTTCAAGGCGCCCGGTCTCTGCCGCCTTGCCAACCATCTGAACTATCTCGCTCGTATCCTTGACTCTGCCCGCAATCTTCGGAACCGCGCAGAACTTGCAGTCGTATATGCACCTCTCACTTATAGTGATGTACGCCTGACCCGGGCAGTGAATCAACTCCTCCTCAAGCTCTGCACGCAGAACCTCAACGCCATCCTCTAACACCCTGACCATACCCCCTTCAGCCACACCATGCAGCCGTGAGTCAGGATCGATTCCAAGCCTCACTCTATGCCCCTTCGATCGCAGGAAGATCGCTTTTTCGCCGGCGCCCGGTCCCGCACTCGGAATTGTCAACCTCAACCGTTTGACAAGTGATGGATCGATCCTGATCGACCCGATCGAGAGAAGCCTCGCCTTTATCTCAGCATCCATCCCTCTGAAACTCACCCCTTAAACTTGAGCATCCCAATTTATCACTCTCTTCCCGTGCACCTGTGGTATGATCCGTTTTGCGTGCGGGTACTCTCGTGTGAGCGGGTCTATTCCTCCCTCTCTTTTGAATCGATCGAGAAATACTGCAAGGGCTGCTACCTCCGAGTGTGGTTGGTTTCCGACCGCAACGTTCCAATCGGCAACTCGGTAGATATATGGCGGTACCTTCCCTGCACCCACGATTATCATGAGATCCTCCTCTAGCTTAATCTCCGGGAGCGCGTCTGGAAGATTGATCCCATACATCGTCAGGTGCACGATCTTCCCACCATCCTCCTTCCAGCGCCTCACCGTCTCTTTCAGGTTCACACCGTCTTCTATAGTAAACCTCCCACCCCACGACCGCGTTACCTTCTCGATACTCTCCTTCACGTTCCTGTCCCTGCTTGTCAAGAGCATCCCATCCGCACCGAACGCTCGAGCTGCAAGTCCCACATGCGTGGTTACACGAAGATCCCGCTGCGGGCGATGCCCGATTCGAAGAACTATCACCGCCATATCTCTCCTCTCTACTTACCTATCGTCTGCACCATCCCTAAGTTTTTTGGTACACCCCCACATCAATTGACACCCACATCTATTGTACAGTACATCTATTGTACACAGTACATTGTATAGGGATTAGGTGAGCTATTCTTCAACTGAAGAAGTCTTCCGTGTTCCTCGCCAGTACGCTCCGGTTATTCGTGATGTAATGCGCCGATTGGTTGATACCACTGATAATCGGATCAGTATGAATGGTGATGTTACCAGCACTATCATAGGTTGAATGACAATTGGTGCAGTATATCTCTTTCGTCAGGTTATGTGCAAGATTGAGATTGTACTCTGACGTGGCATTCGGATTATAACCGTGACAGAGGCAACCAACCCCTCCATGACCGCTCACCATGACACTTGAAACGGTAGCACTATGACACTTGACGCAGAACTGGGAAGCATTCGTCCTGTTGGTGTACACAGTGTGGCTTCCAGAAAAGAGAGCATAAGAGGATATCAAGAAGGCTGAGAAGAGAAGAGCCACGCACAATACAACAAACACCATCTTCTTCTTTCCACTCATAAAGACACACACACCACAAGAGAGACAATTGAGAACCCAAAGATACCAATCCATAAATACATTAAATACTATATAAATCCTCACGTTTGAAGACCAGATCACAGCCAAAGGGCATCTCCCCATCTCGAGCAGCTTTTATGAACTAACACAGAGAATAAGCTTCGCAGAAAAGTGGATAGAAAAGTTCTTAAACTTTGGTTAAGCAGGCTGTGTTAAATACTATAATGTTTTTAATGAAATTTGGAGATAAATCAAAACCTCTCAAAGCTTCCTCGACCTTCTTTTCAAATTCATCCCAGTTCTTGTATAATTTATCTCCAATAGTTTTTAAAGCAGTAATTATCTCTTCCTGCTTTTTCTTTCCCTCATCTTCTTCTTTTAACCTTTTCTCCGGGTCTTTATGCTTGCTCTCTGCCAGTTTTACAAAAGCCTTAACAGAATAAAGATTCTCCAACCGCTCTTCACTAACCTGATAATTCAACTGCAAAGGTCTCTCAACAATTACCTTGGTATAGCCAAACTCTTCATTATCAAAAATCTTGCAATATTTATTTTCTTCAAATTTATCATATAAGTTAACAATTTCGTTAATATCATCATCAGAGAGATAATTTCTCTTATTTCCCAAACTTTTTCGCATCTTTTTAAAGAAAGAAGTGGCATTAATCAACTGAATCTTTCCGACCCTCTCAACAGGTTTCTCGTTTGTTAAGACCCAGATATACGTATAAATACCTGTATTGAAGAACAACTGATCTGGCAGGGCAACCATAGCTTCAACATAATCGTTTTCAATCATCCATTTTCTTATATCGCTTTCTCCCTGTCCAGCATCTCCTGTAAATAACGGGGAACCGTTTGTAATAACAGCAATTCTTGATTTTTCTTTGACTTTCATCTTGGAAATCATATGCTGTAAAAACAATAGTTGTCCATCATTGATACGAGGAAGTCCTGCCCCAAATCTCCCTTCAAACCCTTTTTCAGCCTCTCTTTTTACAACCTCTTCATCCTGTTCCCATTTCCTGCCATAAGGAGGATTAGAAATGATAAAATCAAATCTATTATCGGGAAACTGGTCTTTAGAAAGTGTGCTGAAAGGACCCCTGATATTTTCATCAGCCTCTCCTTTCATGAGCATATCCGCCTTGCATATAGCGTAAGTCTCCTCATTCACTTCCTGACCAAAGAGAACAACATCAACATCTTTATTCATGCTCGTGACAAAATCCTTACAGCTCGTGAGCATTCCGCCTGTGCCGCAAGCAGGGTCATACACGGTCCTGATAATATCCTTCTTCTTCAGATTTTCACCGTTCTCGACAAACATCAATTTCGTCATCAACCCAACAACATCTCTGGGTGTAAAGTGCTCTCCAGCCTCCTCATTTGACTGCTCTGCAAACTTCCTGATCAATTCCTCGAAAATAGTCCCCATCTCATGATTGGAAACCACATCGGGATGCAGATCAACCTTTGATTCAGAGAACTTCTTAATCAAAAGGAACAACAGATCCGCCTTGGCCAACCGGGTAATATGGGTTTTGATATGAAAATTCTCAAAAATGTCCTGAACATTCTTGCTGAAACAATCAAGATAATGCATTAAATTCTGCTCAATATGCTCAGGGTCTTCAAGCAGGCTTTTAAAATCATATTTTGAATAGTTATAAATCCTAATGGATTTCCCTTTTTTATCCTTTGCAACACTTTGAAGGATTGGCTCCATATTCTCAAACTGGCCTTTGTATTGGTTGTAAGTTTCAAGAACTGCTTTTTTGGAGTCACTTAAAACACAATCAAAACGTTTAAGCACTGTGAAAGGGAGGATTACCTTTTGATATTCATTCCTTTTATATACGCCCCTCAACAAATCCGCCAGATCCCATATAAAGCTAATCTTTTCCTGAAAGTTTCCCATATTCACACCTTATTTTTTACATCATATTCTGAATTTTATTATATAACAACTTCTCCGTTCTTATCCTGGACGTGTCCATTTAACATAAACACCGCCTCAACCGATTATAATAAAGTATAAAGAGCTTACAGAACAAATTCCAGTTTTTAACAGAATTAAAATAGGTAATTGAGCAAAAGAATATCTTTACTCTCTGTTTTAGTGTTGCATGAAATCTTTTGGGTGGATTTCATGCTCCGAAAGGACTGATCGCTCAAATTCCAGATCCAGGCTTTTCAGCGCATCTATAAGCCATGGGGCTTTATCAACGATGAATTTTGGTCTTCTTCTCACAGAACTCTTAGCACTTCTCCGAAGGACCTTGTAACAGGATAATTCCTGCTTGTATAAACTTTCATCAGGATTAACTCGTTTTTTTCCACATCTACAGCAGAATAAGCATAGTACGCCTTTTTATCTTGCTTTAACAACTGTTTCGTCTAACTCTATCAGGTATCTTCTCTTCTTCTCTGATACAAGCAGGCAATCTCTCTTCAAACTTCCCTGTTCCAAACAGAGGTTTTAGAGACCGGATGAAGCCAGAGAGAGAATTCTGGCAGTCCTCCCCCAGAGAAGACGTCTGAATACAGATTGCAACACCGAGAATCTTAACCTCGAAAGGCACCTTATTCCTCTCAAACACCCTTCAACTCTTCAACAATCTCCCTTACCCTCAGCATAAATAAAAAATAGTCTCCCGTATCTCCCGTATTTATAATCTGATGTGGACAGGTCCTGCTGGTTCCCTTGTTGGTTCTGTTGGTTCTGTTTTATCTCTCTTAAGTTGAAGCTGCCAAACTCTTCAAACCATCGATCTCGCGAATCTAAGGGCGCGCTCGATCTGCAGACTCACATCCTGACTCGAAGGCTCGCCATGACCAGGATATAACACCTCGACGTTCAGACCTGCAAGCCGCTCAATCGAGCGTAAAAGCGCGTGGGCATCACCACCCAGAAGATCTACCCGGCCAACGCCTCCAGCGCCAAAGAGCGTATCGCCAGAGAAAAGACTGCCTGACTTGCGATGATACAGGCAAACACCACCCGGCGTATGACCTGGTGTGTGAATCACCTCAAGCCGATCACCACCTCCAATGGGCAAGAGGTCACCATCAGAGAGCACTATGTCCACATCAACAAGAGGCGCACTAGCGCCAAACATTGAAGCAACCGAGCCAAGATCGTCAGACAACAAACCAAGATCATCCCTATGAAGCGCAACCCGCAGATCACAACGTTCCACAAGATCAACAAGCCCACCACTATGATCAAAGTGCGCATGCGTCAAAACCACAAGCTCCAGATCCTCAACATCCATAAACCTCGAAACCGCAGCAATCGTCTCGCTACCACTAATTCCAGCATCAACCAGCATACCAGAATCAGGAAGCAGATATACATTACCACTATACACAGAAGTGCGAAGCAGATGAACCAACATAGTAGCATTAGAATAAGAGACAAGAGAAGATCAAACTTTCCCACAAAAGAGAGAGAATAATCACAAACAAAACAAAAATATAACCCTCCCACAGCACAACTATAATCATTCTTCTAGTTTTCTGCACTAATTAACTCTTCCACCCAATACCTCGAATAACTCTGCTTTCTCTCATCAAATAGATCCGATGCTACTCCTTCACAACTCTTGATCATCTCATTGAAGTCAAGAATATTGCTTAATTCTCTCTTCGAATCCTTCCAACCAAACTCGATAGGATTTAAGTCGGGAGAATAGGGTGGATCCTTGCATTGTCCAGTACGACGCACAATGGCCTGTCTGGATTTTTGCTTTCTTATGAGTTCAAGAAAAGCTATCATATCATCTGGTTTGCAGGAATCTGAGAGCACTACAGCATCATTCCCATTCAAAGCTATGAAACCGAATATCTATCTGGATCTCTTCTTTCCTTCCCTGTATTTAACAATTGGTGTGTTTATCACCCTCCTACTATAATAGGATTTAGCTGAATGGTACTCTCATCAAGAAAATCCTCGCTTTGCTCGGATTTACTTGGAGTATAGGATGCGTTTATACTTTCCTATACATCAAGAAAACCTATGATAGGATTTTCAACCTTGGATAAGCAATCATCTACTCTTTTTTTAGAATTTCTTCTGCATTCTCTGGTATCTTCTCATTCTGGATGAAAGGTCTTGATTACTCTGTAATCAAGAGCTGCTTATGAAATAAGCAGCATTTACCGTACTTAACTTTCTTCTTCCTTCTCAGAATGGTCCAGACTGTTTTGTATGCATACTCAGCACCTCTTCTTCTTTTTACGTAAACTGTGACCTCCTTCAAAGTCATCGCCTTACCTTCTATCTCCTTGGAGAATCTTATCCCATTCTTCACTGGAGATCCTTGGTTTTCTGCCTCTCTTACCTGTCTCTAGCAAGATTCCCTCATAACACTCTTTCTTCCATCTTTTCAGCCATTCCTTTACTGTTCTTTCAGATCTACTTATAATTTCTGACGCTTTGTATATGTTCTTTCCGTCATACAAAAGCAGTATTGCAAGCAATCTCTTTCTTTTCTGTACTTCTCTTCCAGTTCTTCCTTTGTAAAATGTTTTAGCATGAAGAATATTAATATCTGGAGGTGAAGTTATTTTAGGGATGAACTATATGCTAAGGGTAAGGTGGGATTGTTGAAGAGTTGAGGGTGTTTGAGAGGAAGGATCGGTTTTTTATATCTGTTTTTATATCTGTGCAGGAAATATCATCTGCTTGGTCGTTTGGTGATCTGGTGTGGATCGTGGCGATAGTGAACGATAGTGATAAAGAGGCTACTTCATGACTTCATGTATTCTCGTAGTACCGTGGTTGCGTAGCTTCCCTTCTGGAGTGTGAAGTTGAGGGTTGCCTTGGTGTGGTTGTTGTGGAGTTCGTCCTCTGTTACGCTGCAAGTCGGGTTTGGGTTTGTCAGCACCTCTCTTCGCATGCCTCTTGATGCGTACTCTGCCGGTTTTATCTTGAAGTCCTCGAGTTTGATCTCCTCTTCTCTCAGCACCTCTCGTTCTATCTCGCCTGGCATCTCGGTTGCGAGTGGTGTTCCGTAGCCTGGCAGTGGCGCGGTTACGAAGGCTCGCCCACGTTCTATGAGCCTGTTGATGCCGTCCACATTCTCTCTCTTGACTCTCTGGAGTCGGTCTGTATCCGGGAGGCCGGTGCTCTTCTTGAAGCAGACAATATCCCCAGGTATTGCGGTCTCGAGTGGTATTCCACTCTTCATTCGCTTGGTCAGTATCTTATTGAAGAGGTATGACTGGTATGCATGGATGAAGAGGCGTCTGAGGTTTTCTGGTAGTTTTGAGAGTGCTCCGAGGTAGTCGTCTGGGTGGGTTGTGAGGTGGTGGAGGATTGCGAGCTCGAATGTGAGGTTTTTGGGGTATAGTTTTATGCTCGCCTTGAAGTCCTCTGTCTCTGCGAGGTATCTGCGCGCTTCGATCGCTTCAGGGTCTTCGCTTGGGTATCTCTTCGTGAGGTATGTCATAACGGCTTCTCTTGGGTTCTCTTCGATCAGGCTTCGTCCTACGAGATGGGTGATTGGTCGTACCTCTCCAAATCGCTGAACTCCAAAGAAGTTTGGCGCGCCCCTCCTCCCCCTGAGTTCTTCTGTGATCCTCTCTATTCGGGCGATTGTGGCATCGATCGAGTCTTCTATCCCTCGTATGGTAACCTGGAAACTGTTTGCACAGTGGTCTCCAAGGCTTATCTTTCTATTGGATCGTCCGATGACGCGGAGTCTGACATCCCTTAGAGTGATCCTCTCCACATCTTCAGGTGCGACGTTCCAGATGCTGATCCTCTGGCGTGTTATTGCACGTTTATCCTTTGTTCCTGCCCACCCGAATCGGTTTTGGCTCACTCTGAGTATACGAGAGAGGTCTCGAATCAGTTTATGGGTGTCCCAGTTTCGTTTTTCAACCTCCACTATAAGATACTCTCCCCTCTCTCCCACTCTCTGAGTGCTGATCTCTTCGACTATGAAGTCGTTGATCCTCTCCCTCACGATCCCGCCGATGCCTTCACTCTTCGTGCCGTATGCTCCGATTCCGATCTTTTCATCGGTTCTCATCATGTTGAGAGGTTGTCTTTGAGTCTTTCCATTCGCTTGACTGCTTCTTCTATTCGGTTGGTCGGTGTTGTTAGTGAGAAGCGGAGGTATCCTTCGCCGTGTTCTCCGAAGCCTATGCCTGGTGTTGCGATGATGCCTGCCTTCTCGAGGAGGAGTTTTGAGAACTCGATTGAGGTGTAGTCTTCTGGTACTGGTGCCCAGATGTAGAAGGTTGCTTTTGGTGGCGTGACCCTGATGCCTATACGCTTCAAGCCTTTGATGAGCAGGTCTCTGCGTTCCCTGTATATCTTCTTCATCTCGTCTACACAGTCTTGTTCTCCTTTCATCGCTCTTATTCCTGCGCGCTGGACTGCTTCGAAGGCTCCAGAGTCGATATTTGTCTTTACCTCTCCGATGCCTTTGAGAATGTCCCTGTTCCCGACTGCGAAGCCGATGCGCCACCCGGTCATGTTGTATGTCTTGGATAGGCTGTTAAACTCTATCCCCACGTCCATTGCACCTGGAGCGTTCAGGAAGCTTGGCGCGCGATAGCCATCGAACGTCAACTCTGAGTACGCATTGTCAGAGAAGACTATGATCTCGTTCTCCAGTGCAAACTCAACAACCTCCCTGTAAAACCCCAGATCCGCAGTCGCTGAGGTGGGGTTGTTCGGGTAGTTGATGAAAAGAATCTTCGCTCTTCTCAGAACATCCTCTGGTATCGCTCCAAGGTCTGGAAGAAACCCGTTCTCTGGCTCAAGCGGGATAGAGTAGGGCACACCCCCTGCAAAGACTGTAGCGATCCTGTAGACAGGGTACGCCGGGTCAGGCACGAGCGCAAGATCACCAGGATCGAGGAACGCAAGAGGCGCATGAGCAACACCCTCCTTCGAACCGATCAACGTGAGAACCTCGGTCTCAGGATCAAGCTCCACACCCATACGCTCCAGATACCAAAGAGACGCAGCCTCCCGAAACTCAAGCAGTCCAAGATACGAAGGATACGTATGAGTACTCGGATCCCTCGCAGCCCTGCACAACGCCTCCACAACATGAGACGGCGTTGGCCGATCAGGATCGCCAACACCAAGATCTATCACATCAACCCCCCTCTCGATCGCCCTCACTCTCGCATCATCGATCGCCGCAAAGAGATAAGGCGAAAGCGAACCAATCCTCTCAGAATACATCAACACTAACCTCAGAAACAACCCAGAAAGAAACCACCCACCTATATATGCTTTAAGGTCTGCCATTGAGTATAGCTTAATTGGTTGGGGTGTATTTTTTGATCAGTTGTGTTATTCTTCTGATCTCGTCGCCTTGTGTGCGTGCGGTCTTCAGTAGTTCATCGTATTGTTGGTTGGTTATGATTCTTGGTATTGGTTTTGAGGTTTCGGCGGTCAGCATGAGGTCGAAGCATCTTGCTTCGCTCTCTCTGAGTTTGAGTGGGGCGTATTCGCCGGTGTGTGGTTTGAAGCTTGGGTTCTCTTCTTCTGCTATCTCTGCGATCTCTTTTGCAAGGCTTGTTGATGGGATTGGTTCGGCGATGCTGACAAAGACGTCTTCGAGCATTGCGTCTTCGATGAATCTGCGTGTGAGGTTGTAGTCTTCTTCTCTTTCGGCTGGGTGTCCGACTATGAAGGAGCCTGCGACGTGCACGCCGTGTGAACGCGCATTCTCTATTGCGTTCATCGCTTTTTCAGTGGTTGTTCCTTTATGCATCTCTTTGAGTACGTTGTCGCTTCCTGATTCGATTCCGAGGAAGATCCATCCGATGGTGTACGTTCTGATCGCTTCAAGGACTTCGCTATTGAGGTAGTCTACGCGCATATCAGGGACGGAGAGGTTCTTCTCTCCGATGATCTCTGAGATCTCTTGTAGGAGGTCGACGAATGAGTGTGAGAGTTTCTTCCTGTAACCGTATAGCGAGCCTGTGCCGCCGCTGACGGCGATCCTCTCGACTCCTGCGTCCTTGAACGCCTTCACTTCGTCGAGTATCTCTTCTTGCCTGCGGCTTCGAATCTCTCTGCCGAAGAACTCTGGCACCTGGCAGAAGTCACAGTTGCCGAGACAGCCGCGGTGTGTCTCGATGTAGACGTTTGCACCGCGAATCTGCTGCTCTGAGATGTCACTTGGTATGAGTGGGAGTGGGCGGGAGAGGTCACGCGGTCGTGCTCGTCTCTCTGTCACGATCAGGTCTTCATCTTCGATGAATGCGATCCCTGAGATCTCTTCGCTGATATCGTTCTCCGCGAGATCGAGCACTGTTTCCTCGCCTTCGCCGATCACAACTGCCGAGACGTTGGAGAGTTCTCCAAGTACGATCTCTGGGTAGGCGCTGACAGGACCTCCGACGATGACCTGTTTTCCAGCGAGGAGGTTGAAGAACTTCTTTATCTTCTCGTCCATTAGCTGGAGTGTTGAGTAGAGGCTGACAAAGATGATATCGGTATCGGGTTTTACGTCAAGTCTCTTTGTCAGTGTCACGTCATACCCTGCGCTCTTCAGTATCCCACCTATGACCATCGAGCCGTACGTGTAGATCCCGGGCGAGACTATCGTCTTCATGCTCTTGGATTATGATCTTTTCACATCTCTTCTGGTGCTTCCATTCCGAGCGTTTCAAGTGTGATTGCAAGCGTTGTTCTGGCAGCGTCAACGAGCATGAGTCGTGCTCTTCGAAGGTCTTCTTCGGCGTTGAGCACTGGCGAGTCGCGGTAGAACTGGTTAAAGCTCTCGGCAAGCTCTCGTGCATACGCCGCTAGAATATGGGGCTTCAGATCCTGTCCTGCTCTCTCTATAGCCTTTGGGAGGTATGCCATCTTCTTGATCAGCTCTCTCTCACTCTCTCCGGTGAGGAGGGTGGGGTCTGCCGATCCAAGGTCGTCTTCTTCTCCGTCTCCTCTTGCTCTTCGCAGGATGCTGCAGGCTCTGGCGTGAGCATACTGTATGAATGGCGCGCCCTGCTTCTCAAAATCGAGAGCCTCTCTCCAGTTAAAGACCATTGCCTTGTCAGCAGATACTTTAATTATGTCATAGCGGATCGCGGCTCTTCCAACTATCTCTGCCACTCTCTCCTTGAACTCGGGGCTCGTATCTGGTCTGCGCGTGCTGACCTCTTCGAGTGCATGCTTCTTGATCTCGTCGAGCAGTTCATCGGCAGAGATGAAAACACCTTTTCGTGTGCTCATAGAACCTTCGGGAAGCGAAACGAACTCGAAGATAACGATATCTGGCTGTTTCACGCCGATTAGATCGAGTACGAGCCGTAGTTGTCTCGATACGAGCTTATGATCAGAACCAAGCACGTCGA
The DNA here is from genome assembly GCA_905171695.1 of Candidatus Methanoperedentaceae archaeon GB37. Classification (GTDB taxonomy): domain Archaea; phylum Halobacteriota; class Methanosarcinia; order Methanosarcinales; family EX4572-44; genus EX4572-44. Next base: position 1,073,284 of record LR991653.1, read on the forward strand.
TCATCCAGTCGCACTGCTCTGCCTTCCACCGGTGATAGGCAAGATCGCGAGTCGTGTAAAGAGTTGTGCCGTCCCGCCGCTGCAGAACAAGGCTCTTCTCGATCCCAAGATCCTTCAAGTCAACGACGAAGGCACCATCGTCCACTCTGACCCGACCTGTTCTCTTAAGATCTTCAACGATTTTAAAAACATCACCTGATGTGACGAAGGACGACTCGCTTATAAAGACGTCATGATCGATATTCAATCGCTTGAGCGTCTCACGTATGCCATCCATCGCAGGCTCCACAACACGAGAGAACTGCTTGAGAACGAGTTCATCGCCACCTTCAACACGCTGCATCAACTCGTTAACCTCTTTCCACCTCTCTTCATCCTCTTCAAGCAGCTGATTGGCTCTCTGATACATATCAGCTATTGCATGATCCGACTTCATCGAGGAGTCAAGCTCGAAGTGCTCAAACGCCCATGCAACGACCGCAATCTGACGACCCATATCATTAACATAATACTGCACCTCCACATCCCAGCCACATCTCCTGAGAATCCGTGCAAGCGTATCCCCAATTATAGAGTTTCGAATATGTCCAACATGGAGAGGACCATTCGGATTGGCAGAGGTATGCTCAACAATAACCTTTTTACCACCAGTACCAGTTACAGATCCAAAATCCACTCCTTCAGCATGAATCCTCTCAACAGTCCTGGAAAAGTACTTCTCACTCACAAAGAAGTTAATATATGGTCCAGCAACCTCAACACGTCCGATAAGCTCAGAATCGTCGAGGCGTATCGCATCTCGCACCTCTCTTGCTATCGAGATGGGGCTCTTCCCGCAGGCTGCTCCAAGCCTGAAAGCTGCAGAGGTTGCCAGATCAGCATGCTCTGACTCTTCAAGAGAGAGATCCGAGAACCTGAAACCAGTGATTTCAAAGGCTCTCTTCAGAACAGATTTTACTTCATCTTCAAACTGAATGAACACGATCAGATCCCTTCAACAATAGTAGAGTAATGGAGTTTAAGACCTGAGTAAATATAGATAATCCTTTCCACAAACCATCTTTCTGAAACCATCAAACCAGCTCGAAGATCTTAAACCTGCAACCTGATAACCCCCCACCCATACCACCCATACCCTTATACCCACCTATACCCACCTATACCCACCTATACCCACCTATACCCCTATAATACGTTGTATTCAACTCCAACTCTCAAACTTTAGGTTTTCTTCTTATACTAGACCGGTCTCTGATATGATGAGGCGTGTCGTGATTTCCTTCTCTCTCAGTAGTTCGAGGGTTCGTATTCCATACTGGACGCCGCTTGCGCCTGTGATTCCAAGAACGATCTCCATGGTATGTCTCAGGTTGTCTTGTTAGGGTATAAGTCTTTCATTCAATCTCTGTTGAACTTTTGGGTAAAAGAAGAGAGAATGAGTGCCTGGCGCTTCACGCAACCAGTTTCCTGAACTCTTCATCGTCCCAGAGCGCTTCAAAGTCCTTATCCTTCTTTGCCCTTTCTTTGAAAGAACTGTCAAGTTCTATTGCGCGTCTGAGATCTGAGAGAGCGTTCTCCCGCTCGCCTTTAAGAGCATAGAGACACGCACGATTGAACCATGCGTCTGCATAGTCTGGTTTTAGTTCGATTGCCTTTTTGTAGGCTTCGAGCTCTTCTTCACTTCGACCAAGTTCGCCGAGCACAACACCTTTGCCTGTCCATGCTTCTGCATAGTCTGGTTTCAGTTCGATTGCCTTTTCGAGGGATTCAAGTGCTTCATCGTAACGACCGAGTTTGTCGAGCATAGCGCCTTTAAGTGCCCATGCGTCTGCAAGATCTGGTTTTAGTTCGATTGCTTTTTTGTAGGCTTCGAGTGCTTCTTCACTCCGACCGAGTTTGCCGAGCGCAACGCCTTTGTTGTACCATGCTTCTGCAAGATCTGGTTTTAGTTCGATTGCTTTTTTGTAGGCTTCGAGTGCTTCTTCACTCCGACCGAGTTTGCCGAGCGCAACGCCTTTGTTGTACCATGCGTCCGCAAGATCTGGTTTTAGTTCGATTGCTTTTTTGAGGGATTCGAGTGCTTCTTCGCTTCGACCGAGTTTGTCGAGCATAGCGCCTTTAAGTACCCATGCGTTTGCATCGTCTGGTTTTAGTTCGATTGCTTTTTTGAGGGATTCGAGTGCTTCTTCACTCCGACCGAGTCTCTCGAGCGCAACGCCTTTGTTGTACCATGCTTCTGCAAGATCTGGTTTCAGTTTGATTGCATGTTCGTATGCTTCGAGCTCTTCATCGTATCGACCGAATTTGCCAAGCACAACGCCTTTGTTGTACAATGCGTTTGCATCGTCTGGTTTTAGTTCGATTGCTTTTTTGTAGGCTTCGAGTGCTTCTTTGCTTTGACCGAGTCTGCCAAGCACAACACCTTTAAGTGCCCATGCTACTGCAAGATCTGGTTTCAGTTCGATTGCCTTTTCGAGGGATTCGAGTGCTTCTTCGCGTCGACCGAGTTTCTCGAGCATAGCGCCTTTAAGTGCCCATGCTACTGCAAGATCTGGTCTCAGCTCGATCGCCTTTTTGAAGGATTCGAGTGCTGAGTAGTATTTGTCTCTGTGATAAAAAGCAATTCCTCTGGTCATATAATCTTCAGCTTTGAGCGAGGCGCCTAATGTCTCAAATACATCGAATTTGCGTATAAACTCGTCAAGTTTTTCCATCTCTTCTTCTGAAGGTTTTTCAGTCAATGGTATGGTTGGAAGATCTCCAAGTCCACTGCGCAACGCGTTTAGATCTTCTTCGGCTTCGTTTCGGATTCGTTTGATAGTATCTGCTTCTCTTTTAGCATCTTCTATGACAGCTTTCCATTCTTTATACTTAAAAAAGCCTGCAGCACCAGCTATTGCAACAATTATCGTGATTAACCCGACCAAGACACCCATTGCAGTGGCAACAATGTTGAAAATACTTAAAGATCGGTCAAGGCTTCTCTGTGCTTCGATTATGATCTCTTCTCTTGTGAGGTCGCCTCTCTGGTTCTCCTCTGCTGAAACGATGTGAAGAAAGCTAAAATTGAGAAGAACGAGTAAAAAGGATAAGATCAGAATTTTCTTCGTGAAATTCATCTGTTATTCGAGTCTTTCTTCAGTCTTCGAGTATTCCTTCTCCTGTGAATATCTTCTTGGCTTCTTCGAGTGTGAGGTCGTCTGGTGGTATGATTATATCTGACTCTCTGATCTCTTCGTCTGGTAGCGGTCTTCCATGTTTTTGCACGTACTTTATCAGTTCGGGGTAGGTCTTCTCGAAGCGTTCGTGGTCTTCGTTCTCTACGATCTCGACGAGTGTGTTGTCTATTCGGTTCAGGTCGTCGATGTACTCTTCGTCTAGCTCGTACTGTCCAATTCCCATGAGTCGGATTATCATTCTCTCTTCACCTCTTCTTTGAGTGCTCTGAGTTCGTCTTCTACGCTTCTCTTCTCTTTTATGGCTGCGAGTTCTCTCTCGATTGCGTCTCCGCTTTCGAGGCTGTCTTCGAGGCTTCCGAGTTCTATCAGTTCGTCGAGTGCGGCTGCTCTTGCGCGCATGCCTTCGGTCTTCTCCTCTGCCCGTTCTATGGCAAGTCCCACGTCTGCCATCTCTTCGCTTATTCCGCTCACCGATTCTGTGATCTTGACCTGTGCTTCTGCCGCTGAGTATTGTGCTTTTATCGTCTCTTTCTTGCTTCTGAAGGCTTCTACTTTGGCTGATAGTCTCTTCTCGGTTGCCATCAGTTTTTCCTGTTCGCGTTCGAGGTTTGCTATCTGCTGGTTCAGTTCTTCGAGTTCTCTCTCTTCTCCTGCTTTGAGTGTGAGTGCTGTTCGTGCAAGGTCTTCTCGGCCTGCGGCGAGTGCCTCCTTTGCCTGTTTGGCGTGCTTCTCAATGTTTAACTGTAGTTTTGTTCGCTGAAGTTCGAGGCGTTTCTTGGCTGTTGTGACCTCTGCCACGCCACGTTTTACTTTTCTCACCATTTCAAGTTGTTTCTGGTAGGAGTAGTCCAGTGTTTCGCGTGGATCTTCGAACCTGTCAAGTACTTTGCTCACTTTTGATTTCACTACTGTGCTCATTCTATCCATAAGTCCCATCTATTCCTTCACATCCCTTCTTCTTTCTTATTCTTCTTTCTTATTTTTCTATTACCACGATGCTATTCTTTATTGTCTCTACGTCCACTGCTCTTCCTCGAAGGAGTACTTCCTTCTCTATTGTTATGGATTCCTCTGGGAGTTCGATCGTTCCGCTCTCTCTTCTGAGTGTGATCTTCTTCTCTCTCTCCATCTCTTCTGCAATCTCTCTTGGGCTTCTCTTCTTGAGTATGTCTATGATCTCTCTTGCTTCTTTTCGGTATCGTGGTCCGATGATACTCATATTTGGCTTGATCTTCGTTGGCACTTCTTCAAACTCTGGATTCTCCCTGTGCAGTTCTACATGGGTGTTTGTAGCCCCTCTGATCTCTGCTACGTCTCTCAGAGTGCTCGTGTAGATCTCTATCTCTTTGAGTGGTGCGTTCAGGGGAATGCCGCGCTCTGACTTGTATCTCCGAACGTAACTTACTATCTCCGCTATCAGATCACCCTCTTCCTCTGCCCTGGGGTCGATCAGGCTTTTCTCAGGTTCTGGCCATCTCTCTTGATTGATACTCCCCTCGTGTAGCTTCGAGTACGCTTCTTCTGTTATGAAGGGGATGAATGGTGATAGCATCACAAGTATCGTGTGAATCGCAGTTGAGAGCGTGTACTGTGCTCCACGACGGGTTTCTGGCTCTTCTGTGTAGAGGCGTTGCTTCACAAGTTCGATATAGTTGTCAGCGAGTATTTCCCAGATGAAGCTTCGAAGCTCTCTGAAGCTCTCATCGAACTGGTAGGCTTCCATTGAGATGGTTACCCTCTCTATCAATCGCGTGAGCTTACTCAGGAGCCATCGGTCGACAATCGAGAGTTCAACCGGTCTGGAAGTATCATGGTCTTTTATGTGGGGGTAGGAGAATCTGAAGATGCTCCAGAGTTTCTGGAGAAATCTTGAGCCTGCGACAACGTCTTTCCACTGGAATACGATGTCTGAACCTGTTGTGCCCCCGATTGCTGCCCATTGTCTGAAAGCGTCTGCTCCATACCTCTCGATCACCTCTTCAGGCACAACGAAGTTGTTTCTGGATTTACTCATCTTGTGCCCATCCTCTCCAAGAACCATCCCATTCACGACGATGGTCTCCCATGGCTTAACGCCAAGAAGCGCCTTTGTTCGGAGGATTGTGTAGAACGCCCACGTGCGGATGATATCATGCCCCTGTGGTCGAAGCTGCGTTGGCACGCGCAGTTCTCTACCTTTGAGCCAGCCTGCAACCTGCATGGCAGAGATGGATGAGTCCATCCACGTGTCAAGCACATCCTCCTCGCCACGGAACTCCGTAGAACCACACTCGCACGGAGTACTCGGAGCTCTCGTTGTAGGATCGAGGGGGAGCCACTCCGGTTCTGCAATGATCGTTTTGCCGCACTTCTTGCAGTACCAGACCGGTATCGGTGTTGCAAAGATGCGCTGCCTTGATATACACCAGTCCCACTCCATCATCTGAGTCCAGTTCCTGAGCCGGGTCTCCATGTGCGGTGGTACCCAGTTGATCTCCGAGGACGTCTCAAGTATCTCATCTCTCTTGATTCGCACAAACCACTGACGCTCTGAGAGTATCTCAATAGGGGTCTTGCACCGCCAACAGGTGCCAATCTTCTGCTCAACACGCTCCTCTTTAAAGATGATGCCTTCACGCTTCATATCCTCGATTATCGCGTGCCTGCACTCCTCAACAGTCATCCCAGAATACTTACCAGCGATCTCTGTCATGCGCCCCCCTCTATCTATCGCCTTTCGCAGAGGTAGCTTATGCTCAGCCCACCAGCGAACGTCCTGCCTATCACCAAAGGTGCATATCATAACAACACCAGTGCCAAAAGACGGATCCACCGCATCGTCAGCAATCACATCGACCTTATGGTTGAAGAGCGGAACATTAAGAGCACGACCTACAAACCCCTTGTATCGTTCATCCTCAGGGTGCACTGCCACAGCCACGCATGCAGATAGAAGCTCTGGTCGCGTCGTTGCGACCCTGATACCATCAAAATCAAAATAGTTCAGGATAGACTCCCGCGTGCCATAATCAACCTCTGCGAAGGCAATGGCAGTCTCGCACCTTGGACACCAGTTCACAGGGTGCTCAGACTGATAGATATAACCCTCATTATACATCTGTAAGAACGATAGCTGTGTGTGAGCATAATACTCAGGCTTCATCGTGATATACTCGTTACTCCAGTCAATAGAGAGCCCGAGACGCCGCAGCGTCGAACGCATCTTATCGATATTCTTAAGAGTCAACTCCTCACACAAACGACGAAACTCGCCCCTTGAAACCTGATTCTTAGTAAGACCATGCATCTCCTCGACCATCACCTCGGTCGGGAGCCCATGACAATCCCACCCCTGCGGAAACATCACATTAAAACCACGCAATCTCTTATAACGTGCAATAAAATCGATATAACACCAATTAAGCGCATTACCAATGTGAAAATCTCCAGTAGGATAAGGAGGTGGTGTATCAATCACAAAGTCAGTCTCATCAGAATCCCAATCAAAAAAATAATCTGAATCGTCCCAAGACTCCACAAGACGCAACTCAACACCAAGGGCGTCATACTCCTTCGAAAGAATAGAACTGCGAACATCAGACATACACCCAACCCAGATACACCTACTAATAAGTAAACCTACCTATAGAAAAGAGATCCGAACACTCCGAGAGGATCGCTTAAGAAAAAGTTATGTAGCGTGGAGCTCATACGTGATGAGTGTAACGGAGTGATCTGCTTGACGAATCTTGAAGAGATCGTGAAGAAGATAACAATGAAAGAACTGCGAGAAGAAGCAAAGAAACGAGGCATACCAACCAGTTGCGTAACAAAACTCAAACTGGCAGAACAACTACCAGAAGACGTACTGGAAGAGCTCGCCTCAAAAAAATCTTAGCATCCTCAACACCCAAGCGACTATAGTTCATCCCTAAAATAACTTCACCATACGAGACTTATTTATTCCAGATATTATAGTCATTCTTTTAATTTTCTGGGATCCGTTCACATAAAATTATAAATATGGGAAACTATTTTTTTTACTTATGCTGAGGGTAAGGGAAATTGTCGAAGAGTTGAAGGTGTTTGAGAGGAATAAGGTGCCTTTCGAGGTTGAGATTTCCGGTGTTGCAACCTATATTCAGACGTCTTCTGTGAGAAGGATTGTCAGAATTCTCTCTCTGGCTTCATCCGGTCTCTAAAACCTCTGTTTGGAACTGGATACGGAAGTTTGAAGAGAGATTGCCTGTTGTATCGGAGAAGAAGAGGAGATACCTGATAGCGTTAGACGAAGCAGCTGTTAAAGCAAATAAAACAAAGAAGTGCGTGAGAAGAAGCCAAAATTCATCGTTGATAAAGCCCCATGGCTTATAGATGCACTGAAAAGCCTGGATCTGGAATTTGAGCGATCAGTCCTTTCGGAAGTTGAATCAGTGTTCTCCTTGTTTCAGATTGGAGATCTGAAACTCGCATGAAATCCACCCAAAAGATTTCATGCAACACTAAAGCAGAGGATAAAGATATTTTTTACTTAATTATCTCTTTTAATACTGTTAAAAACTGGAATTTGTTCTGTAATCTCTTTATGCTTTATTATAATCGGTTGAGGTGGTGTTTATGTTAAGTGGACACGTCCACCAGCAAGGGATAACTGTTATATAGAACAACAAACTTATCTTTATTGGATTTGTCTGGAGGTATGTGAGTATGGCTGGTAATTTTGGTCAACCGATTGTGATTTTGAGTGATGATGTTGAGCGTAGTTCTGGTAGTGATGCTCTTGATCGGAATATTGCGGCTGCTAGGGCTATTGGCGAGGCTGTGAGGAGTACTCTTGGTCCTCTCAGTCTTGATAAGATGATCGTTGATCCTAAGGGCGATGTTGTTGTAACGAGTGATGGTTCGACTGTGTTGCAGACTGTTGAGGTTGAGAGTCCTGCTGCGAGAATGATGGTTGAAGAGGCTCAGACGATGGAGGTTGCGGTTGGCGATGGCACTACATCGGCTGCTGTTTTTACTGCTGAGTTGCTTTCGCGTGCAAGCGACCTGCTTGATGAGGGTATTCACCCTGCAAGTATTGTTAAGGGATATCATCTGGCTGCGATGAAGGCTGTGGATCTGCTGGAAAGTCTGTCGAAGCCAATCGGTTCTGATGATGACCTCCGTAAGGTTGCTCTGACTGGTATGAATAGTAAGGGCAGTGAGGCTGTGAGGGAGCTATTGGCAGATATCTGTGTGAAGGCGGTTCGCAGGATCGAGAAGGATGGTGTGGTTGATGTTGACACCAATATTCATATACTGAACGCCGATGGTGTGCATGCTGCGGATACGCATCTTGTGGATGGCGTTGCGATATTCAGCAAGCGTGCCGATGAGAATATGCCAAGGCGGTTAGTGGATGCTCGGATCGCCCTCGTGGATGATGTTGAGCCAAAGGAGTTGGGCACCAAGATGGGCACGTTGAACATTGGACCTAAGCTCAAATTCGAGATTAACAGTTCTGAGAAACTGCAAGAGTTTTCTGATGCGAAGAAGAAACCGCTCTATGATATCATCGATCGTATGAAGAGGCTCAACGTGAATGTTGTCCTCTGTAAGAAAGGTCTTACCGATGAGGTTGTCTATGAGTTTGCTAAGAGAGGAATCTTTGCGGTTAAGATAGCGAGCGATGAAGAAGTGGACGTGGTTGGAAGAGCTACCGGTGCACGACTCATACCCCACGCTGAACGGCTCACAGAGGACGATCTTGGTCATGCAGGTGTCGTCGAAGAGCGTGGAGAGAAAGATAAGGAGATCATCTACTTCGAACAATGTAAAAACACCGATACTGTGAGTATCGTCACGAGTGGCAGGTCAGACACCTCCAACATGGGCGACACCATCGTCGGCGCCCTCCACGTTCTCAAAGATGTTATGGAAGATGGCGGAGTGGTGCCTGGTGGCGGCGCAATAGAGGTCGAGCTCGCCGGGAAGATCAGAGAGTACGCCCCGAGCGTCTCTGGCAAGGAGCACCTTGCTATACAGGCGTTTGCTGACGCCCTTGAATCGATCCCAACTGCCATAGCCCAGAATGCAGGACTTGACGCATTAGATCTTTTAATCACGCTGAGGGCCGAGCACAAAGCCGGGCACAGCAACGCTGGAATCGACGTGAAAGGAGACGGGGTGATCAAGGACATAACTACACGAGGCGTTATCGATCCTGTGAAGGTGAAGAGACAACTGATAAAGTCCGGTGTTGAAACTGCAAACATGTTACTTCGTATAGACGATGTGATAGCCTCCAAGATGATAGAGCCTCCAAGTGAAAACATAAAAGCTCCTGGAGATATTGGCCCTGACGAAGGATTCTACAATACATGCTCGCCACCAAAACCACCCAAACGACTCGATTACTGAATCCACCCAAAAACCCCCCACCACTTTTTAACAGAAAAGCTACCCCCATTCGGAAGCACTGGCCACACGAAAAGGTCACACGAAAAAGCCTAAATATAGCTATGATTATGAAGTAGCAAGAAACACGTCTCCCTTCTCACACACGTGGGCTGGTAGCTTAGTCAGGCAGAGCATCGGACTCTTAATCCGACGGTCGGGGGTTCAAATCCCTTCCAGCCCGCAATCGTTTTTAACAAAAAATCAAAGTCGCAGAGCGACATAAGTATTAATAACTTCGGAAGATTTCTTATACTGCACAAGAACCTGTCAGACCGAACAGCACAGGATCACATCGCTAAAGTCAAAGCCTATATCGAAAGCGGTTTGAGTATCGAAGACTTCCTCATGCAGATCAAAAAGTTAAAGTCGCCAGGCACAAGGTGTGTCCACTTTGCATATTTCCCCTCTACGCCAGTTAGCGGTTTTTTAGATTTACGTGGCTTTATATGGACACGTCCGTTTTTCTCATAATGAACAAATACTTGAAACCTCGGAGATAGAAATTAAATTCTTTAGCTCGTTTATGCCAAATAGGAGTATTTGATGTCTGATGTCTCCTGACAACACAGATTATGTCAATAGTATCAAAGTATTTAAGTAGCCTTTGATAAATTTTAAATCCTACAGGTATAAATCCCGATTTCTTCCTCCAATGATCTCCAATGAGCCATGCCATAACCTTACCTGGCTTTAATATTCTGTAAATCTCCTTGGCTACCTTCTCGAGTTCATTGAAAAACTCCTCTTTTTCACATGATATTTTTCCTATATCTTTAGGATGATCCGAATATTTGATGTTATCAGAATATGGAGAGTCAATGAATACGAAATCAACAGAATTATCTTTTAAAGGAATTTTTCTTGCATCATTTTGAATAATATCATCTCTGTGTGGAGCAATATCATATCCTATCACCCGTCTATTTAATTCCTTCGCAACATCTATGGTAGTTCCACTGCCACACATTGGATCTACAACTAAATCTCCCTCATTGGTGTATCTTTGCAATAAATTCCATATAACAAATGCTGGAGTGACCCCACTAAATTTATTGTCTCCGTGAGGTCTATCACCATAATTCTGAGTTGGAAAATCCCATAAAGTCGTGGTTTCAAATTTTGGTTGGTTATTTTTCATTGCTTAACAACCTCTTTAAGTCATCTATAAAATATTCAAACAGTTTAACCTTTTCGCTTTCATCAATTTTTTCTTCGGTTAATATATAACTCCCATCCAAATCCACTTCTACAATAGCTCTTCCTTTCTTTGCTGGTTTCTTATAAGTGAGTGTTCCATCCTCATCCGGGGTGACAAAATACACCCTAATGTGCTTAGTTGCCTCATCTTGTAAAAGTTTAAGCTTCCAATAGCCCGTTTGGGCAATCCGCTCTCTTAGAGTAACCTTACTTGAAATAGCAGCTAATATTTTGTAACTTTTAGGATGGTATATAATGATATCTACATCTGGTAAATGCAATCCAAATTCTCCATAATCAATTGCTAAGTTCCTTTTTACCTGACTCAATTCCATAGGTAAATTTCTTGATCTTTCAAGTCTATTACCATTAATAACCTTCAATCCAAGTTCTTCGACTTCTTCTGTGATGATGTACTGAACCAGCTTCTCCAAATTCTTTCCTTTAAATGCACGCCAACTTTGCTCATGATCGCCATTTGGTGTCGGATGTTTTAACCAATCCTCTTTATGAAGTTCCTTTGCCTCCTTCAACAACTCTGAGATATGTTTGTATGCTTCGGCTCCAAATTGCTCTCGTTTTTTGAGATACAGTTTTTTCAAATCTTCAAAATCCATTTTATCACTCTTTTAGACTGATTACGATATATTCAACAGGATACGCTTCTGAATTTGCATTATCATTACTTGCAAATCTGCCTGTTTTTTCATCTCTTTTTTGTGGAAGTATTTTTGAAGGAATTTCTCTTTTTATAATTCTGTCGAGTTTAAAACCTGAATACTGTAAACTTTCTGCAAACACCTCTGCGTTTAATATATCTACTCCTTTTAATCTTGTATCACCAATAACATAACAGCATCTACCACCATGTTTCAAAATTCTATAGCTCTCATCAAACACTTCCTCCATATCAATAAAGAAAGCCTCAATTTCCTTTGCCATTTTCTGATTTCTATCAGTCATCTTATTAACTATATCCATTGCAAGCTTACTTCGCAGTCTCTTATTCTCATATTTCTTGTAGGAGGTTCCGATAAACTCTTTTTTGTAATCAGTTAAATCATCAGCTAAGTTGAGCCAGATGGTAGATAATTGATGTAAGTCTGCATATTCATAACTGGTAACATAAGGACTTGAGGTTACAATTAAATCCACACTATCATCAGGTACAGGCTGGTGTCTAGCATCACCAATTTTAATATTCAAATATCTGTTAAGGTTATCCCGAACTTCTTTAGGTACAACCTTATAAAAAGCATTATTCCCTACTTCCATCTTCTTCAAATGTCTTCTCAAAGCTTCATAGGGTCTTGTGGGTATCTTTTTCAAATCTCTTGTTGGTTTTGTGCTTCCCTGAAGCCATATAGAACAATTTTTTAGAATATGGCTAAAGGCAACCAATAAGAAATCTCTAATTCTTCCATCATCTTCCTCATAAATTACCCTTAATATTTTACCGAGTTCAGTTTTGTTCTCCTCAGTAAACCAATAGTTAATCCTCTCAATATGTTTCTCAGGAAATAAAGGCTCTACATTTCTCATATGAAATAATGTCTTCTGATTGCTTTCTAAACATTTTATCGTCAGTAGAAATTGATTTATTTTCTCATTAAGATACGTTGGCTCTATTGGTGTTGATTTTACCTTGGTCATTAAGTAGGCTATTCTATTAATATCTGTACCGCTGGCTTTAAATCCCATGGATATTGCGGTAACAATCGTAGTTCCACAACCATAAAAAGGGTCATTTATATGAGCTTCTCTACTTGTTACATACTCATCTATCAATTTTTCAACTAACTGAGGAATAAATTTTGCAGGATAACGATGATAATCATGGGTCCATTTACCGGTATCTGACGGCTTATACTCCACAAAGGACCACTCAGTATCTATATTTTTTGTATTAAAGAGGTGCAAGATTTCCTCAGGAGACTTCATTTGATTTTGTATGATCACAATATTACCATCCTTTCCATAAGTTTAATCGCCATTTCACTTAACTCGTTCATATACGCATTGCGTATATCCTCCCAATTTATAGTTATATCTGCATTGCGTATATACTCACTCTGGATGCGCTCCACCTCCCAGCATATCCAGCATCCTCTTAATCCGACGGTCGGGGGTTCAAATCCCTTCCAGCCCGCAATTGTTCCTGATGGCTATCAGTGGGATGTCGTCGTTTTTCAGGTGGTGTGGTGGGTGGTCTCCGCATATCAGGATTCCTGTATCTTCTACTTGTGTTGTGATCTCTCTTATGTGCTGGGATAATGTCTTGATGGCTCTCTCTGGTTCTCTTTTCTGGTGGTAAGCTCTGTCGAGTACTCTTAGGTGTGCTGTGATGAAATCTGCTCTCTTTGAGACTTCGATCACTGCTCTCACGGCATCGTTGTCGTCGTAATCGTTGTCATCGATTCCGATTGTGATCACGTCTTCTTTGAAGCATCTTGCGCCTTTTTCTTCCATGATGATTGCTGAGGTGACTCCTTGCGCGCTTGCGTGTTCGATTATCGAGAGGCTCGCTGATCGTTCTGTGTCCTTTGCTGTGAAGACGCGGTGGTGGTCTGGGTGCATGCCTGTGAGAATTGTTGCGATCGCTGGTGTTGTGTGCATCATTGTTGGTCTGCATCTGAGAGTGATTCCCTCTGTGGGTTTCAGGTAGTGCTGGTATCTCTTGTATATGCGGAATCCGAGTCCGTCGATTATCAATAGTAATAGTCTCTTGCATCGTGAGAGCTTCATGACCACTCTTGGTATGGGTGTGCCGTCTCGGGCTGGAAATGTGATTCCAATGATCTCCGCGATCGTTGGGGCGATGTCCATCAGGGTGTACATGAATCTCACGAGCAGGTTCGCTCTCTCTTTCTCTCTCTTTTAGTATAGCACTCTACATTGAGAGTACTATCTTGAGAGTACTATCGGTGAGGTGAATGGACCATGAAAAAATATGGTCTGTGGTCTCTCTGTTAGGTGCTCAGCATATTGATCTGTGCAAAGATCTGCTGGTCTCTGAAGTGGTTCATCGATATCGCACCTGAGGGACAGGTGGCACCGCACGAGCCGCATCCCTTGCATACCACCGAGTTTATCGTCATGACGCCTCTCTCTTCATCGAAGGTGGGTGCGTCGTATACGCATATCTTCTCGCACATACGGCAGCCTGAGCATATCTCTTCGTTGACGACCGAGGTGATCGGCTCTATAAGCACCTTTCCCTGGCATAGTGGTATCAGTGCTTTCATAACAGCACCTGATGCCTGTGATATGCTGTCTGCGATGTCCTTTGGTCCCTGGCATGTCCCTGCTATGTACACTCCGTCGCTTGCTGTGTTCACAGGTCCCAGTTTTGGGTGTGCCTCGAGGAAGAATCGATCAGCGCTCTGTGGCACTTTGAGCAGGTTGCCGAGGTCTCGTGCATCGCTTTTGGGAGTCATTCCTGTTGCAAGTACTACGAGGTCGGCACTCAGTTCCTTTGGATCGCCCAGCATGGTGTTTTCTGCCCTCACAACGAGTTTGCCATTATCCTTGTAGACTTCTGCCGCGTTTCCTCTCCAGTATCGCACGCCTTTTTTCTGCGCGTTCTCATAGAACTGTTCATAGCCTCTGCCGTATGCTCGAACATCGATGTAGCAGACTGTTACGTTTGAGTCCGGGACGAGGTCTTTCACCATGGTTGCCTGCTTGGCTGTGTACATGCAGCATACTCTTGAACAGTATTCATTACCAACGTTCTTATCACGGGAGCCCACGCACTGGATAAATATCACATCTTTTGGTTCTTTGCCATTTACCTTGAGTTCGCCTGTCTTTTCAGCTTCAAGCAGTATTTTCTCGAATTCTACGCCTGTGATGACGTTGTCGTACATGTCGTATCTGAGTTCTGGTTTGAGACTGGCATCGAACTCATCATAGCCTGTTGCAACCACTATGGTTCCTATCCTGATCTCCTCTTCCACTTCTTTCTCTTCAAAGTCTACTGCGCCTTCAGGGCACACGTCTTTACATTTGGTGCAGTCTTCACCCTGGAAGCGCAGACAGAGTTCTGGGTTGATGGTGTACGTTCTTGGAACAGCAAATGGATACGGCATGTCTATTGCTGCCTTTCCGTCATCGGTCTTAACCGGGCAGACCTTGGCGCATTCTCCACAAGCTGTGCACTTCTCAGGGTCCACGTATCGTGGCTTCTTCCTGATCTTCACATCGAAGTTCCCGATGAACCCTCCAACATCTAAGAGTTCCGAGTACGATAGAACTGTGATATTTGGATGTGTGAGAACTTCTGTCATCTTTGGTACCAAGAGGCATGCGGCACGATTCATCTTGGGGAAGATCTTGCACATCTCTGCCACGTGCCCTCCGATGCTTGGGTCGCGCTCTAAGAGGTATGTCTTGTAGCCTGCATTTGCTGAATCGATCGCTGCGTGTATACCTGCGATTCCACCACCTATGACGAGTGCTGAGGGTTCTACATCGGCTTCCATTACCTCAAGTGGTTTTAAGAGTGTTGCTTTTGCGACAGCAGCCGATACCAGTGCTTTGGCTTTTTCTGTGGCTTTCTCACGGTCTTCGTGTACCCATGAGCAGTGCTCGCGTATGTTTGCCTGTTCAAATAAGAAGGCGTTCATTCCCTTTGTCTGAACAGCCTTTCTAAAGGTGGGTTCATGCATGCGAGGTGAACATGATGCTACGACCACGCGATCGAGTCCAAGTTCTTCGATGTCCTCTTTTATCATGTCCTGTCCAGGGTCTGAGCACATGAATACGTAGTCTTTTGCAACAACCACATTTGGCAGGGTCTTTGCGTATTCAGCAACTGCCTTTACATCAACAGTGGCTGCAATGTTTATTCCACAGTGACAGACGTACACTCCTATCTTCATCTCTTTCACCCTTTACCCTGTTACCTCTTTTTCTATTGGCGCTGCAGTGGCGGTTGTTTCTTTCACGACTTTTATCTCATCTTCCGGCTCGATCTTCACTTTTCCAAATGATATTGGAATTGTGGCTTTTGCTGCTGCTCCCGATGTCTGTGATACTGAATCTGATATGTCCTTTGGCCCCTGTGCACACCCTGCCATGTATATCCCTTTAACCCGGGTCTCCATCGGACGGATGTTTACATGTGCCTCTGCAAGGAATTTGTCATCACCCACTTCAAGGTTCAACATATTGGCAAGCTGTGGGGTGTCGGCTGGTGCAGTGAGTCCTGCGGATAGAACGACCAGATCTGCTTCAAGTTCGACCGGCTCGCCCATGAGTGTATTCTCAACACGGACTCTCATCATACCGTCCTCACCACGGTATACTTCAGATACGGTGCCTCTGAGGTAGATCACGCCCTCATTCTGCATACGGTTGTAGAACTCCTCATGTCCCTTGCCAAATGCTCGTATGTCAGTGTAGCAGATCGTGAATTTTGCGTCTGGAACCTTCTCTCTCACAAGGTTACATTGCTTGGTTGCATACATGCAGCATACTCTTGAACAGTATTCATTGCCAACGTTCTTATCACGGGAGCCCACGCACTGGACAAAGACGATATTCTTCGGCGGTTTTCCGTGTATCAGTATCTCTCCAGCAGTAGGTCCTGTTGGGGCGCACAATCGTTCAAGCTCAAGTGCATTGATCACCCTATCGTACTTATCGTATCCGAGTTCAGGTCTCAGTTCACAGTTAAAGAGCTCAAAACCTGTAGTAACGAGGATGCTTCCCACTTCAAACTCTACTATCTCTTCCTTTTGGTCGAACCTGATTGCCTTCTTGTCGCATACATACTCGCACATCCGACAACCGAGACAGTGCTCTGGATCCCTTATAGCGGCAAGTGGAATTGCCTGGGCAAACGGGATGTAAATGGCTTTTCTTGGACCAACCCCCAGGTTAAATTCACTTGGAACGACTGCTGGACAGTTATCAACACATATGCCGCATCCAGTGCATTCATTCTCGTCCACATACCGTGGATGCCGCAGCACTTTAACCTTGAATTCCCCTGCATGTCCGCTGACTTCAATCACTTCTGAACAGGTCATAAGTTCAATGTTGGGGTGTTGCCCTGTTGCGACCATCTTCGGTGTTCCGATGCATGATGCACAGTCGAGGGTCGGGAAGGTCTTATCAAGCTGTGCCATGTGACCTCCGATGTTCGGTCTTCGTTCCACGAGGTATACCTTGTATCCTGCATCGCCTATGTCGAGGGATGCCTGTTCTCCAACGATACCAGCGCCTATCACTAAAACGGAGGGTTTTACGTCAACTTCCTTTTCGTCCAGTCTTATCGGTTTAACATCCTCCAGTGCAGAGACTACTCGCTTTACAGCATCATCTGTCTCTTCGATACCGATTAAGTATGGGAGAAAGCCCACTTCATCGTAGACCTTCCTGAAGAGTGATCTGTGAACATCGGGTGCAAAACATGTTACTGCCACCTGTTCAAGCCCGTTCTCTTTGATATCATTAATCAGCAGTTCCTGTTCAAAGTCAGAACATAGATATTCTGCATCTTTAACAATAGAGCCCGCTGGGAGATGTTCAAGGATCTTCTCTCTCTCAGTAGAGCCTCCAAGTCCACAGTGGCATATATAAACTCCGGTTTTCTTATCCATCTATCTATTCACCACCTTCGTTTGCTTCTGCCGCCTTTGCAGCGTGTTCCTTCTTCATCTTCGCGATCTTCTTGACCATATCGATCTTCACGTCACCCTCTTCGATCTTGCCAGCTTCAATTATTCCGTTCATCACTTGTTCTCCCTTCTCTGAGCGTATAACAACTGTCGACCACCCATCAGGCGAACCGACGGAGCCAACAGAGAGATCTGCAAATTCTGAAGCAAAATCGGTGCACACCCTGCAACTGCTCTTTATGCACTTGTCAAGATCTTTAATATCAACATCAAAGTCGCCCTTCTCGGTGTATGCATGGAACCTGCCGCGTGTGATATCGGTCTTTGTGACATCCTTGAACTTCTGGCCTGAGCCTGCCAGGAGTTCATTCTCTATGAAGTTTGTGAGGCAACTGTACTCGAAGTTCTCCATGCAGAAGACGCCTATCGTTGTGATATCGATGTCCTCTGCCTTTCTGAAGAGGTGTTCCTGAATATTTCTCGTTGCCTTGATCTGGCAGGGCGTTCCAACAACAGCGATCTTCTTGAGTTCAGTTGTCTTTATCACCTCGCCGAGTCCCATTATGCTCGGGGATACCGAGTAGATGGTTCCTGCAGCACTCGCGATCTCTTCCGGTGTTACGACCACCACCGGTTCAGGCTTCCATCGGTCGCCTGCCGTTCCCCGTGTAACGATCACGCCTTCGAATATCTCGTTCTCAAGCCCGTATGAGAGGATGGATGAGACGATCCCACCGTCCTGACTGTGTTTCAGTATCTCAGGATCGGTGGATCTGGCAGAGAAAATCCTTCGATAGACACCGAGCAGTTCATCCTCCCGCACAGAACCGAAGATGCGGGTCTCAAGCTCGGCTATAGGTGGTAGTCGTGCAGAGCAGTGATCATAGCACAGTCCGTACTCTCCGCACTGGATAGCATCGAGCTTCATGATGCAGTCCTTAACAGATGTCGGGACGCCGTCAACGAGTTCAATTCGCTCGCAGAAGGCAGCGCACGCACCGCAGCCAGTGCACAAGCCCTCGTCGATGATCTTTGCCTTTAAGAGTTCGAAGCCACGTCGCTCTTCCCACTGGGGACAGTTGTCCACGCACAAGCCACGTTTCCCACACTCGCTGGCTCCAAGGTAGAGCAAGCACGGCTCTACAAGCTCTGGTAAACCCTCAACGATCTTTATTCGTTCGCAGACCTCTGCGCAGATCCCACAGCCGTCACAGAGATTCTTCTCAACAATCTCACTCTGGAGAAACTCGAATCCATTTTCAGCCTTCAGTATGGGTTTCAGTTTCATATTCATCACCTGTTAGATCTGCAGGATCTTATCAGACATTGGAATCTGGTGCATGTTGATCCCAAGTTCATCAGGTGTGAATCCCATCGCAAGTCCAAGCAATTGTGTGTAGAAGAGTATGGGAATATTCTCGAACTCCTTCCCGAACTTATCCCTTAGCTCTGTCTGTCCAACATCCATCTGCAGATGGCAGAAGGCACAGATGTCCAGTATGCAATCGGCACCAACAGCATTTGCATTGTTGACCTTATCGAGCGTGAAGAGGAGAGATTTCTCAAGGTCTCTCGTTCTCACACCACCGCCAGCACCGCAGCAGACGATCTTGTCCTTGTAATCAACGCTCTCGGCACCAGTTGCATCCACAAGCTCGTCCACCAATCTTGGCCTTTCACTGCTTCCCTGACCACGCACCTCACTCGGCTTTAAGAAGTGGCAGCCGTAGTGAACAGCCACCTTGATGCCATCAAGTGGCTTCTTGATGTGCTCTTTTATAGTATCGAGACCCACAACGTTATGGAGGATCTCAACGCAGTGCTTCACCTGTATGGTCCCCTTGTACTGATGTCCTTCTTCAGCCAGTATCTCATTCACCATCTCTACCAAATGAGGATTCTCCTGTAAGAGGTGGTTTGCCTCCTGAAGTGTACCATAACAGCCGTTGCATGTGAGTGTCATGTCGCACTCCTGCTCTTCTGCTATGGCAAGATTTCGCGCAGCGATGGTGAGCCATGTCTTGAGGTCGAACGATCCAAAGACGCCGGGGGCAGGGCAGCACGACGCGCCTGGAACCTCAACGCACTCTATATCAAACTCTTTGAAGACCTTTCTCGTCGATGCCTCAATTCCGGCGTATCTGTTCGGCGTTATGCATCCCAGGAAATAAGCGTACTTCATATCGCATCACTCCTTCAAGTTCATCGTTTCCCAGTCAAAACCTATCAACTCGTCAAAACCTGTCTTCTTCACCAGACTCTGGATGCCCTGCAAAGCCTCCTTATAGGTATGGGTCGTTGGTGGCACCTCAGGGAGCCCGAGCTTCTTCCGATTCTCCTTGTTCGCGTCGTTTATCGGCACGGCATGGCCAGTCTTCACAACATAGCTTGATGCCATCCGATGTGACAATGCAAGGTATCCTTCCTTGGCAGCAATGTTTCTGATCGTGCGGGTGATATCTGTAACCTTCACGTTTCGTGGACAACGCTCGTAACAGGTATAACAGGTGGTGCAGAGCCACAGCTCGTCAGATGATAAGACCTCGTCCCTCATGTTCAAGAGTGCCTCCAACACCAGTTTTCGCGTTCTTATCGCTGTCAGTCTGCCAGACGGGCATCCTCCAGTGCACTTACCGCACTGCATGCAGACCCGCAGGGATTCAATATGTTCCGTTCCTAAGATCGGACCACCAGTTTCTATTATCTCGTCAACAAACTCCATTTCACATCACAACCTCTATTTGAGCGAAAATCTGCCTGTCCTTGAAATGATTAACAGACATTGCATCAGATGGACAATACGACGCACACAATCCACAACCCTTACACCGATCTGAAACCACAGCCACCTCGCGCACTGCATCAGCCACAGGACCGAAGGTGTTCACATCCTCCATAAGCTCCTGAAGCTCGACCGCATCGAACGGGCAGACACTCACACACGTGCCACACCCGGCGCACAATGCTTCATCAGCGACCGAGGTCGCGGCTTCAACCTCGACAAACGGCTTGGAGAGAAGTGTCAGTGCTCGTGCTGCTGCACCGCTGCCCTGCGCCATGCATTCATCGATCATTCGTGGTCTGTAGAGTGCCGAACCTGCAAGGAATATGCCGGTGCTCGCCGAATCGAGCGGTCGCAGCTTCACCTTTGGCCTCAACTGCTCTTCCACAAAGAATCCATAATCATCGGTTGATATGTTGAGGGTCTCAGCCACCGCTTCAGAATCGTTCCGTGGAATCATTGGAGTGGAGAGCACCAAGTAATCTGGTTTTAATTGAACCTCTCTATTCAGCATCATATCATGGGTGGAGAGGATCTCGCCATCGAATGATGGCTTCTTATTCGCATCATGCCTGAGGAAGATAACTCCCTTCCCGCGTGCATCCCGATACATGCTCTCCCACATGCCATACGTCCGAATATCACGGCCAATGACGTACACCTCGGTCTCAGGAGAGAGATCCTTCAAGCGGAGGGCGTTCTTCACAGCAGTTCCGCAGCAGATCCGCCCGCAGTACTCTCGGCTCTCATCCATTGCACCGACGCACTGAATCATTGCAACAGTCCCGGGGCTGATCCCCTCTTCGAGCAGTCTCTCGAATTCGAGCTGTGTTACAACATTCGGTCTCTCGCCATAGCCGTAGATTCCAGTAGGCTTGAACTCCTCTGCCCCTGTGGCAACGATCATAGCCCCGAATTTGATCTCTTCAGTCGATTCGGGTCTCTTAATCGTCCCTGTGAAATTTCCTGCCTGGCCAGTGAGATCCACGAGTTCAGAGCCTGTGAAGACCGTTATCAGCTCGCTCTCATCGATCTCTTCTCTAAGCTCTGAGAGAAGTTCACTTGCTCTTCGACCGTTCTGGAGTACGCCCACATCATTGAGCACTCCTCCGAGCCTCTCCTCTCTCTCAACTATACAGGCCCTGTATCCCTGCCTTGCAACCTCAAGTGCAGCGGTCATACCTGTGATTCCACCGCCGAGCACAAGGACGCTCTCCACGACAGGAATCCTCTTCACCGGGAGCGCGTCAAGGTAGCCTGCACGTGCAACAGACATCCGTATCAACTCCTCCGCCTTCTCAAGAGCGGCATCAGGATTATCCGCGTGCACCCATGCGCACTGTTCTCTGATGTTTGCCATCTCAAAGAGGTAGGGGTTGATACCGATCTCTTCACAGAGCTTCCTGAAGTGTAATTCGTATATCCGTGGCGTGCAGCCCGCAAGAACGATCCTGTTCAAGCCATGCTCCTTGACTGCACTTCGTATGGCATCTGCCGCCTCCGTGCAGGTTGTGGCGCTCGCATCAACATACGCCACGTCCGGGAGGCGTTTGATCTGGGAGGCAAGACTCTCGAGATCGATCACCCGTGAGATGCTCTCACCGCATCGGCAGAGGAAGACACCGATCTTCGGCTCTCCACCAGCCTCTTCTGCCTCGATCGGACGGGTCTCTTTAACGACTCTCTCTTTGGCGATTATGCTGCCTGCTCGTGCCGCTGCACCGCTTGCCCATGAGGCGCTGTCCATGATCGACATTGGCCCCTTGGCAGTCCCGCATACGTATATGCCTGGGATGCTGGTGTCCATCGGACTCTCAAGCTCTGTCTTGAAATACCCAAAGCTGTCAAGCTCAACGCCAGCGATCTCTGCCATACTCTGAATCGAGTCTGAGGGTAGGAGTCCTACTGCAAGGACGACGAGGTCGAACTCCTCATTCACGATCTCGTCTTTCTCCGGGTCTTCGTATCGAAGCTGGAGTTCACCATCCTTCTCGATTATCTCTGGAATCCGGCTCCGGATATACTTGACACCGTACTTATTCTCAATCTGTTTCACAACGTTCTCGTCTCTTCCAAAGGTTCGAACGTCCATGTAGAAGATGCTGATATCGAGATTGGGGTTCAACTCTCTTGCCCGCTTTGCCTCTTTTGCCGTGTACATGCAGCAGACGTTCGAGCATAATTCATTGCCGACGTGCGGGTCTCTTGAGCCTATGCACTGGAGGAAGGCTATCTTCTTTGCTTCTCTCCCGTCTGACCTCACGAGTCTGCCACTGCCTGCGGCGCTGCTCAGCATTCGCTCAAACTCGAGTGATGTCACAACCGATGGATTCTCGAGTTTGTAACGTGCCCAGACCTTCGGGTCAAACGGTTCATAACCTGGTGATAGGATTATGCTTCCAACCGTTATCTTCACCGTTCTCTCTTCATCGTCGAGCTTGATTGCATCTGCCGTGCAAGCCTCGGCGCACTTCCTGCAGTCAGGCGGACAGCTCTCCCGCTCGATTGCAGGGATGTTTGGCACCGGTTGAGAGTGCGAGAAGTCGATTACTTTTCGATTCGTGAGACCGAAGTTGAACCTGTCAGGAATTGTTTCAGGGCATGCCTCTATGCACTGCGCGCACCCTGTGCACTTGAGTTCATCAACGTATCTCGGTCTTCTTCTAATCTCGAGTTCGAAGTTTCCCTGTGATCCTGATATGGATGTTACCTCTGATAGTGTTAGAAGCTCTACATCTGGATCTGTCTCAAGCTCAACCATCATCGGCATGATGCCTGTAACACACTCTGCGAGCTGTGACATCTTACCGCCGATGCTTGCACCTCTCTCTATAAGGTAGACCTTGAACCCTGAATCGACGAGGTCGAGTGCTGATATTATGCCGGCAACGCCGCCACCGATCACAGCGACTCTCCCCTGCTCCATGGTTCCTACCGGAGCATCCGTCTCTACCATGGTCTCCCGTGGTGTAGCTTCCTCTTCCATAATGATCATGCCCCCTTTATCATGCTAACCAGATTATTCGTAGATACTATATTCTTGTTCAGACCGAGTTTTCCAGGCTCGATCCCGAATGCCAGTCCAAGGAGTTGTGTGAAGTATAAGACCGGTATCTTCAATTCGATCTTGTACTTGGCTTCGATATCGGATTGCCGCCCATCAAGCATGAGGTGGCAGACAGGGCATCCAACGATGATACAGTCAGCACCTGCGCCTTTCGCATCCTCAAGTATCTTCCGTGACATCTCCATCGAATAATCAAAGTTGGTCATGATGAGAGCTCCTCCACAGCACTTTGCCTTGTGTGAAAAGGATGGCTGTTCCGCGCCAACAGCCTCGATCAGCAGGTCCATCGATCTTGGATTGTCGGGATCGTCAAATGCAATATCGGATGGACGCCCGATAAGGCACCCATAGTATGGAACTACCTTGATCCCGCTGAGCGGTCTCGTCGTATTCCTTCTAATCTCCTCCACACCAACTTCGTTCACTATAACATCGAGGAGGTGTCGCGGAGCTATTGTATCGTTGAACCGAAGGCTGTGATCAACCTCGAGAAGCTTCTTCTGAACTGACTCATCCTCCCGTAGGTATTTCACCGCTTTTGCCGCGTTGAAGTAGCAGGCACTGCATGGTATTGCCAGATCCAGTCCGCTCTCTTCTGCGATTGCAAGGTTTCTGATCGAGAGTGCTACTGAGACGAGTGGATTCTCTGCCTCGAGAGCACCACAGCAGTTCCAGTCATCTATCTCAATAAGCTCCACTCCAAGCTTCTCACAGACTGCGCGTGCAGACATGTCATACTCCTTTGCAGACGCGTGCGCAGAGCAACCAGGATAATATGTGAATCTCATACTTCCTCCAGTTTCTCGAATATGTTCTTAATACAGTCCATGCCCTTTATCTTGCTTGGGAAGAATGCTATCTTTCCCTTCTTGAACATGTTTATACCGAGTGGCATATACCCGAACAAGCCATTGAGATCCTTGTTCTTCAAGAGCAGAAAGTCCATCAGAAGACCTGGTTCGTACATTCTTCCAAACCTCTCTATCATGCTCATGAACGATCCATCAAAACCTGGCTTCTTGCTCGTTATCTCTATGTTACCCTTCCGAGCCTCTTTCATTGCAACCTGCTTGATGGCACCGATGACCTCTGAGAACTTCACGTTCTGGGGACAGCGCTCATAACACGCCTGGCACGATGCACATATCCAGATCTCCTCTGATTCGAGAATCTCTTTCTTCATGCCAAGAACTGCCATCTCTATGATCTTGCGCGGGTTGAAGTCTGGATTGATCTCCCGTATCGGGCAGCTTAAGGTGCAGGTACTGCACTGGTAACAGTATAGGAGGTCTTTTCCGCCTGGCTGTCTCTGAACCTCGTACTTGAAGTTTGGATCTGTCTCCCATGCCTTGATCGGGCCTTTGGCACTCTGTGGACTCTTCCGAACACTCTTATAGTCAGAGGTGTCAAACTTGGTAACGTCGATTACAGTCGTTACGTCCTTCTCTGATGAGCCCATCTCACATTTCCTCCTTATTCATGGAGTTTATCATCGTATCTTCCTCTCATCTTCACTTTCCCTACATTTTATTCTCTTGGCTGGAGCTCGTCCTCTTGATAGGTTAGGAGGGGCAGTGTCTCTTCAACGTCTCTTCCTGACTTGTACTCGAAGAGCTCCTTCACCTTCTCTGAGATCCATGGGAATATGTTGGTGAGAGGTATCTCTCTTGGGCATGCATCTGCACATGCACCGCACTCGACACAGGTTAAGCAATCATGGTACATTCGGGTTAGCTGGAAGAGTAGTGAGTCGGTTGGGACCTTTATGCTGCCCCTCAGACCAACGATGTTCAAGAGGTCCACGCCCTCTGGTTTTCCGAGTGGTTGTTCAAAGAAGCAGGTCTTACAGTAGCAGACAGGGCACATATCCCTGCAGTTCTTGCAGACGATGCAGTCCTTGAAGACGTCGAGGAACTTGTCAAGATCGCGCAGCTCTTCTGACGTCTTCGCCCACTCTTCCCTGAATGGCTTTGCACTCTCTATGATGGCTGATCGCTTTCTCTCAAGCACGCCTGTGTCAATCTCTGTAAGCTCGAGATCTCCCACAGCTCTTAGGCTCTCTTCTCCCATATCTGAGATTGCTGCAACCAGAATGTTTCCATCCGTTCGATCGATCAGCACGTCACCTGTCCCGAGCAGTTTATCTTCACATATCCTGCAGGCAGGTCTGATCTCGCATCCTGCTGCTTCTAACTCTTCTATCTTACTCGTTTCAAGCGTATCTCCAATCTCTTCACTGTGCTTGTTGTAATCATCAAGCTTGTAGGCGCCCTCGCATCCGACCGTTATCATGAGAACGCTATCCTTCTCGAATTGCTCGAGCTTCACCAGTTCTATTGCCGCCTTTGTCTCACAGGGCTTGAAGACGACACCGATCTTCTTCTCGGCTGGCATGTGTTTCAACACATTTGCCGCGTTCACGGTGAATATTGGTGTGAAGATTGCTGGTGATCTGAGTTTCTCAGGGTCGCTTATCATCGTGTATGCAACGTTCCCCCCGATCTTCTGTGGGATTACCATGACATCCACGATGCCTTCTTCGAGCAGGTTTTTGAAGAGGTTATTCAGTCTCTCCTCTCCCAGTTGCACGCCCTTCACACCAATGCCTCCTTCAAAGGATTGGGACCGAGTTTCTTGATATCCTCTGTCATCTCTCTCATCGCTGCAGCAAACTGTGGTCCCTCGCTGGCGCTCAGCCATCGCAGTCTTGTTCGTTCAGCCAGTCCAAACTGCTCCAGTATCTTCTGAAGTGCATTTATCCTGCGCCTCGCATAGTAATTTCCTTTGGTGTAGTGGCAGTCTCCCGGGTGACAACCGCCAACAAAAACACCATCAGCACCATTCACCAGAGCCTTGATCAGAAAAACAGGATCTGCCCTTCCACTGCACATGAGTCTGATAATCCGCACGTTTGGTGGATATTCCTGTCTGGATGTTCCTGCCAGATCGGCACCAGTATAAGTACACCAGTTACATGCGAAAACAACAATCTTCGGTTCAAAATCCTCTGCCATTTTGTTCCTCCGCCATATAATACAGTAAACAAACTACATAGGGTAGTTCATAATCGATACTGAAGTTAGTAGCATTTAAAGTTTGCGTTATTGTTTCGTTACTGAGGTTCATCGCAGACCTTCGTGTGTGATCAGGAACTCGCAGGATATGCCTTCTGGTCGGAAGCGGTGTTTCTTGAGCGTGGCGCGTCTGCGCTGCGGTCCGATCTTCTCGAACTGGAGTATCGTCTTCGGGATGTGTTCGAGCGGGTTTCCACCAAGGGGTTTTAGATGATCTGTCTCAACGTCTGTGTATACCTGGTTGGTGATGAGTGCTACAACCTTGTACCTGCGTGTGAGTGTGTGAAGGGTCGATAGCTGACTTGCAAGCTGTCTGCGGAATACTATGCTCTCTTCCTCCGAGACCATCTGTCTGTAAAAGATGACGGGTGAGTCAAGAATTATGAGTGCGATCTCCTGATCCATTATCTTTTCACAGTCGCATATGGCAGTGTACTGGCTCTGGAAATCGGTGGGCTCATATATGATGATCGTCTTTGCAAGCTCTCCCGCATCCTTTCCTGCCACCTGTCTGAAGCGCTCAGGCGAGAAGCCCTCTGTGTCGATGAAGATCGTCTTCTTGCCCTGCTTTGCACAGGCTATAGCGAGCTGGATTGCAAGGTTGGTCTTTCCACTGCCAGCCTCACCATACACTTCTGTTATAATCCCGTGTTCAAAGCCGCCTCCGATGAGGTCGTCGAGGGGCGCGCATCCAGATTGAAGCTTTTCCCACTCATCTGTTATTGTCATCCGCTCCAGTGGATCCAGTGAATTATCTGTAACACATCCCAAAGTTTAAATATGTAGCGAATACTCTTGCACTTCAGTATATATTCTATTCGGAGGAACGTGTTTGGCTAAGACTGTGAGAAAGGCTGATGGGTGGAAGTCAAAGAAGTGGTACTCGGTGGTCTCACCAGAGTTGCTCGGTTCTCTCTCTGTTGGGGAGGCTCTGGCAAATAACCCTGACGATCTTGTAGGAAGGATCGTTGAGACGACCCTTGGGGATGTGATGGGTGATTTTTCGAAGCAGAATGTGAAGCTTAGGTTTAAGGTTGATAGAGTTGGTGGCGATACTGCTTACACCAAGTTTGTGGAGTATCAGTTGACCCAGGATTATCTGCGTTCTCTCGTTAAGAGGCAGAGTTCCATCATCAATCTGGTCGTGGATGTGGTGACCAAGGATGGGGCTACCGTGAGAGTGAAGCCATGTTCTTTCACAATTAAACGGGCACATCTGGAACAGGTTCGTGGAATAAGAAGAACTATGAGGCAGATTATTGAGGAACGTGCCCGCGATCTCGACTTTGATCAGTTTATCCAGGAGATTCTCAGTGGAAGGGTCTCAGCTCTGATCTATAAGGAGGTTAAGAAGATATACCCGTTGCGTAGGGTTGAGATAGAGAGGGTGAAAGCGATGAGCAAGCGGAGAGTTGCAGCTGTATAAGCCTTCCTCTATTAGGCATTCTCATCTACCCCCCCACCCATCTATCAGATTCATAAATAGCTTGCGGTAGGTTTATATACTAATAGCTACTTTATGTATTAATTCAATTCGAGGTAAAGACTTGAAACGTCTTGGCACTGTGCTCCATGTTATTCATAATGGTGAGCTCATAGTGCAGTGTAATGGTATGATGAAGGACACTTGGTTGAATGTTGTTGTCCTGAGTGAAGATCTGAAGAGGCTTGGCAAGGTGGTAGATATATTCGGGCCAGTATCAAGACCGTATTGTTCGATAAAACCTTTCAAAGGATCCAAACCAAGAATGCACGAATTGAAAGAGAGAATGATCTACATAAAATAAAAATTTTTTATTAACTGTAGAGGGATGGTTTCATAATGCAGGAAACTGAAGTCACCAAACCGGAAACCGAAGTGGTAAAAGAGAGAATATTGTCTGAGAGAGAGAAAATAAAAGAGGCAATCAGAGAGAAAAAAGAAAAAGAAAGTACCGACTTTGAAAAAACGCAGATTGAATGCCCTGAATGTCACAGTTACAACCTCGTTCATGATTACGAGAGAGCAGAACTCGTATGCCACGATTGCGGGCTCGTGGTGGACGCAGAATTTATTGACATGGGGCCAGAATGGAGAGCCTTCGACCATGACCAGAGATTGAAACGCTCAAGAGTGGGAGCGCCCATGACCTACACAATCCATGACAAGGGCCTCTCCACGATGATCGACTGGCGAAACAAAGACACCTACGGAAAGTCAATCTCGTCAAAGAACCGCGCACAGCTCTTCAGACTGCGAAAGTGGCAGCGCCGCATACGAGTCAGCAACGCAACTGAACGAAACCTCGCATTCGCGCTCTCAGAACTTGACCGAATGGCATCAGCACTCGGACTCTCCAGACACATCAGAGAGACTGCAGCGGTCGTCTACCGAAAAGCAGTCGAGAAGAATCTCATAAGAGGGCGCAGCATTGAAGGTGTTGCGGCATCAGCACTCTACGCAGCATGCCGACAGTGTAACGTGCCACGAACGCTCGACGAGATAGGGGAGGTCTCAAGAGTCAGCCGAAAAGAGATCGGAAGAACTTACCGCTTCGTCGCAAGAGAGCTAAACCTCAAACTTACACCCACATCCCCTGTCGACTACGTGCCACGCTTCTGCTCAGGACTTCAATTGAGAGGAGAAGTCCAGAGTAAAGCCGCAGAGATACTGACCCAGGCAACAGAGAAGGAGCTCACGAGTGGACGTGGACCGACAGGAGTTGCTGCAGCAGCGATATACATAGCATCAATCCTCTCAGGAGATCGGCGAACACAACGCGAGGTTGCAGATGTCGCAGGGGTGACCGAGGTCACGATCCGCAACCGATACAAAGAACTCGCAGAGGAGCTCGACATAGAGATAATACTCTGAAGAATCATCCATCATCTGCCGTAAGGCAAGGCAAGATCTGATGGTATGCTCGTTATGCTCGTAGGGCTTATCTCCGATGTTCACTCCAACGCAGTGGCACTTCGTGAAGTGCTCTCAGAGTTTGAGAGACTGGGTGTTGGGGTCATTCTTTCAGCAGGAGACGTGGTTGGATACAATCCCTATCCAGAGGATACCGTGAACCTCTTCAGGAGAGAGCGGATCGTGAGTATCATGGGAAACCATGATCGAGCGGTCGTGACAGGCGATACGAGTGGCTTCAACGAGATCGCTAGAGCGGCTGTCGCGTGGACCTCTAATGCAATCTCTGAGAAGAGTCTGGAGTATCTCAGAGGGCTTGCGTCCTCGCTAGAGGTGCGTATCGATGATCTATCGATCCATATCAACCATGGGAGTCCGTCCGACCCAGACGAGTACATATACGGGTTCTCTCAGGAGTTGATCCCACCGGGGTGCGATCTCCTACTACTCGGGCACACTCACGTCCAGTCTGCAGCAGAGTTCGATTCTGGCTCTGTTGTGAACCCGGGGTCTGTGGGGCAGCCGAGGGATAGAGATCCACGTGCCGCGTTTGCCACCCTCGACACGGATAATAGGGCGATCGAGCTTGGTAGGATCGAGTATGACGTGGAGAAGGTGATGGAGGATATATTCCTATCAGGGCTTCCAGAGATCCTTGGATCGCGGCTTTTATCTGGAAGATGAAAACCCTTTTTTCTTGGTGTCTTCAGAGCGCTTCAAGGTATGTCTGCCTCTCAAGTGTCTCTTTGTATAGGTCGATGAACTCTTCAACTTCGCTCTCTTTCTCTCGCTCTCTAAGCGATTCTCTGAGCGTATCCACCATTTTTGAACTCTCGTGGTCTGTGATCTTCAGCACGTCTTTTATCGAGTCTCCGTGGAGGATCTTCTCGATCTCCCAGCTTCCGTCCATCTTCTGTCTGATGTGGGCTTCGTTCACCCTTCCCAGCAGGTCATGGTAGTTTCCAAGTGTCTCCTGGTATGCGCCGATCATCGGGATTGCCAGGTAGTAGGGTCTTTGATTCAGTCTGTGAAGCTTGAGTGACCTCTCTATCTCACCGTCTGAATCGCACGTGATATCTACAACTCTGCACCTCACAGTTGGCTCTTCGTTCAGTCGGTGGATCGGGAGGATCGGGAAGATCTGATCGATAGCCCATGAATCAGGTATGGACTGGAATATCGAGAAGTTTGTAATGTATATGTCAGAAATCTTTCTGTTAAGCTCTTCTCTATCTCTCTCTCTATTCTCGGCATCATCATCGGCGGAAAGTCTCGCTGCATTCTCTAAGATCTTCCAGAAGAGCTCTTCACCCTTCGACCTCTCTTCAAGCTCAAGAGAGCCCATCTTGAATAGATCTGATAGCTCTTCTCTCAACCTGAGGGCAGTGTGGTAGCACTCTTCATAGTTCTTCGAGTTCATCACTCTGTAACAATCGTAAAGCTTTGAGAGAACCTGGGAATCGTTCGCACCAAGATTCACCTCCCTATTCATGCTCTTCTTCTTCGCTCCGATGACGCTCGCTATCAGGGTGGCGTGGTGGGCGGTTATGGTTCTTCCGCTCTCAGAGAGTATCGTTGGATAAGAGACACCCTCCTCATCACATACCGTCTTCAGTCTCTGGACAACGCTCTTGGCATATTCTCGAACTGTGTAGTTGGCGCTTGAATGGGACGTTCTCTTCGCTCCATCATAGTTAACAGCGAGACCTCCTCCAATATTAAGGTAAGTGACCTCAAGGCCCATCAGAGAGAGCTTTGCATATACTCGAGCTGCCTCGTTGACGGCTCTTCTGATGTGGTTGATATCGGTTATCTGAGATCCTATATGGAAGTGAAGCATCTCTATCGACGAGAGCATCCCTTTCTTCCGCAGGGTCTTAATTACATCGAGGAGTTCGGTAGTGTTCAACCCGAACTTTGCTCCATCGCCGCCTGCAGACCCCCATCTACCAGATCCTTTCGAGTCGAGTTTTATGCGAACGCCGATCTGCGGCATAATCCCAAGTTTTTTTGCAATGCTTGTGATCTCTTCCACCTCATTCACACTACTCGCAACAATAATAGTATTTTTATTAAGTTGTGTTGTTTTGAGCGCAAGGAGAATATACTGATCATCCTTGTGACCATCACAGACGAGAGAGAGACCATACCGTGCCTGATACGGTATAGCGATGAGAAGCTCGGATCGACTTCCCACCTCAAGCCCGAAGACTCCACGCAGATTGGCGGCAAGGAGAGAGTCGATCACAGAGCGGCGCTGGTTAACCTTTAGTGGAAATACGAACCGATAGACCCCATCGTAACGAAACTCCCTCAGAGCGTCCTCAAACGCACCATAGAGAGACTCTAGACGATCTCTGATCAACTGGGGAAACCGCAAGAGGAAGGGAGGTTTCAAACCAAGCCTCTCCAGCTCATCCACAACGTCAACGATCTCTATCCGCCCCGAGACACCACTCCTCTCAACAGATATTGTGAGATTACCCTCCTCTGATATGCCAAAGTAACCATCACCCCACGACGAAACACCATAAAGTTCCGCCGAACCCCGAACACTCCACACACTACCAGAACTACTCGAAGCCATCTATCGCTCTTCAACCCTTGTAGAAGATGTTTGGTGTGGCGTTCACATTGTAATAGACTCGTGGGCTTCTCTGATCCGGTGTATACACCTTCAGTACCCTGAATCTCAGTGGCAGTGCGATGCTGTGGTGAAGATAATACCCTTTACTCTCTGTTGAGGTATTTTTGACCAGTATCTCTGCATATTCAGGTTTTATGCTTATTATCCTGCAATCTTCGAAGCTGGACGAAATATTCTCAATATTTGACTCGAGGCTTCTTGTGCCGAACGCGAGTATGTATGCCCTCGCCATCGGTGCCAACTCATAGTGAATAGTGATAGTGGCATCAGTCCCATTGAATCTGATGCTTGCCGAGGTGAACTCGATGTAACTGGCATCATCCCTCTGAAAGAAAGGGACGAGAACGATCACTGTCACCAAGAGGATCAAAGCCAGAGCCAACCTAAGACTCATCACAACCCAACCCGTTGATCCAGAATCTTACCTTACCCGTAATAATCTTTTCTTCGAGTGAAGAGTTAAGGCTTTAAGCCCTGGAAGTCTGAAAGGTCTTCACTGTGAGACCTGTCATACACTGGATGGTGGGTGATCCTCCATGATCGAGGTTGAGATCAAGGCTCGTCTGAAGAACGTGAGCCATTTCAAGGAGATGTTAGCAGAGATCGG
The DNA here is from genome assembly GCA_905171695.1 of Candidatus Methanoperedentaceae archaeon GB37. GTDB lineage: Archaea > Halobacteriota > Methanosarcinia > Methanosarcinales > EX4572-44 > EX4572-44. The sequence goes on from LR991653.1 coordinate 1,105,773, forward strand.
AGCAAAACTCTCAAGAATCGAAGAACACGTGGACGTATACTACAATAATCCAGATTTACGCAACTTCAAGGCGAGCGATGAAGCACTCCGCCTTCGACAGGTGAACAACCTCGTCATACTCACCTATAAAGGTAAGAAGATCGATAGCATATCAAAATCTCGAGAAGAGATAGAATGCACGGTCTCCTCCTTTGAAGATATGGACGCCATCCTGAAATCCCTCGGCTTTCTACCCACTGGAAGAGTCATAAAACGTCGGCACATATACCCGCTAGAAGAGCTCACCATCTCCATAGATGAGGTAGAGAACCTTGGATCGTTCGTAGAAGTCGAACTCAGCTCTGATCACGAGAACGAAGTTGAAAGCGGCGTCATGCGAGCAATCAGACTCCTAGAAGAACTCGGTCTATCAAAGAACGACCTGATTCGAAGATCATACCTCGAAATGATAACAGAGTGAGAGAAGAGGGATGATCAGCTTAGAATAGATCCCTTTTTTTTTCCAACCAGTGAAGAGAGATGAAATAATAGAGAGCATTCTGATTTACCCGACTTTATACATCACTTAAAACTTAAAACAGGATTATTTTTATGAATAAATACCATTAACACCAATTTTTCTCTTTTTAATCCGCATAATCTGATGATAGCTACTGTTAAAGCACCTCCTGCCGAGTGAGTGCTCGAAGCTGGTAAAGTCACGATCAGAGACCTCATACGTATATACATGATGAAAACACGTTAAAAAGATTTTTCAGATTTTCACCTACATTTTCTATCATTTATTTCACTTATTTATTCCAAAGTGGTGTTGAAGAGCAACCACAAGTAGGTTTATCACAAGAATCATTCCTAAGAGCACAACAGCAGTTCCATAGCTCATCTTCTCAGATATTCCTTCTGATGCGAGGATGTACAGGTGATACGGTAGTGCTCTGACCGGATCAAAGATCGAGCGTGGTAGAAGGAGCGACGAGCCTGCTGTGTACATGATGACTGCAGTTTCGCCGATCGCTTTCCCGATACCGAGAATTACCCCGGTTGTTATTCCCGGCATGGCAGATGGTATAACGACATGTCTTATCGTCTGCCACCTTGTTGCGCCGAGTGCAAGGCTTCCTTCTGAGAGTTCCTTTGACACTCTCTTTATGGCTTCCTCTGATGCTCTCACCGTCCATGGCAGTATCATGAACATGAGGGAGAGTCCACCTGCGAGTATTGAGAAACCAAAGCCGAGGTATATCACGAGAAACGCATACCCAAAGAGTCCTATGACAACTGAGGGTGTGCCGGCTAAAATCTCGACGCTGAAGTTGATGAGCCTGATGAATGCGTTATCGGGTGCGTATGAGGTCAGGTATATCGCGGCCCCCATTCCCAGGGGAACCGCTGTGAGAATTGCAACTGTTACGAGGGCGAGCGTTCCAACGATAGCAGGGAATATTCCGCCTTCTGCACCGCTCAGCCGTGGCGATTCGAGCAGGAATGATAGATTAACGACGCCAGCGCCATTAGTTAAGATATACCAGATTATGTATATTGGAAGGAAGAGTACAGCACCGGAGAGTATCCAGAGCATGAGAGTTGCAATCTTATCGATGGTATTCCGTGAAATGATCCCTTTCATCGTTGGGTTACCCTTTCGGATCGTATTATGGTGTTTGATACCGCGTTGAGGATTGCAACCATGAGAAAGAGGATGATGCCTGTTGCAAAGAGTGCCTGCTGGTGATTCCCGGGTGCTGCATAGTTCATCTCGATTGCGATGTTTGCCGTCATCGTTCGAACAGGATCGAGGATATTATAGATTGGTTCTGGCAATATAGGGGAGTTTCCTGTAACCATCAAAACCGCCATTGTTTCACCGATCGAGTTTCCCATGCCAAGTATCACGGCTGCCGCGATCCCTGACTTTGCAGAGGGGATTGTCACATGTCTTATCGTCTGCCACCTTGTTGCGCCGAGTGCTAATGATGCCTCCTTAATTGAGGAGGGCACATCAGCAATCGCATCTGCTGAGATTGTTATTATGTGGGGAAGCGCCATTATGGCGAGGATTATCGAACCTGCGAGAATCGAGAAGCCGCAGCCACCGAGCGTGTCTCTTATGAGTGGCACGAGGAGGAGAAGCCCAGCGAAGCCGAGAACAACAGAGGGGATGCCCACGAGGAGTTCGATTCCGCGTCTTATGACTGCCTGTGCCCACTTTGGTGCAATCTCGATTAGAAATACCGCGGATGCAACCCCCAACGGAACTGAGAGGATGAGAGATCCAACCGCAATATATATGGATCCTACAACCATCGGGAATATGCCATACGATGGCTCGCCTACTATCGCTATTGGGTTCCAGTTCATTCCGAGAAGAAAGTCGCGGAGTCCGAACTTGACCAGAACTGGTGCACCCTCTTGGATTAGAAACAACAGGATGAGAAGAACGATTACAATCGCAAGTAGAGCTGCTAAAAAAAGAGATGCTTCTATTATCCTTTCACTCGTTCTTTGATTCATAGTTTGAGTCAATGATCAGCCTACGCTCACCTGTGGGCAGCACCTGATAGATCTGCAGATCCTTGCGATCGACCTCGATTAAGTTGTAGCAGTGTGTTGTTCTTGCCTTGATATCCTTCGATGACATACTTCCTGCATTCACGACGAACATCTCGTTCAGTCTCCATACCCAAGGGACATGCTTGTGTCCGCAGAGAACGAGGTTTACACCACACCGGTGAAGGAGTTCAAGGACGTCTCCAGAGTCTACTGGAATCTGAACCTCACGTCCTGTCATCGGAACCGGGATCAAATGGTGGTGGAGTGCGAACACCTTGAAATCATCCGTTTCAAAGTTCTTTGCAATCCAATCGTAACTCTCCCTTCCGATGTGCCCATCATCGATATCGGGCTCTGATGAGTCCACCCCGACAACTGTTACACCATTGAAGGTGTGAGACTGCGATCGTGCTCCAAAGAGATCTTCAAATAATAGATATCCAAGGTTTCTTGAGTCGTGATTCCCGGGAATTATCACCTTGTTTCTGCAATCAATCCGATCCATGTACTCTTTCACATCCCTGAACTCCTGGTGTGATCCATTATGGGTCAGATCCCCTGTGACGACCACTATCTCTGGAGAGATCTCATTGACACTCTGGAGCACAGATTCTGCAACATCTGCGAGAAAGTAGGACTCTGATACATGAATATCTGAGAGATGCACGATCCGTGTCATGTCGAAGCCCCCAGCGGTATGAAATGCACCTCTTCAACGATTCCTTGCCCTTCTTCTGATAGAACGAAGTCCAAGAATGCCTTTTCATCCCGGTCTGGTTCACCTTTTGTGATCATCCAGAGCGTTCGTGATATCGGATATTCACCATTCAGCACCGTTGCCACGGTTGGCTCAACCCCATTGAGTGTGAGTGCTTTGACCTGATCATTGACGTATCCGAGCGATAAAAATCCGATCGCGTCTCTGTTTCCAGCCACTGTCGCCCTGACCTTCCCGTTTGAATCCTGTATGATTGCGCCTTGGGTGATCTCTTCATCTATGGGCTTCATAACCGTGCTTTCAAAGCAGTCTCTCGTTCCTGAGCCTTCCTCGCGGGATACAACAACGATTCCAGCATCATCTCCGCCGAGATCCTTCCAGTTTGTTATCTTGCCAGTGTAGATCTGCTGTAACTCCTCCATCGTGAGACCGGTTATCGGATTTGATGGGTGCACAATCACTGCAACCCCGTCCCTTGCAATCGCATGGGGAAGAAGTTCAGGGTGTGCCTCACGCTCGCTATCTTTAAGGTTGCGGGATGCGGTCCCGATATCGACCGTGCCGTCTGCAACAGACTTTATCCCATGTGATGATCCTCCACCTGCAACATCGATCCTGCTTCCAGGATGCTTCTCCATGAAGATACGTGCACATTCCTCAGCGATCGGAAGTACAGTTGTTGACCCAGCAATCTGAAGCTTCACACTCTCAATCGATCCACTCTCCGCATGATCGCCACTTGTATCGCTGATGCATCCTGAACCAGCAAGCGACGCTACAACGAACAGAAGCGCGATCAGTGCTCCAGTACCGTTCTTCAACCATCTCATATTCATATCACAGAGAAGAGTAAGGAGCATCGTAAATATATATTTTTTCGACATAGAATATATTTATATACATAGCCACAATAGACCTATATAGTTATGGAGATCAGAAAGGTGCAGGTCACAGGAGGATCATCCTACACAATCTCACTCCCCAAAACATGGATAGACTCGCTCAAGATAAAGAAGAATGACCCCCTCGGGATAATCATAAGACAGGACGGTACACTCATCATAAGCCCCTTCATAGCGAGGGAGAAGAATCAGAGCGTCAAGACGTTCGAGACAGACGCAAAAACAGAAGAAGATCTCGTCTTTCGCTCACTCATAGGAGCATACATCGCAGGTTACAAGGTAATTAAAGTTGTATCAAAAGTGGAAATACCTGCTCGTATCCGCAGGGCTATAAAAGAGTTCTGCCAGATAACGATAGGACCCGAGGTGATAGAAGAGACAGTGAACCTCGTCATAACAAAGGATCTCTTAAACCCCTCAGAGATGCCGTTTGATAAAACGATTCAAAGGATGCACATCATAATAAAGAACATGTACAGAGACGTAATAACTGCTTTTGTTGAAAAAGATCCAGTACTTGCAGAAAATATTATAACAAATGATAACGAGGTCGATAGACTGCACTGGCTTGTTATGAGACAGGCAAACCTCATATCACATGATATCAAAGTGGCAGAGAAAATGGGGGAAACACTCTGGAGCGCATCGCATTACACGATGATAAGCAAGCTATTCGAGCGCATCGCAGATCACACATGCAGGATTGCAAGAAAAGTGATAGACCTCGCAGACGAAAAAATAGATCAAAGTGCCATAACAGATGAAATTGTTAATGTAGGTGATATCGCAATCAACATACTCACAGACGGTGTTGATGCATTCTTTGAGCAAAACATCGAATCATCAAATGATAACATCAAAAAAGGAAAAGATCTCATCGGGAGATGTGAAAAGATCATGAATCAGATACTGGCGAAAAGAGGAAGTGTCGCACTCCCACTGAGCGGCATCGTTGAGAGCATCCTGAGAATTGGAGAATACTCAACCGATCTATCAGAGTACGTGATCGATTACCTGATCGGAGAAGAGACAAAATAGCACATGCACGTTTAATCTCAGATCATCAGTTCACTTCTCGTTGGGTTGGCTTTAAAACACTTTTCCCGGGTTCATTATGCCGTTTGGGTCGATGAGGTTCTGTAGTTTCTTCCAGTATTCTGTGAAGTTGCCGATGCGTTCGAGTGTTGGTTCTATCACGCCCGCGTAGGGTCTGAACCATCCGTATATGCCTGTTTCGAGCAGGTTCGTAACTGTTCTTGCGTGGAGTGTGCGAAGCATCTCAACGCTCTTTCTATCTGATGAGTCGAAGTATATCTCAAGTTCGTAGTAGGTGCTCTGTCCGTGGAAGCGTGCGATGGTGTTTGCATAGAAGCTGATGTCCTTGGCGTCAAATCCGATCTTAAGAGCGTTCTCTTTGAAGTCTTGGTAGTACTTTGGTAATAGGTTGAGTGGTCCGTAGTAGCCTACGCAGTAGAAGTTGCCTTTGAATCCGAATATCATGGGAGATGTTTCGGCTCCGAGCATCTCGCATTTGAGGTTGTCTGCAAGGTCTTGTGGGAGATCCAGTATCTTTCCACCGCTCTTTGCGATGTATGATTGTACGATCTGGTCTTGTGCCTGGAATATTCTGTCCTGGTTCTCAACGACCATTGCTACTACAAACTCTGGCAGGGTCTCGTACTCGTAGTCGAAGGTGCCGAGGTAGGGTGGTAGCCAGTGGATGGTGTCCACGAATCGACAGCTTGAGACGAGCTCTTCTCGGTTCACCCGGTCGATCAGATCGATCGGTTTCTCCAGGTCATCGAAGCCTACGTAGTAGATCTTCTGGTGTTCGAAGATGCGGTAGAGTTTGAGTGTGAGCTCTGTCACAACGCCCCATGTTCCGGGTCCTCCTATGAAGAGGCTTGCGATCTCGGGACCGGGTCCGTATCTGAAGTATGGGAGGTCTCTCTTAAGCAGTCTGGATCCTGTCTGAAGTGTCTCTCCGTTGGGGAGTATTATCTCGAAGGAGAGTATGTGGTCAAGCCCGTCTCTCGGTGATGTCTGGTAGATACCGCGAAGATAGTTATTGGTCACTGCCGAGACTGTTAGCGGTGCGTCCGGGAAGGCTGGGCGAAGTCCATGCTTCTTTGATGCCTCCACTAGCATTCCGAATGTCACACCGGGCTGAATGGTTGCGGTCATCATCTCAGGGTTGAGTTCAACGATACGATTCAACCTGGAGACGTCGAGCATGATACTCCCATCCTGAGTCGGGATCGTCATGCCCCTGATGTTGATGCCTGTGCTCCATGGTATGACTGGGGTCTTCTCGCGGTTTGCAAGCATTAGAACGTCTCTAATCTCTTCTTTTGTCCCTGGTCGCACGACGAACGCGGGATTCTTTGGCGGGACAAACGTCCAGTGCTGGTCCCGTGAGTAGGCAGCGGTTATCGCTGGATCACCTGAGACGTTTTCTCTGCCAACGATTCGTTCAAGTTCTTCAAGTATCGTCATCCTCGATCACTCCTCAAGAGTGCCTGGCTCACAAGCTCTGCAAGGTCAAAGACCCGAACTCCACTATCCTTCAGGTTTCGCTTGCAGAATGGACAGGCTGAAGCCACCACATCGCTTCCTGTTGCCCTGATCTCCTTCACACGCTCATCAGCCGTCCAGGTGGCAAACTCTGGAAAACCTGATTTCACGCCACCACCAGAGCCGCAACACCATGCATTACCACGGTTTCGTGAGAGCTCCATAACCCTGACACCGATTAGCTCAAGGGTCTCTCTTGGAGCGTCATAGATTCCAAGATGCCGTCCGAGATGGCAAGGGTCATGATAGGGGAGTGTGATCTCCAGCTTTCCAGGTTGAAGTCTCCCTTCACTCACAAGATCATTGATGTACTCTGATGCATGCAAGAGCTCAACCCCAAGATCAGGATAACTCTCCTTGAATGTCTTGAGACAGCCCGGGCATGTGAAGACCATCTTCTCTGCACCAATCTTACTTATCTCTCCAGCGTTATGCTCAATGAGACGACTCGCAGCATCTCTCTGACCCGTTCGAAGGAGGGGTGATCCACAACACCACTCATCACCAAGGACCGTGTACCGAGCACCGCTCGCATCAAGCACCCGCACCATTGCATCAGAGATCTCCCGCTCCCGATACCGTGCAGTACAACCAACAAAATAGATGACCTCATCGCCACTCGAAGGATACTCGACCCTCTCATCCTCGCCATAAGCATTCCCGGTTCGCTCCACATCCTCTCTGATCCTCACATGTGCATCCAAGAGCCAACCCCTCTCAGCAAGAATGCTCCGTAACTCCTCAAAGAGCTCTGCGTTATCAAGCTCCACCTTCGAAACCTCCTTACAGCGCTCGTAGCATGCACCGCAGAGCTGACAGGCGAAAGCCACCTTAACAAGCATCTCAGTGCCACAATCGATCTCCCCATTCAAGACCTCTCGAAGGACCTCGAATCGCCCAGGCGAATAGAACGAGTTAAACCCATAATACGAGCCACTCGGACAGATCGCAAGCCACTCCTCGCCCATACCGTGAAAGTCTGCAATAGCACACAACTTACACTTGAAACAATGAGAGATTGCACGAAGCAGAACATCCTCTGAGATCTTCTCCATCAGACCACCCTTCGAAATAAGCCGAGTGAGAGAGGAATGTCGACACAATTAGATAAAACTTGTGATCAGAGCGAATGATAAATTCCAACCATTCGCAGACCTTCTTTTGCGTCACTACAGGGTTCATCCGATCAGCACTCACACCAGTTCTCTCCCAACGGTTGACTCGAAGCGAAATCTATTTATCATGTAACTCTGGATTAGGGCTTGGTGATATGAAATGCCAGCAAAAGTGATAGCAGAAGATTGTACAGGTTGTGAACTTTGTGTCGATGAGTGTCCTGAAGAGGCGATCACAATGGGCGATGATGATATCGCTGTTGTGGATGCGGATAAGTGCAATGACTGTGGCGACTGCGTGGAAGTCTGCGCAAGCGATGCCATCGTGCTGGAGTGAAGACTGCGTCTCAGGCTACAAATTAAGCTGTTAGAAGAGAAAGAGTGGCACAAGAAGAAGCCCGATGTGAAGCAGGAGGAGTGTCCCAACTTAAGAATAGTTAAATTGGGAAGTAGAAAAATTCATGCCAGCTCCACGCATGGTCTCTTGATCACTCAGCTGTCGCTGGCGTGTCCCCTTTTTTGAACTTGTTTATGAGATTCCAGTAGAACTGGAATAATTCTATTTACTGCACACTCCAGCCTTCATCTATGCTTCGAGAAGCATTTTGTTTTTATGGTCTCTATCTCATCTGGATCCCGATTCCCTTTTCCGCGACCCTCCGACCCCCCCTTCTCTTCACTCTTTGAGGTTACCCCAAAATATAAATGTATTTATATAAAAATTTATGGTATTTGAAGGGTGGACCCGTCCACATAAGATTATAAATACGAGAAACTATACTCATTCTTCCAATCTTTCTGCACTAATGAACTCTTTCACCCAGTAACTTGAGTAGCCCTGTTTTCTCTCATCAAATAGATCCAATGCTACTCCTTCACTTCTCTCTTGATCATCTCATTGAAGTCAAGAATATTGCTTAATTCTCTCTTTAAATCCTTCCAACCAAACTCGATAGGATTTAAGTCGGGAGAATAAGGTGAAATGTAAATGAAATGGATGTCAAGTTCTTCTGCTCTTATCTTAACAGTTTTTGCATGATGGATCCTTGCATTATCCAGACTGTTTTGTATGCATATTCTACACCTCTGGTAGTCTTGACGTAAACTGTGACCTCCTTTAAAGTCATCGCCTTACCTTCTATCTCCTTGAGAATCTTATCCCATTCTTCACTGGAGATCTTTGGTTTTCTACCTCTTTTACTCGTCTCTGGTATGATTCCCTCATAACGCTTTCTGTTCCATCTTTTCAGCCATTCCTTTACTGTTCTTTCAGATCTACTTATAATTTCCTAAATTCCCATACTTTTAGGCACCATGATACTAAACTTCTCAAAAATCTTCCTTTGCTGCTTGGTTAATTCCTGAACTATAATCTCATCCTCATACACCTTACACTTCAGATTCCTTAAGGTGAGTAGAACCTCCTCCACAGTTGCCTTGAGGGTTGACAACTCCTCCACAGTTGCCTTGAGGGTTGACACATCAACAATATTACCTGCAATATACCTGAAAAACAAAGGAAGTGATGTACTCCTGTCAATAACAAGCAACAACTTGATTTGTTTCTCTATTTCCTCGTTATGCCATCCCCATGATGATCTTGGAATATTTATCTGGTTTGGAAGAGCAGTTGTATCAATTACTATTCCTTCTGAGGGTGTTATCTGTCTGATGTATTCTTTGAAGAATTCCCTCTGGATGCTTTCATCACCAATCTCCTCAAGAAACTCACTTATTCTTTGTGAACTTATATCAACATCAAAGAACTTCCTGACTATGTTGCCCTCATACCACATCCTTGCATACCTCATTGCAGATGGATAACACAATCGGTAGAAGATGAGTGGAAGAAACATCTCTTTTTTAAGGTTCTCAAAGAATGTTACTCTATTAATGAACTGGTTGAGGAAATAAGTATCACCAAAATCTAGGATTAACTTCTCTTTCCTCTCTCTACTCTTTTTCTTGAATATTTTCTTCTCCTTGTCAACAACAACTCCCAGATACTTTGTTTTCTGCCTCGGCTTCTTCTTTTCAGGATCCCAGTAAGATGTTACCTCGTAAGCATATTCTTTGTTCCCGAACTTCTTGTATCTGATGAAGCTCATAATGGTTAATTAGGCATTATAATATAAATATTTTCCGTAATACTGCTGGTGTTGAACAATTAGCTGGATGGGGTATATCTTCAGGTAATTGTTTCTCTGAGAATGTAGGCTTAAACACTTATGAGCATGTTGTAGAAGATGAATTTCATCTTTACTTCTTGAAATAAAGCTTCTGGAGATCTTGCTCTGCATGTCTCTCCAAATACTCTTTTAACACCAGAGAAGAAACTCTCTGTTGTCCATCTGCAGCCATACCTGTATTTATCTTTCCATCTTTCATGACCTAACTCTTTTGGGTTCTCTTACTCTCTTAGCTCTGGATGGAGAGCCTCTTGACTTAGTTGAAGAGTTACTTCTTATCTTGATCACTGGTTCTACATTATTTTCAGCAAGATAATTGAAATTCTCTCTGCTATCATAACCTTCATCACCATATACCCTAGTTATCTCTCCACCTCTTCCTTTAATTTGCTTTACCAGAGGTTTTAACATCTTTCCATCACCTGTTCTTTCATCTGTTATCTTTAAGGCTAAGAGTTTCCTTGTTTTAACGTCTATAGCAATATGAACCTTAATCCAACCCTTTCTCGTTTTCCATTTATCTCTGATCCACTCTCCTCTATTCGTTATCTTCATACCAGACGAATCTATTGCAACTACAAGATCTTCTCCAAGGTTACTATAGAGTTCAAAGTCTAGTTTCCTCAACCTCTTACAAACAGTGGAATAATCAGCTACCTTTAACTCAGGTATATATTCTGATAATTTCCTCAAAAATCCTTCCATTTGTCTTAATGGAAGGAAAGCTACATGCAAGAAAGCTAGAAAACACATAAAGGTTCGAGGAAACCTGAAAGGTCTGCCAACCTTCCCCTCATTCATCCTATTTAATTCTTCATCCCAGTTCTCAAGGAAATCCAATGAGATATAGAGTTCTCACCTCCACACAAGTTTTTCATTATATTCCTTCCAATTTCTCTTACTCTGCATCCCAATCATCCCTCCTGCAAATGAGAAATACAGGAAGGAAACTTAAGAGTTATTCAACACAGCACCCTCCAGTAGTAACTTATATCTCTCTATAATCTTTAAAAATTGTTTGACTTGATAAGGTTTTGCCTTTCCTTTAACATTCTGAAAATTCAACATTTCTCTTACACCATCTTGACGTATATCCTATGGCTTCCTTTACCTACTCTAAATATGAATCCAAACAATTCCGCTGTTCTACAAAGCACCATCAAATCTAACATTTTTTGGATTCCTCTTGAGTTCTTCGTATATTTCTCTCTTGTTCATTTGCATGCTTATCCATCATTATCATGATTTAAAGTCTTTCGCCTTATGGCATACTAACGTTCTGAGCGTATCTGAAGTCCGAGCCGATAGGCGAGGATTTGGGCATAGGCGTAAGCCGAAGCCAGATACCCGCCTGTTATACGCAGCGAACGACAGTGAGCGTAGTTTGAAAATCGCAAAGTAATCCTCCGTATTAATTAATTGCCTTTTTCTCCAACTATTTCAAATTCTGATGGCAGCGAGTATTTTGCCCACTCATTTTTAATAACTCTTGCCTTATGGGAATAAATGTACCCTTGGGCATCCTTTACAAAATACTCAGTTGTGACGATAACTCCAGATATAGTAGAATTGTTTTTCAGTAATCGTTTAATCAGAGAGTCGAGTCGCTCGAAATCCCTATCTATCATCTTACGATCTATCATGTTTAAATTAACGTAAATTAACCCAGGTCGTTTTCCACTTAACTGTTGTTTAGCATCTTTAATAGATTCAATTACACTTGTAATACGCTCAGGAAGCACAGCACCTTTGAAGCCAAAAATTTTTGGATTTCTGATAAAAATCTTACCATTTTCTTTTTTTCGTACTTCTACTGCTGGAACCACATAATCAAGTTCCTCACTTGTGCCAAACTCAATTCCTTCCGATTCTATTTCTTGATCCTTTAGAGAAAGTATCTGTAAAGTAATACCAATACCTCTATCACGAAATGCGAACCTGCCCTGCTTTTTTTCTTTTATGAGCTTCTGAAGTTGCCGCAAGATAAATTCCACGTCTTCTTTTTCAGGATCTCTTTGTGTTTTGATAAAAACTGCATAATTTAGTCCAAAGTGCTCCATAATTCCAGATGCCTTACGCACAATCAATTTCCAATATTCGGTATTTCTTATATCTCTGTCAGTCTTTCTATCTTTTTTCTTACATTCAACTTCAACCTCTTTATTGACCAATAGGTCCGGAGTTTTTTCACCTTCTTTTGATTTTGTCTCTACAAATTCAACAGAATAACCTTTCCGTGCATATGCAGCAGCTACTTCGATTTCATAAGTTGTTTTATCAAAAAGTGCTTTGTCAGAAGAAGTCAAATCTCGAATTTTCCCATCTAACCCTTTCGTATTCTGATTCTTCAAAACAAACAGGTTTTCACCAAGGTAAGATAATCTTAGAATTTGTTCGGAAACCTCAAAAAATTTCTTTTCAAGACAAGTTTTCAGTTGCTTATCTGCTTGATAAATTAGAAAGGCTAAAGGGTGAAATTTTTCAGTATAGTCAATAAAACTCAACTTTCTTAACTTCTTAGGCGGTTTATAAGAATTAATCTTTTCGAGTTCTTTAGAGAGCCAAGCGTCGCCAACTAGCTGTTTAACTAGCGTTATATATTTTATGCAATTCTCAAAATTTATTTTCCTCATAGTAGTCCCTCATATCTACCCTTTGATATTTTAATCTTAAAAGCGATTTGAGCATTGCGTATAACTCATTCATATCCGAACTGTTCGGATATGCTCCCAAATGAGAAGTATATGCGAACCGTTTGCATATACTCTCCTCTGGACGGCTACTGTTTTTTGTCCTTTCGCTCATGTTTCACCTCCTTTTAAAAGGATATCAAGTGGGTTCTTTACTGCAGAAAGATTTTTTGTGCTAACATGAGTGTAAATTTCTGTTGTTTTTGAACTTTTATGCCCTAAAAGCTCTTGATTATACCTTAAGTCAATTCCACTTTCTAAAAGATGGGTAGCAAAACTATGTCTTAAAGAATGCACAGAGACATCTTTATCAATTCCAGCTTTCTTACAGGCATTCTGAAAGATTTTTTGAACTGTTCTCGCAGTTATATGCTTCTCTTTATTCCAACTTGGGAATAACCATTTTTGAGGTTTTTCTTTCTTTCCGTATTCTCGCAAGGTTTGAAGAGCAACATTGGAGAGTAAAGTATAGCGATCTTTTCTACCTTTTGAAGCTCTAATGTGAATCAGTTTCCTATTTGCATCTATATCCTCGGGTCTCAACCTTACGACCTCTCCAACCCGCAGTCCTCCAGAATACATAAGCATTAAAATGGCTTTGTGTTTTATATTAGAAGTAGCCTTCAGTACCTTTTTCACCTCTTCCTTACTTAAAACAACAGGCAATTTACTGTCTTTTTTGGGACGCTTTACTTCAAAAATAAAGTCTTTCTTCAAGACTTCTCCATAATAAAATTTCAAAACATTTATAATAACATTCAAAGTAGATGTAGAGACTTTCTTTTGATTTACCACATAATAAAGATATTCCTTAATATCTTTGTTTTCTATATCCTCTGGTCTCTTTCCAGAAAATAAGAGGAAATCTCTGTTAATTCTTATGTATGACTTGGTTGTCCTTGTTGAATATTTTCTTATAGAAAGTTCTTTTTGTAGTGGGATGAGGTAGAAGTAAGGATCAATGATAAGATTTTCACTAAAAATAGATTGTAATTTTGCTATTAAATCTTCACTGTAAGGAACTTCCCAATATTTTCCTTGTGGATTCCTTCTTCTTCCGGAAATCATTTTTATCTTCTTTATTAACTCTTGATTGTAAGGAATGCGAATTATAACCTTGTCGTTTTTCCCAAATTCAATTTTCACGGCGGGGATTTTGCTTTCCCGTGCCATTTTATAGAGAGTAGATTTTCCTATTTTTAAATATTTTGCGGCCTCCTTAAGGGTCATTATTTCAGAAAACCTTTCCATCATAGTTTTAACTCTTTTTGAGTCTGCCAGAGTTTATCATCGTTTAACATCACATAATAATGATATAGCGAAGAAAAGCAAAAAGTCAGGTCCATTTTCAAAAATTTTTTCTTTTTCAGGATGGGGGTGGGTGGGTTTCATTATGATCAATCTAGAATAAGAGAAAGAGAGAGTTTTATTTTTCCTGCTTTCTCTCTTGTGCGAGTGAGACTGAAGGACACGTTGAATGGGTTTGAAACAGCTATCAAAATGGCTTTCCCTTCGAATAAGATCTTCTCATCTGTGCTTGGTGCGAGGGGTGAGATTCGAACTCACGAACTCCTTCGAGACAGGGTCCTAAGCCCTGCGCCTTTGACCTGGCTTGGCAACCCTCGCTTCTCTCTGTGTTTATGGTATTTGTGTGTTTATGGTTTCTGGTTCTAGGAGCCTGAGGAGGAGTGCCTTCTCTGTGTGAAGTCGGTTCTCTGCCTGGTCGAGAACTCTCGAGTTTGGTCCGTTCATGACCTCGTCCGTTATCTCTTCTCCTCTGTGGGCTGGGAGGCAGTGTAGTACGATTGCATCATCTTTTGCCATCTCAAGTAGCTCTCTATTCACCTGGTAGGGTTTAAAGTCTATCAATCTCTGCTCTCTCTCTTCTTCGTCTCCCATTGAGGTCCAGACGTCTGTGTATACTATGTCTGCGCTTTTGACTGCCTCTCTTGGGTCGTCTGTGACTGTGATGTTTCCTCCAAGTCTTCGCCCGTCTCTGACTATCTCTTGGTCTGGTTCATAGCCTTTCGGTGTTGCGACCCTGATCTTGATCCCTGTCAGACTGGATGCGAGGATTGCGCTGTTGCAGACGTTGTTGCCGTCACCGACCCATGCGAGTCTCAACCCCTCCAGCCTCCCCTTCTCTTCTCTTATGGTCATCAGGTCTGCGAGTAACTGGCAGGGGTGTTCGAGGTCTGAGAGCGCGTTTATGACCGGGATCGTTGAGTTCTCGGCAAGCTCGATCAGTCTCTGATGGTCATTGACCCGCGCTGCTATCGCGTGAACGTATCTTGATACTACTCGTGACGTGTCTCCGATCGTCTCGCCGCGTCCGAGCTGTGTATCGGCTGGGTTCAGGTATATGCTCGTTCCTCCGAGTTCGTTCATAGCTACTTCGAAGGATATGCGTGTGCGGGTTGATCTTTTCTCGAATAGGAGTAGAAGTGTCTTCTTTCTGAGCTCTTCTCCTGTCTTGCTACTCTTTCGCTCTTCTTTGAGTCTGCATGAGGTGTCCAGGATATCAATGATCTCGTCTCGTGTAAGGTCTTTTATTGAGAGGAAGTTTTTCATTCACGTGCCTCGAATCTGGTTCATGTGGTCTATCCGTTTCTGTATCAACTCTTCTGTGCCGATGTCATGCCTTGCGTAGAGAGGTCCTTTGATCGCATGCATCGCTTCTTCCACGATCCCTTCGGCTTCAGCGATCGTCTCTCCAATTCCGACAAGTGCGATGGCTCGAGACGATGTGGTGTAGATCTTTCCGTCCTTTTCGTGGACACTTGAGTAGAAGAGAAGAGCATTTCTTGGCGGGTCTCTTATCTGTATCTCGGTCTCTCTTACCGGGTCTTCAGGGTATCCTTCTGGCACAAGGTACTTGCAGACGGTGGCTTTCTCTCTGAAGCTTATATCAAGGCTGCTGAGGGTTCCTGTTGCCACGTGTTCTGCGATATCGATTATGTCTGTTTCGAGGAGCGGGAGGATGTTCATGGCTTCAGGGTCTCCGAATCGAGCGTTGTACTCTATCACCATCGGACCATCCCTTGTCAGCATGAACTGTCCATAGAGGAGGCCGCGATACGTTATGCCCTCGCTCTTCAACGCGTCTATCGTCTCCTGCATTATCTTTTCTGCTCCGTCAAGGTCGTTATCGTTCATGAAGGGAAGTATTCTACCTCGACTGCTGTAGGAACCCATGCCACCCGTATTCGGTCCCAGATCACCATCGTAAGCCCTCTTATGATCCTGGACCGCGGGTGCAAATGAGAGGTGTCTGCCGTCTGTGAATGCTTGGAGCGTGAACTCTTCGCCTGTGAGCCGCTCTTCAACCACAACCCTATCATTCTTCAGTACTTCATTAGCATACTCCTTTGCATCATCTGTGCTGGTGAAGTGATCGCCCATGACGCGCACACCCTTTCCACCGGTGAGTCCTGCTGGTTTCACGACCACATCTTCGAGCTCGTCTATGAACTCGTGGGCTTCTCGTGCCTCTCTCTGCTCGAAGACCTGGAAGCGTGGGCTGCCCTTGATACCGTGCTCCTCTATGAAGGTTCTTGCCCATGCCTTGTCAAACTCGATTCGTGCAGCATCTATCGTTGGTCCGAAGACTTTGATCCCTTCTCTTTCGAGGCTATCGGCCACCCCTGCTGCAAGCGGTGCCTCAGGTCCTATGAAAGAGAGGTCTATTCCATTCTCAACCGCATAGCCTCTGATTCTATCAACCTCTGTCTCCTTCAAGAGCAGTACGTCTTCAGATAGCCTTGCAATACCTGGGTTTCTCCTCGACATTACAGTGTAGAGTTTCACATCATATCTGCTCTTCTTTATCGCCTCGGCGATGGCATGCTCTCGTCCACCACCGCCTATCAGTAACACATTCAAATCGGATCACCCTTTTCTTTCTTCAGTAGTTCTCGAGTACGCTCTTCACAACCGCTCTATGCTCTTCTTTCAAAGAGTAACTGTTATGATCACCCTTCACGTCTATACGCAGAATTCCGAGTCTGGTGTTCATGAGCCCTACCATGGCTGAGACACCACGATAATTCACATCAAAGTTCTTTGATACGAGGTACTTGTAAATGGACTCTGTTGTAAAGGTATTATCTTCCAAGAACAACTTTAAAACAGTCTTTCGAATACCTGTCTCGTCACGCATCAGATACTTCTTCAACCGCTCTCTGGTCCGTTCATCAAGTTCAGTCAGCACCATCACCCAAGTACACATCGATCGAGAGTTGAACCTATAGCTGGACAATGGTTATAAATCTTACTTTTTGGAACGTTCACGGGTCAGACTCTCCCAAACCCCCTCCCCCTCTACTCTCGCCAACAATCTTTGCGATCGTGATTGCGCGATCCACAACATCGTGTGCATCACGTCCGAGCAATCTTATCATCGCTTCCTTCCCAACTCCGCCTGTGTCGTAGATGATGTCAGGCTTCTCTCGAGACTTTTTAAAGGCATGGGTTGTGCCCCATTCCATCGTCTGCTCACCCGGTGGCTCGTCTTCGCGTGAGAATGATTCAAGATGGAGGTTGAGTCTCCTGCACGCGTCAAGGATTGCGGGGGAGTGGCGAATGTTCATTGCAGAGCAGAGGCTCTGGTCAAACCTCATCGCTGCAAGGACGATTCGCCCCACATGACTGGTTGCACCGAATGCGATGCATCCGACCGCGTGTGCCCTGCCGTGAAGCTTTATGATCCGCCCCTCAACGCCGGCAACATCTCCCAATCTCGATGCCCCTGAGACTGCCATTGCAATGTTTGATCCAACCTCTGGTATGAGTACTGCGCACTCTTCACACTCCTCCAGCCGTCTGACTGCGTGAGATACGCTCTCAAGCACGGTGTATCGCTCTGCATCCCTGATCGCCCAATCCAACTGGGCAACGGGCGCCACGCCATGCCCAACCCTGCGGCTCGATCTGATGGCTTCAGAGACGAAACGCTTCGCCATTCTCGCAGATCTGAATATATCACTGCCAAGTGCCAGGTTTGCTGTGAGCGCGGCAGAGTACGTGCAGCCAGCGCCATGAGTCCCGCCCTCAAGAAGCCCTCCATCAACGACCTCGAGGACGCTGTCTCGCAGGACCAGATCTCTGCCGTCGAGGTGCCCGCCTGTTAT
This sequence comes from Candidatus Methanoperedentaceae archaeon GB37, assembly GCA_905171695.1. Classification (GTDB taxonomy): domain Archaea; phylum Halobacteriota; class Methanosarcinia; order Methanosarcinales; family EX4572-44; genus EX4572-44. Next base: position 1,123,640 of record LR991653.1, read on the forward strand.
TATCACAGAGTCGGCGCCCATCTCAGAGAGCTTCAATGCAGCGGCTCGTGCGTCATCGATACTCTCTATGGTGATACCTGTCAGTTCTTCAGCCTCGAACTTGTTGGGAGTTACAGCAGATGCAGACCCGATAAGGGATTCAAGTGTTGAGAGCGCACCTTTAAGAAGGAGACGCCTGCCAGTCTCAGCCTTCATCACAGGATCGACAACGAAGGGAATATCATACTTTAGTAGGCAGTCTCTCACCACCTCTATAGTCTCAGAAGTGTAGAGCATCCCGGTCTTTGCAAAGGACGGCTCGAAGTCGGAGCAGACGCTCTCGAGCTGATCTGCAACAACCTCTTCGTCAAGAGGGAGTATGCTCTGAATACCGAGGGTGTTCTGCGATGTTACTGCAGTGATCACCGAGACGCCGTGAAACCCGTGGGCAGCGAAGGTCTTGAGATCAGCCTGCACTCCGGCGCCACCACCCGAATCAGACCCTGCTATCGTGAGGAGAGATGACCTCTTCATCAACATATAGAAAGGATCTCTGCGATAGATAGATCTTTCGAATCACTCTCTCTTCTGGAGTATCTCTCTTGGCGCATCTGCGAAGGCAACGAGCGCTTCTGCCTCTATCGGGTGCAGGCTTGCTGGTATGCATAGTGTGTGGAGTGGCGCGCCAAAATCCACCTCTTCAAGCTCTCCAAGGTAGTCTGCTCGCACCACCTGGGTTGGTGAACCTGCTCTTGCCACCCCGACGCCGAGAGTCTCTTCTGAGATTATCCCTTCGTTTCTCTCCATCTCTACACGCAAAAGCAGCTTTATTCCCTCTCCTATACTCATACATCCCTTTTCTTTATCTATGTCGAGGAATATGAGTGTGTGAAGGTCGTTTTCTCGGTTCTGTTTGATTGTCTCATAGGGCGTCTCTGATATCATCGTTTTGCCACTCTTCGTGGTGTAGGGGTGTGGTATCGTTGTTGACCTCCCGAATCTGTAGTTCTGAAGCCCTGTGATGCCGCAGATTGCCGAGATTATCGATGCGCCGTGTATGATCTTCGTCTTGATGCCGAGTCTCTCTGCTCTCAATCGAATGTCTATGTGGGTGGTTGAGACCATTGCATCGCCGCCAGTGAGAAAGACGACTTCATGGTCGATTGCGTCGTTGATCCACTCAGGGTCTCCTTCAACATCCTCTCGATCGAGGAGATGGATCTTCTTGGAGTAGAGCTCTTCAAGCCGTTCAACACTGGTGCCTGTGAGCCTCGATGTGTAGAACTCTGCGTATACTCTATCTGCGCTTCGGATTGCCTCAAGCCCCCGCAGGCTCACATCCAGTTCATCGTAGAGTCCTAGTCCTATGAAGGTCAGCATCTTATTGCATGCACGTCTTCATGTCTCTTCCGAGTTTGCCTGCGGCGTCTGCTCTGCACTGTCTGCAGTGGGTCATCTGTTTTATGTACTGGCTGCACTCGTTTTGTATCCGTTTCTTCTCTTTCTGGGTTGGGGGTGTGATCTCTTTAAATTTGTATTGTGGTATGAGTGGTATTATGTTCTGGAGAAAGACCCCCATCTTACCTATTCTCTCTGCGATCTCAACGATGTGGGTGTCGTTTATGCCTGGGATCAGCACAGTGTTCACTTTGACGATAATCTTTCTTTTCAGAGCTTCTCTGATTCCTTCAACCTGTTTTTTCACGAGTAACTCTGCTGCTTCTCTTCCTTCAATCTTCTTACCGTTGTATTTGACCCATGAGTAGATCTTTTTCCCGATCTCTGGGTTTAAGGCATTCAATGTGACCGTTATCGTGCTCACATCAAGCTTGTGGAGTTCATCGATTTTATCGGGTAGCAGGAGTCCGTTTGTGCTGACGCATCGAAGAAGCATTGGAAACTCGCTCTGCAGGAGTTTGAAGGTCTCGAAGGTCTCCTCGTTGTAGAGAGGTTCGCCCGGCCCTGCAACCCCAACCACCTTTATGTAGTGGTGTTCTTTGAGCACGTCTCTCACCTTTGAGACCGCTTCCTCGGGCAAGAGCACCCTGCTTGTAACACCCGGTCTCGACTCGTTCACGCAGTCAAACTTCCGAACACAGTAGTTGCACTGGATGTTACACTCTGGCGCAACTGGCAGATGGATTCTGCCGAATAGGTGAACTGCTTCCTTGCTGAAGCATGGATGTGCCTGTATCTTTCGCATCTGGGACGAATCCCACTGAAGATCTGCAGCGCCACCTGCCGCTCTCTCGTCGTTACTTTCCGCCATGCTCTTTCTCGATAGACGCTGGGTTGATAAATACCTTTCTGATCTTTCTATTCGTCGATCTTCTCGCAGGAGCTGGACGGTGGGTTGTGGAATAACTTTGGGGTGAGAGGATCAAAAAAGAGGGAGAAGAGCCAGCTGCATATCTATCTCACGACTCTCACCCCCCCATAGTCCAAGACTGAAGAACTCTATATAACTCTTGAGTCTGTGGTAACTACTCACATAGGGACATAAATCCCTTGAGGGATTACTGGGTTATTCCGAGTGCTTCATACACCGCTTTTCTGGTTATATAGCCTGCGTAATGGAGGATTGTGTCTCCAAGTTCCACGTCTTTATGCATACTCGCGGTGCACGGGTACGAGTGGTGTGCGCCAGAGATGACCTCGTTCAAGGCGTCAAGGTCTTCACACGACTCGCCTCTCAGCTTCTGTGCCACAAAGTACGCACACCCGCATGGGTGGCTCCGTATCACGCGCACGCCGCCGATGATCTCCCCATATCTTGTTATCTCGAAGAGAGGTCGTCCGATCTTGAAGTGCTCTGTGAATTCATTGATGACGGTCCCAGCTTCGCCTTCGAGGACACAGAACGGCTTGGGAGCGGCAAACTCCAGATCATAGCTTGCACACTCTGATTCCAGCTGACTCCGAAGACCAGGCGAAACCCATCTCGGAACCTCCACTGGGGCGATGATCGCCTGTGTGAACTTTGAGAGATAAGACGGAAGAGCAGCGATGATATCAGGATGCATATTGATCGCAATCGTGACATCATGCACGGGTATCTTCTCTGGCAGAAACTCGCTCACGTCATCAATGAACTCTGGCAAGCCCTCTGCAAAACTATGTATCCCTATAATATCATTGGAGTAATCCAGTTCTGGAATATCTCGACAGTGAGTACAGAGGTGAGCACAGCCGGTGCAGAAATCCCTTTCATTTGTGAGATGCCCGAGCAGACGCTTGCCAAAGCCACCTTTATACAGAATATAAATCTTCAACCAAACTCTCCTCTATTATCGTTCCACTACTGACTACTGTAATGGGATAAGAACCTTATCCTTGTCAGGGAGTTCCAATCATACTACCCAGCACTTCTGATCTTTTCAGTTGGTTTGCTTGCCGGGGGCTATCAAAAAGATCTGAAAATCAAAAAAATAAAAAAAATAAAAATGTGTCGTCTTTGGATCACAGCTCTTTTAGAGCTTGTTTTATGTCTTCTCCTGTAACAGTTACGCGCTTGGCGTGTTTTGCAAGTTCTATTGCACGCCTGGTAATCCTGACGCCTTCCCCTTCGAGATACTCGGCCAGGGCATGGCTACCTGTTTCACTCACACGCTTTGCACCTGCGCTCCGAATGATGCGCTCAACCGAAGCCAGTGGAAGTATATTCGTCTTTGCCTTTGCCATATTATCACATCTCGCTCTTTCAAAGTTCCAGCAGGAAGAGTTTTTTGAAAAAACTCTTTACACTGCTTAAGTCGTATAAACACAGATCAAACCGTGTTATACTCCTAATTAATCCCTAATTTGGAATTTATAATATATAAACCTTATGTAATACTGGTGGATTAAGCGTTGATCTGATCATTTCCAGAGTCTTGTTGTGATACCTGATATCCATGGCATCAGATTCTGTTTTTTTAAAGCTCGATCTCAAATGCAGGTTTTCTCTCTGTTGTGGGTGGTGCAAGCCAGTCGATCACACGTTCCAGTTCCTCAGCCTCGATCGTAACTTCGATCGTTCCAAGCGGCTCTCTTTCAGCGTCGGCTGGAAAACTTATAACCCCTACCGTTGCAGCCTGCTTATTCAGCATGAACTCCAAAGAGCTGTTGCCGCGTGCTCTCTCAAAGACGGTTCGAACAGCAGCCAGTATGCGTTCTTCTCGAAGCCTTCGGTGGAATACCCTCAGATTCGACTCGTCACCCTCTCCGATGATCCTGCAGAGTCCTCTCTCTTCCATCGTCTCCCTGAAATGAAGATCTGGAAATAACGTCTCGATGGCACGACGCACCAGCTCCTTCGACTCGGTAGGGTATACCAGCGCCGAGACTCTAAGCTTTAATCTCATCTTTCCACCAGTTTATTACTCTGTAGAAGAGAGAGCAGCCATAAGCTCTCTCACCTTTTCATGGAACTCATCAATACTTCTGTTGTTCTCGATCGTGATATCAGCATCTTTGATCGCCCTTCCGATGCCCCATTCAAGTTCACGCTTGTCACGAGAGAGGACTCCGGACTCGTCCGCAGGGTCGTCTGCTCGCTTTCTTGCAAGGATGCGGCTAAGTCTCTCTTTAAAGGACGCTTCTATCGCTATGAGGGTGAAGTTCTCACCGAATGCTTCTTTGAACGCTTCAACCTCATCGATGCTCCGTATGCCATCTATTAGGACCAGTCTTGTGTCAAGCTCTTCGATTATGGGTATGCATCGGCGTGCCACCACGTCAGATCCCTCTCTAAGGCGGAGCTTGGTTGCAAGATCTCCAGCGTGGGCCATATCTACACCGGTCCGTTTCGCTTCCTCGCGGATCACATCACCCATATTCACAACAGAGACACCGAACTCTCTTGCTATCCTCGATGCTTCGCCCTTACCAGAGCCGGGCATCCCGACAAATGCGATGATCTTCATTATGCTTATAAAAATACAATATTTTCTGATTTTACAATCACTTTACCGCTTTTATTCAATATTTTCTTGATCTCGGATGAATTCTTACCTTTTATCTTTTTTAGATCCTCTGACGAAAAGTCAACGATGGCTTTGGCGAAATCATTCAGAAAGACAACATCGTTCTTCTCAAACATTCCTTTTATCTCCACTATTCCTGACGGTAAGAGACTCTTATTCTTCAGAATAGCATCTTTTGCCCCATCATCGATTATGATTCTTCCTTTCGCGGTTGAATGTGAAATCCACATCTCTTTCTTCGATAATCTCTTTCTTGCTAAGAATAGCGTTCCAATCCTCTCTCCCCCAACTATCCTCGTGACAACGTTCTTCACGTTTCCATTGGTTATCACCACTCTGCAACCGGCATCTGCACATATCTTTGCCGCTCCAATCTTTGTCACCATTCCACCGACCGATAGAGGAGATCCCTTCTCACCAGCCATCGCCTCGATCTCTCTGGTTATCTCTGGCACAGTTGTGATCAACCTGGCATCCCTGTGTATCTTCGGATCCCTATCATACAAGCCATCGACGTCTGAGAGCATGATCAGTAGATCGGCATCCACTCCTGAAGAGAGTAGTGCAGAGAGCCTGTCATTATCACCGAATCTCTCTTTGATCTCATCTGTCGCTACAACATCATTCTCGTTGACCACAGGGATAACACCCAGTTTCAACAGTTTTTCTATCCCATTTCTAAAGTTTAGATACTTTTTTCGATCTGAAAAATCGTCATAGGTCAGCAAAATCTGTGCTACAACCTCGTTATAACTGGCAAAAGCATTATGATATGCTTCCATCACCACGCTTTGACCGACCGCTGCACATGCCTGCTTCAGGATTATGTCTGTAGGCTGTGGTCTCTGCATCAGATTTAACGCCTTACACCCTGCTCCGATCGCACCGGAGGTCACGATTATAACCTCCTTACCCTCTCTCTTCAAGTGAGAGACTTGTCTGGCAATATCCTTGATGAAGTCATACCTCAAGCCATCTTTATCCGATAAGGTATTGGTCCCTATCTTCACAACGATCCGTTTTATCTCGGTTGGTTTTATCTCGGTTGAACTCATTTTAACTTACGGTGAATAAATTTTTTATCTCCTTCGGTATAATCAGCAACAACCTGCCCATTTCCAATCAATTTGTACTTGTAAATGGTTAATCCTTCCAGTCCAACAGGCCCCCTGGAATGAATCTTGCCGGTGGAGATTCCAACCTCTGAACCGAGTCCATACCTGAAACCATCTGAGAAGCGTGTAGAGCAGTTCCACATAACCGAGGACGAGTCAACCTCATCTAAGAAGCGATTGGCACTCTCTTCATTCGCTGTCACAATAGCATCAGTATGATGGCTACCGTACCTGTTTATATGCTCGATTGCATCGTCAAGTGAGTCAACGATCCTGATCGAGAGGATGAGATCGTTATACTCGGTTCTCCAGTCATCATCAGATGCAGGGACACACTCGATGATCGCTCTCACCCGGTCATCACCCCGCAGCTCAACGCCCTGTGCATCATATCTTCTCTTGACGGAGTTGAGAAACTTCTCTGCAACAGCACTATGGACGAGGAGCGTCTCCATTGCATTACAGACTGCAGCATACTCACACTTTGAATCAAAGGCAATATCAACCGCCATTTCAAGATCAGCATCTCTATCCACATAAACATGGCATATCCCATCAGAATGCCCGAGGACAGGGATCTTCGTGTTCTCCTGTACATATCTCACAAGCGCATTCGAGCCTCTTGGAATCATAAGATCGATGTAGCGATCAAGCCTCAACAACTCTCGCACATCTTCTCTCGTCTCGACAAGCTGAATTGAATCCCTGAAAACCTCATTCTCCTCGACTGCAGCTTTTATGATGCCGTGAAGAACTCTGTTGCTATTCCTAGCCTCAGAGCCGCCCTTGAGTATAACAGCATTCCCCGACTTAAGACACAAACTCGAGATCTGAACAAGTGCATCAGGGCGAGACTCAAAGATCACACCAATAACACCGATCGGGGTTGAGACCTTATAGAGCATGAGCGACTCATCCAACTCGGTTACAGCAAGAACCCTCCCCACAGGATCTTCAAGGCCGACAACCGATCTAACCCCCTCAACCATATCATCAATCTTCTTATCATTAAGCTCAAGCCTTTTAATGAGTGCAGGCGTAAGACTCACCTTCTCAGCCTCTGCTACATCTCTCTCATTCGCATCGAGTATCTCACCTCTCATCTCATCCAAGCTACAAGCCACACGCTCAAGCGCAAGGTTCTTCTCCACTGTAGAAGCAGATGCAATCCTCAGCGCAGCCTCTCCTGCCAATCTCGCCTGCTCTTCCACCGTCATTCCAATCAAGATATAATCAAGCCATTCGATACTTAAGCTTTGTGCGATTGAAGAAGGACGTGTCCACTTAACATAGACGCCCCCTCAACTACAGTCAATCTAATGACCAATGGACTTATTATTCAATTGGGAGGTCTCCACATAAAATTATAAATACGGGAGACCATCTTTTATTTATGCTGGGGGTAGGGTGGACTTTGGGACAGAATTGTTTTATAGCTCTGATGGTAAGTATGTGTTGTGCTATGGACGGATTGCAAGCAGAGTTGTTTCTCTTTTGTCTTCTCTTTTTTGTCTTAGTAACTAATTGAATCTTCTTTTATCGGTGGATAAGGTTGATTTGTTCGATTTTCTTTTAGAATATCTCTTTAGAATCTGGTAGGGTGTTTCAGTAGTTTTCTTGATAATTCTCAGCCAGTCAGAGTCAATTTTGGAATCATGTAAACGGCTGTTTGCTTGTCAAATAGGTTTGAAGTTTTTCTTGTGCTGTAGTACTTGTTTAAGGAGATTGAGTTGATTCTTATTCCTATGTTTTTAATTATTTTCATCGCTTTGTTAAATGTGTCTTTTTCAGATCTGTTTGATTAGCTTAATCCTACGTACAATCTTGTTTCAATGTCTATTATCCTGAAAACATGACTGAAATCTTTACTTTTCTTATTGGGCTTGTTCTTGTAGTGCTTTTATTACTGTGATGCTGTAACTGGTTCCGTCTCCTGAGAAATCTCTAGATATTCATTCTTCTCTTAACAACAAAACAGAGAGATTGTGTAAAACCGTCTTAACTTCTTCATCCGAAGCAGAGTCTCTCTATCGTCTTGTAGCTCACCTTCCAGCTTTCTTCTCAATGTTAAGATTGCTTACAGCATCTCTAACATATTCAGGGAGTTTTCTCAACCTCTGCTTGACAATCTCCCTCCTTTTCTCTCCCACTCTAAAATCTAAAGTCATATTCTACACCACAACCACAAAGCACATAAGGATATCTATGAATATCCTAACCATGAGACGAGTGAAAGTTAAAAAAGGCGACTTTATGCTAACAGAAAAAATAAACGTCATAAACGAGAAAAAAGCAACCCCATTTGGCAATTCCGCTAAAACAGATATCCCTAAAAAATACAATGGACAAAGAACATATGTAACATATTGTACAAGACTATCCGAGAGCTTTGTTCCAAAGTCAAGGCAGATGAAAGTTATTAAAAGACGTGGGTCTTTGTGTACCCAATCGGGCTTTTATGAAAAGATGAAAAGGATGCGAAGTGATGAGTGATGATGAGTGATGATAGGATTGGTGTGTATCTATGCAGGTGCGGCGGTAATATCGGAGATGTTGTTGATCTTGGGGCTGTGGTGAGTGAGGTCTCTGGAATGGAGGGTGTGGTGCTTGTTGATGTTCAGGATTATCTGTGCAGCAGTGCTGGGCAGGGTAGGATCAGGGATGATATCGAGGCTGGGAGGATCGATCGTGTTGTGATTGGTGCGTGTTCTCCACGGTTGCATCTTGAGACGTTTCGTTCGATGGTGGAGGGGGCTGGTGTTAATCCGTTGCTCCTTGAGATCACTAATCTTCGTGAGCAGTGTTCGTGGGTGCATGACGATCCTGTGGAGGCTACACGAAAGGCTGTGGGTCTCGTTAAGGGTGCTGTTTTGCGAGTTGAGAGTCTTGAATCTTTGGAGCCTACTTTCAAGGATTTGAAGGAGGATGTGCTCGTTGTTGGTGGTGGTATTGCTGGGATAACAGCGGCGCTTGAGCTTGCTTGTGAGCGCAGGGTTCTTCTAATTGAGAGGAAGGAGTATATCGGTGGGCAGATGATCGGTCTATCGAAGACGTTTCCGACGTTCGACTGCTCACAGTGTATTCTCACTCCACGGATGCTTGACGTATTCAATCACCCTAATATTACGCTCTATACTCAGACAGAGGTTCTCTCGGTTGAGGGTGCTGTTGGAGATTTCATTGTGACACTGCGCCGTATGCCGCGTTTTGTTGACGTGGAGCTCTGTGTTGCATGCGGCAGGTGCGTCGAGGCATGCCCTGAGGATGCGATCAGCCTGCCGTTTGCTCAGGCTATACCGCAGGCGTGCATCATCGAGAAGGACGTATGCAGTGAATGCGGTCTCTGCGAGGAGGCGTGCGCGGCAGGTGCGATCAAGCTCGATGAAGAGCCTGAGGATGTGACGATCAATGTTGGAGCGATCATCATCGCAACAGGGTTTGAGCCGATCGACCCAGACGTGATCGAAGAATATAATTACTCGCACCCGGACGTGATAACAGCGATCGAGTTTGAGGAGATGCTCTCTGCCAAGAGTAAGACAGGGATGCGCCTCGTAAAGTCGGATGGAACGGTCCCGGGGAAGGTTGCTTTTGTTCTCTGCGTAGGATCTCGCAACCTCAACCATGGAAACAAGCACTGTTCACGAGTATGCTGTCTCTATTCTCAGAAACAGGCACAGTTGCTCCTTAAGATAAATCCTGATGCCGATGTGACGATCTTTTACATCGATATGCGTTCAGCTGGGCGGCGGATGGAAGAACTCTATTATCACACACAGGAAGCGGGTGTGAAGTTTGTACGTGGACAGGTTGCCGAGATAAACCCGCAAGAAGATGGTAAGCTTGAAGTACGCTACGAAGACACGCTGCTTGGCGATATAGGTCGGGACGTCTTCGACATGGTCGTGCTCTGCCCATCACTAGAACCTTCGAGGGGATCACGCGAGATCGCATCCCAGCTGGGCGTCCCGATTGGAAGCGATGGCTTCATCGAAGAGAGACATGTCAAGATCGATCCAGTGAACACCCTGAACCAGGGCGTCTTTGCAGCGGGCTGTGCCATCGGGCCAAAGGATATCCATGACTCGGTAACAGAAGCCATGGGTGCTGCTCACCGGGTCTCAAGATTCCTCAGGGAAGGAAGGATCTCAATATCGCCAGAAAAACCAGTAATCACCGAGGAGAGATGCGACAACTGCAGAGCATGCATCGAAGAGTGCCCATACGACGCACTCAGAGCGACAAGCAAAGGACCCATGCTTGACCCACTCCTATGCAGCACGTGCGGGGTCTGCGCAGGTCTCTGCCCGAACCATGCAATCGAGATTGCAAACTACACTCAGAGGCAACTGAAGGCACAGACCGAGGGCATCCTCTCAGCGGGTGCGTGCGTGATAGTGTATATCGATCCAGCAGCATATGCAGCAGCCGATCTTGCAGGTGTTAACAGAACGGAGTACTCGCCACAGATCAGATTCATCGAAGTGCCATCGATCCACATAATCGATGGAGAGATCGTGAGCCACGCCTACGAGAATGGCGCAAGTGGCGTTATGCTGATCGAAGGCACAACAGATGAAAGACTCACCTCACGGTCAAAAGACCTCTACACCCGACTCAGAAAAGAGACAAAGAAGTATAGAAAGCCGATCAGATACTCGCACATCGAGACGGCTCAGCACGAAAAACTGGCGAATCTTTTGAACGTCTTCGCAGAGCAGGCAACGGCACGATCAAGAGAAGTTTGCGGAACGAAGTGAAGCAAAATTTGGGTGGAACAAGGTGTAACCGAGCGTAACATCTTAATCGCTGTTATGCCCTCCGTTAGGACGAAAATTTAATGCACGATCCCGAAGGCAAAAATTTCGAGTTGCGAATCCGCCGAAAATTTGTTGTTACCGTTAAATAATTGAACACGAAAGATTTAAGTAGGGTTGTGTCTAATATATGTATGAGACGAGTATAGAATGAGTAATAATAAACACACAAAAAGGGTGCAAGTTTCTTTCACTGAAAAACAATGGGAACTAATACAAAACCTGCAAGGTGAATTAGGAAACTCTGATTCAGATATCGTACGAAGTATAGTTATTTCATGGCTTACTGAAAAATCACTTATTTCAACGTCTGTTAAAAAAAGAATGGGTGAACATCATGATTGAACTAAATAAAATATATTGTGTTGATTGTGTCAAATTTATGAAAAACTTACCTGTTAATTTTGTAGATCTTACTGTAACTTCTCCCCCTTATGATAATATTAGAAACTATAATGGATTTAGATTTGATGTAGAAGCAATAGCCAAAGAATTATTCAGAGTTACGAAAAAAGGTGGTGTGGTGGTGTGGGTTGTAGGAGATAAAATTAATAATGGAAACAGAACATTAACTAGTTTTAGACAAGCATTACTATTTCAAGAAATAGGATTTAATGTTCATGATGTTATGATATATAAAAAGAAAAACACTCCGTTTATGCGTTCTAATGCATATACTAATTGTTTTGAATTTATGTTTGTTTTTTCAAAGGGAAAACCAAAAACTTTTAATCCCCTAAAGGTTCCAACCGCAAGAAATGGCATAGAATTTGTCCCGGTAAATAGGGGGGCAGATGGTACTTATAAAAAAGTTAAGAAAGAACTTAAAAAGGAAAAAATAAAAGAAAACATTTGGGAATATGCAGTTGGTTTGGGTGGAACAACAAAAGACAGGATTGCTTTTGGACATCCAGCAGTATTCCCAGAAAAACTTGCCGAGGATCATATCTTAACATGGACTAATGAAGGTGATTTAGTATTTGATCCTATGTGCGGCTCTGGAACAACATGTAAAATGGCAAAAATCAATAACAGAAAATTCATAGGTGTTGATATATCTAAAGAATATTGTGAAATTGCCAGAGAACGAATTAAAAAAGTTAAGATTCAAAAGAAATTATGCTAACAATAAAGGGAGTTAAGAATATTTCTTTAAGTAATTGATAGCCCTTTTAAGTAAGTTTATATCATCTTTGAATCTACCTAGTCCGGTATTACAGCTATCACAAATCCATTCCCTTCCTTTTCCTGTGAGATGGTCATGGTCTTTAACTAGATTGGCTGTAACTTCCACAATAGTTGTTTTTTGACAAATTGGGCAGGTGAATATTCCTTTTGGAGCCATTGCGTCTAATCTTTTTTTCTCTGATGATTTCATAGCAACTCCATCAATCATTTTTCTACACTCTCTACAACTTGGTCTGGTTGTTTTTCTACCTTTTGCATCAGTTTGATTGATTTCAAAATCTTTCATATCTTCTTTCAATATATGACAGATATTACAGATTTTCATTTTGTAGGGTTTTCCCGTTTTTTTAATATCTAAAAACGATACATTACCCCTATTAGTTTCCACAACTTTGTTTTTTCCAATAAAATAAACAATAATCTTATTTCCAGAAATTTCCTTCACTAAACCGACAGACATTTTTTGTATATCGGCAATATCTCTTGTGGCAACTACAAAATCATCAACTTTTATAGGCTCATTAGGATGTACACATTCTACATTATTATCTTCCACCATGAATTAAGTTATTTACTTTAATCTTTATAAATAATTCGAAAAAATTGCAAAGTAAGGCGGCAACTCCTTTTAAAAATTAATAAAAAATTTTCGTTAAAATTCTGTCAGATGGCATTCATGGACCTAAAATGAAAAATTATTTAAGTATTAAAAATAATCTGAAATTATGTCAGGTATTAATTTTAACGCAAAAAGCTTATTGGCATTTTTAACAGCAGTTAGTTTCATAGCTTGGCTAGGTGGTACATTCTTTAAAACTGTTAATGAGAATATTGGTAGCCAGATAGCAGATATAGGGTTTCCCATTTTCTTAATTACCTTTGTAATATGGCTTATATTTATATTCTTATCTTTGGCCAGAAACATAAAATCTTTGTAATTTCTCTATTTCTATGATTTTTAACGAAGGCAGCAACATTAAATTTTCGATAGCAACCTTTGAAAGATGCGGATTCGCAATTGATCGTGATAGCGCTGGATGTGAAGAAGATACGCCGTTAGCTCGTTGCTTTCATACGAACATCCTGTGTTGTTCTTCCGCTTCGGATTCGATCAATTTTTCATAGGCTTTTTCAAAATACTCCATTGTAACTCTTGTTTCGCGATTGCGGAGTGCAAACATGCCGGCTTCCATACTTATTGCTTTTATGTCAGCGCCGCTCAACCCTTCGGTCATCTTTGCAAGTTTTTTAAAGTTAACGCCTTCGAGTTTCATCTTGCGGGTATGAATCTTGAATATCTCCTCGCGCCCTTTCTCGTCAGGCAAAGGTATCTCGATCACACGATCGAAGCGTCCTGGTCGGAGTATTGCCTGGTCGAGAAGATCTATTCGGTTGGTTGCAGCCATTATCTTCACATTGCCACGACTCTCGAACCCATCGAGTTCGGCGAGCAGTTGTACCATCGTTCGGTTCACCTCGGCCGAGCCTGTTGAGCCGTCGTAACTGCGCATACTTGCGACTGCATCGATCTCGTCGATGAAGACGATACAGGGGGCGTTATCCCTTGCTAACTGGAAGACTTCGCGCACGAGTCTCGCGCCCTCGCCGATGTACTTCTGAACAAGCTCGGTCCCGCTCAACCGCAGAAACGTCGCCTTTGTCCGATGGGCGACTGCCTTTGCAATGAGCGTCTTCCCAGTTCCAGGAGGCCCATGGAGTAATACCCCGCTTGGAGGAGAGATTCCAATGCTCTCAAAGAGCTCAGGCTCTTTCAGTGGCAGCTCAACCGTCTCGACCACTTCTCTTATCTGGTCGTCCAACCCACCGATCATGTCATAATCTATATCAGGCGCCTCTATCAGCTCCATAACACGTGCACGTGGATCAACAGGCTTTGATAACACCCTGACGATCGAGAGGTTGCTGTTGACAGCGACACGCGAGCCAGCTTCAATCTCCACATCACCTGGCTTGTAGGCTAAAACTTCCTGGTTGTTACCATGCTGTCGCAACACAACAAAATCATCATTAACCTCGATCACACTCGCTATAAATAGGGGAGGCTGGCGCAGGTGCTCCAGCTGCTCCTGAAACTTCTGGATAGTCTGAAGATAACTATTATTCTCAAGGGTCACATCCATAAGCTTCGAGCGCAGCTCTTCATTCTGTACCTTCAACGCCTCGATCTCTTCCAGAAGACTGCGGACGTCCACGGTCTTCTCCGAATCAAGAGATGTTGGTTTCGCAATTGCATCACTCATATTAATCATTATCTAATAGTATCAAGGTTTATAAAATTTGAGGTTTCGACGTGACACACCTCTGCGCGCAGTTGAAGGATGTGAAAAGAAGGTTTTATATGTGGCGGGTGTTGTTAGAATGTGTTTATCTCTTTGGAGGAAGTGTTTAGGATGAGATTGGTGTTGCTTGGACCTCCTGGCGCTGGTAAGGGTACGCAGGCGAAGAGAATTGCTGATGAGTATCAGGTTCCTCATATCTCGACTGGTGATATTTTGCGGGAGAATTTGAGGGCTGAGACTCCGCTTGGGCTTGAGGCTAAGGCTTTTATGGATCGTGGCGAGCTTGTTCCTGATGACGTTCTCGTTGGGATTATAAAGGATCGGCTTGGGAAGCCTGATTGTGCTCACGGCTTTATGCTTGATGGGTATCCGAGGACGATACCGCAGGCTGTGGCTTTGAAAGAGATACTTGACGAGGCTGGGACTCCTCTTGATGTGGTCTTGAATATCGATGTTCCTGATGAGGTGCTGGTCTCGAGGCTCTCTGGCAGGCGTATGTGTGAGTGTGGTGCGAGTTATCATATTCAGTTCAACCCGCCCGCGGTCGAGGGAGTCTGTGATTCGTGTGGTGGCAGGTTGTACCAACGGGATGATGATAAGGAGGAGGCTATCAGGAATCGCTTGAAGGTGTACAGTGATCAGACACAGCCGCTCATCGATTTTTACTCGAAAGAGTCGCTCCTTGTGAGTGTTGATGGTACCGGAGGTATTGATGAGATATTTGCTGAGATCAAGAAGATTCTGGACGCATATAAGAAGAAGTAACGCAACTTTTCAGGTTTTTTATGATTGATCCCAGGATGAAGAAGTCGATTGAAACCGTGGCTCTGGCGTTCGGTTTTTCCTTGATGTTCGGAATAATCATAGGGGGACAGGAGTTCAGAGACTCTCTCGGTACAGTGGTTGGATTCGTACTGAATCCGCTTCTGGCTCTTCCAATCGATATCACACTCTTTATTCTTGCAGCTATAACGGGTGTGTATGCGTCTCTCATTCAGAAGTACACGATGGATTGGGATCTGATGAAACGGGTTCAGGGGAGGATGAAGGAATTTCAAAAGGAGTTCAGGGAGGCTCAACTTGCAAACAACCAGCAAAAACTGAAAAAGCTTGAAGAGAAGCGTTCCGCGATGATGAAGGAGCAGATGGAGATGTCCAAACAGCAGTTCAAACCGATGGCGTATATCAGCATCATCTCGCTCCCGATATTCATCTGGGCATATCAGGTAATTCACGCGCCAACCGCTTCTTACGAGATGGTCTTTCCATTCTGGGGCAGGCAGGCGCTTTCAGCAAAACTCATCGGACCGATACAGTACTGGATATACTGGTACTTCATCTCTTCAATCTCAGTGAGCCAGATAGTGCGAAAGATATTGAAGATCGGCGGGATATGAAGATCACCATCAGTGGTCTCCCTGGCAGCGGGACGAGCACCATTGGGAGGATGCTCGCCGATCGTCTGGGTCTCGAGCTCGTCTCTGCAGGCGAGGCGTTCAGAAGGCTTGCGGCAGAATACAATATGAGCCTTGAAGAGTTGGGGTCTCTTGCAGAGAGAGACCCTGAGATCGACAGGAGACTGGATCTCGAACAGAAGAAGATGGCGCTTGAGAAGGATGGTATCATACTCGAGGGAAGGCTTGCAGGGCACTTCGTAGAGGATGCAGATCTCAGGGTATGGCTCGATGCGCCACTCCGTGTCCGAGCAGCACGCATAGCGAAGAGAGAGGGGAAGAGAGTAGCACACGCCCTCGATGAGACGATTACGCGTGAAGAGTGCGAGTCTAATCGCTACAGAGAGTACTACCAGATAGATCTCGACGATCACACGATATATGATCTTGTGATCGATACTTCGAAGCATACACCTGAGGAGGTAACGAATATAGTACTTGAGAAGCTTGGGGAGAAGAGGCGCGGGTAGACTGGAATGATGCGAGAAGATGCTCGTCGAGAGAGGCTTGTCTTGAAGGAGGCAGCGACAGACCCAGGGTATGGTTCTCTGCCATCGGATCGACCGATCGAGGAGCATATACGGAATGGTGTTGTGAATATCGAGAAACCTGCTGGGCCAACGAGCCATGAGGTTGCGAGTTGGGTCAGGAAGATCCTGGGCATCGGGAAGGCGGGGCATAGTGGAACGCTCGATCCAGGGGTGACAGGAGTCCTTCCGATAATGCTGGAGGATGCCACGCGTGTGGTGGATCTGGTCAAAGGGAGAGAGAAGGAGTATATATGCCTGATGCGCCTCCACCGAAGAACACCGAGAGCGGTAACAAGAGAGATCTGCCAAGAGTTTGTAGGAGAGATATATCAGACGCCCCCGGTTAAGTCGGGTGTGAAGCGCCAGTTGCGCACACGAGAGATCTATGCAATCGATATTCTCGAATCAGACGAGAGAGAGGTGCTTATGAGGATTGAGTGTGAGGCAGGGACTTATGTGAGGAAGCTCTGCCACGATATTGGGCGGGTGATCGGATCTGGAGCGCACATGCAGGAACTTCGAAGAACGAGGGCAGGGCCATTCACAGAGGATACATCTGTGAGACTGCACACGCTGAAAGACGCATACGTTGGATGGGTTGAAGACGGGGACGAGAGAGAACTGAGACGGGTCATCCAACCGGTGGAGAACGCACTCGTAGATCTACCAAGAATCGCTCTGCTCGACACTGCGGTTGCTGCGATCTCTAATGGAGCACCGCTCAGACGACCAGGAATTGCTGAGATCGATCTGGGGATAAAGAGAGGGGATCAGGTACTCCTGGTTACTCTCAAAGGAGAGGCGATAGCTGTTGGAACGGCACATTATCCGTCTGAAGAGATCGCAAGAGTGGAGAAGACGAGCGTGGTAGCAACGACAAAGAGGGTGATTATGGACTCGAATACGTATCCCAGGCACTGGAAAGGTCAGAAGATCGGTTCTATCACAGGGTCTTCAACACTCTCTTGAGTCTGGTCTCTTTAACTCTTTTTCAAGCTCTTTCTTTCGCTTGCTCTGGTATTCGTTCACTAAATACTCTAGCCATTCCTGTTTCTGGTTCTTACGGTGCTCTTCTGCCCTTCTATCCCACTCGGCGATCGCGCGCCTGAGGTCGTCTGTCACGACCACTGCAAAGCCGTTCTCAATCCTCGGTGGTAGCTCTTCAGGTGAGAAGACAGGTATATTCTGGGTGAAGAGTTCTGATGCTGCCGCGTGTGACATCTCGCTCCATGCGATGACCGCTCTTACTCCGAGTTCTGCAAGGATCTTTGCCGTGGCAGAACCGCCCCCGCTTGCATCCATTATCATGAGTATGTCCCCTTTCTTTATTCCGTATCTCTCTTCTGTCCTGCGTATACTCTCTCTTGTGAAGGAGTCCACGACCTTGACCGGTGTGGCACGACCCGTCATCTCAAGCCTTCGCATATGATTGATATTCCTGTTTCGCTCTTTCAAACCAGTTATAATATCGTCTTTCTTCTTTAACTCAAGTTTTAACTGTTTTATCTTTCTATTCCTAATTTTTATCTCTTTCTCTCTCTTTAACTTTTTATATTCTTCAGTTTTAAAGGTTTTAATCTTCTCCTCCAATCTCTCGATGGTAGCGTCCTTCTTCGCTATCTTCTCTTCGAGATAACTCACGTACTCTCGCAAAGCACCTATCTCCTCCTCTTTTCGGAGGAGCGTCTCATCCTTGACCTTCGGGCTTTCCACCTTCTCAACCATCGCCTCTGCCCCTTCCTTTCGAGTTGGAGTCCCAGACCTCAGATCGATGAGTGCTGAGTCTATCGTCTCCCCCCTGACAACCCTCGCCTTCACCTCGTCCAGATCACTCGGAGCATGAACCTTCTGCTCTATCTGAGAGAATTTGTTCTTGTACCGCTTGAAGGCATAGAGTGCCGCTGCAAGAGAATCCCGCTCGTGTGCATTCGCATACTCAAACCCCTCTGTGAGCTCGATCTTCTCATCTATCCCGAGCGACTCTGGCGGCACACCAGCAACCGCATTGAAGCTTCGCCTGACCCGCTCAACACTGTGCGGCATGGGGTTCACATCGGTTGCAACAACGAGAGGCTTCCCGATCTCTGAGAGCCTCTCAACAATCTCAGGAATGCCTACCGTACGAGAGCTTCCAAGATAGACCAACTCTCCACCAAGATCGAGCGCCGCTACCCCAGTCGTCGTCCCCGGGTCTACACCCACGATGATATAAGCCCGCTTCCTTCTTCCAAGAGGCTTGAACTTGAAACTATCCCTTTCAATCGTCTTCGCTCTGACCTGAACATCACTGAAACGACCAGTGCGCACCTTAAGCTCTTCCATCGGTGCCTCAACGACAAATTCGCCTCTGGTATACCCACCATAACCACGCGTTACCCTGAGTGAGTAAGATCTCTTATTGGACTCTGTGTACGCCTTGATATCTGCCTCTATCTCCCGCGTCATAGCTCGTACGGCACCATGAACCTTTCTACGATACCTGTTCTGACTCCATCCACCGCGGCCAGGCGAACGTGCACGCGTCACTACGATCCTCGTGGCATCTTCAAATACCTGAAGCACACTCCCAACACCGATACGTGCAAGCAGGGCACAAGCATGCGCCTCGCTCACCGGATCGAAGCGGTTGATTGCGATGCCGTATCTGCGTGCGATCGCTTCAAGGCTCCCGGGCTCGTCACCACCTGTAACCTGCACCACTCGCGTGCCAGACGGCATCATCCCTACGAATCTGAGAAGCTCTCCTCTGTTCGATCCAAGCTCATAAATATTATCAACTGCCAGTATCTCTGGCTTATAGTCTCGAATCAGCTGGAGTAACCTGTACCTCTCAACCATACGAAGCTTCTCAAGATTCGTATCCTGGAGTATCACCACTGCGTATGACGGATCTCTTCGTGCAACGGTCGAGCCCTTTGCGATATCAAGTCCGAAGATGATCTTCTCCGAGTCCAAACGTTACCTTAGATCGTCAGCTCCACATATTTAATTTTCGTACAAGGAAGCGTGAACATGTGAACATTCGTTATACTCACAGACACGAATTCTGCAGGAGAGAAAAGATTGAAACGATCTTAAGAGAATTTTGAAAAACCTTCTTACTGTCAACCATGCCAAACACAACAAACCACTAAAAAATCTTTTTAACCAAAACCAAAAGCATTATTAATATCTTTTCCTAATATAACAATGATGAGGTTGGGATGACCAAATTACTGATTTTACAGCACTGGTATGGTCTCTCAGATCCTCTATGAGGCGCATCTCACCTCTATACACAATGTCCGATCTTCGATCGCCGTGTGGGCTTTCAAAAAGCCTACAATGCAACATTTATTACCGTTGAACCAGGTCTCAGCAATAGGCAGATAAGCCTCGTGGTGATAAGGCTCAGCCTTGATCACTCTATAATCAAAGGCTGATTATGGAATAATCAGCCACGAGAAGGAGCAAAGATGGAACATCATGTTAACTCTGCGAGTTAACAGAAGTTACAGATTTACAATCTGTAACATGGGCAAAGAAAGGGAGCAAATCCTATTCTGGATATAAACTTCACTCAAAGATGGATACAGACAATGAACTCGTTAGAGCTATTGAAACAACAATCGCATCGGTTCATGATTCGCAGATAGATCTCTTTAAGGAAGGGGAAGTTGTTTATACAGATAAAGACTACTTCGATGCCCAGCCAGAAGGATATGACGCAACTTTTGATACGGGTAACAAGAGATCATCCGCTGAATATCAGGGATGAACTGAGAAACAGGCGGATAAGCAGGAATAGATCGCGTGGAGAGCGACCTTTTGCCGTTCCTCAGATCAAAAGATCTAAGGGAGCTGCAGACTTTTCTATTTCGTAGAAAGTCTGTTTTCTACGAAGTAGAAAGACAGATTTTTAATCTGCAACATGATAAAGAGTGTCTTCAATGCTGCTTATGTTCGTGTAACGACCGTGGCGAGGGTTGGTGTGAAAATGATGTTCACGGCATTCGCCTTTGATCTTTATCAGCTTCGTACGATCAGGCACCGGAAGACAGCTTAACGGAAGCTATCGTCGAACTAATGATTAAAAAGGGAAAAATGAGTGATAATCATGGAACATCAGCAAAATTGATACTGTATGCTACCCATTCTTGAAACAAAGTCCATTTTAAGTTTTAGATGCTGTATACTATGGGGTAAATCAAAATTCTCTCAAATACAAAAAGAGGAGGAAATGACAGAGGATGAAGAATTCGCTCTTCGCAGGATGATCGTTTTAGAGGGGATATTCAGAATAATTCTTCTCAAAAGACTTGAAAGTAGCGTTGATAGTTTCAATTACAATCTTCATCTGCGATGCACCATCTGATATTTGCACTGTCCTTAGCTCGCTCCGCCTTCCCCTGGTTTACCCCCATCTCGATATGGAAGCGGGACATACTCGACACTCGGACGCCTGCCTGGTGGCTGTGGGTAGAGCTCCATCAGTGCATACACCTCTTCGGGCAGTTCATCTCTTACTGGGATTCCCAGTTCTTTTGCGTGTTCAAGCGTTATCGGGTAGTCATGCGTCCACTTTCCGGTCGTGAGTGCATCTGCGATCTCTTCTGCACGGGCTTCACCCACTCGATCAAGTATGAGATCTCGGACAAAGTCATGAACCTGCTTCAGTGCCTTCCTCGATACATCGGCAAGGATCAGCGTCTCATCATCTATCTCATTCTTATCCTTCTCATCAATCACTGTAAGAATCGATGCTGCGGGGTACTTTCCAAGTTGCGGATCCACAGGACCCAACACCGCGTTCTCATCCATTATGACCTCATCTGCTGCCAGTGCAAGAAGCGTTCCGCCAGACATTGCATAATGGGGCACGAAAACTCTCACCGGGGCGTTATGTTTCCTGAGTGCAAATGCGATTTGTTCCGCTGCAAGCACAAGTCCCCCGGGGGTGTGCAGGATCAGATCTATCGGCATATCATCGGGTGTTAACCTTATCGCACGAAGCACCTGCTCTGAATCCTCTATATCGATATACTTGAAAATTGGAAATCCAAGAAAAGCCATTGCCTCCTGACGATGAATCAGCGTGATTATCCTTGACTTTCTCTTCTTTTCCATCGATCGTATCAGATTGAGCCGTGCAACATTGAGCATCTTCTGCTTAAAAAGTGGCATAAGCATGGCAAACATCAGAAATATCCAGAACAGGCTTCCTATGTTACCGATCACGTCTCCATTTGCCACAAATCTCATCTCACGTTATTCCTATATAAGATTGCCGACTATAAGAGGAGTATATGAATGCGTTCTATACATTCTTGCTCACGTCATTCACCGCAATCTTCGTCATCGTCAATCCCATCGGGAATGTCATGGTATTTCTCTCCCTGACTGAAGATAATGATCCGGGTGAGAGGAAACAGATCGCAAAGAGGACCGCGATATTCGGATCCCTCGTTCTCCTGATCTTTGCGATATTTGGCAATTATATCCTCTCTTTCTTCCAGATCACGATTGATTCACTCCGTGTTATCGGCGGAATACTGATACTCTCGATCGCAATGGATATGATGCACGGAAGAATGTCAAGAGAAGGGCATACACCAGAAGAGGTTGAAGAATCTGGTGAACGGGATGATATATCTTTCTTTCCAATGGCAGTCCCGATGCTTGCAGGACCTGGCGCGATAACGACCGCAATCATCCTGATGAACAACGCAGCAACGGTACCTTTCAAGTTAACCGTCCTGATCTCGATCATTCTCGTCTTTCTGATATGCTGGTTCCTCTTCTGTCTCTCTGAAAGCATCCATCGCGTGCTCGGCGTGACAGGGAGCATGGTAATAACAAGAATGATGGGACTCATCCTCGGTGCGATAGCGGTTCAATTCATCACAACCGGACTGTGGAATATCTACCTGATGCTTCAGTGGAGTATTGGGTGAGACCATGAGAGAGATCTGACTTTATTCTAATACAATGTCAATAATCTTACCCTGTATGACCGCGGCAATAATCATATAAATTGTCAGCAACACCGCGAACATAAACCCAAAATAATAGATCATCAGCGGCAGTAGCGGAATTTTAATAGCCCTGCTATAAATAAAAGCTGCAATCAAGCCGATCCGCATTCCATGATTCCGAAGATCTTTCAATAGCGGATACCAGACATGGATGGGTCCGTGGCTGAGGATCTCTGCGGATATGGATAACAACCACTCTTTAATTCCGGATCCTTCTCCCACGTACTTTCTGATGGTTTTTGGATCTGAGATGCTGTGTTGAACAATTAGCTGGATGGGGTATATCTTCAGGTAATTGTTTCTCTGAGAATGTAAGTTTAAACACTTATGAGCATGTTGTAGAAGATGAATTTCATCTTTACTTCTTGAAACAAGGCTTCTGTAGATCTTGCTCTGCATGTCTCTCCAAATACTCTTTTAACACCAGAGAAGAAACTCTCTGTTGTCCATCTGCAGCCATACCTGTATTTATCTTTCCATCTTTCATGACCTAACTCTTTGAGTTCTCTTACTCTCTTAGCTCTGGATGGAGAGCCTCTTGACTTAGTTGAAGAGTTACTTCTTATCTTGATCACTGGTTCTACATTATTTTCAGCAAGATAATTGAAATTCTCTCTGCTATCATAACCTCCATCACCATATACCCTAGTTATCTCTCCACCTCTTCCTTTAATTTGCTTTACCAGAGGTTTTAACATCTTTCCATCACCTGTTCTTTCATCTGTTATCTTTAAGGCTAAGAGTTTCCTTGTTTTAACGTCTATAGCAATATGAACCTTAATCCAACCCTTTCTCGTCTTTCCATTTATGTCTGATCCACTCTCCTCTATTCGTTATCTTCATACCAGACGAATCTATTGCAACTACAAGATCTTCTCCAAGATTACTAGAGAGTTCAAAGTCTAGTTTCCTCAACCTCTTACAAACAGTGGAATAATCAGCTACCTTTAACTCAGGTATATATTCTGATAATTTCCTCAAAAATCCTTCCATTTGTCTTAATGGAAGGAAAGCTACATGCAAGAAAGCTAGAAAACACATAAAGGTTCGAGGAAACCTGAAAGGTCTGCCAACCTTCCCCTCATTCATCCTATTTAATTCTTCATCCCAGTTCTCAAGGAAATCCAATGAGATATAGAGTTCTCCCCTCCGCACAAGTTTTTCATTATATTCCTTCCAATTTCTCTTACTCTGCATCCCAATCATCCCTCCTGCAAATGAGAAATACAGGAAGGAAACTTAAGAGTTATTCAACACAGCAGATCTGAGACAAAAATTTATTAACTATTGGATTATAAATCGCTACATAGCAGGAAAAACTGAAAAGGAAGTTGTGAGATGGCTCTCACCATAAGAATTAAACAAATAAATCAGAAACAGGAAAATAAAAGCTGTAATTCTAAGAAAGCTGCTCTTCATCAAACCACTCTACGCAGGAAAAGAGCGTACCACAGGCAGCAGATGAAGTAGGAATCAGCAAGGTTACTGTGCTGAGGAAGAGTTTAAAAAAAAACTTGGTGAAGTGTTAGGTTCTCACGAAGACTGTATCATTGGATTTCTGGATGAAACTTCACCTCAGCTTAATGCAAGCAGCCAGAGGCTGTGGTCTTTTAACAAGCCAGTCGTAAAGAAGAACACAACAGGGCTTAAAACGAATACCTTGGTTTCTACGCAATAAACGGGAACACTCGAAAAAGGAGAATGTATACGAATTTTTGGAGAAGGTAAGGGAAGAGAATCCTGGTAAGGCAAATAAAACAAGGAAGACTGCTAATAGGCTAAAGATCATTCCGGTGTTTCTTCCACATCATTCTCCTGGCTTAAATCCAATAGAACTCATAAGGAAGAGTATAAAGTGAGAACTCTCTTCTTTGCTGACAAAACTCTGAACGAGCTGAAAAACATAATATTAGAGAGAGTTTTAACAGGTCCAGCAAGAAGCTGAGTTATACGAGGAGGTGGATCAGCAAATTCTTCTGGTTAATTTATTATGTCGGATACTATAAATCAAGAGGCTACGATGCTACAATGAAGAGAGCAGTTAGAAGTAAAGCCTTTAATCTCTATGGATAACCTCCACAATGTTGCTTACTCTGTAAGCAACTCTTGTTTACACAGTAAACAAGACAAAAGAACAAGCAGGAAGAGAGCTCTAATCGAGAGAAGATTTGCTGTTATAAAGAAAGTCTTCAATTCAGCACATGTAATGGTAACAATAGTTGCAAGAACATTGGTCAAGGTGTTGTCTTCATGTTTCTACTTCAATTTTTATCAGCTCAATGCGTTGAAGAGGAAGGAGGTTATTTAGTGATAACTACCCCAAATCATGTAAAATAAAGGAAAAAGACGAAAAAATAAAAGATGTAAAAGGGAAGAATGAGCTTTTCTGGCGAAACAATTCCACATTTGGTTAAGTTGGGTTGGAAATGTGGTGTAAATCAAAGATCATGGGTTTTTGTGGTTGGTGTCGTCGCTCTTGGTGGTTATGATAAAGATTATCAAGTAGTAGGGGTGTTACTGCGACTTAGTCCTGGTTGTGGTTGTAAATGGCTTTCAGTGATCTTCGTGAGTTTATGGCTCTTCTTGAGGAGCGTGGTCTGTTGAAGCGTGTTAGTGTTGAGGTTGATCCTTTTCTTGAGATTACTGAGATTGTGGATCGGCTTGTGAAGAGTGGTGGTTGCGCTGTTCTCTTTGAGAATGTGAAGGGTTATGATCTTCCTGTGCTTGCGAATCTCTTCGGGAGTATGGAGCGTATCTGTCTTGCTCTTGGTGTTGATGATCTTGATGATGTTGGTCGTCGGATTGAAGAGTTGTTGCGGTTTGATGCTCCGGGTGGTCTTCGTGGTGGTTTAAGGATGCTTTCAAGGTTGAGAGAGTTTGCAGGGTTCAAGCCGAGGATCGTTAAAACGGGGCCGTGTAAGGAGGTTGTGCTCAGGGGTGGTGATGCGAGTCTTGATCGTTTCCCGATTCTTACGTGCTGGCCTGGTGATGGTGGTCCTTTCATAACGCTTCCGCTTGTTTTTACGAAGAACCCGAGGACTGGGCGGCAGAATGTTGGGATGTATCGGATGCAGAAGTTTGATTCGAGTACTACTGGGATGCACTGGCAGATTCATAAGCATGGTGCGCGGGACTTTGAGGATGCTGAGGAGCGGCTTGAGGTTGCGGTTGTGATTGGGGCTGATCCAGTGGTCGTCTATGCTGCAACTGCGCCTCTCCCGGAGGGCTTTGATGAGATCTTCTTTGCAGGCTTTCTCAGGGGAAAGGGTGTTGATCTTGTGAAGTGTGAGAGTGTTGACCTCTTCGTCCCTGCTGGTTCTGAGATCGTGCTTGAGGGCTATGTGGAGGTTGGAGAGACGCGGATGGAGGGTCCTTTTGGAGATCACACGGGTTATTATTCGCTCCCTGACATTTACCCGGTCTTCCATATTACGTGTATCACTCATCGGAGAAGTCCGATATATCATGCCACTGTCGTTGGGCGTCCACCGATGGAGGATGCGTATCTTGGCAAGGCGACGGAACGCATATTCCTCCCTATCTTACGTGCTCACTTCCCTGAGATCGTGGATATGAATCTGCCTGTTGAGGGTGTCTTTCATAACCTTGCGATCGTCTCGATCGATAAGCGGTATCCGGGTCATGCGAGGAAGGTGATGCTGGGACTATGGGGCTTGGGTCAGATGAGTTTCACGAAGGTCTTGATCGTGGTGGATCGTGATGTTAATGTGCACGATATTAGCGAGGTGCTCTGGGCGGTCACCACAAGGATCGATCCAGCGAGGGATGTGATCCTGATCCCGAACACTCCGACCGACACACTCGATCATGCGTCTTCGATTCCGAATCTTGGTTCGAAGATGGGTATCGATGCCACGATAAAGCGAGAGGATGAGGGTTTTATGAGGGAGTGGCCTAGCGTTCTCACTATGAGAGAGGATATAAAAAAAATGGTGGATGAAAAATGGGGTAATTATGGATTGTAGACCCTTTATTTTTCTACCTCACCTTCTTCGAGCTGGCGCATGATCTCTTCGTATTCGAGTGGGTGTTCGGCCTTCATCTGTCTCTCTGGGATGAGTCCTGTCACCCATACCTTTGACATTGGGAAGAGATCCGGGTTGTAGTGGACGTTCCACCAGTGCCATATGACGATGGCGAGTGTTGCAAGGAGTGCTTCATCGCTGTGTATTATGTGCATTATATGCACGAAGGATAGCGGTAGAGCATTCCAGAACGGTGGATAGAGGAGGACAGGTCCTGAGACGCACATGATCACCATGCCCCAGAGAGCGCCCCAGTAGTCGAACTTCTCCTTCCAGCTGTATCTTGCGTACTTTGGAAACTCTGCCTTTCCAAAGTAGTATTTCATGAGTTGCCAGAAGTCTTTCAGGTCTTTCAGGTCAGCATCGGGTAACACTGCCTTGGGGCCACGATCTATCACCAGGTAGTAGATGACATGGTATAGTCCTATCAAGACCATTCCAATACCTGCAGCGTGGTGGATGAGTGATCGCATCTCGTATCCACCGAGAATATCTATCACTATTGGTGCCCACCACTGGTCGTTGTACTTTATGGGCATTCCTGTTATCACAAGGAGAGAGAACGTGATCATTATCCCCAGGTGCTGGAGCACCTGGTTTACTGTGAAACGCTTGAAGTACCTCTCCTTCTCAACATTGGGATTGTTCTCTTTCTGTGACATCTTACTTCATCTCCTTAAAAGTGTCTCTTCAGTTTGATTCGCGTGAGAAGGTCCAGCAGGACGAAGATTATCAGTACGATTGCAACTGTGCATGTTAGAATGATGAAGAAGATCTCGATATAGAACGCCAGATTGATCGGACCAAGATAATATGCGCGCTCCTTTATATCAAGCTTTGACTTATCAAAGACAAGGTCGGGCTTCTGTGCGTGCTGGTTGTAATGCGTCATGCCCATCCATACCCTGGCACCAGGTTTCACGCCCTTGTGGCATCCTTCCTTCCCACACGTACCACCAAGATTAGATTTTGATATGGATGATGTCGGGTCGTCCTCACTCTTGACCGCGTGAGTGCCATGACAGTCAAGACACGTTGCAGCCTTCAATTGTCCAAATTTGAAGGCTTTCCAGTGATACGAATCCTCGTATGTCTCAAGGACTTCTGTATCCACGCCGTACTTCTCCATCATCTCATGATTGGCGTGGCATCTTACGCACATCTCAAGCTGCTTTGGTCGGTACGTCGGCGAGGCAGGATCTGATACCGCTATAACACCATGCCCGCCCCCGTGGCAATCACGGCACTCTGGAGCATCAGGTTTCTCGGGTGTTACCCGATGCACGCTTGATTCGTAATCATCACCGACCTCTTCGTGGCACTTTGAGCAGAATTCTGGAGCTTCAGTCCTTGTCGGTGCGCCAACAAAGTTGCCAGACATCACGTCTTTCGTGATCAGACTACCGTTTGTGAGATGAACGCCACCATGACAGTCCATACAGTCAACACCATTTACATAATGGACACTCTCTCTAATCTCTGTAACCGCCTCTCTATGGCATGAGTAACATTCGGAAGAGTCTCCCCCTGCCATGACTCCGATTGGCAGCATGATAGTTAAAGCGAGCATGAGTTGGAGTACGATCATAACCCTGACCACTTCTCTGCTTCTTCCTCTCTTCAGCCTCTCAAGTTCGAACTTCAATATATATCACCTACATTTGATAATATGTACAATTGCTTACGCATCAATTTGTTTGACCATACACTACTATGGGTCGTAATTAGAGTCAGTCGCTATAAAAAGTTTGTTCTTTTGTTCTGAACGATAGAAAAGACTATAACTCTACCAGTGCATTCAGGGATGTGAGAGTCGATAGCAAGGTCTTCTGTATAAAAGTGTTCTTGTTGATTGGAATGGTGAGAGAGCTTAGAACTCCGATTGTATCTGTGATGGGGCATGTTGATCATGGCAAGACGACCCTGCTTGACAGGATCAGGGGTACTGCTGTTGCTGCAAGAGAGGCTGGGCTGATAACCCAGCACATCGGGGCTACAGAGATTCCCATCGAGGTTATCCAGAGGATCTGTGGTAAGGATGCGACCGGAAAGATTACGCTCCCGGGGCTTCTCTTCATCGATACACCTGGACATCGTGCGTTCACTACGCTGCGCTCCCGGGGTGGGGCGCTCGCGGATATTGCCGTTCTGATCGTTGACATAAACGAGGGTTTCAAGCCTCAGACGATTGAATCGCTCAATATACTGCGGGATCAGAAGACGCCTTTTCTTGTGGCAGCAAACAAGATTGATCGTTTGCATGGGTGGGTTGTGAGAGAGGATGTGGGCTTTCATGAGGCGTACAGTCTGCAGGCAGAGCATGTGAGGCAGATGCTTGATACGATGATCTATGAATTGATAGGAAAGCTCTACGAACACGGGTTCAGTGCTGAGCGCTACGATCGGATCAAGGACTTCCAGAAGAATATAGCGGTGGTGCCGATCAGTGCAAAGACAGGTGAGGGGCTGCCAGATCTTCTGATGGTACTGCTTGGGCTTTCACAGCGATTCCTCGAGAGAGATCTCTCCTACAGCACCACACGCCCTGGTGTTGGAACCATACTTGAGGTGAAAGAAGAGGTAGGGCTTGGAACAACACTTGACATTATACTCTACGATGGGAGGATAGAGGTTGGAGACAGTATAGCGGTCGGAGGCATGGAGGGTGTCATAACCTCGAAGGTGCGTGCTCTCCTTAAGCCAGCACCTCTCTCTGAGATTCGTTCAGAAGAGGGTTTTCTACATGTAAAGAAGGTGATCGCTGCTGCTGGTGTGAAGATTGTTGCACCGAATATGGAGGGGGCGGTTGCAGGTGCGCCGCTTCGGGTGATCGACTCTGAGACGGAGTATAATGTGGTAGAAGAGATGCAGCAGGATATGAAGAGCGTGCTGATAGAGACTGAGAGTACAGGCGTCACCATAAAGGCAGATACTCTTGGCTCGCTTGAGGCAATTGTGAACGAGCTTAAAAGGGATAACATACCAATCAGACGAGCAAATATCGGTGATATAACCAAAAAAGATGTTATAGAGACCAACACTTTAAAGAACTATTTTTACAGGGTTATTATTGGATTTAATGTGAAATTGCTGCCTGATGCGAAGGAAGAACTCGAAGAGAGCGATGTGAAACTATTCATTGGTAATGTAATATACAGGTTGATCGAAGACTACGGGTCATGGGTGGAGGAAGAGAGAGATCATGCATATAAGAAGCAGGGCGAGGTTATAGTGAGACCCGGACGGTTCAAAATACTACCACACTGCATCTTTCGCCAGAGTAAGCCAGCAGTTGTCGGAGTGCAGGTTCTTGGGGGGGTGATCAAAACAAGGCTCGGTCTGATAAAGGAGGACGGGAAGAACGTGGGCGTGATAAAAGGGCTGCAGGACGCGGGAGAGAATATAAGCGAGGCACGGTACGGAGACGAGGTTGCAGTGGCAATCGATGGACCTGTCGTGGGCAGACAGATCAAAGAGAACGAGATCTTATACGTCGACATACCAGAGCACCACTCGAAGATAATCGAGTTCGACCTTAAAGATAAGCTCTCACCAGATGAATATGAGACATTCGAAGCTTTTCTTGCGATAAAGAGACGAAACAATCCTTTCTGGGGAAAATAAGAGTCAGTGATCTGATATGGATCTTTTCGGCAGGAAGAGAGATAGAACTATAGCCCAACTTGAGGAGACGATTGCAAGACTGAGAGATGAGAACGAGATACTGAAAGAGCGTTTTGAGAGGATGGCTGAACGTGAGAAGCGCGCGCTTGCAGCAAGACAAGAGGCTCACGAAGAAGTGAAAAGACTGAAAGAAAAGCTTCAAAGCTGGAAAAGAATGGTAGAGAGAGAAGATGCGAGCAATACAGGTGGCATCAGTCTCAGGCGATACACTGTGAGCAAGGCAAAGCTCTTCGAAATCCTGAGGGTGGTCGCAAGCATTCGCGCAGAGAGAGAGACACTCCAAACAATCTACCTCCAGCCACACGCACTCCCCCCAGAATCACTCCTCCACGAATACCCACAACTCGAAAAAACGGTGAAGACCCTTGCCACAGAGACCGGTTGCGCCATCTTCCACGACCATAACCACATAATCCACTTACTTATAATCCCTCCATTCCCAATCACACACCCAATCCACCAAGAGTCCACAGAATTCGACACAGAACCACTCTCCAGACTATTCGATAACACTCACCCCTTCCTCGTTGTAATCGCACACGCAGGAGACAGTTTTGTGATGCTCGCAACCCCAAACGAGGTTCTATTGGAGAGAGAGGTGCACTCAAGCATAAAATCAAAACATACCAAGGGCGGATGGAGCCAGCGCAGATTCGAACGACTCCGCGAAGAAGAGATCAGACACCACGTAGGGAAGATAAGAGACGTAATCAGAACGATGCTTGAAGAAAAACCCAGGTACATCGTAGCATCAGGCGACAAACGCATCCTAAAAGAGCTCTTCACAGAAGAGAAGAACGTAATACTGTATCGAAAACTCGATTCGACAATAGAGTACGTACCAGAAAAGATACTGCGAGAAGTGCTCACAACCACAATATGCATATACTGACCATATTCGAAAAAAGAATTTTCAAAGTTTTATATGAATAGTGTGAAGAGTGCGTAGGCTGTAGCAACCATTATGATTGAGTGTTTCAATCCATCGCGTGCGCCTGTGCCCATCATCTGTCCTGCGATGATCCCTGAGAAGAAGCCTTGTATTACTGCTGCGTGCATGAAGAGTGTGGTGTACTCTTCGACCTGTGCACCCATTGAGAACCTGCCAGCACCTGCGAGCGTGGCTCCTGAAGAGGTATCTGGCATCTGTGGAAAGAACATCTTTGCAAATACATAAAGTACCAGTAAGAAGACGCCAAACGATATGTAAATCACGATCAGGTGTGATATCAGGATGGTGAACTTCTCACGCCTCAGCTTCTCTGAAAGCTCGGCGTAGTTTGCAGCTACTCGGAGCGTCTCTCTGACGTCGCCTGAGGACTCGCTGGCTTTGGTTATCAGTCTGATGATTCGTGATATGGCAACCGTTCTTACGCGCTGCTCAAACTTTACCAGTGCATTGCCGAGGTCATGCTTCCAGACGATGTCCTTATGTATGAGTTTCACCTCTGTGCTCAGTATTCCGAGGTTGAGTTCACTCAGTGTTTTGATTGCAGCGGCAAGTGGCATTCCAACGTCAGTTGTCACAGCGAGTCTTCTTAAGAACTCTGGCACTGAGCTCTCGATCTCTCGTATGCGCTTCGTCTGCATCTCGTAGAAGAAGAGGAATGGTGTTAAGAGCATTAGTGTGCTGATTATGATAAGATCGTCAAGAGTGTCGAGTCTTGGCTTCTCTTGGTGGAGTGTGGAGGCGGCGTAGATAGTTACTGCAGGTATCGTGAGATAGAAGGTCTTTGCAGGGTTTGAAAAGAATATCTTAAGTGGTTTCTTTCTTGCCTGAATGATACTTGTCCAGCGCAGGGATCTGAGCATTCGTCGTACTCTTCTCTCCTCATTCTCTCTGGGAGGTGCTGTCTTCACATCATCATAGTGCATGAGCTTCTTGTAAGCTGAGTATGTCTTAACGAGTCTGGCATCGCTCTCAAGCGTGATCACACTCAAGAGGATGCTGAATGCGATAGCACTCAAAGGTATCACCGCGTATACTACAAGCTTGAGTGTGAGCGAGCTCCCGGGTCCCATAAGCCCCATTACTATCAAGATTGTTATGAGGAATAATGGTCCTGCCACAAATGCTGTGATGTATGTCTCTGCAAGCATGCCAAGCGTCTCCAGGTGCAGTCGCTGATCTGCTGCCGCAGTCTTCTGGTAGTGATCCACCATTCTCCCAAGAAATGCTTCAAGACTTCCACCAGTCTCCACTATATTCACGAGATTCTCAAGAAAGTCTCCAAACTTGTCTGAGCGTGTCTCGATTGCAGCGTTCTTGAGAGCGGTGACAAGATCTTCGCCTCCAGCCTCAACCTTCATCACTATATATGCAAACTCCTCTGCACACTCCCCATACACATCTGTGTGCTGGGAGAGCGACTTGAGTATCTTGGCAAGCCCAATCCCGCCTTCACTCAACGCGTGCATGTATGCGACCGCGTGCGGAAGAGTGGCATCTATCACGCTCTTTCTGATCTCTGCAACAAGCCTTGGATACGTGGTTACACCATAGTATGTCACAGCCCCAGTTGCGAGTGTGAGTAAGAATATTACTGTTGTTATGAATATCTGCTCACCGTATCCACTGAAGATGGTGTGGCTAAGCCCGATCTTCAGTGAGAGCCTTGCGTATACCGTACTCCACAGAGGTCTCATAAGATAGGCAGAGAGAGCACTCAGAAGACCCGTGATCACTGCTAAGAGATATGCACCGCTCACGTATGCATCCCATGGGACGCCTGTGTGTGCCTGGCGGATAGCTGCCCTTATCTTAGAGTAGTTATCCTTCCTGGCTCGCACATACCTTCCGAATATTACAAACCCAAGTCTATGAAGTTGGTTCATGGTTTTCTGCCACTTCTTCTCCTATGGCCTGCATCGTCTTCTGAGGATCTACATAATAGCTCTGGATGAGCGAGATTATGTCGTATTCATCCATATCCTCTTCCACCATGTGGTTCAGGAGCTTCTTTCGGTTCTCGAGTTCCAATCTAAGCCTCTCTTCGTCCCAGTTGAGTTTGAACATAATATCTTCAAGAATGAAGGATCTGCCGTTCTGGATGAATGTATCGGTCTTAGGATCCCACTCGTACAGATCATTGAAGAGCAGGTCCTGCGTTCGTTGGTCCATTCCTGTGAACTCGACCAGTGTCTCAAGGCGGCGTACTCGTCTCCCTCCCACCTGTAAAAGCCTCTGGATACAGAGGATATCAAGCGCCTGGATCATCACATGAGGCACGTTTATCGGCTCGCCTTCAAGTCGGCTGATGATGGTGTTCACCGATTCAGCATGGATCGTTGAGTATGTGGTATGCCCGGTGTTCATCGCTTGGAAGAGCGTCAGTGCTTCAGGTCCCCGAATCTCTCCCACGATGATGTACTCCGGGCGCTGGCGCAGTGCTCCTCTCAGGAGTTCGTACATGTCAATCTCGTTTGCGTTTCCTTCTCTCTGCGACTCCCGTGTGAGCGTGCCTATCCAGTTTGCGTGGTGAAGTACGAGTTCCTGTGTGTCCTCGATCGATACGATCTTTGCAAGTGGTGGTATGAAGAGTGAGATTGCATTGAGTGTAGACGTCTTCCCTGCTGCCGTTGCACCTGCAATGATGATGTTCTTCCCGTTCTCGACTGCAAGCCAGAGGTATGCAAGTATCTCGGCTGTGTATGTTCCGCTCTTGATCAGGTCTGCCGGGGTGAATGCGTGCTCTCTGAACTTTCGTATGGTAAAAGAACTTCCTCTGAAGGTCACTTCTCTACCAAGCGATGCGTTCAAGCGTGATCCGTCTGGGAGTGTGCTGTTTATCAGTGGCTCCCCTATAGATATGTGCTTTCCGCATAGCTGTGAAAGCTTCATCACGAACGAGTTGAGCCTCTCCTCGGTGAAGGATATGTTCGTCTTGATATTCTGATATTTTCTATGGTACAAGAAGATCGGAATATCTGCACCGTCACATGATATGTCCTCGATCATCGCGTCTCTCATCAGTGGATCGATCCTCTCATATCCAATGTAGTCTCTCTTGAGGTAGTACAGGATCTTGTGGAGTGCTGGCTGCTCGACGTCGATAGAGTATCCTTCGATCAGCTCAAGTGTCTTTCTCTCCAGCACCTCGCTCTTCACCGCATCTGAATCGTCATGGAGGATGCTTGTGTCATAGGGCGTGAGCGTGTCAAGCAGGTTCTCATAGACCGTCTCAAGCAGGATGCGCTCTGATGGTGCAAGCTCTGGCTCCACCACATAATAGAGGTACTCTTTTCTCTCGTCGTTGTAGAGTATTGAGACCAGTGCGTAGGGCTCATTGACCCAGTATCGCTCCTCCTCCCGGTAGCCTGAAAGCCCGTTGAACGTTACAAGTGGTCCGAATCTCTCTGGAGTGTACGGTTCAAGCACGACTCTTCTTCGTAGGAGTAGCTGAAGGTACTGTTTCAGGTCTGTATACTCTTCTCCAATCCAGCTTTTAAATCCACCCACCTTCTCTCTTACTGTGCGTTCTTCACCAACTCTCTCTTCTTCTCTCTTCCTTTTCACCAGTTGTGAACTCATATTTTTTTTACCTGCGCGTTATCTGTGATGAAGGGCTTTCATTCTGCCATCCAGCAGAACAATACAATACTAGAATATAATACTATTATAATTATAACTGAGTATAAACTTTTCGCCAAAAATACATTAAAAATTTATAATACAAAAAACATAGTATATCACGGTGATAACATCAAACCCGCAAAGATCCCTACATGCATAGAATCACTCGACACCATCCTCCACGGCGGACTACCGAGAGGGTCGCTCACACTACTGCTCGAAGACGGTGGAGCAGGCGGATTCGAATTCGCAATCACAACAGCAGCACGGACGCTGCAAAAAAACACCAGAACGCCGGGCGAAGACTCAATAGTTCCAGAAAAAGTCTGCTACATCACATTCACCCGGTCAAAAGAGGACATAATGAACGAAATAGCCCTATCCTTCCAAAAACACCACGCAACAATCGAAGAAAAGATGAAACAAAGCCGCATAGAATTCAAAGAATTCTCAGAAGCCTACTTTGCCAGTTCCTTCATACCCACCAGATGGAGAAACAGATCAAAAAGAGAGCCATCCCTCAGATCACTCAAATGGAGCGAAGAAGAAGAGAACCTGATCGAAGCACTGATAGAATACCTTGATAAGAACGCAGACTCAAGCCTCATAATCATCGACTCGCTAACAGCACTCGTACAATACTCTCTCCAACACATGAAATGGAACGACCTCATACTCTTCCTCTACGGAATTCAAAGAGCCTCAAAAGACTGGAAAGGACTCATCTACACACTACTGAACAGAAACATCTGCAACAGAAGAAAGCAGGAAGAGATCGCAGACTGCACAGACGGAGTAATCGTCTTCAAATGGAACGACCCCGGAGGATCAACACAGAGAGAACGCATAATGCAGATCGAGAAACTCAGAGGAGTGCTCCCAACACTGTACCATGAGAATATCGCCAACTTCGAGATACAGATAACACCACAGAAAGGCTTCGAGATATCCAACATAAAGAGAGTCAGAGGCAGAGTATGAAACTCATAAGCACAGGCATACCAGGACTTGACGAGATGCTTGGAGGAGGCATACCCAAAGGGCACATCACAGTGATCATAGGACCGCCAGGCACAGGCAAATCAACACTCGCCCTCCAGTTCATTCACACAGGACTGAAGAAGAACGAGAACTGCACCTACCTAAGCCTCGAGGAAGACGAAGAAGACCTGATCAGAACAGCAGCAAGCTTCCAATGGAACCTAAAACCCTACACCGAGAATGGAAAACTCGCACTCACAAGATTCAGCGCACACAACATCAAAGCAACCATAGACAGAGTCGAAAACGACCTACAAAAGATACTCGAAACCTTCAAACCAGAACGATTCGCAATGGACCCGATCACACTATACGAGATGATACACGACACAGACCAAGAACGCCGCACCTGCCTATTCCACTTCACCCAGATGATAAAGAACATCAAAACAACAGCAATCCTCACATCCGAGATCAACCCAAGAAACCCCAACTACTCCAGATACGGACTCCTCGAATACGTAGCAGACGGAGTCATACTCCTCAAATACATAAGACCAGAAAATTCAAAAACCACTGTAACAGCCATCGAAATACTGAAAATGAGACGCATAAGCCACTCAAAAGAAACCAGACCCTACACCATAACACAGAACGGAATCAACGTCCACTCCGAAAGCGAAGTATTCGTATAACTATTTTATATGACATTCTTATATGACATTCCGCCCGCTCGGCATTGGAACAAAGCTCTCGGATGGTCTTGTACAATATGTTACATATGTTCTTTGTCCATTGTGTTTTTTTAGGGATATCTGCTTTAGCGGAATTGCTAAATGGGGTTGCTTTTTTCTCGTTTATGACGTTTATTTTTTCTGTTATCATAAAGTCGCCTTTTTTAACTTTCACTCGTCTCATGGTTAGGATATTCATAGATATCCTTTTGTGCTTTGTGGTTGTGGTGTAGAATATGACTTTAGATTTTAGAGTGGGATAGAAAAAGAGGGAGATTGTCAAGCAGAGGTTGAGAAAACTCCCTGAGTATGTTAGAGATGCTGTAAGCAATCTTAACATTGAGAAGAAAGCTGGAAGGTGAGCTACAAGACGATAGAGAGACTCTACTTCGGATGAAGAAGTTAAGACGGTTTTACACAATCACTCTGTTTTGTTGTTAAGAGAATAAGGAATATCTAAAGATCTCTCAGGAGACAGAACCAGTTACAGTATCACAGTAATAAAAACACTACAAGAACAAGCCCAATAAGAAAAGTGAACTACCAGCCCCTGAAGGGGCTGGTGTCCTTCCCCACCCTATATGTTTCGTGTTCCACATGTTCACATTGCAAAGTCGGATAGTGATGTCTGTCCTTCTTTGATTGTTTTCTGTTTCAAGCTGAAGTGCTCGTAGTCATCATCTTGCCAGTGTTTCTTTTGCTGTCGTTCGATATAGAACTGAACCATGTCGCTCGTAACGCGTCCCACTGATTCGTAGAAGTAACCGTCTGACCAGAAATGGTCTCCCCAGAGTTTTTTTGGAAACATCATTCCAACACTGTCTTCGAACAACGTAGGATGAATATCCTTTCAGTTGTTCTGCGAGCTTGGCAGCACTATAGTTCTTGCAATCAATAACGAATACATGCATATGATCAGGTCCAAACTCTATTGCACCTATTCGAACTTTGAGCATCCGGGCTTTGTCCCAAATAGCCGTTCGTACCACATTCTGAATCTCTTCTGATAAAAACACATCTCACCTGTATTTCGGCGTGCCTTGATTACTACGTAATCAAGGGTTGCTTACGAAGTAAGCAACCAACTGAAGGTGAAAGTTCGATCCGCCGAAACTGTGTCGAGCTGCCGCTAATCGAGTCATCCTATAGACCTCCAAAGATTTTTAAAATCCTACGCTAATACTATAACTCCCCTTGCGGGGAGCGCCGAAAATTTAGCACATAACGGTCAAGCAGACCCAATAATATGGCTTTCACTCTGTTACTAGAACCCCAATGCGACTAAACATTTCGGCATCCTGATTCATCCAGAGCCTGAAGGCTCTGGCGTTCTCAGTACCTTTGCAAGTAAACAGAATATAAGAGATAACCAGCCAAACCAGAAACAATACCCGAAAACCCACAAGATCGTATGGGCGCTGATGCAAGATAAATTGTTGATAAAGAACAGAGTACTGGTAGTACAGTAAAAAATAGAGCCATATTGATGTAGAATTTCTTTCTATTAGTCCTGAAGAAGAGTATCAAGTAAATTAGAAGGAAATAATTAAGTAAATTCCATCTTAAGTGATGCCATAAATCTGTATGGACAAAGTTGGAGAGGTATATGCTGATCCAGGTGGGATTGGACGTCTGGAGGATGAGAACTCTCTCAAGCTCTGGATGAAAATGAACCATGATGTAAACGATGATCAAGAACAGAGGTACTATGAAATAAAAGATAAACCAGTCAAGCTTCTTATCATCCTTTAAGCAACCAAAATCAAGGTAATTTTCTTTCATTTCTCCACCACCCTCACCCACTCATGCCCTTTTATCTTATCAATCCACTCCATGATCTCCCTATCTGCTTTGATTGCTTCGACAACTTCAATTATTGTTTTTAAGTTCTTATTCTCTAAATCTTTTAATTCTTTCTCTTCTTCTGGTTTTAGATTTCCTTCCAACTACACCTTCCAGTACAGCCGCGCCCAGCGTGGTGATCGATGCTTTTCCATTATTTCATTCAAATCCAAGCTCTTCTGGCGTTACTGCTCTAATGCTCTCTATTCTCTCGAAATGCTTCGTATTCCTTGTTACAACCTCTTCAATCCCAACAGAGATGGCGGATGCTGCAATCAGACAATCGTTAAGCTCTATCTCTCCACCACTTTTTACCAGAGACGAATAAATTCTGCCACATTCAACTGCAATCGCCTTGTTAACATCTATCAGAATCACAGGAGTGAGGAGATCAAGCGTCTTTTTTAAAGCATCCCTTCTCGGTGACAGGTAAGCTCCCACACTAAGCTCGGCAACGGTGATCACAGAGGCAAATCCGGTATTCACCCCCTGAAGGGATTTGAGGAAAGATTCAGATGCAGATACCACATCTCTCCACATCTCTCTTGAGACAGTCCACAAAGATGGATGTATCCACAAATAACCTCATTCTATCCAGTCCAGTCGTTTAGAACCTCTCAACCCTCTAACAAACTCAGCACTATCTACATCATATCCCCAGGCACCAGAAGAAGCCTCCACCACATCTTCTCCAAGCTCCTTTAACCTCTCCTCCCTCACCATATCAAGTATCGAATGAAGCTCCCTCTCCAGGGCAAGTAGCTTTCTCTCCAAATTCACAGCAGATATCATAATTTCATCTTTGCCTTTCATCTAAATATAATCATCCCTTCAATCACCCTCACCCACTCATGCCCTTTAATCCTCTCCACCCACTCCATGATCTCCCTATCTGCTTTGATTGCCTTGACAACTTCAATTATTGTTTTTAAGTTCTCATTCTCTAAATCTTTTAATTCTTTCTCTTCTTCTGGTTTTAGATTTTCTTTAAGCTGCGCCTTCCAGTAAAGCTTACTCCAGCGATCGTAATTTATGGGCTTGAGGTGTTTTGAGACCGCCTCTAACAGGTATTCCCTCGGTTCTGGATACTTCTGGATACAAGCCGTCTTCTGCGAATTTCTCGTTGAAGTAGAGTTCGTAAACCAGGCTATCTGCAATCTGGCGGTCAAAGAATTCTATTGTGTCTTTGAGCTTGTTTCTGCGTTCCTCGGTGGCGTTGAGGAAGAGGAGGTAGTTACAGAGTATTGATACAGTGCTAATTACTTTTTCGTCAATTTCCTTAAAATTCGGAAGTGGAAAGTCTCTGACGTGCTTCGGATAGACATGAGAGTATGAACCTTGTAAACTCCCCGTTGCATACACATTCCCATAAAAGAAAGACATAAGCTTTGAGTTGAGAATACATAAAATAAATTCTGGCGTATAATTGTGGCACTCAATTATATCATATCCTTTAAATTTCGTTTTATCTTCTGGTTTGAGATTTTTGTAGTCTGTCGCCAATATTAGACCATCATCGCAATACATCTTTAAACGATCAATTGATCCAAACACGCTCTCATTTGCACCAGATATTTTCCTCACAACTATTTTAGGTGATTCAAAAAGTTCAGGAACTCGTGGACCATACATAATCTGAGGAATATAATCAAGTTTAAGACCGCGATATCTTATTTCAAACCTTGACAAATCTTTCCCTTCAAAAAACTTCTTTGGGTTTTCTTTCGGCTCTTTTGTAAGAAGATATTCCTCTCCAAACTCTCCTTTTTTCTTGCTCGATATTTGAGCACCATAATTCACATAATAAATGTTCCCCAATTTAACTCCCGTTTTATTCATCTTTTCTATTATCTCCATCGTTGTGCTATCAGATTCGTATCTAAACTGTGATTGGTGTAAACCATACCAAACCTTTTGTTGAACCTTATTTATCGTTTTTATCTCACCTTTTTCATCAACAAACTGTATCTTTATCTCATTCTCTTGGTCTACAGGAGTTGCAAGCTTCAGAACAAAAACAACACTTTGCCTCGATACACCCACAAATAAGTTTTGTTCACCACCGATTAATAAGTGTGTCATCGTGGTATTTTCCAAGATATATCTCCTAATTTCTGTTGCGTATTTTTCTCTACAGATCGGATTTGGCAAAACATAAGAGAGATACCCTCCTATTTTTATTATCTTCGTTGCTTGGAGAATAAAGGGCATGTATATATCCCAGTGGGATTTTAATCCACATTTGTCTGAGTAAAGCATTGGTAAAATCTCTCTGGAGGTTTTATTAGACTTTTCCATTTCCCAAGCACTGACATACGGCGGATTCCCCACCACCACATCAAACCCACCCTTCTCCAGAAACACCTCTGGGAACTCAAAAATCCAGTGGAATGTCTTTATCTTCTTCAAATCCTCTAAATCAATCCCATGCTCCTCTGCAAACTTCTCATCAAGCTTTTTGTTGAATAACTCGGTAATATCCTTCAAAAGTTTATTCAGCTTAACAGCATACCTTGAATTTAGCGAGGCTACAAGCACCTGAATGAGCTTCTCTTTCGTTCTCAAAACCTTCTCAAACTCGCTCCACCTTATCTTCTTTGATGAGAGAATGCGGTTCATCTCCTGGATCTCTTTAACAAGATCCCCCTCAATCTTCAGCGATCTGGAAATCTCTGGTAGGTATTTCCTGAGCTCCTCATCAACCTTTATTCTTTCCTGAATATACTCAATCTCGTGATCCTCAAATTCAAAGTCGAGGGTCACCTGCGGTCTTTCCTTCTTCCCTCTCGGAACATCAACATAACCTATAAGCGAGTTCCCATCTCTCAGATTGAAATGCACATTCGGAAATCGTATGAAAACACCCGCATTGACGTTGAAGTGTCTTGCCAGAGTTAAGAAAAGCCTCGCTCTCGCAACCTTCAACGCTGAGGGATTAATATCAACTCCATAGATGTTCCTTGAGAGGATTATGAAGAACTTGACACATACCTCAAACAACCCTTCCTTTTCAGGAATCTCAAGCAGGTTCAACGGCTTGATTTTACCATCCTCATCAGCGACAAGAATCTCAAGCTTCTTAATCCCCACCTCCTCAGCCTTATCTCTCAGCTTCCTGTAAATATCAACCAGCACGTTTATGGCACCCTCTAAAAAGTGGGCTGAGCCTACTGCAGGATCAAGGATCTTTATTTTCGTAAGCAATTCAAAGAGCTTAAGCAATTCTTTTTTCTCTCCAGCGTTTATTATCTCATCTATACTCTTGTAACTTTTCCCGGATTCTTCATTTATCCTGTCAACTAAATAAGGCTCAATTGTGTTCCTGCAGATGTAAGATGTGATCTCCTCTGGGGTGTAGAAGGCTCCGAGCTTCTTTCTCTCCATGTAGGTGATGAGCTTTTCATAAATCGATCCGAGGACGTATTCATCAATATCGCCATCAACCCAGTCTCTACTCTCAAAGAGATTGAGCAAAGGCACATCAAAATTAATATCTTCCTCGGAAATCATCCTCCTCCTGCCTTTAGGCGTTAAATTGACGAGCTCCTTTGTAATTCCTTCCCGATAGAAGCATTTGTCAGGAATAGTAATTGCGAGATCGTCTTCCCCATTAAGAAAGACTGCCGGACCTATAACGACGCATTTACCGATCTCCTCATCCTCTGCAAAAGGTTCATCCGAGTAACCACTTATCTGTCTGAAGAAATGCTTTAAAAATCCATAATAACTCTCGAATCCCCCAGTTAGTTTTTTCTGCTTCAGCTCCTTAAACTTTGTGATAAAATAATGCCTGTCATTGTTGAAAAAGCCCTTCTCCTGCAGATACCACAGTGTCAGCATCTGCATCATAAAGTTGTCAACAAATTCCTCTCTCCGCGCCTCTTCAGGGATGCCTTTAACATTCTTAAGTAAAAACTCCCTGCATTTCTTGTAAAGAACATAAAACTCCTCTATTACATCCGACCTGCTTAACAAAGCCGATATATTCTCGCTCTTGGGCTCCTCTAAAGCTTTTTTCAGCTTTTTGAGGAAAGGATCGTTGATTTTGGCTATCGTCTTTCTTATCTGCTTGTTTGCTCTGTAATCTTTGACGACAAGCTCATCATTTCTATAAATTATAATCCCAATCCTCCCAACGTAACTGCCAAGGGGTTTGTAATTCATCAGCTCAGAAAGCTCTGCTTTCTTATCAGTTTCAGCAAAAAGGAAGCCTTCAAACAGGTTGATATCTTCATCTTTTACGAAAATGTAGTCTTTGTCCTCTTTAGGAATATAGATAAGGTAGTTTTTCCCAGAAATTTCTATCCCCTCTTCCTCATACTTCTTAAGCCTCTTATCAATCTCTTTTTTCAGCTCTTCAGGCTTAACAACCATAGAACCACCCTAAATGCTTCTTTTCAACTCTTAGCGATCTAATATCGGCAATTCCCCACATTAAAAACTGGCTGTAGAGTGTATTAACAACTCCTCTAACATCTCTGATCTTCACATGATTGTTTTTATCAACCTCGATCAAATTCCTATCAACCAGCAGCGATTTCATCTCCCGTGAATACTGATAGTAGGGTAGTAGCTGCAGCACGTTAAGAACTGACTTGTAGTTTTCAAGCTCCCTCGCCCTCTCCCTCTCTAAAATTAAAGCATTGTACAGGTTGTAAAGGAATCCCTTTTGCTCAGGTTGATACTCCCTCTTTAACTTTTTCACTTCTTTTTCAACCTCTTTTTCAATCTCCTTCAGCTTCTCGGCTGCAACATCAAGCTTTACAGGATTAATCTCTTTGTTCTTTTCGTCTACGAGCTCAAGAAAGACGAGAGGTGATTCATACCTCAATCCTCCATCACCAATGCTTATTATCTTCTTATCTATCCTTCCAAAATCTCCACGATAGAACTCATAAATGCTGTAGATCTTTCCACTGCCCGATTTGATGTAGGTGTAGTATGGCCCATCATCGAGATTCCTAACCTCTTCAAAGTCCTCCCTTGTTATGCCAAGCTCGTACTGTATAATGTTAAGGAGCTTATACTCATCAATCTGTTCCTGCGGTATGCCGCCCTCAAACCACTTGAACTCCTCAGAAATACTAAACTCTTCAAGATCGGTCATAGAGAGCTCTGCAATGCTTTTTATCCTTTCACCAAATGTTTCAACGCTTATCTCCTCCTCAGGGCTCAGTATCTTGGATTCCTTACCCACAACAAGCGTTATATCCTCAATCTTCTGTTTGAGCTTGTTCAAAATCCCCACAAGAACTTCTATCTCTCCCGAAGGAGTGAAGTTAAGGACGTAAACGTCCTTCTCATTCCCTATTCTGTTAACCCTTCCAACCCTCTGGACGATTACCATCGGATTCCATGGCAAATCAAAGTTAATAACAGCGTCAGCATCCTGCAGATTGACCCCCTCACTCAAAGCATCAGTTGAGATTAGAATTTCAATTTCTCCGTACTTTCTTACTTCCTCTTCTCCACTATTTGCTTTTGGAGCGAATCTCTTTATGAGGTTGATCTTTGTTGTCGTGTCGGTTTCGCCTGTAACAAGTGCTATCTTTATCCTGTCTGTCCTCTTATCCTTAAGCCACGGGTGCAGATCAACTTCTCTTTCAA
Organism: Candidatus Methanoperedentaceae archaeon GB37; assembly: GCA_905171695.1. Classification (GTDB taxonomy): domain Archaea; phylum Halobacteriota; class Methanosarcinia; order Methanosarcinales; family EX4572-44; genus EX4572-44. The sequence continues at coordinate 1,167,468 of LR991653.1, forward strand.
TCCACTCCCTAAGATTGTGGTAGATATAGTAGGCAGTGTCTTTGTATTGTGTAAAAACGATGAACTTCTTCCCGTTAAGTGTCGGGATAGCTGAAAGCTTCTCAGATTTGTATCTTGGGTTTGTGATGAACTGCTTTAGGACTTCGAGCTTTGGGTCGTTCTCATAGCAGAAGATTTTTGATTCAACAATCTCATCTTCCTCCTTTGGAATTATCCCAAACACCTTGAAGTCATCGTTTTCCCTGACTTTAAGCCTGTCAAGAGTCTCAAAAATTTCATCCATCAGCTTTAAATCCTGCTCAAGATTGTGAAGGGCTATTTTCAGCCCCATCCTGATTTTTTCGATTGGTGTAAATGCTTGAAGGGCATATTCTTCAAGATATTCAGTTAACAACTTGACGACCTTATCAAACCAGGTTTCCTCCTCTTCAGCTTCTGCATTGAATTCCTGAGACACTTCTTCAAGATCTTTTTTGATCTTGGCCTCTTCTAATGCCTTAATAATCAGCTCTTTCAATTCCTCTTCACTCATTATTTTGTCAACGGATCCCTTAAACAGGGTGTAGAAGATCTTCTCTTTCGCGTATATTTTTCTGAGAGTCGTTTCAAACGGGAATATCCCGCTTTCTAACCTCTTACCCAGCAAAAGCCTGAAAAGGTCGGAAATCTCTATTACCCTGTAACTTTCTTCCTCTTCGTCCTCTTTGAACACGATATACCTTACACCGTATAGCTTCGTGTGCTCAAAATTGATTCTGTCAATGTTTCTGGATATACGCTTTATCAACTCATTAAACCCGCCTTTGTAGAAGGGAGAGTAATCGAGGCTGTAGGGTTTGGGATCTTTGAAAATGAGTTTTTTACCATCGACCTTCAGGTCCTTGAACTGGTCCAGGATGTACTTTCTCGTTCTCAGAACCATTACTTCATCCAGAACTTTTCTTTTAATCTCCGTGGCAACTCTTTTAAGCTCTTTTTTAATCCCTTCATCTCCCTTCTCCTCATATTCACTTTTAAGCTTCTTGTATTGTCTTACCAGCTCGTCAATCGGGATGTTTTTCATTCTGAAAGTGATAAGGGTGTCATCCGTGAATATTCTGATCAGGTTGTAGAGGTCGTCTATCGTGTTGTTCAGGGGTGTGGCTGTAAGAAGCATGAACTTATTTGGAAAGTTGTTTGATTTTTTCTGCAAGGCTCTTGCTGCATTCCATCGGTTTGTATTTTTGTTTCTGTATTTATGAGCCTCATCGATGACAAAGAGATCATATTCTTCAGATATTCCTTTTAATTCCTCGCTTATAATTCCTTTTTTCAGATCTGCTCTGTAATTCTGAAAGAGCCCAAGCGAAAGAAAGGCTATCTTCCCAAGGAATTTTTCTCCATTCTCATCATAAATTTCGTATATTTTGTGGTTGTAATCCCCTTTCACCATTCTTTTGAAGTTGTCCCTGAAGAAGAACTCCGTGTTTATCTTCACCCTCTCTCCCCTCTCCAGTCTTGCCAGTGTTCTCTCATCAGCTCTACCTACAAGCAGATCCTCCCACTGGGAAATGATGGATGGGGGCAGAATCAGCATTACAGCAGGGTATTCTTTCCCTTTTGGCAGCCAGTAAGGATGTTTTCCGTTTAAAAACTCCTGAATAATTGCTCCAGCCATAAAACTCTTTCCTAATCCCACAGAATCTGCCAGAATAGCTCCATTATAGTAATTCAGGATATTGATAGCATTTATGACCCCAACAAGCTGAAATTCCATCAGTATGTCTTTTTCTATGAGGTTCAGAACTCGGCCTTCGGTCCACCTATAAACGAGATACTTGAAGAGCGTCTGGGGATCTATCAGTTCTCCAACCTTTGGATACGGGCTCTCGGGCAAAACCCCAGAGATATTGATAACCTTCAAGAGATCCTCTCTGAACTCAACCGCCTCATCCCACAGATCATCAAACCACTGATTTAGATAAAGCACCTCCTCTCTTGATGTCAGAAGAACATTGAGCTCCTTGTTTTTTGTGATCCCCTCTGCTGTAAAGTTGGATGATCCAACAACAGCAAGGCCAGGAGAGCTGTATCTCTCCTCAGGGTTGGTTAAGAATACGTACAGCTTTGCATGCAACCTCGATTTATCAAATAGCCTGACATCAATCGTATTATTCGCAATAAAATCCTTTAAATCCCCCAATCGCTTTATCTGTTCCTCATTAAGGTCTCTTTTCTGAAGATCCTCAATCATTCTTTGCTTGAAGACCTCTCTTAAGCTATATCCTGCCACAAGCTCTTCTTTCGTGGGATAGGTCGTCTCATTCCCCATTACAATCTTCAAGAAGGGCAGGCTTTCATAGTCATCTGGAAAGTCCTCCTTCACCAGCGAAAAGCCGCTTAAAAAGAAGTAACCTATCGCAAACTTTGCCTCCTTTGACCTCCTGATCTGATCTCTTATAACCTTTACAAGCTCCCGATCCGGGGTGTTGTCTATTATGCCTGGAGCAAGAGGGTTATTCATATTCACACCTTTCTCTCCCACTACCATCTCTCTAACTAAATGCCCGCTCCATTTCTTCTTGTTTGTAATAAATTCCTAAATTCCCATACTTTTAGGCACCATGATACTAAACTTCTCAAAAATCTTCCTTTGCTGCTTGGTTAATTCCTGAACTATAATCTCATCCTCATACACCTTACACTTCAGATTCCTTAAGGTGAGTAGAACCTCCTCCACAGTGTAATCTCTCCCTAATTCTCTCTTCAGCAGTGAATAAACAACAAGTGAAGCGAACTGCAGAAACAGGTAGCCCCTCAGCGTCTCTTCCTTATGCACTCTCAGAGGAAGCAGGTTCAGATCATCCTTTGGAAAGCCAAACAGCTTTTCTGCAATCTGTCTTGTGTAATACAAAGATATTACATTCTCTCTATCCGGTTCAGAAGAGGAAATGAGAATCATTATCCCTTTCTTCATCAAAATGTATTCCATCTCCTCTTCTTCATCCTCTTCAATCTCATCCATTACCTTAAGCAGAGTTCTTCTTATCTCTCTTCCCTTTCTTTCAGGATCAAGTACAACATAAGCATAGACTCTTTTACCAAATAACTCAACTTCTCTTTGCTTTACAAACAGTACTCTTCTTCCATACCTTACAGCATTCCTGTAACTCTCTAACTCTCTGGATTCCTCAAGAATAGGCCTCTTGTACAGCTTCCTTAAAGCCGGCAATCTTATCAGGAACTGTATTTCCTCATTGTAAAGCTCCTTTATATTCTCTTCAGAGAAGAATCCTGCATCAAGAATGAGAAAGTATCTTGATACACCATACTTCTTTAACTCCTCCACAGTTGCCTTGAGGGTTGACACATCAACAATATTACCTGCAATATACCTGAAAAACAAAGGAAGTGATGTACTCCTGTCAATAACAAGCAACAACTTGATTTGTTTGTCTATTTCCTCGTTATGCCATCCCCATGATGATCTTGGAATATTTATCTGGTTTGGAAGAGCAGTTGTATCAATTACTATTCCTTCTGAGGGTGTTATCTGTCTGATGTATTCTTTGAAGAATTCCCTCTGGATGCTTTCATCACCAATCTCCTCAAGAAACTCACTTATTCTTTGTGAACTTATATCAACATCAAAGAACTTCCTGACTATGTTGCCCTCATACCACATCCTTGCATACCTCATTGCAGATGGATAACACAATCGGTAGAAGATGAGTGCAAGAAACATCTCTTTTTTAAGGTTCTCAAAGAATGTTACTCTATTAATGAACTGGTTGAGGAAATAAGTATCACCAAAATCTAGAATTAACTTCTCTCTCCTCTCTCTACTCTTTTTCTTGAATATTTTCTTCTCCTTGTCAACAACAACTCCCAGATACTTTGTTTTCTGCCTCGGCTTCTTCTTTTCAGGATCCCAGTAAGATGTTACCTCGTAAGCATATTCTTTGTTCCCGAACTTCTTGTATCTGATGAAGCTCATAATGGTCAATTAGGCATTATAATATATAAATATTTTCCGTAATACAATACTTGCTTTTTCCTGGAAAAAGAGAGCTTATGGGGAGAGTTTACTTTTCTAGTGCCTAATTATTTGGGAATATTGGAAATTCGCTTTTTGTTTGGTTTTGGCAGTGTATGTGAAATCGTCTATCTTTTTCACTTTTAACCATCGTATCTAGTGGGTTTTTTTTTATTTTTCTCAAGTCTTTCATTCCAACGTGAGTATAGATCTCTGTTGTTTTTGAGTTTTTGCGACCGAGCAACTCCTGAATAACTCCTGAATGTATCATCAGATCAACTCCGCTTTTGAGTTAATGGGAGTGGCGAATGAGTGCCTCATGGAATGAACTGTAATCTTTCTCCTTGTCTCTGCTTTTTCATGTATTCTTTCCAGTTAAACTCTGCGAAGTCTTCGTAGCTATTGAATTGGCTGGTTATACTGTCTTTGTGGAATGGTACTCGTAGTTTACGGCTTATTTTGTCTCATTTATCTATTTCGTCCTTTGCCACTGCAAAGAGATCAGGATTTGAAAGTTTCTTATGTGTGCTTGATTTGTCGGGGATGATGATTTCGTGGGTCATGTATAGCTTTCTGTAACCACTGATTTATAGGATAGGCGTTTACATTTTATCCCTTTTTTAGCCCTTATATCTGGTGCGACGGGTTTGGGGGTGGATCGTGATCGCTTGATAGGATTCTTCGTGATTCAGTGATCAGAAGAGCGGTTATGGGGGGACTGTGTGGTATCAGTGGGTGTGTTGTCGGATGTTTTCGTCTCGGTCTCGTTCTTCGGGTTTTAATAGTCGGAATTCGATGGTTCCGCCTGGTGTGAGGCTTCGTATATCTGCTCGGTAGGCGATGGTTATGGGGGTGGTGTTGGAGTGGGAACTGGTTACTTTGAGGAGGTCGTGGTTTATCTCGACTGTGAGTTTGTGGTGTCGGTAGCGCATCTGGAATTTGAGTCTGTGTAGCTGGTCTGGGAGGACGGGGTTGAAGTGGAGGGTGTTTGTACGCATCTCAAGTCCGGTGTAGCAGCCTTGGATGAGGTCGATTGTTCCTGCCATTGCACCTGCGTGGATGCCTTCGTGGGTTGTTCCGCTCTCGCTCTCTCCAAGGTCGCTTTTGAGGGATCTGTTGAAGAGGTGCCATGATCGTCTTCGGTCTGTGCGTGACAGGACCCATGAGTGCACCACTGTGCTGAGGGTTGAGCCGTGAGAGGTTCGCTTGAGGTAGTATTGGATGTTTTGAGGTATCTGTTCTGGGTTGAAGGGGTATCCGAGGTGTTCGAAGAGTGTTACGAGTTCGTCTGCTGAGAAGAGGTAGAATAGCATCAGTACGTCTGCTTGCTTGGATGCTTTGTATCGGTTGATTGTATCGCCTTCTGCTTCAAGGATGCGGTCGAGGCGCCGGATATCACCGTACTTTTCCATGTATCCTTTCCAGTTAAACTCTATGAGGTCTTCGTAGCCATCGAACTGGCTGATTATACCGTCTTTGTGGAACGGTACTCGTAGTTTACGGCTTATTTCATCCAATTTGTCTATTTCGTCCTTTGTTAGTCCTATTCTTTCACATACTTGCTGGATTCGTTCTTCAGGAAAGATTCTGAGCACTTCTATTGCCCGTGTGAGTACCCAGGATGCCATCACGTTTGTGTATGCATTGTTGTTGAGCCCTTCACCAGTATCGTCTTCGGGAGGGGCTGTGTGGAACTCGTCTGGGCCCACCACACCATGGATCTCGTAGCGATCAATCTCCTGGTTGTATTGTGCGATGCTTGCGAAGAGGCGGGCAATCTCAAGTATCATCTCTGCTCCATAGTAGTACATGAATTCGTGGTCTTCTGTTGCCTGATAGTAGTGCCAGATATTGTATGCGATTGCTGCATTGATGTGGCGCTGACGATGCGTGTTATCTGTAACCCAGCGTCCTGATCTTGGGTTGAGGTGTAGTCTCTGGGCTTCTTCTCTCCCGTTGCTTGCGCTCTGCCATGGGAACATTGCTCCCTTGTACCCGTTCTCTCTTGCTGCCAGTCGGGCTTCTGGGAGTCGGCGGTATCGGTAGAGGAGGAGGGAGCGTGTGAGCATGGGTGTGTGCAGATTGAGTAGTGGGAATATGAAGAGTTCATCCCAGAAGATGTGCCCCCTGTATGCTTCTCCATGCCAGCCGCGTGCTGGGAATCCGACGTCAAGATCGATCGAGTGATGTGTGATTGTCTGGAGCAGGTGGAAGAGGTGGAGTCGGAGCTTCAGGTTTGCCAGGGGCTCGTCTGTTTCAAGCTCGATATCAAAGTCTTCCCAGAGGTGTTTCCATGTTAGACGATGCTCCTGGAAGAGTTCGTCGAAGCGGTCGAGACGCTTGATCTTATTTCCTGCTTCCAGCAGAGGCTCTGAGATTGCAGGGTCAAGTGAGGTGTAGAGGGTTATGATCTTCTCGACACGGATGCTCTCGCCCATCTCAAGGTCGAGTGTGAACTCCTCTTCGATCTCTCTCTTTGATGATGTGGTTCTGGCTTCTGGTGTTACGTCCTCTCCGTTTCGGTAGATCTTGGTGCGTGCGGCGATTCCAACCACTATGTGGGATTGGTTTGTCCTGCAGCCGAGGAGTATCGCCTCTCCAATCGCTCTCTTCTCAAGTATCTCAATGTGCTGCTTGTTGAGACCACGGTATCGTTCCACTCCATTGTTCTTAACACTGCCATCGATTGCTGAGCGGACATGGAGTCTGCCAGACCAGTTCACTGCCCTGATCTCAAGAGAGAGTCCTGCTACGTGCTGGTCTGCCATGCTCACGAATCGCTGCTCGAAGGTCTCGGTTACACGACCGCTCTGGTCGCTAAAGGATACTCTGCGACTTAGAAGACCTGCTTTAAGGTCGAGCTTCTGGCGATACGATCTGATCTCAACCTCGTCGATCCGAAACCATCTCTCATCATTGATCTTAAATGTCAGTGGAAGCCAGTTGGGAAGGTTTACAAGGTCTTCATTCTCAACCTCGAGTCCACTGATCCATGACTTCAATCGGTTATATCCGCCTGCAAGATATGTGCCAGGATAGTGTATTCCATCGTCACTGGAGTCTGGCGTGGCTGCGCGTGTCATGAAGTACCCGTTGCCAAGGGCAGAGAGCACTTCACGAACCCTTTCCTCATCGGGTCGGTATGAGTCATAAAGAAGAGACCATTCCATCGTTAGCAGCACCTCATGAGGGCTTCGAGAAACGCTCCAACATCGGCTTGATCCAGCCTATAGTCTGCCAGGGTTTCATCCCTCTCGCCAACGAGGATTGCACAGCCAACGCCTTTAACCGCTCTAAAGGCGTCTTCGTCCGTTAGATCGTCACCAATATATACCGGAAAAAGATCCTTCTCAGTGTCGAACTCGTTCAACTCGTTCATTATCATCTCAACCACTCTTCCTTTGTTCCAGTCAATATCTGGCTGCAGTTCAAAGACCTTCTTAGCGTATGAGATGCGCAAACCATCTTCTCTTGCCAGTTCAACCTCTCTTTTCACACGGGGGATCATCTTCTCATCTGCTCTGCGATAATGGACTGCGATCGAGTACTTTTTTCGCTCAACGAGAACGCCTTCGATTGATGAGAGTGTTTTATGCAGTCTCTCTTCTGCGCGATCGAGGAGGGGAAGCAACCTCTCTGCCTCCCTCTTCTCCCACACAACCCCTTCAGGGGTGAGGAGGTGGAATCCGTGGCTTCCAGCATAGTATACTCCTTTTATTCCAACCATCTTCTGAATCTCACTCAGGTCTCGACCGCTTATGATCGAGACCACGCACTTCGCTGCAAGCATCGTAACCCGCTTGCGCATCTCTTCTGAGAGTCGTGCATCCTCTGGTCGTTCAGCGATCGGCGTGAGAGTTCCATCATAGTCAAGAAAGACGAGGAGAGTCTTTCCAGCCGCGTCTCTAATGATCTCATCTATCTGTTGGAGTGCAGATGACAGTTTTTTCACGAGTTTCACACCTGAGAGATCGGTCACCACAAGATCAGCGCCCTCTCTTAAAAGCGCTTCTCTAACCAACTCCCCATCCTCCTCCCTTGCCTCCCTTGCTACGGCAATGATCATACCAAAGCCCCCTCTACGTCCAGCCCTGATCCCAGAGATGGCATCCTCCACAATGATTGCGCGTGCAGGCTCAACACCAAGCTCCCAGGTGGCTTCAAGGAAGATATCAGGAGCAGGCTTACCAGGAATACCTTTAGTCTCAAGATCCCTGCCATCAACGATAACATCAAAGAGACCCGTAACCCCTGCAGAATCGAGTACCTGAGAAGCGTTCCTGCTCGCAGAGATGAGTGCCACCCCAGCGCCCATCGCTTTAAGCCTCGCTATAAACTCGATCGTATCTCCAAAGGGCTCAACACCCCGCTGGCTGATTCGCTCCATGAATAGGAGATTCTTGCGGTTTCCAAGACCACATACAGTATCAAACCCTGGATCATCGTCCGGATTCCCCTCTTCAAGCACTATGCCTCTTGAGAGAAGAAAACTCTGAACCCCAGAGTAACGCTCTCTGCCATCCACATACCTCCTGTAATCATCCATTGTGAACGGCTTGAGACCTCTCCCTTCAAGGAACTGGTTGAAGACCTCCTCCCAGACGGCTGCATGGAGACTGGCAGTATCTGTGACAACGCCATCCATGTCAAAGATTGCAGCATCAAACCCATCCATCATGATCGTCTCCATCAAAACACACCCCCACACCCCAGTGCCTCACTCTCCAAGTCCAAGCAGCGTTACCACGATCACAATGGATATCCCAAGCCCCACCATCCTCACGATATGAACCAGCATGCTCTGGCGCGCAAGCCTCCCAGAGTACACCCCAAGTGCTGCAAGGGTCAGCACGCTGAGCACTATCGATGTCTCAAGCTTGTGAGTCTCCATAAGTATGAACGGCGAGATGGGCACAAGCGAACCGAGAAAACTCGCACCACCATGTGTGATCGAATCGAACCAGATCTTCTGCCGCGCCGCAACCTCAAGATGAGTCCCTTTAAGACTTCGAAGCAGCGGCTTCGAAAGCATTGCAAGCTTCCCATGCTCGATGGCACTCTCTGCAAGATAAGAACCCACGCCATTGGTGAGAGCAAGAGCAACAGCACCGCCAAGACCTGCCTGAACAACAAACTGATCATCGACCGTTGCACCCGATGCACCGATCACCACACCAAGAACTGCAAGAAGCCCGTCAACCGAGCCAAGAATGACGTAGCGCCCCCTCTCATACATCCCATACCACAACTCCAACCTCAACCAATATAAATCTTAACCCTCCCAAACTCAAGCTACCCATAAAATGTTGACCCAAGCAAAGACCGTTTCACCCAAGCGATATACTAAGCGATATAACAACCATAGATGTATCTACTTGAATAAGAAACTATGGCAGAAGGCACGTATAAGGAGACTATACCCATATCACTACCACACAATCGAAGTCGAGATCACTCCACTGGACGTGTGAAAACTCTTGCTCACTTTAGCTATCACTGGCGTGGCTCTGCTTTTGCTCGCTATAACTCTTAAGACGACCCGTATCCTTGGGGCTTGGACTTGCAGGTCTGCCTTTTCTTGTGGCTTTTACTTGGATGTAGCCTGTGACTCTTGAACGCATTCGGCAACGAATTCAATAAAATCGTTTTTTATTTTTTCTTTATGTTTTGTCAAAATGGATGGTGCAAATAAGCGTAGATTAAAAGTCCTGGGATCTAAACTTTCTGTCGGTGCAGAAGGGATTGTACTGATAGGTACGGCACGTCCACCATCCTGACAGATCAATGTATCATTGATTACTCTTTTCTCTCTTTCGGTTTGCTCAGCATCTTTTACAAAGGTTGGGACGTAAATAAATATCCTTGGTCTCAAAACTTCTTTTTGCGGTATGAGTCCCTTTATATTATTATCGATAGATTCCCAAAATTCTTGTTCTTTTTTCACTTTCAGATAGTAACCTAAAGCTAAGATGCTGCTTGCGAATTTACCAATTTCAGGATGTTCTTTCGAGTTTAAAGGAAAAGAGCATATTTCGGAATAGAGGTTTGTCGTTAGTAAAGACTCGATAAGATTTATAATATCCTCTTTACCTGAAACTCTCAGCAAAAACAGCAATTCGTGGTCTGTAAGTTTTAACAAATTACGTATTATCAGATTGCCTTCCTGAGTTTTGTCTAGTTGAAAATCATCAATTAAGTAATATAATGCGTGACATATCATTTCATCTGCTGCTACTCTATCTATTTGTTCGTAGACTTCAGCGTACATGTTTTTTCTTGCATTGATAATTTTAATACAATCTCCTATTGCATCTTTTGTATAGGCAAGCGAGAGGCGGTCATAAACTTTTTGTTTCTCATCTGTATATCTGCATATCGTAGCAGATCGTGCATAGTCCAGTGGGTTTTCAATACTTGCTTTACCTACATGATAAGAATCTCTTGCTAAATAATCTATTCTATCAGCGTCAACCGCAGAATCAAAAAGATCTGTTAGATATATTAGCTGCCTATTAATTCCTTCATCGCAACCTAATAATTGTCCGATAAACTCATGATCTACTTCTATGCTGTCCAACGCTCTTCGTATTGCAGAACTCTTATTATTTAATTCATCGCATATCAAAAGCTTATCCAGCTTCCGATAGTCTCCTCTCCCCTTTTTTGGAGAGATATAAGATTTTATTAATTCTAAAGAATGTCCACAGGGGCCGTGGCCAGCATCATGAAGCATGCCTGCTACTTTAGCGGATAAAATAGTTTCATCATTTAAACTTCTGTCGGAATTTTGTAAATGGTTGCAAAATTCGCCGATTAAATATGATACTCCCAACGAATGTTCTAAACGCGAATGTAATGCACCTGGATAAGCCATATAAGAAAAAGAAAGTTGTTTTATATAAGCCATTCTCTGAATATAAGCCATAGAATATATGTAGGATAATTTAGGCTCTAAATCTATTTGTGAATAGATGGGTAGCTTTATTTTAGTTGTTTTTGTTGGTTCGAAGTTGGCCAAGGATTTTTCGTATCTGCTAACAAATGAATCCGAGAGATTTTTTAAGTCATCTTTTGAAAATTCTCCTGTTGGTATTTTTGATAATTCTTTAATTTTAGATTGAACATATTGGTCATGTGCTTTTGCAGCTAGTTCTTCAAGTTTCTTGCCGATTTTATACTCTTTCATGTCTTCCTCTTATGATTCGATGCTAATATTTATTGTAGCCAATCTTCTTTTTTCAGCAAATTAAGAATACATTCTATTTTCTTTGATTGTAATCTATAGATATTTTGAGGATTTTCGCACAAAATTTTTCTTATTTCTGAATCTCTTATAGTATTTTTATTGTCATTTCTCTTTTTAAGCTTTTTTACATCTATGTTACTTTTCACTTTTATTACAGGAATTGTTCTGCGGTTAAGAGGTAACAGAATATTATTGTAGGCTAAGAATCCAGCATCAGCCATAATAACCTTTATTTTCCCATTTTGAGTTTCCAGATTTGATATTACTATCTCTTCCCAGATTTCCTTCTTTGGTTCGTTCTTCAACAACCGAGAAATTCGTGAGATTTATCAGAGTGTGCAGACAATATAGCCGACTTCAGAACCTCTAAGAGAATCATGGCAGAATTCTGCATCAAAAAATCCATCCTTTATCTTCTTCCCTTTCCTAAGCCTGTTTAAATCCACTATTGTTACAACCGTGGTCTCCAGTCCATAGATCTCGTCTGCTTCTTCTTTAACATTCCTTTTTATTATATTGTCTATCCTTACTTTTGTCCTGTGTGATTTCTTCCTGAAATCTTCTCAATCTTAGAATGATTTAAGCACTTTAAGCTTTAAAATGTCTCTCAACTCCATGTGGTCTCTCAGAAATGCGTAAAAGAGAATCAGAGATAACCCAAAGAAGAACCTCATAATCTCAACAATATAATATTCTATGATATAGTCGTCACACGTCTCTTTCGTCTTGAACATCCCTCTTGCCCTCTCCACAACAACCTCAGCAAACTCTAAAGCTACAAACCAAAATTCATCTTCTTCCATCTCTCCACTCTTGATCCTCTCCACCACACTTCTCAAAATCATGAAAACTAATTAAATAAATCTGTTTTTAAATTTTTCCATTTTTAACACTTAATTCTTGATTTGAATTGTTTCCCTTGTTATTTTTGAATCACACTTTGCTGGAAATTAGAGATAACAATATGGAAATGTTTTAGTGCTTATCTAAACTTATTATGGATTCAGATGAAAGAGACCCTAAAACTATATTCCAGGACTATAATACTCTTCTTACACTGTGAGGAAGAAGCGTCTTGAGATCCTGCTTGAACGGGTAAGTGGTTTTGTATCGGCTGACCCTGTGAGAGAGCAGTACAAGACTCCTGCGGTCGTTGCTGCCGAGCTTCTCTTTTCTGCGTATATGAGGGGCGATATCGAGGATCGTATCGTCTTCGACCTTGGTTGTGGTACTGGTATTCTGGGGATCGGAGCTGAGCTTCTTGGTGCGCGGTCTGTGGTCGGTGTTGATTGTGATATTGAGGCGTTGAGGGTGGCGCGTGAGAACGCATCTCAGATGGGGTGTTCGAATATCAGTTTCGTCTCCTGTGATGTTGACCGGTTCTGTGGTCTTGGCGAGACCGTGGTTATGAATCCACCGTTTGGAGCGCAGGTTAGGGGTGGTGATCGCCCGTTCCTTGACTGTGCGGCTCGGGTTGGTGGTGTCATCTATTCGATTCATAATAAGGGCAGTAGTGATTTCGTGCAAAAGTATATCTCACCTTCTATCGTAACAGATGTGAAACTTGTGAAGTTCGCGATACCGCGCACATTTCGATTTCATAGAGATGATGTGAAGATGATCGAGGTTGAGTTGTGTCGGATAGTGGTCTGTGATCGTCACAGGTGATCAGATTTACAGATTTGTGGCTGGAGAGTGTTCTTAATTGAGGATAAGTAGAAAGAGAATTACACAGCAGAAGAGCGGGAAGACCGTTGAGGGTAAACGCGTAAAGGAGAGGCATGGCAGGCCCAGATCGAAGGAAGGAGAGAGGGGGAAGGATGTAGTCGAGGGTGAGCTTGTGGATCTGGGATTTGTGTTGCCTGGCGAGTTTGTAGGCACGAATGAAGAGTTTATCAGTGGTGAGCAGACCTTTGAGAGTGGTGGTAATATATATGCTGCAGTCACGGGTAATGCAAAGGTTGAGAGGTCAAAGAGAACGATCATGGTCAAGCCAGAGGTAAATATCTTGAACTACATCAATGAGGGGGACATTGTGATCGGTCGGGTCGGAAGTATCAAAAGCATGGTGGCACTGGTGGATGTCGTGCATATAAAGGGCCGGGGTGAGCGTGAGATTGTCAACCTCGAACCTGCTGCAATCCACATCTCGAACATAAAGGATACGTATGTGAGGGAGATCTCAGAGGAGTTATGCCCGCTTGACATCGTGAAGGCGCGTGTGATAGATGTTACGAATATGCGGCTCACGATCGCTGATAGAGAGCTTGGAGTGATGAAGGCATTCTGCTCAGTATGCAGACAACCATTGAAGAAGAACGCCACCGGACTCCACTGTCTTTCATGCGGTAATAAAGAGTCACGCAAGACCTCGACAGAGTATGGAACAGGCATAATATAGGAGGTTAGAGAGACAGATGGATATACGAGTCCTCAGTAAGAGAGAGAACGAACTTGAGCTTAGAATCGCTGGCGAGACCCATAGCCTCATGAATCTGCTCAAGGTTGAACTTCTCAATGACGAGCAGATCGATGTTGCAACGTATGATATCAAACACACCACCATAGGTGACCCAGTGCTCTTCGTGAGAACGGTCTCGGATCGCGATCCGATCGACGCGGTGATCGAAGCATCCAAGCGGATCGATGCCCTCTGCGAGGATTTTAAAGAGGCATTTGAGAGGGTTGAACCCCCCGGGGATGAAGGGTGAAGGGTGAAGAGAGACATTCATCCCTTAAGGGTTCAGTGCAGCAAGATACGTGTTATAGGCATCTAGTGTGTGCAGAACAAGGACGATTCTCTCTGGCTTCGTGTAGGTATCGAGGTGCTCTGTAATCGTTTTTATGGCTATTGGCGCGGCTCTTTCGAGTGGATACCCATATGTACCCGTGCTGATTGAAGGAAAAGCGATCGAGCCTATCCTGTACTCTCTTGCAAGCGAGAGGCTCTCGCTGTACGACTCTCTGAGAAGCTCTGCCTCTCCCTTCTCTCCGCCGTGCCAGATCGGACCCACCGTGTGAATCACGTACCGTGCCCTCAGGTCTCCACCGCCTGTTATCACTGCTTTGCCTGTGGGGCATCCACCACGGGTCTTCCTGATCTTCTCGCACTCTCGGGCGAGGCTTGGTCCTGCTGCGCGATGTATCGCGCCGTCAACGCCACCGCCTCCTGAGAGGGTGTTATTTGCAGCGTTCACGATCGCCTCGACGTCAATTTCTGTGATATCTCCCACGATCAACTTGAGGGTGCCGTGCTTGAATCGCTTTTGATACATATTTATCTGTGTGCAAAGTATGCTGTAACTATTCCGTCTTTCATTGAGTCGATTCGTACAAATCCGTATCGTTCGAACTGTACCACTCGTCCGATGGACTCTGCTATTCCAGGTTCTCCTATCCCGCTCTCTCTTCCCTTTACCGTGAGTACTTCGACCCTGATTCCGTCTGGTGGTGCCCAGTGGATTATGCGACATTTTTTTTCACGGATGATATCTATTTCTCCTTTTGTATACTCTGCCTCGATCACTTTATTTATTTTAGTTATTCTGATGTTATATAGGTCTTTTAACCTCAGTAATTCGTTGTTTTTCAGTTTTTCCGCGTCTTCACGGCTTATCATGACCTCGTTCTTCACTGGTATGGTTCGGTGTCCGCGTCTTGTCTCTGGTGGGTGGAGGAGTGGTTTTGCCACAGTGGGTGGTGCGTCTTTGATCCTGACTCGCACAGGATTGGGTGTGAAGAAGTATCGTCTCGCGGTCCTGTCGACTATCTTTCGGTTCTCTCCGTAGATATTCTCCATGCTAAGCTCGATATCTGTCTCGTTCACTCCGAGTCCGATGAAGAATCTGCGCAGCGCTTCTCTCTGAATGCCACGTCTGCGGAGTGATCGTATGGTCGGGAGACGGGGGTCATCCCACCCGGTGTATCTGCCTCTTCTGATCGCTGCGCCAATCTCGCTCGTGCTCAGTCTTCCGAACTCATGTATCTTCACCCTCCCCCAGTGAAGAGTTCTCGGGTACTCCCAGTTGAAGTACCTGTAGATGTATCGCTGGCGATTCTCACTGTCGATCAGGTCTTTTCCGCGGATTATGTGTGTGATCTTCAGCAGATGGTCTTCGACTGCTGATTCGAAGTCGAGGAGGGGCCAGACTCTGTAGCGGTCACCTATCTCTGGCCGGGGGTGTGGCGTATCAACGATTCGGAAGGCAACCCAGTCCCTGATTGCAGGATTGCGGTGTCCCATATCGGTCTTCACTCGCAGAACAGCCCTTCCAGCCTCAACTGCTCCACCAAGCATCTCTCTCCACCGATCAAGATTCTCTCCAGTGCTCTCTTCCCTGTGTGGACATGGCTCCCCCTTATCCCTATACTCTTTGAACTCACTCTGAGAACAGGAGCACACGTAACCACCGCCCTTCTCGATCAACTCTCTTGCATGATCATAATAGATCTCGAGACGGTCTGAGGCAATGATCACCTCGTCTGGCTCTGCACCGAGCCATCTGCAGTCCTCGAGGTACCACGTGTAGGCATCAGGGAGCGGGGGCTTCGTCTTGGGATCGGTGTCATCGAACCTGAGTATGAACCTGCCATTGTACCGCCTCACATACTCTGAGTTGACGATTATGCCGCGGGCACTCCCGAGCGTGGGTGGACCGTTCGGGTTGGGTGCAAAGCGCATCGTCACACCACCCTCTGCGCCAGCGAGAGGCGGCAAGCCCTTCTCAGGCTCTCTCTTCTCACCGAGTTCTTCGAGGAGTTCAGGCGCGATCGTGGCAAGCTCGCTCTCCCACTCTCTATACCCGGTCTTCGAGACCTCGTCCACCACGATCGCAACCAGCTCTGCGACGATCTTTGCATCTGAGCGAAGCCATGGGTGTGAGCCCATCAATCGTCCCATAACAGAGCCTATAGCGGGCGGCTTGGCATACTTCAACGCATTGAATAGTGCATACTTTCTTGCAAGCAGAAGCACCTCTCTCTCGTCAAACTCGCTCATACCATTCCAAGCCTAGCAAAAAGCTATCCATCTGGCAATCATTAGCCATTCTTACCTGCTGATCAGCTCGATTGTGTCACAGATCTTCTTTATAGTGGCTCTCGCAGTCTCCATCCCAAGAGTGTCATCTGCCGCTTCCCGTTGGACCGTGCCACCGAAGTGACTGTTATCACCGACCACTATCATGCCATGTATATGCATCCACGCATGAATGGTCTGAATGGTCGTCTCCTGACCACCATTACGTGAACCACCCACAGCAGCAGCGCCGCCAACCTTATTCTTAAGTGCAAAACCTGCTCTTCGCAACGGGAGCGTACGATCAAAGAAAGCCTTCAACTGCGCCGTGAGAGTACCAAAGTAGACAGGGCTGACAACGAAGAAGCCATCCGCTTCCTCAAGGAGATCATAGATTCCTACCATGTCATCCGTAATAGAACACCCCTTCTCGTCCCGACACGTGCCACAATCACTACACGGCGCAACATCGAGACCCGCGGGGTCAATCCTCTCAACCTCAAAACCACGCTCTTCTGCCAGGGCAAGACACGTCTCAACGATCCTTGCACTGTTCCCATCCTCATTCGGACTGCCAGAGATACCAACGATCTTCAAATTCACATCACTCCAGAAAGATCGATACTCAAGAGAGAAGAGAGATCGTCTGGCATCGTTTAATACCTTTACGATCTCTACTAAGGAGAGTGAACGATCCATGGTATGGCGATCATCAGGAAGAATGATGAGAATATCGTTACCGCAAAGAGCGTCACGATCTTACGGGATAACTCTTCAGAGCGAGCTCTGTCTTTCAGACGTAGGTTGAATATGCTGCCGAGTGCGTCTTTGAAGACGTGTCCGCCGTCGAGCGGGACTGCTGGCAGACAGTTGAAGAGCCCGACATAGAAGTTGATCCATGCAATCCAGAGAGTGGCGCTGATAATCCAGAATATCGCGTCTCCGAACGGTTCTGCTGCTCCGATCGGTTCATAGAAGTTGACAAGGATCTTGTGACTTGGGAAGCCTTCACCCCCAAGACCCATTATCGGGAGTGTGAATATGATGAACCAGCCTTCGATTCCTCTGAGTTTGGATGGGATCCTCTGGAGTGCTTGGAGGTATTCGCTTGCAGGGAACTCGCCGATGGTGGCTCCGTTGAAGAGAAGACCTCTGCCTATCCGGGGCGAGATTCCCAGGAAACCCTTTTGAGATCCGTCAGGGTGTGCACCCAGAGTTATATTGAAGACCTGGGTACGGTTGGAGGTCGTATTGAATACCTCAACTTGAACGGTCTGACCTGCGCGAGTATCCTCCATAAAACTGGCAAAATCGGCAAAAGACCCAATTCTTCTCTCATCGATTCTCTTTAGAACCATATTCTCGGTGAGTCCAGCTGACTCGGCAGCAGAACCTCTAACAACACTATCGATCAGAAGACCGCTCTCCTTCCCTTCATCACTCCTCTCAGCAGGCATGCTTATATTCCTTGCACTGCCATCGTCGAGCACTCGAAGCGTTATCTCTGAATCAGGATCCACCCCACTCGCTTTGAGGATGAACTCGCCTGCAGACTTGATTCTCTCACCGTTAACATGTGTGATTGCCATGCCAGGCTCAAGCCCGACAGCATCGGCAGGAGTACCGTCTTCAACACCGACTACCATCACCCTCTCAGATGGTGCGACAAGACCGAGTGCAGCAAAGAAGATCATGAATGCGATAAAGGCTGTTACGAAATTAGACATCACACCCGCTGAGAGTATGCGCATACGTTCAGCCTTGCTCGCAACCTTCCCGCCACCAGTCCCTGACTTGCCCATGAGTTCTTCTTCGTCAGGCTCTGCAAAACCGCCAATCGGTATCGGTGCCAGCAGAATGCCCATCGATTTGACTCGAACACCCTCTACCTTGCAGAGGACGGCGTGCGAGAACTCGTGAACGATGAGAGTGACTGCGAGACCCAGGAGACCCCATGTAAGCGGTATGAACTCGCTCAAGCCAGGTATCAGAAAGATGTTTCTCGGTTCGTTGAACTTCCCAGGTTCCGGGATCGTTCCACTCTGAAGTTGTGTAATGAGTACATAATCCGCGAGCACGACGATCGCAAGCATTGAAAGCATGCCGATGAACATCACAGGTATGCCAATACTTGCGAAGGCTCTCCAGAACAACTTTGCTCTCCCGAGAAGGTCGAGAAACCCCTGACCACGCATTGTCCGTACCATCAGGACAGGACCCCACGCTGTGATGTTATACCTCTCAAGAATACCTCTTCTACTTAGAAAAGCGACAAGAGCCCAGTAGAGGACGAAGAGATAGATGTAGAGAGAGATATGCTTCAAAACTCAACCACCAGAGAGGATGAAACAGAGATTGATACCCATTACACGCACGATTCATATACACTGAACCACGTATATATAACCACTGACAGCAAAATCTGGATCGTTAGATATGCGATCGGTAATCATTGACGGATACGTGGACGAACCAGCATGTCTCGGCGTTCCACCCTACACATCCCCCTACCCAAGATACATCGCAGGAGCCATGATCGACGCTGGAGCAAAACCAAGAGACGTGCACTACTACACAATCGACCAGCTCCGAGCCGAACCCGGGATCATAGGTATAATGGATCGAGCAGACCTGATCGTCGTCGTCGCTGGACTAACAGTCCCAGGCCGCTACTTGAACGCAAAACCCATAACCATCCGTGAAGTAGGAGACTTTATAGCACGCTACAATGAAAAAATCCTCGTCGGAGGACCCATACGCCTGAGCCACGAATCAGTGCTGAGAAGTGAGTATGTTGCAGAGAAAGACCTTGAAGCACGAGTCTTTGACCGCCTCACCGAGAAGAGCGAGACAGATCGCTGGCGCAGAACAAGTGAAGTCAAACGATGGAGCGTGAAAGGCGCGCAGATAATACAGAGACACCCACACTTCCCACACATCATGTGTGAGATCGAGACGTACCGCGGGTGCCCAAGAGAGAGACACTGCTCCTTCTGCACAGAACCACTCTACCCGCACTCCTCACGAGAGATCCATGACGTGGTGGACGAAGTCAGAGCACTCTACGAGTCCGGTGCAAGATACTTCAGAATCGGAAGACAACCCGACCTCTTCAGCTACAAGAGAATCGAAACCAACAGCGGATTCAAACCAGACCCCACCGCAATAGAGAAGCTCTACAGAGGCATCAGAAGAGCCGCACCAGAACTCAAGGTGCTTCACATGGACAACCTCAATCCTGCAACCATAATAGAATACCCAGACGAATCAAGAGAGATCGCAAAGACCATCATCAAATACCACACTCCAGGCGACGTGGCAGCAATGGGCGTTGAGAGCAGCGACCCGAGAGTGATCCGCGAGAACAACCTCCAAGTATACCCGGAAGACGTGATAAAAGCCGTTGAACTGATAAACGAAGTAGGATCCATCCGGGGTGAAAACGGACTACCAGAACTCCTACCAGGGATAAACCTTCTCTACGGCTTGAAAGGCGAGAGCAAGAGAACATATCAACACAACCTCGAACTACTCCAGCGAATACACGAGAAAGGTCTTCTACTCCGCCGAATAAACATCAGAAAGGCAATGAGATTCAAAGAGACCCCACTCGGAGAGACCAAGGTCCACATCGAGAAGAAGCTCTTTTACCACCACAGAGAGACAATCAAACGAAGAATCGAAGTCCCGATGCTAAAAGAGATAGCACCCAAAGGAACCATAATAAAAGAGATCCTAACCGAAGCACACCATGGCAGATTCACACTCGGACGCCAAATAGCATCCTACCCACTCCTGATAAAGATAGAAGGGATACTGAAACTCGGGATCTTCGTGGACGCAGCAGTGACAGGGCACAGCCATCGCTCACTAACAGCCATACCGGTGGGGAGGATGCGAAATATTGAAGTAGGATCAGAGCCAACTCACCGTCTCTCAGGATACTGAAGATGAAGTGGCAGGGAATCTCTAGGCGTAAATCGACTGGTGGTCGATTGAGAAGGGCGCGTGGTGGTAAGAAGAAGTACAGGCTCCTTCGGGCAAAGATGGTGAATGTGGTGGATCGAGAGAGTGGGGTTGTCACGAGGGCAGAGATCGAGACTGTTGTGGAGAACTTGGCAAACCAGCACTAT
Source organism: Candidatus Methanoperedentaceae archaeon GB37 (assembly GCA_905171695.1). Lineage (GTDB taxonomy): Archaea > Halobacteriota > Methanosarcinia > Methanosarcinales > EX4572-44 > EX4572-44. Next base: position 1,187,879 of record LR991653.1, read on the forward strand.
GTGATGAGGAAAGGACTTGTTTTTGGTATTTTAGTAATGCTTTTCGTGGCAATGATGGCTTCTGTCGTGGCAGTTGTTGCAGATGAAGGTGAGCTTTTAGTTTCGATAAAGGGATATTCTCCATCTTTAAGCCCTGATTGGAACAAAGTGGCTTATCTTGATTCATTGGATGATGGTGATGATTCATGGATAGAACAACTTTGGGTAATGAATATAGATGAGAGTGATTTGAAGAAATTGGATGAATGGGAACATGCTTTTGGCACAATCACAGTCACAATAGAGGGATGGAATCCCGATGGACAGAAACTCCTTTATTCTGTTTATAATCGTGAAGATGACACAGGAAATCTCTGGGTTGTAAATTCAGATGGAACTGGAAAGAAAAAAATAGCTGAATATGCTTCAAAACACTCTCCTGTATCACGTTGGAGTCCTGATGGAAGTAAAATAGCTTTTGAGAGCGGATATTATGGAGAAGGTATTCTTGTTGTAAATTCTGATGGCAGTAATAAGACTCTCATAACTAGAGATGGTAGTCTGAGATATTGGACTCCTGATGGGAAAAAGATAATTTTTTTAAAATATGATGAACATAATCACGTTTTTAACTTCTGGGAAATAGATTTAGATAGTGGCATTTCAAAGAACATATATAGTGGGGAATTCGGAATAATTAGTCCTGATAGAAGTAAGATAGCATCCCAGAACTTTCACGGTGGCAGTGGCATTTGGATTTCCGATATAGATGGAAGCAATCTAAAAGAATTATCATATTACACTCCATCTCTGTATCCCTGCTGGAGCCCAGATAGTAAGAGAATAGCATTTATCGATGAGGGGATACATCACGGTATTTGGGTAATAAATTCGGATGGAAGCAATGAGAAAAAAGTGAAAGAAATGTCGTATGAAGATCTTACGCAAAAATTACAATCAGTTGGAGTAACAAATATCTTATTATGGAGCAAAGACGGAAGCAAGATAGCTTACGCAATGCGTGAGAATGAGACTACTAACATTTACACGATAAACGTAGACAAATCATTTTATGCAAAACCATCAGCAGGTGAAACGCCAACAGAAAAGCAACCAATGATACCTGACTTTGAAGCAGTATTTACAATCGCAGGATTGTTAGCAGTGACATATCTTATGAGAAGGAGGAAGTAAAACAACGTGGATGCCCCACAATTCATTGCGGTGTGGCGTGGTCGGGGCTTTTTATATGAAGAAGTTTTAAATATTACTATGTGGTGAATAACCATGGATAAAAAAACTGGACCAGTGGCATGCCGAGAAGCTGAAGCATTGGGATTACTTGGCAAGTTGAAATACTGAGCAAGGCAACGAGTAAAGGAAGAGAGAGGAGAGGTGATGAATGGCTCTTTTAATGGTGTTTTTGGGGCTTTGGGTTCGAAGTGTAGTGATGGAAGGTAAGGAGAGAAGTAAAAAATGAAATTCCAAGTTGTGATTGAAGAAGATTTAGAGGACGGAGGATATATTGTGCATTGTCCAGCTCTTAAAGGGTGTTGGTCACAAGGAGATACGATAGAAGAAGCGTTAGATAACATAAAAGAGGCGATTGTCGGGTATTTAAAAACATTGAACGAGAGAGCGATGCGCGATGCTAAAAGTACAGATAAAGCTCTGATCAAAGAAGTGGCAGTGGTATAAATTGTGGATAAACTTCCTCGATGGTCAGGCAAAAAGATTATCAGCGTATTTAAAAAAGACGGCTGGACTGTGGATCGCATCGAGGGAAGCCATTATATTCTGGTAAAGGAGGGAACAGAGAAAATCTTGGTTGTACCAGTGCATGGAAATGAGCCAATAAAAGTTGGACTCCTAAAAGGGCTGATAAAAGATGCTGGACTTACAAATGAGGAGTTTTTAAGGCTTTGTTATAATAAGAGAATGGGATAGATGTACTGGGATGCCCCGCAATTCACTGCAGGGGCGGGGTGGTCGGGGCTTTTAAGAATGTAGGAGGGAGATATGACATCAGGATTTGGTCAATGCCCAAAATGCGGAAATATGTCGTTAGTTGTAGTAGGGGAAGATCGAGATGAAAAAAGGAAATCTACGACGCGTATATGTCAAATGCGCTGCCTGCGGGTTTAGACGAGAACTTTATTGATAAAGAGCCACACATAACCACAAAGTTTGGAGGAGATAGATACTTAAGTGCTTGTAGAATATACTATTGTTGGTGAACATGACTGGGTCTAAAAAAGTCCATCTCCCTGTCCTTGTGGAGAAGGATGAGGATGGTTTTTTTGTGGTAGAATGTCCGCTTCTTCAGGGATGCTATACGCAGGGAAAAACACTGGACGAGGCGTTAAAAAACATACACGAAGTGATTGAACTATGTCTTGAGGAGCAGAAGGAAGAAATTGTGGAACAGCTTGACTCAATCCAGGAGTTCAGTTACCACGTCGTGTCGGTAGAGATATGAGCAGATTGCCAGTTATCTCTGGAGAAAAAGCAATTTAAATGTTTTGAAAAGCTTGATTATGTAGTCGTAAGGCAAAAGGGTAGTCATATCCGCATGAGACATAAATCTGACAAGAGCAGAAAGCCGTTAACGATTCCTAAACACAAAGTGCTTGGCAAAGGACTATTAAGAAAACTGTTAAGAGATGCTGAAATAAGCGTTGACGAGTTTAACGAGTTGTTACGATGAGGTTCGACAAACTAACGAGGGATGCCCCGCAATTCATTGTGGTGTGGCGTGGTTTGGGCTTGGAGAGTGATGTAAATGGAACTATTATTTGAAAGACATGATTTTGTTTTTATGAATAAAAAAATTGATTTCCCACTTATTAAAAACAAAGTTGGAGATATAGCTCCTCGAATCATCGCAGGTGCTGCAGGAGGTTTAGTTACAGGTAACCAGTTACAGGTAACCCTGTCGCGGGAATTGTAGGATTTGTAGCAGGATATATCAGTAAAGACGCTATTCGTATATCTACAAGTAAAGTAAAGGATTAATAAATCCATTCAGAAGACATTTAGGTTTTCATACAAATGATTTTGTACCGGTGGGGAGGATGCGAAATATTGAAGTAGGATCAGAGCCAACTCATCGTCTCTGAGGTTACTGAAGATGAAGTGGCAGGGAATCTCTAGGCGTAAATCGACTGGTGGTCGATTGAGAAGGGCGCGTGGCAAGAGGAAGTTTGAAGCTGGGCGTGAGGCGGCTGAGACGCACGTGGGGGCGCATGTGAAGGAGGATGTGAAGAAGGTTATAAAGGCGCGTGGTGGTACGAAGAAGTGCAGGCTCCTTCGGGCAAAGATGGTTAATGTGGTGGATCGAGAGAGTGGGGTTGTTACGAGGGCAGAGATCGAGACTGTTGTGGAGAATTTGGCAAACCAGCACTATGTGAGGCGTGATATCGTGACGAAGGGTGCTGTGATCAAGACCAGTGCGGGGATTGCTCGTGTCACAAGTAAGCCTGGCCAGGATGGTATAGTGAATGCAGTATTGATAGAATGATATTTGATCACGATAGGTTTAAAACTGAGAGGCATCTTACATAGTGGTGAGGATGTCTTTCTCGTTGCGCCATGTGATCTCGATCAAGGATTTTAGGAGGGAGGATATTGATGAGATCTTCGAGCTTGCAGAACGGCTTGAACCGGTTGCGAGCGGTATGCCGTGCAGGCTGCTTGGGGGTAAGCTGCTTGCTCTTCTTTTCTATGAGCCGAGTACGCGCACCCGTCTCTCGTTCGATGCTGCGGTGAAGAGGCTTGGTGGAACATCCATCAATCTTGGCTCTGTTGAGGCGAGTTCTGTTGCGAAGGGCGAGACTCTTGCAGACACGATCCGTGTTGTCAGTGGGTATGCTGATGCCATTGTGCTTCGGCATCCAATGGAGGGAGCGGCAAGGATGGCGTCTGAGTATTCGCGTGTTCCTGTGATAAATGCGGGTGATGGTGTTGGGCATCATCCTACTCAGACTCTGCTCGATCTTTACACGATCAAGCGTGAGAAGAGGCTTCACGATATCAGTGTTGCGCTTGTTGGGGATCTACGGTATGGGCGTACTGTTCACTCTCTTGCATATGCCCTTGCACTCTATGGTGCAAGGATCTATCTCGTCTCACCGCCACAGCTACGGATGCCAGAGCACATAAAATCTGATCTCTTAGAGAGTAACATAGTCGTTGAGGAGACGAGCAGGCTTGAAGACGTTCTTACAAGTGTGGATGTCCTCTATATGACGCGTATTCAGAGAGAGCGTTTTGCAGAGCCGAGCGAGTACGTGGCCGTTGCTGGAAGCTATCGGCTCACAAGCGAGATGCTCTCGGATGTTAGGGATGACCTTATAATCATGCATCCTCTGCCTCGAGTCGGTGAGATCGATTCGAGTGTGGACAGAACACCCTATGCGCGTTACTTCAAGCAGTCGTTCTATGGCGTTCCTGTGCGCATGGCTCTTCTTGTGAAGCTCCTTGAAGGGAGGGTGTGACGTTGAAGAATGGTCTTTTGATCCGTTCGATTGAACACGGGACTGTGATCGACCATATCACTGCTGGTCAGGCGCTCTCAGTGATGCGGATAATCGGGATAAAGAGTGGTACGAGTGCTGTTGTGAGCGTTGCCATGAACGTGCCAAGCAGAGCGATGGGTCTCAAGGATATCGTGAAGATCGAGGGGCGTGAGCTTGATAGTCGCGAGGTTGATAAGATCTCCCTGATATCGCCAGATGCCACCATCAACATCATCAGAGACTATGCTGTAGTCTCAAAGTACACGGTGGAACTCCCGAGTGAGATACGTGGTATTGTGAGGTGCAGGAACCCCAACTGTATCACCAACAGCGATGAGCCTGTAGCATCCGATTTCACAGTCACAAAGAACCCTGTGACTCTCCGTTGCAGGTACTGTGATCACATAATCGTGAGTGACATAGCAGAACAACTTATATAAACGAGGGGTCAAGTGGGAGATGTGGGTATATGAGAATGGAAGATTTCGAGGTCAGAAAGGTCCTCCTCCTCCTGAAGAATATGGTCTATGAGAGCACAAGCCCACTTGAAACCCTGCGATTTGCCAAGTATTATCGGAAGAAAGGGCTTGACGTGGTGGTGGTACTCTGGGGTCCGATGGGCGTTCTCCTCGGAAAGGCAGGGAAGAAGCATGGTGCGCCAAAGTACGATGAGAAGGTGGAGGAGTGCATAGAACTCGGGGTTGAGTTCAAATGTTGCAGGCTTGGCTCTGATATCATAGGGGTGGAAGAGTCTGAGTTGATCGAGGGTATTACAATGATCGAGGCGCACGAAGTGGCAGAGCTCTTCCTCAGATATACTCAACCAGGTCACATGATAATAAGCCTTTAAGCCCACTTGGACTTGAGCATGAAGTACGATGTGGTGGTGGTTGGCGCAGGACCAATCGGTGCCATTGCCGCACGAAAAAGCGCAGAAGACGGATCACGAACGCTCATAATCGAAGAACACAGAAGTATCGGTTCGCCAGTCCAGTGCACAGGATTGATCAGTCGAGAGGCACTGAGAGAGTCCGGGTTGAAGCCCGAGACCTCCTTTATCTACCAGAGGATCAGGGGCGCAAACGTCTACTCACCCTCCGGACGATCTATCAGAGTCGATGGCGGGCGGACGAGGGCGTATGTGATCGATAGAAAGATCTTCGATCGCACGCTGGTAACCCGCGCGCTTGACGCTGGCTCCGAGATCATGCTCTCAACAAGAGCAACAGCACTTACAAATACCGAAGATGGGGCAGTCTTAACTGTAGAACACGGCGGTATCAGAGAGAATATAACTGCAAAGGTTGTTATAGGCGCAGACGGAGCTAAGAGCAACATTTCACGGCTATGTGGACTTGGCAGAGTTAAGAGAACGTTAACCTGCATCCAGATAGAGGGACAATATGAGACATGCGATCCGGGTTTTGTTGAGATATTTCTTGGAAATCGATTCGCACCAGGATTCTTCGCATGGGCAGTTCCGACAACCGAGACCATCGCACGCATAGGCCTCTGCACAGAACCAGAGAAGACCCCACCACACGAGCATCTAAGAAGACTCTTGCGAGAACACCCGATAGTATCAAAAAGATACAAAGGATCATGCACCAGCCTCACACTCGGGAGCATACCAATAGGAGCACTGAGAGAAACCAGTGCAGATGGAGTACTCATCGCAGGCGACGCTGCAGGGCAGGTGAAACCCACGACAGGGGGCGGAATCTACCCTGGTGCCATCTGTGCCAAGATCGCAGGGAGAGTGGCAGCCAGAGGCGATCCAAGAAGAGAATCACTCAGAGAGTACGACAGAATGTGGCAGGAACGAATCGGAAGAGAACTCAAGATTGGGATGCAGATCCACAATGCAATCGGAAAGCTCAGCGACGAACGACTGGACGAGTTCATACACCTCTTAAGCGACGAGAAGATAATGACTCTTGTAAGAGAATACGGCGAGATGGATCACCCCTCAATACTCTTCGGGAAGATCGCATCCCACCTGAAGAAGAGAGATCTCTTCATCTTCACAGGACGGCTGCTGAAAGACCTTATAAGAAGCAGGTGAAGAGGTTGAGAAAAAGAGTTTATGAACGGTTAAAAAGAAGATGAAACATATTATGGTAGTTATTCACCCCAACCACACCCACAACAATCACATCCCCAGCCATCCACGCATAACCCAGCACGAGCGTTATGACTGCGATCTCTGGAGTGTGTTCATTTGATATCTATTATATTAGCTTCAAACTTTTCTTCGACTTTACTTTCTCATGTAACTTTGCATCCGTAGTTAAAAGTGGCGCTTTCTCTCTTTCTGAAGCGGCTATGAAGAGGGAATCGTAGATCGTGATCTTATCCGTGATCGCGATTTCAAAAGCATCTTCGATTACTTCCTGTGAACTTATGACCCTGCACACACCAAGAATAAAATCTACACTACTTTTCAGTGCTTTTGATGCAACCTCCTTTGATTCATTGAAGAATATCACCCTCTTCCAGGCAACGTTTGCCACTTCGGCGATCGCAAGATCAACTGTTATCAATTCGTAATTCTCTGCAACTTTTTCAGCTCTATCAGAAGATTCTTCTCTGAAGAATATCGCCGCGATAACACCTGAATCGAGGATTACCCTATCTGGCATCTCTATCCTCTCTAATCAGTTCAGAAGCACTCACATCTGCTTTCATATCTTTTCTTATCTTCTTTGCCTCTGCGAGTAATCTTTCTTTACGTTTATTTTTGACCAGTTCCTCCACTACCTTTCTTATCTCCTCCTGCCAGTTTATATCTCTCATCTCTTCCATCATCTTGCGTAATTCTACCGGAACCCTTATGCTGTATACAGTTTTTGTAGACATAATTGTATGTTTACTTTAACCGTGTATAAATGTTCTTCTGCAGATTAAACCCAAATGTGCCAGCCACATTTTCAGAAGACGAAAATCTACTCCAACGGCGGAAGCGTTATTTACTACCGCTGAAGCAGTTTCACCAAAGCCCCATCACTGAATTATTTCTCTTATCCCATTAGCCAGTTCTCTATTTCCAGACCCTTTATCCTTCTAAAGTGTTTTTCATTGTCTATTGCAAGAACCATGCCTTTAACCAGACAGGACGCTGCTATAAGTATGTCGACATCCTCTATCAGTTCTCCTCTCTTCATCAACTCAGCATAGATCTCTGAAGCTCTCTCAATAATATCTTTATCCAGCATTATTATCTTGCTTTTATCCACTAATCCTTTAAAATCCCTTATTTTCTCCTCGTTTCCTATGTATTTCAGCCCCTGAAGTATTTCATAATAGGTGAGTATACTGAAGGCAGAGCGCATCAAATTCGTCTAAGTATGCTTCTACTTTAGCGATGACATCCCAGTTTCCTCTTAGAAAAGCTATGAGTGTGCTCGTATCTAAAAGAGACTTTTTCATAGTTTTAGTGCCCCACCAAAAAGATTCCTTCTTTTTACTGCCTCCTGAAATATTTTCTCTTCTTCCTCGCTCAGATCCTTCAGGATTCCTGCATATTTCAAAATATCTCGCCTCTTCTTTATCTCTATCTCAACTTCCTCCCCCTCTTTCAAATCCAGTTTCTCAAGCGGCTTCAGCACATTATCCTCATACACAGCTTTTATGATCATGGAAGACACCTGTAGTTAATTGGTGATTGAAGGTTAAAAAGATGTCTACTTACCCACCACCTTCCACCCAATCCAACCCGCCATAACCCCGTTCCCTGCAGGCTTTTCCAAAAGCCCACACGGCAAAAAGCCCATCTGCGATAGGGGGCTGTCGCTTTTTGAGCGAGCCTTTCCCACCAGCGCCATCTTTTTAATCTACAATCACAAATTTATCCATGGGTGTCGGGTATGATCATAAAGGCTGTGTATGAGAACAATGTCCTGAAGCCACTTGAGAAACTGGTTTTGAAAGAGGGTGAGGAAGTTGAGATTGAAGTGAAAAAGAGTCCTATTGATAGGTTGGAAAGTGTGATAAAGATCTCAAAGAGAGGATGGGTTGACGAACTCATAGAAAACCCGGATCTGGAGCCAATCTAATGCTAAACAAGATTGAACCCAGTACAACTGTCTTTATTGATACCAATATATTCCTTTGGTTTCCATGAAAGTCTCGGTCGTGGTTTGTACATACACCATTGAGCTATTTCAGGACACATTAGCGTGCATAGGCTCACTTGTTAATCAAGATTACGTAGATAAAGAGATGCTTCTCGTCATGGATCGAGATGAGAAGTTGTATCAGATGTTTCTCGACACCATTCCTGATTCTGTGAAAATATTAATTAATGAACGTCCAGGGCTTTCAGAAGCTCGGAACCTCGGGATAAAGAACGCAGAGGGGGATGTTATCGTGTTTATAGATGATGATGCAGTTGCAGAAAAGAGTTATCTCTCAAATCTCACCAAAAACTACGAAGATGAAGATGTTGTTGGCGTTGGTGGGAAGATCTTGCCAAAGAGGAGACCGAGTTATCCAGAGGAGCTTTACTGGATCGGAGGGTTCACATATAAAGGATTTCCAGAAGAAAGATCTGAGGTTAGGAATGTGCTTGGATGCAATATGTCCTTCAGAAGAGAGGTCTTTGATAAAGTTGGTCTCTTCGACACAGAACTTGGCAGAGTTGGAAGAAAGCTTGTGACAGCAGAAGAGACCGAGTTCAGCATAAGGGTCTTGAACGCTCTACCAGACTCGAAGATCATCTACGATCCATCAGCCATCGTTTATCATAAAGTGCATGAGTATCGAGAAAATCTCAGATACATGCTCTCTCAGATACATGCTCAGAAGAGGATACCATGAAAGCATCTCAAAGGCACAGATCAAGAGAGAGCACACCAAAGATTCCAATGATAAAACACTTGCAACAGAGGACAAATACCTTAGTTATCTGATTAAAAATGCAATTCCTGAGCGATTGAAGAGAGCATCGATGGGAGAAAGAGTCGCATCCAACCTGAAAGAGGTATTTATGTTGATTTCGGTGATCGGAAGTGTCGGAATCGGGTTTGTAGTAGGGAATCTAACTGTAAATACCAGAACACCCAAAACACAAGCCCAATAGTTGCTGACATGCGTTATCTACCCTTTAAGTCATCTTCGATCCCAAATATAATCGCAAATGTGCATGAGGATCATCTGGTCTTTGGAGAGGTGAGCAGGGTGTTAAAAGAAGACGGCACTGCAATCATAAGCGTTCCATTTACGGACGGGGTTAAACATTCTCCTTTACTTATGAATCTTCTGCACAGATTTACGCGGTTCTGGAGAATTATCCCGAAAGGATGGTTTGTGCTCAAGGACTTCATACCTGGCTGGATGTGCTGGAGGCTTGAGGAGAGACTGCCTATAGATGAGTAAAAATAGGGATGGTGCAGTGGTGAAAGCGAGGAAGAAGGCAAGGACATATGAATTTTTAGAGGAGTTGACCGATCAAATGAAGTAGAGGATCAGGGTCACGAAGCAATTTGAGAATGGCTTCGCAAGATCAGAGAAGACGCTCAAAAAGCGAATAATCAAGCGAATTGATATGCTAAAGACCGATCCCTCTTCATCTAAAGCCTTGCATCGTGGTTTAAAGGGTAGATACAGTCGGAGAATCGGTGATTACAGGGCGACAAGCGAAATTTTTATACACTATGCTGTATGAGGTGATAATATGAAAACATTAAGCTACATAATCTTGCTCAGAAGAGAACCTGAGGGCGGTTATACAGTGATAGTTCCATCTCTCCCTGGCTGTGTAACCTAGGGGGACACAATAGAAGAAGCGATAGAGATGGCAAAAGAAGCTATTGAGCTATACATAGAGAGCTTAAAGGAGCATGGCGAAGAGATACCAACAGAAGAAGGGACTTTGGAATATACTTTAACGGTAGGGGCTTATGCCTAAACTCCTTTCTCTTACCTCCCAGAAAATTATCAAGGTGCTTGAAAAGAAGGGATTTGTTTGTATAGATAGGATTAAGGGAAGCCATCATATTTTACTACCACCCGGAAATGAAAAGAAGAGTTGTTGTTCCTTTTCATAAAAGGGATTTACCAAAGGGAACGTTGCTTGAAATTTTAAAACAGGCAGGTATAAATAAGGAGGAGTTAAGAGAGTTACTATGATGAAAAACTTCGCCTAACGCAGCGTATACACGGCGGGCTAACGCCCTTGCCCTTCAGGACATCCCGACTTCGTCGGGATGTCGTATATGCTGGAGACGATACACGCAATAAACGAAGATAAGAGGAGAGTAACATCGATTGCACTGTGAAATGTGAAATGCTATTCATAGAAAGAAAGAAAGTTTATGAACGGATGGATGGTTGATAATGCAAGATGCAGTAGAGGTTATGTGGTTGAAGATCGCATAAAAGAAAAGGGTTTGAGAAAGATGCGTGGAGATATGCTAAAGAATTGGTTATGCGTGTTATGATATGGGGTTAAGATGAGGATTATGCAGATGTAAAAGGAGGTGTTTTTGGATATGTTAAACTATAAAATGCAGTTATCCATAAAATCCCACCAGAAGCTCTATCATAATGCATGGCGAACGTGAGCAATTTATAAATTGGGGAGATGAATTAGAGATATGACAAGTGGATGAAATTAAAGAAATCTTCAAAGATAACCGATTTGCACTCTCATTAACTCTTATCGCATTTACAATCTGGTTATCCTCAGTTCCACAGGCGAGAACCAATTTATTTGCAGAAGGGATAGGTGATCTCGGTCTCATTACAATTCTACCAGTAACCTATTTTATAGCGTTTTCGCTGCTCACAATCTCTTTTCTTATTGCTTTGAAGTCTGAGAAAAAGAATGAGATGTTGCTGTTTTTGCAGGGATGTTCAAGACGAAAGAGACGTGTGACGAGTGTGACGACTATATCATAGAATATTATATTGTTGAGATTATGAGGTTCTTCTTTGGACTCTCTTCGATTCTCTTTTACGCATTTCTGAGAGACCACGGGGAGTTGAGATACATTTTAAACCTTAAAAGTGCTTAAATCATTCTCAGATTACGAAGATTTCAGGAAGAAATCACACAGGACAAAAGTAAGGATAGACAATATAATAAAAAGGAATGTTAAAGAAAAAGCAGACGAGATCTATGGACTGGAGACCACAGTTGTAACAGTGGATTTAAACAGGCTGAGGAAAGGGAAAAAGATGATAAAGGATGGATTTTTTGATGCAGAATTCTGCCATGATTCTCTTAGAGGTTCTGAAGTCGGCTATATTGTCTGCACACTCTGATAAATCTCACGAATTTCTCGGTTGTTGAAGAACGAACCAAAGAAGGAAATCTGGGAAGAGATAGTAATATCAAATCTGAGAACTCAAAATGGGAAAATAAAGGTTATCATGGCTGATGCTGGATTCTTAGCCTACAATAATATTCTGTTACCTCTTAACCTCAGAACAATTCCTCTAATAAAAGTGAAAAGTAACATAGATGTAAAAAAGCTTAAAAAGAGAATTGAAAATCATCCAGCAAACCTATTCTGGCTTGACAGCAAATACAACAAGAATCTATCAAGCTTACTTAAAGATTTCAGTTACGCAATAAAACAAACAGTGGAAGGGATTAACAAATACGAAAAATTCACTGAAACAAGAAGCAGAATAGAATCTTTCTTCAAAATAGCATAAGGCAATATTTAGTTTGAAAGACTCGCATCTCTATTACCGCAAACATGCGATTACAGAAATAAAAACGATCTCCTATGCTACACAATTGTTCTGTCAGTTCTACTTGAAGAATAGAATAAACATGGAAAGATTTATTGAAAGAATCAAGAGAAGAAAACTCTAATACTAATTACACTTTACTCGAATTCTTTAATTTCTATGATGAACCGTCCCAGTGGTCATTTAATTTTACAGAGAAACTGGAAAAAAAGAGACCCTAATATCTTTATTCTCTGTTTTAGTGTTGCATGAAATCTTTTGGGTGGATTTCATGCTCCGAAAGGTTTGATGCTCAAGTTCCAGGTCTATGTTTTTCAGTGCATCTATAGAGCCAGGGAGCTCTATCAACGATAAATTCTGGTTTCTTCTCACGCACTTCTCTGAAGGACCTTGTAACAAGATAATTTCTGTTTGTATAAATTCTCATCATGATTAACTCGTTTTTCTCAACATCTACCGCAGAATAAGCATAGTACGTATTTTTATCTTGCTTTAACAACTCTTTCGTCTAACGCTATCAGATATCTTCTCTTCTTCTCCGATACAAGCAAGCAATCTCTCTTCAAACTTCCCTGTTCCAAAGAGAGGTTTTAGAGACCGGACGAAGCCAGAGAGAGAACTCTAGCAGTCCTCCCGAGAGAAGACGTCTGAATACAGGTTACAATACCGGGAATCTCAACATAGAAAAGGCACCTTATTCCTCTCAAACACCTTCAACTCTTCAACAATCTCCCTTACCCTCAGCATAAATAAAAGATAGTCTCTTGTATTTATAATTTTATGTGGACGGATCCATCCCGTTTTACAGCAGAGCTTATATAGTAGGAGGTAGGGTCTTCATAGTTGTTGATCGAGGCTGATCGGTCTTTTAGTCCCTCGCTTCTTCGTTTCAGATTAAATATCTAAAAAGAGTTTCTGCGTAGTAGAAAGGTGTGAAGGTGTGCTGGTATGGGTGGAGAGGCTTCGAAGGTTGTACCTGTCTTGATTGAAGAAGAGATGAAGCGCTCTTACATCGACTATGCTATGAGCGTTATTATTGGGAGAGCCCTCCCGGATGTGCGAGATGGGTTGAAGCCTGTGCATCGCCGCATTCTCTATGCTATGTATGAGCAGGGTATGACCTCTGATAGGCCGTATAAGAAGTCGGCGAGGATTGTGGGTGATGTGCTTGGTAAGTATCATCCGCATGGCGATATGGCGGTTTATGATAGTATTGTGCGGATGGTTCAGGACTTCTCTATGCGTTATCCGCTTCTTGATGGGCAGGGTAATTTTGGGTCGGTTGATGGTGATAGTGCGGCAGCCATGCGGTACACTGAGGTGCGTCTTGCAGGGATTGCAGATGAGATGCTTGCCGACATAGAGAAGGAGACCTGTGATTTTACGCCGAATTATGATGGTAGTCTTGAAGAACCCAGTATATTGCCTGCCAGGCTTCCAAATCTCCTTGTCAACGGTTCTACTGGTATTGCGGTTGGGATGGCAACCAATATGCCGCCGCACAATCTTGGGGAGGTGGTGGATGTTCTTCTTCTCTTGATCGAGAAGCCTGATGTCTCACTGAGAGAGTTGATGGATGAGATTAAAGGTCCTGATTTTCCAACTGGAGCGATGATCGTTGGACGGGAAGGGATCGTGAGTGCCTACGCGACTGGTAGGGGGAGTGTGAGGATACGCGGGGTTGCTGAGATTGAGGAGGATGGTGGGCGGCAGAGGATTGTGGTCTCGGAGTTGCCGTATCAGGTGAACAAGGCAAGGCTTGTGGAGCAGATTGCAGATCTTGTCCGAGAGAGGAAGATCGTTGGAGTGAGTGATCTTCGGGATGAATCGGATAAGGATGGGATTCGGGTGGTGATCGAGGTTTCAAGGCATGCAGAGCCACGTGTTATTCTCAACCAGCTATACCTTCACACGCCGCTCGAGACGAGCTTTGGGATAATCAACCTTGCGATCGTTGATGGGACGCCGAAGGTTCTCAACCTGAAGGAGATCCTCACCTATCACATCGAGCATCGTAAGGAGATCATCAGGCGACGGAGTAGTTATGACCTTCAGATGGCTCTGGAGAGAGCGCATATACTCGAAGGCTTGAAGATAGCGCTTGAGAGTATTGATGGGGTCATACGTATCATTCGCTCGTCAAGGACGCCTGATCTTGCAAGAAGAGGTCTTATCGAAGAGTACAGTCTGACAGAGACCCAGGCAAAGGCGATCCTTGAGATGCGATTGCAGAGGCTCACTGCTCTTGAACGGGAGAAGATAGATCATGAGCATGAAGAACTGCTCCTGAGAATAGCACGGCTCAGAGAGATTCTGGAGAGTGAGAGAGAGGTTCTCAAGATAATACGAGACGAGCTTCTCGAACTGAAGGAGAGATATGCCGATTCACGGAGAACGAGGATAATCGAGGGAGACCGTGATGTCACGATAGAGGATCTCATAGCAAGAGAGGACGTGCTGATAACGATCACCAGAAGAGGCTACATAAAGCGACAGCCAGTTGACACCTATCGACAGCAGCGTCGGGGTGGACGGGGCATCATCGGAGTGGAGACGAGAGAGGAGGACTTCGTATGCGATCTCATGGTTGCGTCCACCCACGACCAGATACTCTTCTTCACTGACCGGGGTCGAGTGCACTGGTTACGGGTTTATGAGATTCCGGAGGGCAGTCGTCAGTCCAGAGGTAAAGCGATCATCAACCTCATTGGAATAGGATCTGATGAGAAGATAACAGCGGCAATACCAATAAAAAGATTTGAAGATAATAATTATCTTTTAATGTCGACAAAAAATGGAATAATTAAGAAAACAAGTCTTTCTGAGTTTAAAAGACCGAGAAAAGGTGGTATAAAAGCTATAAATCTCGATGAAAATGATCGGCTTGTCTCTGTGAAACTCACAGACGAGAGAAGAGAGATCATACTCGGAACACGCCTCGGCAAAGCCATTCGCTTCCATGAAGAACAGGTGAGAGCGATGGGACGGGCGGCACACGGAGTGATAGGAATAAAACTCTCACGCGAGGACACGGTGATAGGGATGGCGATAGTAGAGGAGGGTGCAACCCTTTTAACCATAACAGAGAACGGCTACGGCAAAAGGACAAACTTTGACGAATACCGCAGAACAAACCGCGGCGGACAAGGCGTGATCAATATCATAACAAGCCCGAGAAACGGAGAAGTGGTAGGGATCAAAACGGTCCATGAGAGAGACGAGATAATAATCACAACCGAGGCAGGGATAATCATCCGAACAGAGATAAAGACGATCCGAATACAGGGGAGAAGTACCCAGGGTGTCCGCATCATGAACGTACAACCCGGCGACCGGGTGGTAGGAGTAGCACGCCT
The DNA here is from genome assembly GCA_905171695.1 of Candidatus Methanoperedentaceae archaeon GB37. Taxonomy (GTDB): domain Archaea; phylum Halobacteriota; class Methanosarcinia; order Methanosarcinales; family EX4572-44; genus EX4572-44. The sequence goes on from LR991653.1 coordinate 1,203,432, forward strand.
CTCCACATCTGTAGAGAAGATGCGCTCCGCACAATAGAAGGATGGTCTCAGCGCGAAGCTCTCACATCCGGTTTGATTCTCTTCTTGAGTTCGGCGATCCTCTCTCTGAGTACGATCGCCCGTTCAAACTCGAGTTTATCAGCTGCTTCCATCATCTCCGCCTCGAGTTCTATGATCAGGTTTGGAATCTCTCTCCTGGGTATATGTCTTGTATCCTTCACCTCGATCTCTCTCTTTTTGATCGGTTTTATGATCGTCTTTGGAACGATTCCATGCTCTCTGTTATATGCCATCTGAATTCTTCTCCGCCGTTCTGTCTCTCTCACAGCCTCTCTTATAGAATCGGTCTCTTTATCTGCGTAGAGCACCACCTTTGAGTTCACGTTCCGTGCAGCTCTTCCTATCGTCTGTATCAGGCTTCTTGTGTCCCGCAGGAATCCTTCTTTGTCGGCATCGAGTATTCCGATGAACCCGACCTCTGGTATATCGAGTCCTTCTCGCAGGAGATTTATCCCGACAAGAACGTCGAACCTTCCCAGTCGGAGCTCTCTTATTATCTCGGTTCGTTCGAGTGTATCGATCTCGGAATGCAGGTATCTTGTTTTTATCCCCTGTTCTGCAAGGTATTCTGCCAATTCTTCGGCAAGCCTCTTCGTGATCGTCGTAACAAGTACCCGGTCGCCACGTTCTATCGTGGCACCGATCTCCCTCTTCAGATCGTTGATCTGACCTTTCACTGGCCGCACAAAGACCGCTGGATCAACGAGACCTGTGGGTCTTATGATCTGCTCAACCACCTGCGCCGACCTCTCTAGTTCATACTCCCCTGGTGTCGCTGATGTGAAGATCACCGTGTTCCGCTTCATATACTCTTCGAACTCCTCGAACTTCAGGGGGCGGTTGTCGAGTGCGGTCTCCAGCCTGAAACCGTAATCGACGAGGGTCCTCTTTCTGGAGTAGTCACCATTGTACATCCCATGCAGCTGCGGGATTGTCTGGTGGCTTTCATCGATTATCATCAAAAAATCGTCTCCAAAGTGGTCAAGGAGGGTATATGGCTTCTCTCCTCTCTTTCTCCCGTCGAAATGGAGAGAGTAATTCTCAATTCCCTTACAATACCCTGTCTCTTCAATCATCTCGATATCATAGAGAGTTCTCTGTTTCAGTCGGTGGGCTTCGACCACTCCCAGCTTCGGAAGATTCCTCTCAAGCTCCGCTTTTATAGATGCTATCGCTTCCTTGATCCGGTCTTCAGGTATTACAAAGTGTCTTGCAGGATAGATAAAGAAATACTTCATCTTCTCTATGACCTCACCCGTGTTTCTGTCAATCTCAGAGATCGTCTCGATCTCATCCCCAAACATCTCCACACGTATGATATTGTTGAAGTATCCTGGGATCAGATCGATCGTATCACCCCTAACCCTGAAACGCCCTGGCATGAGTTCGATATCATTTCTCTCGAACTGTATCGAAACAAGTCTCTTCAAGAACTCAACTCTCGGCATCCTCTGCCCAACCATTATCTCAAAACCCATCTTCCTAAAACTCTCAGGGCTTCCGATGCCATAAATACACGAGACCGATGCAACGATAATCACATCCCTTCTCGAGGATAGCGATGCGGTCGCGGCAAGCCTCATCTGATCGATCTTAGGGTTTATCTTGGCATCCTTCTCGATGTACTGATCCTTCTGCGGAATGTACGATTCTGGCTGGTAGAAGTCGTAATACGAGACGAAGTACTCAACCCTATTCTCTGGAAAGAACTCTTTGAACTCGTTATAGAGCTGAGCTGCAAGGGTCTTGTTGTGAGCGAGAACGAGCGTCGGCTTCTGGACCTCGTTTATGACATTTGCTATGGTGAACGTCTTCCCTGAACCTGTGACACCAAGGAGTGTCTGGTAGTTATAGTTCCTTCTTATGCCTTCAACCAGCTTACGTATCGCTTCTGGCTGCGAGCCCTTCGGCTTGAAGTCCGATTTTAATTTAAATTGGTATTTTTTAATAGAATTTTCATCTTGTTCCATGATCACCAATACACTCTTTGCATGTCAGTGTCATACATACACAGTAACAAGACTTTATCTAATTTATAGCCATCTCAACAACTCCTGATACTTATAAACTCACCTACCCAGTCTCGTGAATAACCATACTTTCTCATACCAAATAACTCTAATGAGCCCTTTGCAAAACTTCTGTTCAAAGATATCTATACCGCCTTCTATATTGGAATCCGTTCCAGAACCACTTATCCACCATCTTTTGCCTAATTTATTCCTTGGTCACCTTTATTTCTACCTATTTTCCCGCTATTTCTTGAGAACTTACGCTATTACCTCTTTCATAGTCATTCCTCTAATTTTCTGCACTAATAAACTCATCTACCCAGTAACTTGAGTAGCCCTGTTTTCTCTCATCAAATAGATCCAATGCTACTCCTTCACAACTCTTGATCATCTCACCAAAGTCAAGAATATTGCTTAACTCTCTCTTTAAATCCTTCCAATCAAACTCGATAGGATTTAAGTCGGGAGAATAGAGTGGAAGATAAATAAAATGGATGTCAAGTTCTTCTGCTTTAGCTGCTACAACCCCTGGAGGTGAAGTTGTTTTAGGGATGAACTATAGTTTCAAGTGCTTCCTTCAATACTGGCGCCAAGTCTTCTCATATCTTCAAAGAAGTTTGGATATGAGATCTTGACAGACTCTGCTGTGCTGATGGTGGTGTTGCCTGCTGCAATCCCTGCAAGTGTCAGTGCCATTACGATTCGGTGATCACCCCAGCCATCGAGTTTCGCGCCATGCAGTTTCGATCCTTTGATCGTCAAACTCTCTTCTTCCTCCTTCACAATAGCGCCCATCTTTGTAAGTTCTCTTGCCATGGCGTGGACTCGATCTGTCTCTTTGTAGCGGACGTGTTTTGCGTTTTCAATCCGGGTGGTGCCCTCTGCAAGAGCGCCGAGCACTGCAAGAGTTGGCAGCAGGTCTGGAGTCTCTCCGACATCGATCACACACCCTGTGAGCTCGCTCTCTCTCACTCTAACAACCCCTTTATTCTTGTTCCATCTGATGTCTGCACCCATCTCTTCGAGTATCTGGATGATCAGAGAATCGCCCTGGGCAGTTGGGTACATATTGGTGACTGTTACCTCGCCGAAGAGCGCGCCTGCTGCAAGCAGGTACGAGGCTGATGAGAAGTCACCTGGAACCTGGTACTCTGAGACATGCATATTCTGCCCGCCTTCTACCCTGAATCTCAGGTTCACGCCCTCTTCGACCGTTATCTCCACTCCTGCACGTCTTAGCATCTCAAGTGTGATCTCCACATAAGGCCGTGACTTGAGCGTGCCCCGAACCACGATCTCTGTATCCCGCTCTGCAAACGGGCATGCTATGAGGAGCCCTGTGATGAACTGTGAACTGACCGATCCGTCAATAAACGTCTTTCCACCGCGCAGCTTGCCCCGCACAACGAGTGGCGCCATCCCATTGTTACGGGTTGAAAAAGCGTCTGCGCCAAGATCGTTGAGTGCAACGAGGAGTGGATTGTTGGGGCGCCGCCTGATCGATGCATCACCAGTCAAGACCACGGCACCACTCGCAAGGGCAGATACAGCGGTCATGATCCTGAGAGTGGTTCCAGAGTTACCAACGTCAACGACATTATCTGGAGTGCTTATCTCCCCCTGGGTGCCGATGACCTGAATATGATCTTCCAACCGTTCAACCTCTGCACCAAGCATCCGAGCGACATGCATGGTGCTGCGCGTATCATCCGATATCAGCGGGTCAAGAACGCGCGTTCTTCTGGCAAGTGATGCGATAGCCACTGCTCGATGGGTATAACTCTTGGATGGCGGAGCATTAACCACACCCTCCAACCGGGAAGATGAGACTCTCACATCCATAGTCCAATAGAGATGCATCCTGCTTAATAACACTATTGTCTAAATGGCTACCTGGCTACAGGCTCTCACAGTCCTGATTCGCAAGAGCAGATCCCAAACCGGGTTTGAGTATCTTCTCGTGATGCACAGGAAGTTATAAGACTCTCTGGTCCATCTTGATCATGAATCCTAAAATTGCGAAGGATCGTTCGATAGATGACGAGGCGAGTGATAATCATTGGCGGCGGGCTTGCAGGGCTCACAGCAGCATACAGCCTCACGGGATCTGGCTATGAGACACTCATCTTCGAGAAGGATTCCGTTCTGGGTGGAATGCTTGCAAGTTACAACATCAACGGATACTCGATCGAGAAGTACTATCATCACCTCTTCGAATCGGACAACGAGCTTCTCCACCTGATCGACGAACTTGGACTCAGGGAGAGAGTTGAGTGGCTTCGAGCCACAACCGGCTACTACACTCGTGGAAGAGTCTTTCCACTCAACACACCGATCCAGCTATTGAGATACCCGGATCTCAAGGTCACAGATATGATCAGATTGGCACGATTCGTGATGCGATCAAGGAAGATAGAAGACCCGATCGCTCTCGATGAAGTCACGGCGCGAGAATGGATACTCAGATCTGCCAACCGATCCATCTTTGACAACTTCTTTGCACCACTCCTCAAGAGCAAGTTCGGAAGAGAGATGGACCGGGTCTCTGCCGCATGGTTATCAAGCCGGATCAATCTTCGCTCCAATCGCGGACTTCGCGGCGAGAGGCTCGGATACATTCGCGGAGGATTTGAAGAGCTGATAAGAGCGATCGAGAGAGAGATTAGAGAACGCGGTGGAGTGATCAGGTGCAACACAGAAGTGGACCGTATCACCATTGAAGAGGGTGAAGCGACTGGAGTTGAAATAGGGGGGTCTTTCGTCCCTTCAGATGCTGTGATCTCCACAGTCCCACCAAGCCAAGAGAAGAAAACTCCAGCTACACCGAAGATACCTGAACTCGAGAACGGGACAGGCACCCACCCAACTGGCAGTGGTATCAGGTACCAGGGGAGTCTATGCCTCCTGATAGGACTTGAAGAGCGATTGATGAAAGAGACATACTGGCTCAACATAAGACCGGAGACGCCATTCGGAGCGGTGATAGAGCACACAAACCTCATACCACCTGAAGAGTACAGCGGCGATCACCTCGTATACCTCGCCACATACCTTCAGGAGGCCGATGAGAGCCTCATGACCGCGCGAGAAGAAGAGGTGGCAGAACTCTACATAACCGCCCTTGAGAAACTCTTCCCAACATTTAATAGAGAGAAGGTGCTCTGGTGGAGACTTGCAAGAGAGAGGTGCACAGCACCAATCTATGAAACAGGATATCGAAAGAGAATCCTCCCATATAAGACCCCGATCAAGAACCTATACCTTGCAGGGATCTTCTCACACCCAAACTACCCTGAGCGCAGCATGAACGGGTCAATAAGAGCAGGAATTGCCTGTGCAGGTGAGATCATCAAAGCAGTCTGAGTCAATTCACAGTTCGGAGATCAATATCCCTCTCGTGGGGTTAAGTTTATTTCATGTAAATATAATACTTTACTCTTGGCGGGATAGCCTGGGCAATTCGACGTTGCCTGTAACCCGAAACCGTCGATATGCGGGGGGCGAAGCCAATGGAAGATATCCTGCTCCTCTGTGCCAGCCCATGAGGATAACGGTGAAGTCTCGTCCCGTGGGGATGGTGTTGCCATGAAGGGCCGCTGGAGAGTGGTTCTTCATGGCTTAATCATGGAGAACGGTTCAGGCCCGGAAGGGAGCAGACCAGCCATGAACAACCATCGCTCATGGGGCTGCGGGATGGAGAAGTCCTCTGGACCACTGGGCAGTGGAGGGGATAGCGACCTGCGGCACTCCCGCCACAATCTAAAGAGTGTGATCAGTTAATCGGTTGTTAAATCTGAGCTGATTTTATTGGAATGAGTCTCATGCTGGACGTTGGTATTGTTGGCTGCGGTGCCATCGGAACGATACTTGCTAGGTTTATAACAGAAGATGCCAGCGGGCTCAGGCTCGTATCGATATCTGACAGGCACATCGAGAAGTCGGAGAGGCTTGCCTCAACCCTCACCCCCCAACCCCTGATAGAGAGCGTCTCGCAGATGGCTGAGCATACAGATGTCATCGTCGAGTCCGCCTCAGTCTCAGCAGTTCCTGAAGTAGCAAGAACAGCGCTCTCACACGGCTCTCAGGTTATGATAATGAGTGTTGGAGCTCTCGCAGACCCAGAGCTCAGAAGTGAACTGGTGGAGCTTGCCAAGAAGAACAATACCAAGATACATGTTCCATCAGGTGCAATAATTGGAATCGACGGCATCAAAGCAGCTAAGATCATTGGGATGAAGAGAGTGGTTTTGAAGACCAGAAAACACCCAGAAAGCCTCAAAGACGCACCATACATCAAAGAAAAGAGAATAAACCTCGATTCTCTCACCGAAGAAACCCTTATATTCACAGGAACAGCAAGAGAAGCCACCACCGCCTTCCCAACAAATATCAACGTTGCAGCCACCCTCAGCCTATCAGGCATAGGACCTGAGAAGACGAGTGTGGAGATATACGCAGACCCACATCTAACCAGAAACGTTCACGAGATAGAGGTTGAAGGCAGTTTCGGCAGGTTCACAACAAGAGTTGAGAACGTGCCATCTTCAGAGAATCCACGAACAAGCTACCTCGCAGCCCTCTCAGCCATAGCAACCCTCAAAAAGATGACAGAACCATTACAGATAGGCACCTGAAGGATGACCAATGCGCATCAGGGAAACGATCTCAGCTTATTTATAAAAAGTTTATCATCTCTGTTTCTCTTGTGTTCAGGTCCATGATTGTTGCTATTCCTGGTGTTGGCTGGAGGTTTACTCGTCTCTGGAATTCTGTTTGGCTCTGCCATGTGCCGCTGTTTATGAGTGTTATTCCGCGATAGTTCGATGTGGCTGCTCTGTGTACGTGTCCGCAGTGGAGTATGTCCGGGATCTCTTCTATCACGAAGTGGTCGTGTCTCTCTGGTGCTATGGAGACCCGTCCGCCATAGATCGGTGCGAGGTGTCGTCTTTTCAGCATCTCTTTCATGGCTACTGTTGGGTCTTGGTATTCGACGCTGGGGATGTGTGCGACGAGGTCGTCGATTGCGCGGCCATGGTAGATCAGTATCTTGACTCCTTCGATTCCGATCATTGCTGGGTTGCCTGTGAATGTGGTGTTCTTCTCGAAGAGTTCTGTGATCTTGGCTGGGAAGCGTGGTTGTGGTTCTGCCTGGCGGACTGCATCGTGGTTTCCAGGTGATATGATGATCTTTATTCTGGGTGGTATCTCTTTTAGGTATTCTGCTGCCTTCTGGTATTGTCTGTAGATGTCATCTATCAAGAGTTCGTTTTCTTGGCCTGGGTAGACGCCGATTCCGTCAACGAGGTCGCCTGCCACTATGAGGTATCTGATATTCTCTGGTGATGGGTCTTCCCTCTCTCTCTTCTCGCCACGAAGCCAGGCTGTGAACCTGTGCCATGCGTCTTCGAGAAATGTCTTGCTCCCGACGTGCAGGTCTGAGATGAAGACCACTCTGTTGCCTGGACTTCTCTTCTTCTCCATGTTCTTCAGGCTGTAGCTTGGGTTTGGAATCTCTGGCCATGTGATCTCCTCTGTGATGAAGAGTCCACCATTCGGTCCAGGGCGTCCGGTGAGACCGATGACCTCGTCGTGGAGTATCTCTTCTGATAACTGGAAGAGTTCTTCCTCTCCGTTCAGTATCAGTGCTGGAATGCTTCCTGTTGGGTCTTCGAGTTCTATCAGCCTGTGCCCCCGTGCTGTTGTTCTTATCTCTCTCACCATCCCGATTATTGAGATTCTATCACGGTCATCTCCGCGCTGCTCTCTTTTCAGGCTCTCAATCGGTCTGCTGGGGATCCGTTTTCTGATGATCTCGCTCAACCGGGTGTATCGGTCCCTGAAGTACTGGACGAACTCCTCGTACTCGCCGATGCAGGTTGACTGGTTGGTGATGTCAGAGAGGACATCTATATCTGGTGCTTCGAGTGCTTCATCATCGTTCTCTGCACGGATTGGAGTGTAGGGATCGTATGGGTGAGAGATGGCATCGTTCAGAGGGAGTTCTCTCTCAAAATCTTCTTCTGACGTCTGGATCATGGCTCTGGAGACGTGATCCTTCTCTATGACGATGACGTCATCACCAACGCATTTTAATATCTTGTTGATTGAGTCGCTGATGTTACCCTTATTCATGATAGCCATCAACGCTTCCATGTTTATCTGATAGCCTGCCTCTGCGAAAGCTTTTATTATATCTGACTCAATCATAGACGAGATCATATCTGTACCTAATACCTATTATATAAGAGGTTTGAAGAGAATGCGGAATCTGATACGAAGATTCAGAGAGAGCGAGAGCTACTGGGCAGGCCTTGCTCGAGACTTAATATTCGTAGCTATGGTGCTCATAGTATTCACATCAGCATCCAAGGTAGCACTCGGAACCTATCACCCGATGGTAGCAGTGGAATCATGTAGCATGGAGCCCAATATGATGAAGGGAGACCTGATCTTCATAAAAAACCCGGGTCCTGGAGAGATTATAACCTATGCAGATGGAATAAAAAAGGGTTACAGAACGTTCAACAACTACGGAGATGTTATTCTCTACTATAAAAAGGGCAAGACCGAGACAACCCCGATCATTCACAGAGCAATGTACTACGTCAGAAGGGGCGAGCCCATGTGGGAGAACGGGCCTGCTGCTCCACACGATGGGTACATCACAAAAGGCGACCACAATCAGTACTATGACCAGACAGGCAGTATCAGCTACCACACTCCTGTGAAAGAAGAGTGGATCATCGGAGTTGCCCTCTACCGCGTACCATACGTCGGCTACCTTCCGCTGATCGCACACTCGGTACTCCCGATGCCTGAGAACTCGTGAGGTGAATATGGATTACGCAGTTGGTAGAGTAGGGCGAGTATTTCTCGCGCGGATTGATCACGACGAAAATCCAGTTGAGGAGATAAGAAAACTCGCAGTGAGAGAGAAGATAAGACAGGCAACCATCACTCTCCTTGGTGCGACAGGGAGCGCGAGATTCGTAAGTGGACCGAAAGAGAGAAAACTCCCACCAGAAATAATCTGGACAGAACTCGATGATGTAACCGAAGTGCTTGGCATAGGGAACATATTCTGGGAGAATGAGGAACCAAAGATCCACCTTCACACAGGCTTCGGAAACAAAAAAGAGACAAAACTCGGATGCCTGCGTGAAGAAGCCAGAACATACATCGTGATCGAAGCGATGATAATAGAGATGACGGGATTCAACGCAGAAAGAAGACTCAACAAGAGACTTGGAACATCACCAATAACATTCCAACCAGAGTGAAAAATAAAATCAGAGTGAAAAATAAAATAAAAAAGCGTAAAGGGGTTTGGTAAAGGGGTTTGGCGCTATATGTGAAGAGCCAGTCCAATAGAGCGCCAATCTCAGTAGATCTCAGTGCTTTCGTCTTATAGAGAGATATGCTACGAAGAGTACTGCCATAGCCGACCACAGAACCTCAAACCCTGGCGCTCTTCTTGTCGGAGTCTTCTCCGCCGCTGCAGATTCTTCCTCTGACTCAAGAGGCGATGGTGCTGTAGGTGTTGTGTGAGACGTTACCTCTCCCGCTGGTGGTACCTCTGCAACGATCGCGAACGGTGAGAAGGCGTTCGTCATCGCTTTGAAGTACGTGTAGCTCGGATCGCTGCCGTCTGCCTCCTCTATCTCAAGTGAATTCCACCCGGTACCGTTCCATCTGAGCATCCTTATATCCTCTGATTGGACATTCTCATCTGACATCCACGAATTTTCAACCCTGAAGCTTATCACAGCTTCTTTGATATTCTCAGGCACGGCAAACCCGGTTGTTCCAACCCAGATGTTCACATTCTTGTAAACCTTGCCCCATGCAGGCTCTCTTGCCAGTTCAGAGGTGTTCTTCAAGAGCTCAACCCGTACACAGATCTTGCCCGCACTGACACTCGGTGTTATATTCACTTCGTACACCGGAAGCTCTGGCGTTGTGAATCTGTAGATCGCTGGCACACCAATGCTTAGCCACTCACACCTAGTCTCTCCCTTCACGAGATTTCCAGACTGGTCAGGAGATGAGATCGAACCACCACCCCCACCACCATGATGGTGTCCACCATCATTATTTCCACCGGTGGGTCCACTCGTCTGGGGAGTACCTAATACACTGTTCTCACTGCATGGAGTTCCTCCCTCTAGAAGGCTCTCTTCCCAGCCATCTGTTGCATTTCGCTCTGCCGAGTAGTCCTCACGTGCTTCAACCACGCCGTAGTTTACCGTGTCAATCAAGCCTGATCTGCTGTGCAGATCTATTCGCTTCTTGCTACTACTACCGAGGTTTGTAAGGTATGTCCAGTTGCCCTGTATCACTCTGCAGGTCGCAAGAGGATAGCGCTCATGGAATGCTGTCGGGTCTTTTGCGAGTACGAGATACGTGTCAGGCTCCATCATTCCACTCAGCACGGTATCACTGCCACTCATGCTCCCATTCAGAACCCAGCCATCAAGATCCACGGTCTCAGTGTCCCTGTTGTACAGCTCAATCCACTCGTACGTCCTGTCATCCCCGTCCGGGTTGTACATGATCTCGTTTATGACAACATCGCCGGTCGTACCGGGCGTGGGTGTGGGTGTTGGCGTTTCGCCCTCTCCTGCGGTGAGGTCAAGCTCTCGTGGTGGTGCGAGCATCTGCCATGTTGCGGTCTCGCTTGCCTCGGTATCGTTGATCTTGAACGTTATCGTCTCACCGTTCGTGCCGCTCACGTTCAAAAACCCAGCATCTCCGTATCTACCCGGTCTCGTGATCACCGTGCTTCCTCTCCGCAACCCATCGACGTATGCCGAGACAACTATCCCAACTGGTGCGGGCTCGCCATCGAGCGTCACATTCCCATAGAACGCGTTCGGAGGCGGGGAGAGATCACTTGGAGCAGAGAGGTTAAGCACCCGTACACCTGCGTAGCTCTGCCACAGGGCAGTCTCGCCTGTCTCAACACCGTTTATCTCGAACGTTATCGTCTTACCAATGTCAGCTTCACTGCCTTTAACACTCAGACGGTTCTCTATATCTCCGTATCTACCTGGTGTTGTGACCACGGTGCTTCCTCTGAGCTCGCCATCAACATATGCCGAGATAACATCTCCAACGAAGACAGGGTCTCCATTGAGCGTTGCAGCTCCCTTGAACTCATTAGGGGGAGTTGGAATCGACGAACCTGCAGATACTGCAATAGATATCAATATAATACCAATCGCGAGAATGAGCAGTGAATTCCAACCCTTTCCATCCATCTTTACTATTGTTTTTCCTTTCATCTTATCCTTTCCTCCTTTCTCCAGCTACTTACCTTTTACTTCACTTTATTTCACTTTATCTCTCCTGATCATCAGATATGCGACCAAAAAGAGTCCAGCAAGGGCAGGTATAAACCCAGATCCAGGGAGCATCCAGCGTGTCTCTTCTCTCTCTTCTATCGGCGTCTGCGTCTCTGCTGGTATCATCGTCTCCACCGGCGTTGCTGCTGTCGCTGATACTCCAGGCGTTCCCTGCACCGTGGTGGGCGCTTCAGTTCTGTTCACATCTGGATCAGATCCAGATCCTCCTGATGAATGATCTCCACCACCTGTTGGCGAGTCCTCGTATCCTCCTCCAAACGGTGGTGAATCCGATGGTGAATCTTGACTACCTGTTGCTGAGAGATCAAGTTCCACCGGTGTGGGCAAGCTATACAACGTAGCAGTCTCGCTTGCCGTGACACCGCCAACCCTGAATGTTATTGGCTTGCCAACATCTGTGCTGCTGCCAGTAACGCTCAAAGGATTCGTTTTGCTTCCGTACTTACCTGCTACAGTGACCTCTATGCTTCCCCTGAGCTTGCCATCGATGTACGCCGAGACCGTGGTCCCGACAGGTGCAGGGTCTCCATTGAGTGTTACATCTCCATAGAACGTATTCGGTATGGGTGGCAGACCTTCACTTTCTGCCGTTGCCACTACAACTACAGAGGAGGTTAGAAGAATCATTAGTAGAGGTATCGAAACTCTCCAGATACTTCTACCCGTCTTCTTTCCCTTTTTTTCTTTTGTGCATCTCGTTTTTCGTTTCATCTTTTTTCATCTCCTTCTCTTAAGTAAACTTGTGACTGCAAAGAGGCCAGCGATCGCAAAGACCAGTTCAAACCCGGGCAGACCTGGCTCTTCTGCTGGTGTCTCTCTTCTCTCTTCTGGTGTAGCCGTTGGTGCTCTCGTCTCCCCAAAGGGCTCTGGCGTTGGTAGTGTTGTTGCGTTAACACTTTCTGACACATCGCCTGGCTCTTGTGGAAGATCGAGCCTCCGTGGAACTGCAAAGCTCTTCCATTCAGCGCTTCCCACGTCAACTCCATTCACTTTGAACGTTATCGTCTTACCAATGTCAGCTTCACTCCCATTAACGGTCAGATAGCTATCGTTTACACGGTCTCCGTACCTGCCTTCCACCGTAACCTCTATACTTCCCCTGAGCTCATCATCGATGTACGCGGAGACGTTGGTTCCAACAGGCGCAGGCTCACCGTCAACCAACACTGCCCCGTAGAAGATGTTTGGCGTTGGTGGCGTTGGTGGGAGAGGCGGTCCCTCTGCCACTGCAACCAGAGACGCGGTTAACAGGATCGAAACGAGGATCAGGATACCTCTACCACTCATTCTACTTTTTTCTTTCATATCGTCGTCTCACCTCTTTTTATAAACTATAATGATAATAATAAACCTGAGAAATAAATTAGAAAATAAAGAAGGGATAACTCCCTTTCTCTATTTCATCTCTTCTTACTTACCTTTCTTCTATTCTCCTCTTCACACATACGGCGTTCCATGCATGGTGGCATCCTCGGTCATCAGAATCCAGGCACCCTCGCCAGGCTCGAGACGGTCAAGACCCCATGATGGATAACCCAACCATCCACTGGTCTGCGAGTACGTCCACAACTGGGCAAACGTATCCTCAAGAGTTGAGACCGACTTGAAATCACCAGCAGTGCCATCATCGATAGCAACAGAACTGGTGTAACCGATCAGGTTCCAACCCTCACAGAGATCCTGCGACGGAATATCAGACGGACCAGCAGACTCATTGAGGTCTAAACAGAGAGTCTCTGCATTCTCCTTGAGCACCCAGTAGCCCCGGCACGGCTCAACACTCACATCACTGTTGGAGAACCACTCGCCTTCACATGCATCATAGTACCAGCAGCTCTCAAAACCGCTCACGCTCAGGTTGAAGACATCAACCGCATTCTTCGAACCGTTAATCCATGCAGGAACCGAGACCAGGTTCCAACCAGCCTCAAGCTCAAGGACAAAGTCTGCATCACAGCACGGTGGAATCGTCACAGTGATCTCATCCGCACCGGTCTGACCCGCAGCATCCTTCATCGTTGCACGAACCGTGTACTCACCCGGAGATAGTTCACTCGTATCCCAGTCACCACCGTAGGGCGCGGTTGTATCGTTAACGATCTCTATCCACTCAGTACCATTGAAGTACTCGATGAGACAGTACTCGATATCGCCCTCACCACTGTTATCAACGACAGTGACAGTGACAACACCACAGACCTCGTCACCATCGACTGGCTCGATTATCTGGGGAGCGGGTGAGACGTCTCCATTAAGAATACAGAACTCTCCATCGGTTACACTGTCTGGTACTATAACCTGGGGATTTCCAATAGTTCCGTCGGTCAGCTCGGTAACGGTGAGGTCTAAATCACTGCACTCGCCTGGATCTCCAACCGGGCAGAACTCAAGTTCTACGAACTTGACAGTTCCTGTTGGACCTGGACTGGCTCCTGTTGCAGCCACCATCGTGAGCGTTCCAACCGGGTTCTCATTGATCTCTACTGTACCAAGATCGCCGTCAGCAACCTTGCCGTTGTAGTCAACCACCAATGGGTCATAGACGAGTGTCATCGTTGCAGAACCAATGCCTGCAGCCTCATCAGTCTCGATCATGATAGAGACCGTCTCACAGTTGTCACTTGTTACTGTTGCAGGATCAACGTACACATCAGTACCTGCTGGCGGCACACCAGCTACACAGAACTCTCCATCGGTTACACTGTCTGGTACTATAACCTGGGGATTTCCAGCAGTTCCGTCGGTAAGCTCGGTTACAGTGAGGTCTAAATCACTGCACTCACCTGCAGTTCCAACCGGGCAAAACTCAAGTTCTACGAACTTGACAGTTCCTGTTGGACCTGGACTGGCTCCTGTTGCAGCCGTCAAAGTGAGTGTTCCAACCGGGTTCTCATTGATCGTCACACCACCAAGATCGCCGTCAGCAACCTTGCCGTTGTAGTCAACCACCAATGGGTCATAGACGAGTGTCATCGTTGCAGAACCAATGCCTGCAGCCTCATCAGTCTCGATCATGATAGAGACCGTCTCACAGTTGTCACTTGTTACTGTTGCAGGATCAACGTACACATCAGTACCTGCTGGCGGCACACCAGCTACACAGAACTCTCCATCGGTTACACTGTCTGGTACTATAACCTGGGGATTTCCAGCAGTTCCGTCGGTAAGCTCGGTTACAGTGAGGTCTAAATCACTGCACTCACCTGCAGTTCCAACCGGGCAAAACTCAAGTTCTACGAACTTGACAGTTCCTGTTGGACCTGGACTGGCTCCTGTTGCAGCCGTCAAAGTGAGTGTTCCAACCGGGTTCTCATTGATCGTCACACCACCAAGATCGCCGTCAGCAACCTTGCCGTTGTAGTCAACCACCAATGGGTCATAGACGAGTGTCATCGTTGCAGAACCAATGCCTGCAGCCTCATCAGTCTCGATCATGATAGAGACCGTCTCACAGTTGTCACTTGTTACTGTTGCAGGATCAACGTACACGTTTGTTGCTGCTGCTGATGCTGGTACGAGTATACCGAAGGTAAGCACTACCATCAGGCATGCGATTGCTATAGACATTCTTTTCATCATAAATCACTCCTTCGCTGATATCTACCCTTTTAAAAAATAAAAGGGTGTGATATCTTTCGATATCACGGTATATACTGTCCACCTGGGAACTCAGTTATGGTCCCTACGATGTACTGCTTGATCAACTGCAGGTCGGCACCAGTTATATGTGGTGTAACTCCGCCCATGTCATCGTTGACATCTGCTGCCTGTGCATCCTCGCCTGTCAAGGTCGTTGTTCCAACAATGTGCTGAGCAGTCAGCTGTGCGTCTGCTCCAGTGATTGCACCGTTGTTGTTCACATCGCCCTCAAGCCGGTCTGGCGGTGGTGGTGTTTCACCAACGCGGTTGATGTAGATGTCTGTCGGGTCTGCTGGGTCGTACCAGAACTTGAGTCTTGCGCCTCTGCCATCGTCTATATATCCATCATTCCAGTACGCATAGACCGATTCATCGGCGTAGAACGCGCTTGTTATGAGGTACAGTCCGTGTCCTTCTGGCAGTTTGAATGCTGTGTACTGGTATGGTATCGTCTGGAACCAGTCGATCCACCAGCCTTCGTACTCGTAAGGCCATGGATAGCAGTCGTTCGACTTAATTGCGTCGTCAGGCTCAGTTGTTTCTTCACATGGTTCGCCCAGTATCTCTCTGAGTTCTCCGTGGAACCTTGGTTCTTTAGTCTCTGCTGTGTACACGATATCGAGTGCTGGTGCGTCCATTGGTGGTTCGCCTTTCTTCTCATGATCCCATGCTGGCCATACATCGTTGAGTATGGCGTGGTTCATGTTGAACTGTGGCATCACTGGTAGGGTTGTGTTCTTTGCCCATCCAACGAGCTGTGTTGAGTGGTTCTCGATCCAGAGTGGGACTTTCACGAGTTTTGCTCTGAATGTCACGTACTTGAGTTCATCCTGTCCAACGGTCTTTATGGCAACTACATTGTAGAGCACGCCGTCGACATAGAAGTGCTTCTGGTATGCCAATGGATCTAGAGTGCATCCGATGTTTGCGTGGGTGTTGCCGAACATTCTGCCGATTATGATCCTTGCGGTATCATCTTCCCAGTCAACATCTGTAACCCAGACGAACCCTGGTCCGCGTGGAGACAGGAACGTGTTCACGCCGCCTCGCGCAAAGGTTGCAAACGAGCTTCCCGGTGTTGGGATGAGATCTGCGCCGAGATTGACCTGTCCGATCAGTTCATCGCCGTAGCTGTTCGGGTTTCCTCTGTAGTAGATGTTGATAAGTGCTCGTCCTGACTCGGTTGTATCTTCAAGCTCTATCTCGAAGTCGAAGAACTGAAGCCTCTCTCCTTCGTGAACTGTCTTTGGATCAAGCCGCAGGACAAGTATCTCATCACCTGATAGCTGCAGACCGTCATCACTGAGAGTCTCGGTTAGTCCATCGTTATCGATGTCAAGGAAGTCGGGTATACCATCTGAGTTCACATCTCCAAGATCCGCCTCGCTGCACACCCTCACAGGATCAGGTGCCTCATCGCCGTCTGCATCAAAGCTGTCGATACCATTGTCATCGACCCATGATGCCATCGGAACAAGGAACTTGCTTGATCCAGTCGGTGCAGAGATCGGATCGTTGTTCGTATCAAGGAACATGAAGGTGAACTCCTGCTTGATCGTTGGCGCATAGAGGTCTGCCTTGCTCGTGTCCTCGTTAGATGGTTTGATTCCGATACCACGCTTCAGATACTTGAGGAGGTTCTTCTCGTACTTATCGATCGTGATAACACGATTGTTTGTCAGTACGACGTCAAACTTGCCATCACAGTCCTCGTCCTTTATCCATTCAACAGGCTCATACCACATCCTGAAGAACTCCTTCTCGTCAGCGTCACGATTGTTAGCTTTGATCGAGTTCCTGTAGACATAGTCATTCACGCCATCGTTATCCCAGTCATAGTCATTGTGTTTCATCTTGATCGGGTTGAAGGTTATGAAGTCCTTTGCTGGCGCCTGCTTAGCCTGTGGCCAGAACGGTGCTATCGCATCGGTGTATGGCGGGTTCTCGCACTTGACAGATCGATCGCCGGCTCCCTTATCAAGGAAACCATAGATGCGCACAGAATCGGTTTCCCTGTCGATGAAGAGTGGTCCCTGGCACGTATCGTACCAGAATTTGAGTCTTGCGCCTCTGCCATCGTCCATGCTCACGCCGTCATCCATGTAGTTATAGACTGCTTCGTCGGCGTAGAACGCGCTCGTCATGAGGTATGGACCATGCTCGTATGGAAGCACAAACTCGGTGTACTGGTATGGTATCGTCTGGAACCAGTCGATCCACCAGCCTTCGTCTTTGTGAGGCCATGGTTTGTATCCTGGTTCGCCCAGTATCTCTCTGAGTTCTCCGTGGAACCTTGGTTCTTTAGTCTCGTTGATATACACGATCTCAAGAGGTGTATCAGGCTCTACGATGGGTCCCTTCTTCGTATCATCCCACGTATCAGCAACATCCAACATCATCGCGTGTAGCATGTTGAACTGTGGCATCACTGGTAGGGTTGTGTTCTTTGCCCATCCAACGAGCTGTGTTGAGTGGTTCTCGATCCAGAGTGGGACTTTCACGAGTTTTGCTCTGAATGTCACGTACTTGAGTTCATCCTGTCCAACGGTCTTTATGGCAACTACATTGTAGAGCACGCCGTCGACATAGAAGTGCTTCTGGTATGCCAATGGATCTAGAGTGCATCCGATGTTTGCGTGGGTGTTGCCGAACATTCTGCCGATTATGATCCTTGCGGTATCATCTTCCCAGTCAACATCTGTAACCCAGACGAACCCTGGTCCGCGTGGAGACAGGAACGTGTTCACGCCGCCTCGCGCAAAGGTTGCAAACGAGCTTCCCGGTGTTGGGATGAGATCTGCGCCGAGATTGACCTGTCCGATCAGTTCATCGCCGTAGCTGTTCGGGTTTCCTCTGTAGTAGATGTTGATAAGTGCTCGTCCTGACTCGGTTGTATCTTCAAGCTCTATCTCGAAGTCGAAGAACTGAAGCCTCTCTCCTTCGTGAACTGTCTTTGGATCAAGCCGCAGGACAAGTATCTCATCACCTGATAGCTGCAGACCGTCATCACTGAGAGTCTCGAGAACTCCATCGCCATCGATGTCGAGGAATTCAGGTATACCATCTGAGTTCACATCTCCAAGATCTGCCTCGCTGCACACCCTCACAGGATCAGGTGCCTCATCGCCGTCTGCATCAAAGCTGTCGATACCATTGTCATCGACCCATGATGCCATCGGAACAAGGAAATGACTATTCCCGGTCGGTGCAGAGATCGGATCGTTGCTCGTATCAAGGAACATGAAGGTGAACTCCTGCTTGATCGTTGGCGCATAGAGGTCTGCCTTGCTCGTGTCCTCGTTAGATGGCTTGATTCCAATACCACTCTTCAGGTAGTCGAGAAGGTTCTTCTCGTACTCATCGATCGTGGTAACATCGCCATTCGTCAGTACGACGTCAAACTCGTTATCACAGTCCTCGTCCTTTATCCATTCAACAGGCTCATACCACATCCTGAAGAACTCCTTCTCATTGGCGTCGACAGCGTTAGCTTTGATCGAGTTCCTGTAGACAAAGTCATTCACGCCATCGTTATCCCAGTCATAGTCGTCATGCTCCATGACGATCGGGTTGAAGGTCAAAAAGTCCTTCTCCGGTGCCTGCTTAGCCTGTGGCCAGAACGGTGCTATCGCATCGGTGTATGGCGGGTTCTCACACTCAACAGATCGATCGCCGGCTCCCTTATCAAGGAAACCATAGACTCTGATAGCATCCTTGCATGTATCAGATGAGTCTGCCATCGCTGGTGTCAGCATCACTGTAAATACTGCCATCACTAGTATTGCTGTTGTCGCTATCTGTAGTCTTTTCTTAATATTCGTATCCATCTATTCTTTCCTCCTTTCCTATTTTATTCTCTTCTTTTTCTCCATGTTTTTTCCTTCTTTCATTCGTTTCTTCTTGTGTATGATCAGATGCTTTTGCATCGTTTCATCCACATTAAACATACCTTATAGTACACCTATTAAATAAAACCTTACGAACAAAAGGTCAGTACCTATGATCCGTACCTGTGGTACGTACATGTAGTAGGTATCAGTGCAACGACACAAAATATCACATTACACACTCTTGCTTTATCTGATATATCTTTTGCACTGAGGTGGTAGTATCATCTTGTCAGTGAGTGATAAAATGCTTTAGAACCATAGCGAGGATACCAAAACAATAGATGGCATGCGCGGTGCGGCACAAGCTTCTGGCTATGATAAGAACACCATCCACAGGTGGTTTGGCACTGTCGGAGCTCCATTTCAAAAGAAGCTACAGATCACTTCACTTCACGCAAGATCTCAATCTCGCCAGAGCGCAGGTTGATGAGAAGAAGAACCGGACAGACACGATTCTGAAGAGTGTGCTGATAGGATAAAGTAGTTAGGATAGGTTCTTGCAGATGCACAGATGCCCAGATCAATATAGATCAATAGGTACATGCATGATACTAACATTGGAACTCGGATTATGGTACAGATCATAAGTATCATAGGTACTGACCTTTTCTTCGTAAGGCTTTATCTAATAAAAGGCACAACCATGCTATGTTCGGTGTGCATGTAACGATGTCAGAGCGTCTGATCATGCACAAACGAATAGGAATGAACGAAGAAAGTAAACCGGAAAGGAGGGATTAGAAAGATGAATGTGAATAGAATGAGAATGTTAACGATAGTGCTTGCAGCGATGATGGTCTTTACGGTATTTACAGCGATCTGCGCACCTGCAAGTGCTGCTACCGATGCAGAGATAGAACAGGCAATCACTGATGGATTGGCATGGCTTATTGCACAGCAAAATCTTAATCCAGCAGATCCAGATTATGGCAGCTGGAATGCATACTGGGGTGAGCTTGAGGCAGGCACAGGTCTGGCGTTGTACAAACTCTGTGAACGTGCTTATGAACTGGGTTATGACTCACCGTTTGACCCGGATTATAAATATCATCAGAATGTCATGGATGGATTTAACTGGACCTTTGCAAACTTGGCGATCGTTAACATAACCCCCCAGGATCACACAACTGGGGCAACGGGCACGGTTGATGACCCTGATACCAACGGTAATGGGGTAGGTGTGTGTGCGCAGCAGGGTGGCAGTGAAACCTACAGCACAGGAATCCTCTTGGCTGCAATTGCAGCAAGCGGCACGCCAAACAGGGTTGTGAATGTACCAGGACCTGTTAGCGGATGGACGTACGGACAGGTTGCACAGGATATGGTGGACTACCTGGCATACGGGCAGGTTGACCCAGCCATAGGTCCAAGCGGCGGCATCCATGAAGGTGGATGGGACTACCGAGCCGTTGATAACGGAACAGGTGCCTACTGGTATGGAGACCAGTCCAACTCAGGCTACGCAGTCCTCGGTCTTGCTGAAGCAGAAGATTTCGGATCCACGGTTCCTGGCTGGGTGAAGACTGAGCTTGACGTATGGATAGATTGGGTACAGGACGATGTCACGGGAGACACGAATGATGGAGGATCATGGTACTCGTATCCTGGTGACGGGATCGGAGTTAACATACTCAAAACAGGAAACCTCATATTTGAGATGGCGTTCGTTGGAGATAATCCCACCGTGCAGCGAGTTACCAATGCAACAGACTATCTTGTACGACACTGGAACGATGCATGCGGGTCCAACACACCTGCAGGATGGAACGGGACCCCAGCCCAGTACCAGACAATGTTCACAACGATGAAAGGCTTGGAATACATGGGCATCGATACATTTGATGGCATCGACTGGTTTGAGGACTTCTCAGATGTGATCGTGGCACAGCAAGATAAAACAGCAGGACCAACCTATGGTTCATGGCAGAGCTCATGCGGAAGAGGAGAGCCGGTGATCATCACTGAATGGGCACTTCTCACCCTGGAGAAGGTAGCACCGCCACCACCAGCACCAGCACCAGCACCAGTCCCAGCCCTGACACCCCTCGGCATCCTTGCCCTTATAGGACTGACTGGATTGGTACTGGTCGTTGGATCTCTTGGGCTCAGACGGAAGAAGGAGTAAGTTTTTATCCTTCACCCTCTTCTTCTTTTTTAGTGAACCTTATACTGAATCATCAGGTTGATCGTTGTGACGAGAGGCGATAGATATGGAGATCTGTTAAACTCCGAGGCTTTTAAACTTTTATCTTTGTTTCTTCTTCTCGTTTTGATCTTTTCGGCATTATACATCTTATTTAGAGGTAGTATTGCTTTTTTAAATGATTTGACTGCAATAGTTCTTGGTTTTATCCTGAGCATCTTTGGTCTTGATGCAGCGGCAAGTGGGAGTGCTGTGCGTGTTAATGGTTTTGGGATGGAGATCGTGGATGAGTGCACTGGAATCTTTGAGATGCTTGTTTATGCTGCGGCAGTACTTGCATTTCCCACCAGCAGGAATAAGAAGGCTATTGGGCTTGCATTCGGTATTCCACTGCTTGGGCTTCTTAATATGGTGCGGTTGATCTGCCTTGCCTTTGTGGGCATGTACTATCCAGAAAGCTTTGAGTTTGTGCACCTGTACCTCTGGCAGGTGACGCTGATCCTCTTAATTGTTATCGTCCTATCAATATGGATACTCAGGGTGGTAAAGGTTGAAGGGTAAGCCGCTATTGCTATTCCTTGTGAAGTTCCTCTTTGCCATAACTGCAATCCTTATCTTCTGGGTACCGGTGTGGCTCCCCATACCCTCGATCTCGGAGAGGTATATCTCGTTTATCACGTATACTGCCGTTGATATCGCAGAGCCGCTGGTGGGTCTGCCTGATGTAAACATAACCACAGGGGGAGGTTTTCCTGGCATAATCCCGTTCATTGCACTCATCCTTGCAACTCCTAAGATAAAGTGGATCAAAAGGATAAAATCAATTGTTGCAGGGTCTATCTTGCTCCTGTTTTTTCATCTATCTATCATTGTTCTACAGATCGCATTTCCATCATATCAGATAGGTTTTTTCTCCTTCTATGCGATATTTGGAAGAATCGCTCTCCCGCTCATCCTTTGGATCTGGATGTCATGGGATGTGTTTAAACAGGTCATTGTGATTGAAGGACTGGCAGAAGAGAGAAAGAGATAAAAAAAGAGGAGCGAATTATAGGTACTGATCTTTTCTTCGTGCAGTTTTATCTAATAAGAGGTACATACAATATATGTTTATGCATGAGACGATGTCAGAGTATCTGATCATGCACAAACTGAACTGAGAAAATAAACTGGGAAGGAGGAATGAGAGTAGATGAATGTGAATAGAAAGAGAGTGCTAACGATAGTAATTGCGGCGATGATTGTAATGATGATCTTTGCAATCTCAGTCAGTGCAAATGGACCGGTAGTTGAGCCGCCCACGGTCACCAAGAATGCAAGTCCTACGAATATAAATGTCAATAGCTCTGGAGTGAACGAGGAGACGACTGTGAACATAACTGTAACCGGCGCTGGGGAGGAATGGGCAGTACCTATACCACTTGATGTGGTGTTTGCCCTTGACAGCTCAGGAAGTATGTCTTGGAACGACCCGCAGGGTAAGCGTAAGACCGCGGCAAAAGACTTTGTTGATAAGATGGACTCCACCCGGGATCAGGCTGGCGTTGTCAGTTGGGATAACAATATCGACTTTACATGGCCACTTGACAACGACTTTCCAACTGTAAAATCCCAGATAGACAACGTGGACAGTTCTGGGGGCACAAACCTAAATGTCGGTCTATCCAGTGCAATCGGTGTACTTGATGCAAATACCAGGACCGAAGATTCTGAAGAGGTAATAATCTTCCTCAGCGATGGTGAGGGTTATTACACCTATGCTGGGAGTGGTGGACCAGCGTCAAATGCAGCTTCAAAGGGATATGTCATATATTCCATAGGGCTTGGAAACAACCCGGCTACTGGTCCTCTAACAGATATGGCGACTGCTACAGGAGGTAAATACTACTCTGCTCCAACTGCGGATAACCTTCAGGCAATCTTTGATGAGATATACGAGGAACTGACATTCAACACCATCCCGCATTATGTGGATGTTGTTGAGGTCACACAGAGCTACATCGTGGATGAGGGTTCGTTCAATATAGCACCGGACAATGTTAGTACTGTTGGTGGGAAGACAGTCATCACATGGAACGACATTGCAACGCACGTGGGCAATCACGACCATGGTTTATCCTCGAATGAGACCGTTACCCTGACTTTCAGGGCAAAGTCAGATCAGTGTGGACAGAACTTACCGGTCGATGTCGTTAGTGGACAAGTGAGCGCGAAGGTGAACTATAAGGACTCAAACAATGAGGATGGTGGATCAGTAGATATCCCACAGGCATATATCAACGTCAACTGTCCACCGGTAGCAGATGCAGACGGTCCTTATAGTGTACCTGAAGGCACACAGATAACTTTTGATGCGAGTGGTTCGTATGACCCTGATGGAGACACGCTGCAGTATAGATGGGACTTTGATGACGATGGAGTTTGGGATACAGCTTGGTCACCCAGCCCGTATGCTAACCACACGTGGTGCGATGATCACACAGGAACAGCAAGAGTAGAGGTGCGTGATCCCAGCGGACTGACTGATACCGACACAGCGCAGGTAACCGTCTACAACGTCGCACCAGATGTTGATGCTGGACCTGATCAGGAGGTTACGCAGGGCGATACCGTATATTTCAGCGGAAGCTTCACCGATCCTGGTTGTGACACTTGGACGTATGAATGGAACCTTGGTGACTATCTTAACCCAGAAGTTGAGATCGGTGGTCCTGCCGGTGTTGCACCTGGCGTTCCCATCACCGCTGATCACACCTATATGTATCCAGACATCTACACCGCTACATTGACGGTAACAGATGATGATGGCGAGGTCGGAAGTGACGATGTCAATGTCACGGTGAGACCGAAGTACGTGGATATCGATAGTGAGGGCGTGAGCTACGTTTACATGCTGAGCAGGTTTGGTGATGTTTACTACACACGAAGAGCTAACGACAACTGGATGAAGTATGGTACTGGAACACCGCCACCTGCAGGAGCAGAGTATGTGGGTGTCTCAAGCGATGGCATCAACCAGGTTTACATCCTGAGAGATGATGGCAGGGTCTACTACACGCGAAGAGCCAACGACAACTGGATGCAGTACGGAACCGGAGCACCACCACCTGCTGGTAATTATGTGGATCTCACGAGCGATGGTATCAGACAGGTCTACATCCTGAGAGATGATGGCAGGGTCTACTACACAACGAGTGCTAATGGCAACTGGATGCAGTACGGAACCGGAGCACCACCACCTGCTGGTAATTATGTGGGTATTGGAAGCGATGGTATCAGACAGGTCTACATACTGAGAGATGATGGCAGGGTCTACTACACAACGAGTGCTAATGGCAACTGGATGCAGTACGGAACCGGAGCACCACCACCTGCGAGCAATGATTATGTAGATATCGTCGTTGACGGCAACAGACAGGTCTACATCCTGAACAAAGATAGCACGGTCTACTACGTACGAAGATTAAATGATAACTGGATGCAATACGGCACAGGTTCTCCACAGCCACCTGTTGGACCAAGCAGCGCCTTTGGATACCAGGCTATCAGTAGTGAAGGTATCAATCAGGTCTACATCCTGAGCGAAGATCGGATGGTCTCTTTCACCAGAAGAGTCAACGACGCATGGTATCGATACGGCACTGGAGCACAGCAACCACCTATCTAATCTGAGGGAGAAATTCCTCTTTTCTATATTTTTATATTATTTGGAATTTTATGAAGTATCTTTAGAAACCGCTCCATGGATATGATAGTCCCATCGTGGCAAAAGTTATTAGTAAAATAGCGATTAAATTGATATCAGCTTGAATGAAGGGTAGGTAAATTTCGAAATGATATGGAGGCACGATATTGATGGCAAGAGAAGAGAGATCCAATCTCACGCCATATTTCAAGCATCTCATCTTTATATCAGTCAAGTAATAATAACTCAAGAGAGCATAAACATAGCTCACATGGTTGCTCATGGCAATAAAGGAGAATAGGAGGTTTGAGAAGGTATGAATATAAATAGCAAGAGATTGCTGATAATAGTGACTGTAGTGATGATCACAATGACCGTTTTTGCGGTCTCAGTCAGCGCACAGAATCTGGTTGAGAAGCCGGGTGTCACGAAGACCACGAGCCCCACGGAGATAAACACCAGAGGCTCTGGAGTGAACGAGGAGACGACTGTGAAGATAACCGTAACCGGCGCCGGAGAGGAATGGGCAACACCCATACCGATCGATGTGATGTTGATCGTTGACCGGTCAGGAAGCATGCGCCGTACGAAGCTTGCTGATGCAAAAACCGCAGCCAAGACATTCGTGGATCTACTCAATAGCAGTGAGGATCGGTCAGGGCTCGTATCGTTTGCATCGAGAGCAAGCTTAGACCAAGGTCTTACTTTCAATCAAAGCGATGTCAAGAGTGCAATAGATTCCTTAAGTGCCTATGGTATGACTGCAATAGGTGATGGCATACATCTTGCAACTACAGAACTATTAAACAATGGAAGATCTAATGCAACCCTTGTAGAGATACTGTTGTCAGACGGTTTTTCAAATCAAGGTTCAAATCCTCTTACAAGGGCAAATGAGGCTGCAAATGAAAGCATTACCATCTACACGATTGGGCTTGGAGCTTATGTTGATCCCAGAATGCCACAAATAGCCAATATAACAGGTGGAAAATACTACTATACGCCAAACTCTTCCCAGTTAGAGGAGGTATACAAAGAGATATACAGAGAACTGCAGCATAACACCATCCCGCATTATGTGGATGTTGTTGAGGTCACACAGAGATACATCGTGGATGAGGGTTCGTTCAATGTAGCACCAGATAATGTTAGTACTGACCCAGTAACTGGAGAGACGACGATCATCTGGAATGATGTCGGATCGATAAAAGATGACGATCCAGATTTATCTCCGGATGAGAGGGTCAACTTGACGTTCACTGTCAAGTCTGGGCAGAACGGGCAAAATCTGCCTGTTGATGTTGCTGAAAAAGCGAAGGTATACTACAAGGATTCAGAGGGTGGAGATGGTGGATCAGTAGATATCCCGCAGGCATATATCAACGTCAACTGCCCACCAGTAGCAGATGCAGACGGTCATTATAGCGTACCTGAAGGCACACTGATAACCTTTAACGCAAGTGGTTCTTATGATCTTGATGGAGATACGCTGCAGTATAGATGGGACTTTGATGACGATGGACTTTGGGATACAGCTTGGTCACACAATCAAACAGCTTCGCATACTTGGTGCGATGACCACACAGGAAGAGTAAAAGTGGAAGTATCAGACGGCGTGCTAACGGACAATGATACAGCATTAGTAACCATTAACAATACAGCACCAACAGTGGATGCTGGATATAACCAGACAGTCAATGAAAACGATATGGTATGTTTCAGTGGAAGCTTTACAGATCCTGGTTGTGACACATGGACGTATGAATGGGACTTTGGTGATGGCAGCCCAGTTGAGACCGGTACCTGCACACCCGGTACGCCAATTACAGCCACACACATCTACACACATCCAGACATCTACACCGCGACGTTAGTGGTGACAGATGATGATGGTGGAGTTGGAAGTGACGATGTCAAAATCAGGGTGAGACCGACCATGGGATTGAAATACGTGGACGTAGATAGCGAGGGTAGGATCGTGTATATGCTGAGCAGGTTTGGCGAGGTCTATTATACCACAAGAGAAAATGATAACTGGCGAAGGTATGGAATCGGGCCGTGGCAACCACCGATAGGTGAGTATGTGGGCGTCTCAAGTCAGGGTATCAACTGTGTATATATCCTGCGGGAAGATGGCACTGTTTACTACACACTGAGATCAAACGACAACTGGAGGCAGTATGGTACCGGTACACAACAGCCGTCGGCTGGTAACTATGTGGATCTTACAAGTGATGGGATCAGAAAAGTCTACATCCTGAGAGATGATGGCACTGTTTACTACACACTGAGATCAAACGACAACTGGAGGCAGTATGGTAGTGGAGCCCCCCCTCCTGGTAGATACGTGGGCATTGCTGGTGAAAGTGATGAGATCAACTACTATGCATATATTCTGAGGGATGATGGCACGGTCTACTACACAAACAGGACTAACGAAAACTGGACACAGTATGGCACTGTAGCACCCCCAGGCGATTATGTAGACATCGTTAGTGACAACATTACGCGGGTTTACATCTTGAGAGATGACGGTACGGTCTACTACACAAGTGGGATTGACGAAAACTGGACACAGTATGGTACTGGTTTTCCACAACCACCTGGTCCGGGAGTGTTTGGGTATCAAGCACTCAGCAGCGAATGGGTCGAGCAGATGGTAGAGCGAGTGGTGTACATCCTGAATGAGGAAGCAGAAGTATATTACACCTCAAAAATTGATGAAGGATGGTGTCGATATGGTACTGGTCCACAACAACCACCTACTTAACCCACCTACCTAATCAGACGGAGAAATCCCTCTTTTCTAATTTTTGTTGTTTTTTCCTTCCAATTCACAAACAGAATTTTAAAAAGGATTTTTTGCATAACGTGCCGCATGAGAAACCAGCGATCACTACTCATGTCGCCGCACGGCTCCGAGTATCTCCCTCTTTACCAGTACAAACCATAGCACGAACGGGACTGCCACCCGGCTAACTGACATGAAGATAACAACTGTCTCCCATGCTTCTGAACCACCACAGTACATTGGAACGTGAGATGCAAGATCCACAATATGAGCGCAGAAGAGAATAAAGAGACCGATCAAGAGAACCTTCACCCGCCGCATAGGAAGAACCCCTGGCGTTGCAAGGATTAGAGCAATCAGCGGAACGAGATTAAAGTTTGATAGCTGTGCGTGGCTCTCCATGCCGATGATCACCCCCTGGCAGAGAAAGAATGGTGTTTCGCTTGCACCCACATTATAACCCATCGCAAGCAGCGTCTTGCCTGTAACAACCTCCACATGATAACCCAAGAGAAGGAGCACGTACTTTGAGACCCATGCCAAGAGATCGAGGTACTTCTCACCGATCGGTATCCAGACGAGAAAGAGGAGAGCTGTCAGGGCGAGAAACCTGATGAGAAACTTGAGCCTGCCATTCATCGTACCACCCGGTCAAGCCAGATGAGCCAGATGATGATCACGAAGACGATGAAGATTGTCTGCCAGAGATACGTGTGCACATACTCGAATGCCTCTGGACTTGAGACTCCCACAACTGCGAGGACGACGAGCCGCACCATATTGATTGCATAGAGAGCGGGAAACCCGAAAGCGATGCCTATGACCTTCTTCCCGGGATTCGTTGGGTATGCAAGGATGCATGAGAGGTAGACGATCGCGCCGAAGATTGCAGTACACTCATCGATTATCCTGAGCCCCAAGCCATCGAGAGTCACGTTGTTTCCATTGACAGTAACATCCATTCCAGAGAGACTGAGCAAAAACCCGAGAACAGACGCTGTTATATCTTCCAGAAAAGAGAAATAATCCATGAAACGATAAAAAAGAAGATAGAAAACTGTGCAAAAACCGATAAATAGAAGAATGAACCTTATAACATCTCTGTTCTGCTCGATGTAATCGAAGACATCCCCCATGGCAATACTCATCTTCATAGAAAAATAAAAAAAGTTGGAGGGATGAAGGTAGGTATTACCTTCTCCTAACAATCATGCCTGCACCGAATATCCCAAGCAAACCGATCAGTGCCACGAGTCCGATCGGGCCAATCGCTGGGACTTCCGGACAGGGCGGTACGTGGATCGTGTCGACATCAACACCGGTCAAACCATTGCTGTCTGTAACCCGCAGTCCAACCGTGTAATCACCAGGCTCTGTCCACGGGGGAGTTGTCGTGCAGCTTGAAGTCTCTTCGTCGTAGACCCCGTCATTATCGAAATCCCATTCATACTTCACGATCGTGGCACCAGGCTCGTTTGCACGTGACCCGCAACCACTGAGTGTAATAGCTCCAGGAACACAGCCATATCCGCTAAGTACCGCGGTGGGTGGCAACATGTGATGGTAACATTCTTTGCCGGTGTTATCCTCTGCTCCACCTGCTTGCGTATCTGCCCAGCCCCTGAGGCAATAGTCATCAGGATCTATATCACAGTTCGTTCCATCAATCGATACGCTGAGTTCAACGGTATGGTAGGGTCCAGGACCTGAGGTTGGTCTGTGTGCTGCAGCAGTAACTGCTCCCGGGATTTCAGTCGTTCCATCAGCCTGGAAAAGATAAGAATCGCCCTTGCAATAGTTTAAGACATAGTCCACATCGCCATCATTATCGCTGTCTATATCAACATAATACTGCTCATAGGAACACTGTGGAGCACCCTCACCAACACCAGGTTTTTCATACTGACTTGATCCGATGTCCGTGTTACTACCATCGTCGTCGGCATCGCCTGCCACACCATATACATCAATCCTCACGTAGAGCGTATTGCCTTCGATAACTCCCCAGAGCGACGATATGTCATATCCCTCAATGGATACGTCACCTTCATCAGGATCAGTGCAATGTATGTCGGGAGTAACTGAACTCCAGTCAGTCGGGTCTCCATCCACGGTTATCATCGCCGCCGCGCTCGATGCCAGCAACGTGAGAACTGCCATCGCTGCAACAACAGCTATCGGTATTCTTAGTCTTTTAATATTCATCTTATTCTATTCCTCCTTTCCATTTCTTATTTTATATTCTTATTTTCATGCGTGTACAGATTTCTTATCTGTCATTTACACGTGTATGCTGTTAATCATTAATAAAGCATTAAGAACAACAGGTCAGTACCTAAAATACTTCATCTGGAAGAGAGACTCACGTGAAAAGAAGACACGCAAGAAGAGATACCAGACCAAACACCCCCATAGAAAGACGAGAAGGGAGGTACATTGAAGACCATGACCCCGCAACAACAAATATTACAGAATCACTCTTCACAACACCCAAGCGGATACTTCGCAGAATCTCCCACACGATTCAAAAGCAGAATCACATCACCCATATCGATCCTGCCATCGCAGTTCACATCACCCGTCCGCTCCTCAACTGGATACCCAGCCGGATATCCAACATGGTTCAGGAGGTGTGTTACATCACCCATGCCGATCATACCATCACCACCCGGATACGGTGCAACATCACCACAGACTATTACTGCTCCATTAAGAATACAAAACTCTCCATCGGTTACACTGTCTGGTACTATAACCTGGGGATTTCCAATAGTTCCGTCGGTCAGCTCGGTAACGGTGAGGTCTAAATCACTGCACTCGCCTGAATCTCCAACCGGGCAAAACTCAAGTTCTACGAACTTGACAGTTCCTGTTGGACCTGGACTGGCTCCTGTTGCAGCCACCATCGTGAGCGTTCCAACCGGGTTCTCATTGATCGTCACACCACCAAGATCGCCGTCAGCAACCTTGCCGTTGTAGTCAACCACCAATGGGTCATAGACGAGTGTCATCGTTGCAGAGCCTATACCCTGAGGATCATCAGTCTCGATCATGATAGAGACCGTATCACACTTATCAGACTCCACGTTTACAGGATTGACCAAGACCGATGTTGTTTCATCGGCTGCCACGTTGGTTGCTACTGATACCAGTAGTATTATAAATATTACCGTTGCGATGGTTGGTATTGTTCTTTTTTTCATTATAGTATCACGTCCGTATGTGGTTATGGAGTGATGGTATTTAAGGTCTTCTGCTTGTGTTTCTCAGTTCTTCTTGTAGTATCTCTTCTCTGAGTTTCTGGAACCATCCTTCTTCTATTGCGGTCTGTATTTCGTGCATGAGTCTCTGGGTGTGGTGGATGTTGTGGATTGTTGCGAGGCGTTGTGCGAGTGGTTCTTTTTGTTTGAAGAGGTGGTGTAGGTAGGCGCGGGTGTGGTGTTGGCAGGTGTAGCAGGTGCAGTCTTCTTCGAGTGGTCGTTGGTCGTTTCTGTATCTTTGTCGTGTGATGTTTATTCGTTTGTCTCTTGTTGTGATGCTTGCGTGTCTGGCGTTTCGTGTGGGGTAGGTGCTGTCGAATATGTCTATTCCGGTTGCGATTGCGTTCAGCAGTTCTCGGGTTGAACCGACTCCCATTAGGTAGCGGGGTTTCTCGCTTGGGAGGAGTGGTGTTGTGTGGTTGAGTGTCTGTTGCATGAGTTCTTTTGGTTCTCCTATTGATAGTCCTCCTATTGCGTATCCGTCAAACTCGATTTTTGTTAGTTCGTGGGTGTTTTTTTCTCGTAGTTTTGGGTCTGTTCCGCCTTGTATTATTGCGAATAATTGTTGCTTTCTTCCTGGGTTGTGGGCTTCTTTTGATCGTTCTGCCCATCTGGTTGTGCGGTTGGTTGCTTCTATTATTTCTTCTCGCGTGGCGTTGTGTGGTGGGCAGTGGTCGAGTACCATTGCAACGTCGCTATCGAGTTCGTTCTGTATCTTCATGCATAGTTCTGGTGTGTAGGTCTCTTTTCTTCCGTTCTTCAGATCTCTGTATTCGATTCCGTTCTCTGTTATCTTGAATCTGAAGTCTTTTCTGATTATCTGGAATCCTCCGCTGTCTGTGAATATTTTTTCTTTCCAGTTCATGAAGTTGTGGAGTCCTCCTGCTCTTCTTATCGCTTCGAAGGCTGTTATGTAGAGGTGGAAGGCGTTTGCTATGATCGTGTCTGTCCGGGTCTCTATGAGTTCTTCGTTGTTGAGTGTCTTTACGGTGGCTTTGGTTGCAACCGGGATGAAGGCTGGTGTTCTGATGGTTCCGTGTGCTGTCTTTAGCTCTCCAGTCCGTGCTCCATTCTCTTCTGCGATCAGTTTGAACATATTATTCTTCCCTTGTTATTAGCATGGCGTCTCCAAAGCTGTAGAATCGGTATTTGTGTGCTATTGCAGTTTGATAGGCGTGAAATACTCGTTTTATTCCTGCAAAGGCTGAGACCATCATGATGAGGGTTGAGCGCGGGAGGTGGAAGTTTGTTATGAGGGCGTCTGCCTTCGATCTGAAGGTGTAGGGTGGATGGATGAAGAGGTCGGTGCAACCATTGTAGGCTCTGAGTCTCCCGTTTCTGAACGCGGTTTCGAGTGCTCGGAGTGTCGTGGTTCCGACCGGTATAAGCCTCCCGATTCTCTCGTTTATGGTCTCTGCGGTCTCCTCTGTTATCGTGACCTCTTCCGGGTGCATCCTGTGCTCGCTCGTCTCATCGGTTCTGACCGGCATGAATGTACCTGGTCCAACGTGGAGGGTGATCGTTGTGATCACGACGCCCATCTTCCGTATTCTCTGGAGGAGTTCTTCTGTGAAGTGGAGTCCTGCGGTTGGTGCTGCAATCGATCCCTCGTGTTTGGCATAGACGGTCTGGTACTCGTTCGGGTCAAGAGGTTCTCTCTTGATATAGGGTGGGAGTGGCATCTCCCCGTATCTCTCCAAGAGTTCGCGCGGAGGCGTTCTGAACTCGAGGAGCCATCTTCCCTCGCCCAGCCTCTCCACTACTCGCGCGGGCGAGCTCTTGAAGTGGATTTTCAGGTCTGGCTTGATCTTCCTTCCCTTGAGAAAGCACTCCCAGAGATTACCACTGCCATTGATTTCACGTATCAGGAGTGCCTTCACACGCCCTCCCGTGGGTTTGAATCCAACAAGCCTTGCAGGGATGACCTTCGTGTCGTTCAAGACGAGGACGTCCCCACTCTCGAGGTACTCAGGGAGTTCATAGAATCGTTTATGAAGAATCTCCTCTTCTACTATCATCAGTCTGGACGAGTCTCTCGGGCTTGCAGGTCTCTGTGCTATGAGATCTCCTGGGAGGTCGTACTCGAATCTGGATACGTTCATCCTCACACCGCCATTCAGACCTTCATCGCATCCTCGAGGCTGAATCGTTCGAGGTAGAGTGCTGTGCCGACCACAACACCACACACTCCACTCTCCTTGAGGATTGCAACGTCTTCGAGCGTTGTGATACCGCCCGATCCGATCACAGGTATTCTGACCGCTCTCACAAGCTCTGCAGTGGGTTCTGGACGAACGCCCTGGAGCATGCCCTCGGTCTCAATGTTGGTGAATAGTATGCTCCCTGCGCCGAGCCTCTCGAACTCCCGCGCGTACTCGGTCGGGGTGAGACTCGTCTTCTCTCTCCACCCATGGGTTGTGACCTTACCATCTCTTGCATCGAGTGCCACTGTTATGTGCCTCTTTCCGAACTCGTCTGAGAGATCTCGTACAAACTCTGGGTTTTGGATCGCAGCAGTTCCGATTATCACACGCTCAACCCCTATCTCAAGAAGGCTTGTGACATCAGCGTGCGTCCGAATCCCACCGCCCACCTGGACCTCCACACCACCACTCCTTCTAATGATCTCATCGACGAGGTCCTTGTTTTCCCGCACGCCGCCTATCGCACCGTCAAGATCGATTATGTGAAGTGCCTCTGCGCCCTCTTCGACCCATCTCATTGCAACCCCTACTGGATCTTCTATCGAGACCCGTGTTCTCGTGGGAACGCCCTGCACGAGCTGAACACAGCGTCCATTCTTCAGATCAACGGCAGGAATTACCTTGAAGATACTCAATCTCTCTTTAACACCTCTACACTCTCGTCTCTCTTCCCAACGTAGACCTCTCCAACATCTGTGAAGATGCCATGTTCAACCACACCGACACAGGACGAAAGCTCTCCTGAGAGCACATCGGGTGATTCGATCACGCCAAAATCAACATCGAGGATGAAGTTACCATTATCGGTTATAACAGGTCCATCCTTTCTGAGAGCCGTCCGAAGAGTCGGTCTTCCACCAAGCGATTTCACCTCTCTAATAACGATCGAGAGCGCCGCGGGAATAACTTCGATCGGGACGGGATGGTCGAGGCGTTCTACGAGCTTCCCTTCATCAACGGCGATCACAAACCGCTTTGAAGAGGATGCAACGATCTTTTCGAGAGTGTGAGCCGCACCCCCGCCTTTGATCGCGTTGAAGTGCGCGTCCACCTGGTCAGCACCGTCAATTGCAATATCGAGAGATGGATTCTCGTCAAGTGTCGTGAGCGGTATTCCATGCCTGATTGCGAGAAATCGAGACTGGTACGATGTGGGCACGCCGAGAATCTCAAGACCAGACTCAACCATCTTCCCAAGCTCTTCAATCGCACATGCGATCGTTGAACCTGTGCCGATACCCACCACGTCACCAGCAGTAACAAGGTGTGCTACACGCTTCCCAACGATCCTCTTCTCAACAGTTATCTCGCGGCTTCGTTCGAGCATCTCTCAAGACCTACAGACACTACAACGGATAAAGATTACTGAAGAGACCCTTCAAACTCCTATGTTATCGTGTGGCGAATATGCGAAGTCGTTCCCGAAGGGAACGATTTGGGTGAGCGAAGTGCAACGAGCGAACCATATATTCGCCTGTTAGCCGACCCGACCGAAGCGGAGCGAAGGGAGAGTGCAACGAGTTCGAAGTGAGCGAAGCGAACGGAGAAGTTTCCAATTCTCCTGAACCACCAGGGCTTGGCGTAGTTTTCAATAACGAACTGATTCTTCCATTCTTAATATTTATCACTCTCTCTATCTTCGACTATCGGCAATCCAATCCTACTTAAGAAGAAAGAAAATCTGTGCGACAGGTCTTCTCTAAACAATTGTCTTAAACTTGCAAGATAGTGCCCATTTTCTTTAGCAAAGTAGATGACATCTCTTGGAATAGTATAATAATGCTTAAAATCAAGTACTAAATTCCAATATTCCCAAATAATTAGGCACTAGCAAAATAAATTCTCCCCATAAGCTCTCTTTTTCCAGGAAAAAGCAAGTATTGTATTACGTGCTGTGTTGAATAACTTTTAAGTTTCCTTCCTGTATTTCTCATTTGCAGGAGGGATGATTGGGATGCAGAGTAAGAGAAATTGGAAGGAATATAATGAAAAACTTGTGCGGAGGGGAGAACTCTATATCTCATTGGATTTCCTTGAGAACTGGGATGAAGAATTAAATAGGATGAATGAGGGGAAGGTTGGCAGACCTTTCAGGTTTCCTCGAACCTTTATGTGTTTTCTAGCTTTCTTGCATGTAGCTTTCCTTCCATTAAGACAAATGGAAGGATTTTTGAGGAAATTATCAGAATATATACCTGAGTTAAAGGTAGCTGATTATTCCACTGTTTGTAAGAGGTTGAGGAAACTAGACTTTGAACTCTCTAGTAATCTTGGAGAAGATCTTGTAGTTGCAATAGATTCGTCTGGTATGAAGATAACGAATAGAGGAGAGTGGATCAGAGATAAATGGAAAGACGAGAAAGGGTTGGATTAAGGTTCATATTGCTATAGACGTTAAAACAAGGAAACTCTTAGCCTTAAAGATAACAGATGAAAGAACAGGTGATGGAAAGATGTTAAAACCTCTGGTAAAGCAAATTAAAGGAAGAGGTGGAGAGATAACTAGGGTATATGGTGATGGAGGTTATGATAGCAGAGAGAATTTCAATTATCTCGCTGAAAATAATGTAGAACCAGTGATCAAGATAAGAAGTAACTCTTCAACAAAGTCAAGAGGCTCTCCATCCAGAGCTAAGAGAGTAAGAGAACCCAAAAGAGTTAGGTCATGAAAGATGGAAAGATAAATACAGG
Organism: Candidatus Methanoperedentaceae archaeon GB37; assembly: GCA_905171695.1. Taxonomy (GTDB): domain Archaea; phylum Halobacteriota; class Methanosarcinia; order Methanosarcinales; family EX4572-44; genus EX4572-44. The sequence goes on from LR991653.1 coordinate 1,239,172, forward strand.
TATGGCTGCAGATGGACAACAGAGAGTTTCTTCTCTGGTGTTAAAAGAGTATTTGGTGAAACATGCAGAGCAAGATCTCCAGAAGCCTTGTTTCAAGAAGTAAAGATGAAATTCATCTTCTACAACATGCTCATAAGTGTTTAAACTTACATTCTCAGAGAAACAATTACCTGAAGATATACCCCATCCAGCTAATTGTTCAACACAGCAGCATTACGGAAAAATATTTATATTATAATGCCTAATTGACCATTATGAGCTTCATCAGATACAAGAAGTTCGGGAACAAAGAATATGCTTACGAGGTAACATCTTACTGGGATCCTGAAAAGAAGAAGCCGAGGCAGAAAACAAAGTATCTGGGAGTTGTTGTTGACAAGGAGAAGAAAATATTCAAGAAAAAGAGTAGAGAGAGGAGAGAGAAGTTAATTCTAGATTTTGGTGATACTTATTTCCTCAACCAGTTCATCAATAGAGTAACATTCTTTGAGAACATTAAAAAAGATATGTTTCTTCCACTCATCTTCTACCGATTGTGTTATCCATCTGCAATGAGGTATGCAAGGATATGGTATGAGGGCAACATAGTCAGGAAGTTCTTTGACGTTGATATAAGTTCACAAAGAATAAGTGAGTTTCTTGAGGAGATTGGTGATGAAAGCATCCAGAGGGGATTCTTCAAAGAATACATCAAACAGATAACACCCTCAGAAGGAATAGTAATTGATACAACTGCTCTTCCAAACCAGATAAATATTCCAAGATCAGCATGGGGATGGCATAACGAGGAAATAGAGAAACAAATCAAGTTGTTACTTGTTATTGACAGGAGTACATCACTTCCTTTGTTTTTCAGGTATATTGCAGGTAATATTGTTGATGTGTCAACCCTCAAGGCAACTGTGGAGGAGTTAAAGAAGTATGGTGTATCAAGATACTTCGTCATTCTTGATGCAGGATTCTTCTCTGAAGAGAATATAACGGAGCTTTACAATGAGGAAATACAGTTCCTGACAAGGCTACCCTCCTTAAGGAAGCTGTACAAGAGGCTTATTCTTGAGGAATCCAGAGAGTTAGAGAGTTACAGGAATGCTGTAAGGTATGGGAGAAGAGTACTGTTTGTAAAGCAAAGAGAAGTTGAGTTATTTGGTAAAAGAGTTTATGCTTATGTTGTACTTGATCCTGAAAGAAAGGGAAGAGAGATGAGAAAAACTCTGCTTAAGGTAATGGATGAGATTGAAGAGGACGGGGAAGAGGAGATGGAATACATTTTGATGAAGAAGGGGATAATGATTCTCATTTCCTCTTCTGAACCGGATAGAGAGAATGTAATATCTTTGTATTACACAAGACAGATTGCAGAAAAGCTGTTTGGCTTTTCGAAGGATGATCTGAACCTGCTTCCTCTGAGAGTGCATAAGGAAGAGACGCTGAGGGGCTACCTGTTTCTGCAGTTCGCTTCACTTGTTGTTTATTCACTGCTGAAGAGAGAATTAGGGAGAGATTACACTGTGGAGGAGGTTCTGCTCACCTTAAGGAATCTGAAGTGTAAGGTGTATGAGGATGAGATTATTGTCCAGGAATTAACCAAGCAGCAAAGGAAGATTTTTGAGAAGTTTGGTATCATGGTGCCTAAAAGTATGGGAATTTAGGAAATTGGGAATTTGATATGGTGGATATCCATCTAAATAGTGATAGCGATAATTATTTTGAGCTTTAATCTGTTTATATCTTTTACTATTCCACTTCTCGGACCTGTCCACATAAAATTATAAGTGCGGGAGACCATCTTTTATTTATGCTGAGGGTAAGGGAAATTGTTGAAGAGTTGAAGGGTGTTTGAGAGGAGTAAGGTGCCTTTTGAGGTTAAGATTTTCGGTATTGCTGCTGTGTTGAACAATTGGCTGGATGGGGTATATCTTCAGGTAATTGTTTCTCTGAGAATGTAGGCTTAAACACTTATGAGCATGTTGTAGAAGATGAATTTCATCTTTACTTCTTGAAATAAAGCTTCTGTAGATCTTGCTCTGCATGTCTCTCCAAATACTCTTTTAACACCAGAGAAGAAACTCTCTGTTGTCCATCTGCAGCCATACCTGTATTTATCTTTCCATCTTTCATGACCTAACTCTTTTGGGTTCTCTTACTCTCTTAGCTCTGGATGGAGAGCCTCTTGACTTAGTTGAAGAGTTACTTCTTATCTTGATCACTGGTTCTACATTATTTTCAGCAAGATAATTGAAATTCTCTCTGCTATCATAACCTCCATCACCATATACCCTACTTATCTCTCCACCTCTTCCTTTAATTTGCTTTACCAGAGGTTTTAACATCTTTCCATCACCTGTTCTTTCATCTGTTATCTTTAAGGCTAAGAGTTTCCTTGTTTTAACGTCTATAGCAATATGAGCCTTAATCCAACCCTTTCTCGTTTTCCATTTATGTCTGATCCACTCTCCTCTATTCGTTATCTTCATACCAGACGAATCTATTGCAACTACAAGATCTTCTCCAAGATTACTAGAGAGTTCAAAGTCTAGTTTCCTCAACCTCTTACAAACAGTGGAATAATCAGCTACCTTTAACTCAGGTATATATTCTGATAATTTCCTCAAAAATCCTTCCATTTGTCTTAATGGAAGGAAAGCTACATGCAAGAAAGCTAGAAAACACATAAAGGTTCGAGGAAACCTGAAAGGTCTGCCAACCTTCCCCTCATTCATCCTATTTAATTCTTCATCCCAGTTCTCAAGGAAATCCAATGAGATATAGAGTTCTCCCCTCCGCACAAGTTTTTCATTATATTCCTTCCAATTTCTCTTACTCTGCATCCCAATCATCCCTCCTGCAAATGAGAAATACAGGAAGGAAACTTAAAAGTTATTCAACACAGCAGGTATTGCGACCTGTATTCAGACGTCTTCTCTCGGCTCAGGAGGACTGCCAGAATTCTCTCTCTGAGCTTCATCTGGTCTCTAAAACCTCTCTTTGGAACAGGGAGGTTTGAAGAGAAAATGCCTGTTGTATCGGAGAAGAAGAGAAGATACCTGATAGCATTAGACGAAACAGTTGTTAAAGCAAATAAAAAGACATATTATGTATATTCTGCGGTAGATATGGAAAGGAATGAGTTAATCCTGATGAGAGTTTATACAAACAGGAATTGTCTTGTTACAAGGTCCTTCAGAGAAGTGCTAAGAGTTCTGCGAGAACAAGCCAAGATTCATCGTTGACAAAGCCCCTTGGCTTATAGATGCACTGAAAAGCCTGGATCTGGAATTTGAGCATCAAACCTTTCGGAGAGAGAAGCCTGGTTGAATCAGTGTTTTCTTCGATAAAGCATAGGACAAAGATATTCTTCTGCTCAATTATCTCTTTTAATCCTGTTAAAAACTGGAATTTGTTCTGTAAGCTCTTCATGCTTTATTATAATCGGTTGAAGTGGTGTTTATGTTAAGTGGACACGTCTCACACCAATCGCCACAACAAAATAATTATGAATACCTGATAAGGCTAACGAGGTGATCGAGAGAATAGTAGGTATTTTACGACACCGAGAAGGTTAAAAGGATGAACCACGTGCCATAACCAATCAAGGAGTGATATTTTATGAAACGGACGAAGATTGTCTGTACGATCGGTCCTGCGAGTAATGATAGGATGACTCTTTCTCAGATGGTGCGTTCTGGGATGAATGTGGCACGCCTCAATTTCTCACATGGAACCTATGAGGAGCATCGGGAGACTATCAAGTTGATAGAGAGTGTCTCGGATGAGCTTGGCGTTCCTGTTGCGGTTCTTCAGGATATTGCAGGACCTAAGATGCGCATCGGCAAGGTTGCGGGTGAGAGGGTCTCTCTCAATGTCGATGATAAGATCACGCTCACCACGAGAGATGTTCTTACAACGAGCAAGGTTGTGAGTGTGGATTACCCGATGCTTGCAAGAGAGGTCAGGGCAGGGTCGGCTGTGCTTCTCGCGGATGGTGCAATCGAGCTCAGAGTTGATAGTGTTTCAGGTGATGAGGTTCATTGTACTGTGGTTGAGGGTGGTGTTCTCACATCGCACAAGGGGGTGAACCTTCCTGGTGTGAGTATTCAAGCCTCGACGATCGGTGAGAAGGATGTGGATGATATACTGTTTGGTGTGGAGAATGGTGTTGATTTCATTGCGATCTCATTTGTGAGAGAGCCTGGTGATCTGCAGATGGCACGGGAGATAATAGCTGGTGCTGGAGCAAAGATACCTGTTATTGCTAAGATAGAGCGTCATGAGGCTCTATCGCGAATTGATGATATTATCAGAGATTCTGACGGTGTTATGGTGGCACGTGGGGATCTGGGTGTGGATATACCGTTCGAAGAGGTTGGTTTGGTCCAGAAGAGGATAATACGACTCTGCAACGATGCGGGAAAGCCTGTTATCACCGCTACTCAGATGCTACGCTCGATGGTTGAGAAGAACCGCCCCACCCGTGCAGAGATCACAGATATCACAAATGCCATCCTCGATGGCACAGATGCCATAATGCTCTCTGAAGAGACTGCAAGCGGTAGGTACCCTGTTCGATCCGTGGACGTTATGTCGCGCATCGCCAGTGCAACAGAATCCTCTCAAGAGTTCCGAGATCGCGTCCTTAACCACAGGCTCACACCACGCGAGACTGTTCCTGACGTGGTGAGCCATGCAGCATGTAACGTTGCAGAGCGGCTCGGCGCCGCTGCCATACTCGCACCGACCGAGACCGGGAGAACGCCATCTCTGATCGCACGATACCGACCCGCACCCGAAGTGATCGCTCTGTGCACAAGCAAGCGAGTCTACAGAAGGTTGTGCCTCACATGGGGCATTCAACCTGTGATGATCGAGCCTGTCAGTGAGAGCGAGGAGTTGCTTCGAAGAGTGGAACTGGTTGCACTGGAAGATGGAGTTCGTGCTGGTGATGTTGTAGTGATCACGGCAGGCACGTCCACTGGCAAGAGCGGTGGAACGAATTTGATCAAGGTGCATCTGATCGGGTCTTGAAGATGCGAGGGATGGGATTCGAACCCATGAACACCTACGTGACAAGGCCCTCAACCTTGCGCCTTTGACCTGGCTGGGCAACCCTCGCATAATCGTAGTTCTAATCGTAGTTCTTGTTTTTACTGCTCTTATATCTTATTGTAGTGTCTGGAGTCTCTCTCTGAGTGTCCTTACCTTTCTCTGGAGTATGTTTGCGCTCTGGAGCAGGAGTTCTCTTGCGGTGTAGGAGCCGTCTGTCTCGAAGTTGAAGAGTATCGTTCTCTCATCTTCTTCAACCTTTATTGCGTCCACCTCGCATACATCCTCACATAATCTGCACAGCGTGCATCTGAGCGGGTCTGTCACAACTATTGTCCCTCCCTCTGGTTTTAGGATGTCCGGGGCACATTCTTCTACGCAGGCGTTGCACTGGTCGCAGTTGGTTATGGTTATCCTTGGCATGTTCTTGTATCCGCATGCTATGCCCGCCTGCCATTTCGCATGGTCTCTTCCAAGTCCTGGTCTTGCTATCGCCTCTAAGAAGAGTTTTTGCCCGTCTTTCAGCTCTATTATCGGTATCTTTTGATCGGCTGGTACTATTTTTTGGTCTGTTGATATGAGGTCTTCTGAGTAGACGACCTTCGGTCCTTCCGCGTTCAGCACGAGGGAGACCTGGCACTGGGTGCAACCCTCTCCACCGCAGGAGCACTCACCTGGGATGCTGTAGCTCTCCATATCTGTTTTGAGTGGTATGAGTGCCAGTCGCAGTGCTATCTGTTCGTCAAAGAGTACTGATGTGTTGTCATAGATGTTTACTTCGTCTATTGCCATGGTTGGAACTTCTGATAGCATTATTCTGCGCAGACTGTTCACAAATGCATTGTTTGTGTTTTTCAGTATCAGTTTTGCTTTTTCATCAGTGAGTTCTATCGTCTCCACCTCTATCATCGTCTCTGCACCATTCACTTCAAACCCGTCTGCCACGTCGTGAGCGTGTGCCATCGTGTGGTGTTGGTGTGACGTCTTCAATGCGCCCGATCTGAAGTCCTGCTCTTGCAAAGGCTCTGATGGCGGCTTGAGCGCCCGGACCAGGACTCCTCTGCTTGTTTCCACCAGGCGCTCGCACCTTCACATGAATGCCTGTTATCCCTCTCTCCTTGAGCTTATCTGCAATCTGTGTAGCCATCTGCATCGCTGTGTACGGCGAGCTCTCGTCACGCGCGGCTTTTGTCACCATACCGCCAGATATCTTCGCTATAGTCTCGGCGCCTGTAATATCTGTCACCGTTATCAGGGTGTTGTTGAAGGATGCATATACGTGTGCTATGCCCCATTTTCCCTCTGTCAAAGTATCACACCTCCTCTGCTGAGGACGTCATGGTCAATGCCTGAAGCACCTTCTCTGGTCGTTCAGGGTGATCCTCCCTCTTGATAGGTGACTGTGTATAGTAGTCTATCCGGCTCTCTTCCTCTTTCGTCACCATATAACCTGGTATATCTATCTTGCGACCATCCACTGCAATATGCCCATGAACTATGAACTGACGTGCCTGTTTCTTGGTGCGTGCAAGTCCTTGCTTGTGCACCTGGCTCTGCAACCTTCGATCCAGCACAGCGGTTATATCCAGTGCCATAACATCGTCGAGCGTTCCATCCTCTCTGAGCATACCATACCTCTTCAGCCGCTTGAGTATGCTATCCGCTTCCCCTCTTATATGATCACTGATCTTGCCCTTTGCACTCTCAGCAAGAAGCCTCATGGCAGCTTGCCTGTATCTCTTGAGGATGCTATGCGCCTTCCAGACTTCTCTCTTATTTCGAAGCCCGTAGGTCTTCATGAGATCGACCTCGCCCGCTATCCGAGAGGCTTCCCATGGGTGCTTTGGCGTCTCATAGCTCTTACGATTCTTGCCAGGATATCCCAACCATGATCACCTCTTAGTGTGTCGCACGCCAACGACAGCTCCACGCCTTCCAGTCGACTTTGTCCGCTGACCACGTACTTTGAGACCTCTCTCATGCCGAATACCCCTATAGGAACGGGTCTTCTTCATCATATTGAGATCTTCCCTCAAGACGAGCGGAAGATCACTCCCATAGATATGCCTGTCCTCACCAGTCAACACATCCCTCCTCCGGTTCAACATCCATCTCGGAAGGATGGACTCGATCCGCGTAACAGCATCTTTGAGCCTCTCAACCTCATCCTCTGAGAGGTGACCCATCTTCTTCACAGGATCGATACCGGCGCTGTGAAGAAGAACCCGCGCAGTACGGCGATTCACACCCTTCAAACCTGTGAGCGAGTACAAGACCTGTGACTTACCCTCAAGATCAGTACCAGCTATACGAACAATATGTTGAATCTCTTCATCATCAAAATTATCAGCCAAGCTTTACTTACCTCCAGATGAGGTTTAGCCCCGCAAGACCGCGAAGCGCCCCTCTATAAAGGGCATAAACATCATCCCACATACACGACTCATAATAGATAAGCCTTTGCCAGAGTTTATTCTTTGTTCTCTCTGTGGTATTCTTGGAGTGATTTTATGTTGATTTTCCCGAGTTTCATGGCTATTATGGCGTTTGCTGCTGCCTGAGCTGCTTGGATTGTTGTTATGTATGGTATTTTGTAGTCTACGGCTGCGCGGCGTATCTGGTATCCGTCGCTTCTTGATTGTCTGCTTGTGGGGGTGTTTATTATCAGTTGTATCTTGTTCTCCTGTATGAGGTTTATGATGTTTGGTTCGCCTTCGCTCACCTTCTTTACCACTTCTGTCTCTATGCCTCTTTCGTGTAGGTACTCTGCTGTGCCCCGGGTGCATATCAGGTGGAGTCCTGCTCCCTGCATCTTCTGTGCGATTGGGGCGAGGTCTTTTCGGTCTTCTCTCTGTATTGATATGAAGACTGTGCCTCTTAGTGGTAGTTCGTTCTCGGCGCTTCTCTCTGCTTTGAAGAATGCGCGTGCAAAGTCGTTGTCTATTCCCATGACTTCTCCGGTGCTCTTCATCTCTGGGCGTAGGAGCGGGTCTGCTCCGGGTAGGCGGTCGAATGGTAGTAGTACTTCTTTTACTGAGACGTTCTTTGGTATGATCTCTCTTGTGTATCCGAGGTCGTGGAGGCTGTGTCCCATTATCACCTTTGCTGCTATTTTGGCGAGTGGTAGTCCTGTTGCTTTTGATACGAATGGTATGGTTCGGCTTGATCTTGGGTTTGCCTCGAGTACGTAGACTTCATCGTCTTTGTATGCCATCTGGAGGTTGATTAAGCCTTTTACGTTAAGTGCTAGTGCTATTCTCTCAACGTACATTCGGACTTTGTCGAGTATGTGGGGTGGTATGTTCTGTGGTGGTATGACGCAGGCTGAGTCGCCTGAGTGGATGCCTGCTTCTTCTGTGTGTTCCATTATGGCTCCGATCAGCACGTTCTTGCCGTCGCATACTGCGTCAACATCGATCTCGATTGCGGAGTCGAGGAACTTGTCGATCAGGACTGGGTGTTTGCTTGAGACTCGGACTGCCTCTTTTATGTATCGTGATAGTTCTCCTTCGTCGTAGATGATCTCCATGGCGCGTCCTCCGAGGACGTAGGATGGTCGTACGAGGACTGGGTAGCCGATTCGACGTGCTTTTTCGTATGCCTCTCTCGGGTTGGTTGCGGTTGCGCCTTCTGGTTGTGGGATCTTGAGTGAGGTGAGGAGCTTGTTGAATAGTTCCCGGTCTTCTGCTATGTTCATGTCTCTTGGTGTTGTACCGAGTATTCTTGTCTGGAGGTCGTTTCGTCGCTTCAGTTCCTCTTCGAGTGGTAATGCGAGGTTTATCGATGTCTGTCCGCCGAACTGTACGATTACGCCGTAGGGGTGTTCTTCTTCTATCACGTTCATCACGTCTTCGAGTGTGAGTGGTTCGAAGAAGAGTTTGTCAGAGGTGTCGTAATCCGTTGATACGGTCTCAGGGTTGTTGTTGATGATGTGTGTCTCGATCTTCTCCTCTCGCAGGGCTGTTACTGCGTGAACGGTGCAGTAGTCAAACTCTATTCCCTGTCCGATCCGTATGGGGCCTGAGCCAAGGATGAGGACCTTCTTCTGACTGCTCTCTCTTGTCTCTGTCTCGTCTTCGTATGTAGAGTAATAGTATGGTGTTGCTGCTGCAAACTCTGCTGCGCAGGTGTCAACCATCTTGTAGGTTGGAAGTACGCCCATCTCTCTGCGAAGATCATTTATCTCTTCTCTCTTCATGCCTCTCAGTTCTGCTATTCGTTCATCTGTGAATCCGAGTCGCTTCGCCTCTCTCAGTAGCTCGATCGTTAACTCTCTCTTCTTCAATCGTTCCTCGGTCTCGATTATGTTCTGGATCTTCTGTATGAAGAATGGGTCGATCGCTGTTAGTCTGCTGATCTCCTCGATCTCGATTCCCCTCTGGAGCGCCTGGTATATGGCGAATAATCGCTCGTGGGTTGGATTCTTGAGTGCATCGATCAACTCTTCCTCGTTCCAGTCCCCATACCCGAAGTCCATCTCGGTATCGAGTGATCGTATCGCTTTCTGGAGTGATTCTTCGATCGTGCGCCCTATCGCCATAACCTCGCCTGTTGACTTCATCGCAGTTGTCAGGTGTTTGTCTGCTGTTGTGAACTTGTCGAAGGGCCAGCGTGGAATCTTCACGACCGTGTAGTCGATCGTCGGCTCGAATGAGGCAGGGGTCTTCTTCGTGACATCGTTCACGATCTCGTCAAGTGCAAGCCCGATTGCGATCTTTGCAGTTACGCGCGCGATCGGATACCCTGTTGCCTTCGATGCGAGGGCAGATGACCTTGAGACACGGGGGTTGACCTCAACTACCCGGTACTCTCCGTCCTTCACCGCGAACTGGATGTTGCATCCACCTTCGATTCCGAGGCGGCGTATGATCTTTATCGATGCGCTTCGAAGCATCTGGTGTTCGCGATCGGTCAGGGTCTGGGACGGCGTGACAACGATCGACTCCCCGGTGTGAATCCCCATCGGATCGATGTTCTCCATGTTGCATACCACAATACATGTATCGTTTCTGTCACGCATGACCTCGTACTCGAACTCCTTCCATCCGAGCACGCTCTCCTCGATCAGGACCTGATGGATCCGTGAGCGCTTGAGTCCGACCTCTGTTATACTCCTGAGTTCATCGAGTGTGCGGGCGATTCCACCACCGGTACCGCCGAGCGTGTAGGCTGGGCGGATGATCAGGGGCAGTCCGAGTTCTTCTACCAGTTCTTCTGCCTCTCCAACCGATGTCACTGCCCTGCTTCTCGGAACAGGCTCACCGATCTCCATCATTGCGCGCTTGAAGAGGTCACGGTCCTCTGCATCATGGATCGCATGAAGGGGGGTTCCGAGGAGAGCCACACCGTACTTCTCAAGCACTCCCATCTCGGCAAGCTCGCTAACGACGTTCAAGCCTGTCTGCCCGCCAAGTCCTGCGATGACACCGTCAGGGCGTTCTCTCTCGATTATCCGTGCGACAACATCGGGTTTGATCGGTTCGATATAGACTGCGTCTGCCATATCGGGATCGGTCATGATGGTTGCTGGATTTGAGTTCACAAGCACCACCTGAACCCCTTCTTCGCGAAGAGAGCGACATGCCTGTGAGCCTGAGAAATCAAACTCTGCAGCCTGTCCTATCAGGATCGGACCTGAACCGATCAGGAGCACCTTCTCGATATCGCTTCGCCTTGGCACCTCTTCACCTCACCATCCGAACGATCCGATCGAAGAAGAATGCCTCTGTGTCCCATGGACCCGGGTGCGCCTCTGGGTGGTACTGAACAGAGAGGATGTCAAGATAATTATGGGCAATGCCCTCAACCGTTCCATCGTTGAGATTACGCTGGGTCACCCTGAGATCGGCCCCTTCAAGAGAGTCGGAGTCCACTGCAAACCCATGATTCTGAGACGTTATGTGTACAATGCCGCTCTCAAGGTCCTTAACAGGTTGATTAGCGCCGCGATGCCCAAACTTGAGCTTGTACGTCTCGGCACCAAGCCCGAGTGCAATCACCTGATTACCGAGACAGATCCCGAAGATCGGAACGATACCAGCGAGCTTCGAGACCAGAGTGATAGCATCCCTCGCACGCAAGGGGTCTCCAGGACCGTTTGAGATGAGAATGGCATCAGGCTTCAGATCGAGTACCTCATCTGGCTTTGTGGTGGCTGGGACGACCGTTATATTCACCCGACGCCTCGCAAGGCTTGAGAGAATACTCTTTTTGACTCCGAGATCGATCACAACAAAGTGCGGTTCACCACGATCGCCATCGATTCTGTAGGGGTATTTACAGGTCACACTCGAGATCAAGTCGATCTCGCTTATCACCGGATGCTCTCGTGCAAGCCGGATCGCCTCCTCGCCATCGGACGAGCCGACGATGAGCGCTGCACGCATCGCACCACTCTCCCGCGTCTTGATCGTCAGCATCCGCGTATCAACACCGAGAATACCAGATCGCCCCTCTCTCTTCACGAACTCCACAATGCTCTCTCTTGACAACCGATGCGATGGATGGAGGCACGCCTCACGAACGACGAGAGCCAGAGCCTTCATGCCATCAGACTGAAACGCCTCGCCACTGACGCCATAATTCCCGATAAGAGGATACGTGAAGATGAGAATCTGACCGGCATACGAAGGATCTGTGAGAGCCTCCTCGTAACCAGTGTACTGTGTCGTGAAGACGAGTTCACCACAGACAGCACCCCCCTCGCCAAAACCTCTTCCTCTGACAACAGTTCCGTCTTCAAGTCCCAAGACCGCATCCATCTGTGATCAGACACCCAACGCGTATCTGGATAATATACTTAACGAGAGTTCAGCCACTCTTCGATTGGGACCTCTGGGATCACCCCCTAGCCCAACCATCCGATACCACCCGATCTCTTGAGGCTTTTCTCCCGGCTCTCATTCATCCCTCGCCAACTTGTTCTGGTGAAGAGTTTTTTTGTATACTCTGTGCTCACGTTTCACAGTTATTGGGAGAACTCCCCTCTGCAGTTCTTCCAGTGCAATGTCGACCGGTTCTCCTTTGGCGTCCTTGATCAATATTGGTGCACCCATTGCGATCTGGAGTGCACGGGCACCAACGATTCTCGCACGTTCGTATCGTGTATATTCATCTAAGTCCAACCGATCACCTCTTCAAAAAGAGATCCTATAATCAATTCTGGCATGATAGTCATCTCTCTCATCAATTATTCTGGAAAAGTGTTCTCATTAGTCGAGGTGGGGTTGCTGAGATTCGAACTCAGGTCACAGCGTCCCGAACGCTGAAGGATCGTCCAGGCTACCCTACAACCCCCTCTACTGATACGGTGAGAGTACATCTACAAGCTCAACATGGGTTAAGAGCATCCGGCGACAGCAGTATCGGTCAACTCCCAGGTCGTCAAGCACTCGACCAGCATCCTCACCATCACCATCAACGCGCCTCTTATACTCGTCCCAGACGCTTCCAATGACCTTGCCACAGGTAAAACACCTAACAGGTATCATCGATCCAGTTCACCTATATGATTTCTGCCTCCTGGCTCTCGCACCACGACCCCCGAAGTTCTTCGGCTCAGTCTGACGAGAATCATTAACAAGAAGACTCCTATCATACTCCAGTAATGCATCCTTGAACCCGAGGTCACCTGTCCATTCCACCAGCCCCTTAGAGATAGCAGTCCGCACAGCACCTGCCTGACCCATCACACCACCACCTCTGACAACAACATCGATATCTATTCCATTGAGTATCGAATCATCATCAGAGAACTCCCTGAAGAGTATGAAAGGCTCGCTCATCTTCAACCTGGCAAGCTCAGGCTCAACGATCTCAAGCGGAACCTTATTAATCCTGACACGCCCTTTCCCCTCTTTAAAGGTGGCACGTGCTATTGCAGTCTTCTTCTTACCAGAAGTATTGATTATCTTAACCAAATATACCATTCCCTCCTATTCTTCAGAACTTACCGCCCAGCTTTCTGCACAATTCACCAAGCTCGATATACTTACTGGTGCTGAGACGCATAATGGATGCATCATCGAGCACATGCATCTCCTCACCCCTGAGCTCGTCTGGCACGCCAACATAGACCTTGAGTCTCGAGAGAGCATCCCTGCCACGCTGCCGCTTGTACGGCAACATGCCCCGAACCGTGCGCTTAAGCAACCTGTCAGGCCGCCTCGGATAGTAGGGACCCTTCTCTTTAATGCCACGCTTACGTGACTGAAGGTAATCGGCAAAGGTCTTAACCTTCGAACCAGAGACGATTGCACGCTCAGCATTCACAAGAGCGATCGTCTCGCCATCCAGTAAGCGCTTCGCAACAATACTTGAGAGACGCCCCAGTATAAGCCCAGAAGAATCAATAACTGTCAATCTCATCACACCATAATCTTAACACCACTGCCCTTGGGTTCAGCCACCATCAACTCCCAGATAGAGATACAGCTACCACCAGCACCAAGAATCTTATCACGCGCACCTGCACTGAAATTGAGGGCTGCAACCCGCACGGAATGCTCGATAGACCCAGCACCCAGAACCTTGCCAGGAACAACCACTGTTTCACCCTCCACAGTATACCTGTTGATCTTCCCGATATTAACCTCAGCAAAACGACGAGTGGGACGCTCAAACCTCTTCGCAAGAGCCCGCCAGAGAGAGACACCCTCCAATCGAGACTTCATCTTCAACTCATCAATCAAACGAACCAGATTCGGATCTGTCTTACGCACAACACTCTTACTCATAAAACTGCCCTCAAATGCCACGACCACGGCTGACTCACGCAAACTTGCTCACGTTCGGTTGAAACAACAACCATACGCCACAAGGGCTACACCAGATAAAACGCACCAAACATACACCTGCTACTACATAAGTATTTTGTTGACGCTATTTTTCAAGATCTAGAGGGGTGTGGATGAACGCTGTGATACCCACCGCGTCTGTTAACAGTATGTTTGCTCGTACGAGTAGTGCGAATGTGAACCCTGTTGTGGGTGAGATTCCAAGGAGGCTCAGTGCGATAACCGTCCCACTCTCCATTATCCCAAGCCCAGCGGGCGTGGCTGGCAAGAACATAAGCGTGGTTAGTAGAGGGTGGAGCAGGAAGAATTCGAGATAGGTCACCGAGAGGTCAATCGCTCTTCCGATCAGATACCACTGGAGTCCACTTATGATCCAGCCCACCATATAGAGTGCTACGATGATCTTGATATTCTTTCGTATCCTGATACTTGAGCCCTTGAAAGTGAGAAACTGTTCATTGAACCTCTTAAGCACCGGTATCCTGCCAAACAATCTACCAGTATAGCTCTCATCAAGCCACGCCACTCCAAGCATCAGCCCTCCGAGAAGTACGAGCAGAGAGATCGCAACCCAGAGAGTGAGACTCGTGAGATGGGTGATCTTCACTTTAACGATGAGGTAGATTATGGCTGCGAGCGCACCTCCAACCTTCAGCAGAAACTCAAGTCCCTGCGGCGCAAAGATACACGCCATCGCATCAGACGCACGCACCCCTCCAATCCTCTTCAAAAAGACCGGCGTCAAAAAGTAGCCGCTTCGACCAGGCGTAACATCCCCAATAAGCATCCCACCAAGATGCGAGACAAGCACCCGCAGATACCCAACCCCATAACCTATCTCCTGCAAAAGATAGAAGAGTCGATATGAGAGGACCGCATCAAGCGTGAAGTACGAAAGAGCAGCAAGCGCAAAGTACGTGATCCTTGTCTTCGCAATGAGAGACAGAATCTCATCAACCTCAAGCCTGCAGACCACTATGTAAACCATCAGCAAAAGACCGATCAACACCTGAAAAGCAAGATATAAGTAGGCATTCTTAGAACGAGGCACTGCCATCATCTCACTGTAAAGTGAATCAATTCTTATTAAAAGATGGTGTTCATCATTTCGATGCATAGCTTAATTATGGAGCCAGATCATAGATCTCTGTCAAGAGAGAGTGAGTAAGGATAACTTATTAACTGATAACCGATGAAAAGTAGGAGAGTAGCGATTGGAAAAGAGTGGAAGAGTCATGGATGAGATGGACGAGAAGGTGTTGAGGTTGGTTCAGGATGGAATTATGATAGTTCCGCGGCCGTTTGAGGTTGTTGGGAGGAAGCTTGGTATCGGGGAGGATGAGGTTCTCGAGCGGATTCATGGTATGATCGAGTCGGGTGTTATCCGTAGGTTCAGTGCATCGATCGGGCATCGTGCGATCGGGATTCTTGCAAATGGGATGTGTGTCTGGAATGTGCCTGATCACCGTGTGGAGGAGGTAGGGAGAGTGATGGCTGGCTTTGAAGAGGTTACGCACTGTTACGAGCGACCCAGACGTCCTGGCTGGCAATACAACATGTATACCATGATCCACGGCTATACGAGAAGAGAGTGTGAAGAGGTGGCAAGGAGGATCTCTGAGGCTGTTGGGGTGAGAGATTATACTATACTCTTCAGTGAGCGTGAGTTCAAGAAGACCGGTGTGAGAGTGTGAGACTTTGAGCAGACATCTCCCCCTCTTCATAGATCTTAGCGATCGAAAAGTCGTGATCTTCGGGGGTGGTAGTGTCGGTGAGCGAAAAGCAACCTTATTTTCAAAGCATGCGAAGGTGGTTGTTGTCAGTAGAGAGTTCACCGATGGGTTGAAGAATCTCGAGGGTCGTGTCGATCTGGTTCAGGTTGATGAGATCAGAGAAGAGGTCGTGCGATCGTGGGTTGAAGGTGCCTTTCTTGTTATTCCTGCTACGAGCAGCGCTACTTTGAATAGGATGATTGCACGGGTTGCAGTCTCGGAGAGGGCACTTGTCAACAGCGTGGACGAGGTATCAGAGGTTATCGTTCCATCAATAATCGACTATGGTGAGATAACCATAGCAATATCCACGAGTGCGTCAAGCCCTGCACTCTCAAGGTACATCCGTGAAAAGCTTGAAAGAGTGATCACACCCGAGTTTGTAGAGATGGCACGGCTTCAGAAGGAACTGCGAAGAATCCTGAAAAGAGACGTTAAAAGCCAGAGAGAGCGAAGAGAGATACTCTGGGAGGTTTTAAACGATGACGCTATCTGGGAAGCACTCAAAGAATCCCACGAAAAGGCATGGAGACTCGCAAAGAGATACGTAACGAAGAGAGACGTGGCAGGATCTTGAAGACCTCACCATCTTGCTACGTGCCTGAGGTCTATTGCGATGCCCCGCTTCGATTGAGTCATCTCTTCTCCGCTCATCTTGGCTCTTCCGACTGCGAGGATCTTCTTGTTTGTTATCAGCACTTCGTCGCCTGGGCGGATCATGGGGTCGGCGTGGATTATTCCGGGTGCGAGGATCGTGCCTCTGGGTGTGAATTCGTCGATCTTTACTCTGTAGTTCTCCAGTTCTATCATCCGTTTTGCTCCGTCGATTGTCAGTGCGAGTGTGCCGTATTGTGGCACGAGTGTTGCGAGTTGTTCTTTCTTGTGGTGTGCCTGGTATCTGGGGTATGGTGCTCTTACTGTGGCGTCAGGTGGTATGAGTATGCTTCCGGTTCCTCTTCCGAACTGGTAGTCTGCAATTGCTCGCATCATCTCTTTTTTTGCTTCTTCTGGGCTTCGCCTGGGTGTTTCTGGTTTCAGCGTGGATTTGATCTCTCGCTCTAGTTTTTCGAGTGAGTCGCTCGATGTTGGGTCGTTTTCTGCCGTGAATTTGATCGGTTGTGAGAGTTTCTCGCTCACTTCTCTGCAGATCTCCTTGTATGCGCCTGTCACGTGTGCAATTATTGTTTTATAGTGGTGTTGTGTAAGGTAGTTTGATAGGCATTCTATGGCAAACTTCTCTTCCTCAGAGTTCCAGTTTCCTGTGACGGGTGTGTCGTAGTGGGCTGCTGGGTATGTGAGTTCGAGTTCGCGCGGGACTATGCCGAGTGGGGATGTGATCATCACTTCATGGATGTAACCTGTGAGTCTCCTGAGTCTGCGGCGTATCTTCCGGTGAGACGGTGATGTTGAGTATGGTTTATGGCTCGAGCATGGTAGGAGGAGGAGGATATCGAGTTCTGGTGGCGTGTATCTATCCTTGACTCGTTCTGCAAATCGCTGCACTTCGACACGCTTCAGACTCTCTCCTGTGCAGGCGTTGAGCCGTGCAGATCGTATTATGGGCGTCCGTTTCTCAAGGTACGTGTGCTCGTAATCGAAGTGCTGGAGGCTTGCGGTCTGCCATGGCTCCACCCTGCATGTGCTCTCGATGTAATCCCGAAGCTGCCCTCTTCTGATGAGCTCTCTTATGAGGGTCATCTCCTCGTCCATCTTTGCACGGTTATGCTCTTCAAGGAGTCTACCACGCTCTTTCTTCGAGAGTGTGAGAATCGATTGTGGCGTCTGATCGGTGCAGACCTCGCATCGGCAGGGCAGTTCTCTCAGGCTCTGGATGGATATGCTCCCAGATCGTGTGAAGTACCTGTCCTGGTATGCGCTGATTATCGCCTGGGTGTAATCGACGATGTCAACGCCTGCGTAGATTAAGAGTGCGAGGTTGTAGGAGTTTGCGAGTGCGGGGGTGTAAAGAGCACTATCATACGGTATCTCCTCCCTTACCCGTATGATGGATGATGTGAATGCTCGCTGGTTTCCCATGAGATCTGCCGCAGAGCCAAGTATGTAAAGAGAGAATCCATCTGGAATCACCCCCTTTGGGTGTATCACAACACCTGGTGTTATGGAGTTGCTCGGCTTGATCGGTTCGATCACTTCCCGTGATTCATCGATCACCTCGATCGGTGTTCTGAAGGGCATCGGAAGATAGGGAAGCGCCTTGAAAGAGGAAAGGCTCTCGTTCTGGCTCTCTTCATCGCTCCAGACGCGCCTCCCTCCAATCTCAGATGCGTCGATGACACAGGGAGTGCGAAGCCTCTTTTTTTCAGCTTGAAGCTCCCCGATTCGGGCAGCACCGTCCCGATCGATCACTTCAAAGTGTGGCAAGTGTGTCCCATTCTTCATGGATAGTCTTCCCCACCCATTCTAAATTCAACAAACTTTTTATCTACTCCATCCATACCAGAATACCTCTAATAAATCCTCATAAATATCATCACAAGCAACAAAACTTCAAAATTCTTTTCCAACTAAAATTTCCCAATTTTCTAAATCATACAACCCTTTTATGTCCATCGCTCATAGGGTTCTGAATGGTAAGGATTGTAAGGGGACGTGTCCACTTAACATAGACGCCACCTCAACCGATTATAATAAAGCATAAATAGCTTACATAACAAATTCCAGTTTTTAACAGGATTAAAAGAACTAATTGAGCAAAAAAATATCTTTATCCTATGTTTTAGTCTTACATGAAATCTTTTGGGTGGATTTCTCTTCAAACTTCCCTTTTTCCAAAGAGAGGTTTTAGAGACCGGATGAAGCCAGAGAGAGAATTCCGGCAGTCCTTCTCACAGAAGACATCTGAATACAGGTTGCAACACCGGGAATCTTAACCGCAAAGGCACCTTACTCCTCTCAAACACCCTCAACTCTTCGACAATCTCCCTTACCTTCAGCATAAATAAAAAATAGTTTCCCGTATTTATAATCTGATGTGGACGGGTCTACCACCTTGAAGGTAACTTATTAATAGTTTGAAGTAGCTTTCTTGGGTCTACCGTAGTAGACCAGAGTTGGTCGATTGGATGATCTCACTACGGAGGGTTTCTTTAATGGTATCGATGGAGATTGTTAACGCGGTGAGGAGGGCTCTGGAGGATTCGCCTCCGAGGGGTTTTGAAGAGTCTGTGGATCTGGCGATAAACCTCAGAGATGTGGATCTTACCCAGCCTCAGAACAGGATTGATGAAGAGGTACTCCTTCCGCATGGTAGAGGACGGCCTGTGAAGGTTGCAGTTTTCGGGCGTGGTGATGTGGCGCAGAGGGCAAAGGATGCTGGTGCAGATTATGTCTTTGACGAGGAAGGGATAAAGGGTCTTGGAGAGGATCCTCACATAGCGCGCAACCTTGCAAACGAGGTTGACTTCTTCATATCGGAGACTGTTTATATGCCACTTATTGGAAGAATGCTTGGACGTGTGCTTGGACCTCGTGGAAAGATGCCTATGCCACTCACGCCTGATAAAGATGTTACAGAGCTTGTGAAACGTGCTCGTAGCGCGATCAGGGTGCGCTCGAAGGATCGGCCAACGTTTCATGTCTCGATAGGACGGCGGAAGATGGATCCTGTGCTGCTTGCAGAGAATGTGGAATCGGTGATAACACGGATCGAACAACGGCTTGATCGTGGAAGACAGAACATACGCTCGGTCTATGTGAAGACGACGATGGGTCCCGCTGTGAAGGTGATGTGAGATGGTGGTTGAACACCGCAGTAATGAAATACCCCGGTGGAAGAGGGATGAGGTGGAGGAGATAAAAGAGAAGATAGCCTCCTATCCGGTCGTGGGGATTGTTTCGATGGCTGACATACCTGCAAAACAGCTGCAGAAGATACGAAGAAGTCTTCGTGAAATTGCAGTACTCAAGATGTCGAGAAACACGCTCATAAAGCGAGCCATTGAAAATTCTGATGATGAAAATATAATAAATCTTAAGGATTTTGTCTCTTTACAGACAGCTCTCATCTTCACAAAGGAAAATCCTTTCAAGCTCTATAGGATACTTGAAGATACCAAATCCCCTGCTCCGATCCGAGCCGGAGCGATCACACCAACCGATATCATAGTTGAAAAGGGACCCACATCATTCCCACCTGGACCGATCGTGGGCGAACTCCAGAACGCAGGGATACCTGCTGCAATCGAGAGTGGAAAGGTGGTGATCAGAGAGAGAAAGACCGTCGCAAAGGCAGGAGAAGCAGTACCAGCAGGTCTTGCGTCGATGCTCGCACGACTCGAGATATACCCACTCCTGATCGGACTTGACCTGCGAGCAGCATACGAAGACGGTCTCATATTCAAGCCAGAAGAACTTAAAATCGATGAAAAAGCATACGCAGAGAGGTTCGCAGAGGCGGAAGAGTCAGCCTTCAACCTATCGGTAAATATAGCATACCCGACAAGAAGAACGATCGCCACAATCCTCAATATAGCAGCAGAATCGGCGAGGAACCTCGCGATAAACGCCTGTATCATAACACCAGAGACGGTGGGAAGACTCCTCGGAGTTGCACACCAAGAGATGCTCTCACTCGCATCCGAGTTACTGAAGAGGGATGAAAGCTCTCTTGGCAGTGAACTAAAAGATGCACTCACAACAGTTCCCACTGGAGGACGTGGGGCAACCGATGTGAGAGAAGCAGAGAGAGAAGAAGCGGAAGAAGAGACCGAAAAAGAGAAGAAAGAAGAGGAAGAAGGCGAAGAGAGCGGTATGGAAGGACTCGGCGCACTATTCGGCTAACAATAATCAGAACAAGGAGATTATATGACTTTAACGGAAAAAATAGGTGAGTAAGAATGGAATATGTATATGCAGCGCTCTTATTGCACAAAGCAGGAAAAGAGATAACGGAAGATGCGATCGGCGCAATCATAAGTGCCGCAGGAATGGATGTTGACAGCGTGCGCGCAAAAGCACTCGTGGCAGCACTCGACGGCGTGGATATCGAGGAAGCGATCTCAAAGACTGCTATCGCAGCACCGGTCGCAGCCACACCACCACCTGAAGCTGCGCCTGAAGAGGCACCTCTTGAGGCAGAAGAAGAGAAGAAAGAAGAGGAGAAAAAGGAAGAAGAGGAAGAGAGCGGGGTAGAAGGACTCGGCGCACTATTCGGATAAAAAGAGAGACCGCTGTACCAAAAACGATAACAGTCCCTCCACTCCTCTACTGAGGCACTGAGGTAGTCTCACAACCGAGTTCAATGGCGCTGAACCGATGCTGTGAACTGATGCTGATCTCTCTCAGGCGATGAGGCTTGATGCTCTTGTAGTCTCTCTCAGGGATGGGGAGGTTGCGCGGAGACGGCTGATCGAACTCGACCTCTTACATCGGGGTGTGAAGGTAAAGCGTGACGAGAAGCACCTCTATCTTCCGCTGAGATCTCTACCACAGGATAGCTCGTCTCTACCAGATCACAGGATAGAGTCCATAGAGTTCGAGGAGGTCTCGAGGGTTGAGAGTGTTAAGGAGATCCTTGGATATGCACCCTCCTTTGACGTGATCGGTGATATTGCGATACTCGGTGCCTCATCAGAGGATCCGCTGGCTGAGGCAGATGCCATACTCAGGTCACATAAGCATATCCGCGCAATCTTCCAGGCAAGAACGCCCATCAGAGGCGAGTTCAGAACCCGGGGTCTGACCCATCTACGGGGAGAGAAGAGGACCACAACCACGTATCGCGAGCATGGACTCTCATATCGACTTGACGTGAGCGAGGTCTACTTCACACCGAGACTTGGAACCGAGAGGGAGAGAGTGGCAGAGAGGATAAAGAGTGGTGTGGTTCTGGACATCTTTGCAGGGATTGGACCGTTCAGCATCCTGATAGGAAAGAGACACCCTGAAGTGAAGGTCATCGCAGTGGAGAAGAACAGGTCTGCAGTCCGGTACCTGAAAGAGAACATCAGAGCGAACAATATAGAGAACGTTCACCCGGTCCTTGGAGATTCGATGATGCTTCCCGCAACGGGTGATAGTGCCGATAATGTGATCATGAATCTGCCGCATGACGCAGAGAAGTTTCTCGGCGAGGCCTTGAGAGTGATACGGAGTGGTGGCATCATCTACTACTATGATATCACTCCAGAGGACAATCTGTACCAGGAAAGCATTGAAGCGATCCAAGAGGCAGCAGTCGATGCTGGGTTCAGGGTGGAGGTATTGAGAGAGCGTGTGGTCCGATCGTACTCACCACGCCACTACAACACCTGCATAGAGGCACGGGTGCATAAAACCTGAGAAAGAGAGGCGTCTCACTCTTCGATTACGTACTCAAAGACGAGCTCTGCTGCGATAAAGAATATGATATCATAGGCAGCAAGCAACTGCAACTCTCCCATGATCGATGCAAACCCGTCTCCACCCAGTATCTTCGATGTTGCCGTGACCGATGAGAGGATCACAGGCGTTATCACAGGGAATATGATCACAGGCAGGAGTATCTCCCGTGTACGAGTATTCACCGTGAGAGCTGAGAGAAGTGTGCCAACAAAGACAAAACCGAGCGTTCCAAGGAGCATCACCAGCGCAAGAGATGGTAGCTCACTGATGGTATAATTGAAGAGAACGATGAACAATGGCACTGTTACAAGCTCAACCATGAAGATCAGAACCGCGCTGGAGACCACCTTGCCAGTGAAGATACTCGTTCTCTCAACAGGACAGAGCCTCAACCCCTCAAGACATCCCTCCTCACTCTCACCAGAAAAGGACCTCCCCAGCCCGAGCATACCTGTGAAGATGAACGAGATCCAGAGAACGCCAGGCGCAACAAGTGTGATCAGATCATGATCGCCAAGAACCTCGTTGAACGCAAAACTGAAGACGATCATAACCAGCAGAGTGAAGACAATCATCGAGTTCAGCATCTCTTTCGTGCGAAACTCTGCCTTAAGATCCTTCCACGCGATATAAAATGCGTGCTTCACGAACGATCACCAACCAGCTCTTCATAGATGGCACGATACTCCTCAACACTCCCGATCTCACTCCGTCTCACATCATGCACAAACCCCCCATCCTTCATTATGAGAAGACGATCAGAGAACCTGAGCCCATGCTCAATATCATGCGAGACCATGATCCTCGTAACACCTCTCGAGTCAAACTCCTGAATAATCCTGTCAAGGATACTGGATGCATGAAGGTCAAGCCCAGTATACGGCTCATCCAATAGGAGAATCTTCGGCTCGTGAAGAATTGCACGTGCAATCGAGAGTCGCTGCTTCATCCCACGCGAGAACGTGGCAACCCGATCATCCTTATAATACTCCAGCCCCACCAGGCGTATGACCTCACGAACACGCTCTGCACGATTGGAAAGATCATACATCCGCGCATAGAAAACAAGGTTCTCCACCGCAGTGAGATCACGATAGAGATACGTATCATGCGATATGACACCAATGCGACGACGCACCTCAACAGGACTCTTCCGCACATCAAAACCGTCAACCACCACACTACCACTCGTCGAAGAAAGAAGCGTTGAAAGAATCTTCAAAAGTGTCGTCTTACCCGCACCATTCGGACCAAAGATCGTGAGCAACTCACCCTCAACAACCTCGAGACTCAGATCCACAATAACCTGAGAGGGACCAAAAGACTTGTTCAAGTGCTCAATCGAGATAAGTGTCATCACAGCAGAAGTAACGAGACAAAGATATATAAGAATAAGCCGTGTACAGCGGAACTGGGACATAGTTACTTCACTCTGGCTGCTATCAGACTCTGGCACAATGTCTTTGCAACCAGGGTGAAGTAACTATGTCTTAATTCCGGGAGGGTTTAAATAAATATGAATAAACCTGTTGCAGTACGTATTCAATGGCCTCTGCATGGTTGTTGTGCTGGTGCTTGGCAGAGGAGAACAACACAACCACGGATGGAGACGAGACAAATCTCACAGAAACGCCCGCTCTGCCACCGGAGACCGAGAGTGATGGTGACTTCAGAGCCGACCAGCGAGCAGTGAGGATGAGACAAAAGACGTGTCACCACCATCAACCATCTTCTCGGTAGTCGCAATCGCTTTCGTTGCACTGATATTTGAAATCGATAAGAAAGTAAAGTTACAGGAAGGGATGTCTTGGATGATATCTCCTGGATAGATCTTCTGAAGGCTGAAAACTCCTAGGTTGAGAAGAGAGCTCCCTGATAGAGTTTATACCTGCATATTTATACTTGCATACTGGATATTCTTGGATGGGAGAGGGTCTCTGGAGGAATACCTAATTGTCGTTTTAACGCCAGATGCTTATCTCTCCATCTCGAACTCTGAGTAACCACCAGATTTTTATGTAAAAATGATGATTATGAGCATAATAATGAAAAATGTTCTGTTGGCATGCGATTCTACCCCGCAAGCAGAGAGATACACCCCCAAAGAAGACGAGATAGCGGGATTTGAGAAGTGACGTGCGTAAATTTTGATGAATGTTATATATAACGTCTGATCCATATTAGTGTGAATAATAAACCGCCTATTGAAGAAAATAGAGGTTTCGAAAGTGTGTTGTGTGTATGGAGATAAGATGTCTGAATCGTTCCATTGTTATATATTCCCTTTATTGACACACAGTCCCCTGTTTTAAGTTTTTTTTCAGTTAGTATTTCAAAATATTTTCCATATATTGTGATGTAAGGTCTATTATCAATAACTACAACAGGGAGGTTAAACAGATCTACTGCAACGTCATTCTTAAAATTGGAATCTTGAACAAATTTAGAGTATCCAGTATTATCATTTACAAAATTTTCTGTTGACAATGGTATGGTGAAAGCCAATAAAAGCAGTATAAGTGCTATGGTCATATTATTTTTATTTGTAAAACCAAAAAAAATTGTTGCTTTTTCATGATTGTATCTAATTAGGTATATTATAAGTATCAAGATAGATAATGCTGATAGACCAACTCCCATAAAATCTTCCTGCCAAAATAACCCATAGGATAATTGATCGTAAGTTAGAGGATACAATAATAACTGTCTATGTCCTTTTTGTAGTAAATCTAATGTTATATGGCTCATTGCACCAATGGCAAGAAGAGAGAATGATTTTTTAGGCTGGCTGCTTACGCTAGCGATGCTGGAAGAGAGTAGTAATGCAATGAAAGGTGTGTGAAGTGACAGAAAATATGGGTATGTTGTCATTGGATCTACATCAAAAATACTAACCAGATACATACCAACCCACGCAACATCCGGTAATAAACCTCCAAGCAGAACCAGATGCTTATCATTTGCCTTAATGGTTATTGCGATCAATAATGCTATAGCAAGATGAACGGCCCAATCTGGAATTTAGATCACCTTCTCACCGGGGTTGTAAAGTTATTGGGTGTTGGCGTTGTTTCGGCCTGGTTATGTATTTAAGTCTCATGTCTGCTTTTCTGGGTCTGGACACACGAAAGAACTCAGAGTTTTGGCATAACACCCAACAAGTTGACAGTCCCTTCTCACCGAAAACTATAAAGAGTAGATATCTCATAATAATCATAATAGTGTAATGTCTGTAAGGTTTTGCAGTCCTTATAAATGTTTGCATTGGAGAGGAAAAAATAATGAGAATATTAGTAACAGGTGGTTGTGGATTTATCGGATCACATGTTTGTGAATATTACATAAACAAAGGTGCACAAGTTATAGCTTTCGACAATATGACAAAACACGAATTATCCAGAACTGGATATTCAGCAGATGCTGCCAGAGATTATACCATTAATTTCTTGAAAAAAAGTGGAGTTGATTTTTTCGAAGGAGATATTTGCAATTCAGATGAATTAAATAAAGCTGCCAGAGATTGCGATTATATTGTCCATACTGCGGCGCAGCCAGCAATGACGATCAGTATTGAAGCTCCAAATTTAGATTTTAATACAAATCTTGTCGGAACATTCAATGTTTTAGAAACTGCAAGAAAATTCGATATACCCATTGTCTCCTGTGCCACTATTCATGTATATGGTAATAAAATAAATGAAACATTAAAAGAAGCTGATACCAGATATATCCGAAATCCTCCCACCATAAATGAAGATCATCCAACGGCAGAAGGAATTATCACACCGCTCCATGCATCAAAAAGTTGCGGAGATTTATACATAAAAGCTTATGTTGATACCTATGGCTTAGAAGCTGCAAGCTATCGTTTGACAGGGTTATACGGTCCTCGCCAGTTTGGAGGAGAAGATCACGGATGGGTAGCCAATTTCACAATCCGCAATTTATTAGAAAAACCCATTACCATCTATGGTACTGGAAAACAAGTCAGAGACATATTATTCGCTTCAGACGTAGTAGAAGCATTTCATGCATTTTACAAGGCAAGAAAACCTGGAATATATAATATAGGAGGTGGGATAGATCACTCAATCTCATTAATAGAATGCATACAAACCATAGAGAAAATCACAGGAAAGAAATCAAATATTCAATATTCCGAGGGACGGCTGGGCGACTTGCTTTACTTCGTTTGTGACACAACAAAAGCGGAGGAAAATCTCGGATGGAAACCAAAAACACCCCCAGAAAAAGGCATCTCTCTACTTGCCGCCTGGGTTAAAGATAACATAACGTTGTTTCGAGGATGAAAATATTATGAAGGCGTTAATTCTTGCTGGCGGAAGGGGAAAACGACTTGAAGGGGTATCACAAGCCATTAACAAGTGCATGTTGAATCTGGGAGGAAAACCTATAATTGAACACAACCTCGATAATGCTGTCAACGCAGGCGTTGATGAAATAGTAATTGTTGTCGGCTATAAAGCTGAAGATGTCATAAACAGATACGGCATTAACTACCGCGGAAAAA
Source organism: Candidatus Methanoperedentaceae archaeon GB37 (assembly GCA_905171695.1). Lineage (GTDB taxonomy): Archaea > Halobacteriota > Methanosarcinia > Methanosarcinales > EX4572-44 > EX4572-44. The sequence goes on from LR991653.1 coordinate 1,265,655, forward strand.
CAATAAAATACGTCATTCAACAGGAACAAAAAGGACTTGTTCATGCCATCGAATGCGCTGCAGATGCATTAGATGGTGAAGACTTTTTCCTCATGCTGGGAGATGAACTTCTAATAAATCCAAAACATCACCCTATGATAGATTTATTTAGAAGTGATGGTTTGTTTGGAGTATGCGGAGTGTTTGTTCAGAAGAACAGGGCTTTAATAAGCAAAACCTACACACTCGTGGAAGATGGAGAACACAGAATATACAGGCTTATAGAAAAACCAAGAAAAGCGCTAAACGACTTAATGGGAACAGGAAATTGCATATTTAAAAATGAAATATTGTCATACATCGGTCGCACACCTATAAATCAAGAACGTGGTGAAAAAGAGCTTCCAGATCTGATCCAATGTGCAATCGACGAGGGAAATGTTGTTAAATCGTGTTTAATATGTGACAATTATTTTAACGTAAATTCAGACGATGATCTGAGAGAAGCTGAAAATTGCCTTAATTATAGAACACCACGGATTAAGTTAAGTCTATCAAAGGGAGAAAAATATGGTAAAAATAAGAGAAGGTAGCTTAATGAACAAAATTACTGATTCAATCCTTCCAGCGGACCACGCTATCTCTGCAGAAATGCTTGGAATCCGTGGATTGGTTTCTATGATACTGAAAGCTGGGTGGAGATATCGGCGAACGGTATGGTATTTATTAAAAAAGAGGGGGATTAAAGCGGTGTATAATTTTTTTTATACTAAAATTTTTGTGCCAACTGGTGAGGGCAGTGGAGAATTAGCATACTACTTTATAGGCCCTCTAATTCGCCGTTTTCCCCGTCTTGCACCCTATCCGTCATATATCGAAATAGAGATCACAACAAGATGCAACAAAAAATGCATAATGTGTGAACACACATATTGGAAAGAATCAATCGATAACATATCGTATGAGGAGTTTATACAACTTGCAGACCAATTCCCTAACTTAAGATGGATAAATCTCACTGGTGAAGGTGAGCCGTTTTTAAACAAAGACTTCCTAAATATATTAGAGTATCTAACAGAGAAAGAGGTAATGGTTTATTTTGGGGATAGCTTTGATTTAATTGATGAGACTGTCGCCAAGAAATTAGTTGATTTAGATATAGCTGGTATTTATGTTTCAATGGATGCTGCAACAAAGGAGACTTATGAGAAAATTAAGGTTGGTTGCAATTTCGAAAGATCTGTGAAAAATATCAAAAGACTTGTTGAGTTAAAGAAAGCAAAAGGCTCTCCTTTACCAGAACTGTGCTTTAGATATATAATCACAACTTTAAATTACCATGAAATTCCAAAATTTGTTGAACTTGTACGAACTTTTGGCAATATGCATGAGCTCGGAGATGGGAGCAAAATTCACTTCATTGGATTATTGGTGTTTCCTGAAATCCGACAATACTACTTACCAGATATTCCAGAAAAAATTCAGAGAGAGGCCATAAAGAAAAAGGAAGAAATTGAAGATGGTGTCGAGGTCATATTCTCACATACAGAACCAAAAAGGTACCCCTCTATTAATCGCTGCTTAGCTTGGATGGAACCATATATAATGATGAAAGGTTATGTGTTGCCTTGTTGCGCTGTAATGATGTCTAATAACCGTGACTTCCTCAGAGAACACAGTTTTGGTAACCTGTTTGAAAAACCATTTAAAGAGATATGGAACTCTGAAAGATACCGAAAGTTCAGAGAGACAGTAAATAAACCTGATGCTAAAGTGCCCTTGCTCTGTAAAGGATGCAGAGCATACGATACTAAAGAAAGGGAAGAGAAATATGGGGTAGATATAGAACTATAAACCACCGGGGGCGCCTCATGAAAGTAATGATAATACATCATCAGATGGGTGTTTATGGTGGAGCTGAAACGCTTGTAACAAAACTATCTACGTATCTTACAAACAAGGGAATTGAAAATGCTATATTGGCGCTTTCAAAGCCACCAGAAGCAGTTGAAGAATGTAATGACCTTCAAATAATAACTCCAAATCAAAGCTTTGAATATAAGAATTGGAGTGTCAGTTTTTCTGATGCCATACAATTAGTTAATGAAGTCCTTGCACTTCGAAAGCTATACAGGGAACATGTCGATAAATTCGACTTAGTAAACGTCCATAATTTCCCTGCAATCTGGTCAATTTTCCCCAAGCGTAAACCCTGTGTTTGGATGTGCAATGAACCTCCTGATTTATGGTATGATTCTGATAACAACCATTCGAGTCAGATGAAAGTGCTGCGGGCTGCATTTCTATCAGTAAACAAATTCATGGTTAACAGATACATAGATTCCATCTGCGTTTCAGATAAGTTCAACGCCAAACGAGCCTTTACACGATACAATAAACAACCTGAAATAATCCCCTATGGAATAGAATACGAACTATTTTCAAAAGGGGATAGTAATAGAGCCATATCAATGTTTGGTCTTGATGATAGTTTCATATTACTTCAAGTTGGAATAATATCTAAATCCAAAAACCAATTAGCGTCAGTCAAAGCTGTTGAAGAACTAAGAAAACATATTCCAAATATCAAGCTGGTTCTGGCAGGGTTAAATGATAATGGACCTTACGATAAAATGATCAAGGAATATGTCAACAACAAAGGGTTACAAGAATGTGTAATTTTCACAGGACATCAACACAAAGAAGTACTCAGAGATTTGTACCATGCATGTGATATCGCATTATTTCCCATCAAAACACAGGGCGGGTGGTTATCACCTTTCGAAGCACTAAGCGCTTCCAAACCCATAATCGTATCTACTGAGATGACAGCAGCCGATATTATAGCAAGAGAAAGAATAGGTGTAGTAACAGATAACATCGTTAAAGCTGTTCTAGAGATACATAACAATCCAAATCCTTTTCATATCATGGCTGGGAAAGGCAGACGTTTTGTCGCCGAGAATCTATCGTGGGATAAATTCTGTCAAAACATGTTAACCGTATTTGAAAATACATTGGCACAAAGAACGAACATGTGAGGGGGGACACGTGAAAATTTTAGTTTTAAACTGGCAAGATATAAAAAATCCTAATGCAGGTGGGGTTGAAGTCCATCTACATGAGATATTCAGAAGAATTGTCAAAGAACATGAAGTTTTATTAATTTCATCAAGATTTAAAGGTTGTAAAAAAAGTGAAACTATCGATGGAATCAAAGTAATCAGAATTGGAAATAAATATTTTTTTAACTTTTCTGCTTTTTTTTACTATATAAGAAAACTGAAATCTGAACATTTTGATGTTATTGTCGATGACTATAGCAAATTACCACTTTTCACACCTCTTTACATCAGGAAAAAACCACTGGTAACAATAATGCATGGAACTTTTGAACGTGGGGAGATGTTATTCAAAAGTCTTTCGCCGCCAATAGCCGCTTTTGCATATCTCTTAGAGAGATTGGTACCTTTTGTTTATAAAGACGTCCCGATACTAACAGCAACTAATGGACTCAGTTTAAAAGAGAAACTCTTAACATTAGGAATATCAGAACAAAATATTAACTTAATTCCCGCTGGTGTTGATGATACTTTATACAAGCCAAAAACAAAAGCAGATGAGAAACCTTTAGTTTTATACTTTGGGCGGGTTACAAAATATAAGCAGATAGATCACCTGATTCAAAGTTTTAAAATTACTAAAGAGGAGATACCCGATGCTAAATTGATAATAGCAGGGAGAGGAAATTATAAGGAGCTTAGAGAACTTGTTGAAAAATTGGATTTGGCAAACTCTGTCAATTTAGTGGGAGAAACATCTGAAGAAGAAAAGGTTAGATTACTCCAAAAGGCATGGATATTGGTTATACCATCAATGAATGAAGGGTGGGGTTTTGTAGTGACAGAAGCAAATGCCTGCGGGACTCCTGTGATTGGATATGATATCCCTGGTCTAAAAGATTCAATAAAAAACGGTGAAACAGGTTTACTTGTTCCTTATGGAGATATAGAGAAGCTGGCAGAGACAATGAGTAGCGTACTGAAGGATGCAAAGTTAAGGGAAAAACTTGGTCACAATGCTTTGAAATGGGCATCAAACTTCAACTGGGATAAGTCTTCAGAGAAATTCATAACAAAATTAGAAGAAATAGCAAATTCAGAAGGTGTGATTTTATGATAAAGTTTGCTTTAATTGAGTCAAATTACGGCAGCGCACCCAATCGCAGAGCTGCGGGACATGATTCGTGCCACTGCTTAGTCGTCGGGTTAGCAATTGAACCATCAGTGTTCATAATGCACCAACGCTTAAAAAATTTCGTCCTTAACTTTGTCCCAACACAGCAAAACTGGGGGGTATAGTAATCAAATTAACGAAATGGAGAAGTCAAAGGTAATATCCATGAAAGTCCTCTTAATTCAACCGCCAATGATAATTTACCCAGGAGATATTCCCTCCGTAGTTCCACCTTTAGGCTTAGCATATATGGCTGCTGTCTTAGAAAGAGAGGGTGTTAAGACAAAAATAATTGATGCTGTAGCTGATGGTTGGAGGCACTCGCGGCTATTTGAGGATAAACCTTCTCACTATGGGCTTGGTTGGACCGAAATTGAATCGATTATTCAAAAAGAAAGTCCAGATATAGCTGCCATCAGCTGCCTCTTTTCCAGTCAGGCAAAAAATGCTCATAAAGTTGCTGAAATCATCCGTCGTGTTGATAAAGATATCGTTACCATAATGGGTGGGGCACATCCATCTGCATTACCTGAATTAGTATTAGCAGATCCTAATGTGGACGTGGTGGTGATTGGGGAAGGGGAGGCTACAGTGCTTGAGTTGACTAAAAAACTTGAGTCAAAAAATGTTCAGCTCAACGAAATAGAGGGAATAGCCTATCGAGACAAAACTAATAGAGTGAGAATTAATCCATATAGGCCGTTAATTTCTAATTTAGATGAGCTTCCTTTTCCAGCGCGCCACTTACTACCAATGGAGGAGTATTTTAGCGCCCCTGCATGGCATTGTAGAGTTGTCAAACACCGTCGTTTCACTAGCATGATAACCAGCAGAGGTTGCCCGGGGAAGTGTACTTTCTGCTCGATTCGCACTGTGTGGGGGCGAATATGGAGATCAAGATCGCCCGAAAGTGTTGTAGATGAAATAGAATTTCTTGTTGAAAAATACCGTATAAAAGAAATACATTTTGAGGATGATAGCATTACTCTAAATCCAAAGAGAATGGAGAAAATCTGTAATGAAATAATCACCCGTAGGCTTGATATTTACTGGACAACCCCTAATGGGGTTAAAATAACAACCTTAGACAAATCACTGTTGAGAGTGATGAGAAAATCTGGCTGCTACAGACTTCACTTTGGAATTGAGCATGGAGACTCTGAATTCAGAGATAAAATTATAAAAAAACCGATATCAATTGAACATGCTAGAAAAATTATTAAATGGGCAGAAGAAATAGGCATATGGACAGATGGCTTTTTTATCATCGGACTGCCGGGTGAAACCGAGGAAACAGTAAGTAGCACGATAGAATTTGCTAAGGAGTTAGATTTATCTACTGCAAATTTTTTCGTGGCAAGCCCCTATCCTGGCACAGAGCTATATAAGACATCACTGGAACATGGGTATATACCACAGGATATGGACTGGACCGATATGAGAACCAGTAATCCTGTTCTTAACACTGAAACTTTTAATTCTGAACGTCTTCAGGCATGGCAACAAAAAGCATACCGTGAATTCCTTTTGTATCGATTACGGAAGGAGATTAATCCACTTAAGATGTTAAAAAGAATCAAAAATATAAAAGACTTCGATGATTTAAAGTTCTTGCTTGAAATTGTTAAGAATGCTCTATAGAGACAGATTAACCAAACATAGAAAGTTAATAAGGAGACCGATTAGAAATGGGTTATATTAAAAATAACGAGCAGCGTCGTGAAGCTAAGTAATTGGAGAGATTAGAAAGGAATGAAGAACTTTCAAATCGACATTTTTTTGGGTACTGCTGTATTGTACCATCTCCTTAATGTCAATGCGGTGATGAAGAAGCGAATAGAGCCGCTAAGATCCTGCGGAATAGTATTACTCGGTGTCAAAGTGGCAGAGGAATACAACAGATAAGCCAATTAGGGAGGTGAAAAAATGCGACACGGTGAACTCTTTATGAAATTACTTATCAAAACATCTCCATTTCTGCTTATTTCGGTTGTTTCAGTGGCAGTTCTATGTAAGGTCTTGTTTACAGATGGTTTGATAATGTGTGGGGATCTGATATTCCCACTATGTTCTGTAGATAGATATCTCTCTTGCTACACTTATCCTTTATGGAGCCAGTATGGCAGTTTTTCAGCATTTTTTGGACTTACTCGTCTTCCTATTGTAGCATTTGTAGTTGCAATAGCCTCAGTTCTATGTGTTTCCATGGAAACTGTAGCTAAAGCACATTTGTTGGGGATTCTTATTTTGACAGGTTTATCAATGTTCTATGCAGCAAACATGTTGTTAAAGGAGTATGGAAAAGACGAAAAAGTCACATTTATCGCCGCCATGATTGGTGCTTTGATCTACATGCTAAATCCTTGGTCACTAATTCGCGTTAGTCATATCTGGTTGTTAGTAGGCTATGCCCTTGCTCCGCTGATTTTAGTATTTTTTGTGAAGGCATTAAAAAACAACGAAATGAAGTATTTTATTGCAGTTGCGTTGTTATGGGCTCTTAGTTCAGCTAGCTTAGTTTATGCAATATTGATAGGAATTTTGATACTAAGCTGGCTTGTATTTTCGACAGTCTTGCATGCTACAACTATAACAAAACCAGAGGTATTAAATAATGTAAAATCAACAACCTTTACAGTATTACTTTGTTTGATCTTGAGTGCTTTCTGGATTGTCCCTTATATACTTAGTTTTGCCAGCCCAGAGACTGTATATTCTGGTATCAAAATAACTGATGACAGCATTGACTTATTCAGTAGAAATAGCAATGTATTGAATGTAGTTAGAGTCATGGGTTATTGGTTTAGAGAAGTGAATTATTGGCCTTATTCTCAGGTACTGTATCTCCATTGGCTACTCGCAAGCTTTATTTTACCGTTATTCGCATTTAGTTCTTTATTATTGAATTATAATAATAAATATGTTCTATATTTTTCGATAATGGGGCTTTTTTTTATTTTTATGGCTAAAGGAACACAGAATCCAGCTTCTTCGGCTTATGGATGGTTGATATTTAATGTCCCTTTTTTTGAAGTTTTCCGGGACCCAAATAAGTGGGAAGGTCCATTAATCCTTGTTTTTTGTTTTCTTATAAGTTTTACTATCCAGAAGATATTGCAAACAGGATTGAAAAAGTCTCACATGAATTGGAAAAAATCAACATTAGTATTGTTTATTTTTGCTCTCTCTTTTATTTTGTTTATTGCACCATCTGTAAATGGTTGGTTTGGCGATAAATATGTTCCCCTTAAAATGCCTGAAGAATATTATATGGTAAATAATTGGCTGGCAAACCAAAATGGTGATTTTAAAGTTTCTTGGCTGCCACCATACAACGGTAGAGGAACCACTTGGGGTAGTCCTATCACAGGTCCGTTTGAAATCTTATCATCCAATAGACCGACCATTGGGAATATTCACCCTATGACCCCATTCACTGCTCATTATTATGAATATATCTATTCTGAATCCCTGTTGACTAATAAAACAGTATATTTCGGTAAATATCTCAGCATTTTAGGCAGCCGCTACATACTATTTCATGACGACATCGTAAGGGCTGAAGAAGAGGCAAAAATTGCCATTGCAAATTTGAAAAGCCAGAAAGATTTAGAATTTGTAAAAAAGGACGGTTTCATATACATTTTCAAAAATAAAAACAATAATTCACAGGTTTTTATACCATCTCAAAACTTTATAGTTGGTGGAGATCTAAATATTGCAACTTCATTAAATGTTATTGATGCATTTGATCCAAGTTCATCTGGTCTGCTTTACACAGATCAAGTCAAGGTAAAAAACTACCCAGAGGTTGATGGAATTATTTTCAACTCAAAAAATGAGATAAATGATATAGCTTTTGCTCAGATAGATGATCAATACTTTATAGCTCCGTCTACTTATACAAATCGCTTTAGTCCTACTGAAGTTTGGTCAACCACTGGCTTAAATGATGATTGGATAGCTTATTTTAGGTTTAAATCCTTAACAAATCCTTGGGAGTTTGATTACAATAAAGGCATTGCTATTTCAGATGTAAGTGGCTCATCTTCTCCCCATACGCTTGTTATTCCTGTGAATATTCAAAAAAGTGATACTTATGAGTTATATGCCAGAGTGCTTGAAAATCCAGATGGTGGAAAGCTGACAGTGTCATTTGATGGGGAGTCTTTCGATATAGTTACTGTGGATAAAGCGAGCAATTTTGTCTGGAAAAAAATTGGTACATTTAATTTAAGTGGGGGAGAACATTCTATGGTTTTAGTAAATAATAATGGATTTAATGCTGTTAATGTTTTCGCATTGATGCCGCAGGAAATGGCAGAGAGATACTTTGATAATGCGTGGAATTTTGTAAAAGGGAAAAAAATTATATATTTTTTAGAGGGAGAAAGCGATTTTGATTCTGGGATTGTTTCAGATCGTTTTGGAGGTGAGGCAAGCCAGGGCAGGGTAGTAATATTGCAAGAAAAAGCAACGACCAGTATCAACATCCTCCGGAATTCATCTTATAAGGTAGCAATAAGAGCCTTTGTATGTCCTGACAATAATCCTTTGATATTAGAAATCAGTGATAAAAAATTTGAAGTAAATCTTACTGATAAAGAAGGAAAATTAAAATGGATTTATTTAGATCCCATATTCCTTCAAAAAGGGCAGCATAGTTTGCAAATCTTACCAGAGGGGGAGACAATAATAGATTCATTGGTGGTATATTCTACAACAAATAGTGATGAAACTATAAACGACGTCTTTAAACATCCAAGAAGTGCTACAATATTATCTTATAAGGAGATAGATCCAACTAAATATGTCATCCATGTAAATAGTCAAGAACCGTTCATGCTTGCTTTTACAGAAGCTTATGATCCGTTATGGAGGGCATATGTCAATGATGAAGAAATTAAACCACTACCGTTGTATTCCATTATAAATGGCTTCTGGATAAATAAAACCGGGGAATATGATGTGGAAATAGCGTATAAACCACAAGAATTCTTCTACATTGGAGCAACAATTTCTTCAGTTGCAATCATCGTCTGTATAGGATTTTTAATCTTTAATTGGAGAAAGACATTTAGGAGGAGATAATTTCATGTCACGGGAAATAAGTGGAAAGACTCTGATTGTCCGTACTGTCATATTAATGATGATATTGTTAACAAACCTTGTTTTGACTGAGGCATCTGAGCTTGGAACCAATTTGGTGAATAATCCCTCTTTTGAAGAAGGATGGAATATCACTTCAGATTCGCCATCAGGCTGGACAAAGCCCGATCCACATTGGAAAGGGACTCTTTCTACAGATAGTTATACTGGTAACTATAGTTACAGTTTAACTACTAAAACCACGGGTGGTTGGAGTGGAGTGCTCAGCAATTCAATAGAAGTTAAAGAGAATAAAACATATTTTGTAAGAACTCACATGAAATGTGAGAATGTTAAAGCATCTCATATTAAAATAGAAAAATTCGATTCAGATAATAATGAGTGGCTTGAATTGATACAAGTACCCGGCGGACAGGATGGCACTTTTGGCTGGACAGAATACTATGCTTTTATCGAAATCCCTGAAGATATTACCAAAATCCGCTTCATCCTAAACGCCGGCTACGTTGACAACAAAGATGCTGGCAATGCTACGACGTGGTTTGATGATATTGAGTTTATTGACCCTGTGGTGGTAAATCCTGTAAGATACGAGACTGAACTCTCTTTAAACATGGGTGAGAGCTGGCAGATTAGCGATGATCTTGCTCTCTTTCTTGATGATGTGACACGGGAGAGCGTGGTTATGTCTTTAATTTACAGAGGTTATCCTCTTGTGAGTCAGGTGGTGAATAAGGGTGAATACACTACATTCGAATACGGGGGTGATGAGCTTCTGGTCTTCAGGCTTGATGATGTTTTCAACGCCACAGGTGCAGAAAAAGCGTGGCTTGGAGAGGTGCTGGCGGGGAGTGTCTCTTCTGATGATGTTGTGGCGCCAAAGCTTGATATTACTGTAAGCTCGCCTGAGTATGCTTATAAGGGGGAGGTTGTTCCTGTGAATGTGAGCGTGGTGAACCGTGGGGAGCAGGGGTTCAGTGGTGGTGTTGAGGTTGTTGTTACGCTTGGTGGAGGGCATAGGGTCTCTCTTGGCGAGCACCTGGTGCTTGCTCCTGGTGAGGGGAATAAGTGGCTTCTTGCGGTGGATGCACCTGAAAAGCCTGATGAATACACGGTTGTTGGCGTGCTCAGGACAGGGTATGCGAGTATCAGGGACGAAGACGTGGTGGTGGTTAAGGTGCTGAATCCTGCCGTTACAACCTTCTCCCTTGGTGTTAGAGAGGCGGGTGGGATCAGGGGTCAGCTGACTCTGGGCTCGGCTTTTGCTGATGAGCTTGTTGACTGGGATCTGCCAGTGAGGGTAGATGTTTACCTGATACTGGAGAAGGGTAAGAAGCCTGTGTACTCGGAGGAGGTGGTTGCGCGGGGCAGGAGTACTGATTTCTTCATCCCTTATGAGAGATTCTATCAGGGTGATGGGAGATACGTTGTTGTTGCACGTGCTGGAGGAGTGGAGGATAATGAGTATCTTGAGTTGGTGGGAGTGGACTTTGAGTACGATCCTTCCGAGGAGAGTCTGCCACCTACCATCGATGGTGAAGGTCTTCAAACACAGTTGTTGCTGCTATTCATGGCTCTCGTTGCAGTATTAACTATTAGAAACCAGTTTTATAGAAATATCATGCCATTAAGGCTTGATCTGGCTTTCATGGGCGGTGGGACAGCGGTTACAGTTCTGGCTGTACTTTTAAGCCTGAACGACTCTACCATTAGGGGAATAATCCTTTTGAGTGCAGGTATTTTCTTATTTATCCTGAGAAGATACGATGCACGGATGAGTGGAGTCTTTTCAAAGCACTCTCATCTGCATGATCTTTCAAGCCTCATAGTTATCTTTATGGCAGGCGGATTTTTGATAAACAGTGTTTCGTTAAATACAGCCAATCTGCTTGTGATCGGAATACCTGTGGCATACGGGTTTGCACTCGGTCTCAGTGAGAGAATGAGGTGATGCTCAGGGGTTTCATCTCTTGAATAATGTTTATATCTCTTTGGAGGTATAGGATGTAATATGGAGAAGAGAGCAGAGGTTGTAATACATGGCAGGGTTCAGAAAGCTGGTTTCAGGGATTTGATTGATGAAGCGGCTTTTAATCTGAATCTCAATGGGTATGTTAAGAATGATCGAGATGGTACGGTGCGGGTTACATGTGAAGGAAGGGATGAGAGCATCAGGGAGTTTCTTGAAGAGATCAATATACAGCAGTACCCGATTCGCGTGGAAAAGATCGATGTAGAATACCTTGAACCAACCCACGAGTTCAAGACATTCGAGATCATCAGAGAAGAAGACATGACCGCAGCGACCTTTGAGAGAATGGACATGGCTGCAAGGTATATGAGAGAGATGAACACCAATCTCAGCCAGAAGATCGATGGACTCGGAGAGAGACTCGAGAACAAAATGGACGAGAATACAGTGAAGATTACAGGAGAGATTCATGCTCTACGAGATGATTTCAGGTCTCTTTTTGATCAGAGGCTTTCAAGAGTTGAGAATGATCTGGCTGAAATAAAAGCAAAGATTGCTGCGCTTAACTGATTCTGCCGTTACCCTGTTTAGATGCAGGTTTTGTGCATGAAAACGATGTGAAGAGTGGTGAACGTGTATGGTAGAAGAGTCATCGGGTAAAAAGGTTGAGATTGCTGAGAAGTGGCCTCTATCCAATTACCCGATATTACTGGCGTTGATACTTCTCGTTGCAACAGCTATATCATTGGGGGTTGGGGAGAGTGAGGCTTATGCGAATCAGCTGGCTATCTATGCATATTTTTTGCTGGCTGTCGGTGTTGCAGTACGGTTCTTTGAGCTTGTACTGCCTGAGAGGGTGGTTCAGAGACTGAAGATAAATAGTTCCAAGATAAAAAGTGGGAGGGATGTTTCAAAGAGTGCGGATAAACTTGATTTTTTTACTGATGTCACGAGGAATGTTCTCTTTTCAATGCTTGCTTTCTTCATTATAGCTATCAGTTATGGTGCTTTGGTTGATTGGTTCTTTGTGAGGGGATTTGTTAAGGAGTTGGGTTATGTTATTGTGGTATTTCTCGTGTTGCATCTTCTTTTGAAGTATGGGGTTAAAATGTGAAGATCTTCAGTTTGAAGAGTTATGGTATATCCTGTTTTGCAGTATTTTTCTATCTTTTCATCTCTTTTCTCATTCTATTTTATTTTAAAGGAAATTATATATTAACGTTGGATATGGTCTTCCCGTGTAAAAATTCTTTTGAAGAGTACTTTTATGGTTTCAGTCCTCCTGTTTGGGGCGGAACTCTGCCCATACACGCAACTATGAAGTTCTCCAGCATAATGCCTGCATGGTTGCTGCAGAGAATTTACCTCTCTTTAATCATACTTCTCGCTGGAATCTCTATGCATCTCCTGGTGAAGACAGAGTCTTCCGCTCCAAAGTACTTTGCAGGCATCCTTTATGCCGTGAATCCGTTTGTCTATGTGAGATTTCTTGCAGGGCACTGGTTCATCCTGCTTGCCTATTCAATCATGCCCTTTGCAGTTAAATCCTTTATCGATCTGCTTGAAGACGGGAAGAGGAGGAATATTTTAAAGTCCCTCTTCCTGACGACCCTCGTAGGTGCCATCAATTCCCATATTCTTGTCCTCTTGTCTCTATTATACGTGGTTTTGGCGGCTTTTAAGTTGTACCATGTAAAGAGCGAAGTGGGTGCTGTAAAAAGACTGCTTGCCTCTCTATCCATACTTGTAGTGCTATACCTCTTGCTCAACCTATACTGGCTCCTCCCTCTACTCACTGCAGACGCAACGTTGATACACCAGATATCAGAGGCTGACATGTATCTATTCGCCACAAAGACCTCAGCCTTCAATGCGGTCTTCACGATCGCAAGCATGTATGGGTTCTGGCGAGGCGGGTATCTCTATCCACAGGACTTTATTCCCCACTGGTATCTCTTCTTTCTCTTCATCCTTTTCTTGGCAGTGCACGGATTTATCAGCAATTGCAGGAGTAAGACTCTCAGCCTGCCTGTGAGATCCTTTGCAGTAGTTGCAGTGATTGCAGTGGTCCTGGGTTCTGGTGTGTATGGACCGTTCCATTCATTCTTTGAACTCTTATTTAACAACATATTCTTCTTTAGGGGTCTGAGAGATTCTCACAAGTTTGCCGCGCTTCTCGCCTTTTCATACTCATACCTCGGGGCGCTTGGGGTCTATGAATTTGAAAAGATAGCGCGCAGCGCCAGTATCACTGATTCATACAGGAAAATAGGTGCGCTGGCAGTCGTTCTCTTGGCACTGATAACACCTTTTCTTTACTCTTTCACGATCTTCAACGGCTTCTGGGGACAGATGAATACTACGGACTACCCGGACGACTGGTATCAGGTTAATGAATTACTTAATCGGGATGATGAAGATTTTAACGTGCTTTTCCTCCCATGGCACGCATACATGGACTTCAAGTGGATTCCTAATACCCAGAAGAGGGTTGTGAATCCTGCTTCAGGCTTCTTCGAGAAGCCTGTGATTCAAGGGTGGAATATGGAGTCAGGGGGCATATACTCCCAATCCACCAACCCGGCTCAGCGCTACGTAGAATCTTTGCTGTATAATAGAAGTAATATAACCAGTTTTGGTGAGAAGATGGTTATTTTAGATGTGAAATACGTGCTTTTGACAAAGGAAGTAGATTACGATGAATATTTCTTTCTGTTCAACCAGACTGACTTAGAACTGATAAAAGAGACTGAAAATTTCTACGTGTTCAAAAATAATCATACTGTCTCTCGATTTTACCGTTCGCCTACCCCTGTCACTCTTGAATCCTGGAGAGAACCCGATTTTGTCGAGTCTCTAACACCTATCAGCTACAAAGAAAACTCTCCTGTTAAATTCGATGTGCGAGGAGAGAGTGGCTTCATCGTCTTCGTTCCACCGAACCTGGACTCTCGATACTGGGAATTCGAGGGCACGCCCTCTCATCTGGACGGCTTTTATGCGGTTTATCCGGCTGGTGAGGGATCCATTTACTACACTCGGTTCAATATATGCCTCATCGGGTATCTTCTCTCACTTCTCACGCTGATAGGTATTTTAGGAACTCTCAATCATTGGATCTGAGTGCCCCGAAGAAGAGGCACTCGTCTCTCGGTATCAGAGGGATCTCTTGGGCCTCTCCATCCCCCCGGTCTCTCATGTATAGCCCTGTGCCTCTTGCAATGACCGCTGGCACTCCTTCGCTTGCCTCTCCCATCAGGAGTTGTGCAGCGCTTGCAAGGTTGTCTGCGATCGCTCTCTGCGTGATTCTGAGTGGCTTGCCATAGAGATCTCTTCTGCCACGGGCATCTTCCACTGGTTCTATCCCACTGCATCCAAGTGCAACCCCGATCGTTCCGAGTCGGAGGGGCTGTGTGCGACTATCACTTATGATAACAGCACACCTGCACCCATAGTGCTCTTCAAGAGCGCTTCGTATCTCTCTAGCACTCGCTGTTGGGTTGAGGGGCATCAACGTGACATGTCCCTCTGGCGCGTTCGAGGAGTCAATCCCGGTATTCGGTGATAGAACGCCCCGTGTGATCGTGAGCACGACGCCCGGTACACCGCCGATTATCTCGTCAGCCTCTCTCAGTATGAGCTCCATCTCGCGTGGTTCGATCATGTACTTCTCAGCGAGCCTCAAAGCCTCCTCGGTGGGCGTTACGCTGCTCAGGTCAACGAGTCGCCCCTCGGTCGTTGCAACAGCCGACTCTGCGATTATGAAGATGTCGCCATCCTCTGGTGTGATGCGCTCCTTCTCCATCGATCCTATGAGAGCGTCAGAGATCCTGTCCTCTGGGGTTAGGATTGGTGTTCTCACCGGGATAAAGACCAATTGCTGCATAAATCCTTAGAGGTACTCTTTTAATCGTAGAATTGCACAGTACTCTCCACACATGCTGCAGATGCCACCAGTCTCCCTGCGCATCTCCTCTGGTCTTCGAGGCTCGATCGCATGCGAGAGCTGCCCACTCCAATCGAGCATACTTCTCTTAACTGCAAGTCTGCGATCCCTATCTGATGGCATGTACTTGATGCTGTCACCGATATGGGCTGCTATCCTGAAAGCCGTTAAACCTTCTCTCACGTCTTCCACGCCTGGGAGGCAGATGTGCTCGGCAGGTGTTACTGCACAGAGATAATCAGCCCCGGCTCCACTTGCGAGAGCTGCCCCGATACTTGCCGCAATATGGTCATATCCAACCGCCACATCGGTTGGCAAGGGGCCTGCAACGAAGAGTGGGCGATCCGCGACCTCTTTATGGTATCGCACAGACTCTGGTATGAGTGCTGGCGCCACATGCCCGCCCATACCCTCGATTATCACCTGCACACCTGCTTTGTTTGCCTCCTCTGCAAGCCGTGCATTGAGCTCCAGCTCCTCTCTCTGCAAGCAATCGGGCATGTCATGAACACATCCGCTTCGAAGACTGTTTCCGAGAGATAATACCACATCCCTCTCACGAAGGATCTCGAGTATCTCGTCGAAGTGCTCAAGAAACGGGTTATCTCTATTATTCTTCAGCATGCAAAGACTCGTGAGACTACCACCCTTCGATACCATGGTAAGGATTCGTCTGCTCTTCTTCAACTTCAGGACCAGCTCTCGCGTGATTGTATGGATCACGATCGAGCTCACACCAGACCTGACATCCTCCTCTATCCGCGAGAGTATATCCCTATCTCTCATCGTCCATCCATTCTCAGCCACACACTGATAAATCGGAACTGTTGTGAGTGGAATCGTGGTGCTGGCGAGGATCTGGCGTCGTATCTCCTCGAGATCTCCACCCATCGAGAGATCTGTTATGGTATCTGCAGAATAAGCCTCTGCAACCCTTGCCTTCTCAACCTCGAGATCGGTCTCTCTCGATGCTGTGGATGTTCCGATGTTGACATTGACCTTTGTCCGAAGCCCCTTCCCAATGCCGCAGACGCCTCTCCTGCCTCCCTTGCGAGTCATGATGACGGTTCTGCCACTTGCAATATCAGATCTGAGGAGTTCTGGCTCGATCTCTTCTTCCATTGCAACTCTCTTCATCTCTCCTGTAACGATGCCATCGGTTGCAGACTCTATCTGTGTCAAGATGAACGCTCCATAACTCTTCCAAACCTGCTGTTTTATTACGATACGCTTAAATTCGATGAAAGCGATCTCTTCGGCTGTCACAGAGGGCTCGTGGTCTAGGTGGTTATGACGTCGCCTTGACATGGCGGAGGTCCCCGGTTCGAATCCGGGCGGGCCCATCATGGATAGTTCGCCTTTCAATCACTTTTATCTCTTCACCACCTTCTTCACAAGTTCAGCCAGGCGATCCGAGTTCAGTTCCTGCTTCCTCTCCCGACACTCTTTTATGACGTCGACGAGTTCGCATAACTGATCCCGCGAGAGGTCGTGGTATCCCATGTGCTTCAGCACTCCAAGGAGCGCTCTTCTCCCGGTATGCTTTCCAAGTATGAAGCTCCGCTCTGCACCTATCAGCTCTGGCGGATAAGCCTCGTAAGTGATAGGATTCTCGAGTATGGCCGCGACGTGTATGCCTGACTCGTGTGCAAATGCATTTCTACCAACTATCGACTTGTTCGATGCAACCTTCACACCCGAGCACTCCTCAACGAGTCTGGAGAGGCTTGTGAGCCTCGATAGATCGTACTTATCGATCCCGTGCTCGAGGCGGAGTGCAAGGAGAACCTCTTCGAGCGCTGCATTACCACTCCGCTCACCTATGCCGTTTACCGTGGTATGCAACTGTTTCACTCCCGCTTCTGCTGCTGTGATCGTGTTTGCAGTTGCCATCCCGAGATCGTCGTGGCAGTGAATGCATAACTCGCTCTTTCTCACACTATCTTTGATCTCACTGACGAGGTACTCTGTGGTGGCTGGCGTGAGAATGCCGACCGTGTCTGCAATGCTCACATAATCTGCGCCACGCGCCTCTGCCGCGAGGAATATATCCTTCAACCTGGGTATGGGGGTACGGGTTGCATCCTCTGCTGCAAACCGAACCACGACACCATGCGACTTGGCATACTCAAGGGTATCAAGCGCTCTCTCCCGCACGGTCTCATACCTCGAGTGATACTTGTACTCGATATGGATATCTGAGGTTGCGATGAAGATACTGATGATGTCAACGTCACAATCGAGTGCTATCTCCACATCCTCTCTCTTCGAACGTGCAAGAGAGCAGATCTTGGCATCAAGTCCGAGCTGTGCGACTCGCTTTATGGTCTCCTTCTCAACACTGGAGACGACCGGAAAACCTGCTTCGATGATCTCAACACCGATCTCGTCAAGCCGCTCTGCAAGCCTGATCTTCTCATCCATTGTGAACGCAGCCCCAGGAGTCTGCTCACCATCCCGGAGCGTAACATCACAGATCTCAACCTCAGGTGGCCTTCGCCCGATGGAATCATAGTAGATATTCTTTGAGAGGAGATCCATAAGAGGAGAACTACAAGGATAACTGGATACTTCAACGCTCGAAGAGTTCGGTATCGATCACACTATCCAGCACGTAATCAAAATCGATATGATCATACCAGCCTGCTCGCTCAAAGATCCCCATGAAACAGAGGCCTATAACAAGCCCATTGCCACCAGTTATCGTTTCAACGAGCCTCGCCACTTCAACTGGGTCGACACCGATCTTCGGCATCGCAAGCCCGCCGAGTACCGCGACGGTATCGCCATGAAAATCAACCTCGCGTCCAAGCTGCATCCCCTGTGGAGTTGGGACGATCTCCCGTGCATGCTCGAGATCAAGACCAGCGACAAAGACCATCTCCTTTCCAGAGTCTCTGAGAGCATACGCCAGAAGCTCGGCAAAGGGGGTGCAGAAACCGATCGAACCGACGAAGACTATCCGCTTAGAATCCTTCACAAGCTCCCTGAAGGGTATCATCATGCCGGCAAGTGCAGGCTGCTTCGAAACAGATCTCATCACAACAATCCTCCAAGACCAGCCATCTCCTATCACACCATCAATATATGAAGTTATCGAAAAAGATGGATTACGATCTATTCCAGAGTGCCGAGAAAACCAGTAAGTATATCAAGCAGAAAAACAACTCGGAAGATTATAACATTGAAGCAGGTATGTAACTATGAAGTTGCTCGTAAGCCCGATTAATGTCGAGGAGGCACAGATCGCTGTAGAAGGCGGTGCAGATATCATCGATGTGAAGAATCCGAGGGAAGGGTCGCTCGGTGCGAACTTTCCATGGGTCATCAAGAGTGTCAGGGATGCTGTGAAAGAACCATTGAGCGCTACAATTGGCGATTTTAACTTCAGACCAGGGACTGCTTCTCTCGCTGCACTCGGCGCTGCCGTCTCCGGCGCAGATTATATAAAAATTGGATTATTTGATATTCAGACGCGAGAACAGGCATATAAAATGGCAGAGAGCGTTACAAAATCAGTTAAAGAATACGATCCAAATAAGAAGGTAGTAATAGCTGGATATTCTGATTATAAGCGAATAAATTCCATATCGGTATTTGAACTGCCCGCTGTAGCAGGCGATGTCGGCGCCGACGTGGTGATGATGGATACAGGCATCAAAGACGGGAGTTCAACCTTTGAGTTCCTGAGAGATGAAGAGATCAGCGAGTTCGTTGACCTCGCGCGCCAGCACGGGATTCAAACAGCGCTTGCAGGATCTCTCAGATTCGAGGACATCGATGCACTCAACGAGATAAATCCTGACATAATCGGTGTGCGTGGATGCGTCTGTGGCGGCGATCGCAGCGCTTCAATCAAGCTCGAACTTGTGAGAGAACTTAAAAACTCCTTGAACGGATCCCAATAGTCCCCCCGGTAGTGCCCACTCATTAGTGCCCACTCATTTAAGAGGGGCATCCGTTCTCCTTCCAGCCACGTAGCGCGTAGTATCTATCGAGTTCTTCTTCAAATCCAGCTGGTTTCATTATCTCTGGCAGCGTGTCATCCTCACGGTTGAAGCCTCGCTTGCAGTTGAACTCTCGTTCCATCTGAACGATCCTACTCCCCAGTCTCTGCATGTATTCCTCGCTAGCGTCTCCTGTAATCTTTGACAAGACCTTCAGGTAGTCTTCGAGTGTGTAGAACCTGACTGAGAACTTACAGAGCGAGATCGAGTCGAGTACCGCGTTTCTGTTCTCGTTGTATATTACCCGCTCTGCCTTTCCACTTATATTGTTTCTCCCAGGGTCTCCGTACTCTTCGATGTACTCCATGCTGTAGAGGTGATCGGCGCCGCGGTTCGATACCGCGTAGGAGAGCCCCTGCCCTGCTGCCCCACGAGCGTCGTGTCCAGGGAGGTCCATGCCCTTCACGGTGTAGGATGGGACTCTGCATCTCTCTGCGAAAGCTCTGGCGCCGCAAGCAAGTTCTGCACCGATCCCCTCCCTTTTAGCTATCAATTCAATCACTTCGTGCACCTTCTCGCCATCACCCCACTCGATCTCGTACTGAACGCGCCCATTCTCACTTGCCTCCATCAAAGTCGCGATTGCAGCACCTGTCGATAGCGTGTCAAGCCCATATCTGTTGCAGAGGTAATTTGATTTTATGATGTCGTCAAGGTCGTTTACACAGAGGTTCGATCCGAAGCTCATCAGTGTCTCGTACTCTGGCCCCTCTGTTATTATCCCGTGCTTCTTGCTCTTTGTCACTCGCTTACATGCAATGAGACAACTGTGACAGGTGCTCCGGTTGATCGTGTACTCGCGGAGTGCCTCGCCGTTTATCATCTTAGCATCTTCGTAGACGGTTGTTGAGTAGTTTCTGGTTGGGAGTGCATTGTTATCATTTGCTACCTGAAGAATGCTCGATGTTCCCATCAACTTCAGACCTGCAACACCGTCAACGACCTTCTTCCAGAGGCCTGCCTCGATATCACGATACTGGTCTGATGGAATCGATGTGTTACCGGTTGCAACGATCGCTTTCAGGTTCTTGCTGCCCATCACAGCGCCGAGTCCGCCACGACCGAACGCTCGATGGAGCTGTGTCATGATATTTGCAAAGTAGACACCTCGCTCCCCCGCGGTGCCTATGACAAGGATATTTCGAAAGCGCACCTTGCACTCCATCTTCAATCTCATCGTGGTGCTGAAGACGTCAGATCCCCAGAGGTGGGAAGCGTCTCGAAACTCGACACCACTCTCATCGATCCATAGATAGAGTGGTGAGGATGCTCGTCCCTCGATTATCACACCACTGTAGCCTGTGCGGAGAAGTTCGCACCCGAAGTTCCCACCCGCGTTGGAGCTGAAGATAGTCTCTGTGAGTGGTGAGATGCTCGTTGTGCTGTGGCGAGCAGAGAATGGAATTGAGGAGCCTGTGAGCGCACCTGGGGTGAATATCAGTTTGTTCTCCTGGTGGAGAGGCTCTACGCTCGGCTCAACCTCCCTCGTGAAGAGAGCTACACCGAGACCTCTGCCACCAATAAACGACGAAACCTCAGGATCGACCTCTTCAACATCACCAGTCTCTCTCCTAAGATTCACACGCAGGATCTTCATAGTATACTCAGGTTTGGGTGTTGAATTATATATGCTTATTCTATTCAACGGGGATGTCAACTCGTTTGGGTGTTATCTCAGAGCCGAGATTTTTCCAGAATATAAGCTTATTGGTTGTGTTCTCTTCTTTGGTCTCAGACGTTTAAAATATATCAAAATATATCAGAGATAAATAAATATTTTTAAAAAATATTGTATCTTTATAACGGTTTATCATGATCAAAGCAAAAAACTTAAATACAAACAGCATCTCATATCCACCATTGAGGATTGTGATGGTGAATGATGGTACACAGAAACGAGTACTCTATAGGATGAGTATTGAGTATTCTGTGAATTGTGTACCAGAACCTGAGACATTCTCAAAAAATATGGAGGAACGAATATAAATGGCCTATCTAACAGAAAAAATAGATCTATACGGGGACAATGGTAAGGTGCTGGAATCAGACATTCCACTCGAAGCTGTAACACCAGTGCAGAACCCCGCTGTAAGAGAGCTTGCAAGCATCTTCAAGCGTTCCGTTGCAGTGAACCTTGGAGGAGCACAGAAAGCCCTCTCAACTGGACACTATGCCAACGAGTATATACACTTTCCAGATATACCGAACAAAGATAAACTTGGAATAAAGAGTTCTCCCGGTGGCAAATACCCACCAAAGTCGGTTAAAGTACGAACCATGGACCTGCCACTCGTAGACGATGCAGATGACATCGCGGCACGGCTCAAAGAGAGACTCCAGGTCAACCCTGACGATGGAACAGAAGTCAGAGTAATGAAGAAGGGGAACGTGCTCTACGTCAAGATCTCGGAGCAGCTTGCAAATACAGGTGTCGAGTACACAACGGCACTCACAACAACTGCACAGGCAATGACCGATCTTGTGATGGAGAAGTACGATCTCGACTTCCACGCTTCCCCACTCGTCCACTGTGCATTCTATGGACGATACCCACAGACATACGAGTTCATGGGCGGAAACGTGATCTCACTACTTGCCGCAAGCTGTGCAAATGAGGGACCAGGATTCGCCATGCGAAACATTATGGCAAACCATATTGTGGCAGCAACAAGGAAGAGAACTCTGGAAGCTGTCGCTCTGAGCTCAACGCTGGAAGCCATTGGTCATGTTGAGATGGGTGATGCAATCGGCAGGTGGAGACGGTGGCAGGCACTCGTGCATGCATGCCAGGGACTGAACGCAAACAATGTGGTCTACGACCTTGTGAAGGAAGCCGGCCATGGCTGCACAGGTGATGTTGTTGCAGCAACCGTCGGAAGAGCACTTGAAGATGGAATCATATCTGTAAAGAAGACACTGCCATCTGGCTACAAGTTCTACACAGCAAACGATCCCTCGATGTGGAACGCCTATGTATGCGCAGGACTCGTTGCAGCAGTTATAGTCAACCAAGGTGCGGCACGAGCGGCACAGGGTGTATCATCAACACTGCTCTACTTCAACGACCTGATCGAGCACGAGACAGGACTACCCCACGCAGGCTATGGTGATGGCATGGGTAATGGTGTAAGCTTCTCGTTCTTCAGCCACGCTATATATGGTGGCGGAAGCCCCGGTATCTTCAGCGGCAACCACATCGTGACCCGCCACTCCAAGGGATTCGCAATACCCGTCATCGCAGCGGCGGTATCTCTCGATAGCGGCACAGCGGTCTATGGGCCTGAGGCAACATCAGGACTCGTAGGAGATATCTTTGGCGAAGTGGACCTTATACGCAGGCCAATGGAAGCGATCGCAAGTGCAGCAGCAGAGATAAAGGACAAGTTCTGAAGAGGTGAAGAAGAATGGTATATCAAAGACAATTTCTCCCAGCAGACGATAGAGTCACAAAAAACAGAAAGAAAGTGGTGGATCCAAGCGTTAAATTGGAGAAGATCCGAACACTTTCCGATAAGGACTTCCTGACCCTGATAGGACACCGACATCTCGGTGAAGCATACAGGTCAGTGAACCCACCACTTGCCGAGATCGGCGAGCCAGAGGATCCAATAAGAGAGCTTGTACCACCTACCGAAGGTGCAAAGGCAGGAGACAGGGTGTGCACAATCATCATGACAGACTCGGTCTACAACCCACCGATCGCACACTACACCAGGGCATGGATGTACCACAATAGATTCAGAGGTATCGACAACGGTGTCTACTCTGGACGAGTGACACTTGAGATGCGTGAGCGTGACCTTGAAGAGGCATGCAGGACCCTCTTCGAGACAGAGATCTGCGATGCGTCAAGGGATCAAGTCAGACAGTACACCTGCACAGGCCACAGCTGCAGGCTTGACCCAGACGGTATGATGTTTGATCCCATAGAGCGATGCATTATGTCAGGTGGTAACGTTGTCTACCAGAAAGACAGCTTCGGAAATCCTGTGGATACACCAATCAATATGGGCAAACCATTATCAGAGGAAGAACTCATAGAGAGAACGGTTGTATACAGGACGGATCGTGGTGAGCCGATGACACGCGAGGGCGATCCAGGAGCGCCAGATGAAGAGGTCAGAGAAGCACTCCAGTGGAGCCGCAGAATCCAGTGGCTCAGAATGCTCGGGAACATGGTTCCTGACAAGATAAAGGGAATGTAAAGAGGTGAAATGAAATGGTAAAATATCCAAAGCAATTGTTCTTAGAGAGCAAGAACTCAAAGATGAACTCGATAGAGATGAAATATGGTCAGGATCCAGCGATCAACAGAGCCGAGTTCCACGTATACGGTGGCGTAAGGCAGAGTAAGAGGAAATCAGAGGCATGGGAAGCAGCAAAGAGAATCACAAAAGAGCGCGGCATACCCAACTACAACCCCGATCTCCACCTGAAGGGCGCTCAGATGGGACAGAAGGTCCTGCAGACCTACAGGATAACAGGTCTTGACCGCGAGTGGGCAGGTGGCGAGGACACACCCGCACACAAGGGATGGAAGCCAGGCACAGATATCGCCGGGCTTGAAATGGATGACCTCAACTACGAGAACAACCCTGCAATGCAGCAGTGCTACGACGATATGCGAAGAACCGCCATCAATGGCCTTAGCATTGCACACGAAACGATAGAGCGCAGATTCGGAAAAGAGGTCACGCCTGAGACGATCAACCTCTACTTTGAGATGCTCAACCACAACATCGGCGCAGGTGCGATCATGATGGAGCACACAGCAGAGACAAACCCAGAACTGGTGAAAGACAGCTATGCCAAGTGCTTCACAGGAAACGATGAACTGGCAGACGCACTCGACCAGCGCTTCTTAATCGACATCAACAAGATGTTTCCGAAGTACCAGGCGGATCAGATCAAGGCAGAGGTTGGAGACAGAATCTTCCAGGTGGCACGCATACCCACGATGGCAGTACGCACATCAGACGGTGGACTATCACGTGCATGGGTAGGACAGCAGGCAAGCCTTGCCTTCCTCTGTGCATATGATATTCCAGCAGGCGATGCCGTTACAAGCGACTTCGTCTTCACAATCAAGCACGGTGATGTGGTCTTCATGGGAACACAGCTACCGTACAGGCGTGCCCAGCGGAACAACTCGGCAGGCGGTATTGCACTCGGATACTACTCAGACTGCAACCAGACAAGCCGCACGCCAGAGGCACTCGAAGGGCTTGACGGCGGAATTGACCCAGTAAAGGTCATAGTCGAAGCACTCACACCAGGATGCGTCATAACAGACCAGGGATGGCTGCACAACTATTTGGCAGGCGGATCATCAGGCTGGTCAAACTACATAATCTCAGTCTACACCGATGAGGTGCTCGAAGACTACGGATACCACGGCGCAATCTATGCAATGGACAAATGGAAGTGCGGAGTCGGCGAGGTCCCGAACACCTACGAGAACATGATGACAATCGCTGAAGAGGTCTCACGATGGAGTCAGAAGAACTATGACGAGTACCCAGGACTTATGGAGGCACACTTCGGCGGCAGCCAGAGATACTCGATACAAGCAGCAGCATCTGGTGCGGCAGTCGGCGCAATGACAGGCGACCCTGACCTCGGCAACGCAGCGTGGCACTACAACACACCACTCTGCAAGGAACACTACCTCAGACTCGGATTCTACGGACACGACCTACAGGATCAGCAGAACATGGGACACACATACTCCTATCGCTCAGACCAAGGCATACCATACGAACTCAAAGGGCCAAACTATCCAGACTTTGCAATGAACGTCGGGCACATGGGCGGATACATCGGAATCATCGCAGGAGCAGCACACGCACGTGGTGCAGCATACTCGACAAACCCGATCATCAAGGCAGCCTTTGCAGACCCCAACCTCCAGTTCGACTTCAGGTACCCACGCAGAGAGTTCGGAATCGGTGGACTACGCCAGTTCATGCCAGCAGGCGAACGCGACGCAGTAATCCCACCACATTAAACAAACAAGACAAAAGAGAATACAGAGAGCAGAAAAACCTGCTCTCCTCTCACTTTTTCTATTACCACACCTATTTGATCTTTACTCATCGTTAGACCCTCTCGCCATTTTTCAACTGATTTTCCATAAAAATCTCAAACTGCCTTGAAATAATCAACCCTCTTTCTTTACAATATTTTCTGAATTTTTCATATAGTTTAGCATTAGCTTTTAAAGTTATATTTTTAGTTTTGTTTTTCATTTTCTATCACCATAAAGAAATATTTGCACACATTTGTAAATATTTCTTGCCGAGCCGACGCCGATTGAATATAACTTCATACAACTGCAAACTGCAACCGCTGAAAATGCATGGAGAGAACGTTAAGAAGAAAAAGTCAGAATGGATGAGGACTCCTGAGCGATCGAGTTCCACCCAATGTGCAGGTAAGTACGACCTCTTCTGATGGGCTCGCGGAGATTCGAACTCCGGACCTTCGCCGTGTGAAGGCGATGTCATAACCAGCTAGACCACGAGCCCAACACCGCGACCCAAATCTACCCTACAATCAATATTAAGCCTATCGGTCTCTCTCAATAAGATTAATAACCTCTCAGCCCTTCATCAGGCTGCATGCGATACACGTTATCCACGGATACACTCACGGTTACTGTAACACTCGACCACAGCATCGTCAAAAAGGTCACACTAAGAGAAGCCGACCAGAGTGTGGAGGATGTGGTGGAGAGTGGAGTTGACCTCCTCGATGAGATCAGCGCTTACCTCAACGGGGGAAGAGTTGATTTCTCGAGATACGCCGTTGACCTTGAAGGACTCACAGACTTTCAGAGAAGGGTGCTTGGAAAGGTAAGGCAGATACCCTACGGCGTAGTCGTGACGTACGGAACGCTTGCGAGAGAGCTGCAGACGTCACCAAGAGCGATCGGCAACGCATTATCGAGAAACCCGGCACCGATAGTGATTCCATGTCATCGTGTTATCGGCAAGCACGGAATCGGTGGCTTCACGAGTGGCGTAGCGATAAAAGAACACCTACTCCAGATCGAAGGCATCAGTATCGATCCATCCTCAAACAAGTGATATACTGGCAGCTCGCAGGGATAAAAAAGAGGTCTTGAGCGGGCGTGAAGGGATTCGAACCCCTGACCTACAGCTTAGGAGGCTGCCGCCATATCCACTAGGCCACACGCCCAGATGCACTCAACAAACACCTGACTCATATTAAGCTTGTCGGGGCCATAACATACAGCAACGAGACGAATACCGCTGCAGCAGCGGTTGACGCAAGATTCACACCGTTGTTCGTGAGAATTCCCCGCTGCTGGAGCGTCGCACCGAAGAGACTGTCAAGATTTGCGCCGAAGACACCCCCAACCGTTATCAAAGATATATATAGCGGGTGGAGTGGTACGAGACCGATCACGAGAGCGAAGACCGCCAAGAGAAGGGCGCCTCCGAGTGATGCTGCCTCACCCAAGAGTGTCACACCACCATCCGTGCCAGGTCTCGTTCTCCTGAGCGTGGTTATCATCAACGGAGCGCTCTTTGATGTCTGCCCGATCTCGCTTGCAAGGGTATCGGCGAGTGCTGTTGCAAGTGATGCAAGGTATGCAACGAGTATGACCTCGCTGTGCACTGGAATAGCGTGGTGCGCCACTGCAAGGCTTGCAGCTGGAAGAGCGTTCGAAAAGACGTTTCGGTATCCACGAACTCCGCTCTTTTCCTCCCCAACCCCCATTGATGCCTTGAAGTCGTATCTGTACCTCGTGAATCCGCTACCCACTGCAAAGAATAGTACGAGTGCGAGGAACCATCGCAGATCTGTGAATACTATGATCAGCATCCCGAGAAGTGCTGCTGTGATCATGGCGCTCACATCTGCCATCTCCTTCTTGTACGCCACGTAGCTTATGAGGAGTGAGAGAGCGATCGCTGCTATAATCGTCTCTATCGATGGCGCGTATCCGATGCTTGCAAAGAGCCAGATGCTCATAGTTGTGCCGACTACTCCGGTGTAGTCGTTCTCACGATGCGGTATGACCATGAGCAGGGCAGCGGTCAGGCTACCGATCACACCGAGAAAGAGGATACTCTCGGGTCGTAACTGGTTCTCTGAGAGAACCCAAGCCGTGATAGCTGAAACGAGCGTGGCGTTGAAGAGATACAGGAATATCGGCTCTGCTCCTCCATCCACTCCTATAAGAGAGAGGGCAGAGGATCCACTTCTACCACCCATCTTACTCTGCATCTCTATCTCTGTTAAGACCACTGCTATGGTGATTATCGATACCGAGACTCCTATTACGTAAAAATCAAGGGTGTAGCCGTTCCAACCGAGCACGATCCGCAGGAGGATCAGTAGAAATAGTGAGATACTTATGTTGAATGGGCGTTGAAACGAGGACGCTTCTCTCCTCTTCAGGGCGAAGAATGTGAGCATGAGGGCGAATACGAGTGCTGCGAAAGTGCAATCTCCTATCAGAGGCTGCGTAAAGACTATGAGACCTACGAGCAATCCTGGAATATATTTATAGTATTCCATGTATAAACCCTTCAAAGCGTGTATTTGAGAAATACTTTGTCGTCGAATGGGAAATGGAGTGAAGTGGAATGGTTTTTCTCCAGAGGTTATATGAGAGAAGACTTCTACGAACGATCAGAGAAGGGACTATGCCACAACACGTGGTACTGGTCCTGAACGAGTCAGACGTGCTATCAGACGGGACAGATAGACTCAAGTCCTTTGCTCGGTGGTGTAGAGAGCTTGATATCGGTATACTGACGATCTTCATAAGTATCATAGATGAGAGCGCGGGAATGCAGATCGGCGAACGGCTCGCAGAAGAGATGAAAGAAGCCCTTTCACATATAACAGATAATATCTACATCTATTCCAAAGAGAAGGTCTTGGATGATGGCGGGTGTGAGAGTTGCTCTGGCATGCGGATCAATCTTGCGATCGGCTATGGAGGGCGCTTCGAGATCATGAATGCCATGAAAGATATTCTAGAGATGGTTAAGGAAGGAAAGGTTGCACCAGAAGAGATCAGCGAAGAGTTGATCGAAGAACACCTCTGTATCAGATGCGAGCCAGACTTTGTGATCCGATCAGGTGGCAAGAGGCTCACCGACTTTCTAATCTGGCAGACAGCATACTCTGAATTTTACTTCACGGATGTGAACTGGGAGAATTATCGAGAGATCGACTTTCTCCGCGCCATCAGGGATTACCAGAAGCGGCAGCGGAGATATGGCGAATAAAAAACCCTCATTATAACAATAAAATAGTAACTCTTTTATTTGAGTAATTCGTACAAATAGCGTAATGATGAGGCGGAGCAGGATAGATATAGTAGTGGACATATTGAAAACGGTCAATAACGAAAGAACGAAAACACAGGTCGTATACCAAGCCAACCTGAACTTCAAGCGAGCAGATCGCTATCTTCAGATGTTACAGAATATGGGACTGGTAGAGAAAGAAAAAGGCAGGTACAGAATAACTGAAAACGGTAGAGAGTATCTTAACAGGTTTAACGAGCTAAATGCGGTCTTTCAGGGCGTATAGCAACCTATGAATACCATGAATGATCAGGTTTTATTCCATCCTATCTATATCTCGATCAGCAGTTCTCCGAAGTGGTCAAGCCTCACATCTCCTATCCTTTCATCAACAGTGATGAATCTGGAGTAGGATAGGAAATCAAGCAGTAGCTTAGTCTTCTCTGCTGGAAGGTGTACCTCTTCTTCAATCTCTTTTAGCGACACTCTCTCGGAATCCTTCAGCCCGAGCAGTATATCTTCAGCACACTCACCAAGGACAGACATATTTATAATGACAATCACTATTATCATTTCTTGTATAAATAAGTTACCTCAGAGGGTTCTGCCGATTCTTTATACGTTGCATTTGTGGTCTTGCAGACGTAGTGGTAACCCTAAATCGATCTCGAAATAGACGTTCCGGGGATATGTGAAGTTTGCCGCAGGGGAATTTAGGCGAGTGTCAAGGCGAAGCAACATATCCACCTGTTAACAGACCCAAAGAGCGAGTCTGTGATGGCAGGCGAAGAGTTCCGCACGCCGCCGAAAAACAAATGTTTCATATTTTTTCTCCTCCTTCAGCAATCTCCATCAAAGAAGTTTCAAGTTGTTTTAAAACTTCTTCTTCAATCTGATTTGCTCTATCTTTTTTGTTGTATGCTTCAATTACTAAAGAACCGATCTTATTTTCAATAGATTTGTCTGTTGGTTTTAAAACAAGAATATCATTAAAAAGATCTCCTGCTTCTCCAATCTTATCTACCACCCCACCATAAACAAAACGTTGAAATTGAATTTGCCCATATATGGAAAGTAAAAATCCATCCAAGTAGCCCGGGTTAATTTCTTTTTCCTTAGAAATAATCGGACGTGTCCACCTAACATAAACACCACCTCAACCGATTATAATAAAGCATAAACATCTTACAGAACAAATTCTAGTTTTTAACAGGATTAAAAGAGCTAATTGAGCAGAAGAACATCTTTATTCTCTGCTTTAGTGTTGCATGAAATCTTTTGGATGGATTTCATGCTCCGAAAGGACTGATCGATCAAATTCCAGATCCAGGCTTTTCAGCGCATCTATAAGCCAGGGAGCTTTATCAATGATGAATCTTGGCTTGTTCTCGCAGAACTCTTAACCCTTCTCTGAAGGACCTTGTAACAAGATAATTCCTGTTTGTATAAACTCCCCTCAGAATTAACTCATTCCTTTCCACATCTACAGCAGAATAGACATAGTACACCTTTTTATTTGATTTAACAACTCTTTCGTCTAATGCAATGCTATCGAGTATCTTCTCTGATACAACAGGCAATCTCTCTTCAAACATTCCCTCTTTCCAAAGAGAGGTTTTAGAGACCGATGAAGCCAGAGAGAATTCTAGCAGTCCTCCCGAGAGAAGACATCTGAATATAGGTCGCAATACCGAGAACCTTAATCTATAAAAGGCACCTTATTCCTCTCAAACGCCCTCAACTCTTCAACAATCCCACCTTACCCCCAGCATAAATAAAAGACAGTCTCCCGTATTTATAATCTGATGTGGACGCAATCTGTTGTGGACGGGTCACTTCATGTCTGCAAAACTCTTTTTACCCTCAAGTTGTTCTTGTATATGGTGAAGCCCTGATGGATGACGATAAGAAGGATGAGTTGAAAGAGAAGTTGCAGAGGAAATTCCGGGTAGAGGATGACGACCTTGAGGGTTTTGGTGGTCTTACAATGGGAGATGGAGTTTCAGGTGGTGGATAAGTCTTTGTGTGTGCCCCGAAGACTCCCCCGAAGACTCTCCTATGTGCTGCAGAGGATCTTCGGCATCTTCTGAATCGGGGATATCCTCGAAAGAGTGCTGTGAGGTTCGTCTGTGATCATTATCGTATCTCTGGAGATTGGCGCCTGGTGTTATCAAGGGTTGTCTTTGATTCCAAGACGGTTGAGAGACGGGTTTTGAAGATGGTGAGATGTGATGGTATTCGGGGGAGGCGTGTTGGTGTGGATGGTTTCAACGTCTTGATAGGTGTGGAGGCGGGGCTTGTTGGAGAGCCGGTCTTCAGGTGCGATGATGAGTTTGTGAGGGATGTACGTGGGGTTTTCAGAAGTTACAGGGTTGCTGAGACGTCTTGGAGAGCGCTTGATGAGGTATTATCGTTTCTCTTTGACCAGAGCCCTCGGTGGGTGGAAGTCCTCTTCGATGTCCAGATCAGTAAGAGTGGTGAGCTCTCAAGAGGGTGTCAGGAGCGGCTGGAGTCGCGTGGAATGGAGGGGGTCTGCAGGACTTCGAGGTCTGTTGATCTTGAGCTCAAACAGTTCGATGGTGTGGTTGCAACCTCTGATGGGATAATCATAGATGAAGCCGGCTCTGCACTGAATATTATCCAGTGTGTCTGTGAGAGAATCGGAGTAGAAAGTGTGAAGATCGAGGAGATGGTGTGAAGATAGGTATTGTCTTGACCGATCCCGTGGACTGGACGGCAGAACGGTTCATACGTGGACTAAAACTTGCTGGTGTTGAGCCGATCACGATCAGACTTGAGAGAGCAGTCTCAAGTATCAGCGAGATCACCTGTGAAGGCTTATCTCTCTTTGATCTTGATGGGCTTCTCGTTCGGGATCTTGGTGGTGGCGGACTCGAGTCAAGCGTCTTCAGATTCGATATCCTCCTTGAGCTTGAACGAACTGGAATCCCTGTGATAAACCCTCCCAGTGCAATCCAGCTCGCAGCAAATAAACACCTCTCATACTGGAGACTTAGAAGATCGAACCTTCCTTTCCCTAAAACGTGTGTCACGTCAGATATTAGCGAGGCGATCGTTTTCGTGGAGAGAGTTGGCACTGCCGTGGCAAAGCCGATCTTCGGATACAAAGGGTTAGGGATAGAACTGATCACGATGGAGAGGCTTGACCGCATTGGAGAGGTGATACGTGAGCGTGGCGTAATCTACCTCCAGGAGTTCATACCACACAATGGGAGAGATATAAGAGCCTTCGTCGTGGGCGGTGAAGTGGTCGGTGCGATCTACCGCCTCGCACCTGAAGACGGGTGGATCAGCAACCTGAGTCAAGGCGGGACGCCAGAACGATGCAGCCTCACCGGGGCGCAGAAAGATCTTGCAATAAGAGCCGCTGGGGCTCTTGGCACCCTCTACGCAGGCGTTGATCTGATCGAGAGCAATGACGAGACATTCGTTCTTGAAGTCAATGGAACGCCCTCAGGATACGGCGTCTTCGCTGCGTGCAGAGTGGACGTGACAAGAATGATCATCAACCTTCTGATGAAGAGGGTCAGAGGGTGATGCGAGATCTTCGATCCTGCTTCACAGATGTGAATAATACCACTGATACGAGTGATAATAGAGACCCATAAAGAAAGGTTGTTTCAGGGCTTATATTATCCCATAAAAGACCGGCGATAAATCCTCCAGGAAGGGCTACAAGTCCTATTGCTGTATGAAAGGTGCCTAATGCAGTTGCTTTCAACTCCTCGGGTGCTAAATCCACTACAAATGCTCTCTGGGCGCCATCGATCATAGCATAGAAGATTCCGTATATGGCAAAGAATAATAGGATGCTGTAAATACTTGAGGTAAATATCAGACCGAATGAAGTTATTGCAAATATTAAATAACCCATTATTAAAACTGGTCTTCTCCCAATTTTATCTGATAAGATTCCTGAAGGGATGGCACAGATAACATAAACGATGTAAAACAACACATAAAGAAGAATAGCAGTTTGATCTGTTAATCCGATGCTCTTGGCTCGCAATAAAAGAAAAGCATACCCGAAATGACCTAATGCAAATATGGAGGAGATAATAATAAATAATTTCAAGTCCCTTGATAACTCTTTGAAACTTACCCTGAGTGAGATATTTTTTCTTTCTTTTTCCAGATCTTTTTCCAGAGGAGTGTTTCTCTCCCTGATAAATAGAATAACAAATACTGCAATTACCCCGGGAATAAAGGCAAAAAGGAAGATATCTCTATACCCTAAAACCGGGAGAAGCAAATAGGCAAGGACTGCACCTGAAACCGAGCCAATACCATCCATGGCTCTATGGAATCCATAAGCCTTTCCCCTGATCTCTGGCTCACACGATTCAGCCACAATCGCATCCCTTGGAGCAGTCCTTAAACCCTTACCAATCCGCTCTATCACCCTGATAAAGAGAACAAAAAACCAGACATTGGCAAAGGCAAATAACGGTTTTGCCAAGGAGGATAGAGAGTAACCAAATAGAATAAATGGCTTCCTCCTCCTAATTTTATCTGACCAATAACCAGAGACCACCTTTAAAAGCGAGGCTGTTGTCTCTGCAGCACCTTCAACGATACCCACCGCATAAGCACCAGCACCCAAGACAGAGGTCAGAAATAGAGGAATCAATGGAAAGACCATCTGGCTGCTGAGGTCAGTGAATAAACTGACCAACCCCAGTATGAATACATTTCTGGTGATGCCATCAAGGACTTTAACCTCTCTATTCTTACTCATATCTCTTCAAAGACCCAAGCTCTCTCAACGAGTCACCAATCAGAGATAACATTTATGCTTAACGAAAAGCAGATGAACCAGGAAACCCCTAACATCTCTTGAGTAAAGATGGATCTTGAAGGATATGCAAAGAGGAGACTTAGAAGAGGCGAAGATGAATCAGTGCTGATGGAGACGCTGAGCGAGCGCATCCTTGAGATTAAGAATACGACGAGAGAGGACGCAGAGCGGCTCTCTGAGGCCGTTATTCTCGAGGCGAAAGCCACACTTGCACCCAAGGGAGAGATCTTTCAACCGATACGCGCCGGCGTCTCAATGGGCAGGTTCGGCGTGGGCTCCCGCGGGCTTGGTGATCTTTACACCCACGAGCGGATCGGGGAGATCATCGGTGAGACGAGTGCTGTTGTTGATTCGAGCCAGCTCGACGACTCCGGGGTTGTTATGGGGAGTTGTGGCGAGTATATTGTAGTCAATATCGATGGCATCCATTCGAGATTGAGCGATTACCCGTTCCTCGCCGGTTTCCATGTGGCACGGGCGGCTCTTCGTGACATTTACGTTATGGGCGCGCGACCCATCGCACTCTTCTCTGACATTCACGTGGCCGACGACGGCGACGTTGGAGTTATATTTGACCACATCGCTGGCATCACAACAGTATCGGATCTGACCGGTGTGCCGCTCGTAACAGGCAGCACGCTTCGCATCGGCGGTGATATGGTGATTGGAGAGCGAATGACAGGTGGCGTTGGCGCCGTTGGAATAGCCAATCTCCTCACAAGCAGGGCGAGAGCAGAGCCAGGTGATAAGATAATAATGACTGAAGGAGCTGGCGGCGGCACGGTCTCGACGACAGCCCTCTACTACGGTCGCCACGATCTCGTGGACGAGACACTCAACGTCACCTTTCTTGACGCCTGCAACCTCCTCATCGAAGATAACCTCCTAAGAGAGGTCCATGCCATGACCGACGTCACCAACGGTGGAGTGAGAGGTGATGCACGGGAGATCAGCAGAACCGCAAGCGTAAAACTCGTCTTCTACGAAGAGAGAATCCGCCCACTCGTGAATGCCCGCATCCTAAAGATGCTCGAAGAACTCGAGATCGATTACCTCGGGGTGAGCCTCGACGCCCTCCTCTTGGTCACACCCCCCGAATCATGCGAGAAGATTCTCACCTCGCTCAGAAGTCATGGGATAAAAGCAGATCTCATCGGAGATGTGATGACTGGCTCTGGAGTGGAACTTGTGACAAGAGAAGGGATCACCGATTTCACACCCCGCTTTCGCGAGTCAGCATACACACCGATAAAGAAAGTAATCGGAGAAGAGACACCCACCAACTACGAAGAGATGCAGGAAGAGGTAGATCGCGCAGCAAGGAAAGCTATCGGGAAGAAGAAGCGAATCGTTGAGAAGATACGAGAGAAGAGGAAGGCGAAAGGGCGCTCGGAAGCAAGATCGATGTGACGCATAGCATAAAACTAACCTCTCAGAGTCGGGATGATCGCAGTATAAAGTTATAGTGTTATTATCTCTATAGTGTTATTATCTCGGCTGTCAGTTTGTCTTCGTCGAGGAGTGCAACTGTCCTCTTTCCTGTCAGCACTCCTGAGACCTCTCCTGGGTTGATGTGTAGTGTCTCTTTGTAGTCCACGAGTGGTGTGTGGGTGTGCCCACTTATAACGATATCGAACTCGTTACTTCGGATGAGAGCGCCAACGATGGATTGGTCTGTTCCGTGTATCATCCCTATCCTCTTTTCTTTGTGGACGATCTCTATGAACTCTTCTGCTCTTCCTCCAGCTTCGGAGGCGTGTTTCTGGAGTTTTGTTCTGTCGCCGTCATTATTTCCAAATGAGATCATGAATGGGCAGTTGAGCTCTGAGAGCGTCTTTATCATGAATGGTGAGACGACGTCTCCCGCGTGGAGTACTATTTCGGCTTTCTCATCGTTGAAGAGGTTCACAGCTTCTCTCAGTGCGGTTATATTGTCGTGTGAATCTGATACGATGCCTATCAATTCTGGATCACCTCTCTTGTCTTGTTGGGTTGTTATGTGATTAAAAGCTTCTTCTTTCTTCAGGTATGATGGTTATAAGCATTATTATTATATCTATGAAAAAATATTATATATGATGACGTTATATCAGAAGGACAGGAGACAAAACGATGGAATGGATATGGGAACAACCTGTAGGAAGATGGAAAGTACAAACAAGCAGAAGAGACGGTACTGTAAGAGTACAGGACGAAAAAGGGCGCATACTACTTGAACGAGAGAACATGAGCGAAGCTGCAGTGAAAATGATCGAAGAAAACTTCCTGAACATAGTAGCCAACGAGAAGAAACCACACCAAGATCTCATGTTCCAGTAAAAACAAAAACGATACCTCCACACCTTACCCACCCTCTCCTCCCCTCACACCACCTCAACACCACCCATAGAGACACCCACGCAACACACACCATACATTCAGAGGCTATCAAACCGCCCTATTAAAAGACGGATAACTTACAAAAGAGATATATGTCATGATGCGATCATGGGGTTGATAGACACGGTAATAGGAGGGTTTTGAGGGTTTCTTATACTATTATTAATGCTATTACCGGTGGAGGAGGATAAGCCTGAGAAGTACATCAACGAACATACAAAAGAAACTACCAGAGCCTAGATATGAGAGCGACACCTCGGTCGAAGAGGCTCTGCTCAAAAGAAGATCAGTCAGAGAGTATAAAGATGAACCACTGACGCTCACCGAACTCTCTCAACTCCTCTGGGCAACGCAAGGAATCACCGACCCAATAAGAAGCTTTAGAACAGCACCCTCCGCAGGCGCACTCTACCCACTTGAAGAATACGTGGCAGTTAGCAACGTAAAAGGAGTTACAAAAGGCGTCTATAAATATAAACCCCATGAACATGAACTCGTGAAGATCAAGGACGGAAATGCAAGGGATGAGCTGACCGCTGCAGCCATTGGACAAACCTGTGTCAGAGAGAGCGCCATCGTTATCGTACTCTCTGCAGTTTATGAACGAACAACTCAAAGATACGGCGATAGGGGCATTAGATACGTGCAGATGGAAGCCGGGCACGCTGCACAAAATCTTTATCTACAAGCTCTCTCCCTGAATCTCGGCACGGTAGTCGTCGGAGCACTTAAAGACCAGGAAGTAAGAAAAATTCTAAAGATGCCAGATGAAGAATATCCGTTATACCTAATGCCTGTTGGAAAGATATAAAGCAGAATAAAAAACTTCGCTGCGCTTTGACCGACAATCCTCTCCTCCGGTTTGCCTCCCACCGATGATCAAACATCTCGAGGATAATTAGATTACGTGGAAACATATGAATGAACCGAAACCCTATGAGATTGATTGAGAAGAGAAAAAGAAGCTTGAATTTCCAATATTCCCAAATAATTAGGCACTAGAAAAGTAAACTCTCCCCATAAGCTCTCTTTTTCCAGGAAAAAGCAAGTATTGTATTACGGTGCTGTGTTGAATAACTCTTAAGTTTCCTTCCTGTATTTCTCATTTGCAGGAGGGATGATTGGGATGCAGAGTAAGAGAAATTGGAAGGAATATAATGAAAAACTTGTGCGGAGGGGAGAACTCTATATCTCATTGGATTTCCTTGAGAACTGGGATGAAGAATTAAATAGGATGAATGAGGGGAAGGTTGGCAGACCTTTCAGGTTTCCTCGAACCTTTATGTGTTTTCTAGCTTTCTTGCATGTAGCTTTCCTTCCATTAAGACAAATGGAAGGATTTTTGAGGAAATTATCAGAATATATACCTGAGTTAAAGGTAGCTGATTATTCCACTGTTTGTAAGAGGTTGAGGAAACTAGACTTTGAACTCTCTAGTAATCTTGGAGAAGATCTTGTAGTTGCAATAGATTCGTCTGGTATGAAGATAACGAATAGAGGAGAGTGGATCAGAGATAAATGGAAAGACGAGAAAGGGTTGGATTAAGGTTCATATTGCTATAGACGTTAAAACAAGGAAACTCTTAGCCTTAAAGATAACAGATGAAAGAACAGGTGATGGAAAGATGTTAAAACCTCTGGTAAAGCAAATTAAAGGAAGAGGTGGAGAGATAACTAGGGTATATGGTGATGAAGGTTATGATAGCAGAGAGAATTTCAATTATCTTGCTGAAAATGATGTAGAACCAGTGATCAAGATAAGAAGTAACTCTTCAACTAAGTCAAGAGGCTCTCCATCCAGAGCTAAGAGAGTAAGAGAACCCAAAAGAGTTAGGTCATGAAAGATGGAAAGATAAATACAGGTATGGCTGCAGATGGACAGCAGAGAGTTTCTTCTCTGGTGTTAAAAGAGTATTTGGTGAAACATGCAGAGCAAGATCTCCAGAAGCTTTATTTCAAGAAGTAAAGATGAAATTCATCTTCTACAACATGCTCATAAGTGTTTAAGCCTACATTCTCAGAGAAACAATTACCTGAAGATATACCCCATCCAGCTAATTGTTCAACACCAGCAGTAGTTGGAGAATTGTTAAATACAGCATCATAATTAAAAATTTTACCTAAATATAATTTATTGATTCTTCGGTTTTTGTGTGGGGAGGACAGTTTCATTTAACATAAGCGATATATAAATAACAGAGCATGAATAGAGTCCAACATCTGGTCTTATGCTTTGAAGAGAGACTCGGTTTCAAAAAGATTCAAATGCTCTTTTTATCATGTTTATTACCATATTGGGTATACAAAGATGCAATGGTTGGTAACACATTATTTTTCATTGTATTCAATCATGCTGTGAAAAACCATTATAGCGCCTACATGTCATAGAGATTCATGGTATCGCAAGGTACCGCGAAGATACAGAATGCATGTATAATGGGGATGAATAAAATGAAGGTTCAAGTATACACGACCGATCTTTGCCCAAACTGCAAACGATTAAAGAAGGCACTGGAAAGCCAGAAGAAAGCATACAAGGAAGTGAAGATGGCAACATCAGAAGCCCTGACAGAACTCAACATGAACGGCGTATTCACTATGGCAGCACCGGTGCTCCAGGTAGAAGATACATTCTACACCTACGAGAAACTGTTTAAAGACGATGATCTTGACCTTGAACTCTTGAAGAGGATACTGAAGGATGTGGAAGAGGATGTAGAAGAGGATGTGGAAGAGGATGTGGAAGAGGATGTGGAAGAGGCAGAAGAGATAGGGGAGGTCTCGGCATGACTGTGGAACAGAGAGAAGAGAGACTTGAGATACGAGAGAAGAGTCAGCAGAAGACGTATAGCTCACATGACCTTCGCAATCCAACGGTTCAGAAAACGCTTGAAGGTGCATCCCTCTCCATGCCAAAGGTTCGCACCACGGACGGACATTTCGTTGAATGGAAGAGAGAGCTCATCATAAAACAACTTGTAAAGGAGACAAAGCTCTCAGAACAGTTCTACAGACTACCAGCGATAAGCGATGAAGTTGCAAAGGAGATAGCAAGAGAGACAGAACGGCGTATTCAGAAGATGAACGTGGAGTTCCTCTCAGGACCGCTCATCCGGGAACTCGTGAATATCGTGCTTCTCGAACACGGGCACACTGAATGGCGCAACATATCAACCAGAGTTGGAACCCCGGTCTATGATGCATACAATATAGATATGGGAAACGGGTTCGAGGCACGGGACAATGCAAACTTGCAAGAGAACGCCGAAACAAGCCACAAGAAGAAGGCAGATAAGATCTCTAAGGAGCAGTACTTACTACTCCTGCCACCAAAGATCGCAGACGCGCACCTGAAAGGCGATATACACATCCACGACCTCGAATACCTTGGGACCAGGGCATTCTGCCAGGATTGGGACCTGCGCTACTTCTTCTACTATGGGCTCATGCCAGATGGGTCAGGCACGAGGGCGAGCGTTGCAGGACCAGCCATGAAGCCAGAGGTTGCAGTGCTACACGCAGTAAAAGCCCTTGGAAGCGCCCAGACAAACTTTGCAGGCGGACAGGGATTCTACAACTTCTTAACCTTCCTCGCACCATACCTCGAGGGCTTGAGCTATGAAGAGATCGAGCAACTCATGCAGATGTTCGTCTATGAGATGACCCAGATGATGGTAGCCCGTGGCGGACAGCTCGTATTCAGCAGCGTCCAGCTATCCCCTGGAGTCCCGAAGCTCTGGCGCGACAAACCGGTCGTGTATAAAGGCAAGGTGTGGAACGGCGCTTCTGCACCGCTTCGAACATACGGGGAGTTCGAGCGGGAGGTCAGACTCGCATTCGAAGCCTTGATGCGCGTAATGCTCAAAGGAGACCACTGGGGCAAGCCATTCAACTTCCCCAAGCCAGAGATAAGCATAGAACCGGACTTCATGGAAGAGGATGTCGATTTTAACCGCAACAACCCGGACGTGCTAAGCTACGACGAACTCTACACCC
Source organism: Candidatus Methanoperedentaceae archaeon GB37 (assembly GCA_905171695.1). Lineage (GTDB taxonomy): Archaea > Halobacteriota > Methanosarcinia > Methanosarcinales > EX4572-44 > EX4572-44. Next base: position 1,305,388 of record LR991653.1, read on the forward strand.
TCGCCTTCGAACTCGCAGCAAAACACGGAGTGCCATACTTCGATAACCAATTACCAGAGTACCGCGGAGCAGGCAAAGGGATAAGCTGCTACCAGTGCTGCGCCTACAACTTCTCAACAAATAGCGAGGAAGACAGCGAATTCGATGAAAAACTCTACTTCAAAGACGGAAAACACTTCTCAATGGGCGCCTGGCAGGTGGTCTCAATCAACTGCCCACGCGCAGCCTACCGCGCAGGTGGCAACGATGAAAAACTCGTAGGAGAACTCAAAAGGATGATGGACATGGCAGTAGAACTATTCAAAGTCAAACGAGAATGGATGAACCGCGTAATCCAGAACAAACGAATGCCCTTTGCAACACAACAACCAAAAGACCCAAACACAGGAGAGAAGGGGAGAATAGCAGTAGACCTTGAAAACCTCGTCTACACGATCGGAGTGATCGGCATAAACGAGATGGTGCAACACCACACAGGACACCAACTCCACGAAGACCAGGACGCACTACGACTCGCAGTCCAGACGATGTACGAATTAAAGTTCTACGCAAAAGAACTGTCAGAGAAACACAAGATGACGATCGCACTCGCACGCACACCAGCAGAGACAACCTGCCAGCGCTTCGCAGTATCAGACCTACTGCACAACGAATACCGCCACTGCGCAGAGACTGTAGTCAAAGGCGACCTCAAAAGAGCAAAAGAGAAGATGATAGAGACAAGAGACCTCCCAGTATACTACACAAACGGCACCCACGTCCCACCCTCAGCAGAGACCAGCCTCATCGAACGGATAAAAATCGAGCACAGATTCTTCCCAATAGTGGACGGTGGAAACATCCTCCACATCTGGCTTGGAGAAGCACAACCAGACTCACACGGATTAAAAGAGTTCGCGATGAGACTTGCCAAGAAGACACAGGTCGGATACTTCGCCTTCACCCGCGACATAACAATATGCCTAAACGACTACCATATCACACCAGGATTAAAAGAGAAGTGCCCAAACTGCGGAAGCGAGAACGTCGAACAGATGAGCAGAGTCACAGGATACATGCAAGCAGTCTCAGGCTGGAACGAAGCAAAGAAACAAGAACTAAAGGACAGGAAACGATACAACGCCAATGAGATGATATAAATTATGAGTGGGTGATAAAGAGTATCCTTGCCAACAGAAAGAGAACATTAAAATTGCTGAAAGTATGAGTTATAAGCGATAAATATAAGAAGTTAAGAAGTAAAGTAGAATATAAAGTAAATAATGAAATGTGACGGCAATATTAGGAGGAAGCTAAATGGACGTAAGTACATCTGCTGGAGCAATTTTGAAAATAATACAAAGTAGGAAGAATTTACAAGATATTTAAAGGAACGAGCCATTCAATTGTACACTTACAAAATAGATTACATGGGGCACCCAAATTCCACAGATTATTGGGATGATCTTTCTTTATTAGCATCGAGCGGTCTAATTGGTTTTAAGGGAGAGAATCCCACACTATTTATAACTGAAAGAGGACTAAAAACAATAGACGAATTGGGACTGGAGTTGCCGCCTCAAATAGATGAGGCTTTAACAGAATTCCGCTGGAGAAAGTAGTTTGCAATTGTCATTAGAGTCTGTGATCTACAAATGGTATTTGTTTCCTTGGGTGACATTTATTCCGATGTTAGGAATACTACTAACAATAATGTTAGTTGTTATTCACAATCTTTACGATTTACCATAGATTTACCATATCTAGAACTATTAGCAATATGGATATTCAGCATCCCATGCATTATTGGTATAGACAAAATTTTTCATCAAATGCTCTATATATTTGTCAAAGAAGAAGTAAAGAAAGGTGATCATGATGAACGTATAATTAAAATCATATCACATTTGATTAAAGTCGAAATTGAAAATCATCCAGCAAACCTATTCTGGCTTGACAGCAGATACAACAAGAATCTATCAAGCTTACTTGAAAATTTCAGTTACGCAATAAAACAAACAGTGGAAGGGATTGACAAATACGAAAAATTCACTGAAATAAGAAGCAGAATAGAATCTTTCTTCAAAATAGCATAAGACAATCTTCGGTTTGAAAGACTCGCATCTCTATTACCACAAACATGCGATTACAGAAATAAAAACGATCTCCTATGCCACACAATTGTTCTGTCAGTTCTACTTGAAGAATAGAATAAACATGGAAAGATTTATTGAAAGAATCAAGAGAAGAAAACTCTAATACTGATTACACTTTGCTGAAATTCTTTAATTTCTATGATGAACCGTCTCAGTGGTTATTTAATTTTACAGAGAAACTGGAAAAAAGAGACCCTATTATATGTTTGCAAGTTCTATGACGATCTCAGAGTTCTTTGTTGAATGCCTTATGGTAAACTCCTAAACCATCAGTTATCACAAACTTTGGCTTCTTCTTTCCGATTTGCTTTGCCGGACGTGTCCACTTAACATAGATGCCACCTCAACCAATTATAATAAAGCATAAAGAGCTTACAGAACAAATTCCAGTTTTTAACAGGATTAAAAGAGCTAATTGATCAGAAAAATATCTTTATTCTATGTTTTAGTGTTGCATGAATTTTTTTGGTGGATTTCATGCTCCGAAAGGACTGATCGCTCAAATTCCAGATCCAGGCTTTTCAGTGCATCTATAAGCCATGGGGCTTTATCAACGATGAATCCTGGCTCGCAGAACTCTTGACACTTCTCTGAAGGACCTTGAAACAAGATAATTCCTGTTTGTATAAACTCTCATCAGGATTAACTCGTTTTCCTCAACATTTACAGCAGAATAAACATAATACTCCTTTTTATCTTGCTTTAACAACTGTTTCGTCTAATGCAATGCTATCGAGTATCTTCTCTTCTTCTCTGATACAAGCAGGCAATTTCTCTTCAAACATTCCCTCTTTCCAAAGAGAGGTTTTAGATACTGGATGAAGCCAGAGAGATAACTCTGGCAGTCCTCCTCACAGAAGACTCTCCCGTATTTATAATTTTATGTGGACGGGTCCAATGATTACTATCTTGAGACAGTATAATCACCTAAGCACAAATCACCTATTAACTACCTCCTGGGACGTGTCCACTTAACATAAACACCACCTCAACCGATTATAATAAAGCATAAATAGCTTACAGAATAAATTCCAGTTTTTAACAGGATTAAAAGAGTTAATTGAGTAAAAGAATATCTTTATTCTCTGCTTTAGCGAAGAAAACACTGATTCAACCAGGCTTCTCTCTCCGAAAGGTTTGATGCTCAAATTCCAGATCCAGGCTTTTCAGTGCATCTATAAGCCAGGGAGCTTTATCAACGATGAATCTTGGCTTGTTCTCGCAGAACTTTAGCACTTCTTTGAGAAAAGACCTTGAAACAAGATAATTTCTGTTTGTATAAACTCTCATCAGAATTAACTCGTTCTTCTCAACATCTACCGCAGAATAGACATAGTACGCCTTTTTATTTGATTTAACAACTGTTTCGTCCAATGCTATAGAGTATCTTCTCTTCTTCTCTGATACAACAGGCAATTTCTCTTCAAACTTCCGTATCCAGTTCCAAACAGAGGTTTTAGAGACTGGATGAAGCTCAGAGAGAATTCTAGCAGTCCTTCTCACAGAAGACGTCTGAATATAGGTTGCAACACCGAGAACCTTAACCTCAAAAGGAACCTTATTCCTCTCAAACACCTTCAACTCTTCAACAATTTCCCTTACCCTCAGCATAAATAAAAGATAGTCTCCCATATTTATAATCCTATGTGGACGGGTCCTACCTCCTGCATAGCAAAGAATATAAGCTAGGGTATTATAGAGATGGGTGAATCATGAAAGTTATAAAAGGTGTTTTGATGTGAAAATTCCAAAGAACTTCAGAACATACTGTCCCTACTGCAAAACGCACACGGTTCACACCGCCGAGCGGGTGAAAAAAGGGCGGGCTTCGTCATTGACACGGATAAACCGGCAGAAGAAGAGACAGACCGGTATCGGGAACAGTGGCAAGTTCTCGAAGGTACCGGGTGGTGACAAGCCCACGAAGAGGGTGAACCTCCGATACCGTTGCAACGAGTGCAAGAAAGCCCACATTCGCCCGTGTTTCAGAGCAAGCAGATTCGAGTTGAAGGAGTAGGTATAATAGTGAGAGAGATAGTGAGAGAGATTTTGAAAGGGCCGAGGAGCAAGTTTCTCAGGGTAAAGTGTGCTGATTGTGGGAACGAACAGGTGATATTCGGGTGTGCCAGCACCCATGTCAACTGCCTGATCTGCGGGCGGACACTTGCAGAGCCAACTGGTGGAAAGGCAGAGATAAAAGCAGAGGTAATTGAGGTCATAGGATACTGAGTAGAGGTTCTTCTCTGATGAACGTGAAAGACTGGCCTGAGATAGGTGAATTTGTCGTCTGCACCGTCAGGAGAGTGATGGACTTTGGCGTCTTCGTTGAGCTTGACGAATATGGGGGGAAGGAAGGTCTCATTCACATCTCAGAGGTGGCTTCCGGCTGGGTGAAGTATATCAGAGACCATGTGCGTGAGGGACAGAAGATCGTCTGCAAGACGCTCAACGTGGATCCTGAAAAACTACACATAGACCTTTCTCTGAAAGACGTGAATGAGCACCAGCGCAGAGAAAAGATACAGGAATGGAAGAACGAGCAAAAAGCTGTAAAATGGATCGATTATATAGCAAAATCATCCAATTTAGGGCGAGAAGAGGTCGAAGATCTGGCAAAAAAACTCTACAATGCTTTTGGCACACTCTACGCTGCCTTTGAAGAGGCACGGATCAATGGAGTCGATGCGGTACGGGTTGAAGGCATCGACGAACGTATTGCAGAGGCAATCACCCGGGTTGCAGATGAAAATCTGAAGATACCGCATGTAGAGATCACAGGTTTCGTTGACATCACATCAACTAGACCAGATGGGATTGAAATAATCAAAAAATCGCTACTTGCAGGAAAAAAGATTAAGAAAAATGGGAAAAACGTAAAGATAGATATTAGCTACATAGGCGCTCCAAGATATCGGATCCATATCACAGCACCAGACTACAAGATAGCAGAGAACACTCTGAAGAGATCATCAGAAGAGATCATAAAGACCGCCCACAAGGCAGGTGGGAATGCAACGTTCCACAGACACGACAAATAGCAATAAGAAGCAGAGAAGAAGGATGAAGTTCAAGATACGAAGGTGCACAAGCTGCCATCGCTACACACTTAAGGAGGTATGCTCCATCTGCAGGAGCCCGACAGAGAACCCACAGTCCCCAAGATTCTCACTGAAAGATCCCTATGGAAAGCATCGCCGGTTGATGAAGAAGAGAGCTAAGGAGTGAAGAAGAGATGAAGAAAACTACCGTTGTAACACTGCGAGATGTCGAGCTTAAGAGCCCCCTGATGATAGAGGGACTGCCAGGCGTTGGACATGTTGGAAAACTCGTAGCAGACCACCTGATCGAGGAACTGAAGGCTGAGAAGATCGTTGAGATATACTCACCGCACTTCCCGCCACAGGTGATAGTCGAAAAGAACGGTACCGTGCGACTTGTGAGAAACGAGGTCTATGCCTACAGATCGAGCGATCTTGACCTCCTCATAATAGCAGGCGACCACCAGAGCACAACCACAGAGGGTCACTACGAACTCTGCAACATCTTTCTAAATATTGCAGAGAAGTACAATGTAAAGCGAATCTACACACTCGGTGGGTATGGCGTCGGAAAACTCGTTGAGACCGAGACCGTTCTTGGTGCAGTGAACCGAACCGAACTGATCGATGAACTCGAGAGCTACGGCGTGGAGTTCAAGGAAGAAGAACCTGCAGGCGGGATAATCGGCGTTTCAGGCCTTCTCATAGGACTTGCAGGATTAAAAGGGATCGATGCAGCATGCCTCATGGGTGTAACATCAGGTTACCTCGTTGATCCAAAGAGTGCACGATCGATACTCAAGATACTCTGCAAGGCGCTCGACCTCGAGGTTGACATGAAAGCACTTGATGAACGAGCACGAGAGATGGAGAAGATCGTGGCAAAACTGAGAGAGATGGAACAGGGAGTGACACCAGTCACGTCAGATGAAGACCTGCGCTACATCGGATAAACATCGGATAACGTTGTTCTGTTCTTTCTATTCTCTTAGGAGAACTTTGATTTACACCGCGCTTCCTGCTTATTCTTTTGTTGCGAAGTTTATCCTTTATATCAAGGGGGTGTCCTCTCACTGCTCTTTTCATTGTGGCATCATAGCCCCTATAGCCCCTTGATTTAACACCCGAGTATCCTATATCCTTGTAGGGTCTCTTTTTTTCAGTTTCTCTGTAAAATTAAATAACCACTGGGACGGTTCGTCATAGAAATTAAAGAATTTCAGCAATTTCCAATATTCCCAAATAATTAGGCACTAGCAAAATAAATTCTCCCCATAAGCTCTCTTTTTCCAGGAAAAAGCAAGTATTGTATTACGGTGCTGTGTTGAATAACTTTTAAGTTTCCTTCCTGTTATTTCTCATTTACAGGAGGGATGATTGGATTGCAGAGTAAGAGAAATTGGGAGGAATATAATGAAAAACTTGTGCGGAGGGGAGAACTCTATATCTCATTGGATTTCCTTGAGAACTGGGATGAAGAATTAAATAGGATGAATGAGGGGAAGGTTGGCAGACCTTTCAGGTTTCCTCGAACCTTTATGTGTTTTCTAGCTTTCTTGCATGTAGCTTTCCTTCCATTAAGACAAATGGAAGGATTTTTGAGGAAATTATCAGAATATATACCTGAGTTAAAGGTAGCTGATTATTCCACTGTTTGTAAGAGGTTGAGGAAACTAGACTTTGAACTCTCTAGTAATCTTGGAGAAGATCTTGTAGTTGCAATAGATTCGTCTGGTATGAAGATAACGAATAGAGGAGAGTGGATCAGAGATAAATGGAAAGACGAGAAAGGGTTGGATTAAGGTTCATATTGCTATAGACGTTAAAACAAGGAAACTCTTAGCCTTAAAGATAACAGATGAAAGAACAGGTGATGGAAAGATGTTAAAACCTCTGGTAAAGCAAATTAAAGGAAGAGGTGGAGAGATAACTAGGGTATATGGTGATGGAGGTTATGATAGCAGAGAGAATTTCAATTATCTTGCTGAAAATGATGTAGAACCAGTGATCAAGATAAGAAGTAACTCTTCAACTAAGTCAAGAGGCTCTCCATCCAGAGCTAAGAGAGTAAGAGAACCCAAAAGAGTTAGGTCATGAAAGATGGAAAGATAAATACAGGTATGGCTGCAGATGGACAACAGAGAGTTTCTTCTCTGGTGTTAAAAGAGTATTTGGAGAGACATGCAGAGCAAGATCTCCAGAAGCTTTATTTCAAGAAGTAAAGATGAAATTCATCTTCTACAACATGCTCATAAGTGTTTAAGCCTACATTCTCAGAGAAACAATTACCTGAAGATATACCCCATCCAGCTAATTGTTCAACACCAGCAGTATTACGGAAAATATTTATATTATAATGCCTAATTAACCATTATGAGCTTCATCAGATACAAGAAGTTCGGGAACAAAGAATATGCTTACGAGGTAACATCTTACTGGGATGCTGAAAAGAAGAAGCCGAGGCAGAAAACAAAGTATCTGGGAGTTGTTGTTGACAAGGAGAAGAAAATATTCAAGAAAAAGAGTAGAGAGAGGAGAGAGAAGTTAATTCTAGATTTTGGTGATACTTATTTCCTCAACCAGTTCATTAATAGAGTAACATTCTTTGAGAACCTTAAAAAAGAGATGTTTCTTGCACTCATCTTCTACCGATTGTGTTATCCATCTGCAATGAGGTATGCAAGGATGTGGTATGAGGGCAACATAGTCAGGAAGTTCTTTGATGTTGATATAAGTTCACAAAGAATAAGTGAGTTTCTTGAGGAGATTGGTGATGAAAGCATCCAGAGGGAATTCTTCAAAGAATACATCAGACAGATAACACCCTCAGAAGGAATAGTAATTGATACAACTGCTCTTCCAAACCAGATAAATATTCCAAGATCATCATGGGGATGGCATAACGAGGAAATAGACAAACAAATCAAGTTGTTGCTTGTTATTGACAGGAGTACATCACTTCCTTTGTTTTTCAGGTATATTGCAGGTAATATTGTTGATGTGTCAACCCTCAAGGCAACTGTGGAGGAGTTAAAGAAGTATGGTGTATCAAGATACTTCGTCATTCTTGATGCAGGATTCTTCTCTGAAGAGAATATAAAGGAGCTTTACAATGAGGAAATACAGTTCCTGATAAGGCTACCCTCCTTAAGGAAGCTGTACAAGAGGCTTATTGTTGAGGAATCCAGAGAGTTAGAGAGTTACAGGAATGCTGTAAGGTATGGGAAAAGAGTACTGTTTGTAAAGCAAAGAGAAGTTGAGTTATTTGGTAAAAGAGTCTATGCTTATGTTGTACTTGATCCTGAAAGAAAGGGAAGAGAGATAAGAAGAACTCTGCTTAAGGTAATGGATGAGATTGAAGAGGACGAGGAAGAGGAGATGGAATACATTTTGATGAAGAAAGGGATAATGATTCTCATTTCCTCTTCTGAACCGGATAGAGAGAATGTAATATCTTTATATTACACAAGACAGATTGCAGAAAAGCTGTTTGGCTTTCCAAAGGATGATCTGAACCTGCTTCCTCTGAGAGTGCATAAGGAAGAGACGCTGAGGGGCTACCTGTTTCTGCAGTTCGCTTCACTTGTTGTTTATTCACTGCTGAAGAGAGAATTAGGGAGAGATTGCACCGTGGAGGAGGTTCTACTCACCTTAAGGAATCTGAAGTGTAAGGTGTATGAGGATGAGATTATAGTTCAGGAATTAACCAAGCAGCAAAGGAAGATTTTTGAGAAGTTTAGTATCATGGTGCCTAAAAGTATGGGAATTTAGGAAATTTATTTTTATTTCCTAGAATGAACCTTCAACGGTTTTTGCTCTGGATGTCTATTCAAATGCTCTTTTAGCTTCAGAAAAGAAGGCTTCAGATGCTCATCTCTTACCATATCTATACTTATCCGAGTCTCTCCATTTCTCTCACCGTCTTGGCTCTTGATGGAGATCCCCTTTGCTTTTGTGGATGAGTTCTTTCTCGTCTTTATTACTGCCTTGATTCCCTCTTCATCAAGAAGGTTGAAGTTATCCTTACTATCATATCCTCCATCGCCATACAGTGTATCTATATCATCTCCATTGATACTCTTCTTAGTCTGTCTCACCAGTGCTTTAAGCATCTTCCCATCTTTTCACATCAACAAGCGATTGTGAACCTTCCAACCTTTACGTATTCTCCATTTATGTCTGATCCACTCTCCTCTACCTGTAACTTTCATACCAGATTTTCTATAGGTAAATCGATATCCAGCCCCTTTAACCTCTCACAGATGGAGATGGTGGAGTAATCTATAGTCTTTAGCTTTGGTATGTATTCGGACAGTCTTCTTATAAAGCCTTCTATCTGCCTGAACGGGACCCGTCCACATAAGATTATAAATACGGGAGACTATCTTTTATTTATGCTGAGGGTAAGGGAAATTGTTGAAGAGTTGAAGGTGTTTGAGAGGAATAAGGTGCCTTTTGAGGTTAAGGTTCTTGGTATTGCGACCTATAAGACGTCTTCTCTCGGGAGGACTGCTAGAATTCTCTCTGAGCTTCATCCGGTCTCCATAGACCTCTCTTTGGAACAGGAAATGTTTGAAGAGAGATTGCCTCTTTGCATCAGAGAAGAATACTTGAATAGCATTGGACGAAAGAGTTGTTAAAGCAAAATAAAAAGGTGTATTATGTCTATTCTGCTGTAGATCTTGAGAAGAACGAGTTAATCCTGATGAGAATTTATACAACAAGGAATTATCTTGTTACAAGGTCTTTCCTCAAAGAAGTGCTAAGAGTTCTGTTGGAAGAATCCAAAATTCGTCATTGATAAAGCTCTTTGGCTTATAGATGCGCTGAAAAGCTTGGATCTGGAATTTGAGCGGTCAGTCCTTTCGGAGCATGAAATCCACCCAAAATATTTCATGCAACACTAATAACAGAGAATAAAGATATTCTTTTACTCAATTATCTCTTTTAATCCTGTTAAAAACTGGAATTTGTTCTGTAAGCTGTTTATGCTTTATTATAATCGGTTGAGGTGGTGTTTATGTTAAGTGGACACGTCCTTAACTCACTATAGATACTTTAATATATATTTTTGGCTTAAATATTTCTCTATTTCATGGGACTGTCAACTTGCTTGGGTGTTATGCCAGAACTCTTGAGTTCTTTCGTGCGTCCAAGCCCAGAAGATCAGAGATGGGAGTCAGAGATGGGAGTTGAATACGTAATCAAGGCCGGAACAACGCCAACACCCAATAGCTTTGCAACCCATCAAAAACAGGAAGAATTAAATATCAGTTTAACGAGAGTGAGTGGCATGCGATTTAGAGTGTCATCATGTGATCTTTCCAATCACATAGCAGAGATATGCCACGTGTGTTGCGTCTGTTACAAGTGTGTGAGGATGTGTTTTCAGAAGATTTTGCAAAGGATGTCCATGTGCCCTTTAAATGTGTGCTTGGTATGACTTTTGAGTATCTGTGAGGTGATGAAGTTGGTGGTCAATGCATGGGAACTTGATCCAGAGTTCAAGTATGAGATTGCGTCAACCCCTGGTGGGGAGCATATAATGCGCTGCTTTCAGTGCTCGACGTGTACTGCGAGCTGTCCGGTCGCTGAGATCGTGCCGAGTTATAATCCAAGGAAGATTATCCGGATGAGTTTGCTTGGAATGAAGAATGAGGTTCTCTCGAGTGATGAGATCTGGATATGTGCTATCTGTCAGATGTGTACTGAGCGGTGTCCACAGGATGTTAGGATTTCAGATGTGATGGGTGCAATACGGCAGATAGCTGAGAAGGAGGCTGAAAGGGGTAATGTTGAGATAAGGAGTGTTAGGCCGGTCTTTGAAAAGGCTTTCATGCGTCAGATAGAGAAGTATGGCAGGTTGTATGAGATTGGGCTTTCGATGGAGTACTATAAGAATGTCCATAGGGGACTCATTCTTGCTATGATGGAGTTGAAGAAGGATTTTGCAAAGCTTGGTATGAGGCTATACAAGAAGGGTAAGATGGGGGTAAAGTCGATGCTTCCTGAGAGGATAAAGAGAACTGATGAGGTGAAGAAGATATTTGAGAGCATAGGTGATTGAGATGGGTGTAACAAAGTTAGCATATTACCCAGGTTGTGCCAGTGCGACCCATGCGATAGATCAGGAGATATCAACAAAAGCTGTCTTTGAGAAGCTTGGAATTGAACTGACTGAGCTGGAAGACTGGAACTGTTGTGGAGCTGCTGAGGTGGAGGATCCAATGTTAGTCTATGCGCTTAATGCGAGAAATCTTGTTATTGCAGAGCGCGAGGGGGTAGATGTTGCAACGCCGTGTAGTATATGTTTTTACAATTTAGCGAGAACTGATAAGGTATTAAAGGAAGATGAGGGCATACGTGAGAAGATAAGGAATATAGACTCTTCTCTCGATTACAAAGGGACGATAAAGGCAAGGCATACACTGGATGTTATTGTAAGCGAGGTAGGTCTTGATGAGATATCAGGGAGGCTAGAGAAGCAGGTGGCTGTGAAGGTGGCACCTTATTATGGCTGTTATATTGGAAGGCCGTCTGAGATCGGGTTTGACGATCCTGAGAATCCTAAATCGTTGGACAGGTTGATAGAGTTGATCGGTGGTGAGGTTGTTCCTTTTAGACCGGTAAATGTGCGATGTTGTGGTGGGCCTTTGATGATGACGAAGGGCGACATAGCGTTTGAGATGGCGAGAAAGATTCTTGAGACTGCCAAGATGGAGGGTGCTGATTGTATCGTGGTTGCATGTCCGCTCTGTCATATGATGCTGGATGCAAAGCAGCCTGATATAGAAGAATACTTTAACATCAGGATAAAGATGCCTGTGCTATATTTCACACAGCTTCTCGGTCTCGCACTTGGGATCGAACCGATGAAGCTTGCATTGCATCAGAATATTGTACCTACAAACGAGATTGAGGAGAAGGTAATCGATAGAGTCGAGACGGTGGAGGAGGAATAAAAATATGGAAAGAGTAGGATCGGTGCTTGTGGTAGGTGGAGGTGTTGGAGGGATACAAGCTTCCCTAGATCTTGCAGATTCGGGCTTCAAGGTATATTTGATCGATCATAGACCTTCTATTGGCGGAGGAATGGCACAGTTGGATAAGACGTTTCCAACGTGCGATTGCTCACTCTGCATAGAGTCTCCAAAGTTGGTGGAGGCTTCAAGGCATCCAAATATAGACGTGCTCGGATACACTGAGCTGATATCGGTTGAAGGTGAAGCAGGAAATTTTATTGCAAAAATAAACAAAAAATCCAGATATGTTGATGTGGATATATGCAATGGTTGTGGTGCATGTACAGCGAAATGCCCGGTGAAAGGGATACCGAGTGAGTTTGATGAGGGGATTGGGGAGCGAAGAGCGATATACATACCATTCTCACAAGCTGTTCCAAACAAGGCAACGATAGATGTCGAGCACTGTCTAGTCTTTACGATAGGTAGGAATTGTAAAGGTTGCAGGAAGGCATGTACATTAGACGCAATAAAGCTGGATATGGAGGATGAAGAGGTTGACCTGAGGGTTGGAGCAGTATTATTTGCAACTGGGGCTGTTCCATATGACCCGTCTGATCTAACACAATATAGCCCAGAACATCCAGATGTGTTGACTGCGATGCAATTTGAGAGATTGATGTGTGCAAATGGACCCACGGGGGGCCATATTAAGCGGCTCTCAGATGGGGAAGACCCGAAAAGAATCGCGTTTATCCAATGCGTGGGCTCCAGAACTCCAAAAAAGGACATCGAGTATTGTTCTGCAGTTTGCTGTAATTATGCGACTAAGGAAGCGATCATAACGAAAGAGCATAGCAGAGATGTTGACATCTCCATATTCTATATGGATTACCGGGCATGCGGGAAGGGATTCGAGGAATTCTATAAGCGTGGAAAAGAAGAGTACGGGATAAATTATATCAGGTCAAGGGCTTCAGAGGTCTATCAATCGAATGGAAATCTGGTTGTTAAGTATGAGGATCTTGATGAGGCACAGATAAAGGAAGAAGAGTTTGATATGGTGATACTATCGGTTGGATTATCACAGCCAAAGCGTACCCAGGATCTGCTAAGGAAGATTGGAGTCAATCTGAATGAGTTTGGAATGGTTGAGACAGTGATGAACCATCCAGTAGAGACGAATGTGCCTGGAATATTTGTCTGCGGCACAGCCCAAGGCCCAAAGGATATTCCAGAGACTGTTGCACAATCAAGTGGTGCTGCAGGAAAGATAGGCTCGCTCCTCTCAGATGCCAGAAATACGCTGACTGTTAAAAAGGAGCTTCCACCCGAGAAGGATGTTACTGGAGAGGAGCCGAGGATCGGTGTATTTGTGTGCCACTGTGGGATAAATATTGGGGGAGTTGTTGATGTTCCAGCGGTCGTTGAATATGTGAAAACTCTTCCGAATGTTGTTTATGCAGCAGATCAGCCTTATACATGCTCAGATGATGGAAACAAGCAAATATTCGATAAAATACATGAATTTGATCTGAACAGGGTCGTTGTTGCTGCATGCACACCGAGAACGCATGAACCATTATTCCAGGCAACGTGTGCTGAAGCTGGGTTAAATCCTTTCCTCTTTGAGTTTGCAAATATCAGGGAGCATTGCTCATGGATACACATGGATGAGAAGGAGTTAGCAACCCAGAAGGCAAAAGAGGTTGTCAGGATGTCTGTTGCAAAGGCGAGACTGCTCGAACCATTGGAGAGAGGAGAGATCCCGGTCAATCAAAAAGCACTTGTGATCGGTGGAGGAATTAGTGGAATGTCTGCCGCTCTTGATTTGGCAGCAGGAGGATTTCCAGTATGTCTCGTTGAGAGAAGTGGGGAGCTTGGAGGGCTTCTCAAACACGTGACAGCACTTCCAAGGGGAAAGGATCCACGGGATATCTTGAATGAGACGATAAAAAAGGTGGAAGAGAACGATCTGATCAACGTTTATCTGAATTCTGAGGTCACTAGTGTATCTGGTAGCGTAGGAAACTTCACTGCAAAGATTCTATCGCACGGAAAAGAGGATGAGATAGACTTTGGTGTTGCAATCCTCGCCACAGGTGGGGATGAGTTCAAACCAGATGGATACTATGGATATGACGGGAAGCGGGTAATAACACAGCTTGAGCTTGAAAAGATCATAGATGAGATAGAGGCAAATACGATTGTAATGATCCAATGCGTTGGATCAAGGGAGGAAGAGCCGCCAAGAACGTACTGTTCCAAGATATGCTGTACAGAAGCTGTGAAAAATGCAATCCGCATAAAGGAGAGAAATCCAAAGACAGAGGTCTTCATTCTTTACAAGGATGTGAGAACCTATGGAATAAACGAGTTGTTATACCGTGATGCAAGAGATAAGGGTGTGATATTTATAAGATATACTGATGAGCAAAAGCCGGTCGTGAATGAGTACGTCGAGGTCTATGATGAGTTTATTGGTCAAGAGATAAAAATAAAGCCAGATCTGGTAGTTCTAAGCACTCCAATGGTTCCAAACGAGGACAATGATGCAGTTGGGAAGATGTTTAAGGTTCCTCTCGCACCATCGAACTTCTTCCTTGAAGCACATGTGAAACTCAGGCCGGTTGACTTTGCTACAGATGGAGTATATCTATGTGGTTTGGCGCATGGACCAAAGCCGATCGATGAGTGTATTGCTCAGGCGAGTGCTGCGGCAGGAAGAGCATCGATTCCATTGTCTGCTGGAAAAGTGATTGCAGAGGCGATCGTGGCAAGTGTCGATGAAGAGAAGTGTGTTGGATGTGGTGTCTGTGAGGATAAGTGTGCATATCTGGCAGTATCGATCGAAGATGGAAAGGCAACAGTGAACAGGGCAATGTGCAAGGGATGTGGAACGTGTGTTACAGCATGTCCAACCGGTGCGATGGAGCAACTGCACTTCAAGAACGATCAGATACTTGCACAGGTAAAGCATGCGTTTGCGTGGTGATTGAAGCATGGAAGAAGAATGGATTCCCAAGATAACGTTGTTCTGCTGTAACTGGTGTTCCTATGCAGGATCTGATGATGCTGGTGTTGGAAGAAAGCAGCAGCCACCTACTACACGAACGATTAGAGTGATGTGTTCTGGCAGGACCGATCCAGCGTTCGTACTCGCTGCACTCTTGGAAGGGTCGGATGCTGTATTGTTTACAGGATGCCATATTGGAGACTGTCACTATATCTCTGGAAACTACAAAGCAAAAAAGAAATTTGAAATGCTAAAGGAGGTTGTAGACGAACTTGGGCTGGAAGATGAGAGGCTGCAGCTACAATGGATCTCTGCCTCAGAAGGAAGTGAATTTGCAGCATATATCAATAAAGTAACTGAGGAGATAGAAGCGATTGGTCCAAGCCCGCTTAGACAGGAGTGGATGAAATGAAGATCGGAGATTGCGTGGTTGCATGGAGCAAGGACGAAGAACTGAGAAAGATGGGTGCATCTGGAGGTTTGGTTACTTCGCTCTTGGTTGGTGCATTGGAGACAGAGCTCGTCGATGAGGTCATTGCCCTTCGAAAGATCAGTGAATTTGAAGGAGTTCCGATAAGAACCTCAGATACAGATGAAGCGATACGATCTGCAGGATCGCTTCATGCTGCACCGATAAATCTAACAAAGTTTGCAGTTCGCTTCTTTGAAGAACATCCAGATGGTGCGATTGCACTGCCAGTAAAGCCATGTGATTGCAGAGGAATAATTGAACAGGCTAAGCGAAGAAAGATTGACATGGACAGGATCTATTTGATCGGATTGAACTGTGGAGGAACGATGGACCCAATCACAACGATGGAGATGCTTGAGAAGATGTATGAAATGGACCCGAAGAAGATTGTAGAAGAGGAGATATTGAAAGGGAAGCTCATATTCAAGACAGAAGAAGAAGAGAAAGCGATCTCAATCGATGAAGTAGAAGAGGCTGGGTATGGAAGAAGAGAGAGTTGCAGATACTGTGGGATAAATATACCGATGATGGCGGATCTGGCTTGTGGAAACTGGGGTGCAGGTGAAGATGAGACATTTGTAGAGATACTCACAGAAAAAGGCTTGAGATTGATGAAGAGCGCAGTTGATCATGGATTGATTGAAACGGCTCCTGCACCAGAAAAAGGTATAAAAATAAGAGAGAAGACAAATAGCGTGATGGAGAATGTTGCAAAGACCTGGTATGAAAAGGTCTTCGTACCGATTGAAGATAGATCAGAGCGCATGAAATATTACATGGATGCGATGGAAGATTGTATAGATTGTGAGGCGTGCAAATACGTCTGTCCTGTCTGCTCATGTGACGAGTCAAAGTGTATTGGCTTCTATGATCCTATGGACTCTCATAAAATCAGCATTTATCACCTTATAAGGCTTTTACACCTCGCTGATTCATGCATAGGTTGTGGTCAGTGTACAGACGTTTGTCCTGCTGAAATTCCATTAACGATCCTTCACAAGCGAGTTGCAGATAGGATACAGGCAAAATATGACTATATTCCTGGGATAGACATGAAAACACCCCCATTCTTCGAGGTGGAGTAATGAAGAAGATTGTATGTTATGGTTGTAATCTCGGCTGTGGATTATATTTCGGCGATGTCCCATACTTTAGAAAGAACTCTCCTGTCAACTCTGGAAAGATCTGCAGATTTGGGATGAAGATACACAGATACGAGAAGGTACTGCCAAAGGTTGATGGAAAGAACGTTGAACTCGACGATGCAATAGCCGCCGCAGCGAAAAAACTTGCTGATGTGAAAGAGATGGCATTCGTATCATTTGGAGATGTGACATGTGAGGAACAGTTAGCATTCAATAAGCTTGCTGAAGCTTTTGAATCTGACGTACACACCTGTATTCCAAGATTCATAGGTGCAAATATTGAGAAAATAAGACAGTCTAAGGAGATAATTACATTCATTGATCCTTACACTTCTTACCCATTGATACTGAGACACATGCTACATGCAAAGAAGAACGGGGCAAAAATAACATCTTATTATTGGAAAAAGCTAAGAATTGCAGACGAATCCGTGATTCTGAATCCAGCAGAAATAGATAAAATAAAATCCATCAATTTTGGTGATTCTTTAGTAATAACAGACCTCAATCCACTGAACCTTGATTTCTCAAATGAAATAATAAAATCTTGCAATGCAGAGAATATCGTCTGTCTTAAACCATTTTTGAACTCTACAGGAGCTTCTTTAATCTCAGATGGAGAGAAAAGCATATATCAGATATTCGAAGAGATAAAAGAAAAGAAGATAAAAGGGCTTTACCTGCTCGAATCCGATCTTGGAATCGTCCCGGATGATACACTGATGGCTGCACTTGATGAGCTTGAAGTTCTCATCGTGCAGCAATCGATGCGAAATGCCCTATCCGATCGTGCAGACATCGTGCTCTGTGGAGATAGAAAATTTGAAGGGAAAGGAACTGTCCTCAATTTTGAGGGAAGAGTCTTGGAGAACGAAGGAGGGACAGAAGGTATAAAAATACTAACTGATATATTGAAGTCAGTTGGGGAGGAAATAAACTACGATAAGATGCATGCAGAGGTTTTAAGTAAGCTTGGAATCAATGAGATAGATGAATACATTGTTCCAAAATACGACATAAAATATAAACAACGAGAGGCTGAAATAAAAAACTACGAAGGAGATGCTCATCTGGTCTATGCATACAATCCGTTCATGTGGAATAACGTGATAGACAGGGATTTTGTTGAAATAAGTCCATCTCTGGTAGAGTCATTAAATCTCCACAAAGACGAATTATTGAAGATGACATCTTCAAAAGGATCTGTTGCAGTGAAATACAAGATAAATAATGCCATGCCAGACAACATCGTTCTCTCTCCCATGAAACTGCCAATCAGCACAGACATCGTAACGCCTGTAAACTTTAAAGAGCCTTGATTCACTGGTCACAGATAGAACGGAAGCATCGAAGGTGGCATATCCTACAGGTGTGCTTCTGAGAAGCGGTCCAACTGCCATGCCAACCATTGAACGGCTAAGCAAGAGATAGAGGGCAAAAGGCGAGAGCCTTGCGACGAACCCAAGAGTGAGGCATACACGCACCCGAAGCAGTGACCAGCAGCTATATTGAAAAACCAACACTATGGGTATAACGATTGCACGTACCACAAGGGTTATACCTCACCCCTCCCACATTCGTAGATGATGAGCGCAATTGAGGATCATTTTGAGAAGGTTTCCGATCGGATGAGCTTTGACGAGTTCTCGAAGCTCGTCGATGAGAAGAGAACTCTCATGGGCAGCCTCTGTGATGACGAGACGCTCTGCATGATGGTACTGCAGGAGCTTGGGGTGGATACGCTCAAAAAAGTCTCAGAGATACGTCCCGACTCTGGGAAGGTGAGCCTGAAAGTGAGAGTATTATCAGTTTCAGAGGTCAGGGAGTTCTCACGTGACGATGGAAGCACTGGAAGGGTTGCAAACCTGATTGTGGGAGATGAGACCGGGAGCATCAGGGTTGTGCTCTGGGACGATGCTGCCGGGTGTGTTGCAACGAGGGAGATCGAGGCGGGATCGAGTATCGGGATAACAGGGTTTGCACGTGGAGGCGAGAATGGGGTTGAGGTGCATCTTGGACGTTTCAGCACGATCAAACCACTCGATTACGATGTGGAGGCAAGGATTGAGCACTGCAAGATAAGAGAGATAGCCGAGGGGATGGTGAATATCAACCTCAGAGCACGAGTGATAGATGTGGGCAGGATAAGAAGCTTCAAGCGCAGGGATGGGGGCGAGGGAAGGGTGCGAAATCTCACGCTTGGAGATGAGACCGGCAAGATCAAGATCACTCTCTGGGACGAGCGCACAGAGATACCGTTTGGAGAAGATGATGTGATCGAGGTGAGAAATGCTTATGCCCGGAAGAACAGTTACACCGGTAAGACAGAACTCCAGCTGAGCCGCGAGGGAGTGATGGAGCGGACAACGGCTGATATCGGGTACAGTGAGAAGATCACACCGATAAGCGATATTGAGATCGATCGCATCTACAGCATCCGAGGATTTGTCAGCGGCATCGGAGAGATAAGAGAGTTCACCCGCGGTGACGGGAGCGTGGGTCAGGTTGCGAACATCCATGTCTCGGATGATACTGGACGAATAAGAGCGACGCTCTGGGGTGATCATGCCGAGATCGTGGATGAGATCGATATCGGAAGCGAGGTTCTGATCATTGATGCACAGACGAAGACAGGGCTGAGTGAAGAGGTGGAGCTGAACCTTAATTGGAACAGCAGGATCAAGGTGCTGAGACGATGATGAGATACCAATTATTTTAGAGAGATTAATCATTAAAAACAAATAGCAAATTTTAAATATGATGGATAGGAAGTCTTCTTCTTAGGATAAGCCCTTTATATATAGTGGGTCAAGAAGTATACGGCGTGATATTGTGCGACACAGTATCACGGTACCCCGAAAGAGAGACGCCATAGGCAGGAGAGGTGTAAGATGCACAAAGAGGAACTGATCCACTTGCACACATTGATGGTACAACTCAAGAAGTATTTTGAAGAGGAGAGGAATGGAAGATTCTCAAAGTACGACTCACTCCAAATAAGCCCCGTACATATACATAGAAGCAAAGCCGAACATAAACATGCCATATTCGTACTCGGAACCGAACTTGCAAAGACGATAGCAAGAGACGACTCCCCCGGCATAGGACGAACCTCCACGAGGATGGAAGAACTCGCAGACCAGAACATGCCATCATCACCCTCACCCAAACTGGAGGCATAAACCCCTCCCTCTCCCTCTATTTTTACACCATCTCAAGAAAATTACGGATCATCCTCAGACCAACATCCCCACTCTTTTCAGGATGAAACTGAGTACCGATCACATTACCAGCCCGATTGACAACAACCGCAGCAAAATCCACACCATACTCACACGTAGCAACCACAAACTCACCACCAACCTCTACATAATACGAATGCACAAAATACACATAAGAACGATCAGGCACACCCCTAAAGAACCGAAGACCACGATCAAACGAGATAGAATTCCAGCCCATATGCGGAATCTTCAAACCATCAACTGCAAACCTAACCACTCTCCCCGGAATCAACCCAAGCCCGGCACGACCACCACCCTCCTCAGACTCACCAAGAAACATCTGCATCCCAAGACAGATCCCCAGAAGCATCTTGCCATCATCGACAGCCTCAAAGAGCACATCCCGCAGCGCGCCAAGACGCGCCATCCCATCATGAAACGCACCAACACCAGGGAGAACCAGCCCATCAGCCCCCCTTATATCAGCAAGACTCTTAGACACAGCAACCCTTGCCCCGGCACGCTCAAACGCCCTCCGCACACTCTTAAGATTACCAAGCCCGTAATCGATCACAACAATCGTCTTCACAAGAATACCAGTAAAGAGAGGATCACATATACAGATTATGGTATAGTATTGCTGTGGTATAGTATTGCTGTGTTGCACTATAAACATAGATGTCTTCCTATGGAATGATTTATGGGAAGATGCTGAACATCGGTTGGGAGGGTTTGAAGGGTTTCTTAGGTGTTTATCCAGGTTTATCAGTTTTGATGTGCCTGATTATACCATCGTCTGCAGGAGAGTGAACAGAGTCACTATGGAGCTAAGAAAGACCTTGACTCTCCTATAGGGAGAAGGAGGAGGTGGTGGTCTATCTTGACTCTTCTGGAGCGAAGGTAACGGATCGTGGAGAGAGTTGATGAGGCAAGAGTGGAAAGGTTTGGAAGAGGGGTGGATTAAATGTTCGTATAGCGGTAGATGACCAGAATAGGCAAGTGGTGGGCATTGAAGCCACTGATGAGTCCATTTCAGATAGAAAGGAATTAAAGAACCTGGTAGGGCAATCAATTGGAGAATGTCGAGGATGCAGGAGGAAAAGTCGTGCAGGCAAGCGCAGATAGAGCATACGACGAAAATGATAAAAATGGAGGAGCAATATAACAGAGGAAGAATTAGGAAGAATCCAAGGAAGGGCTATGCACACGAATCTCGAGAGCCTGGCTATGAGAGCTGGCATGACAAGTACAAACACGGAAGGCAATGGTACGCCGAGAGCACCTTCTCAGCAGTAAAACGTAAATCCGGCGAATTTGAACGTGCTACAAAGGCAAAAAATATGTCTAATGAGATAAAATTGAAATATATCTTCTATAATACGATAATAAAATATGATATGCCCCATACATCATTCTTCGCAAGCCCGATCTGAATAAAAGATATAGGAACCAAAAACTCACAACGAAGAAAGTTTAATTGTTCAACACAGCAGATATTTTATAAGCTTTTTATAGGGTGAGTTCTGACGTATCACGCATGGCGCGAAGGGAACTCCACCACGATCGGCACACGGTATCGCTCTTGACTGATCATATAGTGTGATCATATGGTGATCACACCGACGTATCGTGGAAAGATTCTGGTCGGGTATGTCGCTCTCGTTGTTGAGGGGACTATTCGTAAGACCTGTAAAGAGATGAAGATTGAAGTCATCGATATGGCTGTGAATGTGGATCATGTCCATCTCTTTATAGAAGATCCTCCGAAGTATTCTGTGAGCTTTATAGCCAAGAAGATCAAAAGCAGGTCAAGCAGGATAATTAGACAACACTTCTCGCATCTGAAGGAATGGTGCAAGGGGATAAAGATCCGAAGGATGTGATAACGAGGGATTGAAGCATGTGGAAGGCAAGCAAGGAATTAAAGCATAATTTGGCTATATTAGGAGTAATACTAATTTTCGCTGGAATTATGTGTATGGATTTAACAGTAGCACGAATAGGTATTGCTCCTATGGGGCGATTATTCTCGCCTACAATAACATTTATCTTAGTATTTATCTTAGTAGGCATTGGTTATTTCTTAGTATTATTCTTCCATAGTTTTACTTTAGCCGTTGGCTCAGCTCTTCTTGCATTCGGAATTGGTCGCATTATATTGGGAGAGGTATCTACTGAAGACCCCTTTTTGGGATACTATTATTCTCATTTCAAGAAAGTAGGATATCTTTATCTCTATATTGGGACATCATTAATTCTTTATTCACTCTTTGGCAGGGATCTAATCAGTTCTAACAATAGCAATAATCAGTAGTTGTAAATCGTCTCCATGCGTGTTCGGTTAACGACACTTTGTCAATTTGCATATAAAAAGTATAAAATAGGCTTTATTAGTGTTCGGTTAAGGAGTCTTATTGGCTTGTTGCTAATGTTTTAGGACAAAAACAACTTCCTACACATTCTTAATTATAGTTAAGTGCATAGCATCTTAAACTTATTATCCAGAAACTTTTCAATCCAGTTTTTTGCAGAGGATATCGATTTTGTAAGTTTTTTGAAGGCTTCAGCAATCGCTTCATTCAGTTCTTCCATGTTCAGTGGAGATCTCTCTGAAACTGCTCTTTTAACGCTTTTCTAGATGTTTTCGATTGGATTCAGGTCGGGAGAGTAAGGTGGTAGATAAGCCAGTGAA
The DNA here is from genome assembly GCA_905171695.1 of Candidatus Methanoperedentaceae archaeon GB37. Lineage (GTDB taxonomy): Archaea > Halobacteriota > Methanosarcinia > Methanosarcinales > EX4572-44 > EX4572-44. Next base: position 1,328,072 of record LR991653.1, read on the forward strand.
ATGTTCAGTTTTTCAGCCTTTTTCTTCACTTTCTTGGCATGATGTTGTGTTCTGGAATTATCCAGAACGAGTACAATTTCTTTTCTCAGGTTTTGCTTCCTTTATCCTTGAAACGTTGTAAAGTCTTCGGCTTTATTTTTCTCAGGAAATTCTATTAAGTTCTCTCCATTTATACAATAGAGCCCTGCGACTTTGGCTTTAATATAGGTAGCAACTCTCTTAAGAGGATTATCGAAGCTCCAGAGTCTCGTTGTGTTTGCATTTGCTTCGACTGTCATCTCATCGACGAATCCTATTTGCGTCATCGCTAATTCCAGCCTCATCTAAGTTTTTTTAAAGTGTCTTCTGCATTATCTGCCCTTCTGTAATCCTTCTGGTACGGTTTGGCGTATCTCATTCCAAACGATTTCAGGATTCTCCTGACCTGCCATGAGGAGTAAACAACTCCTAATTCTGCTTCAATGACTTCCTGAACTTCCTTCGTCGTCCACTCTTTCTCCTTGAGCATTTCTCTGAGTTCTTCCTTCTGCTCTTCTGTAAGTTTAGAGTGTCTAATTCCTCCATAGTTCGGTTTTAAGCCTTCGTAACCGCTAGAATTCCACCTTTTAAGCCATGTGTAGCCTGTTGCTTTAGTGACCCCAACCAAGTCGGCAGCTTCCTCAACGCTCATCCCTCTGTAGAGATATCTTATAAAGTATAATCTTTTGAGAACACTTGTATCCTTTTCGAGCCTCTTGATCCTTTTGTCGAGTTCTTCTACTGGTATGCGTTTTGCAACTTCGTAGACTCGCTTTCTGCCCATATATTTTGTTGCTTTGTTTTAGTATAAATAGCTTTGCTCAAGACCTGCTGTGTTGAACAATTAGCTGGATGGGGTATATCTTCAGGTAATTGTTTCTCTGAGAATGTAAGTTTAAACACTTATGAGCATGTTGTAGAAGATGAATTTCATCTTTACTTCTTGAAATAAAGCTTCTGTAGATCTTGCTCTGCATGTTTCACCAAATACTCTTTTAACACCAGAGAAGAAACTCTCTGCTGTCCATCTGCAGCCATACCTGTATTTATCTTTCCATCTTTCATGACCTAACTCTTTTGGGTTCTCTTACTCTCTTAGCTCTGGATGGAGAGCCTCTTGACTTAGTTGAAGAGTTACTTCTTATCTTGATCACTGGTTCTACATCATTTTCAGCAAGATAATTGAAATTCTCTCTGCTATCATAACCTCCATCACCATATACCCTACTTATCTCTCCACCTCTTCCTTTAATTTGCTTTACCAGAGGTTTTAACATCTTTCCATCACCTGTTCTTTCATCTGTTATCTTTAAGGCTAAGAGTTTCCTTGTTTTAACGTCTATAGCAATATGAACCTTAATCCAACCCTTTCTCGTTTTCCATTTATCTCTGATCCACTCTCCTCTATTCGTTATCTTCATACCAGACGAATCTATTGCAACTACAAGATCTTCTCCAAGGTTACTATAGAGTTCAAAGTCTAGTTTCCTCAACCTCTTACAAACAGTGGAATAATCAGCTACCTTTAACTCAGGTATATATTCTGATAATTTCCTCAAAAATCCTTCCATTTGTCTTAATGGAAGGAAAGCTACATGCAAGAAAGCTAGAAAACACATAAAGGTTCGAGGAAACCTGAAAGGTCTGCCAACCTTCCCCTCATTCATCCTATTTAATTCTTCATCCCAGTTCTCAAGGAAATCCAATGAGATATAGAGTTCTCCCCTCCGCACAAGTTTTTCATTATATTCCTTCCAATTTCTCTTACTCTGCATCCCAATCATCCCTCCTGCAAATGAGAAATACAGGAAGGAAACTTAAAAGTTATTCAACACAGCATCAATAGCAAAACCCTGAAGACGAAACCAACAACCTAAAAAACAATAATTCCCCAAATTTCTTCTGTCTCAAATGTACAGAAAAAGTATAAACTTTGCCGTGCACTCAAAGGATCCAACCGAATGGAGAGCTTTCTTGGCTCATCCAGAGCCATTCCAAGTTACACTTATATATTAGCAGGTTCAAAATATAGAGTGGAGGTAGCATGGATTTTGTCGGAAAAATGAAAGGATTTCTGATAGAGCCGTCAAAGAGATTTGACGCTTCGAAGGAAGACACCTTGAATGATGCAATAAAATAGTGGTGATAAGTGATGGATGAAATGGAAGCAATGCAGATTAAGGAATTCACGAAAGATATGGATAAAAACCAAAAAGTAGCCTACTACGAGCAAAAGAGTAAAAATGTGGGTATAGCTACAGCGCTCAGTATCATCATAGCAGGCGTAGGACAGATGTATCTTGGGAAAGTTGGAAAGGGTATATTGATCCTATTATTTTGTTGGCTTGTTATACCTTGGATTTATGGTATCTATGATGCATACAAAGGCGCAAAAGACTATAATGCACGACTTTACTCATTAGTTTTCAGCGAGCAGGAAGGAACAGAGATCGTAGAATAAGTCAAAATTAGGATTAGGAAGTCAGATTGTGGTGGCATGGAAGATGCCTTGCTACTTGCTGTGAAGTGAGGAGAGCGAACGATGAGATGGGCAATCTCAAAACTTCTTATTTTATTTTGATATTGCCATTGTCATCTGCACTCCTTCGACGTTCCACTTCTTCACAAGTGCTCCTTTAACGTCCACGTCCATGCCTATCACGAGTATTCTTGCGCGGACTTCGTACGCTATTGTCTCCTCCCATTCAAAGACGAGGTCTGTGATCCGATCGTCCTCTATCTTCACTACTGCTCGTATCTCGTCGTCCACGCGGAGGTTGAGGTCTTTTCGCATGTCTTGGAGGCGTCGTATGATCTCGCGTGCATATCCCTCTGCCTCGATGTTCCGTGTGAGCGTGCTGTCCACGTAGACGAGTCCCCCTGTAAACTCGGCTACTGTTACGTTCTCTGGGATCACTTCTTTGAACTCCACCATCTCTGGCAGTACGGTGACGTTCAGTTCCGGGATCTCGAATCTGCCCTGTGTCTCGATACTGTGTTTAACTGCGATGCTGCTTGCATGTTCGATTGCTTCCTTCACTCTCCCCGCGTCCTGTTTGAAGACTGGTCCGAGAACTGCTGGCTTTGGTATGGCTTTCACTCCAAGTTCGCTCCAGGTCTCACCGAGATCGAGAACTATCACATCTTTCGAGTTGCACTGTTCCAGAAGTACTCTTCTGAGGTTTTTAACTGCGTTTATAACTCTTTGATTATCTGGTTTTATTATTATTCGTCTGACAGGCCAGCGTAGTTTTCTCTTGGCTTTCTGACGTGCGTTCGATGCTGCTTCAACGATGTCTCGCACGATCTCCATCTCTTCTTCAAGCTCGGGTCTCTGCAGACTCGTGTCTGTGGGCCAGTCGCACATGTGTACCGAGAGGGGTGCAGAGGGATCTGTCTCACGAACGATGTTCTGGTATATCGTCTCTGAGATGAATGGTGCGAAGGGGGCGATTATCTTTGAGAGGTCGAAGAGTACGTGGTGCAGCACGTAGTATGCTGCGAGTTTTGCCGGGCTCTCAGCCTCGATCCAGACACGTGGGCGGATGAGCTGGATATACCAGCGTGAGAGATCATCGAGTATGAACTCACTGATTGCGCGCGTGGCTCTGTGAAGCTCGTATCTCTCCATCTCTCTCTCAACCATCTGTGCAAGGCTCTGGATACGCGAGAGGATCCATTCATCTTCAGGGTAGAGAGCATCCTTTATCGAGTCATACGTCGTCTTTGTGGGATCAAATCCGTCAAGCACCATGTATGGAAGTGGGAATCGGTAGACATTCCAGAGGATGTTGAAGATGCGATGGGTGTTTGCAAGACCCTCCCATCCAAACTTCAGATCATCCCATGGTGCACTCGACGAGAGGACGTAATAGCGTAGCGTCTCAGCGCCAAACCGCTTCACCACCTCTTCAGGTTCCACCACGTTTCCAAGACGCTTCGACATCTTCTTACCTGTCTCATCCAGGGTGAAACCATGCATTAAGACGCTCTTATACGGTGCGCGCCCGAATGCTATCATGCTTGCGCCAAGCTGTGAATAGAACCAGCCCCGTGTCTGGTCATGCCCCTCTGTTATGAAGTCGGCGGGCCACCACTCCTCAAACTCCTTGCGCTCACGTGGGAATCCGAGGGTTGCCCATGATGAGACGGCTGAGTCGAACCATACATCAAAGACATCTCTCACCCGCTTCTTCACACCACTCCCGCAGTCACACGGGAGCTCTATCTCGTCGACATATGGGCGGTGGAGGTCTTTTAGATCGCTCACCCCTGAGCGCGACTTGAGTTCATCCACTCTCCCGATCACCTCGATCGCTCCACAATGCTCGCAGACCCAGATGGGGAGGGGGATGCCCCAGTATCGCTGGCGTGAGATGCACCAGTCACGAACGCTTGAGACCCAGTCACGGAAGCGTGCTGTCCCGGCCCACTCAGGGTACCACCAGACACGTGTTATCTCTTCAAGCATCTCATCCCTGAGCCTTGAGACCCGGAGGAACCACTGTTCTGTAGCCCGGTATATGATGGGTGTCTCGCACCGCCAGCAGTGACCATACCGATGCGTGATCTCCCCACGCGCAAGCAATAGTCCCCGTTCTTCAAGGTCAGAGATCACAAGATCGTTCACCTCTCCCTGCACGTTCAGACCTGCATACTCGCCAGCTTCATCCGTATACACACCAGCAGAGTCGACTGGACAGAAGATGGGCAGATCATGTTCAACGCCAAGGAGAAAATCGTCCATACCATGACCAGGTGCAATATGGACACAGCCTGTACTCTCAGCCGTAACAAAATCTGCCAGATACACCTGATGCAAGAACTCATTCTGTGTTGGGACTTTATCTCTAAGCGGGTGCTCATAGGTTGTTCCTTCAAGCTCCTCTCCAAGCATCGTACTCAGAATCTCGTAATCGGTATACCTGCCAGCGCGGAGAACAGACTCGACCAGTTCACTTGCAACGATCAATACCTCACTCACACCCTCTTTCACGGCGCGAACCCGTGCATACTCGAAGGACGGGTGAACAGCGACAGCAATGTTAGATGGAATCGTCCAGGGTGTTGTCGTCCAGATAACAATGAACTCATTATCCGCGCCCGATATAGGGAGTTTCACAAAGATTGAAGGATCAACCCGATCAGCATAATCCACCTCGGAATCGGCAATAGCGGTCTCACACCTCGGACACCAGTTCACAACCCGAAACCCGCGCTCAAGCAGATCCCTCTCGTACGCTCGCTTCAACGTCCACCACGCAGACTCGATGTACTCATCCCGAAGCGTCATGTACGGATCCTTCCAGTTGAGCCACACCCCAAGAGACTCGAACTGAAGGGTCATCTCATCCTTGTGAGAGAGCGCGAACTCTTCACACTTGGAGACGAACTTATCCACTCCATAGGACTCGATATCCTTCTTCGACCTAAAACCGAGCACACCCTCAACCTTCACCTCGATCGGCAGACCATGCATATCCCATCCCGCACGGTCACGCACGTGATAACCCTGCATAGACTTAAAACGGAGAATACTGTCTTTTATCACCTTATTCCACGCAGTACCGAGATGAACCTTGCCCGTGGTGTAGGGAGGCCCATCAACAAAGAAGAACTTCTTACCGCCACGCCTCTGCTCACGCACCTTGGAATACGCATCGATCTCATCCCAGAGAGCCATGATCGAAGATTCGATCTTCTTTGGATCATACTGAGCGTCCACAACATGAAACATAACAACGATCACCAAAAACCTAAGAACCAACTCTAATAGAAGAACACCAATAAAAAGCCTTGTGATCAGAATCTCGTGCGGCGTGATTCTATGGGGCTCACGGGAGAGTTATACCTGTATGTATGTTTCGTGTGGGTGTTGTGTTGCGATCATTATTGCGAGATGGTCTCTTATGTGGCGTGTTAGGAGGAAGTTGTGTCGTACGTACTCTCTGGCGTATGCTCCCATCTTTGCAGCCATCTCTGGGTTGTGCAGGAGTTGCCTTATTCGGTAGGCTGTTCCTTCGATTGAGTTCACGAGGTATCCATTCGTCCCGTTCTGTATCTGCATCTTTATCCCGCCCACTTCGCCTCCTATCACTGGCTTTCCTTTCCACATACCCTCTGTTACCGTGAGCCCGAAGCCTTCCTTGATCGATTTCTGTATTATGATGTCGGCTGTTCGCTGGAGTGCGTTTATCTTTCTGTCGCTTACCGGTGGGAGTGAGAGTATGTGTATGTCTGGATCCTCTGCTGCATACTTTCTGACCTCCTCGAGTACGGCTGGTCCCTCTGGATCGTCGGTGGCTTCACCCCCTGCAAGCACGAGGGTGCAGTCTTCGCGTTTTTTCACGAGTTTATAGGCTTTTATTACTCCAATTGGGTCTTTAAATCGATCGAAGCGTGATACTTGCAGTAATATTGGTTTTTCATGTGTTATTTCGAGTTCTTCAAGCTCTTTTGCTATCTCTTCCTCTGTTAATTCTCTGTTCTTCTCGCTCAGGGGGTCGATGGAGGGTGGTACGAGGTACTGCGGTATCGGCAGGCTCTGGGCAAACTCTGGCATTGAGAATATGGATGCGTCGTATCTGTTGACGTACTCTTTGAGAAAGTCCCAGATCTCCTGGCATGGCTGTGAAATATCTATGTGGCACCTCCAGATCCACGTCCCATTGACTCGGTGTTCGATGAGAGAAGCTGGTTGGGGATCATGGATGAATACGTGGTCTGCATCAAAATCTATCTCCGCGGCGTTCTTTTCGTTATGCGCTATATACGTCTCCTTGTCTTCCTGACTGATGTTGCACTCTTGTCCCTGGAGCGCATTATGGAAGTTCTTTGTGACGTTGAAGAAAGACCGGTCTCCCTTTATAACGTGCCACTCGGCATTGATCTCAAGGTCACGGAGCATCGGTATCATCCATTTGAGTATCTCGGCAACTCCACCGCCCTTCGATGTGGAGTTCACGTGTAACACCCGTACCCCATTTAGCTTCTTTGCAAGTCGTTTGAGCTGGTCTATCACGTTCTCACCAACTATCGGTCTGTAGTCGTCTATTGATCTCTTATGCGTCTCTGGATTCATAGGAACCAACCAGTTTTATCAACTCTCTTCTGAGGTCTTCTAGACTGTACATATAAGGGTCCATCCGCCTGATCTTCTCTGCAAGCTCTGGTATGCCGAGACTGTCCTCTATCCAGTAGGAGAAGTCATCAGTCTTCCTCTCAAGTCGGAGTCGTGCCTCGAAGATATGGTAGTAGAGGGACGTGAGAGGTATCTTTTCAAGGCACTCTCTGAACTCTCGCAGGTTCGTTGCTCTGAGGTCCGTGAGCATCTCGATTGTGACCGACTGATTGAAGTAGAACTCTTCGCCCTGGCGGACTCTACCGCGAGCTATGCCATCACGCGTGTGCTCTTCCAAGATCTTTATCAATCTCTGCCTCAGGTCTTCAATGTTTGCATAATCGAATGGATCAAGCTCTGAAAACTTCTCTGCCAGCGCGTCATCCCCAAGGTGGTGTGATACCCATGCTGAGAAATCATTGGTGTATTCCGGTGGAAAGAAGTGGTATTTCAGGAATGATTGATGCATGTGCAAGAATATGGAATTTGGCGGGACTTCCCGTATGCCATCTAAAAGCTCGTTCAAGTCTGAAGCAGTTCTGTTGGTAAGCTCTATCAACTGCACACAGTCCCAGAAAAGGAAGGGAGATACTCCACCATTGTTCATATAACACCTTTTATACAATCATATCTTAAAAACCTTATGTGTGGTTTATAGTGAAGAGCCTAATAACTTTAACCTCTTCTCATCACCAAGAGAATATCTGAAGATTATTACCGATAAATTCTCTTTGAAATTATGATACAGTAAATAATGTGCTGATTGGTTATAAAAGTTACGTTTTTAATGCTGTGTTGAACAATTGGCTGGATGGGGTATATCTTCAGGTAATTGTTTCTCTGAGAATGTAGGCTTAAACACTTATGAGCATGTTGTAGAAGATGAATTTCATCTTTACTTCTTGAAACAAGGCTTCTGTAGATCTTGCTCTGCATGTCTCTCCAAATACTCTTTTAACACCAGAGAAGAAACTCTCTGTTGTCCATCTGCAGCCATACCTGTATTTATCTTTCCATCTTTCATGACCTAACTCTTTTGGGTTCTCTTACTCTCTTAGCTCTGGATGGAGAGCCTCTTGACTTAGTTGAAGAGTTACTTCTTATCTTGATCACTGGTTCTACATTATTTTCAGCAAGATAATTGAAATTCTCTCTGCTATCATAACCTTCATCACCATATACCCTAGTTATCTCTCCACCTCTTCCTTTAATTTGCTTTACCAGAGGTTTTAACATCTTTCCATCACCTGTTCTTTCATCTGTTATCTTTAAGGCTAAGAGTTTCCTTGTTTTAACGTCTATAGCAATATGAACCTTAATCCAACCCTTTCTCGTCTTTCCATTTATCTCTGATCCACTCTCCTCTATTCGTTATCTTCATACCAGACGAATCTATTGCAACTACAAGATCTTCTCCAAGATTACTAGAGAGTTCAAAGTCTAGTTTCCTCAACCTCTTACAAACAGTGGAATAATCAGCTACCTTTAACTCAGGTATATATTCTGATAATTTCCTCAAAAATCCTTCCATTTGTCTTAATGGAAGGAAAGCTACATGCAAGAAAGCTAGAAAACACATAAAGGTTCGAGGAAACCTGAAAGGTCTGCCAACCTTCCCCTCATTCATCCTATTTAATTCTTCATCCCAGTTCTCAAGGAAATCCAATGAGATATAGAGTTCTCCCCTCCGCACAAGTTTTTCATTATATTCCTTCCAATTTCTCTTACTCTGCATCCCAATCATCCCTCCTGCAAATGAGAAATACAGGAAGGAAACTTAAGAGTTATTCAACACAGCAGTTTTTAACCGTGGACCCGTCCACATCAGATTATAAATACGGGAGACCATCTCTTATTTAAGGCGTACTATGTCTATTCTGCTCTGGATCTTGAGAAGTTAATTCTGATGAGAGTTATGAGAGTTTATACAAACAAGAATTACCTGCTACAAGGTCCTTCAGAGAAGTGCGTGTGAAGAATCCAAGATTCATCATCGATAAAGCTCCCTTCGCTTATAGATGCACTGAAAAACATAGATCTGGAATTTTAGCGATCAGTACTTTCGGAGCATGAAATCCACCTAAGAGATTTCATACAACACTAAAACAGAGAATAAAGATATTCTTTTGCTCACTTATCTCTTTTAATCCTTTTAAAAACTGGAATTTGTTCTGTAAACTCTTTATGCTTTATTATAATCGGTTGGGGTGGTGTTTATGTTAAGTGGACACGCCCTGCAAAAAATCGCAACACATAAATAAGTTACTTTTTAGGTTATATGTATGAGTGAAAAGGATAACAATGATGTTTTTAAAGCGCTCTCAAGTGAGACCAGGAGAAAGATTCTGGCGGTGTTATCGTCAGGTGACTGTCATGTCGCAGGGCTTGCACGGAGATTGAAGATATCTGTACCTGTTGCATCGAAGCATGTAAAGCTGCTGGAGGAGTGTGGACTTGTGAAGCGCAGGAAGTATGGGCGAACACATATCATATCGCTTGACAAGGATCCATCCGAGAAGATGGGGGAAGCCTTCTTCGATACGCATAGTGTGACCGTGAAGACGGGCTCCACCGTGCTTGACGTGTTGCGAAAAGTCTCGGCAGTCGAGATAAAGCACGTCGGAGACCATGAGCTTGTGGCATCTATCGGTGGGAAAGAGGGCTTCTACATCTATGAGATTGACAGTGTTATGCCTGATAAGTCGATCTCTGAGATGCACGTTGAGAGTGACGTGGTAATACGATGGAAGCGGCTCGTTCCTGTGACAGAGAAGGAGATCAGGGTTGAAGTTACCGAGTGAGAGGTGTGGCTCCGCATTGTTAATGGTTGCTAGTGAATGGTCTCAAGGGATTTCTGTCAATGGGGTGCGGATCGTTTCACATCAACCATAGCACAAGTCCTATTGTGATCATCTTTGCTGTCATGCTGCTTGTATAGTTGATTGCTGTTATTTTGATTCCAAGTCTTCCGAATAGGGAGACGTACATTGAAACGCTGAATTTGATGTAGATTAGCGTTATTATGATCATGCTTCCAATTAGAAGCGTCAATATCGCTTCTTTCTCTGTTATGATTCCCTCGGTTAGGAACGATCCGATGATTGCATATCCGACTGAGTAGTGTATGAACTGTCCTGCGAGGGCTGCTGCACACTCGCCTGGGATTCCAAGTAGCCTGAGCAGGGGATCGAAGAGGATAGAGATCTGATTCATCAAGCCGTGGTCAAGTAAGAGACCGATTGAGTATATGGTTATTATGAGAAGTGGTATTATCTTTTTTAGCGTTGGATACGATGCTTTAAGTCCTTTTTTGATCGTGTCTCTCTCTAATGTGAGTCTTTCAGGGTTGTTCTTGATCTGTATTCTCCGTGGTGGAAGGGCTATCTTCGAGTAGATCAATGCCCAGGTGGTCTGTATGAGGGCTGCAAAGAGGTTCAGCACGATATAGATTCCGCCAACTATAGGTCCGAGTATTACGAGTGCTGCCGGTGCCTGCACTCTGAAGAGTGATTCGCCGAGAACGACCGGGAATGTCCCCATCACAACGGTTATGATTGTTTCATCTTCTGTTATCTCGCCCCTTCTGTAGAGCTCGGCGAGGGTTGATTTGCCTGCGGTTGCGCTTAAGAGCGTTGTGAAGAGTGAGAGGATGCAGGTCTCTGGGAGGTTGGAAGCTTTGCAGAGTGGTTTTACGAGTGGAGATAGTCTTGATGGGATATTTGTCTCGACGAGAATGTTTGCAAGTACCACACCCACTGTGACAAGTATCACGCTCTGGAAGAGGTACTTTATGAGCATACACTTCGTATGGAGCCTGCGATTGCATCAGCTTTCATCTCCTCGAGTTTGAAGTATCTCGCCTTGAACGCATCTGCAAGCTCTCGTGCTGTGCCAAGGTCGAGGAGTCCCTCGGTCGTATCGATCAGAACCGTTTCGATCTCATCGTCCACGATCGAGGAGGCGAGTTCCTTTGCTTCTTCGATCGGATTCTTTCCAGAGATGCTCACGTTCGCCCGCCCATCAGAGATCAGAACCATGAGGGGGGATGTATCTCTATTTTTCAAGAGTTCTTGCTTCAGAAGCTGATATCCTTTAAGAATTCCATGAGAGAGTGGTGTTCTTCCACCTGTTGGAAGATTAACAAGGAGTTTTTCTGCAAGCTCCACGCTCGCGGTTGGAGCAAGGAGGAGATCTGCTCTATCCTTTCTGAATGTCACAAGTCCCACCCGGTCACGCCTGATGTATGCGTCTTTGATGAGTGAGAGGATCGCACCTTTTGCTGCGACCATTCGCTCCTTCACACCCATCGAGCCTGAGGCGTCGACAACGAATAGGATCGTGTTACCGATCTTTCGCTCACGCACCTTCTCCCGAATGTCAGAAGGGTGGAGCGCGATCGCTCTATCACCCTTATCTCGACTCTTGAACCCTGGGTCTCCACACGCTGCCCTTATGGTGGCATCGAACGCAACATCCCTACCCATGACCTCCCCTCTCGGGATTCTGCTCCGCACGTATCTTCCCCTCTTTGAGAGCGTCTTTGTTCGTCTTCCGCTCCCATTCCTCGTTATCCTATCCCGCTTGCTTGAGATCGGTTTAACCCTGAACGTATCCCCCACCGGGAATAGCTCCTCGCCCCCCTCACGTGCCTCCTCCTCTCCTTCACCCTGCTTTTCACCTTCATCCTCGCCTCTCTCCCCTCTACCCATATCATCCTCGCTCTTCTCATCGTTCGAGTCTTCTTTATTCTTTTTGTATCGTTCAATCGAGTCATCGATCATATTCTGGTCTATCTTTCCCTCTTCAAACGGCTTCTTTCGCATCCGGTGTGTGAGGACGAGCTCTGCGACCGCTCTCACGTCATCCTCAATGACTTCACACCGCCCCTCATACGCTGCGAATGCAGTTGCTGCCTTTGCAAGTGTTATATCTGCTCTGTGACCATCAACCCCGCAATCGATGCAGAGGGATGCGATAAGCTCAAGTATATCATCAGGGACGAAGACCTCTGATAAGATCTCTTTTGCCCTGAGGATCCTCTCTCTGATGATCCTATCATCCCTCTCCCATGCCCTTTCAAAGGCAAACGGGTCCTCTTCGAAACTCTTCCTCCTTTTTATAACCTCAACTCTCTCTTTGAGGTCTTTTATCCCTTCAATCTCGGCGCAAAGACCGAATCGGTCGAGAAGCTGTGGTCTGAGTTCTCCCTCTTCAGGGTTCATCGTTCCAACAAGGATGAAGTGCGCCGGATGCGAGAACGAGACCCCTTCACGCTCAACGATAGTTGACGCCCATCGCAGCAGAAGTCGAGGAGTATGTCAACGATGTGATCATCGAGCAGGTTCACCTCATCAACATAGAGTATCCCGCGATGTGCCTCAGAGAGAACACCCGGCTCGAACCGCTTCTCACCCTCCTTAATCACATGCTCTATGTCAAGCGTTCCAACGACCCGATCCTCTGTCGCATTTATCGGAAGGTCAACAACCCTCATCGGCTCTCTCGTAACCTTCGAACTCCTCCCCTGCCTCGAAGCCGTGCTATGCACGAGGAGCACATCTCATGCCGATCGATCGGACTGCATCTGAAAGGACAGTCCTTGACAACATCGATCTCTGGAAGAAGATGAGCCAGCGCCCGCACAGCAGTCGACTTTGCAGTTCCCTTCTCGCCCCTGATAAGCACTCCACCGAGCTTTGGATCTATCACATTGAGTATGAGTGCCCGCTTCATCCGTTCCTGCCCAACGATAGCACTGAATGTGTACACCGATCTCTCAAAACACGTCATCTTCTAAACCTCATACTTACTTTTTACTTCATTCAGTTAAAAATGTTGCTACTGCATAATCTCTCCTTCGGAGCCATCTACTTGAAAAGATTTATAAGGGTTTAAATAGGCGTAGTGTTGTACATGTTGGTTGTGATATATAATGTCCAAACTTGATGAAGCTAAGAGATCGATCAAGATCGAGAACGTTGTTGCCTCCAGTTCTGTAGGTACCACACTCGACCTTCAGGAGGTCATCAAGGTTCTCGAAAACGCTGATTATAACAAGGAGCGATTTCCTGGAGTGGTCTATCGCACCACCAATCCAAAGACGGCTGCACTCATATTTGGGAGCGGAAAGATCGTGTGTACTGGTGCAAAGAGCATACCCGACGTCAATAAAGGCCTTGAACAGGTCTTCGATCGCATACGCAAGACAGGTGTTGAGATACTGGACAAGCCAGAGGTCACAGTTCAGAACATCGTAGCCTCTGCCAACATCGGTTCTGTCCTCAATCTCAACGGCATTGCTATTGGATTGGGGCTTGAAAACATTGAATACGAGCCAGAGCAGTTCCCAGGTCTTGTCTATCGGCTAAAAGAGCCAAAAGTTGTAATGCTCTTATTTGGCAGCGGAAAACTGGTGGTTACAGGTGGAAAGAAGGTAACAGACGCCGAAGATGCTGTAACCAAGGTTATGGAAGAACTTGAGAACCTGAAATTGCTCTGAAAGAATATAACCAAGTTCTCAAGTGTTATGGACGGTCTCCCGATACTCGACGACCACATGCACCTCGATCGGCGAGGCAGATTCCTAGCCGCGGCACGAGAGTTTGCCAGATCTGGCGGAACCCACATAATCCTCGTCTCAAAACCGCCATCGACGATCAATATCAAGATCGCCAAGCCAGACGACTATCGAGAGGTCTTCGACGAGACACTCACAATAGCCGAGAGAGTGAGAGAGACAGGGATAGAGGTCTTCGTCATACTCGGCGTCCACCCAGCCGAGATAACCCGGTTGACAAGAGAGAGAGGGCTCGAGAATGCCGTAGAGATGATGAAAGACGGACTTAGAATCGCAGGTGGATACGTCGAAGAGGGGCTTGCGATCGGGCTTAAATCGGGGCGACCACACTACCCGGTCCCGGAAGACGTCTGGAGAGGATCGAATCAGATAATGGAGCATGCAATGATACTTGCAAAGGAACTCGACTGCGCCATCCAGCTTCACACCGAAGAGACAAGTGAGAAGGGACTGCGCGAGATAAAAGAGATGATGAAGAGAAGTGGGATACCGCCTGATCGCACAGTAAAGCACTACGCATCACCACTGCTGAAGGAGTTTGAAAGAGCAGAGATCTATCCAAGTATCATCGCAAGAGAGAAGAATATCGAAGAAGCCCTCCAGAACGGCACACGCTTCATGATGGAGACAGATTACATCGACGACCCAAGCCACCCAGGAGTCGTTCTCGGACCAAGAACCGTTCCAAAGAGGACGAATAAACTGATCAAAATATATGGCACAGAACCATTCTACAGAGTACACAAAGAGAACCCAGAGAGAGTATACCAGATAGAGATAGACCTATAAAACCAGGACTCGAAGCAGGGCTCGTAGTATAGCCTGGAGAGTACACTGGCCTCCGGAGCCTGAAACCCGGGTTCAAATCCCGGCGAGCCCACCATAAAAATACCCCCTAAAACAACTCAAGTCATAGAATACCTTCATAGAACGGTAGTCACTGACCTCTAAATAGAGGGACGCCCGACAAATCAAAATTTCAAGGAAAATAGAGCATATTAGAGATTTTAAATCAAAAAGTAAATTTTTATAACTATTAGTGATTGCCGGGCATTCTTATAGAGGTCGGGGTATTTGGGAGGATGCTCATGAATTATATTTTGATATGATTATTTGTTATCTGATGCCAAATGAGGCGCAAATATGCGATTTATAATGAAGTAATGACGAAACCATTGAGGGAAACGTTACCCTAAGACATATAGATTCTATAGTATTATTATGTAAATAATAATTTCACTCTACGTTTTAAGGGTTGTTAACTTGCGTGGTGTTACCTTTGAAACTTTGCAATCTCTGCAATCTCTGCATATTCAAACCCGAGACAGAACCCAAAATACCTCAAATCAACAACGAACTCAAAACAGTGTCAACATCATATACCATGACAGTACCGCATTTTATGCTGTGTTGAACAATTGGCTGAGAAGCTTCCTGGAATAAACCTTCAATAGTTTTTGCTCTGGATGTTTCTCCAAATGCTCTTTTAACTCCAGAAAAGAAGGCTTCAGATGCTCATCTCTTGCCATGTCTATACTTATCTCTCCAGGCTTCATATCCGAGTCTCTCCATTTCTCTCACCGTCTTGGTTCTTGATGGAGATCCCCTTGCTTTTGTGGATGAGTTCTTTCTCGTCTTTATTACTGCCTTGATCTTCTCTTCATCAAGAAAGGTTGAAGTTATCTTACTATCATATACCTCCATTGCCATTGATACTCTTCTTAGTCTCTCTCACCAGCGCTATTAAGCATCTTTCCATCACCGGTTCTTTCATCCTCCAAAGCCAAAAGCCTCTCTTTCTTTTCACATCAACAAGCGATTGTGAACCTTGATCCAACCTTTATGTACTCTCCATTTATGTCTGATCCACTCTCCTCTACCTGTAACACACCAGATGAACCAATAGCAATAACGACATTCTCCAGATTTTCTATAGTATTCGGACAGTTTTCTTATAAAACTTTCTATCTGCCTGCTGTGTTGACCAAATGAGAAGATTTATTCGTATTCTTAATAATAAAATTATAAAAATAAGTAAATTTTATGGTATTGGATTTATTATCACTATCAGGAGATTATTAACTCAAGAAATGAAACATATAAGATGGGGTAAAAAATTCGAAGATAAGAGAGACTGGAAGTAATATAACGGGAAGTAATATAACGGGAAGTAATATAACGGGAAGTAATATAACGAGACGTTGGTCAGACGTGGAGAACTCTACCTCTCATTCGGTTTTCTGGATAGTTGGGATGATGAACTTGCTATAGATGAATGCGGGCAAAAGAGGAGCACCTTTCTCATACCCAGATCAGTTCGTTGCTTTTATGGGATTTATATATTCGATATTTCATATTCCCTACAGGCAAATGGAAGGATTCTTGAGGAAACTTTCAGGTTTAGTTTCCCGAGACATAACAGCGGATTACACGACTTTATTCAAACGTATATCAAAAATGAACTTTGATCTCCCAGAGACGATCTCGGAAGAAGAAGACGATATAGTAATAGCCGTAGATCTATCTGGTGTAAAGGTTACAAATCGTGGAGAGTGGATGAGAGAAAAATGGAGAGTGTACATGGGAGGGATCAAGGTACATATAGCAGTAGATATCAGCACTAAAGAGACTCTGGCTATTGAAGTAACAGATGAGACCGTGTAACTGAGAGTGAAAAACTCGATAATCTTATAGATCAGGGAGGGGAGAACATAATATAGGAGGTAAGAAAATAAAACGTGTTTTGGGAGACGGTTGTCATGACGATCGAGATTGCTTCAATACCCTGGATAAAAAGAAGATAGAATCTGGAATAAAAACACGAATTAATCCAAGTACGAGGCCGAGAAGACCGCCATACAGAGCTAAACGTGTTAGAGAAAAGAGAGAACTTGGTGACTACAAAGGTTGACGAGGCAAATATGAATATGGCAAACACCGGATCGTAGAAAGCGTACTCTCCGCTGTTAAAAGAATATTTGGCGAGATAGTGAGAACGACCAGCATCGAGGGAATCTTCAAAGAAGCAAAAATGAAGTTTAATTTGCTACAATATATTGTTGAACTACGTATAGATTTAAAGAGAGTAAGAGAGGAAGTCAGAAAACTAAAGATTTATTCAACACAGCAGCATTTTATGCTGTGTTGAACAATTAGCTGGATGGGGTATATCTTCAGGTAATTGTTTCTCTGAGAATGTAAGTTTAAACACTTATGAGCATGTTGTAGAAGATGAATTTCATCTTTACTTCTTGAAATAAAGCTTCTGTAGATCTTGCTCTGCATGTCTCTCCAAATACTCTTTTAACACCAGAGAAGAAACTCTCTGTTGTCCATCTGCAGCCATACCTGTATTTATCTTTCCATCTTTCATGACCTAACTCTTTTGGGTTCTCTTACTCTCTTAGCTCTGGATGGAGAGCCTCTTGACTTAGTTGAAGAGTTACTTCTTATCTTGATCACTGGTTCTACATTATTTTCAGCAAGATAATTGAAATTCTCTCTGCTATCATAACCTCCATCACCATATACCCTACTTATCTCTCCACCTCTTCCTTTAATTTGCTTTACCAGAGGTTTTAACATCTTTCCATCACCTGTTCTTTCATCTGTTATCTTTAAGGCTAAGAGTTTCCTTGTTTTAACGTCTATAGCAATATGAACCTTAATCCAACCCTTTCTCGTTTTCCATTTATGTCTGATCCACTCTCCTCTATTCGTTATCTTCATACCAGACGAATCTATTGCAACTACAAGATCTTCTCCAAGATTACTAGAGAGTTCAAAGTCTAGTTTCCTCAACCTCTTACAAACAGTGGAATAATCAGCTACCTTTAACTCAGGTATATATTCTGATAATTTCCTCAAAAATCCTTCCATTTGTCTTAATGGAAGGAAAGCTACATGCAAGAAAGCTAGAAAACACATAAAGGTTCGAGGAAACCTGAAAGGTCTGCCAACCTTCCCCTCATTCATCCTATTTAATTCTTCATCCCAGTTCTCAAGGAAATCCAATGAGATATAGAGTTCTCCCCTCCGCACAAGTTTTTCATTATATTCCTTCCAATTTCTCTTACTCTGCATCCCAATCATCCCTCCTGTAAATGAGAAATACAGGAAGGAAACTTAAGAGTTATTCAACACAGCACTCAAGACTATAAAAGTAATAGTTGAAAAGCATCCTGAAGGATATGTGGCGTATCCTTTGGGGCTAAAAGGTGTAGTGGTTGGTGAAGGTAATACCTACGAGGAGGCACTTGCGGATGTGAAGTCAGCTATCAAATTTCACATGGAAACCTTTGGAAGAGAGGTTTTTGAAAGTGAAGAGATTATGGAAACCTTTGTTGTAGAAGTGGCAGTGTAATGAAGTTCCCAAAAGATGCCCATAGGTGAAAGGTCATAAAAACATTCGAAAATCTCGGATTTAGAATAGCTAGAATGGGAGAACATATCTCAATGGTGAGAGAAAATCCAGATGGGACTAAAACTCCTTTAACCATGCCTAACCATGATAGGATAAAAGGTTCGACGCTGAGAGTTATTTGCAGGCAATCAGGTATAAAAGCGGGAGGAGTTTTTTAAAAGCTTATGAAGAAACATGAGTAACTTCGCCTAGGCTCGGAACGTTAGCAGAAATTCGGGGCTCGTTTTTTGAAAAAGAAAGTTTAATAATTAAATATTGGATTCAAATGCATTATGAATCACAGAAAAATATTGATCGTAAGTTTATTAGTGATCCTAGTCTTATCTAGTGTTTGGTTTGTTTTTAGTTTGCCTCCAACAAAAGCAACGGTTGAAAAATTTTTAAAAGAAAATAGTCGTAGTCTATCGTCCATTGAAACTGACTATGTTAGTGAATATTATTGTGCCGCATATTTGAGAAGACATACAACATTATTAGGCGGACAAATTATTAGTGTCCCAAAATTTACATTTTTATTTGTTTTTACGCCATTTCACTATTTTAATTACATAGATCCAACTACTTTTGATAATCATGTATATGTTTTTGTTATTACAAGGGATGAAGGAATCTTAGTATACAATCCTGTTAATGGAGAATATGTTGGTCGTTATGATGACTTACTTCAAAACATGAAAAACATTTCATGATACTTACATAAATGCATAGTTAAAATTTGTTGGATCGCCTCGAACTCTGCGACAACTTCGTTACCTTGCCCTCACTTCGTTCAGGTCTGCTAACCCGAATACGTTGTCCGAAATTCGGCTCGGTGGCTTTAAAGATTTGAGAGTGGAAAAAGGTGAAAAATCATGCTAGATGAGGCAGACACAAGGGTTAAACTGATGTATCTAAAATTGCATGAATCTGGATGGTCAGAAGATTTAATCTAGCTTTAGAGAGGTATTTTTCAATTGCTGTTGTGGAAGCAAAGGAAGAAGTAAAGCATCATGTAGTAGGAATTATAGAGGCAATGAGTTTTGGTTAGGTGGGTTATGTTGGATACTATAATTACCTGCTTACCTGCGCGCCTGCGCCTATCATGGTTTTATACTCGATTGAGTCTATGTCATGTTCTCTGAAGGCTTGCTTCATCGCATTGGCTATTCTATCGCGCTGGTTGAGCCTTGAGACTGCGATCATGGTTGGTCCTGAGCCGCTGATCGTAACACCGAGTGCGCCAGCGGCAGTAGCAGCCTTCTTCACGTCCATGTACCCTGGTATGAACTGTGAGCGTAGTTCCTCTATCACGTGATTCTCCATACCGAGTCCGATCAATTCGGGATCGCTTCTGAGCATGCCAGCGGTCATGAAAGCAGCGCTTCCGGCGTTGAAGACGAAATCGCTCATCTTGATCTTTAGAGGGAGGATCTTGCGCGCCTTTTTCGTGTTGACCTTCACGAAGGGAGAGACCGCGGTTATCCCGATGTTCTTGGGTTTTATGCTGACAATCCTTCTCTCATGCACGATATTGAATCCTCCGAAGAGGGCTGCTGCCACGTTATCTGCATGTGGAATGCCCGCCGATACTCGCTCTCCTTCTGCTGCTATCCAGACGAGGTCCTCTCTTGAATGACCTGTGTTGTGGAGCACGTTTATCCCGAGTGCTGTTGCAGCGGCAGGTGCTGCACTGCTGCCAAGCCCGCTTGATATTGGGATCTCTGCGTGAATGGTTATCTGCACAGGATGACCCATCGCCTCTGCAACGATCCCTGCAGTATTCTCTTCAGGACTTGTCGGCACCTTCTCGCCATAAGTTCCGGTAACATCTATCGAGGTCTCATCACTGCTGCTCTCTGAGACTTCAACGATGAGCCTTGGCTTGTCCAGTGCTATTCCGAAGATGTCAAAGCCTGCGCCGAGATTCGCACTCGTTGCGGGTGCTCTGACCTTCACAGATCTCATTCTCAGCAAAAGAGATATATTCCGAGTATTAATAGATGGTGGTGTGGAGAGGATCGATTGATGGAGTCTGAGTGTATATTCTGCAGGATAGTTGATGGAGAGGTTCCGTCTGTGCGTGTCTATGAGGATGGTGAGCATCTTGCTTTTCTTGATGCAAATCCACGTTCCGAGGGGCATGTGCTGGCGATTCCGAAGGAGCATATAACAACTCTTGACGAGCTTGGAGACGAAGAGATAGCAAAGCTCTTTGTCGTGGTAAAACGGGTTGCAGAAGCCCTGAAGGAGAGAATGGGGGCAGAGGGATACAACGTTGTGAGCAACAACGGAGAGATCGCGGGTCAGGTGATACCTCACGTGCATATCCATGTAGTGCCGCGATACGCTGCTCAGGAGAGCAGGGCTGGCTTTGAGTCGGTATTGCCGGTCGACAGAAAAGCAAAGAGTCGGCTTGAAGAGGTTGGAGCGCGATTGAAGATCCAGTAGGGATGAAGAATTTGACTCCATGGTTTGCAGAGATCAGCATAGTTATACAAACCTGAACACAATATGGTCAGGAGATATTACGCCGAGTACGGTCTGCTAAGCACTGTGTGACGTTATTTGTAATGATCATCTCTAAATTTCCTACTTCTTTTTTCATAGCCTATCATCTGTAAACTCAAATCACACACAAATGTAATATATAAATAAAACGATTTTTAGTTGTTAAATGGCACATATTGGCTTATACGATGCTGTAATTGAAGTCAAATTATGCAAGAATAATTTTTCGGCTCAGAGTAACGTTTGTATACCGAGGACATTATTCACGTGCAAAATATGTACGATAATATATTTAAAAAATAATTACTTAATAAAAGTTTCAATTAAAAAATTTAGAAATATTTAAATGAAATCTTTAAATGTTTTCTGTTTTTTGTATACTGGCAAAATTTTGGCACTCCGAACGGCTGAATCATTAAATTTCATATCGAATTTTTCCTCAAGTAGGGCTTTACCTTCTTTACAAGCTTTTTCTCGATACTTATCACTAGCAAAAATATGGCCTTTCCACTTGTTAGCTATATAACTTTCTAGCCATCCTTTCGGGGACCCGTCCACATAGGATTATAAATATGGGAGACTATCTTTTATTTATGCTGAGGGTAAGGGAAATTGTTGAAGAGTTGAAGGTGTTTGAGAGGAATAAGGTTCCTTTTGAGGTTAAGGTTCTCGGTGTTGCAACCTATATTCAGACGTCTTCTGTGAGAAGGACTGCTAGAATTCTCTCTGAGCTTCATCCAGTCTCTAAAACCTCTGTTTGGAACTGGATACGGAAGTTTGAAGAGAAATTGCCTGTTGTATCAGAGAAGAAGAGAAGATACTCTATAGCATTGGACGAAACAGTTGTTAAATCAAATAAAAAGGCGTACTATGTCTATTCTGCGGTAGATGTTGAGAAGAACGAGTTAATTCTGATGAGAGTTTATACAAACAGAAATTATCTTGTTTCAAGGTCTTTTCTCAAAGAAGTGCTAAAGTTCTGCGAGAACAAGCCAAGATTCATCGTTGATAAAGCTCCCTGGCTTATAGATGCACTGAAAAGCCTGGATCTGGAATTTGAGCATCAAACCTTTCGGAGAGAGAAACCTGGTTGAATCGGTGTTTTCTTCGCTAAAACATAGAATAAAGATATTCTTTTTCTCAATTAGCTCTTTTAACCCTGTTAAAAACTGGAATTTCTTCTGTAAGCTCTTTATGCTTTATTATAATCGGTTGAGGTGGTGTTTATATTAAGTGGACACGTCCCCACTTCTCCATTTTTAAATCGAATTCTTCTAAATGTCTTCCTTCACGAAATTCTTCTGCTAGATAGGCAGGGCAAACAAGTATTGATTCCATGTATTTATCATGTTTATCTGAGATTTGATTTCTATTATTAAAATCCTGTTCTAGGTCACAATCTTGGGTTAAAACAATAATATACGGCACATTTTTTTCTACAACATTATATTTTGATCCTATGTCATCAGCATATTGCATTTCTAACAATAGCATATCTCTTAAAATATCTCCCTGATAGACCCTTCCGTTATTACGCTTACAGTATTGAGTATCAACTTTTGAGGGAAACATAGGCAACGACCCTTTTTCTTGCCTTCGTTTTGGGGTATTTTGAAACATCCAATTCGACATCGTATTCATTCATGGGTTCATTAATGAGTCTTTTAGAGACATTAATAATCTTATTTTTAACTATAGTTTCTGTTTCGTATTCATCATCTGAAGAATACTTATTTTCCGTTTCAGTGGAATTCATAATGAATCCTCCTCAATTATTTCTTTGATCTTAGAACCGATACTCTCCTTAAATTTTATCTTTACTAGGTTGTGCATATTATTCAATAAAGTAAACGTTTCGTTGAAATCACGAGGCTCTTTTGTGTAGCAATCATAATCCAACACAAATTCCCTTTTTGATATTGGATTCGGGAACTCGCTGTTGTACATCCCATATTGAAATTTCATTAGAAAGTCATCGTAATTATAAACTATTGTGCCCATACATCTTGCTAAAGTTTTTTTCTCGCTTACAAATTCTAACGATTTAAATAGATTTGAATTGATCCAGTTCTCCCAATCAAACGGATTTCCCTCATTTAGCGTTATTTGGTTAATATATTTTAGGCCCAAACGCGCACTGTTTCCTTCTAAATTCAATTCATCTATAACAGTCTTTATTAATTTTCTAAAACGTTCAAATGATAAATATTTGGAAACCTCTATCCAAATGGCATTCTCATCAATATGAATCCATTCGGTTTCTTGCTCATTCTTAAAATCAAAAGTCTCACTTCGTCTCCTTATGGTTTTTTGCTCGTTTGCCCCCATCATAACTTCAACAGTCTCTAACTGACCTTCATTATATTTAGGCAACTCATCCTTTATTTTTTCTTTCGCTTTTCTTAGATAGTCTATAGGGATTTTTTTACGCTCTTCAAAATCGATTTTAAAAACAACTTTTGTTAAAAAATTGTCTCTCCCCTCAACCATAGTATTCCTCCGTTTTGCTTAATTCAATTTTATCCATCGCGTGTAGAGATTAGGTGAAGGGTGTTAAAAAAACTTTCCGTTTCATCTTTAAAACCAATTCCCTCTCTTATTGAAAATTTGGGTCTTCGCCTCGCGAAGCCGTTTAACCCCCGTTATGCCGGGTTGCGTAGCAATCTGGTTCATGTTTCTTCCTCTCGTTTTCTTCGTTAAACGAATCCAAGCCCTGTTTCTTTTGGTGGTTCAGGTCTCCTTTCCTCCGGGAAGGAGAATTGGAAATTTTGGCTAACGTTCTGCGGATAAAAGAAGTTGCCGAAGGCAATTTGGACGAAGCGTAGCGAAGCCTTTTATTAGATGATGTGCGGAGTCCATATTATCAATAGCCTCCAAAGAATCTTATAAAATCAATAAACCAATGAAATGTAATAGCAGTCTCTAAATTTCGTTTATATTGTAAAAATGCCATCGGCAATCCAAATAAAAAACTGGTAGATATTAGCATAAATAGAGCACCTGGTATATTATGTATCCATAATTCTGGAAAGTGAATTAAACTGTGTGGAACTATACCAAAGAAAAAACTAATTATAACTGAGTATTTCCTCTCAACCTTCCCTTCCAATAAATAAAATATGAAATTCATAGTAAAAAACCTAAATATAATCTCTTCAGAGATTCCTGGTGCTAAAGCTAAAAAACCTGCACTAAATATGTTTGTCCATTCAGCCTCACCTAAAGTCAGTCTAAAATAGATGTAATTTATTAATGCAAAAGGTAATGCAACTATAAGACCTATTAAAAATGACTTAAATAATGATTTATACTTCTGTAATATGAGTAATGACTTGTTTCTATTACTTCCACCCGATAATAAACTACCTCCAAGAAATGCAACAAATGTTACAATAGAGTTAATTACTACTGTGAATATGTCTGTTTGTTGAATAAAACTAAAATAACTTATACCCGATAACAATATTCCAAGCGCAATATATCTTAAACTCAACCACTTAAATTTCTTATAAATTACTATTAAAGCAAGACAAAATATATAATATTCTGTCCATGTCCAGGCTCTATATGTAAACCCAGAATCCTGTTTACTTAGTGTATGGACAATTGAAATTATGTATATTAAAACAAATATGGTGAACAAAAGTATGGTGTATATAAAATATTTCTTGAAATTATTATTCATATCTTTATTTAAAACAACGCTTCTCATTATATCTTGATTCCTCTCTTTCTTTTTCTTTAATCAATATTCCAATTACCATCACATTAGCATGTCATCTAACGTTTTGCGGATAAAAGAAGTTGCCGAAGGCAATTTGGGCGAAGCGCAGCGAAATCTTTTATCCGCTGTTATATGACCCGAAGGGTAAGGTTGCAAAGCAACCATAGAGTACCGAACCCCGTCTAATATTTTCATTTTGGCTTACTATACCACTCTTTTTTTCCTTTAAGGAATTCATCCACTCCTTTTTTCTTAATTCTCCTTAGATTTCTTATATGGGCATCCCCGTGATTCGGCTTTAAAAAGTCCAGCTTCTCGCATGTTTCAAATTCATCGCACTCCCAGCACCCCTCAAATCCTCTCTTCTGGCAACATTTCCTTATCTTGCAGAAAGGCGGACCTCCACCACCTCTGCAAGCGTTCTTGCATCGCATTTTTACTAATGCACCCAGCACTTCATAGCATTCACTGTAGTTCTTGTATGCGGCAAAGAACGGCATCGTAGCCAGGTATTCCGCTGTCTTGTCAAATTTTGTCTCTCTTAATTCTTTTCTGAGATCCCTTGCCAAATCTGCCGCCTTTTGCCTGTATCCAATACAATCCCCACAATAAAGACCACAGTATGCGATTAGGTCCTTGTATTCTTTATTATTCATTTCTTGACCTCCATAAATGACACTTTGAATCTCTTTAATATTTCTATTTCCAAAGGCAGGGTTCGGAATTTCATATAACTATGTTATATCACTCCGAGTTGGATCAGTGCGGCGAGTGCGAAGAGCGTTATCCCTGTTATGATGCGGAGGGCGACACGCCACTCTTCTCTGAACGATTCAACCTTCTCTGGGGCAAGTCCCGTGGCGATGGCTGCGCCTATGAGAAGCACTGGGAGCATGACTCCGAGGTTGTAGATTGCAAGGTATAACATGGCACTTGATTTGCCGCTCTTTATCATCTCGAGTATTGCAAGGTATATGGCGCCGACACACGGGGCTTTTATAAGTGAGAAGAGGCTTCCGAGTATGAAGGATGCTGGGAGGCTTGCACCTTCTATTGCTCGTTCGGTCATTTTTGTGAAGATTTTTGGTGTGCGGAAGGTCGATCTCTTGTTCTTCTCGGATGTGTGGATGTGATATGCGTCGTATACCTGCCAGAGCCCGAGTGCTACGATTAAGAGAACCAAGAATGTCTGGACCCCTTCCTGCATCTCACTGCCGATGACTTCGAGAAGACCGATTCCGAATATCAGATAGGTGGTGAAGATCCCAGAGCTGAAGGCAATCACAATGTAGAGAACGTTTCTTCTCTTTCCAGTGGATGCAAGGGTGATACTTGCTATGAATGCAATTATTGCAAATAGGCAGGGGTTCAATCCAGCAAATAGTCCCATGAGTAAGATTGAAGGTGGTGAAAGGTCTGGTCTAACGTTTATCGTCAGGTCTTCTGATGCAAAGGTATGGTTTGAATCGTTCAGATAGAGGATTGTTCTTGAGAGGAGCCGTCTGCCATACCCTGATTTCTCTACTCTGACTTGGTAGGTGTACGAGGCTTTATCATGGGGCTTGAGTCGTGCGTTCCACGAGGTCTCTCCGCCGATGAGTGTTGCGTTCGAAGTGAGGCGTTCGGTTGCGTTGATCTCTGCACTCCTGTTGCCTGTGTTTGTGAGAGTGATTGTGACGTTGATGAGATCCCCAGGTGCAGTCGATGTCCTGTCTGACCTCTTCTCGATCGTTATAACAGGTTTTCCTCCTAAGGATTCTTCGATCTCTCTAAGAAGGAGTCTCTTGAGGAGTGTGGTGTTGCCGTTGTAGTCTTCATAGCTAATGAGCGTTGTTTCATCTATCACGATGCTTGGGATCTCGAAGACTCCATAGCTCTTTGCCTTCAGGATTCCTTCGTCGTTCTTGAGGTTATAGATCTCGTAGTGTACTTTTCCCTCGTATCTGTAAACGACCTCTTCAACGACTGGGCGTGCGTCCTCGCATCTTGAGCAGAGTGGGTCGTAGAAGTATTTCACGCTGATGGGAGACCTGGCGCTGGCTGGTATTGAGGGGAGGAGTAGAAGTAAGAGGAGGAGTGGCAAGACTCTCATGAAGATCTCCGTAACAGCCTCTTTTTTAATCTGCTTAGAGATAAAGCATAGGGGCAGGGCATGAAAAAGAGAGGGGGTTAGGGTGTGACTGAGGGGGAACGATCGGGTTTTGATCGGGTTTTATACTTCCCAGGCAGAGGTTTATCTTTCAAGTATCATCGTTGTTGTGGCGTTCATCGTTCTGCTGTTCATCACAAGAGTTGCTGTTACGCTGTGTATGCCTGGATCGAGCTTGGCACAGCCTGTGCAGCTCGGTGTTGTGAATGTGAAAGGTATCTCGTTCTCACCCGGGCTCAGATTCACATACCTAACCTCTCTTATTTTATCTCTACCCAGCTTATTTGTGAGCCCTGAGACCGTTAGTTCTACGTCGGATAGTTCACTCTCAGCGAAGACTGTTACGTTCACATGCATCATCTCACCAGAGTGATATGTCTCGTTCTCTATGGCAATCACGAGAACTGGTTTCACGTCTTCTACTTTCAAGAGAGGGGTATCGTTCTGATCGCTGAATGTTCCCCAAAGCGCTGCATAGATGCCGGCATTACCGTAATCATCGATGGTATCTGATATGTTCTCAAGTTTGATCGCTCCGTCAAGCATTCCGTCCCTGATCTCGCCCTCAAGAGAGACATGCTTATCTATGTATTCGCTCCCATTTGCGAGGAGCTCTCTTGGTGATAACTCTTCATATACGATCTTCTCTGTGCATCCCATGCCTGCAATAACTATTGCCAGGATGCCTATCAGGATCTTTGATCTTATTCCCTTCATCGTTACTGCCGTCCACTCGTACTCTCTTCTGGATAATCGGTCCCTCATCCAAACTCTCTCCTCGGGATGAATGCACCGATTCTCCAGGAGCAGGTTCTCTAATACTCGTTCTATAATATTAGTCTTACCCAATCCCCATCTTCTATATATTATATCCATGGGTGGCGGCGGGACGCGTCCATATAAAGCCGCGTAAATCTAAAAAACCGCTAACTGGCTTAGAGGGAAAATATACAAAGTGGACACATCCGCCCTACGTAATGATAAAAAATAAAAGGTGGTATTGTATTAGATGAAAACATGGAAATTAAAATTAAGGCACTTACGCCCATCTGGACTGGTGGAGTGGAAGGCAAACCAGACAGATTGCATACGACAAGCATCATTGGCAGCATGCGTTGGTGGTACGAGGTCGTTGTTAGGGGCCTTGGAGGGTATGCGTGTGATCCGTCGAGCGAAAAGAGATGTGAATTGTCGGGTAAGGAAAAGACACGTGAGGAAAGGCTTGCTAAGTTGTGCCCGGCATGTTATCTGTTTGGATGTGGGGGATGGAAAAGAAGATTTCGGTTAGAGGTTCAGAGTAATACCTCTGTTCCTTTTCAATTGGCCACTTTGGAAAGTAAGAACAAATTCAATCACTGGTGGCTTTCGCAGATTTTTGAAGATTCGCGAGGAACGAATTTACCATTTGGAGAGATATCATTGTCTTTAAATGGGGATGATGACGTGATTGATCAGGTTAAAGCTCTACTCTCTATCATGGTAAATATTGGTGGAATCGGTGCAAAAACTCAATATGGGTATGGTCAATTCGATTGGGACGATAAAATAGAATTAAAAAATGCGATTAACACAATTCGCCAGTTCTTATCAGGAAATATTTTTAAAAGCGGTTCAAACAAAGATAAATGGTATTCACTGACTAATTTTTGGTATTACAAATTGTCCATAACGTCTGACAATGGGTTGGTGAACAAATTTAAAAATGCAAACTTGATTGGCAATGGAAATATGCCCTCGGATTATTTGCCTGTTTCGTTCGACATTCGCTATAAAATGCCAAGTTCTGGGGATGGTACTGGATTAAGGAGTGCATATTATTCATTTTGTAGGCATTCCATGTCAAAAGAAGACGCAAAACAAAAAACAAGATCATTATTTGGAACACTTGAAAATGATAAAATCGGAAGCAGGATTTTTGTAAGTCATCTTTTCAGGAGGAGAAACATTGATAATAATCATCATCTGAAAGTTTGGGGATTTACTGACGATTCGGTTGGAAAAGTTGTTGGTGATGAATTAAAGAACATTTTTGGATTGGATAAACCCCCTTCTATAGTAACTGGAAAAGAGCTTATCAACTACTCAAGGGGTGAAGTCCAATGAATTATGATTATTGCTCGCATCTCACGAAGGAACAAAACCAAACCATTGAAAAAATATTGCGTCTAGAAAATGAAATAAAACAGGATAAACAGATAAAACAACAAAAAGAAACCGAAGTCGGAAGGCTACGAAAAGAATTATTATCACAAAACCCGCATTTGTTCTATCACGTTATAGCAGTGTTGAATAATTCATTAAAAGATAATTTACGCTCCACATGGCAAACGGGAAATATCAATATAAAATTGAACAATTACCATATCGATGAAATTATATCTCCATCAATCAACATATCCGTACTTCCAAAATACTCTTTTCTAATCCAATTCAAATTTACACTCGAAAAACCTTATATCTCACGTGATGAACAGGATTTTTACATCATAGACAATCCTATCCGCAAAGACAGGGTCTTTGGTCTTCCCTATATTACTCCCTCCTCATGGAAGGGAAGCCTACGGGCCGCACTGTGGCAAAATGGACATAAAGAAGACGATGTCCAGATCAATCGAATATTTGGAAATAAACGAGGGATAGAAGAGCATACTGAACTCAAAGCCGGGCGATTGCATCTGTTTCCCACATTCTTTGATAGAATCGGTCTTGAGATAATAAATCCTCATAACAGGGAGAGACGGATTGTTGAGTATCCGATTCGTATCGAGGCCGTTCCGGGTGGTACATCGGGTATATTCACCCTTTTATATGTTCCATTCGATTTGATTGGGAAGAATGAAAAGGAGTTTAATAATCAGATCTCAAAAGATGTATGGATAATTGCGCAGGGATTGAAAGCAATGTTCAGAGATTATGGCTTCGGTGCAAAGACTTCCAGTGGATTCGGTATTGCAAAACCAGAATTTACCGAAGGAAAACTCGTTCTGAAGGTCGAGGGCATAGACATCAACCAAAAAGAGGAGGCGACCATCCAAGAACCGGAGGACGGGTTTAAAAAATATCTTAATAGCGATGGGATTGTGAAAGAGGAGTTTAAAGGGAGTGGCGACGCTGGCCTTCTCAGCAACAATGAGTATAGCGAAACGGGTGAAAAATACGGCGGCGGCAGTCTTACCGAGTTCAAAAAGTTCAGGCGATGGTATGGCCGTTATGGTGAGAAATGGCAACAACAGTTAAAGAATTCTCATGCCGAATGGCCTATCTGGTGGTTTGAAAGCTTTGACGAGCTGGTGAATGTTGCGACGGAAATAAAAGAATCACTACTTTCCAAGGAGGCTGCGCGATGACTCCTGACCTTTCAGTTCTGAAGGAAAATAAGGAAGTCCTCCTCGCAGAGATGGCCGCCTGGCTGCATGATATGGGGAAGTGTAGCGATGAGATGATAGAAAAACAGGCTTTGGATTGTCCATCATCACCCACATTTCAATCCAATAGTGCATATAAAACCGCTTTTTCTTATCTACTGAATGGTAATAATCATAATATTAATTTGTTAGGCGAAACAGTAACCTTTAAAGACCTCGTTGAAAAGGGGATGCCTAGGGCAATAAAGGATAGTAGTATTCAATTATCGCTAATTAAATACTTGGGTCGGTGTCATGCTGCTGCGCACATCGAAAAAGAAGGACAAGCAGATAAAAAGCAGACGGTGAATGATACAAGATTGAGTTCTCCCTTTGGAAATGAAACGGAAGTATTAGTACGTCTTACAGATAAGTTGAAAGCTTTGCCCTTTGATAAAATAGTCAACAGGGAGGAATTCCTGCCTATTTTGAAAGAAACATTCAAAAACGCACCTGGAGACACGGAAAGACCAATAAACGAGGTTGATCTGTGGAGCTGGTCCAGCATAGTCGCTGCTCTTTACAAATCTGCACTGGCAGGGGCACTTCTTGGTAACAAACCCAAACCAAATGATTTGAAGTGGCGGTTGTTGGCCATAAGAATTGATTCCGATAGGATTCTTGGCGATGTGGCGAAGATTCCAGTATTGCTTGCCAGAAAGAAATGGATTACCGAAGGGTTAGATAATGTTAAAGAACTGATTGAAGAAGAATATCCTCTTGGAAACGAGGTTTACAGGGATGAGAGCGGAAGTATTTTCGTTGTGCCGGACATCCCGAGTCTATTGAAACTTAAAGAAAATGCGGATAGTTCTGAAAAGACCTTGGAAGATTTAATCTCCAAAAAGTTAGGATTTGAAGGAGAGATTGTTGTAACGCCTTCGTTATCTGAACACTGGTGGGGTCAGAATCCTAGTGGAAGACCTGATCCTACGAAAGATAAGATCCCACCGATTGGAGAGATCTTTCAGGAAAAACCATATTCACCACCGGACCCAGAAAAGGTTAAGGAATGGTGGCGGGATGTGGACAATACAGAGATTTGCACGATTTCCTGGCTGAGACCTCAGGGAAAAAAAGAAGGAGCTTTGAGAAAATCTTCAGATTACTGGGCAAAAAAGGTTCGGGGACGATCTGAAGAATGGTATAAGGACAGGAGCAAAACTATATGGATAGATGAGGTGGCAGATAAAAACGGCAGAATATGTCTCATCACCGGCAAACTGGACATATCAGGATGGTTAAAACCTAACGGTCATGTGAGGACCCTGCTTGTTAAGGCTCCAGATGGTAATTCCAGTCAAGTCATTCAGAAAACCCCTTCATTCGCTCGCCTCAGACGTGTCTGGGAAACAACAAAGACGTTCTGGGAGGAAGTCGAAGAAGATTTTGAGAAAACTGTCGGCAGGGTAGAAAAAAGATTGGTTATTACTGGCTCTGTAGATGATCTATCCAAAAATAAGCTTTTTAAAAACAATGTGTATGAGATAGATATCGAAAAAACAAGGGTAAGTGTTTTCTATTCTGGAAATGGTCGGTTTATTGTCGTTGAAAATCTTGAACGATTGGCCCGTAAGATGGGTTATTCAAAGAACGATGATGACTATTTAGTGTACATTCAACAAGAATTAAACGATAAAGAAGTCAGAATATATAATCCAGACGGTAATAATAGAAATAAGCACATTGTACTAATAAAAATGTTGAGGGTCGAGCCGATAGAGGATAATTTCATTCCTGTGATCCCTATCTTCTCTGAGCCCAGTCTATTCATGGCAATCGTACCTGCCAACAAGGCTATGGACATCGTAAAAAACATCAATAAAAAATATGAAATAGAAATGGATAAAGTACGAAACCGTCTCCCTCTTAATATCGGATTGACCTTTGCCAGATCTCATACGCCGATAATGGCTTTAATGGAGTCGGGGTGGAAGATGATAAACGCATCTCTAAAGGAGGAAATCAGGATACTCAATGCAGACTCTGAAAAATGCGATGATAAATATATCTTAAATTTCGAGAACGGGATAACCTGGCGTGTTCAGGGGAAAATGGGGGATGGAATAACAGAAGATGTTTGGTATCCGTATTTTTATGTGGATGGAAATCCGAACGATAGAAATATGGTTTTTAAAGGTCCGAAGGGGTGGCTAGTGCATGTATCAGAATTAAAAAAAGGGGATGCCGTCAAAATCACACCTTCCTCTTTTGATTTCGAGTTTCTGGATTCTGCATCCCGGAGGTTTGAGATATCTTATGATGAAACTGGAAAACGGCGTGATAATACAAAATCTAACCGTCCATATTTGATTGATAAATTTGATGACTTCGAGCGTATCTGGAAAGAGATGACAAATAATTTAGCAGCCACTCAAATAAAGAACGTCATAGGCCTTATTGAAACCAAACGGGAGGAATGGAATGTTTCCAGAGATGATGAAACATTCAAACAATTCGTCAATGATGTTCTCCGCAATGCCAACTGGAAGCATGGCACCCCTCAAAACCTCGATGAGATCACAAACATAGCAGTAAGTGGAGAGTTAAAAGATATTATCGAACTTTACATGAATATACTGAAGGCAAAAGGAGATTATATGAACGATACAGAGGTGAATACATGAACAGTGAAAAGAAAAAGCTGTACACCCACCAGCGGTTTGTAATGTTCGCTCTTGACCCGATTCATATTGGGGCTGGTGGATACCGTCTTGGTCGGGTTGACAACAGTATTGTAAGAGAAATGGGGACGAATTTACCGAAGATTCCGGGTACAAGCCTTGCAGGTGCCGCGCGAAGTTATGCTTCGATGAGATATGGGAAGCCTGAAGCCGCAGGCCAGCATAAACGGTTTATAGGTGAAAAAGAGAAGTGCCCGATAATCTACACCTTTGGAACCGCAACGGAAACCGGTGGTGAGGCAGGCAAGGTCAGCTTTGGAGATGCAAGGATTTTATTCTTCCCGGTGCCTTCAGTGGCGGGTCCTGTATGGGTCACCACAAAGGAGATTCTTGAGGAAGTTGGGTTCACC
Organism: Candidatus Methanoperedentaceae archaeon GB37; assembly: GCA_905171695.1. GTDB lineage: Archaea > Halobacteriota > Methanosarcinia > Methanosarcinales > EX4572-44 > EX4572-44. The sequence goes on from LR991653.1 coordinate 1,361,008, forward strand.
GTTAATGGTGGCGATGTCGGTGAGGAAACTGTGCTGTCCAATCTTTCCTGGAGTAAAGAGCAAATAAACCTCGGCTGGTTATCGTTGAATCATAACTGGGGCTTAACCATTTCTCCACCCGAAGAAATCAAAGACAAAAAGGGATGGAAAGCAATAGAAAACAGGATTGTCCTCATTTCTCAGAAATTGTTTTCAGAGGTTGTCAACAGCAATTTGGAGGTGCGAACATCGGTTGCCATAAACCCCGAGACCGGAGCTGCTGAAGACGGTGCCCTGTTCACATATGAAGCATTACCTCGAGCTACCTGGTTATGGCATGATATCATCGAGGATGATTACAAACAAAGTTTCCCGAAAACGGAAAATCAATTCAAAGATAACAAGGAAAACAGTGGGGATGCTCTCGGGGAGATATGGGAGCGACCGTTGGATGTTGTGAAAGCCGGTTTAAGATTAATCGAATACCTTGGAATCGGTGGCATGGGGACACGCGGTTTTGGGAGGATGAAAAACATCTGTGATTGGGAGGTTGGCAGTAATGAATCTTGACCTTGAAGCTACGAGAACCTCCCAGGAAATAATAACGAAGACGGGAGGAAATAGATCCAGTGAGGTTGAAAACCTGATTACTAAGACGCTAGGGGTTCTTCAGGAGAACGGCATTTATGCATGCACACTCTATCTGAACTCCAGAACGAGTGAAGCGGAGAAGAAGATTGGCCCTGTCATCCACGAGGAACTTCTTAAAATGACGAAACGACTTGTTAAGACACCAATAAAAAACGATGATTACGAATATCTTACGGACGAAATCTGTTCAGACATTGACCTACTTATACTAACAAAACAGCTCTGGGAGCAGACATTGACCTATGCTAGATACGGGGCGAAAGCAAGGACGTGATATTATGACATGGACCCCCTATCTTGTAAGTTTCAAATTGCGCTCACCAGTTCATATCGGATGGAAAAAAATTGGAAACTTGCAAGTAACACGCCCTTACATTACCGGAAAAACATTATGGGGTGCGCTGACAGCAAGACTTGTTAGAGATGAAGGGAATAGCAATTATAGTGAGATTGGAAAACAAGTAGATGATGAATTACGCTTCACTTACTTTTATCCATCAACTAGTCCAGATAAGGTCAATCTATGGCCATGGGATAAAAAGAACGAGTTTGCCTGGAAATTTCTGGGTAGTTATATCAGTACTGCAATAGAAGGCGATACCGCCGAGGAAGGGAGCCTCCATGAGGTTGAGTATATATCCCCAACAACTCGTGATGGAAACCCGGTCTTTCTTGTTGGGTATGTGATTGAAAAGAAGGATTGCCACTTGAAATGGAAGGAAGCTTTAAAGCGGATTCAAATTGGCGGTGAGAGAGGATATGGATGGGGACGAACTGAGTTATTGAGCGATCCCAAACCAGTAGAAGAGTGCTTTGGTTATAGAATCGATAATTCCGAGATTTCTCCAATGATTTCTATTCCCAAAGATAATGTGATTCTTGCACATGCAAAAACCGATTTCCTAAAATGCATAGGATATATTGAACCATTTCTGGGGAGAGAAACAAATGATTCGGATGGCGTTGGTGGAAAAATACCGCACCCTATAGGTGGAAAAATACCGCACCCTATAGGTGGAAAAATACCGCACCCTATAGGTGGAAAAATACCGCACCCTATAACATGTTACACACCAGGGAGTAAAGTTGTGGCCGATACAACATTCGTTATTCAACCGAAAGGAGTATGGGAAAAAACGAGGTGCAATAGTTCGGGAGGTTCCAATCCATGACTCTGCGGACACTCCGTGTCCTTGCCTCGCCTTCGGCTCGGTCATATAACATGCGGGTATGCGGTTCGGGCTTACGCCCTCACCCAAATTGCTCCGCTCCCGTTGGTCGCTACGCAACTTCGCATACCCGCAAACCGTTATACCAACAATAAGTTTACAGAACCCCCAATCCCCATCTTCTTATATGGGTGGTGTGTCTCGATATCTCTTTTATTGGTCTCATAGTTTATGTACCAAAACAGATATACTATGATTGTCATCCAGCCGTCTTGTATTCGATTGTGCGAGGGTAACCAAGTCGGCCAAAGGTGCAGGACTTAAGTGGTACTGGTGGTATCGGAGTTATCCTGTCTCGAAGGAGTTCATGGGTTCAAATCCCATCCCTCGCATCAAAAACAGAAAATTTTCTGAATTGTGATGGATGTGGTCTCTTGATGGTTGACGATGATACTCTCTTTGGCGAGGTTGTTCGGGTGGATGGTGTGAATGTGTATCTTGTGAGGTCGGTCTCTCGGTCTTCTCGTGAGCTTGGTGTTGGCGAGTTCGTGGGAGTTGAGTGTGGAGGGGATGTTGTGGTCTCTGTTCTCACTGGCGTGGAACGGTCGATACCTGAGGATGTGGTATCGATGATCTCTCTTGAGATGGAGTCGAAGTATCTCCCTTACAGTTCTGAGCTGGATAGTAGCTATTATCGTCTCTTTGGGCTTGGGCTTCTCTCCCGGAGTGGTGTTCAGCATGGTCTTCGTGTGGCTCCGCGGCTTCGCAGCAGGGTGTGGCGATTGGATGATGATACGATCAGGAAGTTTCACCTACCTCATGGTCGTGCTAACATCTCTTACTTCAATCGGTATCGTGAAGCACTCGGGGATGATCTCCTGCTTGCGATCGTTGATGAGCTCTGGGCTCTTCTGCCAGAGGCTCGGAGGATGCTTGCGCCGGTCAGGAAGTACCTTAAGGGTGGTGGTGCACTCTGAGCGGGTGTGTGATCGGGCTTGTCTTGACGCACACGCGTGAGGGCTTCTCTTTTGTAACGAAGTACTCACTTGCATCTGGCGAGTTTGTCTCTTATCGGTCTGGGAGTGATCGCGTCCTTGCCCGTGTGAGTCATACTGAGCCCTTGCGGGATTATCCTGTGGAGTTCCTGCTCGATCCCGAGGTTGACGCTGAGGATGTTGCACTCTTTTATGGGCTTGATGCAGATGATTATCGGTTTTATCGTGTGCATGCACGGGTTGTGGGCTACTTTGACAGGCGGGTTAACGAGTTCATAAACCCGCGTATGATGCCGCTCTCAGGGACGAGGATAGAGCGAGTGGATGAGACGATCCTCTCGGATGTGAACCGGGTCTCTGCAGACGAGGTTGGCTCGGCTCACATCGGCACGATACTTGGCACGAAGACCGATGCTGTTCTCTCTGTTCGTGAGATGGTGAGCCAGCATCTCTCAATCATCGCTGCAACGGGCGCAGGCAAGTCCTATACCGTTGGCGTGATCGTGGAAGAGTTGATCTCGGCAAAGAACATGGCGTCGGTATTGATCTTCGATCCACACGGCGAGTACAGTGTGCTAAGCGAGATTCAGAACGATCAGAGCTTCTGGGAAGAGGGGTATCGACCAAGGGTGCGGATCGTTAAGCCGGACCAGATAAAGATCAGACTCGGTGATCTCACGCCTGGCGATTTTATCAGTATCATGGACGATGGTAACATGTCAGAGAAGATGAAGACGCTCTTTGTGGAGGCTTATGAGAGTTTGAAGAGGGATGAGAGGAGCCTCACACGAAGTTTCACCAGGAACGAGCTTCGTGAGACTATTGAGGGCTTAAGTGATGGCAAGAATGAGCTGAGCATTGCAGGCCTCCTCTGGCGCTATGATAGGATGGTGCGTGAGAAGATCTTCGATGACTTTCGGAGCATCCCACTCCGCGAGTACTTCCAGCCAGGGCTTCTCACCATAATGGATGTCTCAGGCATAGGGGAGTGGAAACAGCAGTTGATCGCAACGATTCTCCTCCGCCAGCTCTTCGATTCTCGGGAGGGCACAGATAATGAGCGTTACAGTGAAGAGTTCCGACCTGAGCGTTATCTACCCTATCCTGTCTTCCTGATACTTGAAGAGGCGCACAGGTTTGCACCGCAGAGTGGAGATGCGAAATCGAGACAGATACTCAAGAAAATCCTATCAGAGGGTCGAAAATTTGGAATTGGCGTATGCATGGTCTCACAGCGCCCAAGTAAACTCGATTCAGATGCGCTCTCTCAGTGTATGACACAGATCACGATGCGAATCATCAATCCAGCAGATCAAAAGCAGATAGGAGAGAGCATCGAGTCGGTGAGCAGAGACCTGCTCGAAGAGCTACCAGCCCTCACACGGGGGCAGGCGATCGTAAGCGGTGTTGCCATAAACACACCGATCATCGTTGATATCAGAAAGCGGCGCACAAGAGAGATAGGTGGGACGAGCAAGGACGCACCGCAACTCTGGAGAGAAGAGATGCAAGAGAGGCGATATGAGACGGTGGAGAGACGGCCAAGCTACGAACTCGATGTGGGAGTATAAAAGAACAACCAGACCACATGCTACCCAATGCAGAAAACCCGTGTTAAGCGAAATTGCCTCAGCAAAAGTAGGTTCTATGAAGTCTTAGAGAAGGGTACAAAATATGCCAGAATGGAAAAATCACGATAAGTGGGCTGAAAAAATGGGGATATCAAAAGAGACTTCAAAGTTTGTCAATGGTCTAATTGATTTTCCAAAAAATTGTCAAGAGTTCCAAGATTTTTGTGAGAGAGACCCTAGTGCAAGAATTTTTACCAAAGGTAGACCAACACGCATGACTGTAGCATCCCTAATAACCCACGATAGTGGTAGAAGTAACAAATTTTATAGAGAAATACAGCTAAAATTCTTATCACAAAAAGGGAGCGATCATGTAAAAGCATATTATCTACACCAAGTTTTAGATTATATAGAATGGTGGATTAAAAATTATTCTGAAGAAAATCTAACCGTTGAAAACATTTTACAGGAAAAAAGGTTGGAAAAGAAAATTGGCGATCCTATAAACGAAGAATTACAGTCAGTGGTGAAATTTGCAATCCAAAATTCAGAGGAAATATTGCAAGATTATAGCAGGGATGACATAAAATGATCAGAGAATCTATACTTTTAGTTGAAGATAATTCTTTGCCCATTTCATTAGCTCAGCGCTGTTGCACTCACTTAACACGGTGTATGCAGTTCGCTTTCATTTACCCACACTGTTCGGCTTCACAGCGCATTTCGCATACACAAGAATGGATGAGGGATTACACCGTTTGATTAAGTATAAATCCGATGGTGTGAGTACTCGGGAAGATGATCTTACGTCTGCAGGGATAGAATCATGGAAGGGTTTGAACTTGTTAAAAGGAACACGGAAGAGCTTGTGAGCGAAGAAGAGATACGAGAGCTCTGCAGTTCCAGTCAGACGCCAAGAGCGTATGCCGGATATGAACCGAGTGGAAGGATACACATGGGGCATGTTCTGACCGTGAACAAACTGATAGACCTCAAGAGGGCTGGATTTGACGTGACAGTCCTACTCGCAGACCTCCACGCATACCTCAACCGCAAAGGCAGTATGGACGAGATCCGAGAGATGGTTGAGTACAACAAGAGGTGTTTCATTGCACTCGGGCTTGACGAGAAGAGCACAAGATACGTCTGCGGGACAGACTTTCAACTCGGCTCCGAGTACACCCTGAATATGCTCAAGCTCTCAAGAACTGCCACGTTGAATCGAGCACGAAGAAGCATGGATGAAGTAAGTCGTGACGCAGAGAACCCATACGTCTCACAGATGATCTACCCGCTGATGCAAGCCGTTGACATAGCAATGCTGAGAATAGACGTTGCAGTCGGCGGAATCGACCAGCGCAAGATCCACATGCTCGCACGAGACACACTACCATCCATCGGCTTCAAACCACCACTCTGCATCCACACGCCGATCCTGACAGGCCTCGACGGCTCCAAGATGTCAAGCTCAAAAGAGAACTATCTCTCAGTCGATGATGAACCAGAAGTCCTAAAGCGAAAGATAAAGAAGGCATACTGTCCCGAAGGCAGAACCGAGAAGAACCCAATCCTTGAACTCTTCAGATACCACATCGAACCAAGATACGGAAGACTCAAAATAGAACGACCAGAGAAATTCGGAGGCGATATAGAATACGAAGACTACACTGCGCTTGAGAGCGACTTTGCAGAGAGGAGATTACACCCACAGGACCTTAAAAGAAGCGCAGCCGAATACCTGATAAAGATCTTCGAACCTGTCCGAAAGATGATGAAGAGCACAGAGTGAAGAAGAGCAACATCCATATACTTTCTACTCCTTTGTGGTGTTGTGAGGATTCTCACGAAGAGGTGAATAGGTATGGATGATAAGAGTAATGATGTTGAGAGTGATAAGGTCTCCGAGGCACCTGAGGCACCTGAGGTTCCAGCTACACTGGAGCGTATCAAGCACAAGATCGTGGTTATGAGTGGTAAGGGTGGTGTTGGTAAGAGCACGGTTGCAGCCAATCTGGCACTTGCACTTGGGCGCAAAGGCTATTCAGTTGGGCTCCTTGATGTTGATATTCATGGGCCCACCATCCCAGAGATGCTCGGTGTTGCATCTGAAACGCCCATTATTGAGAATAAGAAGCTGGTACCTGTCAGGGTCTCAGAGAATATTAAACTGATCTCGATAGCGTTCATGCTCCCGGATAAAGACTCTCCTGTTATTTGGCGTGGTCCGATGAAGAGTGGGGTGATTCGTCAGTTCATAGGCGATGTGGACTGGGGAGAGCTTGACTATCTCGTGGTCGACCTGCCGCCTGGCACAGGCGATGAATCGCTAAGCATCGCCCAGATGATGCCTGGGAGCTATGCACTCATCGTTTCAACGCCACAGGAGATTGCACTCCTGAGCGTCAGAAAGTCGATAAACTTTGCAAAAATGTTGAAGATGCAGATCGTTGGGATCGTTGAGAACATGAGTGGATTCATCTGCCCGCACTGCGGTGAGAAGACCGATCTCTTCAAGTCTGGCAGAGTCAAAAGCGTCGCAGAAGAGTTCAAGATACCGTTTCTTGGCAGTATCCCGATCGACCCGGAGATAGTTGAGAGCGGTGACAGAGGGACGCCCTTTATACTGCGACACAGAGACTCGCTCTCAGGCAAGGTCTTCGAGGAGATCGTCTCAACGATAGAGGAGTTCGTGGCAAAGGGTTGAGGTAGCAGTCCTGACCACTTCACAATCAAGAGTTGCTCAGAGAGAAGAGGCAATATAGTGAAGATCTGTGTGACCGCTGAATCAGATACTCTTGATGCTATGGTTGCCCCACACTTTGGGCAATCTCCGTACTTCATCTTCGTAGATTCTGAGACGATGGAATGTGAGGTTGTTGAAAACCCTGCAGACAGAACCGAGAAGGGGGCGGGCAAGCAGGTGGCACTGATCCTCATTGAGCGAGGCGTTGATCTGCTCATAACTGGGAAAGTTGGGGTGAACACATCGCAGATACTGGCTGCAGCCGAGATCAAAGTTCTTCAGGGCGTTACTGGAAGCGTGCGCGAAGCCATCGAGAAGTACAGAAGAGAGTCAGGATGAGCGAGGTTGAAAACTGCTGCAAAGAGTTATGGCAGATAAGTGCGTATCCTATCTATGCCCTTATAGGCAGGAGATATGAGTTGTGACAGAAGTTGAGATCGGAAAAGAAGTTGGTAAGAAGATCGATTCGAGTCTTGAGATCCTTAAAGAGATTGCAGAGAATGCTGAGCTTCCAAAACTTGATAAGGAGAAGTTTGAGGAGGTGATAGATCTGATAAAAGAGACAAAAGAGGCACTTACTACTACAACGATCAAAGACATCTTCGGACTCCTCGGGGGAAAGCGCATCGAGGCTAAACTGAGTTTCGATAAGCTGATGGTTGATGGTGCAATCAGGATCGATATCACACCGATCGAAGAGAAGGAGAAATAGATATCAAGAGGCATATTGAATGCTTGAAAAATCAGCAACTTAGCTAAAAAAATAAAGAAGGTATACGTGGGAAGGTTTGAATAATTCATCCCCTGTTAATCTCTTAAATCTGGTAAAGAGTGGATCAGTAAGATCAGATCTGAAGATCGATGGATCCAAAAGAGTTGAGCTAAGGCTCTCCAGAGGTAAGATAGAGATTCAGATCGAGAGCCTTGACCTTTTAAAACTCATAGTAAAGATTACGAAATTTTTAAAGCCCGATGTTACTACAGAAGAGATTGAAACGAGAAGACTGGGAACGTTAGATAGTTTTAAAATCTTTAAAAACATAGCAGATGATCTTGCAAAATCGAGACAGACTGTAACAGTGGTTTACAAAGAAAAAGAAATTATAAAAATCGGTGAAGATGCAAAACCCATGATAACAGGTATCTTCTTGAAACACGTAGAAGTGATCGATAAGACGGAGGCTCTCACCATCCTCAAGAACCTATCAAGAACTTAATCTAAGCTACGACTAAAAAATCCTGACAATATCCTCGATCCAGCTGATATCGCTCTGACCAACGCCAGACACAAAGTATAAGAAGTAATATGAACCATATCTCCATAAGTCGATCGAGCATCGAGAGAAAGGATGTGATACTGTGAAAATAGGGATTGTGATCTACTCAAACGATCCAGAGACCGTGTGGAACGCCTTCAGATTCGGAAACTTCGCACTTGAAGCTGGAGATGAAGTCAGCGTATTTCTACTCGGCAAGGGCGTAGAATGCGAATCACTTGGAACCGACACATTCAACGTGAGAGAAGAAATGCAGAGATTAATCACAAACGGCGGGAGCATACTCGCCTGCGGCTCATGTCTCGCAGTTCGAAAATCCAAAGGCTCAGAAACATGCCCAATCTCGACAATGAAAGACCTGTATGATATGATAGAGAAAAACGATAAGATCCTTACATTTTGAAAGGTTAGATCTGATAGCCTTGACCTTATAACATTCTGCAAATAAGAGAAGATCTGGATAGTTGAAGAGGTAGAAAAGAGAAGATAGAATAGAAACGGCTTTATTTACCGCTGGACTTCCGCACAACCTCTTTGCAACCAGCGTGAAGTTCCCAATTCCACCTTATTCTCCCGACTTAAATCCTATTGAGTTTGGTTGGAAGAGTTTGTTAGTGCAGAAATATTTCACTTCTTTTCATTTATCGTTCTTTCCATCTTTTTCTTCCAGCTTTCTATGTCTTCCATTGTGAATATGTCGATTGATACGCCCTGGATTCCTGAGACGTCTTCTATTCGTTCTTCCATCCATCCTTCGATCTCGATGTAGTGTTTTTTGAGTTTGTCGAGTACTTGGGGGTCCGGGTTCCAGAGGTCTCGCTCGTGGGCTTCCAGTAATCGTCTTCCTATCTCTTCGAGTGCCCATGGGTTTTTTTCTTCGAAGAACTCTCTCATTTCGTTGTCGAGGATGTATGTGCGTGTTATCTCGTTGAAGATCCAGTCGTCTACTTCGTGGGTTGTTGCCTGCCAGCCGTAGACCTTTGTGACTTTGCCTGATATTTCGGATGCTCCTCGGTATCCGTGTTCTTTCATTCCTTCGATCCATTTGGGGTTCAGGAGGCGGGTTCGAACGACTCGTTCTATCTCGTCTGAGAGGTCTGTTACCTGCACGTCTGAGGGGTTTCTTGTGTCTCCGTGGTAGGCTTTGACGTCTTTTCCTGATAGGGAGCGTGCGGCTGCTGTCAGTCCCCCGTGGTATCCATAGTAGCAGCAGCATCCGAATAGGTCGTGTTCGTCTGTTGGGTTGGATCTGAAGGAGAGGTTAACGGTCTTGAGCTGGTTCAGGAGTTCTTGGTGTGACTCTCTTCCTTGTATGCCTTTTCCGTAGGCGTAGCCGCTCCAGTAGATGAAGACGTTTGCGAGGTCTTCTTCGGTCTCCCATGCTGATGCGTTCACTGCGAGGTTGACGCCTGCACCGTATGTACCTGGTTTCGATCCGAATATTCGTGTTGTGGCACGCTCCCACTCAAGTCCAGTCTCTCTCTGTGAGAGCGCGTGTTTTCTTATGAAGTTCATGTCGGGTGGTTCATCGAGTTCTGCAACCCGTCTTATTGCATCGTCGAGGAGCTCGATTACCTGCATAAATGAGTCTCTCATTATGCCGCTGATTCTGATGGTGACATCGATTCTCGGTCTTTTAAGTTCGTTGAGTGGTATTATTCTCAGGTCTTTGACCCGTCTTGGCTCGTCCCACTCTGGTTCGACTCCGATGAGGTAGAGGATCTGTGAGAGTTCTTCGCCATCTGCCCATGTTATATCGGTTGAGAAGAGTATCATTCCGCAGTTTTCAGGAATTTTTCCTGTTTCACGCTCGTATTTTTCTATCAGGTTTGTTGCAAGCTTTCTTCCGACTCTCCATGCGGCGCGGGTCGGGATTCGTGTTGGGTCGAGTGTGTAGAAGTTTCGCCCGGTTGGGAGGACGTCCCACCTACCCCTTGTGGGGAGCCCTGATGGGCCGGGTGGTATGTAGCCCCCGTCAAAGCCATGGAGGAGATTTGTGATCTCATTCTTGCAGAGATCGATCCGTTCTGAGATATCCCTGACCTTGAGGGCGATTCCATCATCACGTTCATGGTCTGGGTCTTCGAGGATGCTTGACACGGCTTCCTTGAGCCTCTCCCGATCGTTCTCAAAGGCTCTCTTGACGTCCTCGTCAAAGCGCATCATCGATGCTATGAGCTCTATCTTCTCCTCTCCCTCTGGTGCTTCCCCGAATACGTGAAGCCCCTTGTTTATGAGCGAGTCTTTGATCCTTGATATCGCGTTATGCGCGCTTCTCACGACCTCTTCAAACTCAGTATTCTCATAGGATTCGATCTCGCCATTGAGGTTTGCCTTGTCGATCGCTTCGAGTATCAGGTGTTCCAGTGCATGTGCTCGTGCGTGGTCCGAGGTCTTTGCAAGCTCGTACTCGCCGATGAGCCTCTCAAGCTCGTTCAACTCTCCGTATGTCCCGCTCTCGGTCATCACTGGGAGCATGTGGTCCACGAGTGCTGCGTATGATCTTCGCTTTGCAACGATTCCCTCTGATGGGTTGTCGACAGAGTAGATGTATAGGTGGGGGAGGTCGCTTATTGCAAGGTCTGGGTAGCAGCTCTCAGAGAGTCCGACAGACTTTCCAGGTAGAAACTCGATGTTTCCATGTGTTCCAACGTGCACGATCGCGTCCGCTCCCCAGATCTCTCCAAAGAACCTGTATGTTGCGATGTAGTGGTGTGTTGGTGGAATCTCAGGGTCGTGGAGGATCTTGCAGACCGATCCATCGCATCTTGCACCATAGCATCCCCGTTTTGGCTGGGTGCAGACGAGAACGTTCCCGAGATCAAGCCCTGTTATAACGATCCTTCCCTTGTAGACCATCGCATCTCCGGGTGGCTCGCCCCAGCCTTCGATCATACTCTTTCTTGTGTCTTGAGGAAGCTTCTCGAACCATGATAGGTATCTTTCCTTCTCAAGGAGGTGGATTGCGCCACCTTTCTTCACGATCTCGTCAACCGATGTCCACCTGAAGTCTGATATTGCCTTTCTTTCCATTATCTTCTCTATAAGCTCTTCTCCATCGACAGGCATGTCGTTTATCGCGTAGCCTTCCTCTCTCATTCGTTGTAGAATTCTTGATAGGCTTTCAAGTGTGTCAAGGTTAGACCCTGCACCGACGTTTGACTCAAGCCCTGCACATGGATTGTTATGGAGAACAAAGACTATTTTCCGATCTTTTATTGGTTTTTTCCTGAGATTAACCCATTTTAAGACTCTATCTGCAAGGTGCTCGACTCTCTCTCTTATCGGTGAGAAATGCTCGGATGTAGCACCCCCTGCCGTCTCTCTCACCCTTGCACCCGTTATCAGTGGCTCTATTATCCCTTCGAACTCTGGCATGACGACCGACCATACGAGCTCCCCTCCAAGCCCGTGCATGTCCTCTCTCCACTCATCCTCTGTTCTGTGGTATGTTGTGATGCCTTTTATGATCGGAACGTCCATCCGGTTAAGGACGCTTCTATCCTCTGTATGGATGAGAAAAGAGGATTGGAGATCGATCAAGAGATCTATTATGGGCTTATCATCCTTTATGAAGAACCTCTCGATGACGGTATCGTTGCCCGCAATCTCGAACTCTTTATTCGGAAAGTCCCATGAGAAGACTGGTATGACCGTGAGACCTCTCTCTTCTAAAGCCGAGATGAGTGCATCCTCGACCTCAAGGTCGCCAGTGACGACATGGCTTCGGTAGAAGAGGATTCCGACAGTCGACGCGCTCGTTATCCGCTCTTCGCCGTACCACTTGATGTAATCATCGATCGAGGAGAATAGACACGAACTCTCTGGATGGTAGATCCCCTCCCACTGGATCTCCATCGGTGGTGGAACCTCGAGGTCAAGATCGAAGAACTCTCTTCCAATGTAGGATAGGGCGTTTCTCAGATTTTCAACTCCTCCGAGTCTGAGGTAACGATAGATCGTGCTCAGTTGCTCGCTACTCACGCTGGGTGATACGAAGGAGGCTGTGTAGCCAATGTTTATGATGAGTTTATCCTTGACCTTCGAGAGCAACTCGTCGACCGTGCCATCGAACCCTGAATGCGATACAAGGATCAGATCGGCTTCATCTCTGAGATAATCAAGAAACTCTATCCTGGTCTTCTCATCCTCAAGATCTCTCAGGGATTTCAGGTTGATCTCGAGAAAATCGAGTTCACGAGATGCCTCTGTCATGCTCTCGATGTATCCGCTCCACATAACACATCCAATCTTCATGCTCTTACCTCCACAGGTTCTATCGGTATAATGTAGGGCTTCCCTCCATCCTCTATGAGAGAGACCTCAACACCGTAGACGCGTCTTATATTCTCTGGTGTCAGAACCTCATGGGAGGCTCCAACCGCCTCGATTCTCCCCTGGTACATCATACCTATTCGGTCAGCGTACCTGGAGGCTAAATTGAGATCGTGAATCGCCATTATCGCAAGAATACCATGTTTCTTCGTGATCGTTCTCATGATCTCCATCACCTCGAGTTGATGCCGTATATCGAGGTTCGATGTCGGTTCATCAAGGAGCAAGACCTCTGGGTCCTGGCAGAGTGCGCGGGCGATCAGGACCTTCTGTCGCTCTCCACCGCTGAGTTCATCAAAGGCGCGAAGCGATAGTTCCTCTATATTGAGGAGCTCAACCATCTCCATAACCCTCTCAAGATCGTTCTCTGTAACCCTCCACTGGATGTGAGGACGCCGTCCCAAGAGGATCGCGTCAAATACTGTTACTGGTGAGCCTCTCGGTGCGCTCTGCGGGACATACCCGATCTTCTTTGCAAGATCCCCTCGATCAAGATCGCTCACATCATGCCCGTTTAGCAGTGTTGATCCGCTCGTTGGCTTGAGGATTGCATCGATGCACTTGATGAGCGTTGTCTTGCCGGTCCCGTTCGGGCCAACGATTGCAAATAGCTCTGGGGGCTCGATCTCGAGTGTTACTCCATCGAGGATCGGGTTTGACCTGTAGCTGAAGGTGAGACCCTTTATCCTGAGCTTCACCAGTAGCCACCTCGCTCTCTCATCAATAGATATACGAAGAGGGGTACGCCCATGAAGGATGTCACGATCCCAACAGGCAGTATCACGGGCGCAACGACCGTTCGCGCGAGTGTGTCTGCGGAGAGGAGGAGGACTGCACCGGTGAGGCATGAACCTGGGAGGAGGAACCTGTGGTCAGATCCTATAGCCATTCGTGTGATATGCGGGCAGACGAGACCTACGAAGCCTATCGTGCCTGTGAAGCAGATGATCGACGCGGTTATGAGGGCGGCGAGAAACATGCAGGATACCCTGATCCGTTCAACATTGACGCCGAGGCTCTTTGCGGTCTCGTCCCCTGTTCCAAGAGCGTTGAGGTCCCATGACTTCAGGAAGATATAGGGGATCGTTACTACAAGTATCATCGAGATTATGCCCAGGTTCCCGTAGGGAAAGTGAGAGGACCAGTTTGCACGGCTGAGGCTTCCGAACATCCAGTAAACAACCTCCTGGACCTCCTCTGCCTCGCCAATGTACTGAAGTGATGCTACCATCGCGGTGAAGAGGTACATGATCGCGATCCCTGCAAGTATCATCGTCTCAGAGGATGTTCTTCTGCGCGAGAATCCATAGATCAAGAGCGCTGCAACCATCGAGAAGAGGAATGCGTTTGCGATTATGATGTGCGCTCCACCAACGACTCCCACACCGAGTATTATCGCAAGTGACGCACCGAATGATGCAGCCGATGCGATCCCTAGCGTGTAGGGGGATGCGAGTGGGTTCTTGAGTATCGCCTGCATGACCACTCCTGCGATTGCAAGACCGGATCCGGCGAGAATTCCCATTATAACTCTCTCTATCCGTAACTCCCAGATCACAGTGTATGCAAACTGGTCTACACTGATCTTCTCTGGGAAGAAGCGTTCAAGTATCGCTGAATAGGTATCTTTCAGGCTTAGATCCGCGGACCCGATCGATGCAGAGAGGACTGCGAGGAAGATGAGGAGTAGGAAGAGAGATATGATGAGATGCAGTTTTCTTTGTGTCAACCCAGTATACTCTTCTAGTATACTGGACCTAAGACTGGGTTCGGATGTCATCATATCTCCGGGTAGATGAATATCATCCCTTCAGGGTACTGAAGACCCTGCATCTCAAGGTATTCACGGTAGACAGCTTCGGGATCGATCTTGAATTCTGGATGGAATAGTTTTGTCCACTGGACGAGTCCAACGATGCTGTCAAGCCCGTAGAGTGTCTCGCAGCTTGTGACATAGACGTTCTCCTCGCCTATTATGCTTCTCCATCCAGGGCGATTCATGATCTCGTCTCTGATCTCACTGGGTTTGGAGGAGTTGTTCCAGCCCCATCTCACGTATCTCTGCTTTATCACTAGATCGGGCTCTTCATCGAGCACCCACTCTGCCTCGACGTGTGGAAATGGGGTTGTGAGGTTGTGGGCGATGTTGATCCCTCCTGCAAGGGTGCAGAGTGTATCTGATGCAGAGCCGTTGGCGTATGTTCCGATCTCGCTCAGGTCTTCCACGCCTTTTGACCCTTCAAGGAAGACTCGTGGTCTCCTCTTCTCCTTCTCAACGAATTCCCTCACGGCTTCTTCGTACCCGGTATACCATTCGATGTACTCTTCTGCTCTCTTCTCTTCTTCGAGTAGATATCCAAGCTTCCTGATCTCTTCTTTCAGGTTCTCCTGGTCTGTGAAGTCGAGTCTGAGAACCGGGACATCGAATGCTTCGAGATCGAGATCGAGTTCGGCACCTGGCCATCTTACATAGGCGACCACAAGGTCTGGATCGAGTGATGCGATCGTCTCGATATCTGGCTCGTTCCACTTTCCAACCGATGGTGTGGCATTCAACTCGGGGAAGTAGTATCCCTTCCTTGTTATGATGCCATCGGCAACCCCCACGATCTTCTCGCTGCATCCAAGTATCCTGACTGCCTCTGCAGTGTCTGTATTGAGAACGACGATTCGCTTGACCGGGGTGTAGATCGTTATATTTCTTCCAGCAGAGTCCTCGACTGTGCGGGGATAGTGGTGATGGATCGATGCAGCCTCTCTTGACTCAGAGAGATCCGTAGCTTCAACCGCTTCATCGGTATAGGTTGGCAGGAATATTAAAAGAACTACTATGAATATAAATAAAATAATACTTATTGATAGGATCTTCCATCCTTTCTTCATACTAGGTGGTGAGGTGTATCCCGATTGGTAATAAGTTTTTCGATTTCACAAATCCGAAAATCTTAAGTATTGTATTATAAGTATTACATTCTTTGAGGGTGTGAAGCTGAGAAGAGACGAAGAGGAGGTATGAATTGAATCTGAGGAGGATAGGATGAGGATAGAATGATCCCAGATCTATCCACAGTACTCCAGTCAGCAATCTACGAGATATCAACCTTCATGCTCTACCCTGTGATGGCTATACTTCTCGGGCTTGTGACCTGGAGCATCATCGAACTGGGGGGTTTTCTCTTCGAGTTTCGATTCCGAGAGAGAGATCTGAAACGGATGGAAGAGGGTGCACTCCTCGCAAGAAGATACCTCTCCGAGGGAGACGACGATAGCGCGGTCCGCGTGATGAGAGAGAACGGCTCCAATTACTTCGTGCACAGTTTTATAAACGATCTTCAGAGCTGCACCGGGAGGAAGGGCGAACTTCGAGCGGTCAAGGTGGAAAAGCTGATACAGGATTACGAGACAGCGATGCAGAAACGCCTTGAAAAGACGAGATTCCTGACGAGAGCCGGGCCCATGTTCGGGCTGATGGGCACACTCATACCGATGGGACCGGCACTGATGGGACTTATGCGGGGCGATGTTGAAGCTCTTGCAAACAACCTCGTGATCGCATTCGGAACGACCGTTGTTGGACTTATGGCAGGGGTTACCGGCTTCATGGTCTCGATGGTGAGGTCTCGCTGGTACAGGCAGGATATGAGCGATATCCAGTACATATCAGAGGTGATCTTCGGTGATTTTACACGAGATACCGACATGAAGACCCCTCCTCTCGATCTATCAGGGGAGGCATCATCTGCTACGCCAAGCGTCACACTCTCGATCGATGAGAGAGACTCGAAGATCAGGGGCATCATACGAACTGTTACGATGAGACTGGGTGAATCGATCTACTACACCCTCTTCTTCACACCGAGAAGGCTGATCATTGCAAAGACGACTGGCTCACTCCTTGCCAGCCCACTGGTCTTTATGGGTCTAATCATCTCTATCGACTCTCTTGCAATCATCGCCAGATTTTTCGAGATCGCCATTCCATTCAGCTATTTAATACTTATCAACTCACTTATCTGCGCTGCACTCGTGGCTATGATACACGTCTGCAGGGTGCGTGCTAAAAGAAGATCAGACCAGCTCATCCATCTGCACCCCGACGAGATCTTGGCAGACGATGCAGCCAATCGCGAGATACCCTATCAGGATATCGTGCGAATAGAGGTGACCCATGGATGGTACAACCGCGCAGTGAAGATCTTAACAAGGAATAACCGGTGGATCGATCTCGGATGCATCGAGAGATCCCAGCCAAAGAGCATTGGAATCATGCATGAAACACTCCCAGGGCGCATCATCGAGAGGTAGAGGTTTTGAGAGTATGAGGTTTATGAAGAGTAGAATAGAAGCGTTCGAGGATGAAGACGATCCACTGAGCGGGGTTGCAAACCTCTTTGACGTGGCGATGATATTCGCCGTCGGCCTGCTCGTTGTGACAATGATGCACTTCAGCCTCACAGAGCTCCTCACAACAGAGGACGTAACGATCGTGAAGAACCCTGGAGAGGAAAAGATGGAGGTGGTGATCAAGAATGGAACCGAGATCGAGAGACTGAATATGACCGAAGAGACAGTAACAACAAGAGGTCGGAAGATCGCCACACTATACACAACCCCTGAGGGTGCTACAGTATACGTGGAAGAGGAGAGATGATCCCACGCAGGATAGCGATAATGGTAACGCTGGCAGTGATGCTCTCCACGGCATCGATAGACGTTCTATCTGCAACCCTCGATCCAGAGAGTCCAGAGTACTGGAGTGATGTAGGGGACGCAACACTCTACAAGGGAGATACCTATAGCGCGAAGGGCTATACCATCGAATTTCTCGATTATGAGTCCGTCCCGTTCGAAGCCAGCCTCGTCCACCTCGAGCTTCGAAGAGGAGATGACGTACTCGCAGACTTCATCCTCAATGCCACCTGCAATGCCTCGAATGAGACGATAGCAGTCTGTGATGAATTTATCTGGAACGATGAGGTCAAGGTCGAGATATACGCCGATACCGAGGAAGATCCACGATCCAAGAATCCTCTCGACTGGCCAAATCCCTCTATCCACATCAACCTCTACCTGCGAAAGATGCCAGAGATCTCACTTGAACTTGAGACCAACTGCGAGACGTACACTGCACAGGACTCTCTGATCTTTCTCAGAGCGATAGTCGAGAATGAGGGGGATGCGGTGATCAAGAACCTGAGCGTGACAATCGATCCAGGCAGTTTGAGGTTGACAGACGGAGATCTCACCCGGCACTGGGGCAGTCTCGATCTCGATTGCGAGGAAGAATTCCATGCAAGACTACAGGTTCCATCCTGGATAACTGACCCCGCTGGAGAGTCGTTCGTGATCTTTGCAAATGCAACAGGCTTCGATGAGAAGGGCGTGGTCTACAGCAAGTCCACCTCAGCTGAAATCCTCGTATTGCCAAGATGGGGTCTGAAGGTCAGAAAGAGTGTTAACAACATAACGATGGAAGAAGAAGCATGGGTCAGGATCGACGTGGAGAACACCGGGAGAGAAGCGCTCTCAATCGAGATAAACGACGCCACTCCAGAGCACTTCACCCTCTGCGACGACGAGAACCTCAACTGGAGATACAACATAACACCTGGAGAGAGAGTGCGATACTCGTACTTCATGAAACCGACCCGACCAGGCATCTTCAACCTTCCACCAGCAACTGCCACGTTCTCAGCGAACGGAGAGACGATCAACGTCACATCGAATAACTGCACCCTCGCTGTTGATGGTGCATACATTGAGGTGAAGAAGAGAGCAGAGCCAGCAATAGTTACACCAGATGAAGATCTGAGAGTTATAGTGACCGCTACCAACACTGGAAACAAGGATGCAGTCATTGAACTTAGAGATCAAGTGCCAGTAAGTGCCCGGGTCACCAGTGGCAACACCACGATGCACGCAACACTCTCACCAGGGAGTACGAGAAAGATCAGTTACACGATCACACTCAACACCACAGGGAAGATCACACTCGAAGCGCCAGTTGTGGCAGTGACAGGGAGTGGCTACAGCCGTGTTACCACATCACGAATGCCCGTGATCGAGGTGAGAGATACCGCTATCAAACCCACGCCGAGTACACTGAATAATCAAAGCGATACTATCACACCCGAAGCCGAGAAACCCCAGAGAGAGAGACTGCCAGCGATGATGATATACGAGATCATGCTTGCAACAAGCACACTCGCACTCGTCTATCTGATAAGCAGGTTCAGATGAAACCAACCCACCAAAACCACGTGGTGAAGAAATAATATGAAGATGCAGCATCTCTCTCTCGGGCTTCTCCTCCTCGGAATCATCACAACCAGCGCGGTCCCATCAACCCAAGTCACCAATACCAGCAACCAGCCCACACCATTTCTGATCTACGGAGAGGTATTCTATGAGAACAACACCCAGGTTGACGCTCCAAGGGTTGTTGTGACGAACCTCAATACGAGCAGGGAACTTGTTGCTGAAAACCACAGCGGAGAAAACTTCTACCAGGTCATAACCACTACCTCAGAGATACACCCCGGCGATCTACTGCTCATCAGCGCGGAGAAGGATGGAAGACCGGTTGGAAGTGTGAATCGCACGATAACAATGAATGAGAGTCGTGCTGGAGTTCTCATCGTGGATATCAACCGCGGACTCCCTGATCTTCGGGTGATAGGAATATTCCCACCCCAGTGTATATTCGACAGCAGGAATAACACGGTCAATGCCACGATAGCAAACAACGGAACCACCCCGGCAGGAGGATTCAATGTGAGCCTTGCTGTGAATGGCGATCTCTTTGAGAGAGCACGTATCGAGTCACTTAATACGGGGTGCACCGAGAATCTCACCTTCAACTGGACGCCAGTAGAGAGAGGGAACCATACTCTGACCGTGACTGCGGATTCTGACGGTGAGATCGATGAGTCGGATGAGATGAATAATGCTACGAGCGTGTCGGTACTCGTTGGCGCACCCGATCTCACTGTGACAGATATAAGCGTCAAAGGCTACGTGCTTGACCCAGAGTACCCGGATGAGACCGTGCCAGTCTTCGAGTACCCGAATAATGTAACGGCCACGATTCTGAACAGAGGGCGTCTGAGTGCTGATGCCATGGTTGAGTTCTGCAGTGAGCTTAACATCTCAAGCACACCTATAATCAGGTTTTTTACGGGTTATGGAAACTCATCAAACGATACCATCACACAGCCAAACGCCAGCAGGACAAGGGTTCATTTTATCAGTGTGAACCCGGGAGCATACTCGTATGTTAACATATGCGATGAAGAGAACAATACCGTGGAGACCATTGGTAATCACAGGTCTGATTACTGGAGCAACTGGGTGGATGGCGATACCCTGCGGGTGCACGCCCGCATCGCCAGTACATCAGATTACATCTCTTTTGTTATAGATAAATACGAATATGTGTTTGCAGATGCAAGCGTATCGATAGCTGCTAACAAATCCGTGAATATTACCAGAGTATGGCACGCCGACCCCCCGAGATTCACGAATGAAACAGGGACCAGATACGTGATGATACCCTGTTACACACTCTCAGTGATTGCAGACCCTGCTGACACGCTCTGCGAACTCGATAAATCAAACAACACCTACAGAAGAGAAGCGAGACTATACTACCCCTACGACTTCACGATCACGAACATAACATTTTCACCAGAGCATCCAAGAGAGGGCGATCCTGTGACCATTGATGCAGCCATGAGAAATAATGGTTTCAGAAGCATAGATGCGAGGGTTGCCTTCTACATCGATGATAGCATTCTTGCGGGAGAGAGTGTATATTTCAGGGCGAATAAGACAGAACATGTCACGGCAATATGGAATGCGCTACCTGATATAAACCACCTGAGATGGGAGCACAACATAACAGTCGTGGTCGATCCAGAGAACGAGATAGAGGAGCAGGATGAGGAGAATAACAACCTCTCCAGAGTGATGAATATAACACTCCCAAACCTCACGATCACAGAGATAACAACCGATCCCGAAGAGCCAATCATCGGCGATACCATCGCTGTGACGGCTACCATCAGAAATGATGAGAATAGGACTGCAAATACCACGGCGTGGTTCTGCGAAGAGAACAGCAGCATACGGCTCACTGGCAGTGTCAACAGACCAAAATCACGGGTAATTGAATTTGATGAAGTCATCACGCACGAGGATGCGATCATGATGAGGGCGTACTGTACCATACATGGTGGGGTTGACGCTAGTGGTGGTACTCTCAAGGTCTATCTCAACGATCGCCAGGTGCTGACGTGTACAGGTGGAAATTTCAACTGGTCTGGATGGACATCGTGGACTTCTGGAAGCACCAAAATGATAAATATAACAGTAAAAGGAGATAACGTGCCGGACAACGACTTCCATGTTGACTACAGCATAGATAAGTACCAGGCAGTATTTGGAAACACAAGTATAGTCATACCTGCCAACGAGTCCGTGAACCAGTCGATGAACTGGAGAGTGACTCAGAAAAATCCAAGATTGATCGTTACTACGAGCAATGCCACAAACTCAACAGATGTGTCTGTGAGCGGGACCGATATTGCAGTTCAAGACCTATCGATCAGTGATGATCTCCTGTGGGATGGGGATGTTGTGAATATCACTGCTGTGATCGCCAATTTCGGTCGAATGAATGCAAGCAATATCACGGTCGCATTCTATGATGTGCCCCTCGATGCTGGCAATCAGACGGTGCTCATCGCCAAAAGAGATATCGCATCCCTCGATGCTGGTGAGTCGAGAGATATCACAGTGCCATGGATTGCATCCCTGAAGGTTGGAAGGGATATCTCATACAACCACACCATACAGGTCAAAACAATGCCAGAGGATAGTTACATTGAGGATAATCCAGAAAATAATACAATATATTCGAATACGATTATGGTAAAGCGTTCCCGTGATTTTTCGCTCACCGACATCTCTTTTTCCATGAACAATGAGACGCTTGATCCAGTGAATCTGAGCATAGGTGAGCTTTTGACCATAAACGCCACGATAGATGCCACGAATCTTGCCAGTTGCGGCGGAAGTGTTGAGGTAAGCTGCTATCTGGATAACACTCTGATCAACATAACAACGGTCTCATTCCCTGCTGGCAATGAAACCGTAGATGCAGAATTTGAGTGGAATGTACGTGCTCATGGAAATCACACCATCACCGTGATCGCAGATCCTGAGAATAATATATCTGAATTCAATGAATCAAACAATGCGTCCAGTCAGGATATTTACATAAGAGCATCTGATATTACCGTAACAGATTTGACATTTGATCCAGCACGTCCGGAAGAGGGGGAGCCGGTGAATATCACGGCAACCGTGAGCAATCTGGGTAATAAGGATGCGAGTGATGTGACTGTTAGATTCATAGATGAATCCTTTACTGATACGGAGGATGTGCAAATACCTCTGAATGCAGGCGATGAAAAGAACGTGACCGTGCGATGGAATGCAACGCCAGCCGGAGAACACATCATAACCGCAGTGATCGATCCCAAAAATGAGAATCTGGAATCCGATGAATCGAATAACGAGTTAAGCAGAACATTGATTGTCCAAGGTGCGGATCTTACAGTCTCTGATCTACGGCTGGAAATCAACGGCACCGAAGTAAAGACCAGCACAGTGATAACGGCTGGCAGGGTCGTGAATATCAGTGCCGTGGTCAAAAACATCGGAATAAGACCCGCAAGGAACCTCGATGTGAGTTTTTGTGTTAACGATATGGAGATTGCCAGCAGAACCAATCTGAGTCTGAATATCACTGAGTCGGTGAACGTATCGGCAAGATGGAATGCCACGATTGGGAATCACACCATCGCCGTTGTGGCAGATCCAGAAAAGCGCATACATGAGACGAATGAGTCGAATAACACGGCAGTGAGAGATATGTGGGTAGAGGGTGCTGATCTACTCGTCACAAACATCTCATGTCTCGTGATACCCCCAGATGGTGCAGCCATCAATGATACCGGCAGCGTGTTGTATGATACCGATACCCTATTGATCAATGCCACGATTGCCAACCGCGGGATCCTCTCGGCTGATAACTTCTCTGCACATATCTTCTATGAGACTGGGGGGACTGGAGGTTTTGGCAAGTTGAAGGATGAGTGCGGGACTGGTAGCTGGATATGGATCAACAGGACTGTCGATGGTGCAGAGTGTGTCTACGTTAATATCCAAGATGCTATAAATATCAAAGATAATATAAAAATATATGATTGCAATGGCAGACTCATAGCCTGTCCTGAAGGTGACGGCTGGTATTATGTGGATGGTGATGAAGCAAACGTGTACTTCCAGAGCAAACACGGAGTTGGAATCCGCATGAGCTTTTATGCTGGCGAGATTCACCGATATGATCAACTGAATATCCTAGCCAATCAATCAAACAACCTCGCAGTAGAGCAGCAGGTATCTACCGGGGATCATGCCATCAGGGTCTTCATTGATCCTGAAAACAATGTAAGTGAGAATAGTGAAGACAACAATTATGCAGACCATGCACTGGTTGTGTATCCAGCAAGGGATTTTGTTGTGAGCAACATGCAAATATTCCATAATGAGTCTCCGATCGATCTCAACGACACGATCATGGACGGGGATACAGTACTTGCAAACGCCACTCTCAGAATGGATATCAATGAAAGCGATCCATATCACGAGTACAGGACGGGTGTGGTTGATCTTTTGAGTATAAACGAGCATGAGTGGGTTTCCATCACACCACGATCTGTACTCACACCCTACGGATATGCCAAGATGATCACATACCCAGGAGCCGATGCGATACGGGTGCACTTCGATGAGCTAACTCTTCCATGGGCAGGGTGTGTTGAGATCAGGAATAGTAGCGGGGCAGTGGAGTGGACTCGCTGCTGGAAGAGTAAGGATAAGTTTGACCACAACTCCTCGTGGGTTGAGGGAGATACGATCTATGTCTACAAGGTTGAAAAACCAACGGCGAGCACGCCTGTCTGGGGACGCACCACATTCTCCATTGACAAATACCAGTACAGGAAATTGAATCATACACGTGTATTGCTTGGTGCAGGCAGTACCCGAAAGATCACCACTCTGTGGGATGTAAGTGCAGGAAACCACACCCTACAGGTACTAACCGATGCAGAAGATGTGGTGGGTGAGATAAACGAGTCAAACAATGAGATATCCAGAAAACTCCAGGTTGAAGCCTGTGAGGATCCCGGTGTTTTAAACATCACCTTCACCCCGCAAAAGCCGGGAGCTGGAAGCGATGTGCTGATAAATACCACAATCACAAATTTTGGAAATCGGACAGCCAATTTCACGGTTGATCTGTGGGCTGAGAAGATCGAGTACCACCCGTTCGAATCACCGCATGATGAGGAGTTCCCGGTGGGTGGTAAGTACACGTGGGAGATACCATCCACGTACCCTGACGCAGATTGGATGGGTATTCACTTCAAGAAGATCAGCATGTCACAGAGAGTAGGAGAGACCACGATCAAGCGAAACCTCTACGTGTGGGATGAAAATGACACTATAGTGGATAATTTTTGTGGCTCAGAGGAGAGCGACGTATGGGTATGGGTGAGAGGAGATCGGGTCAAACTCAGGACAACAAAGTGTGATATGTTCCCTGGCTACCATGTCTGGGGTTTCAACATCACAGAGCATGGATATAGGATTATACTCAACCACACCATACTGACCCTTGCCCCCAACGAAACAGCAACTGTCACGGGAAGATTGAGTAATGTGCGTGCAGGGAACCATTCCATGAATTACACTATCTACGCGAGCCTCGATATGAATAACACCGTCTATGAAATGAACGAGTCAAATAATGAGATGGTTAGAGTCCTTAACATATCAATGCCTGATTTCACGGTCGACATCCATCCCCCAACAGCATACAGTGGTATACGTGCTGCATTCAGAAACATCGGTTCTGGCAGTACCAGTGCAAGGATCTTATTCTCTCGAGACGTGGATTATTCAGTTCGCAAAAGCGGGAGCTGGTACACAGTGGTCCCAGAAGATCCGATTCAAGATGATATCGACTGGACACGTCTCCACTTCAAGGAGTTGAACATAAGAGCGGGCGGGTACATGGAAGTTGGAGGCAGGCGATATGAAGAGAGTGAATCAGACTTCTGGTCACCATGGGTTGCCGGGGATCGTGCACGGGTAAAATATCTTCGCACAAGTTTTGAGATCGACAGGTATGAGTTTGGAGAAGAAGACTTCATCGATGATTTCGATGCTGACAGCAGGGTCTATCGGGAGGTTCCATGGGACGAATACACCGAGCCATATAACATCACAGTCTGGATCGATCCTTTTTACGAGATATCTGAAGGCAACGAGGACAACAACAATGAGACGGCACGGGTGTGTGCGGATCTTGTGGCAGAGAAGATAGATTTTGTCAGCCCTGCTAAAAACAAGATGAGTCTTGATGCAGAGAGATTCATCATCGACGGGTGTATCAGAAACGGCGCTGCTGGGGGTGGTATAGTATTCCCTGTCAGCGACTTCAATGTCACACTCGATGTCATGAAGAGACATCCAAATGGCACACTCGGCGAGAGCGTCTTCAATATAACAAAAGAGGTAGAAGATCCAGTCTATGCCGGAGAGAAGAAGATACGGTTTGAGTTTGATCCAGAAGATAAGTTCGAAAGTGGTGGGAACTACACGATACGATTGATCGCAGACTCCACAGATGATGTGTGCGAGTCAGACGAAGAGAATAACCTGATATCAGTGAATATATTTGTTTACAATTCAAGCGGATACACCGGGGGCGGCGATCTGATCCCGGCTGCGCATGGGGAGGTGCACGGCAGGGTGGTATACACGATCGGGGACAGTTCTCTCCTTTCTCTGGAACCCGGGAGTGAAGGGGTCGTCAAATACCCTGATTTCATCCCCAGTACCGCAGACGAGATAGAACTTGCACGGCTCTTCGTGTACTGGTACACGTCTCATAAGGACCCAGTTAGGCCCGGGTGCTATCTCCCGGAGATGGCTGATGTGGATGTGAGATTCAATGGTCACAGTCTCACCATGGCTGGGAACTATTCTGATAACCCCGGTGCCACAGATTTCGATTTAGGCTATGGACTCTACAGTTACGATGTGAAAGATCACTTCAGAGACGGCGAGAATGAGGCAAGCATAACGAACAAAGCGGACTGGCGTACGGGTGTGCATGCGATCGGTCTTCTTGTGGTCTATGAGGATGAGGATGAGCCGCTCACCAAGTACTGGGTCAATGAGGGTGCTGATATCATGATGGCTGCAAATGCCAGGTACCCAACAGGCCTTCCAAGTGGAGACTGCGTCACAAGAGCGTCATTTGAGGGCGTTGAACGAAACGATACAGAGAATGTCTGCGCATCGCTGCTGACTGTTCTTGGCATGTATCGCTCATACGATAGATCAGATCTGTTCTCGAATGAAGGTGATGCGCTTGAGTTCAATGACCAATCGATCGGATCCAGGATAGGGACAGGCCACTGGGTGTATCATTACAATGGGAGCGGGATAGCCCTCACAAAGAACCAGTGGGAGGACGTGGCTGACCACTTAAAGCGTGGAGATAATATTGCCACGATCCGCAGCCTTGGCAATTACATGATGCCGAACAACGCATTCCTCCGCCTGATCTTCCCGCCTGATCTCAACGTGATCAATATGACCGCTCCAGAGTACACACCGATCGGGATAGAGCACTCGATTGATGCCACGATCAGAAACGATGGCAGGAGCGATGCTCATGACTTCAATGTGACATTCTACATCGATGGAATGAAGATGAGGAGAATCCCGCACCTCGATCTTCCAGCGGGCGGGTCGATGACGCTCCACCTCTACAACTGGACACCCATGCTGCCCGGTCATGTGTACAACCTCACGGCTGCTGCTGATCTGCTATCGGGTGAGGACTGGAGAGAAGTTGAGATCAATAACAATGCTCTGAGCCAATACGTGATCATCACAGAGGGAGGCTGGGGGAACGAATCTGGTCCTGTTGGGTCAGGCGGGAAGAGCGAACGGACGGGTGGTATCTTCACCGAGAGGATCACCGGGCGAGTGATGAACAAGATAATATCGGCGGCTCTTGGAGGGGGTGGTGGTGCAGGCATCTTCTCTATGCGGGAGTGGATCCTAAAGCTCGGGATGCTCGCCCTCTGCGCACTCACCTTTGGCGTTGGGTACTGGAGAGAGCAGCGCAGGCATAATCGCAGGATGTGAATAAAAAAGGGAAGTGGATGAAAGAAACAACTCTCTTCCGTGCGGTGGATGTAGATATAGCTAACAAAGTTAAAAGCAATTTAGAATAAGGTGAATAAACCAGCAAGGATGGAGTCAGATGTGATAAGAGTAAAGATATTGAACAGGGATGAAATTTTAACTGAGGAGGACCTGGAGAATATTTTGGAAGCAATAGACGAGAGAGAAAGGCGATTGCTAAGAGCTTGATGAAGTGTTTAAATGAGCTTTAAAGTAGTCTTTTCACATAAGAGCTATAAACAGATAAAATCCTTCAATGAATAACTGAAAAAGAGAATAAAGAAGGATGCTATTGAAATCGGCAGTTATCCGTGGCATAGAGGAACTATAAAAGTAAGAGGTTATGAAAAGATGAGAGGGAAGAGGATGGACAATTACAGGATGCTTTATACCGCTGATAAGAGGCGAAAAAACGAAACCGCATATATGGTTGAATGCATAGCATCTTAGACTTAGAACTCCTCATTCTACTTTTTTGCAAGTGTTATCGATTTTGTTATCTTTTTGAAGGTTTTAGTAATAGTTTCTTTAAGTTCTTTTATATTCAGTGGTGTTTTCTCTGAAATTGCTCTTTTAGCACTCTTCTAGACGTTTTCAATCGGATTTAGATTAGGTGAGTGAGGGGGGGATAAACCAGTGAAATGTTCGGTTTCTCGGCTTCTTTCTTTATCTTCCTGGTATGTTGTGTTCTGAGGTTGTTCGGGGTGATTACAATTCTCTTTTTTCAGGTTTTGCTTCCCTTATCTTTCTGGGAAAAGAGACGCGGAGTCTTCAGCCTTGCTGCTCTTGGGAGACTCTATTGAGCTTTCTCTGTTCAAGGTGTAGAATCCTGTAACTTTGGTTTTGATGTATGTAGCAACTCTTTTAACTGGTTTTCCGAAGCTTCACAGCCTTGCTCTGTTTGCGTTCGCTTCGACTGCCATCTTATCGATGAATCCTATTTACGTCATCCTCGATTTCAGCGTCGTCAAGGGTTTTTAAAGTGTCTTCTGCATTATCTGGCTTCCTGTAATCCTTCTGGTACGGTTTGGCGTATCTCATTCCAAACGATTTTAGAATTCTTCTGACCTGCCACGAAGAATAGCTAACTCCAAATTCTGCTTCAATGAGCTCTTGAACTTCCTTCGTTGTCCAGGAATCCTTTTTCTTGAGCATTTCTCTGAGTTCTTCCTTCTGCTCTTCTGTAAGTTTAGAGGGTCTACTTCCTCCATAGTTCGGTTTTAAGCCTTCGTAACCGCTAGAATTCCACCTTTTAAACCATGCATAGCCCGTTGCTTTAGTGACCCCAACCAGTTCAGCAACTTCCTCAACACTCATCACTCTGTAGAGATATCTTATAAAGTATAATCTTTTGAGAACTCCTGTATCCTTTTCGAGCCTCTTGATCCTTTTGTCGAGTTCTTCTGCTGGTATGCGTTTTGCAACTTCGTAGACTCGCTTTCTGCCCACATATTTTGTTGCTTTGTTTTAGTATAAATAGCTCTGCTCAAGACCATAATTTGAAGTTTCATACAATTAATATATTAATGAATATTAGTGAATCCAACACATTTTATAAATATATTTAAAGTGTTTATGTGTAGACAGAGCGCTGAGAATGGATGAAAGATGAGCCGCTCTGAGCCTCCACTGGCGAGCACGATGCTCAAGGCAGTCTCGCTCGCACGCAGCATTCTGCCTTCAAGAGCTGAGAGAGACAAGTGTCGATGGAGTCATACTTGTTGACAACCAGTTCCTGAAACAGGCAGGAAAGGACATCAAAACTGCCTACGACAGCATAAACAGGATGGTTGCAGATCGCTTCCTCTTCTTGATCCGCGCACTCGACAGTGAGATGATGATGGTAACAGACCTTGGAGACTTCAACACCCTGATGGCAAGCGGAGCCAGACTCGCGACCTTCGGATTCGCAAAAGGAGGGAAGAATCAGAGCATAAAAGACGTAATCAAAGAGAGCATGTCACCAAGAGGACTCCTCTTCTCAACGCAACCATACGAAGAAGCAGTGCGAGCAATGATAATCATACAGGGCGACAAAAAATACCTCGATATAAACGAGATCACGAGCGAAGTCGAGACACTCTCGAGCAATGTGGGACACGTCTTCAAAGGCGTACTCATACGAAACCGAGAAGAACCACAAGTCCTGACCATATTCTCACTATCAGCATCAGAAGAACTCGACAAATTCTACCTTGAAGCAATCGAAGCCATCAAAAAAGAGAAAGAACAGAAAGAAAGAACAAAAAGCCAGAAAGAAGTAGCAAACGACCTGCTCAAAGGAATGGAACCAGAATACTGACGAGAACGCCACGGGACACTCCAAGCGAGAACCCGCATAAAAACAAGCGAAAAGAATAAAAAGCATAATGATAATAATCACTAAACAAGGTGGGCACAGACAACAATGATAGAAGCAATCAAACAAATCGGGGAATATGCGATAGGGAGAGAAGGGAAGAGTGTTGACGATCCCCTTGACATTCTTGTGGATAGTCCTGCAAATAGAGATACAAAAAATGTGTTGTTTATTGTTCTTAAATGTGAGGGAGATGGTTTTAGTTATAAAGGTGTGGATGTTGAAGAATATTCAAAATATGATAAAGAAAAATATCTATATAAAAAGGGCAACCCAAGGGGTACGGACATCACACCAACTGCAATGATAACTGATGTGAAAAAAACGTTTGGAAATAAAATATTGAACTGGTTTAAAAATTATGATGAAATTGGATTGGATGAAAATCAAAATTTCTTGGTCAAAATCGGTAATTGTATTAGAAATAATAGTGAACAGATATTAAAGGACCTAGAAGAAAAGCAGAGCAAGGAAAACAATATTATTAGCTTGAGGATCGACAATAAATATCTATATGATTTTAAGATATTTCACGATATATTATTAGATAAAGCAAAAGAAAATTTTTATTCAAAATATGGTAAAATATCAAAATCTGAAAATCAGATATGTTCGGTTTGCAATGAAAGAAAGGCGGAAGTCTATGGTTTTGTGGATACATACAAGTTCTACACCGTCGACAAACGAGGTTTTGTAAGCGGGGGATTTCAGCAGAAGAATGCATGGAAGAACTATCCTGTGTGTTTAAATTGTGCACTAACACTTGAAGAAGGTAAAAAATATTTGCAGAATAATCTTAAATTTAATTTTTATGGTTTTAATTATCTTTTAATTCCTAAATTTTTAAATAATGTAGATAAATCAGTACAAGAAGACATTTTCAAAAGAATAGAAGAGCAAAATGACCCAAAATTCAGGAAAAAAGAGATAAACAGGCTAACAGCCGATGAAAATGAAATATTAGAATCAATGAGTGAACAAAAGAACTATTTAAATCTGAATTTTATGTTCTACGACGCTCCTAAGGGAGATAATGGCTCCGTTTTTAACATATTATTATACATTGAAGATATTCTGCCATCGAGGTTGAAGACCTTATTCAACGCAAAAGTAGGTTGTGCAGAGGAGAATATAATTGGAGTTGACCAGATTCAGATCTTTCAAGAATGCATGGTGTCTACGTTTGAAAATAAGAAAAAAACTGGAGAAAAGCCACTGGAGTTTAATTTTGGAATTTTAAGAACGTTTTTCCCAAAAACTAGCAATAATGGAACTTATGATAAGTATTTTTTAGATATCACAAATAAAATTTTCACAAATAAAACAATAGATTATTATTTCTTATTGAATTTTATTATGGAGAAAATAAGAGATGAGTTTGCCAATGGTTACCCAACTAAGGTTTCAACATTGAAAGGATTCATGTTATTAAACTATTTAAATAAATTAAAGTTAGTGAATCTTGGTGAGGAGAGAGAAATGGATGAGAACAGATTAAACATGTTTGAAAAAAGCGTTTCAAAGGAAGTAACGGATTTAGATCAAAAAATTGATACATTTTTTAATGAGTTTTCAGATTTCTTTAAGAGTGATGCAAAAAAAGCAATATTTCTTGAAGGAGTTTTGACACAATTCCTGCTAAATATTCAATATCAGGAACGAAACGCCACCCCTTTTAGAGTGAAGCTGAAAGGGCTGAAGTTAGATGAAAAACAAGTCAAAAAACTTCTTCCAGAAATACAAAACAAGCTTGAAGAGTATGGAAAGAATTATTATAGAAATTTGGAATCGATTATTTCGAAATATCTCGTATCTGCAGGAGATGAATGGAATATGAGCAACGATGAAATAAGTTACTATTTTGTGCTTGGAATGAATCTTTCTTATTTATTTAAGAAAGAAAATCAGGATAATGAGATAGGTGATGAAAATGAGTGAGATTATAGGAAACAGGTCAGAGTTGGTATTTCTGTATGATATAAAAGATGCAAATCCAAACGGCGACCCATTGGATGAGAACAAGCCAAGAATAGATGAAGAAACTGGGATAAATGTCGTAACAGACGTTCGACTGAAAAGGACAATACGAGATTATCTCATGAATTTTAAAAATCAGGAGATATTTGTTAGAGAGATAACAGATGATGAAGGCAATATCCAAGACGCCAAACTAAGAGCAAAAGATTTTTTAAATGGTGTATCTGACTTGGAGAGTAAGGGCTTTAATGAGCAAAAAGAGATAATCAAAAACAAAATAATCAGTACCTGTATTGATGTGCGTCTATTCGGAGCTACAATACCTCTTGATTTGACAATAAAAGACGGGAAGAAGTTAAAAAGTGTTACAGGGTCCATCACTCTCACAGGTCCTGTTCAATTCAGAATGGGCAGGTCATTGCACAGAGTTGAGATGAAGCATATTAAAGGTACTGGTGCCTTTGCATCGAAAGCAGGAGCAACTCAAAAAACCTTCAGAGAAGAAGACATATTACCGTATTCATTAATTTGTTTCTACGGCATCATTAACGAAAATGCAGCAAAACACACAGGATTAACAGAAGAAGATGTCAAACTACTTTTAGAAGGAATGTGGAACGGCACTAAAAATCTGATTTCACGAAGCAAAGCGGGTCAAATGTCGAGATTGCTTTTGAAAGTGAACTATAGAGAGAACGGATATCACATAGGTGATCTTGACAAACTCATCAGGATAAAAGATATTGAAAAAATAAATCAGGAGAGTATACGTGATATTTCTGAAATTGAACTGGATGCAAGCGAACTTGTTGAAACATTGAATCGTAATAGAGATAAAATTGAAAGTGTTGGGATAAAAAGGGATGATAGAGTGAAGATCGATTTAAGTTGGTTGGACAGCACTATTCGACAAAACGAGATAATCTTTGAATAGAATATGAATCCAGAGCAAAGGATAGACAAATTGTTAGTATTTGATGTGTGGGGAGACTATGCTCATTTTAGACGATTCTATACTACTACGTCTCCGCTCACTTTTACTGTCCCTCCACGAACTGCATTATGTGGCTTAATTGGTGCAATGATTGGATTGGAAAAAGAGAACAATGAGTATCTAAAATATTTCACTACGGACAAGGCATACATCGGTTTAAAGCTGCTAACTCCAGTAAAAAAAGTAATTATTGCTGAAAATTTGATACACACAAAGAATGCAAAGGGCATTGGGATGAACTTGATAACTGAAAGAACTCAGATAAATTTTGAGTTCTTGAAAGACCCAAGATATAGAGTTTATTTTTACCACGCGGATAAAGAGATATATCAACAGCTGAGAGAAAACTTAGAAGCTCATAAATCTGTATACACGCCGTGTCTTGGTTTAAGTGAGAACATAGCGAACTTTGTGTTTGTTGGTGAAGTTGAAGCTAAAACTAACTCAAGTATCGATGAATATGTTCAAATTGATTCCGTATTGCCGTCTGAAAAAATTGTTTGCGAGAAGGGTATCAATTTTAATTTAGATGGAGAATTTTTTTCAATGAAAGTTCCAATAGAGTTGAATTTAGAAAGGGTTGTTACAAAGTATAGTGATCTTTTGTTTGAGAGAAATGGCAAACGGATTGAAGTTAAATTAGCAGAACCTTATTGGACTATAGATTATGGAACTGGAACACAGGAAAATATCGTCTTCATCGAATGAGCTTAAATCGCATCCAGATAAGCATTTAATGGAACACTTATCAAATGTGGGAGCACTGTGTAAAGAGATCATATCATCGAAAAAGTTGAGCATGGATGAATATGTGGATTTTGACGTGCTCCAAGATGTGGCTTATCTGGTTGGAATAAGTCATGACTTCGGTAAAGCAACGTCTTTTTTTCAGAAATATATTAATGAAACAGATGAATTGAAAAGGATTAAACTAAAAAATAAACCAGAAACGTATCATGGATTTCTTTCATCCCTTTTTACGTATTATGTTATAAAAGAGTATCTTTCCTCTAAAAACTTACAGGAGAGGAGATATTTAAAATATCTTCCTATAATATGCTTTTTGATTGTTAAACGGCACCATGGGAATTTACATGATGCATTGGATGAAACCAGTGATTTTGGCGAGGCTGATAAAGCGATTTTAGAAAAACAAGTTGAGTCCATTGATTTTAATAAAATAAACGATATTTATAATGTGTTGTTCTTAAAGGTGCAGTTTAATTTTGATTGTAACTTCTTTCGAGATAAAATTTTGAATTCAAAACCGATCTATGTTTATGGGAAGCTTAAAGGACATAAGAAACATTACATGCATGATGTTGGAGGTGAGGGGAGGAGGTTGGTTAGGAATATAGATGAAGAGCGCAGTTTGTTTTATTATTTTATAGCTTTGTTTTTGTATTCAGTACTTTTAGATGCTGACAAAACAGACGCTGCGAATTTAAAGCCAGTTAGAAGAAAAGATGTATCCAATGATATAGTTGATAATTATAAAAAATCCAGATTTAAAGAAAATGAGAGTAAGATGAACAGAATGAGAGAGGAGATCTATGAGGAAGTTATGAGCAACCTTAAAAATATTAATTTAGATAGAGATAAGATTTTATCGCTGAATGTTCCAACTGGTACTGGAAAAACACTTACCTCTCTGTCTTTTGCTTTAAAAATAAGGAAACGAATCGAGTATGAGAAGGGATATTCGCCACGGATTATTTACTCACTTCCTTTTTTGAGCATTATTGATCAAAATTATGATGTTTTCAATGAGGTTTTAGGAAATCCAACCACAGATATACTTTTAAAACATCACCATTTATCAGACGTGCTTTATACAACAGAAGAAGACGAATTTGATAGTATAGATAGCGATGTTGGAAAGGACGTTCTTTTAATCGAGGGATGGAATTCAGAGATTATTGTTACAACTTTTATACAATTTTTTCATTCGCTAATATCAAATAAAAACAGGTCGATAAGAAAGATTTATAACATCGTAAACAGCATTGTTATATTAGACGAAGTTCAAGCTATTCCACACAAATACTGGTTGTTGTTAAATAAAACAATTAATTTTCTTGCAAATCATTTTAACACATATTTTATTTTTATTACAGCCACGCAGCCTTTGATTTTTAACGAAAAGAAAAATGAAATAAAAGAATTAGTAAAGAACAAGGAAAAATATTTTAGAGAACTTGATAGAGTTAAATTACATGTGGTTTTAGAGCCTATTTTAATTGAAAGCTTCAAAGAGGTCTTAAAAAAAGATTTAATAGAGAATGAAAACAAAGATTTTTTAATTGTTTTGAATACTATTAACTCGTCAAAAGACGTTTATGAGTTTGTTAAGGAGTTGAATATTAAAGATTCCAAAATATATTATTTATCTACAAATATTGTTCCAAAGAGTAGATTAAAAAGAATTAAAGAGATAAAGAAAGAAACGAAAGAGAGAAAAATCATAGTAAGTACCCAGCTTATAGAAGCGGGTGTAGATATGGATGTCGATATTGTTTATAGAGACTTTGCACCCCTTGATTCCATAAATCAGGTTGCAGGTAGATGTAACAGAAACTTTAGAGATACAAAAGGTATTGTTAAAATTTTTGTTTTAAAAGAAGAAAATAGAGAATATTACAAACATATCTATGGAACATTTTTACCCTCTAAAACAGAAAATGTCCTCAAAGACAAAAACAAAATAAACGAATCTGAATTTTTAAAAATAAATGAAAAATACTTTGAAAAAATAGATATTGAAAAAAGTGACGATGAATCAATGAGTATTTTAGAAACACTTGAAAAATTGAAATTTGAAGATTTATCCAAATTTAAATTAATAAAAGAGGATTATTTCAAGGTTGACGTGTTCATTGAACTTGATGATTATGCAAAATCTGTGTGGAGAAAATATTGTGAAATAAAAGAGCTTCCACCGTTTGAGCGCAGGAAGGAGTTTTTGAAGATTAAAAAGGATTTTTATGATTATGTGATTTCTGTTCCAAAAAATTATGCGGCTGGTTTTGAAGAGGGAGAAATAAATCACGTTTCAAAAGAGGAATTATCTAATTACTATGATGCTGAAACCGGTTTCAAACGAGAGACTGCAGGAGAGGGGGTGCTGATCTGTTAGGAAGACACCGTCTCGCTCACAATCCTATGAAATCAGTTTGAATGAGGAACAGTATACAAGAATACTGGAGAAGAGAGAAGTTATGGACGAAGTAGGAACGATCGTATTCGGACTCGATTGCGTGAGTGCGTCTTACGTCTTCGGCTATCAATCTCCAAAGGACTGAAACCATGCCCCTTGAAACTCTCACTCTGACCCTCACATCCTCCCGCCCGGTCAGAGAGACAGGGGTTCAGCTCCGCGGCTTCTTTGCAACCAAGTTCACAGAGTATGAGCTCCTGCACCAGCACGTGGATGCGGGCAGACTCGTCTACCAGTACCCGAAGATCCAGTACAAGGTGATCGATGGCACTCCGATGGTGATCGGGATAAACGAGGGTGCAGAGGTATTAAAGGAGCTATACGACCAGTACGATAGAATAACGCTTGGAGATAATACCTACGAGATTGTTGAGAGAAATATAACTCTGCGAGAGGAAGCTTTTGGTATCTCGCATCAGATTTTGAGTTATCGATTTATTACGCCGTGGCTTGCACTGAATCAGAGGAATTATGAACGGTATTTTAGATTGGATTGGTCTAAGCAGAAGAATTTGCTGCGCAGAACGCTTGTTGGTAATATACTTTCGATGGCAAAGGGGCTGGATTATGTCGTGACCTCACATATAAAACTGGATATTGGTAGAGTGCGGCATAGGATGTGCACTGTTAAGGGTGTGAACATGCTTGGAATTGAATGCGATTTTATGGTGAACTTTGCAATTCCTGACTATCTCGGGCTTGGTAAGTCGGTATCGAGGGGGTTTGGGGCGGTTGTGAAGGTGAAGAATCTTTGAAAGGGTTCTGGATGTGGAAAGGATTAATAAAGACGGAGAAGATAGTTAAATATTGCTTTACTGTTGGTGAAAAAATATGAGCGATGATCTGGTTCCAGAGCTGCATGATATAGGGAAGATGGTTGATGAGTCGTTGATGAACGAAGACGGGCACACTTTTCGTCGTATAGACGATCGCTACAAGAATAGAATAAAAGATAATAAAAATTGGGTTGGTATAAAATTTCATACAGGCGGAAAGACTCCAAATGAATACAAAGGAGACATGGATCTCTTTTTGCTTAAGTTATCGGATCACATGGCATCTGCCGTGTCGAGAATGCTACCTAAAAAAGAGGCGAATCAAGCCAAGGATCAAGCCAAAACACAAAACAAAACACAAAGAAGTGATAAAAAGCGGAGAAAATCGAGTATCTGCAAATTATGGTGGGAAAATGAAGCCGAGACGGAATTGATCTCGGATGATAAGGAATTCTTAGAATTAATTGATTTTGTAAATAATTACTCGTCTAACGACGGTACTAAATATTTTGAAAAATACGGTAAAAGATTAAAAGAATGTCCAGAAGATAAATTTCCGGGATTAAATATCATATCTCTCTTTACACATTCAAAACTTGTTGGCAAGTTTTATAGATTCTTCAAGAAGTACGGGGACGATATCAAGGATAATGGAACAACTCTCGGAGAGGTATATGAAATAAAGAAAGCAGAGAATAATTTTACAATAAAACTCGTTCACGGAAAAATTAAATTTCATTTATCGCCTGTTCGAGCAGGAGATTTGAATATCTTCAATGTTAAAGAACGAATTGTAGAGTTTTTAAAGCAAAGAGATGAGATTTTGTTTTGCACTCAAGATGAATTTCTGGCAATTCTTCCAGTGAATAAAGATATAACGAGTATTTTTGAAAAAATAGAAGAAAACCTATACTTTGATGTAGAAGAGGCAGAAGCGGTGTTATATGAGGTATATCCCACTCCACTGGCGATGAAAAGCAGATTTGAAAGAACAAATTCAAAAGGATTTAGGGTTCGTGAAAAATTTAACTATGCTGAAAAGTTGATATATTTCGATTTATCTCCGCAGATACATGATATCTGCGACCTCTGCCAGATGTATGAGGCAACAAAGGAATTTCCAAGAGATTATGTTTACGAGCATCTTTGTGAGAAATGTAGAACTGCTGTGAGAAATGAAGAATACCCGTTTCCTTTAGATAAAATCTGTGAGAGTTGCAAGAACAAAAACGAAAAATGGTTAGAGGAGACTATTTCTGAAAAATTATGCATACACTGCTTTAATTTAAGAGAAGAAGAGCCTCGTGCACCAAAAATTGTAGAATGGTCTGAATCAGATGAAGATTTTAAGGTTGCGTGGGTCAAAATAAGTCTGGACATCGAAGAACTCCAGAAAATTTTGGAAAAACTGTATGAAGAATATCTAAATCTAAATGAAAAAGAGTTTGAAAAGAGCAGGGAAGGAGAGATAAGATTTTCTGTTCTTTCTGAGTTCCAGAGTGATTTTGAGAATTTCCTGGGAGATTTGATGAGAAAGAGAGAAGATGATGGGGAGATAGAGGGGTTGCTTGCAGATAAATTTGGAATTGCAAATTGTCAGTGGATTCTGTCAGATCTTTTCTGCGTCAGGATAGAGAGTCTGGCTGACATAACAGAAATTTTGGAAATCTACAACAAGCTCTTCAATGGATATTTCCCAAAGTTCAAAAAGGTAGCTTCGCCAATAAAACTCTCAATCTCCTACTCCAGCATAAAGTTCGCATTCTTCTGGCACTGGAGGTTTCTGGATAACCCAGTGAATGATGTCAATGTAAATCTCGTGGGCAAAGGCGAGATGCATCTGGATCTGGAACAGTTAGATAATATCCTTGAATTGAATGAAATCTCTGTAGCTCAACTTCATAAGTTGGCAAAGATATCAGAAGTATCTAAAGAACTATCAAAGATCTTACTGTATCATAAAGGCGAGTGGAGGTTAGTCAAAAAAGAAGATTATGAAAAACTGAAGAAATTTACCTCAGCAGTTGGTTTTGAGAATATCTTGACCTATGCAAAGATGATACGCGATCAGGAGCAGTTGGTTGAATGAATTTTATTGAATACACGCTCACATCGGATATGCTCTGTATGGGCGAACGGATAAAGAAGGGGCAGTTCAGACCGACAGTCACAACAATCCCTTATAGCCAGATTACTGGCGCCTTAAAGGCGGTTTTTGGAGATAAGGATATTCACGCCGTTGGTTACTTTCCTTTTGAGAATGAGCAGGAGTTTAGAAGAAGGCATGTGCAAATATTAACGTATTCACCGAGGGACAGGGCAATCAACACGAGCATCATTCCACTGTATATTGAATACCTGAGGGATGTTAAAGGGAGGGTGTTTATCGCAGCGACAGATGATATCAGAGACGCCCTTAAAAATGAGTCAATTTCCATTTATATGGATATGGGTGCTTTCAAATCTAAAGGGTTCGGGGGGTGTACATTGAAAAAGTGCAGAGAGATAGGTGAAGAAGATTTGGAGATTCGAGAAGGGTTATTGAATACCAGAATTCCAATAGCAAAGGCAAAAGAGATGAATGGAATGGATGGCAAGTCTCAAAAGAGGTTGATAGACGAAGGGGGGACGACTGAATTCCTGAAAAATACATTCGGTATCGAAAAGGTTGTAAAGGCACGATATGGTTACCTCTTTGAGCCGACGAGTAAAACATCCGGGTGGTACGTGCTATCACTCTTTGAGGGAAGCGTGATAAAAGGACCGGAATTTCTGTTGAAGGATTATGATAGAGGTGATGGGAATGATACTCAATAACGTCGATGAATTTGTTAAGGAAATATTGAATGACCGGAGGATATTTTTTTATTCTCATGGAGCGGAACTATTTAACAAAGCGGAAATGGATAATCTGAAGAAAAAATATGAAAATAATAAGGCAGATTTTATCAAAAAGATCAAAGATAAAATTGAGCAAGTTAATGAGGAGATAGAACATCTGAAAAAGCAAAAAAATAACAGACTGAAGAAAAGAATAGAGAATAGACAAAGATGTGTAAAACTTGCAGAATCGATGATTCGGGCGGTCACAGATACGTCAAATTCTTTAGAAGAACTAATAGAAACGTTCGATGACCTGGGGATATTATCAAGTAATCTAGCGCCAAAACATTTAGAAGATATTGGCCAATTGATAGAAGAGACCGAGAGAAATATCGTGAAAGAATTTATTTTGTATAAAGCTCAAAAAGAGGGAGATAAACGTAAAAGGGAGGCACTAATGGTTTTGTGGAATTATGTAGATCAACTATATGGAATGAATTTATCCCTACCTGAAAAGGGATTTGTAATAAGAAAAATAAATGCATTTAAGTTACTCCCTGAGGTGATAAACCATGAATAAGTTTGAAACTCTTGCAGATATTGGAACAACCGAACAGATCGGCAGAATTAAGAGGCTTAATGTGGGCATAGTTGTGAAGGTTGAAGATGCGTCTTTCTTGCACATTGGGGGAAGTCCTACGCCATTGACAGATAAGAAAGCACCAATATTCATGATTGGTGACCAGCCAGCGATCCCCGCATCGAGTTTCAAAGGGGCATTCCGAAATAAAGTAGAAGCCTACTTAATAGAACACCAAGACGAGATTAAAACGATTTTCAGAGTGGAAGATGCAAAGTGTTTGATGCCATGCATTCCCGCATCAAAACCCACCGCCGCAGAAAAATCTTTCTTGACCAACAAAGCTGTTTACAGAGAGAAAAACTGCGAAGTGAAAGTGGACGAAAATACGATCAAATTCCCAAATAGTGGGATATGCCCAGTCTGTTATTTATTTGGTGCCAATGGCATAATGGGTTTCCTGCGAATACCCAACTTTCTACCAATAACGAAAGGGCTTAGCAAATTGGAACAAACTCAGATAGGAATTGACAGGAAAACAGGAACTGCTCGCCACGGAGCAATTGTTCGCGGAGATCAGGTTTTACCGGGAACAAAATTCGTTGGTAAACTTGAAATTCTATTGAATGATGGTAATTTTGAATTTGGTGTACCGAGAAAGATAGGCGAGAATAATAAACAAGTATTGGATACGTGGCTAAACAACACTGAAATAGAAGATCTTAATGAAATCCAGATTAAGATTATCGATAACTTGATACTAAGACCATTAAAAGAGTTGGATCGTCTTGGTGGTCAGAAATCCAAAGGTGCGGGGAAAGTAAAAATAACAGTCGGAGCGCCTCCATGAAACTTCGCGTCCAATCTTCAAAGTAAGATTTGTGTGTGGGGTGTTAGTGACAGCGTGGTGATAACCGATAATAAAATCCATAAAATACTCCAAAACTTATGCATATGCAACTCGTAATCAACACCCGCGGATCATACCTGAGAAAGAAAGAGAACCGCTTTCTTGTCAGGAACGAGGAGAAGGTCTTTGAGATATCGGTGAATAAGGTTGATAGCATACTGATTACGACATCTGCGTACATCTCGACCGACGCAGTCAAGTTCGCTGTAGATAACAACATCGATATAGTCTTCCTTGACAACTTTGGTGATCCTTTCGGCAGAGTCTGGCACAGTAAACTCGGTAGCACGACTCTTATCAGAAGGCGTCAGCTTGAGACCTCCAGCACGGCAAGAGGGTTTAACATGGCGAAGGGATGGGTGGAGATAAAGATCGATAATCAGATCACCTTTCTGAAGGACCTCAAGAAGAACCGTCCAGAGAGGAGGGGAGAGATCGAGTCTCACATCAGAAGGATCATTGAATTGAAGAATGAGATCAGTGCGTTGCGCGGGGTTGTGGAAGAGAAGAGAGACCAGTTGATGGGGCTTGAAGGCATGTGCTCTCGGGAGTATTTCGAAGCCCTCGCACTCATCATGCCAGAGAGGTGGAGGTTTAATGGGAGAAGTAGAAACCCTGCAAGAGACGGGTTCAACTGCCTCTTGAACTATGGATACGGCATCCTATACTCGAAGGTTGAGAAGGCATGCATCATCGCAGGTCTTGACCCTTATCTCGGGATCATTCACACCGACAACTACAACAAGAAGTCGCTCGTCTTTGATCTGATCGAACCGTTCCGCACACACGTTGACCGAACTGTTGTTTATCTCTTCTCGAAGAAGAAGGTGAAGGACGAGTTCTTTGACGTGGTTCCCGGTGGCTTTGTGCTGAAGAAGGAGGGGAAAGCCGTGCTCATTGAGGCGATCAACGAGACGTTCGAGAAGAAGATCCCGTATCGTGGCAGGAATGTTAAGATCGGGAAGACGATCCAGTACGAGTGCCACAGGATTGCCAATAGTCTGATAAAAGGAGGATGAGGGATAGATGCTGGTCTGGGTGATCTATGATATATCAGAGGATAAAATCAGAAACAGGGTGAGCCGGATATGCCTCGATTACGGTCTATACAGGGTGCAGAAGAGCGTCTTTCTCGGAGACTTGAACGGGAATGAGCGTGATTCCATCGCATTGCAGTGTGAGGAGATAATCGATCTCGATACCGACTCTGTATACATCTTCCCGATGGACGACAAGTCGTTCAAGAAGGTTAAACTGATAGGCCAGGCTTTTGATAGGGATCTGGTGAGCGATGAGGTTATCACAAGGTTCTTTTGAGGCGTGGTCGAATGCTATGGTCTGAATCTGAAACCATAATCACAATCTCTGACGTCCTCGAATTTCTCTTCTGCCCCAGGTTCATCTACTTCATGCACTGCCTCGACATCCCCCAGCACGAGGAGACACGGTACAAAGTGCTCAAGGGGCGCGATCTCCATGAGAGAAGGCGCACCACAAACATCGATTACGTGAGAAAGAAGATCGACTGCACACGAAAGGAGAGGCAGGTCTTCATCGCAGCAAAGAAACATCACATCAAAGGGATCGTTGACGAGGTTCTCTTCCTCAGGGACGGAACAGCCGCCCCACTCGAATACAAGTTCGCCGAGTACAAAGATCGAGTCTATAGGACGCATAGATACCAACTGGTACTTCAAGCGATGATGATCGCTGAGAACTATAAGATCGAGGTGAACCGCGGGTATATCTGCTATACCCGAAGCAATAACCTTGTCAAACAGGTCGATTTTAAGAAGAGCGACTTCAATAAAGCCGTTAAGATGATCATGGATATTCTGGAAGTGATCGAGAAAGGTTTATATCCAGAGAAGACAAAAGATAAAGCCAAGTGCGTCGACTGCACTTATCGCAACATCTGCGTGTAAGCATGATACCTTCCAAGATCCCGCCCAACAGTCTTCTGTTTATAAATGGTTCGATAGAGATGCAACAAGAGTACGAACCCCTAAAAAGAGACCCACAGAAGCAATATCTCGCCAAAACAACAGTCTCGCGCGCAGCGTTGCAGAGCAACATCCACTAAAACAAGGATTGAAACTCAACATACTGGGGCTGTGCTGATCGAGTGCCTATCTTGTT
This sequence comes from Candidatus Methanoperedentaceae archaeon GB37, assembly GCA_905171695.1. Lineage (GTDB taxonomy): Archaea > Halobacteriota > Methanosarcinia > Methanosarcinales > EX4572-44 > EX4572-44. The sequence goes on from LR991653.1 coordinate 1,403,837, forward strand.
GCAGAGCAACATCCACTAAAACAAGGATTGAAACAAATCGATTGGTTCGTTAGGATGTAAAACTTCTGGAAGTTGCAGAGCAACATCCACTAAAACAAGGATTGAAACTAGAGGGGGGTGCAAAGTTCAGTATCCTCTTCTGGGTTGCAGAGCAACATCCACTAAAACAAGGATTGAAACTTGAACCTGATTGCACTTGCAATACGCACGGGTCGTGTTGCAGAGCAACATCCACTAAAACAAGGATTGAAACGCCATCTTCTTGGCTTGATCACGGACGACACTGCCGTTGCAGAGCAACATCCACTAAAACAAGGATTGAAACCCACCATAGAGCACAGTTCCCTCTCTATGCTCTATCTCGTTGCAGAGCAACATCCACTAAAACAAGGATTGAAACTAGTCGATATAGTGAGTCTGGAGGTCTTCTCGCACTGTTGCAGAGCAACATCCACTAAAACAAGGATTGAAACCCGTGCCCAGATCATTCTTGCAAACTGGGCACGATCGTTGCAGAGCAACATCCACTAAAACAAGGATTGAAACAACCAAGCTTTCTGTATTCTGAACCATCATAAAAGTTGCAGAGCAACATCCACTAAAACAAGGATTGAAACCTCCATAGACGGAAGAGAACATTATTCTCTCCTGTCGTTGCAGAGCAACATCCACTAAAACAAGGATTGAAACCTCGCTGGGGATCGCCACCTAACATACCTACACGACGTTGCAGAGCAACATCCACTAAAACAAGGATTGAAACCATCAACCGTGAGTTCTTGTTCTGCGTGGCTCTCGTTGCAGAGCAACATCCACTAAAACAAGGATTGAAACTTTCTATCCTCTCTCATGGCTTTGATGCACGCCAGAGTTGCAGAGCAACATCCACTAAAACAAGGATTGAAACTACACACAGAATATGGTGAGACCCACCATTTCTGGAGTTGCAGAGCAACATCCACTAAAACAAGGATTGAAACCAAGCGTGCTATATGCATCGAGCAAGCGTGGTGTCGGGTTGCAGAGCAACATCCACTAAAACAAGGATTGAAACAGTTTCAGGGTTCAATGGCAGACGGCATGGACTTGAAGTTGCAGAGCAACATCCACTAAAACAAGGATTGAAACTCTCGAAGGTAAAATAGAGTTTGAAGAGTTACAGGAGTTGCAGAGCAACATCCACTAAAACAAGGATTGAAACTTGAGGAGATGAAAGAATGACAGAAAAAATATCTGAAAGTTGCAGAGCAACATCCACTAAAACAAGGATTGAAACTGAGCGTGCAAAGCTCACCAGTAAACCAGCAGAGAGGTTGCAGAGCAACATCCACTAAAACAAGGATTGAAACTCTCAAAAGGGATCGGCGGTCTCATAGCGTATAATGGTTGCAGAGCAACATCCACTAAAACAAGGATTGAAACAACAACAATGTGATGGCTTTTGAGCTGGAGAACTATAGTTGCAGAGCAACATCCACTAAAACAAGGATTGAAACTGGTATTATGCTACGGATCTCACGGTGCAGGCAGGGTTGCAGAGCAACATCCACTAAAACAAGGATTGAAACCGGGTCTCTGGCTTATCGCCACCCCCCTGATCCCATGTTGCAGAGCAACATCCACTAAAACAAGGATTGAAACATCATCATCAATATTTTTAGAAGGTAACCGCTCAGAAGTTGCAGAGCAACATCCACTAAAACAAGGATTGAAACTTATTGTAGGTCTTGAGGCTGGTGGTGAGTGATATGGTTGCAGAGCAACATCCACTAAAACAAGGATTGAAACTAGAGAAGGTGCAAAGCTAATGCTAAACAGTCTCTAGTTGCAGAGCAACATCCACTAAAACAAGGATTGAAACCATTCTTCCATTCATTTTTGAACATATCAACCAGAGTTGCAGAGCAACATCCACTAAAACAAGGATTGAAACTATTTCTGGATATTGGGTATGTCCTAATTGTTATGAGGTTGCAGAGCAACATCCACTAAAACAAGGATTGAAACTGTTGAGCTGAACCTAACGGCTCAACAGCCTGTTGTTGCAGAGCAACATCCACTAAAACAAGGATTGAAACAAATCAGAATCTCGCAAGCATGAGACGCCAGTCAAGTTGCAGAGCAACATCCACTAAAACAAGGATTGAAACTTTGTATGCGATCATCGCTTTCAGTCCTACTTTTGCAAGGTTGCAGAGCAACATCCACTAAAACAAGGATTGAAACTCCATGTCTTTCCAGTATCCCAGAAAGTTCCTTTTGTGTTGCAGAGCAACATCCACTAAAACAAGGATTGAAACGCATACATGTTTGGGAGATTTGGGGTGATAGTTGGAGTTGCAGAGCAACATCCACTAAAACAAGGATTGAAACATCCCAGCATAGTCTTTTAAATCTTCAACATCCATCGTTGCAGAGCAACATCCACTAAAACAAGGATTGAAACTGAGCCTATCTCTTATCTTGGTATGTTCGTATTTCTGTTGCAGAGCAACATCCACTAAAACAAGGATTGAAACAACCCTCTCATAAAAGAAGGTGGGTTTGACTGGAAGCTTGTTGCAGAGCAACATCCACTAAAACAAGGATTGAAACCTTCTTTCCTATGTTTTTGATTCGTTCTATGAGTGGTTGCAGAGCAACATCCACTAAAACAAGGATTGAAACATCACCCCATCATCGTACTGGTTACTCGGATGATGTTGCAGAGCAACATCCACTAAAACAAGGATTGAAACACTTTTTAGTAGTCATGTCTGGATATACTCTATTACGGTTGCAGAGCAACATCCACTAAAACAAGGATTGAAACGATGGCTCTCGACCTTGTCAACTGGTGGTGAAGCAAGTTGCAGAGCAACATCCACTAAAACAAGGATTGAAACACACACTGCCCTGAGCACCGACCATTACCTTCGCTGTTGCAGAGCAACATCCACTAAAACAAGGATTGAAACACCTTGATGCCGCCTGCACGCAGGAACATAAGCAACAGTTGCAGAGCAACATCCACTAAAACAAGGATTGAAACTCACCTTTCTGGTGATAACTTTCTTTGTGTTCCTATGTTGCAGAGCAACATCCACTAAAACAAGGATTGAAACATCATTACCATAATCAAAAACAGAGCCATCATAAGGTTGCAGAGCAACATCCACTAAAACAAGGATTGAAACTCAGCTCGTGACGAATCAGAGCGTGTTTGTGAGTTTCGGGTTGCAGAGCAACATCCACTAAAACAAGGATTGAAACCGCAGATCTGTCTCTGGCAGGGTCACACTGATCTCACGGTTGCAGAGCAACATCCACTAAAACAAGGATTGAAACTGGAATAGCGCTAGATCTGTCATCTTCAAGCTGTTGAGTTGCAGAGCAACATCCACTAAAACAAGGATTGAAACTGTGTTTTTCTTTTTGTTCCAGCCAACAATCACAAGGTTGCAGAGCAACATCCACTAAAACAAGGATTGAAACCGCCACGTGCTCTCTCAAGGTCTTCTAAGCTGAGTATGTGTTGCAGAGCAACATCCACTAAAACAAGGATTGAAACCGGTAACCTGCTTCCTATGCTGCCAAGAAGAGTCCCAGTTGCAGAGCAACATCCACTAAAACAAGGATTGAAACGAAAGTGATATTGAATGGGGATCAACGGGGCGCGAGCGGTTGCAGAGCAACATCCACTAAAACAAGGATTGAAACCAGGTTCAGTAACTAGTATAGTGTACCCCGATACAAGTGTTGCAGAGCAACATCCACTAAAACAAGGATTGAAACTTCATTAATGATTCTTTGCCGCCAACGCTTGATATGTTGCAGAGCAACATCCACTAAAACAAGGATTGAAACTGGCGAACTATGTCTGGTTGGTGACTATGGTAATCACCAGTTGCAGAGCAACATCCACTAAAACAAGGATTGAAACTGGTGCTGGATGCCACATGACCGTTAGCCTCAAGTCGTTGCAGAGCAACATCCACTAAAACAAGGATTGAAACACTGTGTCACCGATTGCTGGAGTGCTCGCGTTGCGTTGCAGAGCAACATCCACTAAAACAAGGATTGAAACTACACGAGCGGATATTCATCCGCATCGTCCCATTTGTTGCAGAGCAACATCCACTAAAACAAGGATTGAAACCAAAACTCAAACTTCGAAGGTATAGATTTCTCAGAAGTTGCAGAGCAACATCCACTAAAACAAGGATTGAAACTGGAGTCGTAACGCTTACATCTGGAAGATTCGAGACAGGTTGCAGAGCAACATCCACTAAAACAAGGATTGAAACTGGAGAGCCATAACGACCTTACCGGCTCGGTTCACGTTGCAGAGCAACATCCACTAAAACAAGGATTGAAACATATCATCACCTCAACACCTCATTCAGCTCAAAAACCGTTGCAGAGCAACATCCACTAAAACAAGGATTGAAACTTATCCTGAGTACTTCAATTATCACGACCTGAACGGTTGCAGAGCAACATCCACTAAAACAAGGATTGAAACAAAGAAGGTATAGATGGGTGTGTGCTGAAACTATATCGTTGCAGAGCAACATCCACTAAAACAAGGATTGAAACGCTCGCAAATCCGTGCAATGCGAAGTAATGATCTTCGTTGCAGAGCAACATCCACTAAAACAAGGATTGAAACATCAAACCACCCTCGTGCACCTCTTCAATCGGCAAGGTTGCAGAGCAACATCCACTAAAACAAGGATTGAAACAAGACAAGCTCGTGGACGCAGTCAGCCAGATACGAGGCGTCTTGTTGCAGAGCAACATCCACTAAAACAAGGATTGAAACAATGACAAGAATAAATGCAACTGGCTTCCTGTATAGTTGCAGAGCAACATCCACTAAAACAAGGATTGAAACCCAGCTCTGTTTATGAGGTTCTCCATTGGATCAGGTTGCAGAGCAACATCCACTAAAACAAGGATTGAAACCCGTGAGAAGCTCGAGGCTGCGATTGCAGCAAGAAAGGTTGCAGAGCAACATCCACTAAAACAAGGATTGAAACGTCCACGTGATGGTGCTCTGATATTGAAGGAGAAAGTTGCAGAGCAACATCCACTAAAACAAGGATTGAAACTCGAGATCGTCAATGTATATGTCTTTCACTGAACCGGTTGCAGAGCAACATCCACTAAAACAAGGATTGAAACCACAAGACAGGTTTTCACTGGTCGGAAATTCAAAAGTTGCAGAGCAACATCCACTAAAACAAGGATTGAAACCACAAGACAGGTTTTCACTGGTCGGAAATTCAAAAGTTGCAGAGCAACATCCACTAAAACAAGGATTGAAACCTCCTGAGGATGGTAATGAGGCTGTTGGTAATGGCGTTGCAGAGCAACATCCACTAAAACAAGGATTGAAACATCCAAACGGGCTGCGGGCCTTCAGGAACAGCAACCATTGTTGCAGAGCAACATCCACTAAAACAAGGATTGAAACATGATCGTAGCAAAGCAGAAGCACTGCTAAAAGATAGTTGCAGAGCAACATCCACTAAAACAAGGATTGAAACGTCACTGTCTCTGCCTTCTCATAGCGGCGGTCCAGGTTGCAGAGCAACATCCACTAAAACAAGGATTGAAACAGAACTATCTCACCGAACTCATCGACTTCTTGATATTGTTGCAGAGCAACATCCACTAAAACAAGGATTGAAACTAATACCACCAGTGACCTGATAGCCACTTCGACACTGTTGCAGAGCAACATCCACTAAAACAAGGATTGAAACATATCGTGCTCGTAAATATGATAACTGTCACTCATATGTTGCAGAGCAACATCCACTAAAACAAGGATTGAAACTTTAAAGTAGGAGATTTTCCATACAGCGAGTGTTTGTGTTGCAGAGCAACATCCACTAAAACAAGGATTGAAACTACTCAACCACATCATCTACCTTGACCGGCTGTCCTGTTGCAGAGCAACATCCACTAAAACAAGGATTGAAACGCCTTGCTATAGACTTTGGCACAAGTGCAACCTCTAGTTGCAGAGCAACATCCACTAAAACAAGGATTGAAACATCTGCTCTATTGTTTTGATTTCCGGGATTGTCAACTTGCCTGGGTGTTATGCCAGAACTCTTGAGTTCTTTCGTGCGTTCAAACCCAGAAGAGCAGAGATGGGAGTTGAATACATAACTCAAGGCCAGAAGAGCGCCAGCACCCGATAGCTTTACAACCCCTATGCAATTGAATAATAGGTTCATTGGTTATTAGATTGACTGTAGATGAATAACTCACACTTAATTAAAAACTGTGATCGGAGAGTCCTCCAGCTTTTTTCGAAAAGATATTTCATCTCTCAGCGCAATAGATGGATCATTATGCCAGAGATTCTCGAAGCGTACTGTTCAGAGTGTGGAGACCTGACCATCCATATCCTGTTAAGAGGAGGATCGAACCATGTGGTCCGATGCAGAGACTGCAAGACCATTCATACTATAACACCGGGAAGGGAGAGGAGTTGCAGGCTCAGGGTGGTTGTGAGTCGTGGGGGGACGACGAGGAGGTGTACTATTACGCGAAGAGTGGGTGAAGAGATCTGCACGGGTGACGAGTTCGTCGTTGAGGGTGTGGACGGTGAGCCGAGGATTGTGAGGGTGACCTCGATTGAGTCGCACGAGCGGAGGGTGAGATGTGCAGAGGTTGGAGAGATTGATACAGTATGGGCACGCGACGTCTCAAGTGTCCTCTTGAAGATCTCGCTCAACCTTGGAGCGGTGACAAAGCCGATAAAATACATGGTGCCTGGTGAGAAAGAGCTTGTCATCGGGAGAGAAGAACGATACAAGAATATAGTCTACGTGGTAAATAAGATAAAACTCCGAGACGGTGGATTTGCGTGGAGAAAGGGAAGAAAAGTCTTTGCAAAAGACGTGAAACGCGTATTTGCAAGCCTTGCTACCGATAAACCCCGCCAACAGAGGACGCACCCTGAAAAAAGCCTGTGAGGACCTTATAATGGGATTCGATGAATTGAAGAGAGATCTCATAACGAAACTCAAACGCCATGGCATAAAAAGAGACGTTCTCGACGCACTGGAGAAGGTCCCAAGAGAACACTTCGTCCCGGAAGAAGAGAAGCGATACGCATACCATGACACGCCCCTCAGCATAGGAATGGGACAGACAATATCTGCCCCGCACATGGTAGCGATCATGTGCAACCTGCTCGAAATAGAAAAGGGCATGACCATACTCGAAGTAGGAACAGGCTCAGGATACCACGCAGCAGTGATGGCAGAACTCACCGGAGAAGAAGGGCACGTGTACACAGTCGAATGCAACGAAGAACTGGCACAGAATGCAATAGAAAACCTCAAGAAGACAAAATACACCAACATCACAGTGATCACAGGCGACGGCTCAGAGGGACTGAAAGAACACGCACCTTACGATCGCATCAGCGTCGCAGCAGCAGCACCAGAGATACCCCCACCCCTAATCGACCAGCTCAAAGAAGGGGGACGGATGGTAATACCGATCGGCAGAGAATACCAGGAACTATACCTCGTTACAAAGAACCATAAGACAAGGATCGAGAAGAAATGCGGAGTGGCATTCGTACCACTCAGAGGCAGATACGGACAAAAAATTTGTTAGATAACGTTTTTGTAGTATGGTGTGTAATCTTCAGGGTTGCTGCCTGAGGATGATTGTAACTGAGCTCTGTGTTGGTTGTGGACAGTGTGTTCCGTTCTGTCCCAAGAACACCATTACGGTCTTCGTGCGGGCGAGGATAGGGGATCGCTGCACGAACTGTCTCTCATGCACGAGGTACTGTCCGCTGGGGGCTATCGTGGAGGATCTATCGTGAGAGTGGGTGTCATCGGAGCAGGTATCGGTGGACTGCTTGTGGGGGCAAAGCTCTCTCGGATGGGTTGTGACGTGGAGATCTATGAGCGCCTGCCCTTTGCTGGGGGGCGCTTCACCAATATTGAGTACAGGGGCTACCAGCTATCGACAGGTGCCTTGCACATGATCCCGCATGGGGAGAGAGGACCGCTTGGAAGAATGCTCGCAGAGCTTGGCGCCCGTGTGGAGATCGTACCCTCAAAGCCCAGTGCAACAATAAGAATTCCAAGAGGTAACTCTTTTGAGGATCTTGAGTTTAGCGAGTTCATCTCACGCCTTGGCTTCTGGAAGGGTTTGATGTACAGATTACTGATACTTGAGGCACGATTCTCCATTGGTACTGGTTCTTCGTTCAGGGACTGGATCGCCCGCCGGTTGAGTGACGAGGGCGTGGCAAAGCTTGCTGACTCGTTCTGCGGATGGGCGTTGAGCGTCACAAGTGGAGAGGTCAGTGCGTCAGAGGGCGTCTCGATCATCGCAAACATCCTGAAGTACGGTGGTAGCGGCGTTCCGATGGGAGGCTGCAGATCGGTTGTTAACGCTCTTATCCAGGTGATAGAGGAGTCTGGGGGACGGATCTATACCAATAAGAAGGTTGACGGGATACTCGTTGAAGACTGCACTGCAAAGTCTCTCTGCATCAGTGGAGAGGATATCACCTATGATCTCATCATAAGCGATCTTGGACATCGCGAGACACAACGCCTGATAAGAGGAGATGGTCACATCGGGTGTTCCGGTGTGAAGAGGTACGAAGAGGAGGTTGCTTCGATGCACCCTACGAGCGGAGTGAAGATCAATATCGGCTCCAATGAGAGTCTGATAGACCACACAGGCATACTCCTCACACCATACGCAGAGCGTGTGAACGGGTTGAACCAGGTGACAAACGTCGACCCAAGCCTCGCACCCCCTGGAAAACACCTTATAATGGCGCACATGGCAATGCGTGGCAACGATCCAGAGGAAGAAGTGAGACTCGGGCTTAAAGATCTGGAGATGCTCTTCCCGAACGCAGACTACGAGGTGCTCATGGTCCAGACCTACCGCGATGGATGGCCCGTCAACCGATGCGCTCCTGGCGAAGACATCGGAAATCGGACACCATACGACCGACTCTTCGTAGTGGGCGATGGCGCAAAGGGGCGAGGCGGAATCGAGGTCGATGGAATAGCACTCGGTGTGAATGAGACGGTTGAAGCCATCACGCAGATGTGAAGGTCTCTCTTTCACCAAGTCTCTTAGCTTATTTATTTATGCCATGAGTATTGTTGTGATCTCTAAATGCTGACCAAGCGAATCATACCATGCCTCGATGTGACACTCGACGATGCCGGCGGAACCGTTGTGAAAGGCGTTGAGTTTGTGGATCTGAAGCGCGCAGGTGACCCGGTCGAGCTTGCAAAGAGGTACAACGAAGAGGGTGCTGACGAACTCGTATTCCTTGATATCACAGCCTCGCACGAAGGACGGGAGACGATGATCGATGTGATAGAGCGGACATCGGACGAGGTCTTCATACCGCTCACGGTCGGTGGTGGAATCAGCAACGTGGAAGCCATCCGAAGGATTCTCAGGGCAGGGGCAGACAAGGTCACCATCAACACGGCGGCTGTGAAGAACCCTGAACTGATCAGGGAGTCTTCAAGCATCTTTGGCTCGCAGTGTATCGTCACAGCCATCGATTGCAGGCGCAATCATAGAATCGAAAGAGGGAAGAATATCCTAACGCTTGAGGATGGTAGCAAGGCATGGTACGAGGTTGTGATCTACGGGGGGAGAAAGCCGACCGGGATCGATGCTCTCTGGTGGGCAGAGGAGGTTGAGCGGCTTGGAAGCGGGGAGATCATGCTCACGAGTATGGATAGAGACGGCACCTGTGATGGTTTCGATCTCCCGATCACACGAGCCATCTCAGAGACGGTCAAGATCCCGGTCATAGCCTCAGGTGGTGCTGGCACAATCGAGCACATCTATGATGCCTTTCAGAGGGGCAGAGCCGATGCAGCACTTGCAGCAAGCATCTTCCACTTCAAGGTCTACACAGTGGGAGAGGTGAAGAGATACCTCCATGAGAGAGGCGTGCCTGTGAGGCTTTTATAGTGAAGGTGGAGTGCGACGAGTTGAAGAGTTATGAAAAAAGGTGGTCTACCTCCTCGTGGGGTTGCCCCATCGGTCGATCTCGCCTTTTGCTATGCGGGTTGATGAGATCGGTCTTCCATCAAATGCGAGGACGTAGTCTACACAGACCAATTTGATCTTATCGAGTCCCTTCTCTTGTCGTAGCTTGTTGAGGCGCTCTGCGTTTGGGAGCGTCTCTGGTGAGACGATTAGGTAGTCAAAGTCTTCGATGAGTGCTGGTCCGAATGGATCATCGAGTTCCACGACCTTTGCGTTCACATCGAAGTTGGAGAGTAAGTCGAGCACTCCTTTGCGTCTCTCAGCGAAGCCTGTTACGCGCCGATCCTTCTCTGAGGCGAATCGATCAGAGGTGATCCCGATGACCAGTTCACCGTCTGATGCGAGTCTGCATGCGTGGGTGAGCACTGTTCGGTGTCCGAGGTGGAGGAACTCGAATGTTCCGCCGAGAGCAACGCGTGCCATTCATACGTACCTGCCATACCATACCGTCTTACTGTTACATACCATACCGTCTTACTGTTATACTATGTTTATACTATGGCTTTCAAGAGATCTGTATCTTCAACGAGGCCTTTCAGTTGCTGGTTCGATTTCACGAGTGGTAGGTGTCTCTGCCCTCTTCTGTGCATCATGCGTGCACATTCGCTCACAGGAGTTGTGTGTAGCACGGTCAGATCGTTGTTCTTCATAATCTCTTTTGCAGGGATATCTGGCAACTCCACTCTGGAGACGCTGTAATAGAGACTCATCGTATCTCTTATCGATTCCCATGTCCATACGTCCTCGTCAGATCCTGCTGACATGTCAGATCTCTCGACCGTGTCCACGATGGTGCTTGACTGGATCAGGTCCTTGTCGCTTATGACTCCGACGAAGTTGCATGCAGAGTCGAGTACAGGCACCACCTTCACGCCTGCAAGTTCCATGATTCGTCCAACAAGTGGGAGCGGCGTCTCCTCCCAGACCGAGACGACGAATGGATCAACGTACTCCCCGATCGGTTCCTCTATCCCGAGATTGGCTATCGTGCCGATGATGTCCGATACCGTTATAATCCCAACGAGTTCGCCATTCTCCACGACAGGTAGACGGCGTATCCCGTGCTGGATCAATCGCCTGGCTGCACTCTCAATACTCTCATAGGGTTCTGCTGTGATCGGGTCTCGCGTCATGAGAAGGGCTGTCTGTTCTTCTTCTGGATTCTCAAGGAAGTCTGATCGTGTCACAATCCCGACAAGTGATCCATCTTTTACCACAGGCACGGCAGATACTTGTCTCTCTTTTAAGAGGTTAAGTACCTTGTCTCTCGATCCAGGGATTGTGGTGTAGACGACGTCCCGCGTCATTATCTCTTCAACCAGTATATCTATCATCAGTTTCTCACAACCATGACAGGTATCTTCGAGTTCCGTGCAACCTTGTCGGCAACACTCCCAAGCAAGAATCTGTCAAGACCGCTCTTACCGATGCTGCCCATAACGATGAGGTCTGCAGAGACTTCTTCTCCGACACGCATTATCTCTTCAGCGGGATGCCCTTCGAGCATCTTCTCTTCCACCTCAACACCAGCATTCGAAGCAATCTCTGCCACACGTTTTGTTGCATTCGACCCTTCTATAAAGAGAAGCTCGTACATCGATTCCCATGTTGCGTCCATCGGTATGCCTGTAAAGGCGGTGGTGTCAACGACGTGCAGTGCAAGTATCTCTGCTTCTGCAAGCCGTGCAAGTTCAACCGCGTACCGCACAGCCTTCTCTGTATGTGCCGATCCATCGGTTGCAACCAGTATCTTTCTATATACTTCACTTACCATTCTTCACTCTACTCCTATCATCCTTACAATATCATCAGGGCGTGCTCTTCGCACAAGACCCGCTATGGGATCCCGCACTCCTCTCAGATTTGGTGAGTTCCTGTCAAGCAGCATCAGGCAAGCCCTCTTCCCATCTTCAATTGAGCCAAGCTCATCATCGAGGCCGATTATTTTCGCACCATTAAGCGTGCACAACTTAAATACCTGTCCATCATCACGTAAGAATAACTTTGATATGAACTCCATCTCGGCAAACATATTCACAGAGTTGAGCATCACATTATCGCTTCCAACACCGACCACAAGACCAGACTCAAGCATCCCCTCGATATCGGGCATGCCAACACCTGTCAAGAGATTCGAGCGCGGACAGACAACAACACCACAATCCGCTTCAAAAGCCCGCTTGAAGTCATCCCTCGATCCATGAGTCAGGTGAACCAGAAAGTCAGGCTCAAGCTCAAGAGCAGAATCGATATCACGCCCATCCTTCTCACCAGCATGAAGTCCAAAGAGCTTGCCAGAACTCTTCACGAGGGATGCAATCTCAACGAGATGATCCCAATCCATATCACAGACACCACTCAACCCCAGACCATCAGAGATGGAGAGCACCTCAGAGACGCCACAACCATCTGGCCTTCCGAGTATCACACCCCTGAGCCCCACACGATCACCAAGCGCTCTTCCAAGCACCCTGACACCATCCGCACCGCCTTCACGAAAATCGACGAAAACCCCGGTACCAGTCCGCACCATATCCAGAAGAGCGCCTGAGATTGCACGAAGAAGCTCGTCTGCAGGCGTGCTCCTCAAAATTCGATGCTTCAACCCATCAGGAGGGCGAACGAGTTCATCCAGACTGGTTATAGGCGGATCTTTCAGAACAGAATCACCCACGTGAGTATGAGCATTGACAAAGGACGGGGCAACGAGTAGATCGGACGAGACATCCTCTTCGACAAGATCGACGATGATCCCATCCTCGATGAAGAGCGTGCCACAGAGAACCTCAAACTCATCACCCCACAGAATAGTCCCAGAGACCTCACCAGTGAAACTCATAACTCACCTCCCACACGTGATTTCATCAAGCCTGAAATCCTCCCACGAGCGCAGCCCAAGAGCGATCTCAAGCTCAACTGGAGTCAGAACTGGAACTCTAAAACTCTCTATATCATCGAGAGCGATCCGCGGGCACGCAGTGCTGACGAGTGCATCAAAGCCCAGCCCAAGAAACTGATCAGGCTTCACAACATCCACCACCATGATAACACCCCTCTTACCATGCTCCTCCACCAACCCAAGTAGCTCACGCGCAAGACTCAACCGTTCCTGACCAAGCTTACTCGATACAATAATACCAAAACTCTCAGCATCAAGCGCCCGCGCAACAACCCCGCAACGCCTACGAATGAACGGCTCAGGGTCAACGACGAAGGCTCGACCAGTGTAAGGATCGGCGGCAACCACCCTCTCTCTTCGTGCAATCGCAACACCGATCGGGTGAAACCTGCCACTCCCAAGAAAGAGATACTCATCGCAATCAGGAGCGACCGCAGAAAAGTTACACCCAAGCACCTGACCAGGATGCGCGATACACCCATCACCCACACCGACCACAGGATCGAAGCCCGATGACTCAAGCACCCGACAGACCTCGCCAAGCGTGTGGAGATGCTGAACCGTGGTAACCACACCGACCCGCGAAACAGAACCAGAGAAAAGACCCACGGCACTCTTCACAACAGGCAGAACCGGGAGGCTCGAAGAGACCTCCACAAAGACAACCCTCGAATCGAGACTCTTGACACGCTTCATCGGAGCGTGAGCGAAATGGAACAACACATCCACAGACGCGAGCAACCGCAGATCAACATCACAGGCACCAAAACAGGAACTCCCAGAGAGAAGCACCTCAACACGAGAGAGATCCTTCACAAGCCTCGAGATAGGAACCGCATACCGCATCAGACCATCAGGAAACTGGAGGCCAACCGTGCGAGCCCTGCGATCACGAATCACATCAAAAACCCGCTCAAGACCAACCACAAAATCACCAAACTCGAAGACCACAAAGACCACCACCAAAGAGAGACTCTCAAATATAACCTTTCCTTCAAAGCTCACAGATCCATGCTACCGCTTCGAAAGCCATCCAGATCGAGCGTCACGTACCTGAACCCAAGACCACGAAGATGATCACTCACATCAGAGGATTGATCAATGATCACACCGAACTCTTTGGGATCGACCTCGATCCGGGCAATGCCGCCATGATCTCTCACCCGAAGCTCGTCAAGCCCGAGACCACGAAGATACTCCTCAGCGAGACCGACCCGTCTGATGCCCTCAACGGTTATTCTCTGCCCATAAGGAAAACGGGTGGAAAGACACATTGCATGGAGTCCCTCGTTCCCTGGAAGCCCGAAGCCCCTGGAGATTGCACGTATCTCCTCCCTCCCAACTCCACACTCAACATACGGCATCAAGACGCCAGCCTCGAGAGCTGCACGATAACCAGGACGCCACTCCTCAAGGTCAGATGAACTGGTGCCATCGACGATCACATCGAAACCGAAATCTCCTGCAACCACTCTGAGACGCCTGAAAAGACCCTTCTTACAATAATAGCACCGATCACGACCATTCTCAGCAACACCATACTCACTGAGTTCATCATAATCGACCACACGATGCCGTATCCCAAGCTCACAGGCAACCTGCCGCGCCACGCCAAGTCCACCAGGCGCAAGAGACGAGAGATTCGCAGTGACAGCAACCGCTCGCTCACCAAGAACCTTCAGAGAGAGATAGGCAAGAAGAGTACTGTCAACGCCGCCTGAGAACGCGACCACAACACCACCAGTATCTGCCAGCAACCCTTCCAACCGCTCGACCAGATCCACCAACGTCATACAGAGTTATACTTTAGAGAGATTTGATGATGATAAATCTGTCTGAGATGGCCTCTTCACAAAAGCGATACCTGGGTGCATAGGATTCAGTGATCCTTTGAGCTGAACACAATCGTTTTATATCAATTGGACATGATACTCTCGGTACGAGGTAGAATTGATGGCATCTCCTGTTAAGTTAAGTGATTCAAATCTGGATGAGATTCTTAGAGAGAACTCTCTTGTGGTTGTTGACTGTTGGGCAGAGTGGTGTGGACCCTGTAAGATGCTCGCTCCGATAATAAATGAGCTCTCGGAGGATTATGAGGACAGGGCTCTTATCGGCAAGCTCAACGTGGACGAGAACCCCAGGACATCGATGAAGCATCGGTTGATGGCGATACCTACGCTCTTATTCTTCAAGGATGGAGAACTCGTCGATCAGATAGTGGGCGTGGTGCCCAAAACGACTATAGAGAAGACAATCTCAAAGTACCTGTGAAGAACTTGAACTGATCTTTTTATCCGAGTACCCACTACACCTTGCTTTAACGAGGATAGAATACTCTTTAGATCTCTCAAGACTGTATGGGTTGTTATGCTGGGTTGTTGTGTTTTGTATCTATTCTCATAGAATGATCTAAATAGCAGTCATGTGTTTATGGATGGTGGTTGCTTTCTATGAGAGATGGAAGAGTGATAGGCTCAGTTGTCATGGTCTTCTTGGTTGCTTCTCTATCGATCATTGCCCCTGGGTGCGTGAAGGAGAAGGCTTCGTCTGAGACTGTTGGGACGTGGTATACTTCGTATGATGAGGCACTCAATCTATCGGCAGAGTCTGGCAAGCCTGTGATGATATACTTCTGGGCTGATTGGTGCCCGGTGTGTACTAACTATAGTCATGAAACTCTCTCAGATCCTGTTGTGGTGAAGACTCTTGGAGAGGATTTTGTTCTGCTCTCGATCGATCTTGATAATAATGAACAAAAGGGTGTTGCCGGGATGTATGGGGTGCGATACCCGCCTGCCACTGTTTTTGTTGACAGCAATGGGAATGTACTCATGGGGTGGTATGGTTATGTGCCACCAGAGATGCTTATCCCGATACTCCACAACGTAAGTGCAATGGAGACCTGAATAGATGGTCTTGGAGAATTTAACAATCGGGAATCTCATCCTCTACCTCACGGGACTCATTGGTCTAGCAGCGATCATCGGTTTGGTCGCAAGAGAGGTACGGGGGGTAGGGGGTAGCGATCTCTCGATGGGCATTCTGGCATGGTTGATACGCATCCCGACAATCCTTTTAACGATTGATATTTTCCTCCTCGTCTATTACTTTCTCGCTCCGGATTACACCTATTTTTATGTATGGGAGTTCAGCAGCCGGGATCTACCATTCCTGTATAAGATCTCTGGTCTCTGGGCAGGTCAGGCAGGGACATATCTCTTGTGGACATGGTTTGCATTCATATGTGTGCTCTCGATAGGTGAGCGCTCTCACCTAGCTTCAGGCTTCATCAGGAAGGTTCAGTTGATAGCGCTCGCAATTGCCACATACTTCGTGCTACTGACGATTGTGCAGTCTCCGTTCGAGTTGATATACACTGTTGACCCTACTCTGCCACGCACCTTTGTACCGCCTGATGGGAGTGGGATGAACCAGCTTCTCGTCAATCCATGGATGGGTATTCACCCACCGATCGTCTTCATTGCCTATGCTCTCTCCGGGGTACTCTTTGCATCTGCCATCGTCTACCTTCTCACCCGAGATCATGAATGGAGTGGTTTTGTGGAGGGGTGGGCGAGGCTCTGCTGGCTCTTTCTCACACTCGGGATAGCCCTCGGTGGTGTATGGGCGTACCTTGTCCTTGGCTGGGGTGGGTTCTGGAGCTGGGATCCTGTGGAGACCGCATCACTCATACCATGGCTCACTCTTACAGGATTTCTCCATGCATTATCGGTGCAGAGGAGAGATAAAGAGAAGTTCGGGGTTGCAGCCCCCCTTCTTGCATCACTCACATTCGTACTTGTAATCTACGCTGCAATGGTCACGAGAAGCGGTCTATTCAACTCGGTTCATGCGTTTAGTGAAGCGCCCACAGGAACACTCCTCGTTCTATTGCTCGTCATAACCCTCGGGATCTCACTGATCATCGGGGTGAAGCGATACCTTGAACTGCCAGCAGAGGTGAAAGCAGAGGTGGAGGCAGAGACTCGTGTGAATAGAATCAATATCTTTTATCTCACAATCATCCTCTTTGTGGTGCTTGCCTTCATATCGCTCTGGGGAATCACCTTCCCTGTAGTTCTTAACATAGTGAAGGGCGTTGAGGTGAGCATCGCCTCTGACCCGAGGACCTTCTTTAACACACTCTCTTATCCTGTCACACTGGTCTTGCTACTGGCTCTCGGCTTCTGCCTCCAGTACCGACGCGAAGAAAAAGAGAGGGAGACAAAGATCCTAATCTTATTTTCTCTCGCAACAGTCGTCGCAGCACTCTTCAGAACCCAGGACTTCTACGTCTTAGATCATGCAAGCCCGTTCTTCAGGATGGAATCCCGATTATACAGGTTCATCGGATCAGCATCACTCTTCTCACTCTTCCCACCATTGACATACTCGTTGATCGGTGTGACACGATATGCACAGCGGCTGAGAAGAATGAGAAAGACCCGGGCAAGAGTTGCAACCGCGGGAACCGTGCTGATACACCTTGCAGTCGGACTGATACTCATCGGAGCGATCACAAGCACTGTCCTCACCACCACACACCAGGCAAGCATCCCCTTCCACGCGAGAGGCGAGGTCGTGGAGATCGGAGATGGCTACGGAATAAGACTCGGAGAGATCGAGACTGGCAGAGCTTGCGATGGAGAGAACTGCCCTGGAACACGGATAGCCACCATATACGAAGACCCAGCAGAGTACGTTGAGAGACCCATCACAGTCAGCGGCAGGGTAACCGAGACCGTTAACGTGAAGAGACACATGGTCCCGATAACCTACGCCCAGATAGACGACGGCACAGGAAGACTATGGATAGCACTCGAAGAACTCGAGATGCGAGAAGGCATCACGATCACCGCAAGCGGCATCCTCTTCACAAACTTCACAAGCAACGCCACAGGAAGAACATTCGACCTATTACTCTTCACGGAGAGAGGGAGCATTGAAGAGATCAGTGATAGAGGAAGCCATGAGAAGGTTCACATAGAGGTATACAAGGACGGATCACGGATAGGAAGTGGGTCCGCGAAGTACGTAACAGGCAAGGGTGGGAGTGCGACCTATCCACTCGTCGACCACAACCTCGCCCACCCCTTCACAGGCGACGTCTACGTGATATTCCAGGGGCTCGGCGACGGCAGAGTACCACTCACACTGAAAGTGATCCCCGCGGTAAACCTCATCTGGATCGGAGTAGCCCTCTTCACCATCGGAATACTTCTGATGATGATAAGAGAAAGGCTAAAATAGACCTGAAAGACCAAGACTCGACGCGTCCACTTTAAGAGACATAGATAATCATCACAATAATACTCAATTAAAGAATGAGAAGAGTTAAGTAGGAGTGTCACAGCCTTACATACCATACTACTCATACTAACCCGAGAGGTATGCCTACAGATGAAGAGAGCGATCATAACTGGACTGGGCTTCTCGATCCTCCTTCTTGCAGGATGTGGTGGCGCGGGTGCGACTGAGATATGGGTACCTGATGATCATACGAGTATCCAGGATGCGGTATATGCAGCATCCTCTGGTGACACGATCATCGTGAGGGATGGTACGTATCATGAGAATGTGGATGTGAACGTCAATCATCTGACGATCAGATCTGAGAATGGATCTGGTTCAACAACGGTTGTGGGAAGTATCCCGGCTGCAGCTCAAGCACTTACAGCAGATTCAAATGGTTATGGCTTTAATGGCCTTAGTGATCATGTCTTTGATATAACCGCGGACTATGTGAATATCAGCGGGTTTACGGTGACAGGGGCGACTATCGAGAGTAAGAGTAAGGCAGGGATCTATATTCATGGTACAACAGATAATCCCGCGCTAAATAACTCGATAAAGAACTGCACAGCGATTAAGAACGATGCAGGCATCTATTTGAAGGGGGCAGGCGTCAAATACTGCGTCATCGAGAATAACACCTGCTCAGAGAATGAATATGGATTGAGGATAGTTAATGCGAAAAAGAACGATATAAAACACAATTCGTTTATTACAAACGAATACGGCATACATCTCAGCAACGGAGACTATAACAACATCTCCTGCAACTATATCTTCAACAACAGATGTGGAATCTATTTCAAATCTAGATCGACTGAGAACATCATCGAGTGCAACAACATCATCGCAAACGGTGAGTACAATGAAACGAGCGGTGGATACGAGTGGCAGTTCTACAACGACCAAGAGGAGGATGTCAGTGCAACCAATAACTGGTGGGGCACGGCCGATAACGACGAGATCAACGCGAGCATCTATGACTGGGAGGATAACCCAGAAAAAGGTGATGTTACGTATCTGCCGAAGCTCGGCGGGCCGTCCTCGTGCGCTGAGATCCCAGAACCAGTCACGCTTGTGATGGTCACCATTGGGCTTCTCTCTCTGATCGGTATTCTCTACAGGAGTGGGGTAAGTGGTCGTTAGCCACATTGGATCTGGAGATCTTCCCCATCTCAAAAACGACCTCTTTTTGACCTCTTTTGACTGATCGAGAAGTGAGAAGAGATCTGCATTGAGACACGTCCATATCATAAGGGGGTTATGAGACTATTTTACCGGTATCCTGTTTGGTGCAAGCTTTATCTTTGAGTAAGACTGTAATGCAATAGTTATCGTGGTTGATCTGGCATGAAGTTAAGCTTTGAAGAGTGGCAGCCGATCTACAGAGAGATACTTCAGGAGATGGGTTTTGAGGCGGGTGAGGATGAGCGTGCAGCTCGAGTCCTCTCCGGGTTATTACTGGAGCATGAAGGTGTTGCCCGGCTGGAAGTGCTTCCTCGGTTGATTGAGGGACGTCGGGTTCTCGTCTGTGGCAATGCTCCAACCCTTCGAGGAGAGCTTGAGAGAGCGAGATGTGAGGATTATGATACTATTATTGCTGCTGATGGTGCTACAGAGGTGCTTATCAGGGCGGGTCTTCTGCCGAGTATCATTGTAACGGATCTTGATGCCGAGAACGTTGAAGCCGAGGTGGATGCAAGCAGGGAGGGAGCGGTGGTTCTCGTCCATGCACACGGGGATAATATCCCGGTCATCAAGGATGTTGTGCCAAGGCTTGAGAATGTTGTAGGCACTACACAGGCGAAGCCTCTTCTGAACGTCCATAACTTTGGTGGATTCACTGATGGAGACAGAGCTGTCTTTCTCGCTGATCACTTCGACGCTGAAGAGATCGATCTCGTAGGATTTGATTTTAAGGATCCGAATGTGAGTGATCTGAAGAAGAAGAAGCTTGTATGGGCAGAGAGGCTCATCGATATGGTCATGAGAGAACGATCATAGACTCGTGGTCTGCAACACAAGCTTTAATAGGTATTAGTGGGCTTGTGAGGCATATCGTCTTATGCGGATCTGACCAGTGTTGGTCAGAGTGTTAAGCTATCGATTTTCATAGGTGAAGAAGATATGTCAAGGTCTTTTTATGGATATATCAGGGATGCGTGGAAGCAGCCTGGTGAGTCGTATGTTGATGATCTCTCATGGAGTCGAATGCAGGCGTGGAGGCGTGATCCTGTCGTTGTGAGAATCGATCGCCCTACACGCCTGGATCGTGCCCGAAGTCTCGGTTATAAGGCTAAACAGGGCATCATCGTTGTTCGCGTATCTGTGCGGCGTGGTGGTCGGAGAAAACCACGATGGAAGCGTGGAAGGCGCACCAAGCACATGGGCGTTCATAAGATCACACCCGGAAAGAGTATCCAGAGAATTGGCGAGGAACGCGTGGCTCGAAAGTATCCGAATATGGAGGTCCTGAACTCATATTGGGTTGGCGAGGACGGCAAACGACGATGGTTCGAGGTTATACTCGTTGATCCCCACCACCCGCGAATCAAGGGTGACAAGAGGCTCAACTGGCTCTCACACGGCTCCAATACGAGGCGTGTCTATCGTGGCAAGACCAGTGCTGGTCGAAAGGGTCGTGGTCTGCGTACTCGTGGGCGTGGCACCGAGAAGAATAGACCGAGCATCAGGTCAAAAGGTGGTCGCGGCAAGTAGTCCTTTGGATCGGTGATGTTTCACTACGTGCTTCTACATGCGATTGTGCACTCGACAGAGGAGATTGGCAGAGTCATCTCTGCACTCCGATTCCTTCTCCAAGTGGACGATGATGATTATATAGTCTCTCAGTCTCGAGTCAAGGGTCATTATGGAAATGAGATGGTGCTCCTTGAGGCAAAGCTCACGAAGAGCAAGGATATCAGGCGTTTTCTCGATCTCATCTCTGATCAACTCCCACCATCCGACCTATCACGACTCAGGTCCGAGATGAGTGAACGCGTTGATGATGAGTGTGTGCTTCACGTTCGCTTTGATAAGCAGGAGGCGTTCATGGGCAGATTGGCGCTTGCAAAGAGAGGGGACGTGATCTCAGCCCGTCTGAAGATCAAGGCGTATCCTGCTTCAAAAGAGAATGCATTGAGTGTCATATCAGAGCTATTCTGAAGAGTTCTTCCAAAGGAGAAGAAGGTTTTTCACATGTCTCTCTTCACATCAAACCCGTTCTACGAGCTATGTATGAAGCCTGAAGCGGGTGAAGACCTCCACCAGATGGCAGGGGTTGCAAGAAGATACGGGTACTCTGGCGTGGCAGTGCCAGTCGATACCAGTGGAGTCGAGGAGAGGCTTAAGAGAGAGAGCGAGAATCTCCCAACCGGGCTCTTGATCGCTCGGAGTGTCGAACTCGTTGTGAAGAATGCCTCGCAGCTCAGCAGGCTTCTTCATCGATGGTGGAAGCGATCGCACTGCCTCATCTTCAGAGGTGGAAGCGAAAGCCTGAATCGGCTTGGTGTTGAGAACCATCAGGTGGACGTTCTCGCATCACCTGGGAAGATCAACCACGTCCTTGCAAAACTCGCATCAGAGAATGGTGTTGCAATCGAATTCGATCTTGGAGCAATAATTCACAGACGCGGCTTGAAACGAAGCGAGACACTTGCACTCTACCGAAACAACCTGAAGCTTGTGCGAAAGTACCGTGCACCATTCATCCTCACAACAAATCCACGAAACCTCTATGACCTCCGTGCCCCAAGAGAGATGGCTGCCCTCTCAATGCTCTTCGGCATGACCCGCGAGGAGAGCGTGCACGGACTGAGCACTGTCCCTAAAGAGATACTGGAGAGACACGAGAAGAACTTCATAGCAGAGGGCGTGAGACTCGTATGAAGATATTACCACCGACACTGCGTGAGAAGAAGCGATACCTTGCCGTGGAGATCATGAGAGAAGGCAGGATCAGCCGCGAGAGGCTCATAAGAGCACTGCAGGACTCGATCAGAGAACTCTTTGGAGATACTGGACTTAGCGAGACAGGATTACGCCTCCTCCACTTCGACGGCAACCATGCAGTAGTGCGATGCACACCAAGAACGGTATGGAGAACTCGCGCAGGGATCGCTACAATCACAGAGATCGATGGAACGAAGGTCTCTCTACGAGTCATCGGAATAGGTGGAACCGTCCGATCTGTGATGGAAAAATACATAGAGAAGAGAAACGACCAGACCCTAAAGAGAGAGGAATCATAGAATCTTGCTATAATTTTTCAGGATCGTTCCCCATCACCGCTGTCCACCACCAGCGTGCCATATCCATAAGATCAAGGCTGAAGAGTTCTGACAACCTGTACTCTTTATTTGTACTGGTGATAAGTCCTGCGCCGAGCAGCTTGTTACGCATCGCATAAAAGGAAGAACGACCTATACCAAACTCCTCGAGCAGTTCCTCCCATTCAGATACCTTGATCGGATCGCCTGCCTTCTCTCGCTCCTCAATCATGGTCAAAAACCTTTGAGCACGCATAGCAGTCGACTCATCCTGAAACAATCGACGCATAAGTTCGTAGAAAGGATCACGTGAACGGCTGATACGATTACTTGAAGATGAACGCACAAGAATAGTAGTCGCAGTCCGAGGAGCATCCTTCACAAAAGTCATGTATCGTGAGCACGTGAACGATTACTTTGCAAAGCACCCTGAATCAGATCCACATAATCCTCCTTTATGAAATAAACAATCGGTGCCTTATAGGAGTCTTTATGCGCACGCAGAATACCGAGCTTTGAATGAATGTAACCAACCATCGATGCAACCGCAGTACGGGAGACCTTGAATCTCCTAGAGAGAGTCCTGTGCAACTTATCCACAGTAAACTTCCTAACACTCAAGAGGATCTTCAGGACGCAACTACGAATTCCATTCACATCAAGCTCAATATAACGCTCCAACCGCTTCTTGATCCGAGATCTCAATGACTCCATAACCATCCTCAAAACAACACAGTGTCTATTCGTATATAAAAAATTTGTGTAATGGTGAGGGGCTTTGGGAAAAGATGCCTTTGAGCCTGTAAGCTTTAGTCATGGAGTCCTGAGATTATACTTGAGTGCATAATTTTTAACTCCCCTCCACCAGCCACTCGTAAAAGATCATCATATCACTCTCTAATTTCACTCTCTAATTTATCAAAAAAGCATTTTACACGACTTTGGGACAAAATTGTTTCATAGCTCTGATGGTAAGTATGTGTTGTGCTATAGACGGATTGCAAGCAGAGTTGTTTCTCTTTTGTCTTCTCTTTTTTTGTCTTAGTAACTAATTGAATCTTCTTTTATCGGTGGAGAAGGTTGATTTGTTCGATTTTCTTTTAGAATATCTCTTTAGAGTCTGGTAGGGTGTTTCAGTAGTTTTCTTGATAATTCTCAGCCAGTCAGAGTCAGTTCTATCTATATTATGTTTTGGAGTCATGTAAACGGCTGTTTCCTTGTCAAATAGGTTTGAAGTTTTTCTTGTGCTGTAGTGCTTGTTTAAGGAGATTGAGTTGATTTTTATTCCCGTGTTTTTAATTATTTTCATCGCTTTGTTAAATGTGTCTTTTTCAGATCTGTTTGATTAGTTTAATCCTACGTGCATTCCTGTTTCAATGTCTATTGTCCTGAAAACATGCCTGAAATCTTTATTTTTCTTATTGGGCTTGCTCTTGTAGTGTTTTTATTACTGTGATGCTGTAACTGGTTCCGTCTCCTGAGAGATCTCTAGATATTCCTTCTTCTCTTGACAACAAAACAGAGAGATTGTGTAAAACCGTCTTAACTTCTTCATCCGAAGTAGAGTCTCTCTATCGTCTTGTAGCTCACCTTCCAGCTTTCTTCTCAATGTTAAGATTGCTTACAGCATCTCTAACATACTCAGGGAGTTTTCTCAACCTCTGCTTGACAATCTCCCTCTTTTTCTCTCCCACTCTAAAATCTAAAGTCATATTCTACACCACAACCACAAAGCACATAAGGATATCTATGAATATCCTAACATGAGACGAGTGAAAGTTAAAAAAGGCGACTTTATGCTAACAGAAAAAATAGACGTCATATTCGATCGAGAAAAAAGCAACCCCATTTAGCAATTCCGCTAAAGCAGATATCCCTAAAAAACACAATGGACAAAGAACATATGTAACATATTGTACAAGACTAGCCGAGAGCTTTGTCCCAATGCCGGTTGTGGTGTAGAATATGACTTTAGATTTTAGAGTGGGAGAGAAAAAGAGGGAGATTGTCAAGCAGAGGTTGAGAAAACTCCCTGAGTATGTTAGAGATGCTGTAAGCAATCTTAACATTGAGAAGAAAGCTGGAAGGTGAGCTACAAGACGATAGAGAGACTCTACTTCGGATGAAGAAGTTAAGACGGTTTTACACAATCTCTCTGTTTTGTTGTTAAGAGAAGAAGGAATATCTAGAGATCTCTCAGGAGACGGAACCAGTTACAGTATCACAGTAATAAAAGCACTACAAAAACAAGCCCAATAAGAAAAATAAAGATTTCAGGCATGTTTTCAGGATAATAGACATTGAAACAGGAGTGTACGTAGGATTAAGCTAATCAAACAGATCTGAAAAAGAGACACATTTAACAAAGCGATGAAAATAATTAAAAACATAGGAATAAGAATCAACTCAATCTCCTTAAACAAGCACTACAGCACAAGAAAAACTTCAAACCTATTTGACAAGGAAACAGCCGTTTACATGATTCCAAAACATAATATAGCTAGAATTGACTCTGACTGGCTGAGAATTATCAAGAAAACTACTGAAACACCCTACCAGATTCTAAAGAGATATTCTAAAAGAAAATCGAACAATCAACCTTCTCCACCGATAAAAGAAGATTCAATTAGTTACTAAGACAAAAAAGAGAAGACAAAAGAGAAACAACTCTGCTTGCAATCCGTCCATAGCACAACACATACTTACCATCAGAGCTATGAAACAATTCTGTCCCAAAGTCCCACCTTATTCTCCCGACTTAAATCCCATTGAGTTTGGCTGGAAGGATTTAAAGAGAGAGTTAAGCAATGTTATTGACTTCAATGAGATGATCGAAAGAGAAGTGAAGGAGTAGCATTGGATCTATTTGGTGAGAGGAAGCAGGGCTATTCGAGGTATTGGATGGAAGACTTTATTAGTGCAGAAAATTAGAAGAATGACTATAGCCTTTTTGCTCGATAAAACTTTTGGTGTCTACTATTGTCGTACAAAACTAACCTTTGCACTTTATCTTTGAAAATATTCTTTCAATCCTCTACTGGCAAAAATGGTGGGGTGTATCCTCGGTTTTAGCCGAGGAGGATCTCGTCGAATGTGTCCATGTCGATCTCGGCGACCGTTGGGATGCCTGTTACTTTGCTTGCGAGGTCTGTGGTTGCTGCAATGTCGTTTCTGTTTATCAGGTTGAGTTTGAATTTTCTTGCGCCTGCCATCAGTTGTTGGAGTCCTACTTGGATTCTGTTGAAGTATGAGTAGACTCCTATTGCACCGGGCGGAATCTTTTTGAAGTCTGCTCCGTATTTTTCTTCGAGTTCACTGTGTTCGACGAAGAATTGTTCTGGTTTTGCTCCGTATTTTTCGCTGAATGAGAGTGGCAGTCTTCCTTTTTCTGCGAGTTCGGCGAAGTATTGTGCTTTCATTCCTGCGGTGAGTGGTGATCGTGCCATTGCTATTGCTTTGACTGCTGGGTTGCTATCGTGGTTGCTCATTGCTATGCACTTGTAGATCTGGGTTTCGTTCACAAATCCGCCTGCAAATGAGATGTCTGGCACGTACATGCCGTTTTTTCGCATGAGTTCGATGCCGTGCATCACCTGTGCGAAGAGGTAGACGGTTGGGATTGAGCACTCGTTCATCATTGGGACCGGGCTCATTCCTGTTCCGCCGCCTGCGCCGTCAAAGGTTATCTGGTCGATCTTTGCCTCTGATGCGACTCTGAGTGTGAATGCGGTTACGGCTGGTCGGTATGCGCCTGTTTTGAGGAATACGTGCTTTGCACCTTGCTCTCGCAGCCATTCGACGTCTTCGACAAAACTTCTCTTGTCTGGCATTCCGACTCTGCTGTGTCGTTCAAAGGTTCTGAACTCTCCATCTTTGAATGCTTTCTGTACAACCGGGTCTTCTGGATCTGGATGAACTACATAGCCACGTTTCTTGAGGATGATTGCCTTTTCCAGATCTGCGATTCTGACCTCGCCGCCGATTGCCTTTGCGCCCTGCCCCCATTTTCGCTCGATGATATTCACTTCAAGCTTTGAGAGGGCGTATACATCCACGCCGAAGCGTTGATCTTCAACATTTGTCTGGACTCCAACGTCTCCGTGTTTGCCGTCCCAGAAGCTTCTGAAGGATTCGATTCGCCTTGAGAGCTCAGCTGAGTGTGAAATCTTGCCGTTTGAGTCAAATTTTGTCTCGGTGTCCATGCCGCAGACATTTTCGCCTGGCATGATGATCGTTCCTGAGATTGCAGCTCCGACTGCGCATGTGTCCCAGTATCGTCTTGCAACGTCTGTTGAGCCAAGTCCTGTGATATAGACTGGTACAAGCATCGGGATGCCGCCAAGTTCTGTTGTGACGTCCGCGTTTGGGAAGAGAGCAAGATTTGAGTCTGCTGCAATTCCTTTGGCGCCGATCACATCGGTCATGATCTGGAAGTGTGACCAGTCAAGCCCGTAGTCCTTGTTCGATGATGCTGTACTATCTCCGAACTGCTCTGGCTCTGGGTAGAGAACTTCTCTGCCTCTGAAAGCCGATTTGCCAACTTCACACATCACTGTGCATTCTTTTATACAGATGGGGCACATTCCGCTCTGTGGGTTCACATCTCTGCGTCGTATCGACGTTCCACTTGTGGATCTTGCATTTGCATAGATATCTGACATATTTTTCACCTCAATTAAAATTTATAGTTGATACAGCTCGGTAGCTACGAAAGGCATCGGTGTCGTGAGACAGGCGTTGCACCGCTTCACCTGTTCCATCCAGCCCCCATAGTTCATCCTCTTCTTCTTAAAGGCTAGTCTTCGAATCGCCTCAATACCTTTATCATCGATCGCTTTCGTCTCGATCGACCCTCTGCTCTCTACAAACTTCAGAACATCCTCACCCTTCTGGGTCCGAATTATGAGTGTTGTCCACCCATCATCTGACCCGACAGAACCAGCTGATATATCTGCAAGCTCAGATGCAAAGTCCATACAGACCCGGCACGAATCCCGGACTGCAGATTCAAGCTCCTCCATCGGAACAGCGAGCTCCTTATCCGAGAGTCGAACAAGAAGCTTGCCTTTGTAGACCGTGAACTTCAAAACGTCCTCGATCGCGATACCGCGACTTGAAAGAGCCTCAACAAGTTGATCGTAGTAGAAGCCCTCCGTGCAGAATAATCCTATCATCAGGGTGACACGTTCACAACCTGCACTGTAATCCGATCCTTTGAGTGCCTGAAGCATCCGCATCGCCTCGATACTGCACGGCATCCCGACAAGAGCGATCTCCTTGAAACCAGCACGTATTGCCTTCCAGACACCTTTAATCGAAGGACAGACAGTGTACTTTGATCCCATACTGGTCAAGACCTCATTCTGATCTCTCGCAACCTTTGGCTCATTCCTCCAGTCATCTGTGCGGTCTGCAACCACCGCTGCATCGATCTTCTCATCAGCAAGGAGCGCGTTCAAAATTGCAGTAACGACGCCTCCACTCTGCCCATTCTCATGAATCTCCCTCTCTGTAGCCCGTGCGGCAACGATCCCTCTGTGATAACCTATACCCACAAATGGGCTTCCCTCAAAGTACTTTGGTGTGAGATCACAGCCACCGAAGCCCTCTCTCGGACACGAGCTCTCACAGAGTCCACATCGAGAGAATGACTTCGGACAGAAACTGAAACACGCTCCACCGGATGCCAATCCTCCGCATCCCTTCTCAAGCATTATCTCAACATCTTTATACCTATCGAAGTCGCTCACCGCTTCATAGCATGCACCACAATAGCAACAGACAGGAAGACTCCTCTCATCGCTCAACATATAATCACAACAGGAAGTGTATTTCCGTATACATATATAAACCTTACCGATTACAGTTCTGTTGAATTTTAGGGTCTTCCACCCAGTACCTCGAGCAGCCCTGCTTCCTCTCATCAAAGTCAAGAATACTGCTCAGTTCTCTCTTCAAGTCTTTCCATCCGTATTCAATTGGATCTAGGTCAGGTGAGTAAGGTGAAAGGTAAATAAAATGGATCTCAAGTGTTCAAGGAAAGCTATCATCTCGTCTGACTTGCAGGAATCTCGAGAGTATTACCATCCAGGGATATACCATCCAGGGATATGAAACCAAATATTGTAAGGTTTATAGTTTGGTGTATTGTGCTGTGTTTCCGAGTTCTTCTTCGATGCGTAGCAGTTGGTTGTACTTTGCGTTTCGTTCGCTTCGTGCTGGTGCGCCTGTTTTTATCATCTCTGCGTTGAGTGCTACTGATATGTCTGCGATCGTTGTGTCTTCTGTTTCGGCTGAGCGGTGGCTGACTATTACTTTGTACTTGTTTCTCTGTGCCATTCGTGCTGCGTCCATTGCTTCGCTGAGGCTTCCGATCTGGTTCACTTTCAGGAGGAGTGCGTTTGCAGCGCCCATCTCTATGCCCTTTGAGAGTAGGCTTGTATTGGTTACGAAGATGTCGTCTCCGATGATTATGGTTCCTGGGAGTTTTTCTGTGAGTTCTTTGAAGTTCTCGAATGCGTCTTCGTGGAATGGGTCTTCGAGTGATAGGATCTTGTATTCTTTGACGAGTTCGATGTAGTAGTCTGTCAGTTCTTCTGGTGTGAGTTCTTTTCCGTCGATCTCGTATGTTTTTCCGTTGTAGAACTCGCTTGCTGCGCTGTCAAGCCCGATCTTGACCTCGTCTGTGTAGCCTGCTTCTTCTATTGCTGTTGTGACTGCGTCGAGTGCATCGGTTGTCTTCTGGATTGGTGGGGCGTATCCTCCTTCGTATCCTACGTTCGTTGCGCCCTTGCCGTATCTCTCTTCAAGTATCTTTCCAAGGGTGTGGTAGGTCTCTGCTGCCATCTGGAGTGCTTCACGAAAGTTTCGTGCGCCATGTGGTTGTATCATGAATTCTTGGATTGATAGTTTGTTTCCAGCGTGTTTTCCCCCGTTTAAGACGTTTAGTGTTGGTACTGGGAGTAAGTATGTGTTGCTTCCTCCGATGTACTGGTAGAGTGGAAGGTTGAGTGTGTCTGCTGCTGCTCTTGCGACTGCGAGTGAGACTCCGAGTATTGCGTTTGCTCCGAGTCTTGCCTTGTTCGGTGTGCCGTCGAGTTCCAGCATCTTCTGATCGATCTCTCGCTGGTGTCGCACGTCTTCTCCAAGAATCTCGTTGCGGATCGTTCGGTTGACGTTCTCAACGGCTCTCTCAACGCCCTTGCCATTGTAGCGCTTTCCGCCGTCACGGAGTTCAAGTGCTTCATTTGTCCCAGTGGATGCACCGGATGGAACACTGGCTCGCCCGAATCCGTTCTCTGTTCTGACATCGACCTCTACCGTGGGATTTCCCCGGGAGTCAAGGATCTCCCTTGCAAATATATCTCTTATACTGAAATACTCTATACTGGACATATCTTCATCACTCCACTCGCTCAACCACAACTCGATCGCCATCATTAACATCCTTGAATACTTGTGGGTTGCCATGCACCCGTCCGATGAGATTCACAGGGCTTGCAGGGCGTATCTCATCACCCCTGCTTGCGGGTGTTGGGCCGAAGAAGATGCACAGTGCTTCGCCTGGTGGCCAGTAGGCAAGATCGCCCATCTCCACCACTTCGCATCGGTTCTCGCTATCAGCCTTAATCGGGACTGTGAAATAGACCTCATCGCCCCATCTATTCGCAAATGATGAGATCGGTAGTGATGAGAGCAAACTATCAATGGTTTTGGGTGCGGATTCTGGGAACAACTCAGCGATCACAGATACCCGACCGCATGTGATCCTAATTACACTCATCACAGAGAACGAGATGGATGGAAGAGTTGATATACTTTACGAACTCTGGGTTGAGGCTCTCTTCTCAAGATATTTTACTGCAGAGCTCGCTGCGAGTGCTCCGTCTCCGATGGCTGTTGCGATCTGCCGAAGCGGTGTGTCTCTACAATCTCCTGCTGCAAAGATCCCGCTTATACTTGTTGCAAGGCTTCTGTCCGTTTTGATGAAGCCGCGCTCGTCCTTTTGGCACTCGATGAAATCGGTCTCTGGCTTCATTCCCACGAATATAAAGACGCCGTCTACAGATATTTCATGGAGTTCTCCGCTTTTAACGTTTCGCACCACGATAGTCTCAACAGTCTCTCTGCCTTTTATCTCTTCAGGCACGCTGTTCCATACAAACTCGATCTTCTCGTTCTTGAAGGCACGTTCCTGTAGTATCTTGTCTGCTCGGAGTGCGTCTCTTCGATGAACCAGATAGATCTTCCGTACCATCTTTGCAAGGAATAGTGCCTCTGCTATCGCAGTGTTGCCACCGCCGACGATGGCAACATCCCGGTCTCTGAAGAAGAAGCCGTCGCATGTTGCACAGTATGAGACACCACGCCCAATGTACTCTTTCTCGCCTGGAATGCCGAGTTGTGCAGGCGATGCGCCGGATGCAATGATTGCGCACCGGGTCTTGATAATACTCCCGTCAGTTGTGTGAATCAGCTTCTCTTTGCCTCTATCTTCGATCCGTTCAACCTCTGTAAAGCTCACATCAAGCTCGATCTCATCTGCGTGTTCCTCGAGTCGTTGAACCAGCGTACTGCCTTCGACTCGTGAAAAACCCGGGTAGTTCTCGACAAGGTCTATCAGTGCGATCTGCCCACCAAGTCCGAACTTCTCCACGAGGAGCGTGTCAAGCATTGCACGTCTGGCATAGATTCCTGCAGTGATCCCTGCCGGACCTCCACCGATTATCACCACGTCATACATCTAATGAATCATTCCTCCAATCTACCATACATATCCAGTTTACCATACATAAGAGATACATAAGACATACGTAGTAGTCATACGTAATAGTGTGGCTCTGCATATATGCTTTCCCTGATTATAGATCCTGAAGGCTCTGACATTCTCAGTACCTTTACAGGCAAACCTAAGAAGAACGTCACACTCACAGGTCCTTCACCCGAGTCACCTATCGCAATGCTTTTATAGAAGAACAAACATACGTTTGTCTCGTTAATGTACTGGAGGAAATGAAATATGGCAGGACAATTAGCAGGACAATTAGCAGGACAGCCGATCTTCATCTTGAAGGAAGGTACACAGCGCTCAAGAGGAAGAGAGGCACAGAGCAATAATATTGCAGCGGCAAAGGCAGTGGCTAATGCTGTGCGAAGTACACTTGGGCCTAAAGGCATGGATAAGATGCTCGTCGACTCCCTCGGTGATATCGTGATCACCAATGATGGTGCAACGATCTTGAAGGAGATGGATATCGAGCATCCGGCTGCCAAGATGGTCGTTGAGGTTGCAAAGACGCAGGACGATGAGGTAGGTGACGGTACCACCACTGCAGCGGTTCTCACTGGCGAGCTTCTTAAGAAGGCTGAAGAGTTGCTTGAGCAGAACATTCATCCAACAGTGATCGCCAATGGATACAATCTTGCTGCTGAAAAGGCAAAGGAGATCATGGAGTCGCTCGCGACAGATGTCTCGGTCGATGACACAGATGTGCTGAAGACCATTGCACTGACAGCTGTAACCGGTAAGGGTGCAGATATATCGAAGGAGAAGATGGCAGAGCTTGCAGTGGAAGCTGTTAAATCGGTGGTTAGGGAAGAAGATGGCAGGAAAGTGGTTGATATCGACGATGTCAAGGTGGAGAAGAAGGTTGGTGGCAGTGTTGACGATTCAGAGCTTATACGTGGCATGCTCGTGGATAAAGAGCGAGTGCACACGAATATGCCGAAGAGCGTGAAGAATGCGAAGATCCTTCTAACAAATGAGGCACTTGAACTGAAGAAGACTGAGGTTGATGCTGAGATCTCGATCACGTCACCAGATCAGCTCCAGTCGTTCCTTGATCAAGAAGAGAAGATGATTAAGGACATGGTAGATAAGATCAAGGCCAGTGGTGCGAACGTGGTCTTCTGCCAGAAAGGCATCGATGACATGGCACAGCATTATCTTGCAAAGGAAGGGATATTCGCGGTTCGCCGTGTGAAAAAGAGTGATATGGAGAAGCTTGCAAGGGCAACTGGTGCAAAGATCGTATCGAGTCTTGACGCAATCACATCTGAAGATCTCGGTGAGGCAGGTCTTGTTGAGGAGAAGAAGATCGCCAATGAGGAGATGATCTTTGTCACAGAGTGCAAGAATCCAAAGTCAGTCTCTGTGATCCTGCACGGTGGAACAGAGCACGTCGTTGATGAGGCAGAGCGTGGTCTGCATGATGCGCTTCGAGTCGTTGGAGTCGTGATAGAGGATGGCAAGGTCGTGGCAGGCGGGGGCTCGCCAGAGGTGGAAGTCTCACTCCGTCTCAACGAGTACTCAGCAAGTCTGAAGGGCAGAGAGCAGTTGGCGGCAAAAGCCTTCGCAGAAGCACTTGAAGGGGTACCGCGTGCACTCGCGGAGAATGCAGGGCTTGACCCGATAGATAAGCTCGTTCAGCTTCGAAGCAAGCACGAGAAGGGTGATAAGACTGCAGGCCTCAACGTGTACACTGGTGAGATAACGGACATGATGAAAGAGAAGGTTATTGAGCCGCTCAAAGTCAAGATCCAGGCGTTAAGCTCAGCAGCAGAAGCGGCGACCATGATCCTGAGAATAGACGATGTGATTGCCGCAAGCAAGTCAGGAGGCGGGGCTGGAGAAATGCCGCCAGGAGGAGGCGGCGGCGAGATGCCAGAGTACTAAAAAAATCCTCCTCTCTCTTTTTTCTTTCTTATTCTCTTTGGACTCGTAGGGTAGCCAGGATATCCTAGCGGGCTTCGGACCCGCAGACCCGTGTTCAAATCGCGGCGAGTCCACCACCCAATCCCTTCAGAATTAAGTTATTTGTATTTCAGTTTGAGGATTAAGATTGTGGTGGAGAATATCAGTGTTATTCCGTTCGCGATCATGACCGGTAGGTCTTTGATGAGAATTCCGTAGATGAACCAGAGGAAGATGCCTGTTGTCAGTACTGAGTACATTCCTATTGAGAGGTCTTCTGTGTGTTTGGTCTTGATCGTCTTGAGCACCTGTGGTAGGAATGAGATGGTTGTGCATGTTGCTGCTATCAGTCCTATTGTAGTGATCCAGTTCATGGTATTCTTGTTGAACTACGCTCGGTGAATGGCCTGCCTCTTTTTATAGGGGACTTTCAAAAAATAAAGGAAGGAAAACAGAGGAAGAAATGAAGGATTGCTCTAACAGGTAAATCAAAGCCCTCTGTCCTTTGGTTCTCTCTGTGCCAGGGTTGCGTGTGCTGCTGCGATCCGTGCGATCGGGATGCGGTATGGCGAGCAGCTTACGTAGTCGAGTCCTATCTCGTCTGCGAACTTGATCGATTCTGGGTCTCCACCATGTTCGCCGCATATTCCGAGTTTAATATCTGGATTTGTCTTCTTCCCCTTCTCTATTGCGATCTTCATCAGTTCTCCTACGCCTCTCTTGTCGAGTGTTACGAATGGATCGTGTGGAAGTATGCCCTTTTCGATGTATTCTTGGAGGAACTTTCCTGCGTCGTCTCTGCTGAATCCGAATGTTGTCTGTGTGAGGTCGTTTGTTCCGAAGCTGAAGAACTCTGCCTCTTCTGCAATCTCGTCGGCTGTGATGGCTGCTCGTGGTAGTTCTATCATGGTTCCTATGAGGTAGTTCAGTTTGACGCCCTTCTCTCGCATGACCTTCTCTGCCGTCTCTATTACGTTCCTCTTCGTTACTTTAAGTTCGTTCAACTCTCCTACGAGTGGTATCATGATCTCTGGCGTGATCGTCTCCCCTTCTCTCATGAGTTCTGCGGCGGCTTCGATTATTGCCTGGACTTGCATGTTGTAGATCTCCGGGTAGGTGATTCCGAGCCTGCAACCTCTATGGCCAAGCATCGGATTGAATTCATGGAGCTTTTCCACCCGTGACATCATCTCTTCGAGCTTTTCAAGCTCTGATTCCTCGTCTCTCGAGAGTTTAGCCTTTGATCTCAGTGCGTTTATCTTTTCGATCAGTTCTTCTTTTTTTGGCAGGAATTCGTGCAACGGTGGGTCAAGCAGGCGTATTGTGACTGGAAGACCTCTCATCTCCTTGAATATTCCTTTAAAGTCTTCACGCTGGAATTCTAATAATTTAGCTAGTGGTATCATGCGTTCTTCTTCACTCTCTGCAAGGATCATCTCCTGCACGATCGGTATGCGCTCTTCTCCAAAGAACATGTGCTCTGTGCGGCATAACCCAATGCCTTCAGCCCCGAAATCACGGGCAATTCCTGCATCGTGTGGCGTGTCTGCATTGGTGCGTACGCCGAGGCGCCGGATATCATCTGCCCATCGAAGGAGCTCTCCAACCTCGCCACCAACCCCAGAATCGATGAGCTTAACAGATCCTTTCATCACTTCACCTTTGGATCCGTCGAGAGTTATATAATCGCCTTCGTGAAAGAGAAGGTCTCCGATCGTCATCTTC
Source organism: Candidatus Methanoperedentaceae archaeon GB37 (assembly GCA_905171695.1). Lineage (GTDB taxonomy): Archaea > Halobacteriota > Methanosarcinia > Methanosarcinales > EX4572-44 > EX4572-44. The sequence goes on from LR991653.1 coordinate 1,438,776, forward strand.
TTCTCTGCCTCGTCTATCGTGATCTCACCACAGCCTGCAACACAACACTTGCCCATGCCGCGTGCAACGACTGCCGCGTGAGACGTCATCCCGCCGCGTGCTGTGAGAATACCCTCTGCAGCGTTCATTCCGCCGATATCATCCGGCGAGGTCTCGGTGCGCACGAGAATCACCTTCTCACCATTCGCAGCGAGTTCTTCAGCACGGTCTGCCGTGAAGACAATCTTTCCGACAGCAGCACCTGGTGATGCCGGGAGGCCCCTTGCTATCACCTCGACCTTTGCATCTGGATCTATCATGGGATGCAAGATCTGGTCAACCTGTTCAGGCTTTATGCGCTTCACGGCTTCCGTTTCAGTGATCAATCCCTCTTTCACCATATCCACAGCTATCTTGATGGCGGCTGTTGCTGTCCGCTTACCGGTGCGGGTCTGGAGCATGAAGAGCTTTCCGTCTTCTATTGTGAACTCGATGTCCTGCATGTCCTTGAAGTGGGTTTCAAGTCTCTTGTAGATCGACTCAAGTTCATCGTATACCTCTGGCATTGCGTTCTTCAGGTCTTCGATAGGCTGTGGTGTTCTGATGCCTGCCACCACGTCCTCGCCCTTGGGCATTCATCAGGAACTCGCCAAAGAATCGCTTCTCGCCTGTTGCTGGGTTCCGTGTGAATGCAACGCCAGTGCCTGAGTTCTCACCCATATTCCCGAAGACCATGGACTGGACATTGACCGCGGTACACCAGTCTTCAGGAATCTTGTTCAGTTTTCTGTATGTTACGGCACGCTTGTTATTCCAGGAGTCAAAGACGGCGTTTATTGCCATCCACAACTGCTTTCTTGGATCCTGCGGGAAATCAACGCCACTTTCGCTTCGCACAAGCTTCTTGAACTCGTCAACGAGTTCTTTCAGTGCGCGAGTGTCAAGCTCATTGTCCAGTTTAACACCGAGAGCGTCCTTCTTTGCGGCAAGTATCCTTTCAAACTTCTCATGATCGATGCCGAGCACCACTTCTCCAAACATGGTGATGAAACGCCGATAGCTATCATAGGCAAACTGGCCATTGCCTGTCTTTCTTTGAAGAGCCAGAACTGTCTCATCGTTCAACCCGAGGTTGAGGACGGTATCCATCATACCAGGCATTGACGCAGGCGCTCCTGAGCGGATGGAGAGGAGAAGAGGGTTATCACCTCCACCGAATCTCTTGCCGAGCATCTCTTCTAGCTTCGAAATGTTCTCCTCCACCTCTTCCTTTAGACCTGGAGGATACTTCTTGCCATTGGCATAGTACTCTTTGCAGACGCGTGTTGTTATGGTGAAGCCAGGTGGCACCGGTATGCCCATACCTGCCATTTCAGCAATATTTGCGCCCTTTCCGCCAAGTAACTCCTTCATCGAGGCGTTTCCTTCAGCACTACCGCCTCCAAAGAAATAGACAAATTTTTCAGACGACATAGACAGATCTCCTATCTGACAGAATCAAGACTTTATTTTACGACTCCCTTCTTACCACCATCTTATCTTATGAATGTTGTGGCTGGGGGTCTTCCAGGCTTCAATGGGCTTCACTCTGCCAGTATGATCTCCACCGATCCACCCTTCTCGTATCCCTCGGTATTCTCTGGTATTATGGTGTATCCATCTGAGCGTGTTATTGAGCTCAAGATGCTTGCACCGCTCGTCATGACAGGTCTTGCAGTATTGTCCTCTATCTTTATGCGTGCAAATGTTAGATATCCTATTCTGGAGGTTATCTTCTCTTTCAATGGGAGTTTTGTTCTGTTTTCCGGTAATTCTGGTAGGTGTGCGAGTTTTCTGATCGCTGGTTTTGCGAAGAGCTGGAGTGCAACGTATCCGGCAACCGGGTATCCTGGCATGCAGAGGACTGGTCGCCCTCTCACCTCTGCAAGGGTTGTGGGCTTCCCAGGGCTTGCCCTGATTCCGCGAGTGAGAATTCTTCCCATCTCTTCTATCACTCTCGGGGCGTGATCCTTCTCGCCAACCGATGTTCCACCGCAGAGTATTATCATGTCTGAACCAAGATTCTCTCTGATAGCGTATCGTATCGATTTAGGGTCGTCTGGTATGATCTTTGATACGTTTGTGGTTGCACCCCACTTCCTCGCGTATAGTTCTGTCATGAGGGTGTTTGTCTCGATGATCTCGCCTGGTCCGGGTGGTTCTCTCCTCTCTCGTGGTATGAGTTCATCGCCTGTTGGTATGATCGAGACGATGGGTTTCTGGTGAACGGTTGCGTGTGTTAGCCTGATGCTTGCAAGTACTGATATGTCCACCGGGCGGAGGAGGTGTCCCTCGTGAAATACGAGCTCTCCTCTCTTTATATCTTCTCCGATCTCGCTCACGTTCTCATACGGGTGTACCTGTGCTCTTACTTCAACGAGGTCGTGATCGACCACCTCTGTCTCCTCGATCATCACCACAGCGTCTGCACCAAGAGGGAGGGGGGAGCCTGTGTGCACACGGACGCACGTCTGTGGGGCAATGGTCTCTGATTGGGTGAAGAGTATCGGCGAGGTTCTGCTCGCTCCGAGTGTCTCTTCTGCCCTGAGCGCGTACCCGTCCATCGCTGCACGCCTGTAGTGTGGAACGTTCACACTCGAGATCACATCCTCTGCAAGCACGCGCCCGCTGCACTCCTCGATTGGGAGTCTCTCGCTTCGATCGATTGGTCTTACGATCTTCATGAATCTTTCCTGTGCCACGTGGACCGGTGTCAGTTCTTTGAATAATCTTGACATCTATATCACCGTCCTTCAAAGAATGTTATGCTCTTTCTCTTCTCTATCAGTCCGCACTCTTCTGCATACTTGAAGTAGGTGTTGAGGCTTTCGATGCTCTTCTCGTCAAGCTCGTAGTTGAGCGTGTGGATATACTCTCTCATCATCTCTTCATCGAGTCCCTTCTTCTCACTGATCACCTTTGCTATCTCTCCTATGTGTCGATAACCGTACTCTTTCGACTCCAATAACTTTGAGTGGATATATTCTACGTGATCGTGGTCTTCTTCTGCAAACTCTCTCCTGACAACCCACACGGCATAGACCATCTTTTCTCCTGTCAGGTTGCGCCACTCTCTTCCAAGATCGGCAAGAACGTTGCACTCGTGTGATGCGATCAATGCCTCGTCGCCTATGAAGAGCGCTGCATCACCAACTTCCAGCATCTCACCTATCTTCTGACCTGCACACGTTTTAATATTCACGTCCTCTATGCCCTTCAGATGGAGTATTATCTGGACGAGGACGCTTGAGCTTGCACTGAGATCGGGTAGGCAGAGCGTTCGTCCACTCAGCTCTTCAAGACCGGTTATCCCGTTTGAGCATACGAGTACACTCCGTGTGAAGTCATCGGATGCGATGCAGATGCCTGGCAGTACGAGGAGGTCGTCTATCTGTGGGTACATTATGGACGAGATCGGTGTTATATCAAGGTTGGATCCCGCGATCATTCGTGCAAGATCGATCGGGTGGGATTCAATGAGTTCAACACCGCGTGTGGGTATTATCCCGGTCTCGATCGCGTAATACGGGAAGTCGCAGTTGGCAAATCCGATCTTTCCAAGCCTAATCATACACCTTCACGGTCTCGTACGTGCTTGTCCGCTCAACAGGTACTCTGCCAGCGTCTCGTATAATGTTTATCAGATCTTCCTTTGAGAGGCTCGTTGGCGTTCTGGCACCTGCCGCGTGTGTTATCCGCTCCTCGATGATCGTTCCCTCAAGATCGTTTGCGCCGTTACGAAGTGCGATCCCTGCAAGCTTCGGACCGAGCGTGACCCAGTATGCCTTGATATTATCTATCTCCCCTGCAAAGATCAGTCTTGAGAGGATTATGATCTTCAGATCATCAAAGCCTGTTGAGCCGCGAACGCCCTTGAGTCCTGTCTTCTCAGGGTGGAAGCTCAGGGGTATGAACGCCTGAAACCCATGTGTCCTCCTCTGAAGATCTCTCAACCGCAAGAGGTGATCAACTATATCAGAGTATGTCTCGATATGCCCATAGAGGATCGTCGCATTGCTCGGAATCCCGATGCTGTGTGCTTCCTCCATGATCGATAGCCACTCCTCGCCTGAGATCTTCTCAGGACAGAGCCTCTCTCTCACACGCTCACCAAGTATCTCAGCCCCGCCACCTGGCATGCAGGTAAGTCCTGCTCTCTTCAACCGCAGAAGGACCTCCCGTGTGGAGACGCCTTCTCTCTCTGCCATGTATGCGATCTCAACTGCTGTGAACGCCTTGATACCCATCTCAGGGTAGCGTGCGTGGATCTCTTCAAGCATCTCTTCAAAGAAGGACAATGGGAGGCTCGGGTTGAGCGCGCCTACGATGTGAAGCTCCCGCGCGCCCATCCGACTGGCTTCATCTGCAAGGCCAAGTATCTCAGAGAGGCTCATCGTGTACGCATCGATATCTCCTTCTTCTCTATAGTATGCACAGAAGTTGCACTTTGAATCACAGATATTGGTATAGTTGATGTGCCTGTTCACGGCAAAGAAGACACGCTCTCCTCTCCTCTGCAGTGTGATATGATCTGCAAGAGCACCGAGTAGTGAGAGGTTCTTTGACTCAAGGACCATGAGACCGTCTTCGAAGTCGAGCGGACGGTCTCCAAGAACTTTATCGATCAGAGGCTCAAGCTCGCGATCAGACGAGCAAGCCAAGGACTCCTTGAAACCCGCGGGGATCATCTATCTCTATTCACGATATAATCACAGAGGCTCTCAAGCTGCCGCCGCCACCTGCTCTCATCAACCATGTGAAGATACTCCTTCGCAATCGCTATCTCCCTCGCTGCAAGACCCCGTGCATATTCAATAGAGTCAGATAAGAGATCCATCAACTCGCCATTGTTGCAGAGAAGCATCTCACTCTTCTCCACACCACTGTTTATCGCATCGATCAGCACGATCGAGGGTCTGCCCATGAAGAGATCCTGTCTAACAGGCTTTCCAAGATCCTCCTCGCTTGAGACACAGTCAAGAATATCATCCTGAATCTGGAACGCTATCCCAAGATGATTCCCAAACTGCTCAAGATTCTCGATCGAATCATCATCACCTCCACCCACGACAGCACCCATAAAAGCCGAAGCGCCAAAGAGCGCACCTGTTTTTCTCAAAGCAAGATCAAGATAACTCTTCTCATCCCTAGGAACGTTGACAAGCTCGATTGCCTCCCCCTCGCCCATGAAGAATAGAGACTTGGAGATCGCCTCTGTAAGACGCACATCTCCGAGAGCGGCACGCAAGGCAAGTGAGATCAACAACTCGATCGTCAAGAGGGCGATATTCTCACCCCAGATGGTATGAATGGTCTCTCGTCCCCGTCGCTTCTCAGCCTTATCGATCACATCATCCAGCACCAGAGACGAGGTATGCACAAGCTCGGCAGAGAGAGCAACCTTCTTGGCATCACCGATAGAGCCTCCAACAGCGAGACAGGATAGTATGGCAACGGCAGGTCTGATACGCTTACCCTTCGACTCAAGCCCATAGGCAACCGCATCTGAAAGCTCCTTCGGCTTGATCTTCAGGGTGATCCCGGCAAGCTCCCTGTCAAGTAGAGTCGAACACGTATCAAGAAACGCCACAACACCCTCCTTCTCTAGCAGGATATATTCTCCATTCAATCTACTTCACCTGCAAAATGTGAGAAAACTGTAGAGCAATGCCAAGAGAATACCAACTGCACTCAAAGGTGCACATTTCCACCAATGCTATATAGGGTTTTCTATAACAGTTCATCGCACCTCCAAGCCATAGACCTCTGCGATCTCTTTGAATGCCTCTGCGAGGTAGTTGATCTGGTCCCAGCTGAGTCCGTATGTGTTCAGTTTGAACTCTCTCGTCGTTCCTGGGAATAATCCTGTGATCTTCCGCTTCTTGAGTTCGTCTGTCAGGAAGTATCCTCTTCTTCTGTGTTTTTTTGCGATTTTATCGAAGGAATCTGTTGTGTCTACTTTTGTCAGGGTGTGTTTTCTTGGCATTTCAGACACGACTTTATTTCCATCTATTTTTGTGAACTCTGAGATGAAGAATCTTGTTTTTTTGATCTCTTCGTCCCAGTGTTTCACTCTCTCACGCACCTTCGGGAATGATGCCATCATTGCGATGAGTGGTGCGCCCATCACCGTGCATCCGAGTAGGTATGTCTCCTTGACTCCGAAGCTGCGTCCTGTGAGGTCGCCTTCAAGCTTCGTTGTGGCGAAGATCTTCTCGGCGTATTCGTCTGTTGTTGCGAGTATGCCTGTTGGTGCTGGTGAAGCCATGCTCTTGTGTCCGGATCCAACGATGAAGTCAGCTCCGATCTTCTTTCCGTCTACAGGCATCACTCCGACCGTGTAGGCTCCGTTGTAGAGGAATGGGACCCCGTACTCTCTGCACGTCTTCCCGATTCCGTAGACGTCGTGCTCGTTTGCAAAGATGTAGTCAAAGTGGGAGACTGCAACGAGTTTGGGAAGTCTTCCAGTCTTCTCACGGACCTCTTCGATCTTCCTTTCAGTGTTCTCTCCGGTGATTATCCTCTCTCTGTTCAATGGGATCTCCTTCCAGACTCCGCCTACCGATTCGATTGCAAGGCATAGGGAGTAGTGTGCAAGGGATGAGACGAGTGCCACGTCTCCTTTTTCGAGGAGTGCGTTTGATACGATCTGGAATCCGTTCCGTGCGCCTCTCACCACTCGAGCGGTCTCCATTCCAACGAACTCTGCAAGCTCTTCCATGAATTCGTGGACTGGTGGCTTCTGTATCTGGTCGAGTCTGAATGGTTTGAAGCAGTGGTCGCAGATTGAGTACCCGTCTCCGTATGCGATCATCGCCTTTCTTGCTTCGAGGGTCAGTCTTCCACCTGCCTGGATCGGATCGATATTTATGAAGTCTTCTTCTCTTCTCCGAAGTTCTATTTTGTCCACTATGTATTTAAGATTTGATCCAGTGTATTTATTTTTTCTCATCTCTCCTACTATTTTATCAAGTTTTTTTATGTTTTCATCAAATTCTTTCCGTTCTTCTTCTGAAAATCTATGATCTGGCGCGGTTCTTCTGAGAATCTCTCGCATATTTTCTAAGAGAAACTCTGCCTCATAGATCTTCTGAGTCTCGATACTCACTTCAGACCACCTTCTCCACAGTCCACACAATCGGGATTCCTCTTAACTCTTACCTTATCGATCGATGAGTCAAGACCATCCCACAACAATAACTCTCCGAGAAGAAGCTCGCCGATACCGGTAATATACTTTATTACCTCGGTTGCTTGGATCAACCCTATAATCCCTGGTGTGACACCGACCACAGGAAAGACCTCTCTTGGTGGTGCTTCTGGAAATATGCACCGAAGGCATGGGGTTCTGCCTGGAATTATCGTTGTGACCTGACCCTCAAATCCATAGACTCCTCCGTGGAAGAACGGAATACCCTTTGAGATGGCAGTCTTATTCAAGATGTACCTCACAGGAAAGTTGTCCATCGCATCCACGATGAGATCAGAATCGCCGACAACTTGAGAGACATTATCCTCGTCGATCGTCAGGTGGAGTGCTTCCACGAGAGTCTCAGAGTTTATCGCTTCAAGCTTCTCTCGCCCAGAGTCTACCTTTCTTCTACCAGTATCTCTCTCCCAGTGGAGTATCTGCCTGTTCAGGTTGCTCAACTCCACAACGTCATCATCCACTATCCGTATCTCTCCAACACCGGCAGCCGTAAGATATATGGAGATAGGAGAACCTAGACCGCCAGCACCGGCGATGAAGACCCTCGCCCGTTTAAGCCTCTCCTGACCCTCCTCTCCAAGTATCATAATCTGCCGGTCAAACCTCTCCAGTTCTCTCTCTCTTAACAACGGTATCACCAAACTCTCTCAAGAGATCCTGAGCATGCGCTCGATAGCCTCCCTTGCACAGTCCCCAATCTCCCTCTCAACCGAGACGACAGGTCTTTCCAGCTCCAGAGCCACTTCGACCTTCTTCAACGTATGCATCTTCATCTGTGGGCAGACAGCAGTCTCAGAGACCGGGTAGAACCGCTTCTCAGGAAGCTCCCGCTCAAGTCTATAGATAAGCCCGATCTCTGTTCCTATGAGAAACTCATCCGCATCAGAGATACTGCAATGCCTTGCCATGCCACTCGTGGATGCAATACAATCTGCCATCTCCTGAATCTCTATCACACACTCAGGGTGAACAACAACCTCTGCCCCAGGATGCTTACTCTTTTCCAGAAGCAGATCATCCACCGATATCTGGTGGTGTGTTGGACACAAACCGTACTCAGGGATAGGGATGATCCTCTTCGACGTCCTCTTCTCAACAAACCTTGCAAGATTACGATCCGGCCCAAAGATGACCGTGTCAGAGTCCATCGCCTCAACCACTCTGTCTGCATTCGCCGATGTGCAGACACAGTCCGCAAGCGCCTTGCAATCGGCAAGCGTGTTTATGTACAGAAGAAGATCCGCATCAGGATACGCCTCCTTCGCCTTGACTAGATCATCCCTCTTAAGCATCTGCGCCATCGGACATATCGACCCAGGATCAGGGATCAACACCTTCTTCTCAGGGTTCAGGATCGATGCTGTCTCAGCCATGAAATCAACTCCACAGAAGACGATCACATCAGAATCGGTCTCCATGGCGCGCCTTGCAAGTTCAAGAGAATCTCCAACAAAGTCAGCAATATTCTGAATCTCACCCCTAACATAGTTATGTGCAAGAATAACTGCATTCTTCTCCTTTTTTAACGACCTAATCCGTGAAACAATACTTTTCACCATTTACCACCATTCTATACCGAGCATCATCCATACGCTCTCTTCTCTCTTATACAATCTTTGACCAATAAGCGTCAGTCTTCAGCCTTAAACCTTCCCTCAACTGGCGAAGATTACAGTTCATCCCTAAAATAACTTCACCTCCAGATATGTAATATTCTTCATGCTAAAACACCTTACAAAAGAAGAACTGGAAGAGAAATACAGAGAAGAAAGAGACCCGAGAGTAAAGGAAAGATTGCTTGCAATACTGCATGAGATGATCAAGAGTTGTGAAGGAGTAGCATTGGATTTATTTGGTGAGAGGAAGCAGGGTTATTCGAGGTATTGGATGGGAGACTTTATTAGTGCAGAAAATTAGAAGATTAGAAGAATGACTATATAGAAATGACTATATAGAATCGGAAGGAACAGATTATTGATTAAACTTATTGATTAAACTTTCTTAAAAGTTTGTAGATAACATCAGGCGGAAGATGAAGTTTCCGTGAGTTCGAAGATACAGATTAAAACCCTCTCTACTTTACCAGCCGATGAGACTCGCGCCTCTGAAGAAGATCCCTTTCTGTGAGATAGAGCTTTAATATGTAGAGGCCCAAGAGAATCCACACGATAGCAAAAGCAAGAATCAGACTATTCATACACCAGTATACCTAAGCACGCGCCAACTTAAAACTTTCCAACCCCTGCCTGTCTCATACTTATCTTGATGTGCCAAAGATCTTTTTGAAGAGGCTCTTCTCTTCTTCTGGTTTCTCTTCTCGATGCCTTCTTCTGAGTGGCGCTCTCTTCTGTGGCGCTATTTCTGATGAGTCTTCTTTGTCTATCTTCGCTTCGGGAGTCTTTGAGTATTCTTCTCTCTGTGTCTCTTCTTTTATCTCTTCTGGTGGTTCTTCTTCGTGGTGTGGGAATCCACGTTCGATTGCTGGTGATGTGCCCCCGTGTTTGCTTCGCCTCACACGAACGTCTACGAGTATTGGTCGTTCTATTCGGTTGCTCACGATCATTGCAACTCCTGCTGGGAGTCGTTTTATCTCTTCTTCAAGTCCGCTTGTCATGCCTTCGATCCCTTTGCTCAGTGCCTTGAGGTCGTTTGCGTTTGTGATTCGCATTATTATCTGTGTGTTGCATTGTGAGATCACATTCTTGTCAACGCGTGCGGGTCGCTGTGATATTACGAGGAGGCCAAGTCCGAATTTGCGTCCTTCTGAAGCGATAGTTCGAAGAATATCTGTACTTATGGTCTTGTCAAATCCTCTCTCCGGGCAGAAGTTGTGTGCCTCTTCGATCACGAGCATACACGGTGGAACTTTTCCGAGTTTTCTCATCTCGAAGAGTTGGCTGCAGAGCCTTGCAACGATCATCGACTGAACATCGGGTTCTACTCCTTTCATATCGATGATGGATGCGTGCCCTGGTCTTATGAGATCGTTCACACTGGTTGGATCCTCTGATAGAAGCCCGGTCTCTTTCAGCCTTTCGAGCGCGTGAATAACGTTCCACCTGGCTTTGCTCTTGTCCTGAGCAACCTCGAAGATGATGTCGTCAACCGTGTACCTGTCCTTATCAGCCCTGAGCTTACTTATAGCTTCATGGAGAATGGCTGTCTGGCTCTTGCTGCGATCATCGGCAAAGAGCTGTGAGAGCTCAGAGGTTGTTAGATTTACCTCGTTCAACCTGAAGAGCCTGTCAGCAGCAGGGTTTATATGCTTATCAGCCGGTGTGTAGACCGTGACCTGCTTCCCGTACCCCTTCCCGGTTATCCCATACCTCTTAAAGACCTTCTCATCCACGTCATTCGCTTCTCTGAGTGTAAGGTACTCACCATGCGGGTCTATTATCAGCATAGGTATCCCGTTCTCAAGCAACTCTTCAAGGATCACCGCTGCAGTATACGATTTACCACTCCCTGTCCTTGCGAGAATACTCACATGCTTCTGGACGAGATCGTCACTCTCAAGATACACCCTGATTCCATGCCCCTCAAGGAGCCCGACATAGATATCTCCTCCAACAAGCCCAAGAGTGTATTTTATAGTCTCCTCATCGGCTCGAAAGACCCTGTCCCCGGGGCTGAATGGTGTACTTGGTGTTCGAAGCAGACCATCCCCGTCTCGAAACCCAACAACTGACGCCCGTGCAGTCGTCTTCTCCTGAATACCACCCCCTACACGTCCTCTATCTGCAGCACTCGCAGCCTCCCTCAATCGAAAGTCATCACTCGTCCTCACAACATCATCGACATGCCCAAGCGTCCACCCCTCGATCTCATGCCACACCTTCACATACTCACCACGCCTCACAACAACACCATCCGGAACTGCAAACTCAAACGTAAAAGAGCCAGTACGCCCATAAATAACGCCAACAGAATCCTTAACCACAGACATCACCGTTATAATCAATAGAATATACGTAAATATTACCATATATCCGTTGCCTTTCGGACACTCCTACCTGGATGGCAAAAGATAAACCCTTGAATGTCTAACACGTCTCACTTGTGCGTATCTCGATATTGAAGAAGGACAGATGTCAGCCCATGAAGTGCAGCCTTGAGTGCATCAAGTACTGCCCCAGGGTTCGAACCGGTGATGAGACCATAGTGATTGGCGATGATGGAAAGCCTGTTATTTCAGAGGAACTCTGTGCTGGGTGTGGGATATGCGTAAAGAAGTGTCCTTTCAATTCCATACAGATAATAGGACTGCCAGAAGAGCTTGCTATGCCAACACATCGCTATGGTGAGAACGGTTTTGCGTTATACGGGCTTCCACTCCCACAACCGGGAAAAGTGACAGGCATTCTTGGTGCAAACGGAATCGGTAAGACGACAGCCGTTAAGATACTCTCAGGCACTCTCATACCCAATCTTGGAATGCCTGAAACAACGTGGGATCGCGTCCTTGAACACTATTCGGGAACCGTCTTCTATGATCACTTCAAAGGCGTCTCCAGTGGAAGGATAAAAACCTCTGAAAAACCCCAGTACGTTGACCTGATACCGAGAGCGTATCAAGGCAAGGTGAGTGAACTCCTCGCTATGGTCGATGAGCGCGGTCTTGTCGGTGAGATTGCAGAGATACTTGATATCACACGCGTCCTTGACGATGACATCAGACACCTCAGCGGAGGCGAACTCCAGCGCGTGGCGATCACAGCCTGCCTTGCAAAGGATGCCGACCTCTACTTCCTCGATGAGATCACACCATATCTTGATATTCACCAGCGAATGGAATGTGCACAGCTCATAAGAGAGGTTGCAGAAAAAACGACCGTCCTCGTTGTCGAACACGACCTTGCGATACTCGATCTCCTCGCAGACACGGTACACATCTCATACGGCACACCCGGAGCATACGGGGTCATTACACAGCCAAAGGCGGTGCGGGTCGGAATAAACGAATACCTGCGCGGATACCTGCCACAGGAGAACGTGCGCATAAGAGAAGAAGCGATAGAGTTCGAGAGACACGCACCACGAACCGAGAAAGGAGAGAGAACGATCATAGAGTTCGGCAAGTTCAGTAAAAAATATGAAAAGTTCACGCTCACGGTTGAAGGTGGGAAGATAAGAGATGGCGAAGTCGTTGGCATCGTGGGACCGAACGGCATCGGAAAGACAACATTCATAAAACTACTCGCAGGCGAGATCACACCAACGAGAGGAAGACTCGATCTCGACCTGAAGATATCCTACAAGCCCCAGTACATCAAAACAGACATAAACACCAGCGTCCAAAGCTTCCTCCTCGCCATAAACCCCAGATTCTCAGAGAGCTACTACACAACAGAGATCATCAAACCACTCCGGATAGAGACGTTATACGAGCAGAACGTCCAAGACCTGAGCGGAGGTGAACTCCAGCGCGTAGCAATCGCCGCATGCCTCGGACGTGACGCAGACCTCTACCTATTCGACGAACCGAGCGCACACCTCGACGTTGAAGAACGCACCATGACAACAAGAGTGATCAGACGATTCGCAAAGAACCAGAACGTAACAACCCTCGTAGCAGACCACGACATCTACATGATAGACATGATAAGCGACCGCCTCCTCGTATTCAACGGCAGACCAGGAAGGCACGGAGTGGCAGAAGGACCATACGAGATGCGAAACGGAATGAACAGATTCCTACAGAACCTCGGAATAACATTCAGACGCGACCCAGAGACAAAACGACCACGAGTGAACAAACCAGACTCAAAACTCGACCGAGAACAGCGCAAGAGCGGAGAATACTACTACACACCAGAAGAATAACACCAGAGGCGGAAGGTTTATACTTAGCCACGTCCTTTGAATCTCTGGTGATTATTGATGAATCTGGGGCGTCCTCTTGTTGTCTTGAATTTTAAGACTTATTCAGAGTCTGCTGGTAAAAGAGCTGTTGAAATGGCAAAGATCTGTGAGAGAGTATCGGAGCAGGGTGTTGATATTGTGGTTGTGCCGCAGATACCTGATCTGTATCGTGTGGCTGAGAGTGTGAACATTCCTGTCTTTTCTCAGCATGTTGATGGCGTGGGGGCTGGCAGTTTCACCGGGCATATCACTGCAGAGTCGATAGCAGAGAATGGTGCTTCTGGCACTCTGATAAATCACTCAGAGAGGCGTCTCTCTCTTGCCGATATCGAGGCTGCTATAGGTATGGCAAAGAGAGCCGGGCTTACAACCATTCTCTGCACGAACAATCTCCCGACGACGAGAGCTGGTGCATCGTTGAATCCAGATTTTGTAGCTGTTGAGCCACCAGAGCTGATCGGGAGTGGCATCCCTGTATCGAAGGCAGATCCTCTCGTCGTCTCTGGCTCGGTGGAAGCTGTTCGGGAGATTGCGCCCAGTGTCCGGGTGCTCTGTGGTGCCGGGATAAGCAGTGGTGAAGACCTTGAGGCAGCCCTCGAGCTTGGGAGCGAGGGTGTGCTGCTTGCTTCGGGCATTATAAAGGCAGAAGATCCTGAAGCAGCACTCCAAAACCTTGTAGGCAGATCTTGATACGAGTCTCTCACTCGTATCTCTCTAGTACCTCTCTATCCAGTACTTCATCCTCGCCCTCTCTCTCATTCGTCCCATGAGTCTCTTCTCTTCTCTGAATCGGTCTCTTATGTGTCTTGCGATCGGGTCTCTCTTGTAGGCTCTCTCGCGCAGTCGTTTGATCTTGTTCGCATTGATCCCTGTAATCTTTGATAGTAGCTTTGTCATCGTCTCTGTTGTTAGTTGTGACGTTTTTAAGCCTCTTGTCTTCATGTGGATCAGGTATCCACCGGCGTCTCTTCGTCTCTTCCAGTCTTCGATCGCTTTGAGTTTCTCGGGTGTGTATCTGCCTGTTATTCTGTGTGGGGGGCAGGACTCGATCCGAACAGGGTATATCTCGCAGTACTCTGGGCGATCCGGGTCGCCATGTATCACGCATCTCCCTGTCTTCACGTCCTGGAATACGCAGCTTAAGCCAACCCACTTCTCTCCCTTCTCGGCATCGATCGGGAAGTCTCTTGGGTCAAAGTATGTGAAATCGAGTATGGCAAGCGGGCTGAAGAGCCTGAAGATCATGAACCCCTCGTCTACTCCGTAGAGCTGGATTGCGTCACTGTAGCCTCTCTCAACGAGTGCCTTTATCTCGTGTGGGAATAGGAGAACGTCATTGAAGTACTGCACCCGCGTCTCATCAACGCCCTCCACCGGTATTCCGACAAGTCTCAGGAATGCTGGTGGGATGGGTGATGTGCAGCATACACCGCACCCAGCACAGTTCAGTGCACCCATACCTCTACACCTAATCCTTCATGGATCATAAAGTTTTATCAACCAGGCTCTCCTTTGATAGTTGTAGCATGCAGATAGGCGAGCTTCCGATACCGAGTGTTGTGAAGGAGTTTTATGATAGGCGTGGATTTGCAGAGCTTTATCCTCCTCAGGAAGATGCGATCTGGGCTGGTCTCCTTGATGGTGTGAACCTTCTCGCTGCAGTTCCAACAGCATCAGGAAAGACGCTGATCGCCGAGCTTGCCATGCTCTCGCACGTGCTTGATGGTGGCAAGGCTCTCTATATCGTGCCCCTGCGTGCGCTCGCATCTGAGAAGTACCAGCGTTTCAAAGAGTTTTCAGAGATCGGAATCTCTGTCGGGGTCTCAACAGGTGATCTTGACTCGCGGGATGAGTGGCTCGCAGACCGTGATATCATCGTTGCAACCTCTGAGAAGGTTGACTCCCTGCTTCGCAACCGAGCATCATGGATCTCTGAGCTCACAGTCGTCGTTGCTGACGAGGTGCACCTCATCGATTCTGCAAGCCGCGGACCCACGCTCGAGGTCGTGCTCGCACTCCTGCAGAGGATTGGCGATATTCAGATCATCGCACTCTCAGCCACCATCGGCAATCCAAGAGAGGTTGCAGAGTGGCTCGGTGCACGCCCAATCACAGGCACGTGGCGACCTGTAGAGTTGAGAGAAGGGGTCGCGATTGGAAGCGCTGTAAAATATCAGGACGGGGAGGGGCACAAGGTTGAACGGATCGCCGGGGGAGACGAGACTGTTAATCTCGTGGCAGAGACGCTACGCGAGGGTGGTCAGTCTCTCGTCTTCGATAGCACGCGCAGGAATGCTGAAGCGAGTGCAAAACGGATCTCAAAAGCCATCAAGAACCTGCTTGATGATGAAACCCTATCTGCACTGAGAGAAGTGGCGTCAAGGATCATGGAGACCAGTGAGACCGATACGACACGAACGCTCGCAAGATGCGTAGCGGGTGGCGCAGCATTCCACCACGCAGGGCTCGGAAGTGGGCAGAGAAGCATCATAGAGGATGCATACAGAGAGGGAACTCTCAAGGTTATCTCGAGCACACCCACCCTTGCAGCCGGTTTGAACCTCCCAGCGCGACGGGTGATAATCCGCGGATACAAGCGATACGATCCAAACTATGGCGCCCTACCGATACCTGTCCTCGAGTACAAGCAGATGGCTGGACGGGCAGGGCGACCCGGACTCGACCCATACGGCGAGGCGATCACGATCACGCGCAGCCCTGAAGAAGCAGAATGGGTGAGTGAGAATTACCTCAATGGCAAGCCTGAAAGGGTGTGGTCGAAGCTTGCAAGCGAGCCCGCACTCAGATCTCACCTCCTCTCACTCATTGCAACAGGCTTTGCAGAGAGACTGGACGAGCTATACGAGTTTATGAGACGAACATTCTACGCCCACCAGCAAGACCTCTGGAGCATGAGAACAAACCTTGAACTGACACTCGAATTCCTCGCAGACGCAGGGATGATAAAGATGGCAGGTGAGAACCTCTATCCAACAGAACTCGGACTTCTCACATCACAGCTCTACCTTGACCCGCTATCTGCAAAGATCATAAAAGACGAACTCGAAGAAGAAGATGAGATGAAGATGACAGATCTCGGCATTCTCCAACTGATCTCTCGAACACCTGACATGCCAAGACTCTACATGAGGCGAAGCGATTACCGACTCGTCGAAGAGTTCATCAAAGAACACCAACACAAGCTTCTGCCACCAAAGGACGAACACGAATGGTACCTCGCAGAAGTAAAGACCGCAAGCCTCCTCTACGAATGGATAAACGAAGTACCAGAGAACGAGATCTGCACCAAGTACAAGATCGGCGAAGGCGATATAAGACGCTTAAGCGAAACCGCAGAGTGGATCACACACGCAGGCGGGAGAATAGCACGAACCATCAGACCACAGAAAGCAGAAGCGTTTCACGAGCTAACAGAACGCATCACACACGGCGCACAGAGAGAACTCATACCACTCATCCAGCTAAGAGAGATCGGACGCGTCCGCGCACGCAAACTATACAACGCAGGCTACCGCACACCCACCGATGCAAGAAGAGCAAACCACGAAGAACTCGCAAGAATAATCGGACCAAAAATAGCAGAAAAAATAATGAAACAACTACACGAAGAAAGACCAGGATCATAACCCTCCAAAGACCGAAGTCTTTATGAGTGAAGAAGAGCATCAAATACACTCTCACCCAACTCTACTTTTAGAGAGCGGGGTAGGGTAGTCAGGAGATCCCGCCGGGCTCATAACCCGGAGATCAATGGTTCGAATCCATTCCCCGCTATTCACCCTTGGAAGAGGTTAGGAATATACCTTGGAAGAGGTTAGGAATATACCTGTTCTATCCATTCTTCTTCAGTCAAAAGAGGTCTTGTTGTGGATCTTAACTTCATGACTCGATGATCCAAGATGTCGCCGAGTTCAACAAGAACTGCCAACAGAAGAATGAAACCTATGATCACACTCTCTGGCTGCACAAACACCCTCCCTGTTATTATAACTCCAAGATTGCCAATGGTTGCCGCTACTCCACCGAGTGTAAAGGCAAGTAGGAATCCGTTGATCTTCCAAGTCTCAGAACCGTCTTTCTTCTGTGCAAAGAGTGGTATGAATATGAGTATCGTTGCAGTTATAACTTTAAAGAAGAACATAGCAATAAGACCGTTCTTAACCGCAAAATAGCGAAGTACGGCTGAGTACTCTGCAGCATAACCATTGAAGTGCATCAGCATCACAGCGGTGATCCCATCACCAAAAACAAAAGCGATGATCGCAGAGATCACAAGAAAGAACTGTACCTCGCTCGCAGTTAGTTGCTTCATCCACGCACCCTTTTTGCACCGAGAGAAATAGCATGAACAAGTAATTAGACGAGATGTCGACAGAGAGAACCGAGTGTGTTCATATAATCACCATGTAACGATTATGAAAAGATATATCTATGTGAGAGACGTGAGACATGTGATAATAGAAAAGAGGTTTTAGTAAGAGGATCGTGGCACGGGTTGAGGCGTAGGGCTATGAGTGAGATGGACGAACTTGAAGCGATAAGGATGCGGAAGCTCGAGGAGATGGCGAAGAGATTCTCTCCAAGCGGAAGGTCGGAGAGAGAAGAGGTCATCTCTGCTCCGATCACAGTAACAGATGCCAGTCTCAGTGAGATCATCAGAAAGCATCCGCTCGTTGTAGTGGATTGCTGGGCTACGTGGTGCAGACCCTGTCAGATGATCGCCCCGGTCATTGATGAGATGGCAAGGGATTACGCAGGCAGGATCGTCTTTGGAAAGCTCAATGTTGACGAAAACCCTGTGACCTCAAGGCAGTTTAGGATAATGTCCATCCCAGCACTTCTCGTATTCAAAGATGGAGTCCTGGTCGATCAGATAATCGGCGCGGCTCCAAGAGCAACCCTCGAATCAAGGATCAAGAGATACATATGAGAATTCCCTTCTTTCACACGCCACGAGAGAAAAGTTCTGCTGAATGAGTAAATCCAACCATTTGTCGCTACACAAGCTCAAATCTTTTTTTACCTCCCCTGCTGGAGCTCTGCCATCCAAGCCCATGTGAGATCTAATAAAGTTGGAGAGGTTGTAAAGCTGAAGGTTGAGGACATTGACGTGGAAAGAAGATTAATCAGAATAAGAGGTGGAAAGAGGACCCGTCCACTTAACATAGACGCCACCTCAACCGATTATAATAAAGCATAAACAGATTACAGAACAAATTCCAGTTTTTAACAGGATTAAAAGAACTAATTGAGCAGAAGAATATCTTTATCCTCTGTTTTAGCGAAGAAAACACTGATTCACCCAGGCTTCTCTCTCCGAAAGGACTGATCGCTCAAATTCCAGATCCAGGCTTTTCAGTGCATCTATAAGCCATGGGGCTTCATCAACGACGAATTTTGGTTTCTTCCAACAGAACTCTTAACACTCCTCTGAAGGACTTTGTAACAGGATAATTCCTTGTTGTATAAATTCTCATCAGGATTAACTCGTTCTTCTCAACATCTACAGCAGAATAGACATAGTACGCCTTTTTATCTTGCTTTAACAACTGTTTCGTCTAACGCTATCAGGTATCTTCTCTTCTTCTCTGATACAAGCAGGCAATCTCTCTTCAAACTTCCGTATCCAGTTCCAAACAGAGGTCCATAGAGACCGGATGAAGCCAGAGAGAGAATTCTGGCAGTCCTCCTCACAGAAAACATCTGAATACAGGTCGCAATACCAAGAACCTTAACCTCAAAAGGCACCTTACTCCTCTCAAACACCTTCAACTCTTCAACAGTCCCACCTTACCTTCAGCATAAATAAGAGATGGTCTCCCGTATTTATAATCTTATGTGGACGGGTCTGAACTGTCTTATAGAATATGCTATATATGAAGAGTCTCAGTATAGTGAGCTTGTATTGCATTTGCTTTCGTTGTTTTGGAGAAGTTTATGAGTCAACCTGGTATTAATATTGGTATTGTTGGGCATGTTGATCATGGGAAGACCACGTTGGTGAAGGCTCTTTCTGGTGTGTGGACTGATCGACATAGTGAGGAGTTGAAGCGTGGTATCTCTATTCGGCTTGGGTATGCTGATGTAACGTTTCGCAGGTGTCCGGTTTGTGAGGCGCCTGGGTGTTACACTGTAAAAGAGACTTGTGAGGTTGATGGTTCGCATACGGAGTATTTGAGGACTGTTTCTTTTGTTGACTCTCCTGGGCATGAGACTCTTATGGCTACGATGCTCTCTGGTGCTGCGATTATGGATGGTGCAGTGCTTGTGATTGCAGCCAATGAGCCGTGTCCGCAGCCGCAGACAAAGGAGCATCTGATGGCACTGGATATTGTTGGGATTGAGAATGTGGTGGTTGTTCAGAACAAGATCGATATCGTCTCTCGAGAGGATGTTCTCAGGAACTATGAGGAGATAAAGAGGTTTGTTAGGGGTACTGTTGCGGAGGATGCGCCTATAATTCCTATCTCTGCTCATCATAGTGCAAACCTTGATCTGTTGATTCAGGCTATTGAGGAGAGGATCCCGACGCCTAAGCGGGACCTGGATGCGCCTCCGTTGATGTTGATTGCACGTTCTTTTGATGTTAACCGTCCTGGGACGTCGATAGAGAGGATCGTTGGTGGTGTAGTGGGTGGCACGTTGAGCCGTGGAAGGCTTCATCTGGGTGATGAGATAGAGATACGGCCGGGCCTCCGGGTTGAGGCTGGTGGTTCTCTTAGGTGGGATTCGATACGTACTGTTGTTACCCAGTTGCTTCTCGGCGGTGAGACGGTGGATGAGGCCACCCCAGGTGGTTTGATCGGTGTTGGTACGAAGCTTGATCCGTCCATCACAAAGAGTGATAGTCTGGTGGGTCAGGTTGTGGGCCATCCAGACCACATGTTGCCGACTATAGATAGGTTTACGATGGAGACACGTCTCTTAACACAGGTGGTGGGTATGAGTGAGAATATCAATGTTGAGGATCTGCGGTCCAACGAGACGCTCATGTTGAACATTGGGACTGCGACTACGGTGGGTGTGGTGGTCAGCACACGAGGGAATATCGCCGAGGTTGCGCTCAAGCGTCCGGTCTGTGCGTCTGAAGGTACCCGCGTTGCTATAAGCAGGCGTATCGGTGCACGGTGGAGGCTGATCGGTTCTGGGATTATAACGGAGTATGATGAGACTTAGATGAAGGTTATTATCGACACCAATATTCTAATGGTGCCTCATCAGTTTGGCGTGGATATATTCGAGGAGCTGGCATCTCTTGGATACGATGAATATCTCGTCCCAAAGGCGGTGGTTGCAGAACTTGTCTCGCTCGTGGAGAGTGCGAAAGGGGATGATAGGATTGCGGCAAAGGTGGGGTTATCGCTTGTAGATCGGTGCCAGGTGGTGGGTGGTGCGAATGGTGGTTCTGCGGATGATGAGATTTTAAGGCTTGCAGTTGAAGGAGGGTTCTCTGTCTGCACGAACGATTCTGTGTTGAGGAAAAGGTTATCTGGGAATGGTGTTACTGTGGTATACCTGAGAAGCAGGCGTAGGTTGAGTGTTTAATAGCGTTTTTGGATGTGTGATAGATGTATAGCAGGATGAGACTTGCTGATACTGTGAGGATAGCCCCTGAGATGCTGGGCAAACCTGTGAAGGAGTCAGTGAAGCTCGCACTTCGCGAGAAGCTTGAAGCTACGATAAGCAAGAAGATTGGAGCTATCGTTGCAATCCTCGATGTGGTAGGGGTTGGTGACGGGCATATACTCGCTGGCGATGGAGGGGTGTACTATGACACAACGTTTGATGCGTTGGTCTTCACACCGGTGATGCAGGAGGTGATCGAAGGCTCAGTGGTTGAGATTGTGGAGTTCGGAGCTTTTGTCGGGATAGGCCCTATGGACGGTCTCCTGCATATAAGCCAGATAACAGATGAGTATATCTACTACGATGAGAAGAACTCCAGATTGGTGACAAAAGATAGTGGGCGCTCCATAAACGTGGGCGACAAACTTCGCACTCGAATCGTTGCCGTGAGTCTGAATGAACGAGAGCCAAGAGATAGCAAGATTGGACTGACCATGCGACAACCAGCACTTGGAAAGATTGAGTGGATAGAGGAAGATCGAATAGCGAAAGAGAAGAAGAGACGAGAGGCAGTGTAAGTATGGTTGAGAAGGTCTGTAGAGAATGCCATCGTGTCGTAACCGGTCAGACTTGTGCCGTCTGCGGCTCAACAAACTTCAGCACTGACTGGAGCGGGTATGTGATCATCATCGACCCAGCGCGATCGCAGATCGCTCAAAAGATGCAGGTAAAACTGGCAGGCAAGTATGCACTGAAGGTGCGATGAGACCAGTTATATCCTATCGCCTCCCGCACAACTTACGAAGTGAACTTAAAGAGCCACTAGGAAGACTCTACCCCAAGAAGACAATAGTAGATGAAATACATCGAGAACTCCTGAGACCTGCAGAGAGGATAATAACAGTCGGGGATGTTATAACCAGAAACATACTTGATTCTGGAATAACGATCAACATCGCAGTGATCGATGGAAAGACAGAGAGAACCACGAAGACACCACCTTTGACAATACAAGGGTACCACGTTGTCTCTGTAAAGAATCCACCAGCAACCATAACAGAAGAACTGATCAACGCATTGAAAAACGCTCTTTTAAAGAGCGATCTCACGATGATAATGGTCGATGGTGAAGAAGATCTTGCAGCGCTCCCAGCAGTAATGCTATCACCCGCGACATCGATCGTTATGTATGGACAGCCAGGCGTTGGGAGCGTTCTGATACGAGTGGATGATGCCATCCGCAAGAGAGTGGAAGGGTTGCTTGAAAGGATGCGGGTGTGAATAAAAGAGCCTCTCGTCTTCACGACCTCGCTGTAACCACTTCACTTGAAGCCTTCTCTAACCTGTTCATAACCGCCTCCCCCAGACCTCTCCTCTCAAAAGATCCGTCTGCAATGATCACATCGACCTCTCTTCTATCGAGCAAGCGCATGGCATGGAATAGGTTTCGTGCAATCGATGCTGGATCATCCCCTCTCCCTACGAGGAGCGCCTCCTCTCCAACCCTACACCCACTCCACATCGTTTCGTGGCAGAGCATCAGCCCAACCGTCAGCCCCGCACTCTGATACTCCTCCCTCAATCTCTGGATCATCTCCGCAACCTCTTCACCTTTGACAAGCACCACTTTTGCCTCTGGAGCATAGTGAGTGTATTTCATGCCAGGAGAGCGAGGAAGACCAGTAGGCTCTACCTCGGTTATCACATCTCCTGTGACTCTCCTCAGTTCTTCAATCCCTATACCACCTGGTCTGAGTAGGCGTGGTGGGTCACAGGTCACGTCAAGGACGGTCGACTCAACACCTATCTCTGACCTCCCACCATCGATTATCATCTCAACGCTCCCAGCAAGATCATCCAGCACATGCTCTGCCAGTGTCGGGCTTGGTCTCCCTGAGGTGTTGGCGCTCGGTGCAGCGACCGGCACACCGGCTGCCTCGATGAGCGCAAGCGCTATAGGGTGTTTCGGCATTCGCACTGCCACAGTCTCCAAGCCACCTGTCGTGAGATCTGGCACAACACCACTTCGCTTCAGGACGAGTGTGAGAGGTCCTGGCCAGAAGGCATCCATCAACTCGTGAGCGATCCTGGGAACCTCTGCTGTAATATATTCAACCTCCCTACTCTCGTGCACGTGAACGATCAAAGGGTTGTCCGGTGGTCGGGACTTGACCGTGAATATGCGGTTAACAGCAACTGGGTTCAAGGCATCTGCTCCAAGCCCATAGACAGTCTCGGTTGGGAATGCAACAAGCCCACCACGCCGGATTACCATGCCCCCACGTCTGCACGCCTCTCTGAACCCACAGCTCTCTATACGTAGAAGCTCGGTTCCACTGATAAGAGAGTTATGCGTCATGGAGTTCACGCTAAAAGAAAGGGCGCTTCTCTCATAAAAGTATCTCGGGTCTTGAGGGGATGTGTCCACTTAACATAAACACCACCTCAACCGATTATAATAAAGCATAAAGAGCTTACAGAAGAAATTCCAGTTTTTAATAGGATTAAAAGATATAATTGAGTAAAAAAATATCTTTATTCTCTGTTTTAGTGTTGCATGAAATCTTTTGGGTGGATTTCATGATCCGAAAGGACTGATCGCTCAAATTCCAGATCCAGGCTTTTCAGTGCATCTATAAGCTAGGGAGCTTTATCGATGATGAATCTTAGCTTCTTCCAACAGAACTCTTAGCACTTCTCTGAAGGACCTTGTAACAGGATAATTCCTGTTTGTATAAATTCTCATCAGAATTAACTCGTTCTTCTCAACATCTACCACAGAATAAACACAGTACGTCTTTTTATCTTGCTTTAACAACTCTTTCGTCTAACGCTATTCAAGTATCTTCTCTTCTTCTCTAATGCAACAGGCAATTTCTCTTCAAACTTCCGTATCCAGTTCCAAACAGAGGTTTTAGAGACCGGATGAAGCCCGAAGAATAGAACTCTTGGCAGTCCTCCCCCAGAGAAGACGTCTGAAATAGAGGTTGCAACACCAAGAGCCTTAACATCAAAAGGCACCTTATTCCTCTCAAACACCCTTCAACTCTTCGACAATCCCACATTGCTCTCAGCATAAATAAAAAAATAGTCTCCCGTATTTATAATCCTGTGTGGACGGGTCCGCAGATACGAACGCAATCTTTATAGAGAGATGGACTTGTATTATCGTGTGTCGTCCCGATAGGGTAGCGGATATCCTAGAGGCCTGCGGAGCCTCAGACCCGGGTTCAAGTCCCGGTCGGGACATCAGGACTCATAGGAACGCGAGAAGGGAGTGTGTAAGGATTGATGATGAAAGGGAGATTGGCGGAGTTTCCGCCGAATGTTGAGATCGATGAGACAGATTTCAAGCGGGCGTGGGCAAAGCTTGTGATGAAGATCATGCAGATTGGAATGGAGCTTCCGACCGAGTATGGGGATCTCTCAAAGGATGTCTGCAGTCGTGTCACGCTCTCTGGTGGAGCGATCGGGCAGATCTTGAGGAGGGATGTTCACAAGGAAGATCCGTTTGGGCGTAAGCGAATAGAGGAGTATATGAAGCAGTATACGAGAGAGTATGATTGGAGGGGGCAGGGATTTGAGTATACCTATATGGAACGGCTCACAATGTACAGGGGTGGAATCGATCAGCTCGAGGTGTTGAGGGATCGCCTCATGGATGGGACTGTGACGCGAAGGGCTCAGGCGATCACGTGGATACCAGAACGGGACTCTGCCGCGGAGCATCCACCGTGTCTCCAGCGGATCTGGATCAGACCACTCGGAGAGAGAAGGTGCGAGGCGCATCTCTCCTGGCGCAGTCGAGACGCGTATGGCGCATGGAACTCGAATATCTGTGCAATCGTGGATATGCTTTACCGTGAGGTGTTGAGACCGAGCAACCTGGAGATTGTGAAGCTCGTTGATTTCTGCAGCAGTGCGCATATCTATGAGCATGATTGGGATGCGGCAAGGAGGGTGCGCCTGCCATGAACCTCTACTGTGCCTTCAATTGTGAGGTGTCTTCTTTTGGATCTTGAAGAGATTGCGTACAGGATCAGAGAGTTTGAAGGTTTAACACGCAAAAGACCGATAGCTAACATCGCAAAGATCTTTGAATCTGTGCGAGGAGAGTATGGCAACTGCATAATCGACTTTGGAGACGATGCTGCTGTAATAGATATCGGGGGTGATGACTACCTGCTCTTTGCAGCTGATGGAATCTGGGGTCGATTGATCGATGCAAGTCCATGGTGGGCAGGGTATATCTCTGTTCTCGTCAACGTGAACGACATAGTGGCGATGGGCGGAAAACCCGTTGCGATGGTCAACGTACTCTCAACGAGCGACAAGACCGCCCTTGAAAGGATACTTGAAGGCATCAAAGAGGGAACTGCCAAGTTCGGGGTTCCGATGGTGGGCGGACACCTCCACCCTGACACGCCGTACACCTCTCTCTCGGTTGCCATAATCGGCACTGTGAGAAAGGACTCTCTCCTTCGAAGCGACACTGCAAATGTTAATGACGTGATCATTGCAGGATTTGACCTGAACGGGAGAATCGGTCCAAACTCGCCCTACAGCTGGGATTCAACCACCATGAAGACACCTCTTGAAATTCAGACGATCTACAAGGGGCTCTCAAGGATCGTTGAAGAGACCCACGCGACTGCGTGCAAGGATATCAGCAACCCCGGGCTTATAGGAACGCTTGCAATGATGCTCGAGGTATCAGGCGTGGGTGCCCGTGTTGATGTAAATGAGATACCACTGCCAAGAGGGGTGAAGCTTGAAGACTGGCTTCTCGTTCACCCGGCAACAGCCTTCATCATCACAACGCCGCCTGGAACAGAGAACGAGATTCTGAACTGCTTCGAAGACGTGGGCATGACAGCAGCCGCAATCGGACAAATCACAGAGAAAAGAGAACTCTCGATCCACGACAAGAACAAGAGCACAACAGTCTTCGACTTTAAAAAAGACATCGTCACAGGCATCACAGTGCGATAAGAATACAAAACGAGTGATCAATTCTGTTTTTTGGATCTGATTTTTATAAGAGCATCTGCAGCAGTTTCACGCACCTTTTCACCCTCATCCTTCAATGCCTCTATCAGTGGTTCAACCGCCCTTGCGTCACATAGGAGTCCAAGAGCGACTGCAGAATTCCCACGCACACCGTCATGCTCATCCTTCAAGGCATCTACTAGCGGTTCAACTGCCCTCGTATCACCTATAAATCCAAGAGCCAATGCAGCAGTTTCACGCACCTTTTCACCCTCATCCTTCAATGCCTCTATCAGTGGTTCAACCGCCCTTGCGTCACCTATGTTTCCAAGAGCATATGTAGCACACCAACGTACCTCTTCATGATCATCCTTCAAGGCTTCTATTAGTAGTTCAACTGCCTTCGTATCGCCTATGGTTCCAAGAGCCAATGCAGCATTCTTACGCATCTCTTCATCCTCATTCTTCAGTGCCTCTCTCAGTAGTTCAACCGCTCTTGCATCACCTAGGAGTCCAAGAGCGACTGCAGAATTCCCACGCACACCGTCATGCTCATCCTTCAAGGCTTCTACTAGCGGTTCAACTGCCCTCGTATCACCTATAAATCCAAGAGCCAATGCAGCAATCTCACGCACCTTTTCACTCTCATCCTTCAATGCCTCTATCAGTGGTTCAACAGCTCTCATATCACCTATGTTTCCAAGAAATCCTGCAGTACTCCAACGCACGCGTTCATTCTCATCTTTCAGTTTCGGTATAATAACGTTCAGATATCGTCGCTTCTCTGAATCCGGCATGTTTTTGATTAAATCTGCAGCATGGCTCACTTTCACAAAATCCCCACTTGACGACTCATCCAAAAGGGATTCATCAGATACTGTAGCTTCGGGTTCTCCAGTTCCTGAGAGATAGATGTATGGTTCGAGATCTATTCCACATAGATAGGGTTCATCTTTCAGCAGACTATTCAGATCTCTATTTTTGTGATGTTTCTGTAGTGTTTCAGATCTTTCCAGTTCTTTCATCAGTTCGTCGTCAGCTTCTTCCTTTGCAAGTCGCTCTAACTTGCAGAGAAGCTTCTGGTCTCTGTACTTCACGAGATCCCTGTAAAACTGGGGGAAGACGTACTCAAAGACGAAGAGTTTTGCAGCAAGGTCAGGCTCAATTTTTCCTCCCGTTCTCTCTGCAATCGCCTCGCGTATTCTCAGAGTGTTTAGGAACAACTTGACCTTTCTGGGATTACAATTTGTACCTTTTGCAACGATCTTTCCATAACTCTTTTCCTTCTCTCCAATACCAAGTTTTTCAATAAATTCCGTCATATCCTCTTCTCTTAGTGGGGGCAACGTGAAGGGAAGCTGAATTATCTTCTCTATGTAATCCTTTCCACTGATCGGGATTTCTTGCTCCTTACTCCTGTATCTGACCTCAATTCCTCTCTCAATGACATCCTTCTCAACACCGATAATATACATACACTTTGGAAGATCGAGAAAGAGCTTTATGACCTCAAGGATCTCAATCGTCTTCTCAGGAAGGCATCTGTCAAGATCATCGATGAAGAGAACGAGCCTCCTGTCCCCCAGAGACTCGCCTATCACAGATTCAAAATCATCTCTGAGCGTGCCCTTCACATCGATGGTACTCTTAAAGTGTTCTCCTGCTTCTTCAAGTCTGATTCCAGCGATTT
Organism: Candidatus Methanoperedentaceae archaeon GB37; assembly: GCA_905171695.1. Classification (GTDB taxonomy): domain Archaea; phylum Halobacteriota; class Methanosarcinia; order Methanosarcinales; family EX4572-44; genus EX4572-44. The sequence continues at coordinate 1,466,132 of LR991653.1, forward strand.
TTCTGAGCCCTGCATCAATGAGTAATCTGCCAATGCTCCGACCCAGACTTTCGATCTTATCCCCGTTTTTCGCTTCTTCTTGAAATGCGACTAAAATACGCTGCAGCAGCGCAAGCCCGATCGGTTCATCTCCCCCATATGCCCATGCGTTAAACCAGATCGTCTTAATATCACCATTCTCACCATCTATAAGCTTCTTCTCAAGCATCCGCATCAGGCTTGTCTTGCCACTCCCCCAGCTTCCATGAATACCGATCGTTAAAGGGCTCGTCGCTTCAAAATTCTCTATCAAAGAGAAGAGGATATCTGCATAGTGGTCAAAACCCAGACCATCGTCTGTCGTCGGCAAATCCCCAAATATCTTCAGTTTGGTACTATTCTCACCCATTCTTCAACAGTCCGCAATCGTTTAGTTTCTATTGCTCATAACGTCCAGGAACATTTGTGAATAGGGTGCATAAGAGTTTTTGGCGTATTATTTTAGATGTACAGTTTTGTCTGTGTTGCTACTGGGGCTGTGAAGTTTGTTAGTGGTTTTACGCGGTAGTCTTCGAGCAGCACGGACTGTGTTGTGTTGTGCGGTACGCTTAGGGAGATCTCTTTGGTGCGCCCGTATCTGCCCTTGCTCACGACCATTGCGTTCACGATTCCGAGCATGTCGAGTTCTGATATGAGGTCGGTTATGCGCCGCTGGGTTAGGACCTCCATCTGGATCTCATGGCACATCTGGCGATAGATGGTGTATACTTCGCCTGTTGTGAACCTATCAGCTCCTCTCTCAGCCATCTTCAGTATTGAGAGGAGTACGAGTTTTGATTGTGTTGGGAGTGTGCGTATGACCTCAACTACTCGATCAACTTCCAGCTTGTATCTGGCATCTCTCACGTGTCTCTCGTCCACCACAGGCGACTTTTCGCGTTCAGCGAGTTCGGCTGATATTCGTAGTATATCAAGGGCACGGCGTGCATCACCATGTTCTCGTGCGGCGAATGCGGCGCACAGTGGTATCACGGTCTCGTCCAGCACTCCTGGTTCGAATGCCATCTCGGCGCGTTGTTTCAGGATGTCTTCTATCTGTTCGGCATTGTACGGTGGAAAGATGATCTCCTCTTCGCCAAGTGAACTCTTGACTCTTGGATCAAGGAAATCTGTGAATTTAAGGTCGTTGGAGATCCCGATTATGCTGACGCGTGACTTTTTCAGGTCTCCGTTTATTCGGGATAGGTTGTAGAGCACGTCATCGCCTTTTCGGATCAGCTTGTCTATCTCATCGAGCATGACGATGACGATAATTTGCTCACTATCAATAGCTTTCTTGAACTCGTCGTAGACCTGGTCGGTTGGCCAGCCCGTCATCGGGATGTCCTTATCGAAGTGTCTTGCAAGATGTGCCAGTAGTCTGTACTGTGTATCAACGATCTCACAGTTCAGGTAGATGACATAGCAGGGGATGCTGCATATCTCGCCGTGACGCTCAAGCTCCATTCCCACATACTTGGCAACAGCCGTCTTCCCTGTGCCCGTCTTACCGTAGATCAGAATATTTGACGGGGCGTCTCCCCTAAGGGCAGCAACCATGATAGAAGCAAGGCTGTTCACCTCTTTATCGCGATGTGGCAGGTAATCGGGTGTGTAGGTATGACGCAACACGCCCCTGTCCTTGAAGATCGAAACGTCTGTTAGATATTTTTCAAATATATTGATAGCGCCAAGTTTGGTCATTTGATACCACCTACAATTGATAACGCAGCAACGTGTGTGATGAGCAGGATGGGTATTAATAATTTTGCTGAAAACCCCACCGTTTCCACTGGAAGAGATAATTAATAATCATGGAAATCAAACAATAGAGCAGATGTGTGAAATCCCGCCCTCTGGTGCAAAATCTTCCACTTTTAATTCGCTGAAGTGCTTCAGGTTTGCTATTTTCTCCAATACTTCGTCTTTTATATGCTCCTTCTGCCTTGACTGCGGTATGTTAACTCTTTTTCGATTCATCATCTCTCCTCTCTTAATCTAAGACTTGCATAGGCTACCGGGATTCGAATCCAGGGCATCAGCGGCTTCAATTTATTCAACATCTCCTCTCTCTCCTCTTTCCCTTTAACAGTCCTTCCAATTTTATAGTAATAGATGTGGGATGTGGGCGTGTTCAGTGGTGCGCCGATGCTCTAACTCGGAGAGGTCGCCCTTGAATTTTGAGAAGCTCAGATGCCACATTTGAAGCAGGGAATAGAGGAAACTCTTTGAGAGCGCTCCCTCTGCTATGTGTGTCTCAAGCCATTCTCCAAGCTCTAATAACTCTGAAAAACCCCATCTGGCTCTTTTTACATCCCACTTCCAGTGCACGCATTCTCTAAAGAGGGCTATGCTGTCCTTCTCTGGAAAATGGGACTTGGCAAGGGTCAGATATTCCTCTGCCGCGTCCACTGCAAGTGAGAGAGGCTCCCTGGCGCCAATGGTGAAGAAGCCACAGCTGAGGGTTAAGATGGGATTGTTACGGGAGAACCTTCTGAAGTCTTCCCGTATGCGAAGGGCAAGCTTGACCGCTACATCCCAAGGGTGCTGCAATGAGTGTGTCATCCCCGCCAGCGTACACAACATAGGGCAGGGTGAGCCTGTTAGGCGCACAGTTCTCACACACCTCGTCCCTGGTTAATCTGAAGTACTCTCGCACAAGGTCTCCCTCTTCAGATTCAACCCGTGTTTCAATTCTTCTCTCCTTTGCATTATCGATGCACTCTCTGCAGAGACCCTCTCCTGGATAAACATAGAATTCTTCACACAGCTCGTTGAGGTAGCCTGTGAAAAAAGTCTCGAGCATTCGGCTAAGCGTGTGATACTTGGAGAGGCTCTCATTCTGTAGCTTGCCTGAAAAGACCGCGCCGAGATTGTCCACATCCATCTTCAAGACTCCAAGGCGATGAGCACCCCTTGAGAGTTGTGCCAGTTCAGAGAAGGAGAGTACATCCCCAGCTATCAGTGGCACGGTCTTTGCAAGGAAGCAGAAACCATGAGACAGGTCAGGGTATTTGGTGTAGAGTCTGTTATCTGGGCGGTTTAATCGCAGGAGGGAGGCATCCTCAAGGGCGGCTGTGCCAAGTTCTCCTTCACTGCACAGGTAGTAGTAGGCGTGGAGTATCTTCACACCCAGGAGGTGCCTAACTGGTTTTTTGCTTCGCACAAGGTATTCTGCCTTTGCAAGCGCTTTTCCAAGCTCTTCATGCTGCAGGCACTCTTTACACAACACCCGCTCGCCGTCCACCCGCGCTCCCGGCCTTCCACAGGCAACACACTGCTCTCTCTGAGAGATCACCTCACCCATCGGAGTGAAGAGGTGCTTAAGCTCTCCTTTGAATCGGCGATCTTCTCCTGACTTATCAGTTCCTGCAGTGTCGCCTTGCTCTTCTTCAGGTTGAGTCCCTCATCACTCACTGGTAGATATGCAAGATTCAGATACAGCTCTCCATCGTATTCCTCCAGTAGCCAGCGCTGCACCTCCCTCCGCGTGCTGTCCACTGCTTCTCTCGCCATTGGAGTGTTTGGTGAGAGTATGAGAAGATGCCCACTTGTGTTCCAGAGAAGGTTTGCCAGTGGCAGGCTGAGTCGCTCCAGCAGGGTGTGGGCTACAGAGTCCATTATCAGTTTCAGGTAGAGCGATCGCCCTCGAAGACGCCTCGAAGAACCAACCCGTGAGGCAGTGGAGTGATGCGTTGAGAAAATAAAACGCTGCAAACCAGAGAGATCCCCCTGTATCAAGAGAAAGCGCTCTGCATCGCTCTTGACAGAATATTCAAACCCGATCTCTTCCAGGTACCTGTAGATGCAGGCAGCTATGGCAGCAGTGGTCTTAAGATGGTCAAAGAGCGGCACGCTTTGCTTGGTATGATATCCTGCTGAAAGGGCAAAGCTCGTGTATTTCTCAAGCAGAAAGTAGAGATTATCAACAAAGGACTTTGATGAAGATAGTTGTCCTGCCTCTGCCACCAGCGCATTATAACAGGCATCACAGGAGTCGTTGAGTTCTTCCACGCTGTAACTCTGTGCTGGAAAAATATTTCTTGCTTCAAACTTCTGCGGCAGATAATAATACTCACCGCCTAAAACATCCCCCTCCTCGCGCACATCAAGAAAAACTGGCAGAAGCGGCACGCTTTGCATCCTCTGAAGCATCAGGCTCTCTCTCACCTGATGAAAGGTGGTCTGCTTCTGCAACGATCTGTGCAAGCTTCTTCCTATAGCCAGATAGCTGGGAGAGGCGCAGGCTCTCTGGCCGATCTACTCTATCATGATGTCTCTCCACAAGCTCCAACAGCAATTCTCGGTGGATCTCGGCAGGCAACTGAAGTACTTCCACAAAACGCTTTGAAAGCACCTGATGCCGCTCTCTAACACCTGCCCGCTGCTTCAACTTTCCAATATCATGAAGCAACCCCCCAAGTACCACAGTATCAAAATAATCGATAACAACCACCAATTTATATTCAGAGTTAAAATATTTAAATTCATCTTTTGGCTTCTAGGACGTGTCCACTTAACATAAACACCACTCCAACCGATTATAATAAAGCATGAAGAGTTTACAGAATAAATTCCAGTTTTTAACAGGATTAAAATAGCTAATTGAGCAAAAGAATATATTTATTCTCTGTTTTAGTGTTGCATGAAATTTTTTGGGTGGATTTCATGCGAGTTTCAGATTTTCAATCTGAAACAAGGAGAATACTGATTCAACCAAACCTCTCTCTCCGAAAGAGCAGAATAGACATAGTACGCCTTTTTATTTGCTTTAACAGCTCTTTCGTCTAATGCTATCAGGTATATTCTCTTCTTCTCCGATGCAAGCAGGCAATCTCTCTCCAACCATCCCTCTTCCAAAGAGAGGTCTATGGAGACCGGATGAAGCCAGAGAGAGAATTCTGGCAGTCTTCCCGAGAGAAGACGTCTGAATACAGGTTACAATACCGAGAATCTCAACATAGAAAAGGCACCTCATTCCTCTCAAACACCCTCAACTCTTCAACAATCCCACCTTACCCTCAGCATAAATAAAAGATAATCTCCCGTATTTATAATTTTATGTGGACACGTCCTATTGTTCTAATCAAAATTATTTTATACTAAAGATAACAGACCAGATATGTGGGAAGAAAGTGGGTTTACGAGGTGGTGAAGTATCTACCAGTAGAAGAACTGGATGAAGAGATCAAGAAACTCGAGAAAGACACAAGAGTCTTTCAAAGACTGTACTTTATAAGACGCCTTTGCAGAGGAATGAGTGTTGAGGAAGTTGCCGGTTTGGTAGGAGTTACCAAAGCGACCGGCTACGCATGGCTTAAAAGATGGAACTCCAATGGTTACGAAGGTTTAATTCCGGATTTTGGTGGAGGAAGACCATCTAAACTTACAGAAGAGCAGAAGGAAGAACTATAGAGAAATGCTCAAGGAGAAGGATTCCTGGACGACGAAGGAAGTTCAAGAGCTCATTGAAGCAGAATTAGAATTTGGAGTTATCTACTCCTCATGGCAGGTCAGAAGAATTCTAAAATCGTTTGGAATGAGATACGCCAGACCATACCAGAAGGATTACAGAAAGCCAGATAATGCAGAAGACACTTTAAAAACCCTTGACGACGCTGAAATCGAGGATGACGTAAATAGGATTCATCGATAAGATGGCAGTCGAAGCGAACGCAAACAGAGCAAGGCTGTGAAGCTTCGGAAAACCAGTTAAAAGAGTTGCTACATACATCAAAACCAAAGTTACAGGATTCTACACCTTGAACAGAGAAAGCTCAATAGAGTCTCCCAAGAGCAGCAAGGCTGAAGACTCCGCGTGTCTTTTCCCAGAAAAATAAGGGAAACAAAACCTGAAAAAAGAGAATTGTAATCACCCCGAACAACCTCAGAACACAACATACCAGGAAGATAAAGAAAGAAGCCGAGAAACCGAACATTTCACTGGTTTATCCCCCCATCACTCACCTGATCCGAATCCGATTGAAAACGTCTAGAAGAGTGCTAAAAGAGCAATTCCAGAGAAAACACCACTGAATATAAAAAACTTAAAGAAACTATTACTAAAACCTTCAAAAAGATAACAAAATCGATAACACTTGCAAAAAAGTAGAATGAGGAGTTCTTTAGTGACAAGTTTAAGATGCTATGCATTTAACCATAATATGAAAGAGGCAAAGAATAAAGGATTAATAATTGGGGCACTTGAAGATGACAACGAGTTTCAAGATAAAGTTCTATCTGCTTTCCACGCAGCAATAGCCATTCATTTAGTCTCAAATTCCAATATTCCCAAATAATTAGGCACTAGAAAAGTAAACTCTCCCCATAAGCTCTCTTTTTCCAGGAAAAAGCAAGTATTGTATTACGGAAAATATTTATATTATAATGCCTAATTGACCATTATGAGCTTCATCAGATACAAGAAGTTCAGGAACAAAGAATATGCTTACGAGGTAACATCTTACTGGGATCCTGAAAAGAAGAAGCCGAGGCAGAAAACAAAGTATCTGGGAGTTGTTGTTGACAAGGAGAAGAAAATATTCAAGAAAAAGAGTAGAGAGAGGAGAGAGAAGTTAATTCTAGATTTTGGTGATACTTATTTCCTCAACCAGTTCATTAATAGAGTAACATTCTTTGAGAACCTTAAAAAAGAGATGTTTCTTGCACTCATCTTCTACCGATTGTGTTATCCATCTGCAATGAGGTATGCAAGGATGTGGTATGAGGGCAACATAGTCAGGAAGTTCTTTGATGTTGATATAAGTTCACAAAGAATAAGTGAATTTCTTGAGGAGATTGGTGATGAAAGCATCCAGAGGGAATTCTTCAAAGAATACATCAAACAGATAACACCCTCAGAAGGAATAGTAATTGATACAACTGCTCTTCCAAACCAGATAAATATTCCAAGATCATCATGGGGATGGCATAACGAGGAAATAGAGAAACAAATCAAGTTGTTGCTTGTTATTGACAGGAGTACATCACTTCCTTTGTTTTTCAGGTATATTGCAGGTAATATTGTTGATGTGTCAACCCTCAAGGCAACTGTGGAGGAGTTAAAGAAGTATGGTGTATCAAGATACTTTCTCATTCTTGATGCAGGATTCTTCTCTGAAGAGAATATAAAGGAGCTTTACAATGAGGAAATACAGTTCCTGATAAGATTGCCGGCTTTAAGGAAGCTGTACAAGAGGCCTATTCTTGAGGAATCCAGAGAGTTAGAGAGTTACAGGAATGCTGTAAGGTATGGAAGAAGAGTACTGTTTGTAAAGCAAAGAGAAGTTGAGTTATTTGGTAAAAGAGTCTATGCTTATGTTGTACTTGATCCTGAAAGAAAGGGAAGAGAGATGAGAAGAACTCTGCTTAAGGTAATGGATGAGATTGAAGAGGATGAAGAAGAGGAGATGGAATACATTTTGATGAAGAAAGGGATAATGATTCTCATTTCCTCTTCTGAACCGGATAGAGAGAATGTAATATCTTTGTATTACACAAGACAGATTGCAGAAAAGCTGTTTGGCTTTCCAAAGGATGATCTGAACCTGCTTCCTCTGAGAGTGCATAAGGAAGAGACGCTGAGGGGCTACCTGTTTCTGCAGTTCGCTTCACTTGTTGTTTATTCACTGCTGAAGAGAGAATTAGGGAGAGATTACACTGTAGAGGAGGTTCTACTCACCTTAAGGAATCTGAAGTGTAAAGTGTATGAGGATGAGATTATAGTTCAGGAATTAACCAAGCAACAAAGGAAGACTTTTGAGAAGTTTAGTATCATGGTGCCTAAAAGTATGGGGATTTAGGAAATTGTGTAAAAATTCATCGAAAATCAAAACGGACAGGGAGCGTTCCTCAATGTGGAAGTTCAAATACCTCAAAAGAGAAATAAGCTTCCTTCGCCTAACAGCAGGTATGCGGTTCACTCACGTTCATCCAAACCCCGCGCTACGCTTGGGGATTCGCATATGCCCAGAACTACGATTGAAAGATAAGATCAATAATGCTTCTTTTATTTCTGGGCTTCTGTTATGAGGTCGAGGATTGTTTTTAGATCTTCTTCGGTGAGTGTGAAGCGTTCTTTTGCATAGATTGAACGTATTTCGTCGTAGGATTGGGGGAGCACGTCAGCTATTCTTACGGCGATCTCGGGTTTCATCTTTTCAAGTTTGAGCAGGTTTGCTACGAGTTCTTTTGCCCTATCAGCGGGGAGTTTGGCGAAGGTCTCCACGTGGTAGATGGTTCGTCTGAGTTCGTAGCCGAGTTCTTCTTCGTCCTTGCGTTCACTTCGTACCTTCTTTAAGAGTTCTTTAACCTCTGGTATTGTCAACGGTTCTTCATCGAGTATCGCTTTGACGGTCATCTTCTATCAACCAAACCCGGTTCATCCTTCATCTGAATACCTGTCTTGCCAGGTGTTCGGGGAAGACTATGATCTCTTTTATGGATCTTCCATCTCGTACATTCACCACGTAGCCCCGTCCACGCCGTCCAGCAATGGCGCCGGTCTTCCCGTGAAACTTGGGATTTGGCATTCCATGGTGGATGCTCGGGTCGATTATTATATGAACTCGATCTCCAACCTTGAACTCCTGGATTGACTTGCTCACAGGGGATATGCCACGTGCCCGATTCTTCTTCTTCAACTTGTATCGTGTCTTTCTTCTTGTACCATGAGATTTGGGCAAACCTGATTCCTCCGATATTTCATAACTTTACATCGATAACGTCCACTTCAACGACTTCTGCACCTGTGCCAAGCGCCTTGGAGAGACTTGGATTTGTACGTCCTCCGTCGCCAGATACAAGCTCTTTCACGTAGAGACCGCCCTCGCATCTGACGAGAAGCACTGCTTGATCGGAGTTGAAGCTCTCAACCTCGATCGAGTAGACCTTTCGTCTGCGCACGTGATCTGCTCTGCGGTGCAGCACACGACTCGGTGTCTGCTGATCGATCTCACCCGTTATTAAGCCGAGCGAGGATTTAAGTCTTTCTTCAGAGATTTTATCATCGAACGATACGCTCAACCTGTAGACTTTATCAGCACGCACGCCTTTGATTCGTTCAACCTCGCCACCATCCGTGTACTTCAGCCCCAGAACTTCAACCTTCCCACGTGCAGACTCATTTATCCTCTCCTCAAGAGAAGAGAGATCGACGCTCCGTCTCTTAGCGTTCTTCACCTCCATGACAAATGGGCGGCCAGAACCGAGCATGAGCGCGTCAACATCCTCCCGCCCTCCACCATGAAAGACCGCCGCCTCGGCACCGAAAGCATCCAGAAGAGGAGCTGCGATCAGTTCGTCCACGGACTCGGGATAGACCTTTCCAGTGAATCCACACTCCTCGCAGCCCTCGCCACCGCACTCCTTGCATGGCCATCGCGTCTGCGGAATACCACGCACAAGCTTACGATACCTGCCATAGAGAAAGAGCGGTCGAATCTCAAGCTTCACAGCATCTTCGCCAAGATCAAGGAGAACCAGAACATCCGGGTGATCGTGATCAACCCTCTTTCCAGTGAGAGCTTCAACACGCTTTCCAACCTCACGATTCAACTCCGATTTGATCGGCTCAGCGAACCGAGTGCCAGACTCAGCCCAGAGAATCTCCTCATTCTCACTCAGAAGACCTGTCACCCTCGTACCGATCAGAAACGAGTCAAACTCAACCGAGGAGAGTGCCTCAAGAGCACGTTCAACCCACATCTCCACGGTCTCGAAGAGACCTCCACAGACCCAACACTTCCCCTCCTCATCCCGATCAAGGCCCAGGAGAGTTCGCGCATGAGGACTGCTTGCCGAAAGCTCCTCCAACAACCAAGCACCCTCCGAATCCCGACGCAATCTATCACCCTCCATCGAGAGCACAATCTTGAGAGCAGCACCACGCACATCATTTGAAAGTTCAGTCGAAAGCCTGGCGAAGAGCCGACCCATACAATGATCACAGATCACGCCCTCTCCAAGAACACGAGAAGCCATCTCAAGTACACGAAACTCCATAAACCACTACCAAGACCAGCCCATAACTTATATAAATTTCTAAACTTCGAGATCTTTTTGCTCTCAACTTGCCATAAGTGTTAGCAAAGAATGCGACGAACGAAAAGAATCCGAGGAGGAAGCAGAAACTCTCTTTTTGAAAAAAAAGGTAGATACATCAGATGAAGTAGCAATCAGGTTTTATAGGAGAGTTCCACTCAAAATGTACGATTCAGTTTCGTGGAAAGCGTGGAAATTCTAAGATGGATAAACGAAAGAACAATGAGCAAGCTTGCAAAACAGCTGAGCTTTGCTAAATCGTGGATCAGGAACCCTGTCTCATCGTGGACTTGATTTTGCAAGGGACTATAAGGGACTATAGTGTAACGTTTATTCTAAGAGTTCAACCAACATCTGGAACTTCACTTTCAAAATAACCTACACCTACAATGGCGATACCTACACAAACTACCTCGGCAACTATCAGTTCATCCCTAAAAATAACTTCATCGTAGGAAACTTATTTATTCCAGATATTAATATTTTTCATGCTAAAACACTTTACAAAGGATGAACTGTAATAAAGGAATCAAAGAGGGTCAAACGATACCTTTTCTTCCCACTAATTTTAATATACTACTTGTCATAGTAATAATGCCCAGAATAACTTGATATTTGGTTTCAGAAGTGGCTTGTTGAGCTCTTATGCCTGGTATCGTCTCTTTGGTATCCTTATGAGATCGTGGATGACTGCGTGTTTGTGTTGTTTGAGGTATTCTGTTATGATTTGGATCTCTTTTTTGTAGTGGGGTGCTATCTCTTCTGCGTAGAGTGCTCCTATTGGTGTTAGTGTGTATTCGTAGCGTTGTTTCCATCTGTTTTTGTGTTCGATGGTTCTGATGTCTTCGTTGAGCATCTCTACTGCCACGAGGGTCTGTATGTTTTTGTAGAGTTCGTCGCTGTATGGAAACTTGTATTCGTGAGTGTAGTTATAGTTGAAGAGGTGTTTTAACTGGGGGATTGAGGCGAGTTGGTGAGTCGTTCGGTATATCCAGGTGATATTATGGATCTTTGGAATGGAGATGTAGGAGTCTGTTTCCTCTGAAAAGAGCTTGTTTAGGGTGTGGAAGATGAGGAGAATGGCTTCGAGCTGGATCGGTGTTTCTTCTCTTATGAATCTGAGCAGTTGTATCGATAGTGTTTTGATCTCTTCGAGCACATCTCTTACAGGTGGTCTCTTCTCTCTATCTCTTGTGAATACGCAGAGTGATATCTGTCGTGAGATTGCCCGTATGAGTCCGTTTGCAAGGGCTGAGTTATCGTAGAAGAATCCTTCTTCATCGTTTATCTTCACTCTGATCGTCTTGGGGAGTCCGCTTGCCATGTCAAGGTCGACGAGTGTGGGTGTGCCGTGTAGATCGTGTATGCGCCTGGCAAGGGTCTCTTCGAAGATCTTCTTGGCGCGACCGTTCTCTGTGATGATGGCAAGTGCGGTGCGTGTCTGTGGATGGAGGCGCGAGTAGTTGAATCGCATGATCAAAGGGCATATTCTGCCTTCTTTGAGCCGTGTTATCAGTCTCTGTTCGGTTGGTCCGCCGTGTGCGCGGATGAAAGAGAAGATGTCTGCATCGGTTGAACGCAAGAAAAAGTCCATTACAATGGTTGAAACGTTATTTTTATCATTTTTATCTCCTTTTTCCATCCTGGATCTCACTCTCTCAAGAGTTCCTTCAAGTGCATAGAGGAGCATTGCCCTAGCTGCCTGTGTTGTCGGATGGTGGATGATGGCTGAATAATGATGAGCTCTTGCCGTGAGCATCGATTCTGCCGCGACGAGAGCCATCTCCTCACTGTACCCATCCCTGCCTCCAAGGAGAACCCGTCCATCCTCGAGCACAAGGCTCTCAAGAATCTGGTTCACATCGATCAACCCGAGTGAAACGCCAGTGTGATACGAGTCCCGCATGAGAAAGTCGATACGATCGGCATCAATATCTCCAGAGATGATCTGTGCAAGGTATGGAGGTCTACCGAACGAATCGCCGATCGCAATATGTGAGAGAGTTGTGAAGTAGTCCCTGGACGAGTCAGGCGCTCTCTGGAGAAGGTTCTCGTCCTCGGAGAGAATCTCCTCTATCATGTACTGTGTGAAAGCCTCGTGGTTCGAGAAGGTTCTACCCTGCACGACTGGCTGATAGATCGGGTTTCGCCGCAGAATAGACTCAACAGCATGCGAGAATGCAGGATGGCCCAGATCATGGAGGAGACCCCCAGCTCTTACAAGCACCTTCTCGTCGCGAGAGAGACCGAGTTGATCAGCGATACGCCCTGCCATGTGCATGGTACCGATACTATGCTCAAAGCGAGTATGATTGGCACCGGGATATGCAAAATACGCCATTGCAAGCTGCTCGATGCCCCTTAAGCGCTGAAACTGTGGTGTTTTTATCAAAGCCTCTTCGAAGCGGCTGAGACGGATCGTCCCATGAACAGGATCATGAATGACCTCCATACCATTCCACTGAAGACCCTCTTTCAAGGTATAAAGCCGTCGAGTGAGGAAGGTAAGCCTCCTCTTGTTTCGCACGATAAGCCTCGTTCGGCTCATGACGTGCCCCTTTGACGGTGTTCAGCTAAGCGCCACACTCGAGCCTATGCCTCCGAGAAAGACTACCCTGGCTCACATCTGGCTTGCACCCACGGGTATTCACGCGTTCCATCCGATGACTGCACGACCTCAGCCTCGCAGCATCATCGCATAGGTGCAGATCGGTATCGTTTCTGTGCCATTGACATGGCTCTCGCCACACATCCTTGCGGATGCCCGTGCTCTCGGAAGGTGGGAGGACTTTCCTCAGCAGCAATCATGCTACCGGCAACCGTCCAACCTCTCTCGACGACAATACCAGGAGCATAATAGATCCGAGCAGGTATAAAAGGATTCTTGAAAGGTCTCCCTCCTTTACCCTGCGCTATCACTTATCTCCTCTATGATCATCTCCCTCGCCTTCTTCGGGTCTGCTCTGCCTCTCGTCTTCTTCATCACTGCCCCGAGTATGAAGTTCAGTGCTTCGTCTTTGCCGTTTCTATAGTCGTCGACTGCTTTCCTGTTCTCTTCTATTGCCTCTCTAACAGCGGCGTCGATCTCATCGCTCTCTATCTTGAGAAGGTTCTTTTCGCTCACTATACTCGCTACGCTCTCTCCTTTTTCATCGAGTAGCGTTCTTATGATCTCAACTCCGCTTCGCTCCGTGATCTTATCCTCTGTAAGGAGTTGTATGATCTCTATCATGTCTTCTCTTCTGAATGATTCGATGGTCTTGTCCCGGTAGTTGAGTTCTCCTTTGAGCACGTCCGCTATCCACGTGGCTGCTATGAGAGGATCAGCTCCCCCCAGAACCACATCTTCAAAGAATTGTGCAAGTTTCAGTTCTCCTGTGATGGTCTTTGCATGTTCAGCCTTTATACCATACTCTCTCACAAAACGCTCTCTCCGTGCATCAGGGAGTTCTGGAAGCTCTTCTCTCACTTTTGCCACCCAGTCCGTGATTCTGAGTGGTACGAGGTCGGGTTCCGGGAAATACCTGTAATCGTGGGCTTCTTCCTTTCTTCGAATACCTACCGTGATCTCCCGTGCTTCGTCAAAGTGGCGCGTCTCCTGCCTCACACTCCCGCCCCTTCTGAGCAGGTTCTTCTGGCGTACGATCTCGTAGAGCAGAGCCTTCTCGGCACCCCTGAAGGATGAGATGTTCTTGATCTCGGCGCGGTTACCACCCATGATGGAAACGTTTGCATCCACCCTCATCGAGCCTTCCAGATCAAGATCGGTCACGTCAAGGTACTCTACAATGTTTCGAAGCTTGTCAAGGAATCTTCGAGCCTCTTTTGGACTTCGGAGATCAGGCTCAGTCACAATTTCAAGAAGTGGAATTCCTGAACGGTTATAATCAACGAGTGTGTATCTGGATCGGTCAATCGTCCCCTCATGCACCAGACGACCAGGATCCTCCTCAAGGTGAGCCCTGTTGATACGCACAGTGTGCTCGCCATCCTCGCCCTCGATCACCACATGACCATGGTGAGCGATCGGATAATCGTACTGTGTTATCTGGAATCCTCGTGGCAGATCAGGATAATAGTAGTTTTTGCGATAGAACTGAGTGTGCTCGCTTATCTCACAGTTGAGCGCAAGCCCCACCCTGATCGCATACTCAACAGCCCGACGATTCACAACAGGGAGAGCACCAGGTAGGCCGAGACAGACCGGGCAGACATGGGTATTGGGCGGGTCTCCGTGGTAGCTCGTTGTACACCCGCAGAATATCTTCGTCTTCAACCTGTTCAACTGAAGATGGATCTCAAGCCCGATCTTCACCCGATCCCTGTTCTCGTAGACCACGAGTCACACGCCCCCTGGCTTTCTCTTATGAAAGTCAGTACTCTCTTCAAAACAGTGTGCAGCGCGGAGTATGGTTGGCTCACAGAAGAAGTTCCCTATCAACTGGAGTCCTATCGGGAGGCCATCCTCAAACCCGCATGGAAGCGATATGGCAGGGACTCCCGCGAGATTGATCGGGACCGTGTTCACATCTGCCAAGTAGAGGCTAAGCGGATCATCAATCTTCTCACCGATCTTGAAAGCAGGATACGGCATCGTAGGGGATAACAATAAATCAAAGGATTTGAAAGCAACTTCAAAGTCTTGTTTAACAAGAGTTCTCACTTTAAGTGCTTTCAAATAGTATCTGTCATGGTATCCTTCCGAGAGCGCATAGGTTCCAAGCAGAATACGCCTCTTAACCTCTTCACCAAAACCCTCGCTCCGTGTTCGTGAAAAACTCGTATGCCAGTCACTCCCTTCCGCACGATAACCATACCGCAGACCATCAAACCTGGCAAGATTGCTCGAAGCCTCGCTCATCGCTATAACATAATAGGAAGCAAGAGCGTATCGCGTATGCGGCATCGAAACGATCTCATAGGTCGCACCAAGATCCTCGAACGTGTGAACCGCGTCCCAGAGAGCATCCCGCACAGCACCACTCGTACCCTCACCAAAGTACTCCCTGAGAACCCCGATCCGCATCCCACGAAGATCCAGATCGTAATCGATCACTGAACTCGTATCAAACTCGTGCCCTACAGACGTAGAATCCCGAGGATCATAACCAGCTATCACATCAAAGAGGAGCGCCACATCACGAACACTCGTCGCAATCGGACCTATCTGCTCGAGACTGTTAGCATACGAGATAAGCCCAAACCTCGAGACCGCCCCATAGGTCGGCTTCAAACCCACAACACCACAGAAGGACGCAGGACATCTCACAGAACCACCCGTATCAGAACCGAGAGCGATCGGAACCTCCCCACCAGCAACCGCCGCTGCACTACCACCAGACGAGCCACCAGAGACACGATCCCTCCCCCACGGATTCTTCACAGCACCATAATAACTCGTCTCATTACTACTCCCCATCGCAAACTCGTCCATATTCGTCTTCCCAACAATAAGAGCACCCTCAGCCTTCAATCGCTCAACAACAGACGCATCATAAGGCGGAATATAACCAGTTAAGATCCGAGACCCACACGTAGTCTGAATACCCCTAGTCGAGATATTATCCTTCACACCAACAGGCACACCCCTCAGCCTACCACTACCACCCACCCCCCCTGACTCAGCCCACCTGCGCGCTCCCTCAAAGTCAGTTGTGATGAAGGTATTAAGCTCGTTCTCCTCTATCCGCTCAGAAGACCGACTAAGAACCTCCTCAAAGCCCACACTCTCAACAAGCCACCGCACCTCATCAATATCCATCAAACAATCCTCGCCGACTTGAAGTAACCATCCTTTGTCTCACACGCATTCATAAGAGCATCCCTCTGCGAGAGCATCTCACAAGCCACATCATCTCTGAAGACATTATCAATCTCTAACACATGATACGTCGGATCCACATCCTCCACCACCTCATCAAGCACTCCAAAATACTCCAAAACCAAACCCAGCTTCCGACAGTACTCGTCCAACTCAGAATCCTCAAGCTCCACAGACGAAAGCCAAGCCACGCGACGAACATCCTCTCTCGTAATCATAACCAGACACACCCAAACAAACGAAGACCAACGCCCACAATACACGACAGAGATAGAATATAGTTTTTGCTATTTTTCCAAAACAGAGTGGATATGTTCATGATGTCAGCGAGCTATGGGGCGTGAATTTGCAGATACTGAAACGAGATCTACAGAGAAAAAAAAAGAAGACTTGGGAAGACTGGGACCAAAACCCGTAAACCCTTATAAGTAGAGGGGGAGATTCCGGGGCATTTTATCTATAAGACTTGTGCATAGGGGGTAAAAGCAAGAGGTGATAAGGTGATGAGGTTGAAGACAAGTGGTAGATGCTTCATCTGCGATAAGTCCTTCAGCAAAGCTGGAATGACAAAGCATCTGAAAACGCATTTGAAAGATGATGGAAGTTCGAAACTCTTTCACATCAGAGTTGACGGAATATACCAGCCTGAGTACTGGCTGCATATCGAGATTCCTGCAGGTGCAAAGCTCAAAAGAGCTCGATCAATTCCTGAGAGATATATGGCTTGAGTGCTGCGGGCAGCTGAGTGCATTCGAAATCGATGGCGTTGAATATCATTCAGACACGGAAGGGTTTTATTTCGAACCTGTGAAAGGGATGGATTCCACACTGAAAGATGTGCTAAGTCCGTCTATGGAATTCTACCATCGCTATGATTTCGGTACCACAACAGAGCTCAGGCTCAAGGTCACATCTGAAAGAAAAGGAAAAGCGAGAAGGAAGGAAAGAGTCAGAATCCTTGCAAGAAATAATCCGCCTGAGATAACCTGTAAATGTGGTAAAGACGCAAAGTGGATCTGTGCGATCTGTGTTGAGGAAAATATGGGAGAAGACTGCTATTTCTGCGATGATTGTGCAGATGGACATGAGTGTGGAGAGGAAATGCTTCTTCCCGTTGTTAACTCGCCAAGGATGGGAGTCTGCGGGTATGAAGGGTCAGATAAGTACGGGGATTGATTATAGAGATTCGATTTACAGAGTAATTGAAAGATGGAAATGATGAGGATCGAGAGGGGTAGCAACAGAATTACAGTCAGATTTCCATACAATCCAGACCACATCGCAAAAATTAAGACCATCAGAGGCTATAGATGGCATCCAGAAGAAAAATACTGGAGCATTCCATGTTCTGAGCTTGAAAAGCTCGTATCAGTCATTTAATGGAGAGAAAATTGACATTGATCCATCAGTATGGCTTGATGGACTTGAAAAGGAGCTTGCTACGAGAAGATACAGTCCAAGGACGATAAAGGCTTATCTTCATTACAATGAAGACCAATGAAGAAATTGAAAGGCAGATTGCTGACAGAATATATCTTTCCGCCAGTTCCTTGGTTTTCCTGAAAGTATTCCAGATTATTCAACTGTGTGGAGGGAAAGGTTAATTGAGATAGGAAGAGACAAAGAGACATGGAAGGAGTTGCAGAGAGAGCTCAAAGCTAAAGGCTTAAAAGTAAAGAAAAAAAGGGGTCATCCAAGATGCAACTCTTATCACTGCCGACCCCCCGGGGGTCATGCTAAAGCAGAAGAAAGAGGCAACGGGAAACCTTGATTACTCTGTAACCAAGGGCTGATTATGGAATAATCAGCCACGAAGAGGAGAGAAGGAACATCATGTTAACTCTGCAAGTTAACAGAAGTTACAGATCTACAATCTGTAACATGAACTAAAAAGAGAACAGTAAACCCTACGCTGGTTTCAAATTACATTTAAAGACAGATGTTGATCATGAACCCATAAGAGAAATTTGAGACAACAACCGCCTGCATTCACGATTCCCAGATTGACCTCTCAGAAGAGGGCGAGGTAGTTTACAAGGATAAGGGTTACACTTCGGAGTTAAGTCAAGGGATTATGATACCACAATGAAGAGAGCAGTAAGAGGACACCCTCTCACTATAAAGGACAAACTTCACAATGTTGCTTACTCTGTAAGCAACTCTTGTTTACACAGTAAACAAGACAAAAGAATAAGCAAAAAAAGAGTTCCAATATGAGAGAACATTTGCTGTTATAAAGAAATTCTTCAACTCAGCACGTTGAAGAGAAAGAAGGTCATTTAGCGATAACTATCTCAAACCACAGAAAAAATGGTGAATAAAATGAAAAACAAAAGACAATGAACGCTTAAATAGACTTTACTGGTAAGACAATTCTGTTTTTAGTTAATTTAGGTTGGAAATATAGTGCAAATCAAAATCCTCAATAAGAAATTCAAAAGTTATTCAACACAGCATAAAATACTATAAATTTTTATAAGTACATTTATGTTTTGGGATAATCTCTTTGTAAAAACCGTAGCATGCCAATAAACTCCATGCCATACCCAAAAAGATATAGACTTTTCGGGTTAAAACCGATCTGGCGGCTTCAACTGATCCAGCGCTTTTGAGTAGACCACGTCTCCACATCCCACGTTTTAATCACGTATCACGTCTCTTCACAAGCTCCCTTGCATACCCAATAAGCCCGCCGCATTCAACGATGCGCCGCAGAAAATCTGGTAATGGCGTTGCCTGGTACCTCTCGTTCTTCGTCCTGTTGGTAATGATGCCTGTGCTAAGATCCACATCGACTTCGTCACCTTCATCGATCCTATCACAATCTGCGCACTCTAAGAGTGGAAGCCCGATGTTAATAGCATTTCGGAAAAAGATGCGGGCAAATGACTTTCCAACGACACACCTTATGCCTGCACCTTTGATTGCGAGCGGTGCGTGCTCACGAGAAGACCCACATCCAAAATTGCTACCTGCAACGATAACATCGTTCAATTTAACGTTCCTTGCAAACTCAGGGCGTACACCCTCAAAAACATGCTCTGAAAGGCTTTTAGGATCGTTAATAACAAGATAACGCCCTGGAATCACAGCATCTGTATCAATGTCATCGCCAAACTTCCACACCTTACCATACATAATCTGACAAAACCCCAAGAATCGCAAATTTATCCATTACTACTATAACGTTTACCTTAACCAACTTAAGAATTATGCTCCAACACGTTGTATGACGGAAGAAAGGATCTCACAAAGAGACATTCAGAGATTACTATGGAGACCTTTGCAAGGACCCCGTCCACATCAGATTATAAATATGGGAGTCTATCTTTTATTTATGCTGAGGGTCGGGGAGGTTGTCGAAGAGTTGAGGTTGTGGGTGTTTGAGAAAAGTAAGGTGCCTTTTGAGGTTAAGGTTCTGGGTATTGCAACCTATATTCAGACGTCTTCTCTCGGGAGGACTGCTAGAATTCTCTATCTGGCTTCGTCCGGTCTCTAAAACCTCTCTTTGGAACAGGGAAGTTTGAAGAGAGATTGCTTGCTTGTATCGGAGAAGAAGAGAAGATACCTGATAGCGTTAGACGAAAGAGTTGTTAAAGCGAGATAAAAATACGTACTATGCTTATTCTGCGGTAGATGTTGAGAAAAACGAGTTAATCCTGATGAGAGTTTATACAAACAGGAATTATCTTGTTACAAGGTCCTTCAGAGAAGTGCTAAGAGTTCTGTGAGAAGAAGACCAGAATTCATCGTTGATAAAGCCCCTTGGCTTATAGATGCGTTGAAAATCATGGATCTGGAATTTGAGCGATCAGTCTTTTCGGAGCATGAAATCCACCCAAAAGATTTCATGCAACCCTAAAAAATATGATAAAAATATTCTTTTTCTTAATTAGCTCTTTTAATCCTGTTAAAAACTGGAATTTATTCTGTAAGCTCTTCATGCTTTATTATAATCGGTTGAGGTGGGGTTTATGTTAAGTGGACACGTCCTGGGGGTAAGGATAAGTATTATCTACTACTTTTCAAGTGTTGTTATGGTGCGGTCAGGTCTTCCTCGTGTTTTGCTTGCGGCTGATGGTTCATCTGCTGGTAAGACCACGGTCTCGATCGGGATTATGGCAGTTTTGAAGGAGATGGGTCTTTGTGTGCAGCCATTTAAGGTTGGTCTGGATTATATAGATCCTGGTTATCATAGTGAGGTTACTGGGAGAGTTGCCCGAAATCTTGATGGATATCTCTGTGACCCTGCCACGATTCGCGAGGTATTTCAGCATGGAGCTAAGGGCTCTGACATCTCGGTCATCGAGGGTGTGCGTGGTCTCTTTGAAGGGCTTGAAGCAGAGAGTGATACTGGGAGCACGGCAGAGATTGCAAAGATACTCGAATGCCCTGTTGTCTTGGTTGTAAATGCGCGGAGCATCACTAGGAGTGCTGCGGCTATAGTGAAAGGTTTTGTTGATTTTGACCCTGAGGTGGATATTCGAGGTGTTATCTTGAACAATCTTGGGGGTGGCTTGCATCGGGAGAAGGCTGTCAGGGCTGTTGAGAGTTACACTGGTCTTCATGTGATCGGCGCAATCTCTCGGGATGAGCGTATGCGGATTGGTATGAGACATCTTGGGCTCATTCCTGCTATTGAAGGTCGCAGTCGAGTAGATGGTTTTGATGCAAGCCTTAAGTCTATAAAATCGATAATCAAAAGAAGCGTTGACCTTGAAGCGCTCGTGCGAATCGCTGAGAGTGCACCCGAACCACCACGTGTTGCGCCACGCCTCTATGACAGAGATAATTGGTGTTTCGGTGAGACTGGGAGGGGTGAAATGGGTGTTCGGATCGGAGTGGCTCTTGATGAAGCCTTCAACTTTTATTATAGAGAGAACCTCGAACTCCTGGAACTTGCAGGTGCAGAGATCGTCTACTTCAGCCCACTTCATGATCGTCGAATGCCAGACGTTGATGGACTGTACATCGGCGGAGGATACCCTGAGCTCTTCGCGTCTGAACTCGAAAAGAACAAGTATATGCGAGAGGAGATACGCGATGCCTCGGACGACGAGATGCCGATCTTTGGCGAGTGCGGCGGGCTCATGTACCTCTCAGAGAGCATCACGACAAGAGATAGGAAAGATGGCATCCACCAGATGGAGGAAGAAGTAGAAGAGGGAACCTATGAGATGGTGGGAGCACTGCCAGGCAACACGCAACTCACTCACAAGCGAGTAGTGACCTACACCATAGCAAGCTTCATGAAAGATACCCCGATCGGGAGAAAGAACACGACCATCAAGGCACACGAGTTTCACCACTCAGAGATGCTCAATCTACCAGAGACCGCTGAATTCGCAATCAAGACAGAGCGTGGCACAGGTATACAAGAGAGATACGACGGACTGGTTAATGGAAATACCATCGGAACATACCTTCACATACACGCAGCATCACACCCGGAATTTGCCACAACATTCGTAAAGACCTGTAAGACCAGAAAAAAGTAAAAAAAATTATTTATATCGTTTTATTTATTATGTGGGGTCGTTACTCTTATATATAATGCATGCCACAGACGTTTAGGAGGAGTGTGGTGAGTAAATGGTGGTTCTGCATCGCGCTTCTTTGATGTGTGGAACTGGAGGAAGTGAAGATAATGGATAGAGAAGGGTTAATATATCTTTTGGTAGCAGCTCTGCTGTTATCGGTTTTTGCAATTGGAGTATCGGTATCAGCAGAGGATGAAAATGTTGATTCACAAGCGTCTGGCGCAGAAATAGGAAGAGAATACCCTGTAATGCACCCTGACAATGATACGCTCAAGAGATGGATAGAGAGCTACAATGCCGCACCTCGGATAAGTACGGCAACGGAAGGTTTTAAGATTCCCGCTCCCAGTGGAGCGCACAGCGTGCTAAGCCACATCGACTACGTTCCAAGTGAACGCGACCAGGGCTCTTGTGGCAACTGCTGGGCATGGGCAGGCACTGGTTGCATGGAAGTTGCCCTTGATGTTGAGAACGGTGTGCATGACAGACTCTCCATTCAATACTTAAACTCACTTTACTATGACGGCACTGGATCCGAGTATGCCTGCTGTGGCGGCTGGCTTGAGGATCTTGCAGACTTTTACACGTACAACACGACCTATGCAATCCCATGGGCTAACACGAATGCTGAGTGGCAGGATGGCGGCACGTCATGCGGCTGGAGTACAACCGTTCCAGCCGCCACCATCTCCACAACACCAAACTACCCCATAACCAAGATACAGGAGTATGCGATCGAAACACAGGGAGTAGGGCAGGCTACCGCCATCGCCAACATAAAGAGCGTACTTGAGAGCGACAATGCTGTCTGGTTTGGATTTGTCCTCCCCAACGATGCCGATTGGAAGGACTTCAAGGATTTCTGGCGTAACGAGCCAGAGACTGCCATCTGGGACCCGGGCTACTCATGTGGACACACATGGATAGATGGAGAAGGCGGTGGACACGCAGTGCTCTGCGTTGGGTACAATGACGATGACCCTGACAACCCATACTGGGTCATGCTGAACAGTTGGGGAACCACGCCACAGCGACCCAATGGCCTCTTCCGTGTGAGGATGAATATCGATTATAACTGCACCTTCTATTACCCACCAGACAACACAGATTATTATAGCCTCTACTGGCAGATGCTCGATATAGACTTTGAGACTCCATCACCAGATGGGTGCAAGGTGCTATTCGACGAGTCACACTCACCCTCTGGAAGTGGACCAGGCTATTACACGATAGAAGACATATACTCAGACTGGGCATCGCTCTTGAAGAGCAATGGAATGAGTGTTAACAGCATCACGTCAGGACCGATCACCCTTGATATACTGAAGCGATATGACGTGGTTGTGATACCAGAGCCAACAGAAGACTACTCTGATTCTGAGATAGCCGCAATAAAAGAGTACGTGGAGAACGGCGGCGGATTACTGGTGCTTGGCGAATGGGGACCCTTTGCAACAGGACAAGGCATATACCCAGTGGTAAATGAGATATCAAAAGAGTTTGAGATGGCTTTCAACAATGATACCGTTTACGACCCATTGCACAACGATGGAGGGAGTATCTGGCCAATTATACCTGACTTTGACAATTCTGTCGTGGGATCTGATGTATCAGACGTTGTTGAATACGCCACATGCTCCATCAATACAAGCGGAAGCGCATTCCCGATAGCATGGGCATACGGCAACGCTTACACGAGTTCGACAAAACCGCCGAGCATTGCGGACGTAACCGGTACGAAGACAGAAGCACTTGAAGCGGAATCAACCCGGGTTAACGAGCTCAATACTGATACCACGGATCAATCCATAATTCCAGGATCGGATGCAACCATATTGAGTGCACCCGATATTCCAGACTCTGATTCTATTCCCGGTTCTGGAAGCGTAGAATTAACAGAGGTTGCAGCTGGTGATGTAACGTCTTATATCTTCACAGTGGCTGATGTAATCTTCTTCAGCTATGAGGATGGAACGAGTCTCAAGCTCTACAATTCTACTGGAACCCTTATCTGGAGTGGTCTCCTTGACAAGGGTAAACATCACCATGAGACTGTGCCAACAGGGGTTTACAGGGCTGTGGGATCGAGACCCTTCGCAGTTCTCACAGGAGATCCTGTCACAAGAACGGTCTGCGGCTACTACGCAATGGATCAGAACGGCTACGGTGCAAGCACAGAGCTCTACACATGGGTTCCATCCCACGCGTGGGATGGTGAGAAGTTTATAATCTTTGCATACGAGGACAATACCCAGGTAAAACTATCTTACACTGACACAGGGACTCTGATCTGGTCAGGGACATTGAATAGGGGAGAGCATCATGAAGAGACCGGTATCTACAGTAGGTACCTTCATATCGAGAGCAGCAAACCTGTCTCGGCGCTCACATACTTTGACCAGGGGTACTTCGTACCGTCTGCAAGCAAAACATTCGCGGGAACCAAGTTCTATACATACGTCGGCAAGGTCGGTAACTGGTGGCAGGATCTGACCGTTATGGCTTACAAGGATAACACCTATGTTAAAATACACGATACCGATACAGGGGCTCTGATCTGGTCTGGAAACCTGGATAGTGGAGAGGCACACGTTGAAAGCTTCCAGGGTGTTGAAAGGTATCTAACCATAACGAGCAGGTATCCAGTTACCGTGAGTGTACAACCCTGGGTCAAGTTCACATCCACGTATCACGAGGGAGCCTACGTTCAGGACAGCACAGGATCTGGGATTGGAACAGACCTTATAGGCTCAACAATCGATGGTGGGTATCTCTACATATTCGCCTTTGAAGATGGAACATCGGTCAATATCTACAACTCCCAGACTGGAGCTCATGTGAGCAGTCACACGCTGAACAAGGGAGACTATGTTCAGGCAAACCCTGGAAATGGTCTCTGGAGAATAAAGAGCAACAGACCAGTATCAGCTTACTCAGGCTATGGTACCTGGAATGCAGACTTTGCACCGGTGGAGTTTGGAGAAGTT
This sequence comes from Candidatus Methanoperedentaceae archaeon GB37, assembly GCA_905171695.1. Lineage (GTDB taxonomy): Archaea > Halobacteriota > Methanosarcinia > Methanosarcinales > EX4572-44 > EX4572-44. The sequence goes on from LR991653.1 coordinate 1,490,539, forward strand.
CCAACAAAACTACAGGTAACGGCTGATCCAGACACGGTTACCGTAGGTGAGATAACAAGTGTTGATGCGCTGGTCGAGGACTTCGGGCTACCTGTTAAAAACGCACTCGTTAAACTTGATGGATGCGGTGTCTCAGACTCTGGCTACACCGGTAACAATGGAATCGCTACCTTCAACATCCACCCAACAATTGAAGGTGTTATCAACGTCACAGCAACAAAGGATGCAAAGACCGGAACCGCTGAGATACACGTATACGAAGAAGGACCTGTCGTGATGGCAGCATCAACCCATGGAGACGGCAGAGTCGCTCTCATAGGCGATGGGAATCTCTTCGACAACAGTGATCATGATGGCGATAGTACAATAAGTCTCTATGAATACGAGAACGAAAAGCTTGCTGTGAACATAATAGAGTGGTTGTGCGGAGCTGAGGAGGACTTAGTTAAGTGGAGTCAGCCTCCTGACATGAAGTACGGTGTGAATATCCGATCTACCGAGGTTGAGCCAATAGTTGCTGATGACTGGAAGTGTGTGGATCCACGTCCCGTGACAGATCTTCACTTCTGGGGCTCGTACATAAACTGGGAGATCTATAATCCAGAACCACCAGTGGATACTCCTCCAAAGGTTGAGGGCTTTATTATCCGCATCTATGAAGATGTGCCCGCGGGAGTTGATCAGCGTTACAGCCATCCTGGAAAACTTCTCTACGAGAAGAAGGTGACCGAGTTTGAAGAGAGGTATGTCGCCTCAATTCCCCATCTAGATAAAACCTTTGAACACAAGTTCTACTACAGCCTCGATCTTCCAGAGCCATTCAAGCAGAGGGAGGGAACCATCTACTGGATCTCGATTGCTGCCATCATGCCAGACGAATATGAATACAAGTATCCATGGGGCTGGGAGACCTCCACCGATCACTGGAACGACAATGCCTGCCGACACTGGCATCACAATGACTACTGGGAAGAGATCACACCGGATGAGATGCCTTCATGGTATCAGGAGCATTACAAAACAGTGGACATGGCATTTGAGCTCACAGTAAAACTTGAGTTGGAGTTAGACTGGGGTGATGCGCCTGATGGTGTGACCGCAGCAGGCTACCCCACGCTTGCGAGCAGCAACGGTGCCAGGCATGTTATTGTTCCGGGATTCTATCTCGGCTCTCCGATTCGTGTCTCGCAGGAGTCAAGCCCTGGTGCAGGGGACTTTGACGCTAATCTCATCGGGTACGTCTCACCCTACACCACCACCAAATCAACCGCTGGGTATTATCAGTACGGAACGCCGTATGGTGCATCATTCAACGGACCTGCACCTCCGCTTACATCCAACCGTTCTCACCTCTTCCTTGCAGAGACAACCGATGGTCTCTCGCTCTTTGTCGTGCACGACAAACCCGAGGATGGCAGCGGTGGAATTACCAGGATGCACTGGACTCTCGCGGGTGATACGGCAGGCGTGCTTGCAGAGGATGATCCAGGGGAGACTGTCACTGTGAGCGGCGGGGGAACGATCTTTGACAGCAGTCATGGCTGGGCGCCGTGCTGCACCGATGGCATGGCATTCGGATCGCTTGATGGAACCTGGACGATCACCGGGAACTTCACAAATGCAATTGCTGAGACAGGAATGAGCGAGTGGCACGTCTACTCATCAGACAACTCAAGTGTTCCACTGGCTCTTGAAACAGGTAGGAGAGTCAGACTGGACAATCACCATCCTATCGATCCCGAACCTGATGGTCAACCAGATCCGAATGCTCTGGGCGATGACAACGATGGCAATGACGACGAGGATGGCGTTGTCTTCGAAACACCACTTCTCCCGGGAGAACAGGCAACGGTTACCATTACTGCAAGCGCTAAAGGCATACTTCAGGGATGGATCGACTTTAATTCCGATTGGGATTGGAGTGATCCGGGCGAGCAGATCTTTCTTAATCAGGCTCTGACTCAAGGCTCAAACACCCTTACCTTCAAAGTGCCCACCACTGCAACAACAGGCGCAACCTTTGCCCGTTTCCGCTTCAGTACGGCAAGAGGGCTATCGTTTGATGGACAAGCTCCTGACGGCGAGGTTGAAGATTACAAAGTGTGGATCGAGTGCAAACCCAGTATTGACGTTGAGAAGAAGGTCTTTGACCCAGAGACCGGAGAATGGATGGATGCAATCACCGCAGACGTTGGCGATACGGTGCGGTTCAGGATCACAGTTCACAACGATGGAACGTGCTGCGATCTGACCAATACATTTGTTATGGACACTCTCTCAGATAGTCTCAAGTACGCAGATAATGCAACGGTCAACGGCAAGCCATGGGAGCCATTCTTTATTACTGTCAACGAGTTTGGGTGGAATCTATCAGACTGGATACTTGAGCCATGCCAGACAATCACAATAGAGTTTGATGCCGTGGTAGCCGAGTGCGGCATTGACGAGAACCTCGCGCAGGTAGAGGCTGTCTGCGTTGATACCGGCGCGGTTCTCACAGACGAGGATACCGCGACCGTTATGGCTGGGAAGCCTGAACTTGAGTGGACATGGAACAGCACCACGGTTGAACCCAGTTATAACCAGGTGATGATGGCTCCCGTGGTAGCTGACCTGAACGATGACGGCATCCCTGATGTTATCTTCAGCACCTACAAGGGTGGAAACTACGTGAATGATGGGATCCTCCGTGCCATAAGCGGCGATGGCAGCGGCGAACTCTTCAGCGTCACAGACCCAAGGTACAGAGTCAAGCCTGGTGCTGAGCCCGCTGTAGCCGATATAGACAACGATGGCAAGCCAGAGATCATGGTCAGCAAGAACACAAGTGAAATAATCTGCTTCGAGAACGATGGAAGCTACAAATGGACAAGCACCAGCAAAGTAGGCAGGTGCGCCGTGGCTGTTGCAGATCTCGACCTTGACGGAACACCTGAGATCATTGCAGGCAGAACCGTCTTCAACAACGACGGCACCCGCCGCTGGACAGGCGCGGCTGGAACAAGTTACGCATCCGCTGTTGCCGACCTTGACCTTGACGGATTCCCAGAGGTTGTTACAGGCTCTGCTGCCTACAGATACGATGGAAGTATCTACTGGACGAGTTCACACGGTGGGATGCCAGCGATAGGGAACTTCGATTCCGACCCCTATCCCGAGATCGTTGTCGTTGGCGGAGATAACGTCTCGCTCAAGGAACACGACGGCACACTGAAATGGGGGCCTATTCCAATGCCAGATGGTGGTGGAAACGGACCACCACTGGTTGCAGATATCGATGGCGACGGTGAACCTGAGATCGGAGTAGGTGGACGCCTCCACTACGTCACCTTTGAGACGAACGGCAGCATAAAATGGACGGCTGACATCGTGGACACCAGCTCGCGAGCAGCGGGATCCTCGGCCTTCGACTTCGACCAGGACGGAAGCTATGAGATCATATACAGCGACCACTACTACCACCGAATCTACAAAGGCAGCGACGGTACAGTCCTCTACAAGACCCCAGGACCATCAGGCACACTCTGCGAACAACCGATAATCGCAGACGTCGATAACGATGGACACGCCGAACTCGTATTCGCCGTAAACAACTACGCATTCCCCGGCAACACTGGTATCGAGGTCTACGGCAACGACGAATGCTGGCCCACCGCGAGATGCATCTGGAACCAGCACACCTACCACATCACAAACATCAACGACGACGCAACCGTACCCATCGTCGAGACCAACAACTGGGAGAGGTACAACAACTACAGAACACAGACAGAAGAGAGATGCGGAGAAGTGTCAAGAAATGAAGTCTACTTCGTTCCACAGGAGAGTATTGTGGATGGAGGATACTGTAATAGTGCAGATGTTGAGATATGGGTGAATGCGACCGAGTTCAAGAGTGGTCAGATAAACCTGAGCTACAATTCAAACTGTGCAAATGTAACAAACTATGCATGGAATACGACAAACTTCCCGATGAGTGGCTGGACCCATCACGATGGAAGGGAATGGATAACATTTATGACATCGATGCCATCACTAACAGGGAATTACCAGATAGGGACACTCACGATACATTGCGAATCCGATGAATGCACAACTCCATTGAACTTCATCGAGGGAAGCAAACTGTTCGATCCTTCTGCCAATGAAATTCCTGCTAACTGGATAGATGGAACGTTCGAGTGCAAACCAGGGATATGCGGGGATGTGAACTGCGATAACAACGTAGATATGGGCGATGTTGGACTATTGCACAACCACGTTCAGTACGGGTATTCGATCTGCAGTGAATGGGCTGGAGACGTAAACTGTGATGGAACAATAGACATGGGCGATGTCGGATTGTTACACAATCATGTCCAGTATGAGTATCTATTGAACTGCTGTTAGCCAAAATTGAGGGGAATGGGCATTTAAGTATGCCTATCCATTTTTATCATTTAAAGAGGTGAAAAGATGAAAATAATATCGTGCGTATTGGTGTTTGCAATGCTTGCAATCTCAGTACCAATGGTGGCGGCACAAGATAAGGTCTACTTCGTTCCACAGGAGAGTATTGTGGATGGAGGATACTGTAATAGTGCAGATGTTGAGATATGGGTGAATGCGACCGAGTTCAAGAGTGGTCAGATAAACCTGAGCTACAATTCAAACTGTGCAAATGTAACAAACTATGCATGGAATACGACAAACTTCCCGATGAGTGGCTGGACCCATCACGATGGAAGGGAATGGATAACATTTATGACATCGATGCCATCACTAACAGGGAATTACCAGATAGGGACACTCACGATACATTGCGAATCCGATGAATGCACAACTCCATTGAACTTCATCGAGGGAAGCAAACTGTTCGATCCTTCTGCCAATGAAATTCCTGCTAACTGGATAAACGGGACATTTGAGTGTATACCACCAAACACCTGCGGCGACCTCGCCAATGACGGCACGGTCGAGATGGGTGACGTGAGACTGCTTCTTGAGCACGTTGGAACTCATGGCGCGTACGAATGGAGAGCCGATGTAAACTGCGACGGCGAGATCAACATGGGCGATGTGATCCTCTTGTTGAACCACGTTGTAGGTGATCCTGATGAGTACCCATTGAATTGCTGTGAGGAGTGATAATGTAATGAATGAGAAGAGTCTTGAATATGAGATGCTCTCATGAAACAAAATCGTTAAAGTTATATGCCGGGAATGTAGAGAAATTGGAAGGTGAGGTAAGGAGGATGGGCATGGAGGCGCTCGGCTCTTCATGCCAAAAATCGCATATGGAAAAAGATGGTCTTGGGATGAAGAGCGGTGTTTAATAGGTTGTTTGCACTTTTGGTTGCACTGGGCATATTTGCCGGTGGTGTTGCGATGTATAACTTGATGAGAGGAGAGAGCGAAGTGAGCGGCGAGAGCGATGGAGAATCAATTCATACCCCTTTCACAGATGGAAATACCAGTGTTGCCAATGAAACCAATCAGACAGAAGCCAACCGGACAACGATACCGCTTGAAAAACCACCGTTTATAGATATAGATTGAAAGGAGGAAGATTAAATGATGAGAATAGGAAATAGAATAGTGGTGTTTGTGGCGCTCTTCGGCATTTTATTTTTATTGTTTACAGGGAGCGCGGGTGCAGCGGTTGACTTCCCTGCGGATGAAGCGGGGATAAGTGCTTATGTGAAGGCGAAAACGAGCGTAAATCTACTTACTGTGAAACCTGCTCTTGCAACGATCGAGCGCGAGACCCCGGACTATATAATAGGAACAGTTGCTATGAGTGGGCATTCAGAAGAGCAGTACCCGCATGTGTATGTCAGCACAGACGGCTGGGTGGTTGCATACTACCCACGCGAGAGATCTTCAGGATGGCTATTGCCGTGGTATTATTACAGTGGTGGACCTATTTCAACAACTACGCTGAAAGAGGTTGTAGTGAAGGTATGCACCCAGATAGGGGGGTCCATGAGCGGTCTAAAGTATTATGACTTCAGACATCCTGATGCCACGAAGATGATGATTATCGTGGAATCAACGACTGGAACGAACTCCTTCAAGGTTACCATACCAACGAACTTCACAGTTTACAGGGTGGATTGGTCGCACTGGTGTTCAGATTGTGAGCGGTATGGCTGTTATTATAGCCGTGTATATCTTGATGGAGCAGAGTTTAGCAGTCTTTGCTGTGACAATTGTGCTAAATACGGCTCTTTCGCTCCTTCAGTTGAGTTCATGAATGGAATAGAGCATACGATTAAAATAACTGCAAGTAGAGATACACCCCGAGTCGGCTTGGTGTTGGAGTATGCAGAATAAAATTCTGATACTCCTCGTTGTTTTACTATCAGGATACTCGACCATAGCACTTGCTGACGAGATAATCGTTGAGGATGCAGATACAATCTGGGATCTATCCTTAGATAATAACACAGACAGATCGGAGGCGCCCGGCAATGAGATAATCGTTGCAGAAGCAGATACTGTTTGGAATCTGACATTAGATAATGCCACATCCATCGGCAGACTCGTGGGCGAACCCGGTGTTATGGTTACAAAGTATGCCGACACTCTGACGTACTATCTCTTGGAGAATGCAACGAGTGTAGGGAGACTTGTAGGCGAGCCCGGTGTTATGGTTACAAAGTATGCGGATACCCTGACGTATTATCTCTTGGAGAATGCAACCAGTGTAGGGAGACTTGTAGGCGAGCCCGGTGTTATGGTTACAAAGTATGCGGATACCCTGACGTATTATCTCTTGGAGAATGCAACGAGTGTAGGGAGACTTGTAGGCGAACCCGGGGTGATGATAACCAGGTATGCAGACACCTTTTCGTATTCGGGTTTGACGAGCCCGCCTTTTGATTTCACAAAACCTGTGATATCCAACGTGACTGTAACAAACATAACATCAACTTCAGCAACTGTGAACTGGGTCACAGATGAGGTCGCCGACAGCCTTGTGAAGTATGGCAACGAATCCGAAAACTACACGCTGCAAAAGTATGACCCAACGAATGTCACCTTACACAGCGTGGATCTAACAGGACTCCTGCCGAATACAACCTATTACTTCATTGTAAACAGCACAGATTTGAACAGAAATTCAAATGAAAGCACTGAATACTGCTTTACAACAAAAGAAACAGGTGGGTTATGCGGCGATGTCAACTCCAACGGTATCGTAAACATGGATGATACGATACTGCTTCTTGAACGTGTGGGTAAGTTTTCAGCATACCAGACGAATGAAGATGTCAACTGCGACGGCGAGGTCAACATTGGCGATGTGATCCTCTTGTTGAATCATGTTGTAGGTGATCCCGATGAGTATGAACTTGGGTGTTGTAAGAAGTGAAGATGAAGGCGTGGTGTAAAACTGGAACAAAATCGTTAAGCTTATATGTAAAAAAAGCACACACATTCACTCTATCATTATGAGGTGTGGTGGATAGTGGTTCTACGTCACACTCTGTTTAATCTCTGTTTCAATACATGAGTTTATTTGGAGAATTGGAGGAAATTTGAAGAATTGGAGGAAGAGTGAATGGTTAGAGTTAGAAAATTAACATATCTCATAGTAGCGAGCGTGTTATTATCCCTGTTTGCAATGGGAGTATCAGCAGAGGATGAAGTTTATCTTGAGCCTCAGAATAGCACCGTGCGCATAGGTGAGACGGTTGATGTTGAGATCTGGGTGAACGCCACTGGTTTCCAGGGCGGTCAGATCAACCTGACATACAACTCAAGTTGTGTGAACATCACAGACTGGGTGAATAACAGCGCCGATTTCGAGATTGGATACTGGAACTCAATAACCGATGGGAGAGAATGGATACTATTTGCTGCAAACTATTCAGAAACAGAGATACCACTCACAGGTGCATACAAGATCGGAACACTCACGATAGAGGGATTATCTCCGGGAAGCACCGAGCTTAAATTTAGCGAGAATTCCAGCATATTCGATGACTACGGAAATGAGATCACCACAGTGAAGTGGATCAATGGGCGAGTAGATGTAGAACCACAGATCAGTACATTTGAATTATCACTTGTTGATGGGTGGAACCTGATCTCTATTCCGTTAGAATTGAGTGATACATCGCTTGACACAGTCTTTTCAGGTGCGAGTGATGGTGATGAGTTGTATGCTTATGAAGATGGCGCGTGGGTCACAGCGACATATTATTCGGCATTACCAGGATGGTATGGCGATTTGACAAATGTCGAACTTGACAAAGGATACTGGTACCGTGCAAATACTGCGTACACTGTTTTGCTTGAGGGAGTTGACGCAGGCTCGAGGAGTGTTCAAATAGACACAGGCTGGAATCTGATCGGATATGCACGGCTGAGCAGTGCAAATCTTGACGACCTGATTCCAGATGCAAGTGATGGTGACGAGCTATACGCTTACGATACTGGATGGGTCACAGCGACATATTATTCGGCATTACCAGGATGGTATGGCGATTTAGGATCAATGGAGCCAGGAAAAGGATACTGGTATCGTGCGAACGCCCCATTTACATGGGACTATTAAATAATAAATTAATTATGGAGGTATAAAGTATGAATGGTATGATGAAAGGTAGAATGGCAATCCTTGCGATTGCCATCGTGGTAGCTTCAATGTTTATACCGGCAGTGGCTGCAAATGGGCCGCCGCCACAACCAGTGAAGATCCAAGGAGACGTGGTTTATGAAAATGGAACGCGTGTCCCAGATGGCTGGCTTGTGGTAGTAACAGATGTTACTGCAGGTATTGAACTGGGAAATGATACAACGAGAGATGTTATTCCAGCAATTCCTCAATACACTGTGAAGGTGGATCCCTCTCTTATTGTCGAGGGAAATGAGATTAAGGCTTCTGTCAGTAATGGCAGTTGGTCTGGCGAGGTAACATACACGATCCAAAGTGGAGATAATGCCGAAGGCAACACGATAACGATGGACAATATAGTAGTTACCATGGCTGAGATAGACACCACTCCACCCGAAACCACTTGTAGCGTCACACCCATGCCGAACGATAAGGGCTGGAATGAAGAGCCGCCTGTGACTGTGACGTTCTTTCGATCCGATGATGATTCTGGTGTTGCTTATACTAACTGGTCTCTTTCTGGTGAGACGGGACCGTGGACGCAAGAATTAGGCAATGAGTCGTTCAGCGTCACGATAACGACAGTGGGCGAGCACACGATCTGGTTCTACTCGGTGGACAACGCTGGGAACGAGGAAGATGTGGAGAATGTGACGGTGAAGATCGCAGCGCCTCCAACGATCACCAGCTACGAGATCTCGAAGACCGAGATCACACCGCCAGAAGAGACCGAGATAGATGTTGCGTTCTCTGAATACGTGAGCTATGTGATAGCGATCGAAAAAGACGGTGCAGTGGTCTATGACTGGGTAGGTAGTGCAACAAATCCAGACCCCAAGATTTGGGATGGAACCAATGAAAGCACTGGCAGTGCTGTTCCAGCAGGCGACTACACAGTAAATGTAACTGGAACGAACACCACGACCGGGTTCAGTGTTGTGAACAATACCGAGACGATCACAGTGCGCGAACCAAAGTCATCAGAACTGACCACGATAGAGGTTACACCTAAAACAGCCAGTCTCACGGTTGGCGAGACCCAGCAGTTCACAGCGACCGCGTATGACCAGTACGGTGATGAGATGACAGGTATCATCTTCACATGGACGAGTTCGAACACCACTGTTGGAGCGGTCGATGAGGCAGGACTCTTCACAAGCCTTGTACCAGGAACGACCACGGTCACGGCAGCAAACGGATCAGTGAATGGAACAGCAGAGGTTACAGTCTCACCTGAACCACCAGTCTTGACCACGATAGAGGTTACACCTAAAACAGCCAGTCTCACGGTTGGCGAGACCCAGCAGTTCACAGCGACCGCGTATGACCAGTACGGTGATGAGATGACAGGTATCATCTTCACATGGACGAGTTCGAACACCACTGTTGGAGCGGTCGATGAGGCAGGACTCTTCACAAGCCTTGTACCAGGAACGACCACGGTCACGGCAGCAAACGGATCAGTGAATGGAACAGCAGAGGTTACAGTCTCACCTGAACCACCAGTCTTGACCACGATAGAGGTTACACCTAAAACAGCCAGTCTCACGGTTGGCGAGACCCAGCAGTTCACAGCGACCGCGTATGACCAGTACGGTGATGAGATGACAGGTATCATCTTCACATGGACGAGTTCGAACACCACTGTTGGAGCGGTCGATGAGGCAGGACTCTTCACAAGCCTTGTACCAGGAACGACCACGGTCACGGCAGCAAACGGATCAGTGAATGGAACAGCAGAGGTTACAGTCTCACCTGAACCACCAGTCTTGACCACGATAGAGGTTACACCTAAAACAGCCAGTCTCACGGTTGGCGAGACCCAGCAGTTCACAGCGACCGCGTATGACCAGTACGGTGATGAGATGACAGGTATCATCTTCACATGGACGAGTTCGAACACCACTGTTGGAGCGGTCGATGAGGCAGGACTCTTCACAAGCCTTGTACCAGGAACGACCACGGTCACGGCAGCAAACGGATCAGTGAATGGAACAGCAGAGGTCACGGTGAATCCAGTGCTTGGAGCTGTGGTCAGGATTGATGATGGAATTACATCACATGGTGGTAAAACCACAGTTGAGCTGTGGGCATTGAACGTCACAGATCTTGCAACATTTGATATCACCATCTCGTACAATGCATCGGTCGTCAATGTGACAGGCGCAGAGAATAACCCGGAGCTTGGTGACTCATTAAACAATCTTGAGAATGCTAGAAACGGTTCTGTCAGACTTGGAAACCTCTGGTACACACATGAAGGGCTGGATGGTGATGTGCTGCTATCAACTCTCACGCTTCAGGCAGTGGGAGAAGCGGATGATGTGACCGACCTCGTCGTTACGATCAACACGCTCTCTGATTCAAGTGAAAATCCGATAATACCTGTAGCTGGTGTGAACGGCTCCTTTACGGTCTGGATTACTGGTGATATCAGTGGCGATCGTAAGGTGGATCTGAACGATGCGGTATACCTTGGAAAGTATGTGCTTGATTGGAGCGGATATGAGGAAATATACGCAAACGGAGACATCAACTGTGATGGTGTTGTGGATCTGAAGGATGCGGTATACCTTGGAAAGCATGTGCTCGGATGGAGCGGATACGAGGAGATATGTTGAAGTATAGCGGATATAGGATTGGAGCTTTTTTGGTGATAACACTGCTTCTGGTGTTATCATCAAGCTCTGGTCTGATGGCTGCGGCAAGCACAACAGTCTCGATCGATGATGTACGTGTACCATCGGGTGATACGGCAACGGTTGAGCTGTGGGCATTGAACGTCACAGATCTTGCGATATTCGATATCACCATCTCGTACAATGCATCGGTCGTCAATGTGACAGGCGCAGAGAATAACCCGGAGCTTGGTGACTCATTAAACAATCTTGAGAATGCTGGAAACGGTTCTGTCAGACTTGCAAGCTATGGGTACAAACATGAAGGTGAAGGGCTGGATGGTGATGTGCTGCTATCGACTCTCACGCTCCAGGCGGTGGGAGAGATAGGCGATACGAGTAATCTGAGCATTGGAATCAATACGCTTGCAGATTCAAGTGAAGTGGACATCCCGGCAGATGTGTGGAATGGATCTGTGAGTATTATCCAAGCTAAAGAAGCCGAAGAGGGTGAAGGTGGGAGCAGTGGTGCCAGTGGTGTGTCATCTGACGAGCCTTCGACTAATATTGAGATGTATGAGAAGCGGGATCAGTATTTGTATGCAGATCGGGAGGTTACGTACAGCTTTACATCTGAAGTTCCAGTCTACGAACTCGCCGTTAGGGCTACCAGTAACACGGGGCTTATCAGTGCACAGGTGGAACTCCTTAAAGACCTGTCCGGGCGTGTGAGCGGTCCACCAGATGGCGTGGTGTACGAGTATATTAATATCTGGCTTGGGAAAGGAGACTTTGGTTCTCAGAGCGTCAAGGAAGCTGTTATCAGGTTCAGGGTGAGCAAAGACTGGGTCAGTGAATATGATGTGGACTCGGTTCTTTTGATGCAATACTCTGATGGCGGCTGGGTTGAGCTTGAGACTGCGAGGATTGGCGAGAGTGGTGGTGACCTACTGTATGAGAGTTCTACCGATCATCTCTCCTCGCGCTTTGCAATAGTTGGAACTGCTGAGGAAACGGCATCCACTCCAGTATCGGAGGAGAATCTCGTCAAGACTACACCAGAGAGAGCTACACCAGAGAGAGCTACGGAAGGTGAGGAGGGAGTCGGTTTTCCGATTCCAGGTTTTGGAGCTATCTTCTCGCTGATTGGACTCTTGGCGACGGTGTTTCTGTTGAGGGGAAGACTGTAGAGTTGTAGCTGTGAAGTTTTTATTAACGTTTTATTAACTTTTTTGCTAACTCACCTCCTCTTCTCTTCTGTTAACCTTCGGGGATTGCTTCTCGTATTGCATCTTTCAATTCCTCCTTTGAGGGCACGGTCCCGAAGAACTTCAAATGGCCGTTTATCACCACCGCTGGCGATACAATAACACCTGCATCTTTATGCTGCTCCAGCAGTAGTTTTGCCTTCCGGTCTATGCCCTCCACATCTCCCTGCTTCAATTCCTCGCTTATGTCCAGCTCCGCTCCCACGTGTTTTTCGAATTCGAGCAGAGACATTCCTCGCCCATACCGTTCCGCTTCTGGAGATCCTATGGTCAGCTTTTCCAGCTCCACGTCTATCCCCAGTTCCTTCGATGCTTCAAGTGCCAGCTTGTACGTCCTGTTGCACCGTATGCAGGGTGGTGATGTTCCTATCACACTCACCTTCACTCTCTTCTTCATAGTCCTGCCTCTTTCAATGCATCCTCCAGTGTCTGCATGCTCGGTGCCACGCCTATTATTCGGATGTCTCTGTCGATAACGATTGCGGGTGTTGTCTCGATACTGTACTCTCTAAGTCTCTCGGTCATGCCCTCGTGAATCTCTATCTTGATCTTTTCACCATACTTTTCCTCTATCTCTTTCATCATCTTCTTCACCAGTCTGCCGCCTGAGCATGGTGGTTGGCTTGTGAAGACCTCGATTAGCAGTGGATTCTCGATCATAGTCCAGCCTCCCAGAGTGCAGCTTTGATTGTCTTTTCGCTTGGGCAGACGCCCATCAGCCGTATCTTCTCTGCAACGACTACCGCGGGGACCACTGTTAGCTCGTATCTCTCGAACTCGTCGCAGGGTCCTATGTGCTTCACTACCTGAAGTTCTTCTCCGTACTCGTCCTTCATCCTGTCTGCCAGTTCCAGGAGCTTGGAGCATCCCGGGCATGGCGGTTCTGCAGTAAATACTTCCAGTTTCACCTTTTCTGCCATTTATTCCACCTCTAATTCTCTTTTAACAATTTTTTCCAGCTCATTCTTTGGCATCTCTCTTCCGACGCATACCACGTTCTCGTTCACAACGATTGTGGGCGTCATCATTATTCCGTACTTATCGCCTTCTTCGCTCATTGCATTCACTTTTTCCACCTTTACATGATCTTTGAAGTCCTTCTGGACCTCTGTCGCGATCTTGTATGCCTTGTTACACTTGGCGCACGGTGGTTCTGTCCCGAAGACTTTTATGCTCACTTCTTTCATACAATACCTCCATACAACATCCCTATCAGGGTGGAGATTAACACGACCGATGTTATATAAACGGATGCCCTCTTCCCGCCGATCACTCTCCATATCACGATCATGTTCGGAAGGCTCAGAGAGGGCCCTGCAAGTAGCAGAGATAGAGCGGCTCCAGCACCCATCAAGCCAGAGCTGTAACCGAATAGATTGCCAACGATGGGAACTTCTAAGAGCGTGGGCATGTACAGGATTGCGCCTATCACCGATGCAAGGAAGCAAGAAGTAAAGGAGCTATCACCGAGGTATGGTTTTGTGAGTTCTCCAACTGCAATTGCAGGATCGTGAGACGGTGCGTATATCGCAGCCGCACCACCTATCAGTCCAACAAGAAAGGTACCAGCCAAAAGAACTGGGAATATCCGCTTTGCAAGCCACCACGTCTCACTCCCCCACACCTTCACCTCTTCTCTTGAATAGTAGAATATCAGTATCACAGAGACGATGAGCGTTAATAGGTAGACTATTATAAGTTTTGGGACTGGATCGATCCAGTTTCCTGCCGCAACAATGAGTATTGCAACGAGGATTATGAAAAATGTGAGCGTGACATACCAGGGTCTTTTTTCACCGGTATCAGTTGCCTTAATCATCTCCGTGGCTTTCTTCTCTTCCTTTCTACCTCTCTCGAATATCGCTGCCATTGCGAGCCCTATCACAACCGACATCACAACAGCAGAAACTGCCCGTGCAATCCCGATCTCAAGTCCGAGAACTCTTGCAGTAAGGACGATTGCAAGCAGGTTTATTGCTGGACCTGAAAAGAGAAAAGCGGTCGCAGGGCCGATTCCTGCTCCTCGTCTGTGAATTCCAGCAAACATAGGGAGTATTGTGCAGCTACATACTGCAAGAACTGTTCCAGAGAGGGATGCAACGCTATATGAGATCCATTTTTTCGTGTCAGCACCAAAGTATTTGAGAATAGTCTCTTTAGAAAGAAGGGCTGCTATTGCACCTGCGATGAAGAAAGCTGGAACAAGGCATGTTAAAACATGGAGTGATAAGTATTCCATCAGGGTCTCAAGCCCCGATCTGAAGATGATTATGAGCAGTTCACTCATAATCTCAAAGATGTTTGAACTACTATATATATGTTAGCATTTCAAAAAACATCGAAATGCTGTACGAAATGCTGTAGCATGAATCACATCAGATCCTCAATCTCATCAATTCTCTTCAATACCTCTCTCCCACGACCAGTCAGGCAATAGATCAAAAAATTACCCTCTCTCCTGCAATCAATAAGGCCAACCTCCTTCAGCAGTTTCAGATGATAGGAGAGTGCAGAGTATCTACAACCCAGAACCTCCACAAAAACACAGACACAAAGACTATCCCCTTCAAGCATCCTCAAAATCTTAAGCCGAGTTGAGTCAGACAATACCTTAAAGATGGATATGACATCCTTAAAATCCCCCCTCGACAACTCTCTTACTCTTTCCAATCTTTCCGAGGATATATCATACGAACACGGTATTACAGTCATATCGTTCTTCCTCAAGGAGCCCATCATTTATGAAAATTTTGATCATCGCAAGACTCACAATAAGCACCTGTGAAACAATCATCTCTTTTAATTCTTTTGGTGAGAACCCTCCCGCAACCTCCCCTCCATGATGTGTTTTGTCTTTGAGTGTGGTAGAAGCAGAGAAGGTATTTTATTATAGTTGATGGATAAAGTGTCTGTGATGGGTAGATATGATGTGATCATCATTGGTGGTGGTATCAGTGGGCTCTTCTCAGCCCTCATACTCGGTAAAGCCGGGAAGAGGGTGCTTCTCCTTGAGAAGCGAGAGTCTCTGGGTGGCAACTGTAACAGCTACATCGTCGACGGGTTTCAGGTAGACACCGGACCACATGCTATAACAGGTCTCGCGAATGGTCCGATCAGACAGATCATCGACGAATACCTGAACTATACACCAGTCTTCTTAGACTACGGCACCTACCATCTGCGAACGCCTGACGGGATTGTGCGTGTGCCTGCAAACATCACCGAGTTCATCGGATTTGATGTCATTCCACGCCGCGACAGACTCGCATTATCGCAGGCGATCACGAAAGCGCTCACGCTCTCAGCCTTTGGCATCGAGACCACCACACAATCGGTCCACGACTTCCTGCCTAAAAACTTATCCACCACCACACTTGCATTTGTGGACGCTGTCTGCCACTTTCTGAGCGGTAAAGACATGAGAAAGACATCTGTCCACCGAGTACTCGCAGGTAGTAGCTTTATGAGCGAACCATCTGGCGAGAAGAAGAACGGTTCAAGGCTCACGGAACACGTCACGGATCGCATCTCACGACTGGGTCGACTTGCAACAAATAAAGTCTCAGAATCACAGGGATACCCAAGAGGAGGACTAAAGACACTGCTGAACGCAGTACTATATTCAATGCCACCTAACGTCGAAATTCAGACAAACCAAGAGGTAAAACGAATAACAACACTCGACAGAGTAGCAACAGGCGTTGAAACCAGCGAAGAATCGTTTGAATCAAGCATAGTCATCCATTCAGGCTTTGCAAAGGAACTGCCTGAGATGGTAGATGAACTCCCACCAGCCTACGTGAGCGACCTGCAGCGGATCGACCAGACAAAGAGCCTAACCGTATGGCTTGGGCTAACAAAAGAGATCTCAGAGTTCAACTACATCGGTTCAGAGATATGGTTCCAGGAGCACCCCTACTGGGCAATGCCGATCAGCAATTACTCCCAGGGCATCGCGCCGAGAGGCAAACAGCTCATCGGATTCACATTCGTCATGAACGAAAAAAGAAGACTCAAATCTGAGAAAGAGAGAGCCATGGATACGATAACAAGAGCTATACCCAGAATCGAGCGATTCATAGAGATGGAACACTACCAGACCACAACACCTGAAAAAGCAGCCGTTACAATAGATGGATACATCGCAGAGAACAGAACACCAATCAAGAACCTTTACCTCGTTGGCACGGATGCAGACAGACGGAGCATGGGCATAACACGCGCAGCTTACTCAACACTGCACCTGATAGAAGAGATAAAGAACGACGGCCACCTCGACAGAAGAAAAGAGTGATCTGACCCATCCATCCTATTCCCGCGAGAGACTACTGCAAGCCCAAAAGCGGTTTCAATTCTATCTTCCATTCTCACCTATTCACCCATCTTCAGCTTAATTATTTAACCCCATGGATGAGAATTGTTATTAACTCTGAATGTGTAACGGGTGGATGAGGTTCTTTTGTGATTCTTTCGTTCTGGGGAAAAGGCGGCGTTGGTAAGACGACGTGTTCTGCGTCTCTTGCCACGTATCTGGCGTCAAACGGAGACGAGACTCTCTTAATCTCGAGTGATCCTTCGCCTTCACTCTTTGATATCTTTGGCTTTCCACGGAGACCTGGTGGGATTTATAGAGTTTCTGGTCTTGAAAGACTTGATGTTATTGAGCTGGATGAGGCGGTTGTTCTTGAGATGTGGAAGGAACGGTTTGGGAGTGAGGTCTTTGAGGTCGTCTCCTCGTTCTTCCCTGTTGACTGAGTCCATCCTTGGATTACATTGCTGGAGCGCCTGGGATAAGTGAGGAGTTCGTACTTGCGTATCTCCTTGAAGAGTACCGCTTGGGTGGTTATGATTTTATTGTGTGGGACACGGCAGCCTGCTGGTGGTACTCTTCGTCTGTTGAGACTTGAAGAACAGTTCTATGAACACCTCGGTGAGGCTGGAAGGCTTTACTTCTCGGTTAAGAGTGTGCTTGACAGGTTGAAGCGTAAGGGTGGCAGGAATCCGCTCAGTATAATTGAGGAGTGGCGGGCTTTGGCGAGGGACGTTCTCGATTTCATGTCTTCAGATGCTGTTAGAGCGTTTCATCGTCACGATCCCTGAGTGGCTTGGTTATGCTCAGACAGTGCGGATCGTGGGGGAGCTTGGGGAGTTCGATGTGAGTATTGGAGGGATTCTTGTTAATCAGGTGGCTGAGACTGGTATCTGTCAGGGCGAGGTATGGGATAAGAGGTCTGAGGTTCATGCTCATTACATGGAGATGATAAGAGAAGAGTTCGGAGGTAGATATAAGGTGAAGAGTGTTCCAGTGCTTCCGTATGAGGTTAAGGGAGTTGATCGATTGCTCCGTTTCTCAGAGAATGTGCTCGATCTGGTTGATATTGAGTCGGTGAAACCTTGAAGGCTGATCTTCTACTGGTTCACGCACCAAGCCTCTACGACTTCAGGAAGAGGGGAGTGCATCATGGTCCGATCAGTGATCTGATCCCTTCAACACCGGTCTTTGAACTCTACCCGGCAGGTTTTCTCAGCCTCCTCACCTACCTTGGAAAACGGGGATACAGGGTGCGGATATTGAATCTTGCAACGAGGATGCTTCTTGATCCTTCGTTTGATATAGTGCGGGAGATCAGGAAGATTGATGCCCTTGTCTTCGGGTTTGATCTGCACTGGATGGTTCACGTGCAGGGCGCTCTCGAGGTTGCGCGGATCGTTAAGGAGATATGGGAGAGGCCCATCGTCTTTGGGGGCTTCACCTCAACCATCTTCTCCCAAGATATCCTGAAAAACTATGAACAGGTTGATTATGTGCTCCTTGGCGATACGACTGAAGAGCCTTTCAAGGAGCTCCTCGATTACCTGATCGAAGGAAGGGGAAGTCTTGAAGAGATTCCCAATCTATCGTGGCGGGACGATGATGGTACTGTCAGGACGAATGGTATCACCTTTGTTCCAGAGGAGATCGGGGATTACGCTATCGATTACGGTTTTGTTGCAAGGGAGGTGATCAGGTCCATGCGACCACGGGGTTTTCTCCCATTCGCCAAGTTTCTTGGAGACCCGATCGGGATGGCGCTCGCATACAAAGGGTGCATCTTCAACTGTGTCACCTGCGGTGGCTCATGCCACGCATTCAAGAATTCGTTCAGGAGATCTGGTCTCGGGTACAAACCGCCAGAGAGACTCGCTGAGGAGATACTCTCACTCAACCAGTGCATGAAGATCCCGATCTTCCTCGTGGGAGACCTGCAGCTCGACCTGAATCATGCAAGAGCGATGGTAAGAGAGCTCAGAGAGAACAGGTTTGACGCACCGATCTTCTTCGAGTTCTTCACACCACCCACGAGGGAGACGCTTGAGGTGCTGCGCAAGGCATCGGACGACGTCCTGCTTCACATCTCTCCTGAGTCACACGACGAACGGGTACGCACCGCCTTTGGCCGACCCTACCAGAATAGCGAGCTTGAACGGTTCATCAGAAACGCGGCAGAACTCGACTTCACGCGCATCGACCTCTACTTCATGGTGGGACTGCCATACCAGACCTACGAGGGTACTCTTGAGACTTATAAATACCTGAGATCGATAGCAAATAAGATACCAAGCTCAAAGAAGATCCTTGACTACTTCATCTCACCACTTGCACCATTCATAGACCCAGGGAGCCTTGCATTCAAAGACCCTGAAAAGTTCGGGTACAGACTCCGTTTCACCGATCTGGAGAGCCACAGACTCATAATTGAGCGTGCATCAAACTGGAAAGAGACCCTGAACTACGAGACAGAATGGATGACCAGGGATGAGATAGCAAGGGCATCCTACGTTGCAGCAGAAAAACTGGTCGAACTGAAGATCGAAAACGGAATCGTGGAAGAAGATAGCGGATCACAGACGATCCAGCTGATAAGAGAGGCACGACGAATGGTTACGAGTGGCAAAGGGAGTACAGAATCGATAACGATGCGGGAAACAGTCCCTGAGGGAGACCTCTACCCATCAAAGAACCTGCTCTTAACACTCAAGCCAAAGTTCTTCACAACACTGCTAAAGGCAATCCTCAAGCCATAACTTGGGAGATAAGCTGGAGATGAAGGAGAGAAGACGATGCCTGATAATCCTCTGCCTCCTTCTGGGGAGTATCTCTCCATCGGCTGGAGAGACACCGGGGAGCCTCGTACTTCTCATAGTCGATGGGCTCGGCTCATACTATATCTACCCGGAGTTCACACCCCACACCCAGAGTGGCAAGCCGCTTGAAAAGATAGCCGCTCCCAACTTGACAGAGGGCGATGCAAGGGTGATAAATCTCAGAGTGCCAGTTCCAAGAACAGGACCCGCGCACTCGGTGATCGTCACAGGAGACCCGGAGGCAGAACCAGAGATGCTTTCCAGCACGACCACGATCTATGACATCCTGCACGACGAGGGATTCATCGCGCTCGCCGTGATGGAGAAGGGCGACTTCTCGAGCATGCGAAGAGAACAGGACGCCATACTCTACGCCGAGTCAAACTCGATACACGAACCACTCTTCAAGATAGAGCAGCACCAGTACCAGTCCGTACCAAGAGAGATAATCGAGACGATGGAAGAACGGTCTTCTCTCATGCCAGGGTACATGGAAGATGCAAGAGGTGCCGAAGCATACAGGAGATACAATCGATTCGCAATCGAGACCGCTGAAGAACTGGTCAGAGTAATGAGAGAGAACCACCCGGACGAGCGCTTCATTCTGACGATCAACGTTGGAGGTGTTGACAGCGTCGGACACCACACGAACCATACAACATACCTGAAGGTAATAGAAGGGATCGACTCTGATATAAAACAATTGAAAGATCTCTGCAGAGAGGAGAAGATTGCGTTCATCCTGACAGCAGACCATGGCATGTCCTTTAAGAGAAGAGAGTCACACGGCGGACACGCAGGGAATGACTATAAAGAGATGCCTGAGAGCCTCCACACACCCCTCATATTGAGCGCTCCAAACATCGAGCATGGACTCATAAGTGGGGAGTGGGAACAGGAGAATATCGCACCAACCATACTATCCATCCTTGATCTGCCAAACCTCCTCAGCACAGACTCTAGACCGCTACCGATCAAGAGATATGCAAACCTCTACGTTATAACAGACGCAGAGAACGTCAAATTATACCAGAACGAGAGGCTAATCTCTGAAGCGGAAGGTGAGAGAATCAGATTCAAGAACTTGAGCGGAAGATACACGATACTCGCAACCAGTGAAAAGACAAGAATTGAAGAGAGCGTAACAGTGAGAGAGGACACGACACTCACACTCAAAATGCCAGAGGAAGCCACTGGAGAACGGTTAGAACGGTTAGAGAGACGCCACGTCGTAGGCATACTGTTAATACTCCTCATAAACATCTCAGGAATCATACTGATCAGACGAGTAACACGATAAAAAGAGAGAGACCACCGCCAACAAATCAAATCTATACCTCTATCAGATCATCACTCCCACCAGACTTCACGAAATCATCCTCCCTACGCAGAGAATAGAAGAAGATCACGTCACCAGCAGGCACATCCTTCCACAACCGTTTATCCACACAATCCTCTCCAAGTTCAGAGACAAGCCCTTCATAAGTCGCAGCACCAACTTTCTCGATAAAGACCGCAAGATCCGTAAGGATAAGACCACTCCCCTTGCTTCGCACCCTATACAGCCCTTTATTATAAAATATATGCGAGATAAAACTGCTGGCGCCTTTCTCACGGATCTCAGCAATCTTATACTGATCAAGATCCAATACATGCCCAATTCGTGAAAGATCGATCCCGCTAAGAAGAGACCGATCAGCTCTATCAAACCAATCACTACTCACATCATCCAAAAGAGATCACCCCAAAAAAACATAGAATACAATGGAGACGAAGACTATTTAACACTTTTGAAAAGCCAAATTTATAAAATCCAAGCCTCCATAGAGAATAAGCATAATGAGAACATTTACAAGGGCAAGCACCGGTTTAGGGCTGTCAAGATTTCATCTTCTCCCGTACTCTATTTCCGTAATTTCCAGTTTATACCATGTAAAATCTCCTGTTTCAAACTTCCATGTTACACTGAGAGTTGTTGGCACTCTGATACCTTCGAATTCCTTGTAATTCTTCTCGGCTATAATGACCCATCTCTCCAGAGTTGAGCCTTCTTTACGATAGTAATAGCGGTCAGCCTCAAAGCTTACAAAGTCTCCATTCTCGTCAAACTTGAATATGCCTGAAGCTCTTATCCCTTCATAGCTCATGGTTGCCTTTGCGGTTGTAGAATCTATCTCTTCCCATTTGATGTAATCACTCAACGCTGCTGAGGGAACCCAGACCATCTCACCCAGATACCTCAGCAAAGCCCCCTGATCAATCTCTCTTCCTCTGGCATCGACAACAGGGATAAGAGAAAAGAGTTTGATGAGCATCTGTCCTTTTCCGCCCATATACTTGTCTCTTCCAGAAAAATACATCAGGGAGGATTTTACGTCTGCTTTCCAGATAAAACCGGGAGGATCCGTAGAGATATATTGTACGGCATCAACAGACATCCAGCTTCTCTTAGGTTTGATTCTCATCTCACCTCTTTGTTTCAGATGCGCGATCTGGATGATCTCTTTTCCAAGAATATTCGAACGCTTAAGCCACCTCTGCACCACAGGTGGAAGCTCGTCAATCATTTCAGCGGTTACTACTCTTTTCTCTATCTTTTCTGGAAAGAATGATTCGAGTTCATCGTTTACCATTCTGTCAAAGCTCCAGCTTCCATATGAAAGGATACAGGCGATGAGTATGATGGTGTTGGCAATAGTTCCAGGTCTTGCATCCTTCCAGTAAACGATGATCAGGATTTGAGAGAGAAGAGTTGCAATGGCTGCAACCATCCACCACCACTCTCTTCTCGACAAGTATGTTACCGCAGAAAGAATGAAAAGTAAGCAAGCAATCAACCAGAGTATTCCCACTGCTTTAGATAACCTCCATTCCTCCACGAACCCAAGCAGATGAATTAATCCATGAAGGAAAATGACAAACGAAAATACTATTCTAATCATGATTTATCTCATCCTTGTCTCGTCCTTTTCATTATTTTCAGACATGGCATTTCCAAGTAACGTTCCGCAGCTATGTGAAGCTTACCTGTTATGGTAGATCTTGGGCGTAGCCAAAGGATGAGTGATGATAGGAGACCCACCAACCCACCACCCCAGCATATTTAATTATTTTATACAGTGATTATGTTTTATGATGTTATCACACAGGGCTTATCGGGGTGTGCTCACAGGTGTTTAACTCTCATCTTGGCAGTCTTTCGTTCGTGATCTTTATGAGTTCATTCGTCACTGCAACAGCAACTGGCGTCCCGCCTCTTGTTCCGATTGAAGTGATTGAGGGAATATCAAACTGTCTCAATA
Source organism: Candidatus Methanoperedentaceae archaeon GB37 (assembly GCA_905171695.1). GTDB lineage: Archaea > Halobacteriota > Methanosarcinia > Methanosarcinales > EX4572-44 > EX4572-44. The sequence goes on from LR991653.1 coordinate 1,513,457, forward strand.
GTTCCTTCGATTCTGCAGCGTTCACGAACCCGACTGGTGTTGCGATGACGAGTGCTGGTGTTATGCCACTTTTGATGAGTTTGCATAGGGCGATTGTGGCTGATGGGGCGTTTCCGATCACCACGATGGAATCATTAAGCGCTTCTCCAAGTGTGAATGCGCCAGATGCGGTTCTTGTGAGACCTTGATCTTCTTCTGGTTCAAATTCTATGAATGATCTTATGGTGCAATCATGCCCCTTGTCTGTGATTCCTACCTGTACCATTCGTATATCTGTGTAGATGTCACATCCTCTCTCGATAGCGTCGATTCCATGTGTTATGGGATCGTTCTTGAACGCGAGAAGATCTTTAAATGCTGGGTCTCCTGTCGCGATCACAACTCTCTGCCGTATTTTATCTTCGAGTGTTTCATTGCCGACGATATCTTCTGCAATCGATCTGCTCTTTGCTGAGATATCTCTGGCATCCCTCGTGTAGGCACCAAGATCTGCAACATCTTTAACATCTTTATTATGTATCATGACACAGCCTCAAAAACCTGGCAAATGCCTCTGGGTGGCTGATGGCATGGATGTGGGTGTATGATGCAAGCACGTTCTTGTAGATCATTCCGTCCCTGCCATCTGCAATCCCTTTTCCTCTTATCATTCTGTATCCAAATTTGACGTTCCTGGCGGCAACCTCGGTATAATGGAACTCGTGCCCTCTGATGGTCTTTCCTGCTTCTGCAAGAATGGTGTCAGAGCGAGTCTCTGCAAGCACATAACCTATTGCCTGGAGCTTCTCCCTCATTTTTGCCTTTGCGTCGAATATACCAAGCATTTTATATCCATCGACCTCTTTCAGTGTGTACATCATGCCTCCGCACTCGGCATAGAGCGGCATGCCTTCTTCAACCCTTTTTTTGATTGCTTCTATTGTTGTCTCATTTTCGCTGAGTGCCTTTGCAAATAGCTCAGGGTATCCACCACCTATATAAAGTCCGTCTGCGTCCGGAAAGGGATCCCGAATCGGGCTGAACTCAAGAACCTCTGCTCCAAGTTCTCTTAGAATATCTATGTTCTCAGGGTAGTAGAAGCAGAATGCTTCATCGTTTGCGAGAGCTATCCTGCACCCCTTGTAGATCGGCTCGGTCTCAACGTTCTCTTCTTCTATCTCTCCAGGCTCATTCTTTGCAATCTCAACGAGCCTTTCAAGGTCGATATTCTCAAGCGTGACCTCTGCAAGCCTTTCAAGGTCATATTTAATCTCGTGTGCCATCTTGAGCCCGAGATGTCGCTCTCCGATGGCAAGCCGTTCATCCTTGGGAAAATGCCCTAAAGATGGAAGAATACCGTCAATACTATCTTCAAGGATCTTTTTATACTTCTCGCTTCCAACTGGGTTGAATATGACACCTTGCAGGTTCACATCAGGATCAAAATCCCTATATCCAAGTGCGACAGCGCCAATGCTCCGTGCAATTGGACCAACTCCCGCTACAAGGATCGCAGGAGCTTTCAATATCTTTGAAACATGCGATGTGCTGCCCCGTTCTTCATTTTTTCCACTCATGCCATCGAAAAACCCCATAACGCCCTCTATCACAGCGATAGATTCATCTGAAGTATTTTTAAGGAAGGAGGCTCGTATCTGTTCAGGGGCCATCATGAAGGAATCGAGGTTATGGGATGGGTTTCCAGCGACAACTCTCTGATGGGATGGGTCGATGAAATCTGGCCCCACCTTGAATGGTCTGACATCATAGCCCATCTTCCTCAATGCCGCGATTATCCCAAGTGTTATCGTGGTCTTTCCAACTCCACTCTGCACACCCCCGATGACGATCCTTGCTCTCATATTCTGTACTTCCTGTGGTATCCACGTGGTGTTATGATCCGGTTCTTCCAGATCCTTGATTCACGGTTTCCGATGAGGACTGTTGTGTGCATATCAACACAGTCATCAAATTTCAGGACTTCTTTTAGTGTTGTGACAACGAAGGCTTCGCCCTCTCTGCTGCAGTTTCTGATGATTCCAACGGGCGTGTCAGCATCTCTGTACCTCTTGATGATCTCAATCGACTTTTTGAAGTTCTCATTTCGCCTTTGGCTCTTCGGGTTGTAGAGTGCTATGCAGAAGTTTGATGAAGCAACCGCAGATAAATTCTCTTCGATCATCTCCCAGGGAGTGAGAAGGTCGCTTAAAGATACAACGGCAAAGTCGTTGTTAAGCGGTGCTCCAATACGTGAAGAAGAAGCGCTCACAGAACTCACCCCTGATATGACTTCGATCTCAAAATGATCATCCATACTTTCGGCAATCTCAAACACAATCCCTGCCATGCCATAAACGTGGGCATCTCCGCCACTTATAATTGATACGATATTATCTTTTGAAAGCAGAAGTGCCTTCCGTGCACGCTCGACCTCTTTTCCCATCGAACTTTCGATAATTTCCTTTCCATCAAGAAGCTTTCTCACAAGATTGATGTAACTTTTGTTTCCGATTATAATATCAGACGTTAATAACGCGTCTCTTGCTTTTATTGTCATCTCTTCGATTGCTCCAGGTCCTATTCCGACGATGTAAAGCTTACCTTGCGATCGCAACTGTAACCCTCCCATAAACAGTCTTTGGAAGAATAAGTTCACGGTTCTTTGAGACGAAGAGTGCAGATGGTTCACATACCCCTTTCAATCCGATTCTTGAAGCGGCAGAATCTGATCGTGCATTCATCGAATTTATCTCACTATCCTCTACAAATATGATGTGCTTGGAAAGTTCTCTTGCAGCCTGGATCAAACCGTCTTCAGTCTCTTTGAGCTTAGCCGATGATAGAAGAGCGATATCAGAAAGCTTCAGCCCGGCCATGGCAACTGCTTCTTCAATTGCGTCTATGATCTCTTGTTTCTCAACACCTTTTCTGCAGCCAATGCCAAGAACAAACCCCTTCGTTCGAATTGATAAGACGGAGACGTCCTCGTTGACAAGGACGATTTTTGGTCCATCTATTCTTAAGACAGGAACATCTTTCTTGAGTATCTCCAGGTTGACCGATTTTGTGCTATCTTTTGTTTCAATATCGGCACCAAAGATCTCTGCAATCTCTTCAACCGAGTCCTTTCCACGGACTTCTGTTGCTGTTGTGATGACAGCCTGCATGCCAATCTCTGAGAGCTTCTTTGCAAGTGTATTTGCACCATGATGCCCGCCGAGAATTGGGATGGCAAACTTTCCTCCCTCATCAACAACCACAACTCCAGGGTCGCTCCATTTATCTCCCAAGAGAGGTGCGATCTTTCTAACGGCAATTCCTGCTGCCATTATGGCTATTATCGCATCGTGGGTCTTAAAAGTCTTCTCGAATACGTCATCACCATAGAGAAGGATCTCTCCTCCGATATGCTCTCTTATTCGCTCTGCAAGATCAAAATTTCTCTTGAATGTTATTATAGCAGGCTTATCCATAGAGATACGACCTCTTATGCTCATCTGGATCAAGTGACTTGCCGATCAGTATGATCGCTGTTCTCTTTATCCCTGCATCTTCTACCTTTGCTGTGATATCAGAGAGAGTCCCACGGACAACCTTTTCATCCTCCCACGACGCCCTGTAAACAACGGCGACAGGAGTGTCCGGAGGCATCTCAACTGTTTCTACGATCTCTTTTAACTTGTGAACTCCCAGAAATATCGCAAGTGTAGCATTGTTTCGTGAAAGTTCCCTGATCTGATCCCTTTGAAGTGTCTTTCCACGGGGACGGGTTATTATTACGGTCTCTCCACCAAGTGTTAATTCTGCTTTGATCGATGCTGCTGCTGCAAAGGCTGACGTTACACCAGGCACAACCTCATACTCAACCCCAGCCATGTCAAGCTCCCTCATCTGCTCATACATCGCACTATATAGAGATGGGTCGCCTGTATGGAGCCTTACAACCTTTTTACCATTCCTTGCCCCGCATACCATCAGCTCAACGATCTCTTCAAGCTTCATCCCATGACTGTTTACAACATCTCCTCTGACCCCGGTGAGAATCTCAGGGTTCACGAGTGAACCAGTGTATATGACAAGATCTGCTTCATCAAGAAGTCGCCTGCCTTTGAGTGTGATAAGCTCAGGATCGCCACTGCCTGCACCAACAAAGTACACCTTCATGGCTTATCCCCCTTTTTAGCATAGAGAATGCTCAGATAACCCACTCTATCCGGAAGATCGCTCCTGTATATCGCTTCATCTCTCATAAACAGGTTTTTAAAAAGAACAAACTCTGTATAACCATCTTTTTTGAGTGATTCAACAACTTCACGAGGCTTTCTAACTTTCATAACAATTTTTGATCTGGCATCACTGCCATCAGATACCTCAAAACTCGAATCAACCTCAACTCCAGCGCGAGACGCAAACGCAGTTATCGAACTCACACCCGGCACAGTATCAATCACAATCCCAGGATAAAGCTCTACTATCTTCCGCTTAAGATGCGTGAAAGTCGAGAAAAAGTTTGGATCACCAATTAAGGCAAATGATACAATTCCATCTCTTGCATCCTCTCCAATGATCCTTGCATTCTTCTCCCATATACGCTCAAGCTCACACTTGTTATGGATCATTGGAAAATCAAGGATTATAGCATCCCTATACGGCTTTACAAGCTCATACGCAAGCTTCCCAGGTACATACACCCTCTTTGACTCCTTTAAAACCTCAACTGCCCTCAACGTCAGAAGATCCGGGCTACCAGGACCAAGACCAACCCCTACAAGCACCCTCCCACCACCATAAACACAGGATTCAATGACCTGAAGGCAATACCACCTGCAAGATCATAACTCTTCGATACGTTTATAATAAGTGCCTCCTTGAAGATTCTAAGATCTTTCATCGTCTCAACCGCCTGTGATGCAACCTCAATCCGCGCAGCATTAACAACGATCGTCTCACATCTCCTAATAAGCTTCAATACGTCTTCAAGACCCCCGGTTCCACCAACAAACGCCTTATTGAACGATTTGATCTCTGGTATGAGATCCTTTGCCTCGCCCTCCATAAGCTCGATATTCTCAGACCCTCTGATCTTCGCAGATGCAACGTCTATCGCTTCCCGTCTCCTATCAATCGCTACAACCTTCTTTACGTAGTTTGATACCGCAAGAGAGACCGTTCCTGTACCACAGCCGATATCAAGCACAATATCATCCCCCTTAAGCGCAAGCTTGAATAAAGCGATTGCAAGCACTTCCTCCTTTGTTGGAACACCCCTGAGGCCCATATAAGACAAAATCACATTGAATTTTATTAAACTTTTCTTTTCATTGGGGGGATCACCTTTTCGCCCTTGATTTCCTCTCTCCCAACCCGCTCTACCACAATATCTGCCATTCTGCCTGATGCAAATATAAGTACATTGGCGCCTCTCATGGCTTCGGATATTGCGGAATCGATGACATCGTGCTCGAAGTCACAGGCAATTCCAAGTTTTTCCACACATTTTTTTGCACTCGTTCCCATGGCACCCGTTCTATCTGGAGTAAGGTCAAGTATTTTCCTAAGTTCGTTGAGATCAACAACTTTAGCCCCTCCTTCGTTCATGCCAGGGATTTGAACAACCCATATCATCCCATTTTCTTGCTTTTTTGAGCCGTTTAGGTTTCTAACAAGATCAAGGATCGTGAGTGGTACTTTGTCCTGTTTTTTATAGATGTTGTGTGCTTCAAACTCCCTGTGGGTCCTCACAACCACTGGAGCCGTCAGGTTTGTCTTTTTTAGGAGGTCATCCTTACTGAAGACGCTTTCTGGTTCACCTTCCGCGTAGATTTCGCCTTTTCGCAGGATGTAGATATAATCTGCCCATGATGATGCAATATCAACGTTGTGGGTTGAGATGATGACCGTCCTACCGTCAGAGGCGAGCTCGTCCATGAGTTCTATCATCTCTGATGTGCTCTTTGGATCAAGTCCCGACGTAGGTTCGTCGAATACCAGTATCTCAGGGTTCATTGCAAGAACTCCAGCGATTGCAACTTTTTTCTTCTCGCCACCACTTAAGTTATCAGGGTTTCTATCTCTGAACTCCTCGATACCGAGCATGGAGAGAACACCCTCAACCCTCGCCGCAACCTCGTCTCCAGAGAGCCCTAAATTGTTTGGGCCAAAGGCAAGATCGTCCCAGACTGTCGGAGCAAATAGCTGATCATCTGGATCTTGAAATACGAGTCCCACCGTAGTTCTAACATAGTATACATTTTTTTTTGTTATTTCCCTTCCTTTAACGATTATTTTCCCTTTTTGCGGTAGAATAATACCATTCAGGTGATAGAAGAGTGTTGTTTTTCCAGACCCATTTGGTCCAAGGATTGCTGTTTTCTTACCCTCTTCAACGGTCAGGTTCACATCTTTGAGAGCCTGTGTCCCGTCAGGATACGAGTATGAGAGATTGTAAACCTCAATCGCGTGCACGCTATATCTCACCTATCATCCGATCAAGAATTACCAGAAGAAATGATGAGAGGATGATGAACGATCCTAAGAGAATCTCTTTCAGAGAGATTGGGCGAGATTTTTTGACAATTCTTGAGTCTGACCGATACCCTCTTGAGAGCATCGCAAGATAGACGCACTCGCCTCTGGAGAATGCTCGAAGTAGGAGTGCGCTTCCAAGCAGACCGATGTTGCGCATCTTAGCAAGATAGCTGAGTCGATCCGAGAAGCCGCACCTTGCCTGTTGTGCTCTGTGCATCCGTACTCCCTCTTTTGAGAGAAGATGCACATATCTAATCATCATTCCCATCAGGTCAACAAAAATCGGGGGAACTCTGAACCATTTCATAGCAGAAAGCGTATCCTGAATGGGGGTTGTCGCTATAAATATGTTCAGAATCGATATAGATGCAACAAGTCTCACGAAGATCAGAACACCAAGATTAAGACCTTCTCTGTGGATTGAAATCCCATGAAAAACTGTTAGGATCTCTTCACCTCCGTACGTGAAGAGGACAACGATAAATACGACAATTGCTATTGTAAGCGGTGCTATAAGCCTTTTAAGCGTTGTATTCAGTGGTATTCCGATTGCAACAGAGACTATAAGTGTTAGGAGAAAAATTAAGAGTGGGATTCCGGGATGGATCATCGAGACGACTGCAAATATAAGTCCGATGGCTCCAAGAAGCTTTATCCTTGGATCCAGTCGGTGTAGCGCTGTCTCATCTACAACCAGCCTCTCGAAGTCGAGGTCCCCTATCAGTTCTGAAAAATCTCTCATCTCTTCCTTAGCTTCCTTATCTCATACCCTATTATCGCAAAGAGGAAGAAGCCGACCGTTGTTCCGATTCCACTCAGGGGATCGCCTGAGAGACATTCAAGCACGCTGACCACCCTCCTTTATATCGATCCAGAAGTAACCGAAGATAAACCCTGCGATGATTCCTGCAAGTGTGAACCCGACGTACTCGCCCATATCACCGTATGCTCCAACATTCGGCACTATCTCAACTGCTTCAAGTCCTCCTGTGCTTGCTGCATGCTCCTCAACAATGCCATCGGTCCCTTCCATCCCGGCACCTGACGCGTATCCCGCATAGGCGGCAACACACATCACAGCGGTGCAGACCACAAGAAGTATCAGGGAATTTCTGACAAAATTATCCATCTATAGCACCTCCAAGCTTTGCAATAATATCAGGTCTTGTATCTGCGATGTACTTCACGATCGCTGCGGTGAATATGAACTCAGCGACTGCAAGCGGCAGCTGCGTCGGGACAAATCCAAGCGAGTATAGCCCCCAGTGATAGAGAACCGAGCCTGGATTTATCGAGAGTGCAAGCTCCATCGCGGTTGTGAGATAGCAAAGGATATCCCCTATAAATCCTGCCATACCTGCTGCAATCCAGACCGAGAGATTGACCCTTCTAAGAAGAACGTATGTTCCATAACCTGTGAACGTTCCCACAATCCCCATCGATACCGTGTTCGCTCCAAGCGTCGTGATCCCCCCGTGTGCAAGAAACGCATGGAAGATGAGCGCAATCGCACTCAGAACAACGGTTGCAAACGGTCCAACGATGATCGCTGACATCGGTGTTCCGATCGGATGAGAGCACGAACCTGTAACAGGAACCGGGATATGCCAGACCGCAATCACAAAGATCGCAGCGCCCATAAGCGCAAGAAGCGGCATGTATGACGGGGTCTCCTCTGTTCTTCGTTTGATCTCGCGGATGCCAAGAGCTATAAAGACGAGGGCAACCACGTACCACACAATACACCACTGGGTGCTCAGTATTCCATCTGAGATGTGCATTCAATTACCTCCAAACGCTGGAGGAGAGGGTTTTCACACACATATAACTTTGTTTTAGGATTACATATATTAGCTCTTTGGATTATATAGGGCAAAGTGTTATGATAAAGCTGATAGATTTACAGTGAGATGTTTGATCCAATAAATAGGCGGGAGATCCCTAACGAATGGGTTTTACGATCAAAAATTCCAAAAAATGTTCTTAAAAAAAGAATTGAATCTGGTGAACTCGTTCTACTCCCAGATGGAAGAGTTTTAAAGCGAGGTTTTACAACAGGGACAACAGCCGCTGCTGCCGCAAAATCCGCAATCTTATCAGTAAGAAAAAACGTTGATAAAGTATCTGTGATGACACCTTCAGGAATCAGGGTTGAGCTGCCGGTTGAATCATCAAACGGAGTTGGAACTGCCCGTAAAGCGGGAGGAGACCACGAGTTCGATGTTACAGATGGGGTCAAAATAAGAGCAACTGCGACTCTGAAGAAAGAGGGAATCACGATCAAAGCCGGCAAGGGCATCGGAAGATTCAAAGATGGAAGACCTGCAATAAACCCCTCTCCGATGAAGTCGATCAAAATAGCAGTACGTGAAGCGCTCGATACAATCAACGAAAAGGGTGCTGAAATTCTAATCGAGGTTGAAAATGGCGAAAAACTTGCAAAAAAAACTCTCAACCCAGCGTATGGAGTCCTCGGCGGGATATCAATACTTGGAACAACAGGCTTCGTTGAACCATGGAATGAACACCTTGAAGAGATGGTAAAGTCACTCATCGAAAGATCATCAAAAGTTGCACTTACAACAGGAAGACGCGGTGCTGAATTTGCACGTCAGATACTCAGCGAGCATGAAGTTATCATTATAGGCAGCAGATTTGAAATAATCGAGAGCATCTCTAAAGAGACCACTTATCCTATCCTGTGCGGCCTTCCCGCACTGATCCTGAAGTGGGGAAACCCTGACATCCTCAAATCCACAGGTTTCAAGACGGTGAGAGAGATGGTGATGAACGAACCTGCCCACGAATCAATCGATCAATCAATTGAAGCTATAAAAAAGCGACATCCTTATCTGAACGTTATACTGTTCAACTTCGATGGCAACATCCTGAGGGATACGAGATGAAGATAGTTGGAGTTGGAGCATCCAATAAAATGCTCACAGAAGAAGCAATTTCCGCAATTAAATCTGCCCCGGTTATATACGGGTCCAAACGAGCAATTACAATCGCATCTTCCCACATACAGTCTGAAACACACGAAATTGACTTCAAACACCTCGATGAAATACCCGATGATGCCGTTGTACTATCAACAGGCGACCCGATGCTATCAGGACTCGGAACACTCCTCAAAGGAGAAGTTATACCAGGCATATCATCCCTCCAGCTCGCATGCGCAAGGCTCAAGATCGATCTAACCTCGATCACACCAATAACCGCACACGGACGAGATATCGAAGAATCAAAAAAGATCATTTTGGATGAAATCACGCGAAAAAAGCAACTCTTCATACTGCCAGATCCAAAAAAATTCGGACCCATTGAGATCTCAGAGACGCTCTTAAAAGCAGGGTACGAACGACCCATCACCGTGCTCGAGAACCTCGGATACGAGAACGAACGAATAATACATGGTACAACGAAGAATCCACCCGAACCCAAGACGCTGCTCTACGTGATTGTTGTTGAATAGTCGCCTATACAAAGATTCAGAACGAGTACAGACCGGAAGATATTCGAATCTCAAACTACCAGCCCATGCTTGATAAAGTCAGGCTTCTTCGTGTGATCCCTTATTCCTCCTCCTGTGGACGAGCTGGATTATGTCGTGTTGTGTGACAACACCTGTGACCTCTCCATGATCTACTACGAGTACCGCAGGGTGTTTCTCCAGTATGTGAAATATTGTATCCACGTCTGTTGTGAGTGATACGCTTGGGAATGGGCTCTCCATGATCTCTTTCACGAGCATGCTACCAATATCTCCCTTTCTCTTCTCAACGATCTGGTGTACCACCGTATCAGAAGATATGCTCCCAACAGGCACGCCGTTATCAAGAACAGGCACCTGTGAAAAATCTTCTTCTTCCATGAGGCTCACAGCATATTCCACGGTATCAGTTGGCCGTACGTGAACGACCGAGGAATGCATGATATCTGCTGCTATCACCCGCTCCCTTTCGGCCGATTCGAACGCATTAAAAATTTTCTGGAGTGTTGAGAGTCGTGGGTCGATATCGCCAGACTCGATACGTGCTATAAGCGGCTGACTCACACCCGCTCTCTTTGCAAGCTCGTTCTGCGTCATGTGAAGAGCTAATCTGCGCTCCTTAATATCCTTCGGTGTTGGCAGCATCACAACAGAACACTATTACCCACAATAATAATAAGGTTTTTCATATACCTACCCAACGGGCCAGAAACTATAGGCAGTCTCCCCATTAAGAACAGTTGGAAGTAGAAAAGTTCATGCGAGCTCCACGTATGGTCTGTTAATCCTTTCTAACCTGATTCAAGCCAGGTTTATTCCATGAATTATGTGGCGGAGTTAGGGTTAAGATGTTATCCGCTTTCCATTCGATGTGTGGTTGTTTGGTGTATGTGGTCTGTGTTCATGGGTAGGTCGGTCTTGTGGGATGGGGTTTTTGTGTCGTGTCCTGTGGTGTGAAGATAGAGCAATAGGAGTGCGGATAGGAGTGTGAGGAGTGGTATGTAGCTTATGGGCAGTCCTGTTAGCTTGTTTAACATCATGCCGTGGTTTGCGTAGCCGTTGTAGGTGGCTGGGTAGAATGATATTGCTTCGCGGAGAGTGATCATCAAGAGGATGATGATACTGCAGCACGAGGTTTTGGAGTTCTTCAAGCTTATGTCTTTGAGTGCTATGTATAATAGTGCACTGATGGTTATTGCTGTTGCTGGTCCTGCAAGGATCACGAATATCTGTTCGTTTGTTCCAACGTTTGTTGCAGTTGTGAGTCCTGATAGTATGTGGTCTTGGTAGGTGAATTCTACGTGTGCTGGTTTGCCGAGTGCCTGCAGCGCGAGGTAGTGGCCGAGTTCGTCGAAGAAGGTGCATAGGTTGTATGCCACGTACATCACAAAGACGATAAAAGTGTCTTTAACCAAAGCGTTTTTTAACAGGGTCTTTTTGGCATGATGTGCCCCTTGTACAAGCATGATGTATCATAGACATCGATTCATGAACATCCATTTAAACAATATGTCGACACTATTATTATTTATTAGAGATTTATATGGTTCAATTCATCTCTCTGCAAAGGCTTCTCTCATGGCGTTGAGGCAAGACTATAAGTATTATTTTATTATCATATTGGTGTCTGGATGAATGATTTCGAGCATACTCTTAAAAAATCCTTCAACGAGTTCTTTATCGAAAATAACATCAGAGGAATCTGTCACCGCTTGAAACAATCACCATTTGAAACCCAGCTCGTGGATCTCCTGGTAGATTCACTCGATCCTGACTACTATCTTGCTATAGAGTGTAAGAGCATCGATGCAACCAAAACAAATGCACTCTACTTCACCCAACACTTCACAATCGACAGAAATAATCTCCACCAAGTAGCACGAATAAGCGATTTCCTGTATCGATCTGGGAGACGGGGCCTTCTCGCAGTCGAACTTCGACTCGGAAGCGGACGGAAGAAGAATGCCTACATGATACCCTGGAGGGAGGTTGTTGAACGATTCAACAATGGAGTAGGATTCACAATCGACGAGATTCAAGAATACGCCATAATCCAACGAAAGAAGGGTTTGTATGTGATAGATCCCAAGAGGTGGCAGAATAACAGCAGAATTAAAGAGAAGAATGAGAGACAAGACGGTTAAACAACCAATACTCTTTCCTTAACCACAGCAGTTCGATAACCTCTCTCAGTATAGGAACTTATTTATCTATCGAGAGAGTTCTCTTTTGATTGATGTGGCGGCTCTCTCTTGTGCTGGCGGTTCTCCTTCTCACCCTCCCCTCTGGTTGTGTTGATCTCCCAGGATCCTTCTCGGATGTGTCGGTCATAAAACATTCAGAGGCACATGCAGATCAGCCAAGTCCGAGACAAGACCACTCTCTGACACCTGCTCCAACCCTTGCCCCCACCGAGACGATCACTCCCACAACGCCATCATCAACCCCCAATTCAACCCCCACACCAAGAGAGACCCATAGAGAGACGATCACTCCCGCCCCTACCCAGGGATCATCACCTACCCCCACCCCTGCCCGCACACAACCCCCAATGCCAACCATACCTCTACCACCACCGAGACCAGCCGGGGTGCGTATCAGTGGTCTCGATCTTGTTGATGAGTGGGTGAAGATCACCAACTCTGACACGTCCCCAGTGGCGATGACCGACTGGAAGATCACTGACGATGGCGAGAAGCACACGTACGTCTTTCCACAGTTCATTTTACAGGCAGGAGGCATTGTGACCCTTTACACAGGGGTGGGAAACGATACCTCTACCGAGTTATACTGGGGACTCAAGAGCCATGTCTGGAACAACGATGGGGATACAGCATGGCTTTATGATGCTGATGGAGAGCTGGTGGACAGGATGGAGAAGTAGCTCAACTTCATCCTCTCTGGCTTTGTTTTGGTATCTCCTCTTCATCTTCAGAGTTTATGAAGGCTTCAACCATTCTCTTTGCAACCTCGTCCTGGTACTGGACTGGTGGGTGTTTCATGGTGTATGCAGATATGCCTTTGAGAGGCCCGCCTATCCCACGGTCTATAGCGATCTTGCAGACTCGTATGGCGTCGATTGCAGAGCCAGCGCTGTTTGGCGAGTCTTCCACAGAGAGTCGGAGTTCTAGGTTTATCGGCACATCGCCAAAGATTCGTCCTTCCATGCGCAGGAAGCATATCTTGTTATCGTTCTGCCATGGGACATAATCACTTGGTCCAATGTGTATGTTCTCGCTTGGAAGCGGGGTGTCCAGGACTGACTGCACGGCTTCTGTCTTCGATATCCTCTTGGACTTCAGACGATCCTGGTTGAGCATGTTCAAGAAGTCTGTGTTGCCACCTGTGTTCAACTGGTATGTCCGGTCCAGTTTCACACCCCTCTTCATCATTAGATTTGCCAGTGCACGGTGCACGATAGTGGCACCGAACTGAGACTTGATGTCATCACCAACTATAGGCAGGCGTCTCTCCTCAAACTTCCGTGCCCATCTCTCGTCCGATGCGATGAAGACAGGCATGCAATTGATAAATCCTACACCAGCGTCGAGTGCGGCTTGTGCATAGAACCTCGTTGCCTCTTCAGATCCAACTGGCATATAATTCACCAGGATATCTGCACCGCTCTTTTCAAGTTCCTTGGCAACGTCACAGGGTTCGCGGTCAGCCACGAGAAAAGTTCTATCACTGGGATATCCAAGCATGTGGGAGGAGACACCATCAAGAACGGGTCCCATCTTCACCTCAACGCCGAACTCAGGTAGATCAGGAGAGAAGATCTTTGTGCAATTGGGTTTTGCAAAGATGGCGTCTCTCAAATCCTTTCCAACCTTCCGCTTATCAACATCAAAGGCTGCTACCACTCGAATATCACTCGCCAGGTAACCACCTATCTCATAGTTCATCAAACCAATACAGGCTTCACTACCAACATGTGAATAATACTCAACACCTTGGATCAACGAACTTGCGCAATTTCCAACGCCAGCAATAGCTATTTTTATCTCACTCAACTGCACAACACCTCTGCTTGGAAACTTTCAAACTAAAATATGCAGCGACCCTATCCGTTCTAATTCCATAAATAAGTTTCGAGATATTCTTAAGTATCATTAAAGACCGTTATATTTATATGGAGTCTCTGGACGCTCGTGGGTTGACCTGTCCAATTCCGCTATTCTATGTCAAGCAGAGGATTGAGAGGATGGAGTCAGGGTCGCTTCTGGAGGTCTTTGCCGATGATGAGAAGGCAAGGAAGACGATTCCGCGGTGGTGTGGGATGCATGGGCACGAGGTTGTGGAGATCGTTGAGCTGGGCGAATACTTCAAGATACTGATCAGAAAGTCGTAGGGCTGGGCTGGTAATGGACTTTGTTGAGATTATACGAAGTGAGATAGCAGCAGAGATAGATCCACGAGAGGGCAACTGTGGCACATGCCATCGTACACTCAGGGCAATCTCAAAGCACGGAGGATACGCTTCCGCATGGGAGCGCCCAGAGGGGATACGGGCACAGATCATCGACCCGCGCGGTGAGGTTGTGGGGGAGGGTGAAGGCATCACGTGGCCACCTGCAATACTTTTCGCAATGGTTGAAGGTGGATTCTACAGAGAGAATCTTCGAGAGACCCTGCTTGAATCACTCCAGTGTTTGATCGATATGGAAGAGGTCTCGAAGATCTATGGGTATGGACGTGTGGTGACCCCTGTCGTTGCTGCGTACAACGAGATCTGGGATCAGGGGGGAAAGGTTGTGATTCGGAGAAACGGGTGGGGTATCGAGGTTGTTTTCATGGACGAGAATGATAGGGAGTTGTGTGTCGGACCGATATCGTACTGCCCTACGTGTGGCACGGCAGCGGCGCTTCCCAGAGTCCCTGAGCTTGCAGAGAAGATACGCCGTCGGCTTGAAGGCACGCGGAACACTGGGTATGAGAAGTTTAAACAGGGACTTGAGAACCGTTTCACCTATGACGGGAGTCGTGTCTCTTGCAGTATATTGAGGGGCGATGAGGTTCTTGGGAGCGCGAGTCGGTGTTGTATAGCCTACAGTGGGGTCTCTGCCGAGATCGAGGCAGGTCTCTCTCGTTCGAAGTGGGGGGAGCTCTTTAAAGAGTACTGCAGGGTCTGCCCGACACGGATATGCAGGCGGGGCAAGGATGCAGGTGGCATAGGGTATCGTATTCTTGAGAGGCTCGAAGAGAGAGAGCTTGAGACCGATGTGCGGATGAACAGCTACATAACGGCACTGATCAAGAAAGGAGAAGACGAGCTTGGACGAGGAATCGGTACGGTCTGTGCACTCACATCACTGATAAACGCTGCAGCAACAGAGATCAAGCTTAAAAAGGAGATCGAGATAATAGTAGAAGACGAGTGAAGGATGATGATAGAGTGATGGAGTATGCATGAGGTCTCAATAGGAGCAGCTCTTGTCGATGCAGCCATCAGAACGGCAGAAGAAGAAAGACCAAGAAGAATAAGCAAGATTCATATAGAAGTGGGAGAACTGACCGGCTTAAACCCAGACCAGCTCAGACACATCTTCAAGACCACCACAAAGAAGACGATCATCGCAGACGCAGAACTCGTGATAAAGACGATAAAACCAGCAATCGAATGCGAAGAATGCGGCTACAAGGGAAGAGTTAACCTCGTCAAAGACTTCCACTTCAACGCACCCCAGATTACCTGCCCAACCTGCAAAAGCGGAGAGGTCAAGATCACAGCGGGCAACGAATGCAGACTATACAGAATAACATTCGAGAAACAGAAGTGATGAATAATTATAGTACCGTGCTTTAACCTTCCTATAACCTTTCCAGAACGTTGTACCACACTGCAGAAGGAGATATTCTGCATGATCGGTGAGAACAAGATTTATAAATTATGAGCTTTATTAAAGCCTCCTTTGGTGTGGAGAAGATGAGTGTTGATATTGAGATGAATCTGGCAAATAGACCAAAGCTTCAGGATTTTAAAAATTATAACCGTAGTGAGGCTATATTGAAGAGACTTTATACTATGCTTTATGAACATGGACCTGGGTACGGGACTTTTCTGAGTTTGCCATTCGACCAGCTGATAGAGCATGGAACTGGGCACCTCTTCAAGTGGAGGAGAGAAGATCCAACCCCTGAAGAGATCGAACTGAGGGGGCGTGGCTGTGCAGATCCCAGAGCGGTTGCTGAGCTGGCGAATAGAGGAGGCTATTCGGCATATGTACTGCATCCCGGTGTTGCAGCTTATGCCAGTAATTTTGTGAGACCAGACTTGCCACTGATTTACAAGATCGATGGAAGGCTTAACCAGCCAGATACTGCCTCTATACAGTCTATTATCGGAGATGTGAAGGATGCTGTGAATCTGGGTGCATCAGCCATAGGAACGTCTCTTTATCCAGGATCTGACATGATCAGAGAAGATATGGAACGAGTTGCCGCGATCGTGCGCGAAGCTCATGCAAACGGATTGCCAGCGGTCGTCTGGGCTTATGCGAGGGGGAAGGGAGTTGATAATATAAAAGAGACGCTGTACTGGACAAGTACAGCATGCAGTCTTGCAGCTTCACTGGGTGCAGATATAATTAAAACAAAATACCCTGCTCCAGTAACCGATAAAAACAGGGATGAATACTTTTCATACATACAGAGTCAGGAAAAAAAGGTCAAGGGCATAGAAAAATACTTGGAGCTTGAGCCTGAGAAGGGAGAAGAACTATCACACGAAGAGCTCGTTGAGAGGATAACATATCTAACAGATGCTGCACCCGAATCTTTCATAGTGGTCTCTGGCGGACCAAAGATCGAAGGGGATGCTAAGGAAGAACTTGTAGAGCAGACAAAGATTGTGATGGAGGGCGGCGCTGAAGGAAGAATAATAGGGAGGAACTTCTGGGGAGTATCTTTGGAAGAAGCGTTAGACCTGACCGCTGCAGTTAAAGAAGTTATGAGAGATAAGAGATTCCGGAGACCATTTTCAAGAGGCATCTTCACCTATGAAAGATGAGCCTCTCATGGTCAAATACGTTGTAGGCTGCGCGCTTCACATGATCGTTTACAATGAACCATGCCAGTGCATAGATCCAGACGAAGAGTGCTAGCTTCCAGCCGATCGGTGGTAGAAGTATTCCATACACAACGATCAACGTGGCAATTGTTTGGGTTGAGATAACAGCTAATAACAGAATTTTGGCAGGTTTGATCGACCAGAAGGGTCCTCTTGTTCGTGCTGCAAAGAGGGTCAGTTGTCCTGCTACTGAGAGCTTCAGGTAGATGAACGACTGAATGGATTCAAGGCTCAGATGTAACATTTCTTCTCCTATATAGAAGATTCCAAATGAAGATATGACACCAGCTATGCCCAGAGTGGTTGCTATTCCAAGCACTACTCGCATATTCCACTTCTCAGGCTCATCTGAATATTTGACATTATCGTATGCAATACTCATGATCGGCAGGTCGTTTAACAGTGCTAAAAGAACGATCATAAGTGCCGTTATGGGATAGAAATTGAATATTAGAATGGCAAGCGTCATGAAGAGCAGTACCCGAATCGTTTCGGCAATGCGGTAGATGGCGTAGCTCTTCATGCGCTGGAAGATCTTACGGCTTTCTTTGATGGCATCGATGATGACCGATAATCCTGGGAGTGTCAGAACGATGTCTGCTGCTGAGCGTGCAGCGTCAGTGGCACCTTCGACTGCAATTCCCACATCTGCCTTCTTGAGGGCTGGTGCATCGTTCACTCCGTCCCCGGTCATACCAACAATGTGCCCTCTTGCCTGAAGAGACTCTACGATACTGTATTTGTGCTCTGGATAAACCTCAGCAAAACCATCTGCCTCCTCCACAAGTCTCTCTAATTCTGAATCTTTCTTATCGACAACACTTGAAAATGGCAGGATATTCGTACCGAGATTGATCAGTACTGGCAGTCTCTTTTGCAATGGCAATATGGTCTCCAGTCACCATCTTCACCTGAATACCCATCTCCTGAGCGGTTTTAATGGTCTCTGCAGAATCATCACGTGGTGGGTCGTAGAGTGGGATTATCCCAACAAACACCCAGTCACCGTCTCTATTCGTTCGTGCCACACCCAACGCACGATAGCCTCTCTCTGCAAATTCAAGGACTCTCTGGTTGACGGTATCTGCTATCTCCTCTGCATCCGCTACAAGTGATAGAATTGCCTGAGGAGCCCCTTTCGAGACTTTAAAAATATTTCCTTCAACGTCACGGATGCTTGCCTCTGTACGCTTATGCACAGGATCAAACGGCGTAAATGATACCACACTCTTCGCATCAATCTTTGTTTGCAGAGTTTCTGCACCACGTAAGATCGCGATATCTATCGGGTCCTGATCCTCTTCACGCGATGCGAGTGCACCCAGGAGAATCACCTCTTCCTTGCTGTATCCAGCAAAGGCAACAGGCTCGGAGAGTATCAACCTGTTCTGAGTCAGTGTCCCGGTCTTGTCCGAACATAAAACATCCATCCCAGCCATCTCTTCAATAGCAGCCAGCTTACTGACTATCACCTTTCTCTTCGCAAGCGCAGCAGCTCCAACCGCCATCGTGACCGATAGTACCGCAGGCAGCGCAACCGGAATAGCAGCCACCGTCAAGACCAACGCAAACTGTAGCGTTTCAACGAGACTCTCATGGCGAAACATTGCAACCATGAAGATGAGAACAACGAGAAACGCAGCTAAAAAAATCAGATAGTCTCCTATTTTGATTACCGCTCTCTGGAAATGACTTTCTGTCTTCGCTACTTCCACCAACCGTGCTGTATTGCCAAAGTATGTGTTCATCCCAGTGCCATACACCACAGCAGTCATTTCACCCTGTTTGACGATCGAACCAGCATAAGCCACATCTGCAACCCGTTTTTCCACTGGCAACGACTCGCCAGTCAACGCGGACTCGTCCACCAGCAGATAATCCCCACTCACAAGCTTTACGTCGGCAGGCACAATATCACCCAGACGCACCCTAACAATGTCACCGGGAACAAGCTCTCTTGAAGGAATAACCCGCCATGCACCGTCTCTGAGAACCCTAGCACTCAATGACAATCTCTTCTTGAGGAGTTCAATCGCATTCTCAGCCTTGTGTTCATGCCAGAAGCCAACAGCAGCATTCACCAGCAGAAGAGTCAGAATAATCCCAAAGTCTGCCCAGTGCTGAATCGCAGCAGAAAGAACAATCGCAACCTCAATCATCCACGGAATGGGTCCCCAGAAGTAGCCAAAGAGTCTTACAAGAGGATTCAACCTCTTCTCAGCAATCTCGTTATATCCATACTCTTCAAGCCTCCTTGCCACCTCCTCAGATGTTAGACCATCAGCGCTTGCTGCCAATTTTTCCAAGCTCCCCTCTCTATCCATCTCTTTCCTCACAACCATCCTTTCCAATCGAAGTATATCAGCATACCTACTGACACACACCATCTTACAGATAAAAGAAGTTTGCGTTAGCAAATCTGGACGTGTCCACTTAACATAAACACCACCTTAACCAATTATAATAAAGCATAAAGAGAACAGAATTAAAAGAGATAATTGAGCAGAAAAATATCTTTATTCTCTGTTTTAGTCCTGCATGAAATCTCTTGGGTGGATTTCATACTCCGAAAGGACTGATCGCTCAAATTCCAGATCCAAGCTTTTCAGTGCATCTATAAGCGAAGGGAGCTTTATCAACGACGAATTTTGGCTTCTTCCAACAGAACTCTTAGCACTCCTCTGAAGGACCTTGTAACAAGATAATTCCTTGTTGTATACGTTTTCATCAGAATTAACTCGTTTTCCTCAACATCTACAGCATAATAGACATAATACGACTTTTTATTTGCTTTAACAACTCTTTCGTCTAACGCTATCAGGTATCTTCTCTTCTTCTCTGATACAAAGCAGGCAATCTCTCTTCAAACTCCCCCATTCCAAACAGAGGTTTTAGAGACCAGATGAATCCAGAGAGAGAACTCTAGCAGTCCTCCCCCAGAGAAGACGTCTGAATACAGGTTGCAATACCGGGAATCTCAACCTATAAAAGGCACCTCATTCCTCTCAAACACCCCTAACTCTTCAACAATTTCCCTTACCCTCAGCATAAATAAAAGATGGTCTCCCGTATTTATAATCTGATGTGGACGGGTACGAACAATAAAAAAGGCGACTTTATGATAACAGAAAAAGTAGACGTTATATTCGAGAAAAAAGTAACTCCATTTGGTAATTCCGCTAAAGCAGATATCCCTAAAAATACAATGGACAAAGAGCATATGTAATCATTGTACAAGACTATCCGAGAGTTTTGTCCCAATGCCGGTGATATACAATGCTTTATCTATTGGAGGTGACGTACTCTCCAGAAAATCGAAATGAAATAATGGAAAGACGGGTGAGTTGGGGATTTTCAGAGGGGGTGACGGCGTACGAACGGTTGTTTGTGATTGGGCAGGATAGAATGATCGTGATCGCTGATGTGCTTGATGTCAAAAGCGTTAATAGAACTAACGGGACCATATACGGACATATGCGGATCTCGCAGTCATCAGCTTCAGCCCTGTGGCAAGTTGGGAAGATGTGAAAGAGGATAGTTAAAGAGGAGATTAGGTTGTAGAGTACATAGAGTACAGAGACCGTGTCATTTTTACGCGCTTATTTATGAGATCTCTGTGGGGGTGCTCGCAATGTGAAATGGGGTTTTTCGCCCTTCATATTTTTTGTGCCCTCTTTATGAAGTGCTGCAGTGCAGGTAGTGCAGGGTTACTGAGTTTGCCGGTCTCGTTTTGAGGTGGTGGTATCTATAAATAGAAGAATGAGGTATGGATAGTAATTGGGTTTGTGTGGTCTCTCTATGTCTGTGTTTTCGTCGGTGCAAAAATGGGTTGAGTTCTTTGATCTTCATTACAGGTCTGAGGTTGCCAGGCTCGCTGTTGAGTATCCGGATCTTAAAAGTCTTCAGGTCTCTTTTTATGATGTGGAGCGGTTTGATCCTGATCTGGCTGAGGAGTTGTTGAAGAGTCCTGATTCTGTCCTGCGGGATGCTGAGGATGCGCTTGTTGATATTGGTGAGCGGAAGGGTGCTCGTTTGCTGAATGCGCATGTACGGGTTGTGGAGCTTCCGATGCGTGTTGCTATACGTGATATTCGGAGTGATCACATCGGGACGTTGATCGCTGTTGAGGGTTTGATTCGTAAGGCTACTGAGGTGCGTCCCAAGATCGTTCGCGCGGTCTTTCATTGTCCGTATGAGCATGAGACGGCTGTGCTGCAGGGTGAGAAGTTTGTTGAGCCGTCCGAGTGTGATGATCCTGATTGTTCGCGTAAAAAGGGTCCTTTTCAACTTTCGAGGGAGAAGTCCACGTTTGTTGATGCTCAGAAGGTTCGTGTGCAGGAGTCTCCTGAGAATCTTCGGGGTGGTGAGCAGCCGCAGACGCTTGATGTGCTCGTGAGTGATGACCTCACTGGGATGGTTGCACCTGGCGATCGTGTGATCTTGACCGGGGTTCTTCGTTCGTACCAGCGCACGACGTATAATACGAAGAGCACGTTCTTTGACCTGGTGTTGGATTGTGTCTCTATTCAGATAGAGGATAAGGAGTTTGAGGATATTGAGCTCACGCCTGAAGATATTGACGCGATAAAAGAGCTTGCTTCTGACCCTGATATTTATAAGAGGGTGACGCAGAGTATATCTCCGAGTATCTATGGCTATGATGAGGTGAAGGATGCGATATCGCTTCAGCTTATGGGTGGTGTGGCAAAAGAGCTTCCTGACGGGTCTCGGATCAGGGGAGATATTCATATACTTTTGATAGGCGATCCCGGGATTGCAAAGTCTCAATTGTTGCGTTACACGGTCAAGCTGGCTCCGCGTGGTATTTATACGAGTGGGAGGAGTTCCACGTCTGCTGGACTCACAGCAACCGCGGTGAAGGACGAGTTCGGTGATGGTAGGTGGACGCTTGAGGCTGGTGCTCTCGTCCTTGCCGATAAGGGGATGGCTGGTATCGATGAGATGGATAAGATGCGGAGTGAGGATCGTTCGGCGATTCATGAGGCGATGGAGCAGCAGACGATAAGTGTTGCGAAGGCAGGGATAATGGCAACGCTCCAGTCTCGTTGTTCGCTTCTTGGTGCTGCGAACCCGAAGTATGGGCGTTTTGATCGCTATGATAATATTGCAAAGCAGATCAACATGCCGCCAGCGCTTCTCTCACGCTTCGATCTGATCTTTATTCTTACAGACCAGCCGAGTATAGAGCGGGACTCGCAGATCTCAGAGCATATCTTGAAGGCGCATTATGCTGGTGAACTCGAGATGCAGCGCAGGCATCTTATAGGCTCTGAGATTACGCGGGAGGATGTGGCGAGCGTGATGGATGTGATAACACCTCAGATCGAGCCAGAGTTGCTGCGAAAGTACATTGCTTATGCCAAGCGTAACATCTATCCGTTGATGAGTGATGAGGCGCGGGCGAAGTTGATCGATTTCTACATCGGGCTTCGGAGGCAGGGGGAGGACCCTGATTCGCCGGTGCCTGTCACTGCACGCCAGCTCGAGGCGCTTGTGCGGCTTGCGGAGGCGAGTGCACGGATACGTTTGAGTAACAGTATAACGCTCGATGATGTGGATCGTGTGATACGGATCGTGACAACGAGTCTTGAGCAGGTGATGAAGGATCCTGAGACTGGCATGCTCGATGCGGATATTATCTCGGTTGGCACGAGTAAGAGTCAACGAGACAAGATACATACGATCATGAGTATAATCAGGGAGCTTGCAGAGAAGTATGATGGGCTGGCACCACGTGACGAGGTGGTGGCTCTTGGAGAAGAGAAAGGTATTAATAAAGAGAAGGTTGAAGAGATGCTATCACGGCTCAAGAGTTCAGGCGAGGTATACGAGCCAACACATGGGTATGTGAAACTGACATAGGGAACGAGGGAATACGTACCTGAAGAAGCATTATTCAGGCCAGATGCTGATAGTAGCGGTCTGTGACGAGGATATTATCGGACAGTGCTTTCGTGAAGGCGATCTCCAGCTAGAGGTGCACCGGGACTTCTACGAAGGCGAACCTGCCACGATCGATATGGTAATATCGGCGCTTGCTGACGCCGATTCTGCAAATATTGTGGGCGAGCGCTCGATACGCTGCGCGGTAGCATCTGGTTTCATTGATCCGAAAGAGATAATAACTATTGGTGGTGTACCACATGCACAAATGGTACGGATATGATAGTTAAAGATGGTCAGGGGAGTCGTCCTTGCAGATAGAGATGCTGAGTAAAAAAGAGCTTGTTAACCTTGTGATAAAAAAACACATCGATCTGATGAATCGATACATGCAGGAGTACAGAGATATCGGACTGCACGAAAGCGAGATCGCTGAAGAGATAGAGAGAGAGAAACGCGAGCGGTCTCTTCGCCATGAGAGAAGAGAAGTGCTGGAAGAAAAGAAGAAACTCCTGCTATATCAAGCAGAAATGATACAAAAACGGATGTTTGAAGCATTATTCCAAACAGAAACTGGTGAAACAAGGGAAAAACTTGTAAAAATAGAG
The DNA here is from genome assembly GCA_905171695.1 of Candidatus Methanoperedentaceae archaeon GB37. Classification (GTDB taxonomy): domain Archaea; phylum Halobacteriota; class Methanosarcinia; order Methanosarcinales; family EX4572-44; genus EX4572-44. Next base: position 1,537,038 of record LR991653.1, read on the forward strand.
AAGAAACTTGAAGAAAAGTATGCTAAGATCAAAAAAGCAAAAAACGGAACAAAAGAAGGGATATTGCTCGACGAGATAAAGAGAGAGTTGAGAGAGATGCCAGAAAGCGATAAGGTTAGACTGGCAATAAACATGATAGAAGCGAAATTTGACGGAATAAACGCTTCAGAAATGGAACTTCAGAGATTATCAAGAGTTAAAATCGATGAACCAATAGATGAAAGCCGTACGAATATGAAAAAGCTTAGAGAGAGAAAACTATGGCTTAAACGGAGAATCGATAGGCACAAAGAAGCACTTGCTCACTGGGAGAAGGAGAATGATAATATAGGTGATCTATCGTGAGCCAGAATCTCCCAGAGCGTGCTCTTCGAGACAGGGTGAACAAGCTTCGAAACGAACTCGATCAGAAGGAACGAGAGCTCAGCAAAGCATTCAAAGATCTCAGTCTCCACAGAACCAGCTCAAAGAGATTCAAGGAAGAACGCGACAGATTGAATAGCGAGGTCAGAGCGCTTGGAGAAGAAGCCTCGATACTCAAGATGCACAGAGACATCATAAACCAAGACATAGCACGAATAAAAAAACGAAGAGAAGGATTGCAAAGAGAGATACGGCTTGAAAGAGGAATCATAGATAATGCCAAGAATGAGAGAGACAGGTTAAACGAGATATCAAAAGGGAAATACGATAAACTTCTTTCACTCTACACTGAAAATCTTGAGACGTTCATCTCAGCCGATATAACACTTGAACACGAGATTGACCTCTTCAACCAACTCATAAAGTTTGGCGAACGGATAAACGCTGCAAAAGAGGCAGATCAGAAACACAGAGAGCTGCGCAGAGGATACAAACATATCAAGGCGATGCAGAGAGAGCTTGAGATGATCCACGAAAGAATACAGAGACTGGCTGACGAGTCACAACAATACCACGAAAAACTGGTAGATACCTACAAAAAGATCGATTTAATCAGGGCAGAGTCGGATGAATACCACAAAAAACTCATTGAAACCTACAAAATAACAGATCCTCTCAGAGACAGGATAGATAACCTGAAAAAAACGATAAAAGAGATGCGCGAGAGACTCAGCACAGAGATTAGAGCGTTGAAAGACGCACAACTCAAACGAGAAGAAACAAAAAATGAAGAGAAACGAATCGAAGCAAGAGAACGCTACCAAAAAACAGGAAAGATGAGCATCGAAGACCTACGCATCCTGATAGAGAACAAAGAACTCAAACTCTGAAGTACAGAGCAAATGGAAGAAGGGTGAGTCATGCAGATCCTCGCAATCGATATCGGGATGGGCACACAGGACATACTCTTCTACGATGATGAGAAAAGGATTGAGAACTGCTACAAGATGGTTCTGCCCTCTCCCACCCTCCGCCTCGCCAAGCGGGTGAGAGCCGCAAACGGAAGGGATATCCTACTCACGGGGCGTGTGATGGGAGGAGGACACCTCACACGGGCAGTGAAGAAACACATCCGAGAGGGCGGGCGCGTCTACACAACACCCGATGCAGCACTCACACTCAACGACAACCTCGATTATGTGAGAGAGATGGGTGTTGAAGTGATAGAAGCGTTACATCTGAATGACGATTATGAAACGATCAAAGCAGAGATCCTCCAGCTTGGCGACCTCAACCTTGAAGAACTCGGACACGTATCCGAGGTGTACGGCATCGAGATACCTGAAAGAGTCGCTGTTGCAGTCCAGGACCACGGCTTTGCACCACAGATGAGTAACAGAGTCAAACGGTTTGAACTCTTCGAAGAGGCACTTAAGAAAGGCGGAAGGCTCGACGATTTTGCGTACACCAGACCACCACCAGAGTTCAACCGAATGCAAGCTGCAGCAGAGACGATCAGAGAATCTGGCAGAAGACCACTCGTGATGGACACAGGACCTGCAGCAATCAGAGGCGCCCTACTCGATTCGCGCGCTGAAGAACCAGCAGTGGTGATCAACATCGGAAACGGACACACCATCGCCGCAGTGGTGAACGAGAGCCGCATAATAAGCCTCTTCGAACATCACACCTCAAAGATCGATGCGGCAAAGATGGATGACTACACAAAGAGACTCGCAGACGGAAACCTCGATTTTGAAGAGGTCTTCAACGACGGAGGACACGGGTGCTATATACACGAGAGCATCGGGTTTGATAAGATCAAAACGATCCTCTTAACAGGTCCAAACCGTGAAATCATGAAAGAATCAACGCTTCCAGTTACCTACGCAGTCCCCTTTGGCGATGCAATGCTCACAGGATGCTTCGGACTTGTTGAGAGCACGGTGTAACCAACACAAGAATTTACAATAAATATGAAATTATGAAATGCGTTTAAAGTTATGCAACAGAGCAGCCAGATCGAAGACTATATATACGAGTTGCTCTATATGGGGGGTGTAAGTGAGCGGGATAGACTCTTTTTTGATACTACCCCCACTCCCACTCCCCAACCCGCTCACTTACCCACCTCCTTTTTCTGTTCTATAATCAAAAACGACGCAATCTCATTTTTGAGGGGTTTGAAGGGCTGTTAAATATGGTACTGTTAAGTATTATTGGCATTGGCGTGTCGTATGGTGTCATCTGTGACTCTTTGAGAGCCTGTGTAGTTCGACGTAGTATTTGATCTTGGAGCTGTGTTCTATCTGTGTGGTTGTGACGAAGGCTTCTTCGAGTATCTTGCCTGCGGCGAATGTTCCGTGACTGTAGACGATAACTCCCCTGTGTTCTCGGAGTGCTCTTGCTGTGTTCTCGGCGAGTTCGGGTGTGCCTGCGCCTCCGTGAACGATGGGTATCTCATGTAGGAAGTATTGTCCTTCGCTGTCGATCGGTTTCAAACTATCAGTCTCTTCAATGAAGGATTGGATCACCGCGTAGGGTGCGTGCGCGTGGATTATTGCGAGTGCTGATGTATTTTTGTAGATTGCGCGGTGGACGATCGTTTCTGAGGATGCGATGGTATCGAGGCTTGAGGGGGTGTCAAGATCGATCTCCACAACGCTCTTTTCGTTTATCTCGTCAAGGGCTATGCCGCTTCTTGTTATAAGCATCTTATTGCCTCTTTTGAGGCTGATGTTTCCGAAGTGGGATTCCACGAGTCCTGCTGCTACGAGTTTCTTTCCGAAGCGTGATATCTCCTGCCACATCTCGGGTCGTAGATACTTTTGCATGAAAAGCCTATTAAACCTATGCATTGTATCTTTTGGAAGTGCAGGTGCATGGAGTGAAGAATACGTGGATGCTATCGTGACTGATGGGATCACCAAGTCGTTCGATGGTTTTGTGGCGGTGGATGGGGTGAGTATCGCTGTTGGCGAGGGGGAGCTCTTCGGCTTGCTTGGTCCTAATGGTGCTGGGAAGACGACGCTCATCAATATGCTCTCCACGATGTCGCGCCCAACGAGTGGTACTGCGAGGGTCTGTGGTTTTGATGTGGTGCGTGAGGCTGCAGCGGTTCGCAGGGCTATCGGGGTTGTCTTTCAGGGAACAACGCTAGATGATCATCTCACAGGGCGTGAGAACCTCGACCTTCACGGGAGGCTCTATGGTATGGCGAAGAAGCTTCGAAGAAAACGGATAAGCGAGGTTCTTCAGCTTGTGGAGTTGAGTGATAAGGCAGATCTTCTCGTCAAGACCTACTCGGGTGGTATGATGCGCCGTCTCGAGATTGCTCGCGGTTTGATGCATCACCCAAGGGTTCTCTTTCTCGATGAGCCGACACTTGGGCTTGATCCTCAGACGAGGTTTCATATCTGGGAGTATATCCGCGGTCTTAATCGCGATGAGGGTGTTACTATGGTGCTCACAACCCATTATATGGAGGAGGCTGATACTCTCTGTGATCGTATCGCTATAATTGATCATGGGAGGATCACCGCACTCGGTGGATCAGAGCAGCTGAAAAGCGCACTCGGTGGTGATATCATCACGCTTCGACTGGCGAATAGTGAAGATGGGGAGAGGCTTTTACGGTTGTATGAGAGGTCTCCGTATGTCTCTCGTGCCACTATCAGAGATTCGACTCTCTATCTCACTGTTGAGCAGAGTGAGGAGGTGATACCTCTCGTCTTTCAGACTGCTCTTGGATCAGATATCAGTATCCAGTCGGTGACTGTGAGAAAGCCTACGCTTGACGATGTCTTCGTACATCACACTGGTCGTGGGATCCGGGACGAGGTCGCAAGCGAGTTCGCGCGTGTGAGATACAAGCTTCAGACGAGTAAGCGGTGAGATGGAATGGGTGTGACGCGGGCTTTTCAGACTGTTTATACGATGTGGCTTCGGGAGATGCTCCGATTCAAACGTGCCAAATCGAGGATCGTGGGTTCGCTTGCAACTCCACTCTTCTTCCTTATAATACTTGGCACTGCAATCGGTTCAAGCTATAAGATCGAGAGTTACAGGGAGTTCATGACACCTGGAATAATCGCAATGGTGCTCCTCTTCTCATCCATCTTCGGCGGCGTCTCTATTATATGGGATCGCGAGTTTGGATTCTTAAAAGAGATACTTATAGCGCCTGTGAACCGTTTCTTCGTCGCACTTGGAAAGGCATTTGGGGGTGTTACGACCGCTGTGATACAGGGGATGCTTCTGATGATAATCGCTATGAGTGTTGGTGTGGAGTACCGATCCCTATTAGGTCTTCTTGCAAGCATCCCGATCATGTTCATAATCGGTGTTGGTTTCATCAGCCTTGGGATTGCCCTTGCATCACGAATCGAGAGCCACGAGGGCTTCCAGATGGTGATGAGCTTTTTAACGATGCCGCTTGTGCTATTGAGTGGTGCGTTCTTCCCTCTCTCAGAGCTCCCCCCGTGGCTCAAGACCGCGGTCTACCTGAACCCCTTAACCTATGGCGTGGAGGCTCTCAGATGGGCGCTCTATGGCGAGCCAGAGATACCGATCACGATATGTATAACCGTGCTCCTATCGTTTGCAGTCATCACGACCTTTATTGGAAGCTGGCTCTTCGGACGGGCAAAGGTGTGATCAAGAGTGTCAGAGATCGAAGATCTGGTGCAGAGGTACAAGGGATGCATGGTCGGTGCTGCGGTTGGCGATGCCCTTGGGATGCAGTTTGAAGGCTTGACTCGAAGCGAGATCGAGCAACTTCGAGGAGTCGATGGAGTGGTGGATTATGGGCGTGCACCGATGGGTCATCCAAACCACAAACTGCTCCCGGGTCAGTACACGGATGACACCGAGCAGATGATACTCCTCTCAGAATCGATAATAGAGAGAGGGCGATTCGATGTTCAGGTCTTCTCAGATAAGCTCCGAAGGTGGGGCGAGAGACTATCGGCAAGACCTGAGCTGAACCGCCTCGTTGGAGAGACGAGCACACAGGCAATAAAAAACCTGCTGAACGGTGCAGACTGGCGGGGATCTGGCATACCCGCGAACTCCTGCGGCTCAGCCATGCGAGCAGCACCGATCGGGCTCTCATCGAGAGACTTAAGCGAGGTAGTCAGGGATGCAAGGCTCTCCTCATGCCCCACACACACCAGCAAGGGATCTATAGCTGGCGCGGTCACGATCGCAACAGCAGTCTACCTGAGCCTGGAGAAGACCCCGGACGAGGAGATCCTATCAAAGATAATTGAAGTGGTAGGAGGGATCGATAAAGCCCTGAGAGAGCGATTGAGGGAGATCTCAGAGATGAATCCAGCTATCGAAGAACTCTTCCCAGGTGACGGAGTCTCAAACTCGGTCTACGAGACTGTGCCAGCAGCACTCTTCTGCGCCACAAGATACTCCCGTTTTGAAGAAGCGGTTATAGCAGCCGTGAAGATCGGAGGCGACACGGACTCGGTCGCGTGCATGACAGGAGCGATCACAGGCGCACGCCACGGAATAAACGCCATACCCAGAAGATGGAGAAGAGGGCTTGAAGGTGCAGAGTATATCGAAGGCTTGGCACTGCAACTCTTTAGTGTGTCAGAACGCTATATGAAAGGATAGGGTATGCTTAGAAACTGAAGGAGAATATACAAGATGAAAGGTGAATGGAGAGACAAAATCATCTTTGGTGACTGCCAGAACATGTCGGAGTTGGAAGATAAGAGTGTCCATTTAGTCGTAACTTCACCACCTTATTTTAATGCCCCTTTTGACTATCCTGACTTGTTTGATAGTTATGGCCAATTTATAGATCTGATACGAAATACAGCGAAAGAATTAAGGAGAGTTGTTGACGAAGGGAGGATTGCTGCTTTTGTTGTTGATGATACCCTGATAAAGGGAGAAAAGTATCCTGTTGTCGCAGATATAACAAAAATTTTCATAGAAGAAGGCTTCAAATATAGAGAAAAGATAATTTGGGTAAAACCAGAGGGATATATTCGTATAAGCAGAAGAAGCGGGGTTTTGTTGCAGCACCCTTATCCGATGTATTATTATCCCGATAATTTACAAGAATCTATCTTGATATTTCAAAATGGGGATTTCGATTATAAGAGAGTCTCAAAAGAAGTTAGAGAAGTGTCAAAGATAAACATAGAAGAGTTCCAAAGAGAAAAATGGTATTTGAGCGTGTGGCAGATCACGAATGTACTGCCAAACAATAATAGGCTAGAGAAGGGAATAGCAGCGTTTCCCGATGAAATACCTTACCGACTGATAAAGTTATTCTCTTATAAGGATGAGATCGTTCTAGACCCATTTATGGGATCGGGAACAACGTTAAAGGTAGCTTTCGACTTGGGTAGAAGGTATGTCGGATACGAGATCGACTTAGAACTATTGGATGTTGTTAAAGAAAAATTGAAGTTGAATCAATCCACATTAACAGGTAGGAGACCTGATTTTGAAATAATAATCAGAGATGACATAAAGCATTTGAGAACAGAACTTCAAGAAAGAGTAAAGAGCAATCGCAAGAGATGATGGAATGGATATCTTTGCCAAGATCAATGGGCTAAAATATACACCGTTTTTATGTAGAAAACTCAACATTTTTGATTTTGATGAGCTTGATCGGGCATTTTCAACAGATGCAACTTTTATTTTAGAAGTCAATAAAAACCAACTTGCAGTGAGCTGGTGGGTTTCTCCAAAGAGAACAAGATCGTACCCATACACAAGGGTTTACGATTCGCTCGACTTTTATGGAAAGAAGGTAACAATCATACCGATCGTAAAAGATGAGGGCAAAAGAGGCGATAGAGACTTTCTACAATGGGATACAGTTTCTTTAATGAGTTTACTTGGTGTTTATGTGATAATATCCTATTATACTGATGCAAAAAGGAGTTCGAGATATAGACATAAAATCACTGATCAGAGATTCGATTTAGACCATATAAAAGGGGAGATTCAGAAGCTTCTATCATACCAGTCCGATGCATTGCACTGGAACATATCGCAGATAGACAATGTGGGTAAACTTGGGCAGAAGGCATTGAAATCTTATTTAGACATATCTGAAAGACTTGACGTTGAAATACATTCCTTTGAATCTGCTGAGAGAAGAATTAATCGACTTTTTGAGGGTAAAGAGATTTTTATGGGATTGTCGAGGGATCTGGCAGAAAAAGCTCAGAAAAGAGAGAGCATTACAGCTCAACCCAAAGAATATCTCACCGGAGAGAAGGCGATGCTCACCATCAAAAACTATCTCGGCGGATATTATTATTTCACTTGTGATGAGGTGGAAATACATGGAGAAAATCTCTACCTCATTGAAGGAAAACATACCAAAACAGATAATCTGCCTTCATTGGGTGATATAAAAGATGGACTATTGAAGATGATGCTATTCACGAACTTGGAAGATGTAAGAATTGGTGACGTGAATTATAATCCTGTTCCTATTTTAAAGCTTACAACTGGTAGTAGATTTGATATAAGCTCCTTAAACGAATCGCGAAGCGAGATGCTCGGCATTTTAAAGAAAGAAGCAGAGATAAATGGATTCAGAATAGTAATTAATCATGATTTTTTTATATAGAATATAACAATTGGTTCATCTACTGCTTCTTGCCTGCACCGTTCTAAGCACCATGACAAGAAGACAGATCGTGATCAGCAGCACTCTTCTGCGCCACTGAATAAACGTCATACCCAGAAGATGGAGAGTAGGGCTTGAAGGTGCAGAGTATATCGAAGGCTTGGCACTGCAACTTTTGGAGGCTAAAAGGAAGATTTCAAAAGATATTTGTAATATAATGTGATTACAAGTATGATAATAATTACGTGTGGTTGGTATGGTCTCAAAGACTGTGACACAGGCAAGCATGCTGATGCCTGTCGCAATGGTGGTTGGTACGAGTATGGCGATAATTGCATACAGTCACTCTCAGGTTGCCCTTTCAGTTACAACCGTCATCTGTACTGTACTCCTCACGCTTCTCTTGATCAGGGTTGCGATCTCACATCCTGTGCGGCGGTTGTGACTTATACTCCGTAGAGTGTTTCCATGCTGTTCTTCACCCGGTCGATCTCCCGCTCGAGCTTGGTGAAGACGTTCTTATCGATCTTCTTTCCGCGTAGTTGCTCGATGAACATGAGCGATTTTATATGGTCTTCTGGTAACAGCTTCCAGGTTGGTTTCTCTACGTAGTAGTCGATTCCGTCGGCATAGCTCATCATCTGTATGCTCACCTTCTCGCTTATCCACTTGATCTCCACGTAGTAGTCTAGAATCTCCATCAGATTGTTCCGTCCAACCTTCTCCATCAGAAACTCTATCCAGTTGAGGAGTATTATAGCGCTCTCTGGTCGGTTATCGATTCTGGTTAATCGATAACTGCTCTTCTTGGATCTCTTCTCTCCGACTGGCTCGTCCCGTTCTGCAGAAGAGTCTTCACACTCTCCATACTCTCCATCCTCACACTCTTCTTTCAGAGCAGCTTCTCCAGCGACCTCTCTCTTTATCTCTTCTTTCACTCTCTCAATCTGCTCTCTCATCATGTCTCTCATCTCTTCGTGGAACTTTTCCATCTCAGATGCGACCCGCTCTCCCATTCCCTCCTGAAGCGCTCTCTCATGTGCCTCTATGGTGGTCTGTATGCCTGATAATTCGGATTGCAACGTGTTCAAGGTATTTGAAAGATCCTTGACTTGGTTCTCTATATAATCCATCCGTTCAATATTCATCCCACCTCCTTCACCATCGCCCACAAACGGGTTCACCGTGTTCGAGACGACCTCGTAGAGTGATAATAGTTCGAGTACGTTTTCATCCATCTTGTCAAGTCGGTCTTTGAACGTGTCAACCGTCTGTTTGGCTGAGGAGACTCCGAGATCCATTCGTGTTACACGTTCATCCAGCTCTCTCAAACTATTCTGGATCTCTTCAAGGGTCTTTAATCTCTCTCCCAGCTCCTCTTCAACTCGTCCGATGATCTTCTCTTCAAGCGCTTCAAGCTTTGATTGGAGGCTGCCGCCAGCCTTCCTGTACTCTCCCTTCTCGCCCTCTCTGCCTTCCTCTCCCCCCTCCCCGATCTCCAACTCTTCAAGTTCGTCGGATTGCCCTGGATCAAGATCTGTATCCTCGACGTATGCGCGTCTCTTCTCGGTTGACCCTTTGATTCTCTCAAGTTTTGAGATCAGGGCGTCATCAGATCCTCTGATCTTCAACTTCTCCATCAACTTATTTAACATCTTCACCGTTTTATATGTTAATTAGTATTGATTTATAGTTATAACAAATCATTAATAAAGTTATCTTTCAGGCATTCGTATCTCTTCTTACCTTTCGTTCCTGTAGCCTGCGAAGTATTATCTCTCCAAGGAATATTATTATTGCTGCTAATATAAACGGCATCTTCTGGCTTCTTGGTTCGTTCACGATTCGCACCGAGTTCGTTTTGATCTCTCCGAATAGCAGTGTCTTCGCTTCTTCGTACGGATGGACTGTGCCGTTCTCTTCTTCTATCGCAGTCTTTACATCGGTGTTGAATCCGATCTTTCGGTATTCGAGTGGATAGTTTGCCGCAAGCTCGTATCCATCGATCGTGTGAAACCCCGCGCTCTCTGGTTCCACTGTGGCTCTGTACTCATCACCCTCTCTTGAAAAGCTAAGGGGCTTGCCATCGAAGGTTGCTTCTGGGATCTCTCTCGTCTTGATCGTTATCTTCTCTGGTCTTCCGAGCCATAGATCTGGTGCTGTGATCGTCTCGCCTCCCGGGCGAGGGTCGCCTATTAGCCAGTTGAGAGTGGATGATATGAGCTTTGAGTTCGGCGCGGTGTATAGTATGCCTGCCCATCTCTTGCCGTTGTCGGTTGTGAGGGCAGCGGCGCGTCCAAGCCCGAGGCTCCACACGCTGAGGACGGGTTTTCCTGTTGCAGTTGCAACGAGTCTTCGGGCGCCGAGCTTGGTTGTAACATCGTTGTAGCCTGTGATGTCGCCTGAGATGTTCTGATACCGGGTTATGAAGTGCTCGCCGTCTGTTACTGTGAGCCCGAACTGGTGCAGCACCTCTTCTTCTCCTTTCTCTTCTTCTGGCGCTTCAGGTAGTGGTTCGAACTGGATGTTGATTCCGGAGGTCCCGATGTACTGGTAATCTGCACCTACACTCTCTGCTATCTTTTCCATCGCTGTGAACGCTCTTGTGCTCTCAGGCCCGACTCCGACCTGTCTGAAGTAGAGCGTTATCCCAGCGTCCACGAGTTCTCTTGCTGCTGTCTCGATCGCATCTTCGGTTCCTTCTCTGATGTTTCCATCGGATAGCACAATCACTGTTTTAACGCCTGATGCTCCTTTCAGCATCTCTCCTGCTTCTCTGAGCCCTTTGTCCATGTTTGTCGCTTCACTACCACTCTCAGGGCCTATCATCGAGATCTTCTGATTGAGGATCTGCTTGTTCTCCGCTGTTGCGCTGAGAAAATCGATCTTCTCTGCGCTCGATCCGAATGCCACCACTCCGATCTTGGTGCTTGCTGCGATGTTTCTGTTGTTGACGATGCTCTGTGCAAGTGCATCGATCTGCCCGATGAACTTGGTCTCATCGTACATGATCGCATCTGTACTGCCTGATGCATCGATCACGATTACGATGTTGCGTCCGCCTCCGTACTTTGAGGGTTTTGAGAGTACCGGGAGTATCTCCTCGAACTCGGTATTGTTGTACATCCCCCGGTCAAAGGCGTTCTCTCCTCCGACAACTAGGAGTCCGCCGCCGCCTGTGACGTACTCTCGCAGCTTATCTACGTGGGGCTCGATCGCCTCTGCGTCCCTGTTCTCGATTACGACCGCTCGGTACTCATCGAGGAAGGCACCTCCAAGTCCACTCGTATCTACATCGTAGAGTTCGCTCAAAACGTCTTCAAGTGGCGAATCGTCTCCCTCGTAGAGTATCCTCGGCTTTGGCGCTGCAAAGACCGATTTGTAGAATACGTTGTTCAGTTTGAACCTGTCCTCGCCATGCGGTGTGATCGTTGCAGTGATTCTGTGACTCCCCTCGCTCTGGGGTGTGTAGGTAAATGGTATCACCCTTCGCTTTTCACTCTGCGTGATCGTTTCATCATAGAGGGTTCTGCCATCTGCTTCAACGTGCAGGGTGTAGGTCGTCTCGTCGCCGACGTGTCGGACTATTGCGTGGTACGTGTTCTCGTTTCCAGCGACTATATTCTTAGCCCCTACAATCTCGATTCCAGTATCGGTGTGGATCGGGGTCTGTTCGACAGCATAGATGTATGCGCCCTCGCTTCGTGCAAGCGCTATGGCATCTCTTATCTCCACGCCGTAGTTGTTGTTCAGATCGCTCACCAGTACGATATGCTTGCCCGCGCCACTGCTCTTCAAGATCTCATCTCCGAGCGCGGTTCGCACCCCACTTATCTCCCGATACTGAGACGGGGTTCGAACCTTCAGGTACTCATAGAGGCTCTCTCCCTCGCTTGGATCGTATAGGTCGCAGCTCACCGTCTTGTCAGCGATAACGGTCACCTGTGGCGCATCATCCCGTATCGTGTGGCTCGTGATGGTGAAGGGACCTGCCAGTGCAGCAAGAAGGAGGCTGATTGCAAGTAATCGGGTCAGGATGAGCCCCCTCTGGAACCTGCGCCGCATGAGGTAGAATCCTGCAAGCAGAACCGGGCTTATAAGTAAGAGGAGGAGTGGCTCTTCAAAGTTCACCGAAGCTCACCCCTCCAGTGAAGATAGTATAATTCAAGCAGGATGAAGAGTATTCCTACAATGATGAAGTACCTATCAAGATCCCGCCGAACCTCTGTTACCGAGGGCGCGTAGCTGACCTGAGTCTCCTCGATCGTCATATTGATGCTGCGCGTAATGTCAGACTCGTCTCTTGAGAGAAGGTTGACCGCGATCTCTCCAGCAGGCGTCTCGTAGACCCCTACCTCGTCGAAGAGCACGGTCTTGGCTCTAACCTCGCTTGTCGGAGTCTTCAGAGTGACTGGCTGAGGATACTCTCGAACTCTTCCTGCTCTGAGATTGAACTCGTTGATATCGATGCTCCCCGCGCTCCACTCTACGAGATTCTTCCAGAAGAGTGGGTAGGTGGGTGTTGCATGAAAACTGTTCCACACGCCAGGATTCAATGGATCATAGATATCCCCACTCGGTTCTGCAAAGCCGATGTAGATCACACGTCCGCGCCCGATCCTCCAGTGAGCAAGCATGACCGATCCGTCACCAGCCTTCGCCAAGACCACTGCACCAGGCTTTGCACTCGCAACAAGATGCCTGGTTATCTCGATCTCGGGATCAATATTCTCTGAGAGAGTGTTTGACGTTAGAACGTTAAGCGTGGTGCGATTTGCAACACCTTTGATCGTGACAGGCAGAAGATCGCTATTTGAAAGACCCTCTGATGCCAGTACAACAAGAACGCCGCCAGACCTGAGATAATCACCAAAACCGTCAAGTGAACCTGGCTCTGGCTTGCTCAGAACTGTTATTGCATACCCCTCCAAGCTTCCAGCAAAACCGACCGGGAGCTGATCAGTCGTGACAAGAGGCTCAAGGAGTCGCAGAGCCACAAGCGAAGGCGGCGAGCCATTCGATAGATGAAGCACCCTCTTCTCAAGACTCTCTGGAATCACTATATGAACCGTATTATCGACGATGAGAGAGTCCTCCTCTATGATACTCACATCTGTCCGACCCCGTGGCAGATCCCTGATCAAAAAAGGTTCAGACAAGCCAGCGCCGATCACACGGGTCTCCTCCAGAAGCACGCTACCTCCGGCAGTCACACGAAGCGTTACTCTCTCACTACGAGGGTTGTAGTTATGAACGAGGAGATTGTAATCGGAGCCTTCGAACCAGCCATCAACAATCCCAATATTCTCAGTCCCACCAGTGACGGGTACAAGCTCCACATCAAGCCCGCTTCCCCTCGCAATACCTGCCGCAACAAGAGGATCATCCCCGATAAAATACGAAAAATCAGATATCACAACGATCCGCCCGCCCTCGCCAAGATACCTCATCCCAAGGAGGATGGCGCGTGAGAGATCAGCCTCGCCAGCCCTGGGTGAGAGATCCAAGAGAGCACGAGACGCACTCTCCCTCGGAGATTCACGGAGCACCACCACAGGAATATTCTCGGCAAGAATAATCGTGTTCTTCTTCGACAGAAACCTCTCTGCTTCTTCTTTTGCAGAATCAAACCGTCCATCAGCCTGCATACTCGCAGAAGCATCTAGAACTATCACAGTATGCCCACCACCAACCTCCTCATCCCCCAAGACAAAAGGTTCTCCAACCGCAAGCGCAAGCAACAACAAGACCAGCAACTGAATCAAAAACAGAGGATCCTTAACAAAACGCCTGATAGTTGAAAATCTCTTCTTCTCATCCCTAAAATCAAACAAAAACATTATGGAAGAAATCCTGAGCAGAAGAGGCTTGGGCCGCAAGAGATAAAGTATCACCAATGGAACAAGACTGAAGAGCGCCAAAAGCCCCATAGTATTCGCAAAACCAAGCGGAAATCCAGCAACCATAAAACCCACTACCTCACACTCTCATAATCTCAAAAAACGAGTCAAAAATAGGCTTATCAGTAGGAAACATATGATAACTCGCACCAATTTCATCACAAACACCCCGAATCCTATTATTATGAGACTCAAGCCGTGCCCTGTACTCTCTTGCAAAGCGCGGACTCACATCAACCTCAACACTACCACCACTCTCAAGATCAACAAACCTCACATCACCACGAACCCCAAAACCAAGCTCGAACGGATCCAAGACCTGCAACACCAAGAGCTCATTACGCGCAAACCGATAGATACCAGAGAGAAGACTCTCAGAATCGAAGAGAAAATCAGAGATCAAGACAACAAGAGACCTCGAACGAATAAAACCCTGATACTGCGCCATACACCTATCAAAGGAAGTGACACCCGAAGGCTTCACACCCTCAAGCATCCGAATAACACTCGAAAGATGATGCATCCCACGCCTCGGACGAGCCACATCAACATCCTCTGAAAAACACGAAACCGAAAACCGCTCATTCTGCCTCCCAACAAGATACGCAACACCAAGAGCAAGCCGTGCAGCATAATCAAACTTAGGCGGAGACCCAAAACCCATACTACCACTAACATCCAGCAAAACATGAAGGGTGAGACTCTTCTCCTCCTCAAACTGCTTCACAAAGAGACGCTCAGTACGAGCATACACCCTCCAATCAATACTCCTGAAATCATCACCCGGCACATACTCCCTGTGACCCACAGCAACCAACCCACGCCCCAAGAGAAGAGACTTCCGAGACCCAGCATACGCAGTAGAGACACGCTTGCGCACCATGAGCTCAAAACGATCCAACTCACTGAAAAAATCAGGATCGACCAACATGATAACACCACCATTACTATTCCTACACCACTATTATTCTTTTTTCTCACCTGCCGCATTTCATTAAGGTGGTAGAAAGCATCATGCTCCATCCTTTTAAGACCATCTTCTGAAGAGCCGTTTAAATCGACATTTTTAAAAGTCTTGGATTTCGGACAGAAACTGAAACACGCTCCACTTCGCTCACCACTTCATAACATGCACCACAACAGCAACAGACAGGAAGACTCCACCCGGCACTCCCAATTACCGATTACCTGTACAATAAAAGGAGGGAGGGCTTGAGCGCAGAAGACCCCCTCTCCTTTACTCACCCCACCTCTCAGGTTTCAGATTCTCTTCTCTGGGGGTCTTCTTTCTCCATTGGTGGGTTGTGGTTTTGTTAGTTCTTGGTAGGCTTTTTCGATCAGGCTTTCGAGTTTGGCTCCGTGTTCCATTCCTATTATCAGTGCACTCACGTTTATTTCTACCAGTTTAAAGAGTTTTTCTTGGTTTTTATTGATTGCAGCGATGAGTTCACGTCTCCCTATACCGGTTTGAACCATTATTTGATCGAGTATTCTTTCAAAAAGGGTTTGTTTCCCTATTTTTAGTACTTTGGCACTTGGTTTGAAGTCGATCGGTGGATTTATCCTTGCAGGGTTGAAGCATGCTATGATCGATTCGTCATCCTCTCTCTTAAGCAGTTCGTTCTCGATGCCGATCTGCATGAGGGTCTTTGCTTCCTGAGGGCTGAACCATTTCAGGTCGAGTGTGAGTGTGAAGATGAACTCTTTTATTCTGAGCTTCTCTCTGCCTTTCGCCTTGAATGGTTGTGCTACTGCGTATAATAGTTCGCTCATCTGGTCTTTTGGTGGTTCTTCTCAAGCTCGGTTATGATCGTGTCCACCACCTCTTCACACCTTGTCTTTCTCGGTCCGTCGATGTGATGCACCCTCAGTGTCAGCATCTTCCTATCCTGCTCTGTGCCTTCGAAGTTTGCTCTGACGAGATACGTGTCACCTTTGAATGGCGTGGGTCGGTACTTCTCATCGAGGTAGGTGTATTGAAGCTTGATCTTGAAATCGATCGTGCCTGTGCCATCGCCTTTGATCACGTCCTTGAGAGACTCCTCATTGAGCGGTATGAACCCGGTCTTCCTCCCTGTAACCTCAACGATGATCTCTCTCTTGGCTCTGACCTTACCACCTCCACCTGGCAGGATCGTGGTAAAACTGCCCGACTTCCTGTTCATCAGCGCCATCGTATGAATGAAGTATGGCACAGTCTCACGATAGAAGAACTTCTGCTCCACAACTGGCATGGCTCTCGGATAACAATACTGCCTACCTTCACTCATAGCACTCGAATGTTAGAAGTGCTCTGATAAAAACCTTACGATAAATTTGCTGTGTTGAATAACTCTTAAGTTTCCTTCCTGTATTTCTCATTTGCAGGAGGGATGATTGGGATGCAGAGTAAGAGAAATTGGAAGGAATATAATGAAAAACTTGTGCGGAGGGGAGAACTCTATATCTCATTGGATTTCCTTGAGAACTGGGATGAAGAATTAAATAGGATGAATGAGGGGAAGGTTGGCAGACCTTTCAGGTTTCCTCGAACCTTTATGTGTTTTCTAGCTTTCTTGCATGTAGCTTTCCTTCCATTAAGACAAATGGAAGGATTTTTGAGGAAATTATCAGAATATATACCTGAGTTAAAGGTAGCTGATTATTCCACTGTTTGTAAGAGGTTGAGGAAACTAGACTTTGAACTCTCTAGTAATCTTGGAGAAGATCTTGTAGTTGCAATAGATTCGTCTGGTATGAAGATAACGAATAGAGGAGAGTGGATCAGAGATAAATGGAAAGACGAGAAAGGGTTGGATTAAGGTTCATATTGCTATAGACGTTAAAACAAGGAAACTCTTAGCCTTAAAGATAACAGATGAAAGAACAGGTGATGGAAAGATGTTAAAACCTCTGGTAAAGCAAATTAAAGGAAGAGGTGGAGAGATAAGTAGGGTATATGGTGATGGAGGTTATGATAGCAGAGAGAATTTCAATTATCTTGCTGAAAATGATGTAGAACCAGTGATCAAGATAAGAAGTAACTCTTCAACTAAGTCAAGAGGCTCTCCATCCAGAGCTAAGAGAGTAAGAGAACCCAAAAGAGTTAGGTCATGAAAGATGGAAAGATAAATACAGGTATGGCTGCAGATGGACAACAGAGAGTTTCTTCTCTGGTGTTAAAAGAGTATTTGGTGAAACATGCAGAGCAAGATCTACAGAAGCCTTGTTTCAAGAAGTAAAGATGAAATTCATCTTCTACAACATGCTCATAAGTGTTTAAGCCTACATTCTCAGAGAAACAATTACCTGAAGATATACCCCATCCAGCCAATTGTTCAACACAGCAGCTATTGATAATGTATATATATTATGGTGACAGATTGGGAAATGACAATATTTCATTATGCTCATCATAAGCATTATGTTGTTTGGTATTGATGGATGGAAGAAGGCATGCTTGATTACTCACTCGGCATCCCCGAGGTCGATGAAATAACCGGTGGTGTCCCGAAGGGCACGAACATAATGTTACTTGGACCACCCCTCACAGGAAAACATCTCCTCATCAGACACATAATCTACCACACAATAAAAGAAGGGGATTCCGCAGTACTAGTATCGACCAGAGACACGGGAGACGAGATCATAGAATGGTTCTCAGAATACCTTGAAGAAGAGGAGAGATCGCGCATAGGAATCGTTGACTGTGTGACAAAGAGCCTCGGCAAGAACATCCATGACAAGGACGTTGTGAAATACGCATCAAGCCCCGTAGATCTCACAGGCATCGGGATTAAGATAAGCCAGTTCTTCGAAGAGTTCATACGGAGAAGACAGATACCGAAGACGATACTCTGCATCGACTCGGTCTCAACCCTACTGATGTACACCAACATCCAGACACTCTTCAGATTCCTGCACGTCTTCACAGGCAGGGTGAAGCTTGCAGGAGCGATCGGGATCTACGTGGTGGACGAAGGGATGCACGATGATAAGAGCATCAACACTCTGAAACAGCTATTTCCGGCAGTCTTTGAAGTGAAAACAGATGGTGAAGAGAATCACCTCCGTATTCTCGGACTTGGATCAAAACCCACCCCCTGGAAGAGGTACGAGATAGACGGGGTTGAGGTCGTGATCAAGAGCGGTGAATGAACGATGGTCACCACAGGAATTCCCAAACTGGACGATTACCTTGGTGGCGGAATTCCGCCTGGCAAGACCGTTCTCTACTACAATCACCCAGGGGTTGAAGGAGATATCTTCATAATCCATGCGCTCTACCACAACATACTTGCAGGCAGGAAGAGCATATATCTCACCTTGAGTTCAGACCCGCAGATCTTCAGAGAGGAGTTCATGAGCCTTGGATGGAAGATAGAGGAGCATGCAGAAAAATTTATACTCATTGATGCCTATTCGAGTCTCATTGGAGCCACATCAGGAGAAGAGTATGTTGTAGATAATCCGGAAGATATAGGTAACATTGACAGAATCGTTAGAAGAGCACTGGACGACTCCGATGAGAATCTGCTGCTCTGTTGTCCACTCTCAGCAATTATGGATCTATGTGGTGTTGAGGAGACTCTCAAGGTGGTTGTTGGGTGGAACAACATGGTAGGGGATCGCGGCCAAAATATAATCTATCACTTCACAGCATGGCCATATCCAAGCGAAGTTCTGGAGAGAATAAAAGAGGAACTCTTCAACGCAGTGATCGAGATTGGAGGAATAAGAGAGCGCGTCATCTTCGGACAGTACTTTGCAGTGGTGAAGGCAGATTGGACACGGGCAACCGGGAAGACCGTTCTCTTCAAGGTGGTGCGACCCGGAGGGGTACGATTATATATACCAAAGATACTTGTAACAGGTCCATTCAATGCTGGGAAATCGAGCTTTGTGCGCGCACTCTCGACAAAGTCGGTCTCGGTGGATCGTAACAACACAACAGTAGCGCTTGACTATGGACACGTTGACCACAAAGGCATGAGCGCAGACATATTCGGAACGCCTGGTCAGGAACGATTCGATCCGATACTGCGGATGCTATCGAGTGAAGCGATGGGAATATTCCTGGTGTTGGACTCAACGAGACCAAGAGACTTTGAACGTGCAAAGAAGATGTTAGAAATGGCAAGATCGTATGGACTACCATATATTATAATAGCGAACAAGCAGGACCTGGATGGCGCGCTCTCTCCAGACGAGATAAGAAGACGATTCAATGTGCCAGATGATGTTCCAATAGTTCCAACGATCGCCACCGAGAAGAAGGGTGTGTTCGAAGCCTTTGAACTACTGGTCGAACGAATAATGGAGGACAAGTAAGGTGTTGAGTGGTGAAGACCTTGACACGATGCTATCACAACTACTGAGAGTGGGAGGGATCAAGGCCGCGGTCATCGCGAGCAGAGATGGACTCCTCATCCGTGCAATGCTGCCTGAGGCGAAAGGGCATGAGAAGACGCTTGCAGCCATGTCAGCCACGATGCTTGGGGCAGCAGAGACCGTTATGATCGAGATTGGAAAAGGGGTTCCTGATAGTGTTATTGTGGACTCGAAGAACGGCAGGATGATCGCGATCGGAGCCGGGAAACGAGCGATACTTGTGGGTCTGACCGAAGAGGATGCAACTCTCGGGCTTGCACTGGTCGAGCTTGAGAAGGTGGCAAAAGAACTGAGAGAAAAATTATAATAAATGATATTAAATGATATTTTTTGGTGTTCCGCTTGATTGAGCCGCCACGACTTCTCGCATGGGAACTGACCGCAGCATGCAACCTTGAGTGTGCCCATTGCAGGGGCGCCGCAACCAGAAGACCGAGCCCGGACGAGCTCAGCACCGAAGAAGCGATGCGACTCATAGACGAACTTGCAGATTATGGAAGACCGATCCTGATCATAAGTGGAGGCGAGCCACTCGTAAGAGACGACGTCTTCGAGATCGCACGATACGGGACAGAGAAGGGGCTCAGGGTGGTTCTTGCAACCAACGGAACACTGGTCACAAGAGAGAATGCCAAAGAGATGAAAGAGGCAGGAATCAGGCGTGTGAGCATAAGTATCGACGGTGCAACCCCTGAAACACACGACGATTTTCGCGGCATGAAGGGATCGTTTGAAGGCGCACTTCGAGGCATAGGCGAGATACAGAGAGCAGGAATCGAACTACAGATCAATACAACCATAACGAAACGGAACAAGTGCGAGATCGAAGAGATCCACCGACTTGCAGAGACGCTCGGTGCAGATGCACACCACATATTCCTTCTCGTCCCAACAGGAAGAGCCAGCGGGATGGAAGAAGAAGAGATACCTCCAGAGGAGTACGAGGCTCTCTTGAACTGGTTCTACGATCTCGAAAAGAGAGAAAGAGAGAAGGCAAAAGAGGGCAAGAGACAGATGGATCTGAAGGCAACCTGTGCACCACACTACCAGAGAATAATGCGAGAGCGTGCAAAACTGGAGGGAAGAAAGGTAAAACCAGTAGAAGACGGGCTTCGAGCCACTGCCAAGGGATGTCTTGGGGGAACAGGCTTCTGCTTCGTATCGCACATCGGCGAGGTCTACCCCTGCGGATACCTTCCCGCTCTTGCAGGAAAGATCAGAGAAGACTCATTTAAAGATATATGGGAAAAATCTCAGGTCTTTAATGATCTACGCGACCCGGACAAGTTAAAAGGCAAGTGTGGAATCTGCGAGTACCGAAAGGTCTGCGGAGGATGCCGCGCACGAGCCTTTGCAGAGACAGGCGACTACCTATCAGAAGAACCATACTGCATATACAACGCCAATGAAGGATAAACCCGTGCCACTCGACGAGATTGACAAAGAACTCCTGAACCTGATCCAGCTTGACTTTCCACTCGAAAAGGAGCCGTTCAAAAGACTCGGAAGCGAACTTGAGATCACCGAGAACGAGGTTATCGATCGGATCAAACGGCTCATGAGAGAGGGCGCTCTGCGACGCATAGGACCTGTGATCAACCGAGAGAACCGTGGTGGTGCTGGCGTCCTTGCCGCACTACGAGTAGAGGAAGAGAGAATCGATGAGGTGGCAGAGATCATCAACAGGTACGATGAGGTTTCACACAACTATCTGCGAGAGGGACCCTACAACATCTGGTTCACAGTCTCGGCAGAGAACCCAGGAGAACTTGAGAGAATACTCTGTGAGATAGAGACGCAAACAGGATACACACCACTCAGACTCCCAACAAAGAAGGTCTTCAAGATCGGGGTGAGATTCGAGATACGCTGAAGCGTTCCATCACGTATTCAAAAATGTTTAGAGAGAAAGCTTTAAATCTGGGCAGAGCATTAAAGGGCGTGGTATCGTGGCACATCTGATGGATCAATTCAACATCCTGGATCAGTGTGCGGCAAGCCTGATTATATCGCCTCTGCGTTCTGAGTATAGCTGTCAGAGTATGAGTTGCAGGAGTTGGAGGAGTGTAGATTCTACCCATGTGGGCTCGTAGCTCAGTTAGGCAGAGCACCTGGCTTTTAACCAGATGGTCGTGGGTTCAAATCCCATCGAGCCCGTCAGTATCAGGTGCTCTTAGGTGCTCTTATCCTGCAAATGTGGGTCTCGTTGTGGGTCTCGTTTGATGGTGAGCCTATGTGATACGGAGGGTGTTTAAGTAAGTGGATGAATTCAGTCTGTTGGATCATGAGATGGTTCCTTGTCATGAGATACTGGACGAAGAAGAGGTTAAATCTCTTCTGGAGAGATACGGTATTGAAAAGGAACAGCTTCCAAAGATCAAAGTCAAAGATCCTGTAATAAAAGAGATCAAAGCGCAGGTGGGAGATGTGATCAAAATAACCAGGAAGAGTGCCACAGCAGGAGAAGCAAACATATACAGATTGGTTATCGGATAAAATAGCTCGAGAGGGGTTGTTGCATTGTTAGATAGAAGAGTTCTGTCAAAGGCTTATTTCACGCATGATAAGATGGTTCGACACCAGATCGATTCGTTCAACGAATTCCTTGATCATGGACTCCAGAAGGTCGTTGATGAACAACGTATTATAGAGACCAATATCGAGGATGTTTATATAGAGCTCGGAGAGATCAAAGTTGGAAATCCGATCGTCAGGGAGGCTGATGGAGCAACAGATAGGCTCTATCCCACGGATGCACGTCTGCGAAACATCACCTATGCAGCACCGATCTATCTTGAGATGATCATCGTTAAGGATGGTGAGGAGAGTGAGCCGAGGGATGCAAGGATAGGAATGCTTCCGATAATGCTCCACTCAAAGGCATGTAATCTGTGTGGCATGTCCGAGAAGGATATGATCAGTCTTGGTGAGGATCCCCATGACCCAGGAGGTTATTTCATAATAAACGGAACAGAACGTGTGATAACCACGCTTGAAGATCTTGCACCGAACAAGATAATGGTGGAGTTTGAGACACGCTACGGTGAGCAGATCGAGGTTGCAAAGGTCTTCTCGCACCGAAGAGGTTATCGTGCCCTTACAGTCGTTGAACGGAACAAGAACTCCATCCTCGAGGTATCGTTCCCCTCCATCTCAGGGCGAATCAACTTTGTTACCATAGTACGGGCGCTCGGTGTGGAGACCGATGAAGACATCGTGGGAATGGTCTCGAGCGATCCTGAGATTGTGAAGTTCATGCTCGAGAACCTGGAAGAGGCTGAGGTATGGACACGTGACGAAGCTCTTGAGAAGTTGGGCAACAGGATTGCAGCTGGCCAGATAAAGGAGTATCAGATAAAGAGGGCAAACTACGTGCTTGACAGGTACCTCCTTCCACACCTTGGAAACGAGGAGCGATATCGCCTGCTTAAGGCGCAGTTTCTTGGGCGGATGGCTGAGGCTTGCTTTGAACTTGCAATCGGGCGCAGGGGCGAGGTCGACAAGGATCATTATGCCAACAAGCGGTTGAAGCTTGCAGGGAATCTGATGGAGGATCTCTTCAGGGTCTCGTTCAACCGATTGACACGTGATATCAAGTACCAGCTTGAACGTGCCAATATGCGGAACAGGGATCTCAGCGTTGCGACCGTTGTGCGTTCAGACGTTCTCACCGAGCGGCTCAACCACTCGCTTGCCACTGGAAACTGGGTGGGTGGTCGCACTGGTGTCTCGCAGCTCCTTGACCGCACGAACTTCATAGCAACGCTCTCACACCTGCGCAGGGTTATTTCACCGCTCTCTCGTTCACAGCCACATTTCGAGGCACGTGATCTTCATCCAACGCAGTGGGGGAGGATATGTCCGTCAGAGACCCCTGAGGGGCCAAACTGTGGGCTTGTTAAGAACTTTGCCCAGATGGTTGAGATCTCAACAGGTATCGATGATGAGACCGAGGTTAAGGACATGCTCTTTGAGAGGCTTGGCGTGACGCCGCTTGCACCATTCCTGGTGGGTGACCGGGAGGTTCCTGTCTCGTATGCAACCGAGCTTGAAGCACAGGACGATGAACTGGTTTATGAGGTTGAAGAGGTATGAATAAATCACGAGTATTCTTCAATGGAGAGTTGGTTGGACATCATGAGAACCCTGTGGAACTTGTGAAGAGTATCAGAGAGCTTCGCCGCTCTGGCAAGATCTCGAAACAGTTGAACGTCGCATATCACCAAAAGACCGATGAAGTGGTGATCAACACCGATAGCGGCCGGGCGAGAAGGCCGCTCATAATCGTGGAGGATGGGATGCCGCTTGTGACAGATGAGCATATAGCCATGCTCAAGAACGGCGAGATAACCTTTGAGGACCTTGTTGATGCAGGGGTTATCGAGTATCTTGATTCCGAGGAAGAAGAGAACATGTTCATCGCTGTCAATGAAGAAGATCTCACGAGTAGACATACACACCTCGAGGTTGATCCTGCACTGATACTCGGCATCTCTGCTGGCTTGATCCCGTTCCCAGAGCACAATGCCTCGCCAAGAAACACGATGGGCGCTGGCATGGTCAAGCAATGCCTTGGAATGTCAACTGCAAACCTGAAGCTTCGACCAGACACGAGATCACACTATATTCACTATCCACAGAAGGCACTTGTCACAACCCAGACAGCCGAGGCACTCGGATTTGACGAGCGACCTGCTGGACAGAACTTCGTTGTGGCGGTTATGTCATACGAGGGATATAACATAGAGGATGCGCTCGTCATAAACAAGGCATCGATCGAGCGGGGTCTTGGACGGAGCCATTTCTTCCGCACACAACAGGGAGAGGAGCGTAAATACCCGGGTGGACATCTCGACAAGTTCGAGATACCTGATGCAGAGGTGAGAGGCGCGCGTGGGACTGAAGCGTATGCACAGCTTGACGCTGACGGACTCCCGAATCCTGAGATCGTTGTTAATCCAAATGATGTTCTGATCGGTAAGACCAGTCCACCGCGTTTCCTTGAAGAGCCGACAGACCTTGGGGGTCTGAGTCCACAGCAGCGCAGGGAGAGCTCGGTTACCATGCGTTCCAATGAAAAAGGCGTGATCGACACGGTGATACTCACAGAGTCCGAGAGCGGTGCCAGGCTTGCAAAGGTTCGCACGAGGGATCAGAGAGTACCTGAGATCGGTGACAAGTTCGCATCGAGGCATGGTCAGAAGGGCGTGATAGGCTTGATAGTACCACAAGCCGATATGCCATTCACAGAGAACGGGATGGTCCCAGATCTCATAATCAACCCGCATGCAATTCCATCACGGATGACTGTTGGTCACGTGCTTGAGATGATCGGTGGAAAGGTGGGAAGCCTTGAAGGGCGACGGGTCGATGGCACACCATTCTCAGGTGAAGACGAAGAGAGCTTGAGAGAGGCTCTGCACCGGGCAGGTTACGCGCACACTGGAAAGGAAGTATTCTATGATGGTGTTACAGGCAGACGAATCAACGCCAACGTATTTGTGGGCGTTATCCTCTACCAGAAACTGTACCACATGGTCGCTGCCAAGATGCATGCACGCTCTCGTGGACCGATACAGGTTCTCACCCGACAGCCCACCGAGGGGCGTGCGCGGGAAGGTGGTCTCAGGTTCGGTGAGATGGAGCGTGACGTCCTGCTTGGGCATGGTGCTGCGATGGCGTTAAAGGAGCGATTGCTTGACGAGTCTGACAAGGTTACAGAGTACGTCTGTGGAGAGTGCGGGATGATTGCCACGTTGGATCGGCGTCGAAACATCGTCTTCTGCCCGAACTGTGGTGCCGACACCAATATTCATCCTGTGGAGATGAGCTATGCATTCAAGTTGCTTCTGGATGAGATGAAATCACTTGCAATTGCACCGCGCCTCATACTGGAAGATGCAGTATAAAAATATATGGAATGTAGGGGGTTTTTAGAGTTATGATTCGCTCAGTTCCAAAAAAGATTGGTCAGATAAAGTTCGGGCTTATATCACCGAGAGAGTTCAGAAAGATGAGCGTTACAAGGGTGATAACGGCGGACACCTATGATGATGATGGTTTTCCGATAGAGATGGGGCTTATGGACACGCGCCTTGGAGTCATAGATCCGGGATTGCGGTGTAAGACCTGTGGACAGAGAGCAGGTGAGTGCCCGGGGCACTTTGGGCATATCGAGCTTGTCGCGCCTGTGATTCACATAGGGTTTGCAAAGCTTATCAGGAAGATCCTGCGTGCTGTCTGCCGGTCATGCGGGCGACTACTGCTGACAGAGACTGAGAAGGAAAGATACCTCGATGAGATACGAACCAATCTGAAGATCGGGAATTCGATCGATGACGTGGTGAATACGGTCTTCAAAGAAGCCCGCAAGACAAAGAAATGCCCGTATTGTGATGAAGAACAGATCGATATCAAGTTTGAGAAGCCAACCACCTATTATGAAGATAAGCACAAACTGATGCCTGCCGACATAAGAGACCTGCTTGAGAAGATACCTGACGAGGATGTTGAGGTGATGGGGATGGACCCTGTGAGTGCACGCCCCGAATGGACGGTACTCACCGTGCTCCCGGTACCACCTGTGACGATGCGCCCCTCGATCACACTCGAGTCAGGACAGCGGAGTGAAGATGACATCACCCATAAACTGGTGGACATTATCCGAATCAACCAGCGTTTCCAGGAGAATCGGGAGGCAGGAGCGCCACAACTGATCATAGAAGACCTGTGGGAACTGCTCCAGTACCACGTTACAACGTTCATAGACAACGCGGTCTCGGGTGTACCGCCGGCACGCCATAGATCAGGTCGTCCGCTGAAGACTCTCTCTCAGAGACTAAAGGGAAAAGAAGGTCGTTTCAGAGGTAGTCTCTCTGGAAAGCGTGTTAATTTCTCAGCGAGAACGGTCATATCACCAGATCCAAACCTGAGCATATGTGAGGTGGGTGTTCCTGAGGAGATTGCAAAGGAGCTCACCATAACCATGAACGTCACACGCCACAATATCAACGAGGCAAAGGAGTACGTGGCAAGAGGTCCATCCAATCACCCTGGTGCAAACTATGTCGTCCGTGGTGATGGGAGACGGGTCAAGGTCACGGAGAGTAACGCTCCCGAACTTGTCGAGGCGATCGAGACCGGTTGGAAGGTGGAGCGACACCTAAAAGACGGTGACATAGTTCTCTTCAACAGGCAGCCATCACTCCATCGGATGAGCATAATGGCTCATGAGGTCAAGGTCTTGCCAGACAAGACGTTCAGGCTGAATCCTGCCGCATGTCCACCATACAACGCCGACTTCGACGGTGATGAGATGAACCTCCATGTCCCACAGACAGAGGAGGCAAGGGCAGAGGCAAAGATCCTGATGCACGTCGAACATAACATACTATCACCGAGATTCGGTGGACCGATCATAGGCGGGATACACGATCACATATCAGGGTTATACCTGCTCACACACAAGGATAAAAAAATATACAAGCCAGAGGCTCTGGAACTGCTGAAAAAATCCAGAGTTAAAGAGCTCATGGAGCCTGCCGGATACGAGAATGGCATGCCATACTGGAACGGAAAGCAGATCTTCAGCATGATACTCCCAGAAGGCTTACACTTAACCTTTCAGGCTGAGATGTGTGAGCACTGCGAAGAGTGCAAGAGAGAAGGGTGCGAACGTGATGCATACGTGGTGATCGAAGACGGAATCCTGAAAAACGGATCCATCGACGTGAAAGCGATCGGATCCTTCAAGAGCAAGATCCTAGACAAGATCTATAAGGAATACGGTGAAGAGAGAGCACGAATGTTTATTGACGACGCCACCCGACTCGGAATACGTGCCATCATGCGAATGGGCTTCAGTTTCGGGATAAACGATGAAGATGTCTCTTCAGAGGCTGACGTTCGGATTGGAGAGGCCATCTATGAAGCAGAGGAGCGTGTCAGGAAACTCATAATGGCTTACAACGCGGGAGAACTTGAACAGCTCCCAGGACGAAGCATGGACGAAACTCTTGAGATGAATATCTTGCAGGAACTCGGGCGTGCGAGAGACGCTGCCGGAGAGATTGCAGGCAGAAACCTAGGGCTTGAAAACTCGGCAGTGATCATGGCGCAATCAGGTGCCAGAGGCTCGATGCTCAACCTCACCCAGATGGCTGGCTGCGTCGGACAGCAGGCGGTTCGAGGAGAGCGTATACGACGAGGGTATGCTGGAAGGACTCTTCCACACTTCGAAGTAGGAGATCTCGGTGCCGACGCACGTGGATTCGTGAAATCAAGCTACAAGAAGGGTTTATCTCCAACAGAGTACTTCTTCCATGCGATCGGCGGGAGGGAGGGGCTCGTGGACACCGCTGTTCGCACATCACAATCAGGATACCTCCAGCGGCGAATGGTCAACGCACTCCAGGATCTGGAGGTTCAGTACGATGGAACGGTGAGAGACACGAGGGGCATGATCGTCCAGTTCATGTATGGAGAGGACGGGCTCGACCCGATGAAAGGAGATTTCGGGACACGTGAGAGCATACGGAGCATAATCAACACGGTCGTGGCGAAGAGGGAGTCCAGATGATCGACAAGCAGGCAATGGAATCACGAATCGAGAGTCTACCACTTCCCAAGAAGATACGAAGTGCCATGCTCGCTGAACTTCTTGAGATGGAACTCACAGAGGAAGAGTTTGAAGATGTGATCAGGCTCACACTCAAGCGATACAACGAGTCACGCATCCCACCATACGAAGCCGCTGGTGTTGTCACTGCCCAGTCGATCGGAGAGCCTGGCACACAGATGACGATGCGTACATTCCACTACGCAGGCGTTGCCGAGATCAATGTCACACTCGGCTTACCCAGAATAATCGAACTCCTCGACGCACGCAAGAATCCGAGCACCCCAAGTATGACGATCTACCTTAAAGAGGAGTATGCCAACGATCGGGAGAGATCGAGTGATGTCGCATGGAATATCGAGTCAACATACCTCCACCACGTCGGAGACATCACCACCAACATATCAGATATGGAGATCACCGTGAACCTTGACGAGAAGGCACTGGAGATGCGGAAGATGAGACCAGAAGAGGTGGCTATGGCAATAGAGGAGGAGATAGGTCTCCCGGTGGAGCTTCTAGATCACAGACTGAGAACAGCCCCGGAAGAGGTCTCGTACCGCGGACTATTGCAGCTAGCTAAGAAGATTAGAAACGTGAAGTTGAAGGGGGTTGACGAGATAAAGAGGGTGGTGATCCGCAGAGAGAACGACGAGTACATCTTCTATACCGAGGGCTCAGCCCTGAGCAAGGTCCTGCAGATTGAAGGTGTAGACCCAACCCGCACCCGGACAAACAATATCTTGGAGATGGCAGAGGTCCTTGGAATCGAAGCGGCCCGTCAATCGATAATCGACGAGATAATGGGAACTCTGAGAGAACAGGGGCTGGACGTGGACATCCGCCACATAATGCTTGTCGCAGACATAATGACATGCGACGGCGAAGTCAAACAGATCGGGCGACATGGAATATCAGGCGAGAAGGCGAGTGTGCTGGCGAGAGCAGCCTTCGAGATCACAGTCAACAACCTGTTAGAGTCGAGCGTGCGAGGCGAGGTCGATGAACTCGATGGCGTGACCGAGAACGTGATCGTGGGACAACCAGTTAAACTCGGAACCGGAAGCGTGAAACTCATAGCAAAGAGTGAGATGGGAGGAATGAACCATGGTTGATACAGATAAAATACTAAGAACTGTAATAAAAGAGGGCAAGGTGGTGATCGGTGCAAAAGAGACGATCCAGAGCGTGAAGGATGGAAAGGCAAAACTCGTGATCGTATCATCAAACTGCCCCTCAAGCGTGAGAGAAGAGATCGGGGTGGATAACTTCATCGAATACGGCGCGGACAACATAGAACTTGGGACAGCGTGTGGAAAACCGTTCGCGATATCAGCACTTGCGATACTCGAAGCCGATGAGACCGATATCCATGCACTCAGGGGTCTTCAATCTTGAGCGAACTCAAGCTTGACACGGACGGAATACGATACATCGCACTCTTCGAGAAGAGAACAGGAGCATCGCCAACAGACTGCATCATAGACAGTGCCCATAACAAGGTGACCTTTATCGTGAAGCCGGAGGATATGGGCGCAGCCATTGGAAGACATGGCGAGCACGTGAGCCGTGTACGAACAACCATCAACAAAGAGATAGAGATAATAGAATACTCAGAAAACCCACAAGAATTCATAAAAAACCTGCTGCAACCTGTATCAGCCAAAAAAATAAGTATAATCAAGAGAAACGACAAACGCATCGCCTACGTTGAAGTGCCTGCAAGAGAGAAAGGACTTGCCATAGGAAGAGGTGGGCAAAAGATAGAGAGACTGAAGAGAATAGTCAAAAGACATCACGACATCGACAACATAATCATCCAATAATATTATTTTAGGAGTTTTACGATTCTGCTGTGAAGTCTATCGTCCCTCGTTGCGATGAGTTCGATACTCGTGGCTCTTGCGTCTCTGTTGAGCGGTCTTCCATCGAGGTCTGTGAGCTCTCCCCCTGCTTCTCGCAGTATCAATTGTGATGCCATTATGTCATAGCTACTGATATGTCCCCGTGTATCGATGACTCCGTCGATCCTCTTCTCTGCGACAAAACAGATCTCAAGTGCAATGCTCCCAAGCGTTCGCTGAACGACCTCTCTCCCAAGCTCGACCACCCCATCTGGGATTCTCTTCACTCCATAGGAGTAGATAGAGATGATCGGTTTTGGTCGCGCTCCTCCCATTCTACCTGTGATCTCTCTTCCATTGATGAACGCCCCTCCCCCCCTCACTGCACTGTAGGTGTTATTGTTTATCTCTGTTATCGCTGCCATCGTAACATCGTTGAAGCTTGCACCTCTCGTCTTTTCAGAGAGTGCAAGCGATGTGCAGAAGAATGGTATGCCACAGGTGGCGTTGGTCGATCCATCCACCGGATCAAAGACGAGCAGTACCTCTGGATCCCTTCCAACCGTTCTATCTCCGAGTTCTTCCGAGATGATCCGCGCCGAGATCTCACGTGCTCTCAGCGCTTCATCAAGCGCGTTCTCTGCTACAAGGTCTATCTTTCGCGTGATGTCACGCGGTCGTACCGTCACCAGTTCACCATAATCAGAGGTGCTGGCTATCGACTCTGAAATAATGTCACGTATCTCCTGGGTTATCTCACAGAGTGTCTCGATCTTCATCCGAATAACTCCTCTACCTTCTCAGCTACACGTCTTGCACACTCTTCGATCGTCTCTTTACTGCTCTCAACGTGTATTTCAGGGTTTCGTGGCGGCTCATAGGCTACATTCACACCAGGAACGGTTGCTCCACTTCTCTTCGACCCCACGTAGACTCCTCTTGGCGCGTCATACGTCTCCTCCCTATCCCTCTCCCTTCTGATACATACCTCAAGTGGACACTCCACATACGCCTCTGCAAAGTTAGGTATGAGACTTCGCGCCGTATCACGATACTCTTGCTTGTTCGCCGTTGCATCGATGAAGACATTTATGCCGCAATCAACGAGGAGGTATGCCATGTATGCGAGGGATGCATACACGATACTCCGTTCTTCATCACTGTAACTCGGCTCTGGCGTTATCGTTCTACGTATCCTATCAAGTTGAAGTATCCTGACCATGTAACCCTCTCTTCTCAAGATCTCCGCTGCTTTACGTGAGATAACACTCTTCCCACTCCCTGGAAGCCCTGTGAACCAGACCGCGAAAGCCATCGACCCTTCATCCTTCAAGCCATGACATCTTACTCCTGAGCTCTCTTCCAACCTGCTCGATCGGATGCTCGTGCTCTCTCCTCTCAAGCGCCTTCAGAACAGGCATATTGGCTCTACCCTCAAGCACAAACTCTCTTGCAAATTCACCGCTCTGAATATCCTCAAGAATCTCTCTCATGGCTCTCCGTGTCTCCTCGTTGATGATCCTCGGACCCCTCGTGAGACCACCATACTCTGCAGTGTTTGAAACGTAGTACCACATCTTCGTGAGCCCACCTTCATGGATGAGATCGACTATGAGCTTCAACTCATGGAGCGTCTCAAAGTATGCAATCTCCGGCTTATAACCCGCCTCGACCAGCGTCTCAAAGGACGCTTTTATGAGTTCACTCACACCACCACAGAGATCAACCTGCTCGCCGAAGAGATCGGTCTCGGTCTCTTCTGCAAAACTCGTCTCGATCACACCCGCGCGTGTGCCACCGATCCCCTTTGCAAAGCCAAGCCCGATCTCCCACGCACGACCACTCGCATTCTGATGAACCGCGAGTAGACAGGGCACGCCAGCACCTTCAAGGTACGTTCTGCGCACAAGATACCCTGGTCCCTTCGGCGCCACCATGAAGACATCCACATCCTCTGGCGGGACGATCTGATGATAGTGAATATTGAATCCATGCGAAAACGATATAGCATTCCCCGCCTCAAGACCCTTTGCAATCTCACGCTGGTACACATCCGGCTGCACCTCGTCAGGAAGGAGCATATGAACAATATCAGCCCTCCTCGCAGCATCACCGATCCCAACAACCTTCATCCCATCAGCCTCAGCCCTCTTCCACGAAGAACCGCCCTCCCGCAGTCCCACAATCACATCCAGACCAGAATCACGGAGGTTCTGAGCCTGAGCAGCGCCCTGACTCCCATACCCAATGACCGCGATCGTCTTCTCAGCCAAGAGACCCAAGTCAGCATCCTCATCATAGTACATCTTCACCATACATTCACCCTCAAATAACCATTGATCGCCCAATAGATTGGCAGACAGGTATGATTAACCTGTTGGTAGAAGGAAAACCCTACCAAAACGTAACGTCCACACCAGTCGATATACCACCCTCTTTAAGAAGAAGAACGTTCCGAGCGTATCTGAAGTCCATCCATCAAGCTGGATTTGGGTCGAAGTACCGAAGGCACGTAGCCAGACACGCTCTGTTAGGCGTAATGGCGATTTTACTCGCTTTTATCATCCGCTTTTGACTTTCTCATTATAGAGACCTTTGCAAGACCAAAATCCTTAAACCATCATGATGATAACATGCAAACGCTCATAAGCTTTGCAGTTGAAGAAAGATACTGTAAGATACTGTAAAGTTGTCAGTATTGGTGATTGACTTGGCGTGGTTAGTAAAATCGTTGATTGGGGATGTTTTCGTCCCGTTAGGGTCGGAGTGCGCAAAGCGAACGGAGAAGTAGCCAAAAACCTTGGTGGTGGGACACCACACGATTACATTATGGTCTTGAGAAGTTGCCCGCCCGTTTTTTGCTCTTTTCTGAAAAAGAAGGTTTGGTCGAGAAAACTTTAAAAAGAGAGATATTTACATACATTTGTGAATAAATATTTATTAAGTGGTTGAAATGGAATCAAAAAATATTACATTGAGGGTAAAATCTGATTTATATGAGGAATACAAGAAGTTATGCAAGAAGAAGGGTTTATTAATTTCGCGTCAATTTGAGATTATGATGGGAGAACAATTAGAGAAAGAGGGGCGAGAAAATGATTAAAGAAAATCATGACTCTGTTTTTATGAAAAATATACAAAAGGTAATAGAAAAAGGGATAATCACAGTAACAAGCGATGGCTCAAGAATCACTTATCATTGTAAAAGAGATTATACAACTTCTTTCAAGAATCCAGAAGAAAAGGTAAGGGCTTCTTATTTTGTTGAATTGGTTTTAGATTACAATTATCCGCCTAAAAATATTGATATTGAGGTTATTGTTCCAAGAAGAACACCAGAAGACAGGGCTGATATTGTTGTTTATGACGAAGATGGCGAAGAGTATCTTGTTGTAGAATGTAAAAAAGATGGTATTACTGACGCAGAATTTAAACAGGCTATTGAACAGGTTTTTGGAAATGCTAATAGTTTAAGGGCAAAATTTGCTTCTGTTGTTGCAGGTATTACAAGAACAGCTTTTGATGTTGCAGGATTTAAGCCAAGTGAAAGAGAAAAAAATGTTATTTCTGATATTCCTAAAAAATATGGAAGAACGCCGAAATACAAATTTATTAAAGGAGATAAGGACAAAGATTTAAAGATAGTTTCAAGAGAGGAATTAATAAGAGCTTTAGAAAAATCCCACGATACAGTCTGGCAGGGTGGAAAGTTAGCACCTACGACTGCTTTTGATGAAGTTTCTAAATTGTTATTTTGTAAATTAAGAGATGAAAAAACAACAAAGAAAGGTGATACTTACAAGTTTCAGATAGGAACGCATGAATCTGCTGAAGAAGTTTTTAAGAGAATCAATGCAATTTATCAGAAAGCGAAAAAAGAAGATTCTGAAGTTTTTAAGGAAGACATGAGATTAAGTCCGAAAGTTGTTTATAATGTTGTTGAGCATTTGCAGGGATTGGCAATAAACAAGATTGATTTAGATACAAAGGGTATCGCTTTTGAGAGATTTATGCAGGATTTCTTTAGGGGCAAGATGGGGCAGTTTTTTACGCCTCGCGAGATTGTAAAATTCTGTGTTGAGATGATGAATCCAGACAGAAGCGATTTAGTTATAGACCCTGCCTGTGGCTCTGGCGGTTTCTTGCTTAATGCGATGGATAAAGTAAGGAGATATGCAGAAGAAAATTATGAAGGAATAGAGGCATGGGACTATTGGCACAGGTTTGCGATGAATAACCTTTATGGGATTGAAATTAACGACCAGATAGCAAGAGTCTGCAAAATGAATATGATTATCCATGATGATGGGCATACAAACATCATAAGCACAGATTCTTTAAGACCATTTGAGGGGATAACAGAAATACACAAAGCTTTCAAAAAAGAACATTTTGATATTCTTTTGACTAATCCGCCATTCGGAGCAGTAGTAAAATCAACAGAAAAAGACTATTTAGATAAATACGAGTTAGGCAAAGGCAGGAAAAACCAGAAAACAGAGATTTTGTTTATTGAACGCTGTCTTGATTTCTTAAAGCCAGATGGAAGAATGGCGATAGTTCTGCCAGATGGAATTTTAACAAACTCTTCTTTACAATATGTCAGGGATTTCTTAATGGAAAAATCTCAAATTTTAGCGATTGTTTCACTGCCACAATTTGCATTTACTCACTTCGGAGCAGGAGTTAAAAGCAGTCTGGTTTTTGTAAGAAAAAAGAAACCAGATGAAGAATTAGACAATTATCCTATTTTCATGGCAATAGCAGAACATATCGGCTATGATGCCACAGGCAGAAAAGACCCAATTAATGATTTAGACAGGATTTTAGAGGAATATAGGAAGTTTGAGAAGAATCTGAGGGGATATAAAGGGGTTTGAAGATGGGGGATGATCAAACAGACTTAAAGGGGAATATTCTTGTCAGTCAAGATGAGTTATATTTTGTATATGAGGGGCCTTCTTTTAATGGCAAGATGGAGATGCCCTCTCTCATTAATCAACTTAAATCAACTGAATTTTTAATAAGGGAGGTAATCAGGACTTTATACGAGCAAAGAAAATTAAGCGAGCCAGAAAATATAAAATTATACCTCAAATTAAAGCATAGCTCTTTTACCGAGATAATTGAAATAATCTTAAACCACCCACTCTCAATTTCTATAATCGGCAATTGTGTTGTTGCATTATTCAATAAATTATTTAACAAAAAAGGCAAAGAAGCAAAAACAGAGATAAATATAGAGAATTTAACTAATAATTTGACTTTTGTTAAAAAAATAGACAATATCGCACTTCCTCTACAAAAAGAAGGAGATAAATTAACTGTTTATTCTCCAAAGAAAAAAGAAATTAAAACTGAGATAAAATTTAAAGAAAAAGAGATGATTGAAGAAATTCTAAAGAAACTCCAAGAAGAAGTGACAGTAGAAATTTACGAAGAAGAATTTTTTGGGTATCTTTACATGATGAATATAGACAGAGGAGCATTAGGATTTACATTAGAAGGAACAAATAAACACGTCCCAGTAACATTTATCTCCCAACCAGATTTAGATGAGTTAAAAAGTATTTTTGCCGAGAAGCTTTGGATTAAGGCAAATGCAACATACAGAAATAAAGAATTAGAGAAACTTGAAATTAAAGAATATCGTGTTAAAACAAGAAAGAGCTTAAACGATTTTTTTTAAGAAAGGAGAAGATAAAAATGCCTGAATGCTTTACAATAATGAGTAATGAAATTGATGGAAGAATTGATCCTTTTTATTATAGACCTTATTTTAAAGAACAAATTAAACACTTATCTAAAACAAAATTTACCATAGCCAAATTAAAGGATATTTGTACAAAAATAACAGATGGTACGCATTTTACCCCAAGGTATGTTAAAGAAGGCGTGCCATTTATTAGTGTAAAAGATGTAAGAGAGAATAAAATAAGCTTTGATAATATAAAATATATTTCTAAAGACGAACATAAAAAATTAATTAAACGATGCAAACCAGAATCAGGAGATATCCTATTAACTAAAGTTGGAACTGTTGGAATAGCTACGGTCATACCACAAAATGCTCCTGAATTTAGTATTTTTGTGAGTGTTGCTCTATTAAAAATTGATAAAACAAAAGCTAATCCTTATTATGTATCAACATATCTCAATAGCAAATATACAAAAGTACAAATTGAAAGAGTTTTAAAGGGAATTGGAGTTCCTGATTTTCATTTAGAAAATATAGCAGAAATTAAAATCCCTCTCCCGCCACTTTCAATACAAAACAAAATAGTTCAATTAATGGATAATGCTTACCAAATCAAAAAACAAAAAGAAACCGAAGCCCAGCAACTTCTTGACTCAATCAACGATTATGTTCTTTCCGAACTCGGCATAAAACTGCCAGAATTAAAAGACCAGATGACTTTTGTTGTCTATGCTAATGATGTTAAAGGTAAAAGAATAGATGCTTATTATTATCAGCCGAAGTTTGAAGAAGTTGAGAAAGCGATAGAGGAAGGGAAGTTTGAGGTTAAAAGTTTGAAAGAAATTACAAAATTACTGATAAATGGGCTTGACTTTAGGGAATTTGTGGATGAAGGGGTAATGTATTTGCGCGTTTCAAATATTAGACCAAATCGTTTCAATTTATCAGATGTTGTGTTTATTCCGAATATGAATATTTAAAAAGATATAAAACTGAAAGAGGGTGATATCCTGCTTACTCGAAAAGGGACTTATGGTGTAGCAACAGTAGTTAATAAGGAAAGTGGAGAGTATCTTATCTCTTCAGAGATTTTTAGAATTGTTGTAAAAGAAGGGCTAAATCCATTCTATTTATCCGCTTGGTTGAACTCAAATATCCAACAGATTGTATTTGATAGAATCAAAACAGGGGGTATAATGGGGCATTTGAGCCAAAAAGCTCTACTTCAAATAAAAATCCCCCTCCCGCCCCTCGCTGTTCAAAACAAAATCGCTGAAGAAGTAAAAAGAAGAATGCAGAAAGCTGAACAATTGCAGAAAGAAGCAAAAGAAGAATTAGAGAAAGCAAAGCAGGAAGTTGAAAAGATGATTTTAGAGGTATAAAATGGTTTCTGTTTCTTATCAAGCTGTTTTTAATGACAAACACGATTTTAGAGAAGAAATTAAAGAATTGTTAAAATCCGCTTTTGAACAAAACTATGATGATTTTTCTGAAGAAGAATTAGAATCGTATATAGAAATACATTATGAGAAACAAATTGATAATTACAAATACATTATTGGTTTTGAAATTAATTTTGATGAGATTGGAACGGAAGTAACCAAAATTATAGAAGATTTTAGCGAAAACTTAAAGGGTTCTAAGAAAATAATTTTGGTTCTAAAATTCTATGACTTGGACTTGCTAAATTTTCTTTTAGACATATATAAAGAGTTATTTAGAATAGAAATGAAACTTAAAGAAATAATTAGCTTTATTTTCATTGACACTTATAAATCAGGGGATAATTTGCTTAAAAATGTAAATCTCAAACCACGATTTGAAGGAAAAAATAATTTGCAGAAAGATGAAAATCAAAGAAGAGAATATTTATAGTTAAGTGCATAGCATCTTAAACTTGTTATCCAGGAACTTTTCAATCCATTTTTTTGCAGAGGATGTCGATTTTGTAAGTTTTTTGAAGGCTTTAGCAATTGTTTTTTCAGTTCTTCCATGTTCAGTGGAGATCTCTCTGAAACTGCTCTTTTAACGTTTTTCTAGATGTTTTCGATTGGATTCAGGTCGGGAGAGTAAGGTGGTAGATAAATCAGTGAAATGTTCAGTTTTTCAGCCTTTTTCTTCACTTTCTTGGCATGATGTGTTCTGAAATTATCCAGAACGAGTACAATTCTTTTCTCAGGTTTTGCTTCCCTTATCCTTGAAACGCTGTAAAGTCTTCGGCTTTATTTTTCTCAGGAAATTCTATTAAGCTCTCTCCATTTATACAATAGAGCCCTGCGACTTTGGCTTTAACGTGGGTAGCAACTCTCTTAAGAGGCTTATCGAAGCTCCAGAGTCTCGTTGTGTTTGCATTTGCTTCGACTGCCATCTCATCGACGAATCCTATTACATCATCGTTAATTCCAGCCTCATCTAAGTTTTTTTAAAGTGTTTTCTGTATTATCTGGCTTTCTGTAATCCTTCTGGTACGGTTTGGCGTATCTCATTCCAAACGATTTCAGGATTCTTCTGACCTGCCATGAGGAGTAGATAACTCCGAACTCTGCTTCAATGACTTCCTGAACTTCCTTCGTCGTCCAGGAATCCTTTTTCTTGAGCATTTCTCTGAGTTCTTCCTTCTGCTCTTCTGTAAGTTTAGATGGTCTTCCTCCACCAAAATCCGGAATTAAACCTTCATAACCTCTGGAGTTCCATCTCTTAAGCCATACATAGCCCGTTGCTTCAGTGACCCTAACCAGTTCAGCAGCTTCCTCAACACTCATCCCTCTGTAGAGATATCCTATAAAGTATAATCTTTTGAGAACTCCTGTATCCTTTTCGAGCCTCTTGATCCTTTTGCCGAGTTCTTCTACTGGTATGCGTTTTGCAACTTCGTAGACTCGCTTTCTGCCCATATATTTTGTTGCTTTGTTTTAGTATAAATAGCTTTGCTCAAGACCTGCTGTGTTGAATAACTTTTAAGTTTCCTTCCTGTTATTTCTCATTTGCAGGAGGGATGATTGGGATGCAGAGTAAGAGAAATTGGGAGGAATATAATGAAAAACTTGTGCGGAGGGGAGAACTCTATATCTCATTGGATTTCCTTGAGAACTGGGATGAAGAATTAAATAGGATGAATGAGGGGAAGGTTGGCAGACCTTTCAGGTTTCCTCGAACCTTTATGTGTTTTCTAGCTTTCTTGCATGTAGCTTTCCTTCCATTAAGACAAATGGAAGGATTTTTGAGGAAATTATCAGAATATATACCTGAGTTAAAGGTAGCTGATTATTCCACTGTTTGTAAGAGGTTGAGGAAACTAGACTTTGAACTCTCTAGTAATCTTGGAGAAGATCTTGTAGTTGCAATAGATTCGTCTGGTATGAAGATAACGAATAGAGGAGAGTGGATCAGAGATAAATGGAAAGACGAGAAAGGGTTGGATTAAGGTTCATATTGCTATAGACGTTAAAACAAGGAAACTCTTAGCCTTAAAGATAACAGATGAAAGAACAGGTGATGGAAAGATGTTAAAACCTCTGGTAAAGCAAATTAAAGGAAGAGGTGGAGAGATAAGTAGGGTATATGGTGATGGAGGTTATGATAGCAGAGAGAATTTCAATTATCTTGCTGAAAATGATGTAGAACCAGTGATCAAGATAAGAAGTAACTCTTCAACTAAGTCAAGAGGCTCTCCATCCAGAGCTAAGAGAGTAAGAGAACCCAAAAGAGTTAGGTCATGAAAGATGGAAAGATAAATACAGGTATGGCTGCAGATGGACAACAGAGAGTTTCTTCTCTGGTGTTAAAAGAGTATTTGGAGAGACATGCAGAGCAAGATCTACAGAAGCTTTATTTCAAGAAGTAAAGATGAAATTCATCTTCTACAACATGCTCATAAGTGTTTAAGCCTACATTCTCAGAGAAACAATTACCTGAAGATATACCCCATCCAGCTAATTGTTCAACACCAGCAGTATTACGGAAAATATTTATATTATAATGCCTAATTGACCATTATGAGCTTCATCAGATACAAGAAGTTCAGGAACAAAGAATATGCTTACGAGGTAACATCTTACTGGGATCCTGAAAAGAAGAAGCCGAGGCAAAAAACAAAGTATCTGGGAGTTGTTGTTGACAAGGAGAAGAAAATATTCAAGAAAAAGAGTAGAGAGAGGAAAGAGAAGTTAATTCTAGATTTTGGTGATACTTATTTCCTCAACCAGTTCATTAATAGAGTAACATTCTTTGAGAACCTTAAAAAAGAGATGTTTCTTCCACTCATCTTCTACCGATTGTGTTATCCATCTGCAATGAGGTATGCAAGGATGTGGTATGAGGGCAACATAGTCAGGAAGTTCTTTGATGTTGATATAAGTTCACAAAGAATAAGTGAGTTTCTTGAGGAGATTGGTGATGAAAGCATCCAGAGGGAATTCTTCAAAGAATACATCAGACAGATAACACCCTCAGAAGGAATAGTAATTGATACAACTGCTCTTCCAAACCAGATAAATATTCCAAGATCATCATGGGGATGGCATAACGAGGAAATAGACAAACAAATCAAGTTGTTGCTTGTTATTGACAGGAGTACATCACTTCCTTTGTTTTTCAGGTATATTGCAGGTAATATTGTTGATGTGTCAACCCTCAAGGCAACTGTGGAGGAGTTAAAGAAGTATGGTGTATCAAGATACTTTCTCATTCTTGATGCAGGATTCTTCTCTGAAGAGAATATAAAGGAGCTTTACAATGAGGAAATACAGTTCCTGATAAGATTGCCGGCTTTAAGGAAGCTGTACAAGAGGCCTATTCTTGAGGAATCCAGAGAGTTAGAGAGTTACAGGAATGCTGTAAGGTATGGAAGAAGAGTACTGTTTGTAAAGCAAAGAGAAGTTGAGTTATTTGGTAAAAGAGTCTATGCTTATGTTGTACTTGATCCTGAAAGAAAGGGAAGAGAGATAAGAAGAACTCTGCTTAAGGTAATGGATGAGATTGAAGAGGATGAAGAAGAGGAGATGGAATACATTTTGATGAAGAAAGGGATAATGATTCTCATTTCCTCTTCTGAACCGGATAGAGAGAATGTAATATCTTTGTATTACACAAGACAGATTGCAGAAAAGCTGTTTGGCTTTCCAAAGGATGATCTGAACCTGCTTCCTCTGAGAGTGCATAAGGAAGAGACGCTGAGGGGCTACCTGTTTCTGCAGTTCGCTTCACTTGTTGTTTATTCACTGCTGAAGAGAGAATTAGGGAGAGATTACACTGTGGAGGAGGTTCTACTCACCTTAAGGAATCTGAAGTGTAAGGTGTATGAGGATGAGATTATAGTTCAGGAATTAACCAAGCAGCAAAGGAAGATTTTTGAGAAGTTTAGTATCATGGTGCCTAAAAGTATGGGAATTTAGGAATTTTTCCTTTATTGTAGGGTCTCTTTCTTTTCTATATTTCTCTTCCAGTTCTTCTTTTGTAAGGCGTTTTAGCATGAAGAATAATAATATCTGGAGGTGAAGTTATTTTAGGGATAAACTGTAGTTAAAAGATCACAATATCCATCTTCATCTTTAAGCTCTTCCTTCAGATCTTTTAAAAATTTTGATTTACCCGACTTTCTACATCACTTAGAACATAAAACAGACTTATTTTTATGAATAAGTACTTTTAACACCAAATTTTACCTCAATGTCTCTTTATCACTCTAATTTTCCCTTTTTAATCCTTAATTTGGTGATAGCTACTGGTAAAGCACTTCCTGACGGGTGAATACCATCTTCATGATAACTCTTGCCGTGGTTGTGACTATGAGATGAGCATCTTTGAAGCTTATGGTTAAGTGATGCGCCCCTCTCTCCTCTTCACTTCTGGCATCGCCTTGATATCAGTCTGGAAGCCCTGCTTTTGTTGTGGCATCAGCCAGTAGATGGGATGCATACCCAAGGAAGAAGCTTGAGACGATGTAGAGTTTCATAAGAGCTGTTAAGAGAAATACCGTCCCGGTTATTTTTAAAATTCGTTTACTGTGGAATAGACCTCGGTGTGCCCAATTCGTAGGAGGTTCTAAGATATCAGGGATGATAGAGCCTGAAATGGCAGCTATAAATGCATATATAAACGCGTACCCAGTTATCTCCGAGTGAGAAGGATCTCTAAGATAGGTGTACGCAAAGAATGCAATAGCACCTATTGCTAAGTGCACGTCCCTCTTCATCTGTTTTTCCTTTTATCAAGTGGCAACTTCGGATTTCAACGGTTTTGCAAATCTTCTTTCGATTGTCTCGCGGTGAAGAGTGTTATACGTGCAGAAGGGTATTACTCTTCCATCTGGGGTTGCGTAGTGGATGCCGCAGCGTTGTATTCGCTCCAGATCTATATTATACAGATCTTGGAAGTGCATAACTCCAATGAAGAGTGTGTTTCGATGGAATTCTTTAGTGGCTTCGTCGGTTCCGTCTTTTAACACGTCGATGAAGAGTTTTCGAACATTGACGTGCTTTGGTGCAAGTTCAGAATCGATGAATCTGGGAATTCCTTTTATGAGCTTTCCAATAGCGGTTATCTTCTCAAGAGACTTTATGCGCTTCTTCTCTTCTATGCCTGATGCCAGCTCGCCCACGAACTCGAGCAGACCCTCGACATCGATGAAGCGCGTGATAGGTATCATCCTGCCGTCTTCGATGTATACGTAGGTACCTGCTCCACAGTGTGGATGGACAGAGAACTCAGCGTACGGCATATTCTTCTCGGCTGTAACGAACCTTGAGATCGGGACAACGAATGGCACCGGGTAAAAGTCTGATGCGCTGATCTCGCCACTGGTCTGTTCCTCAACCGCGTGGAAGACGTCAGGCACGGTGATCCGCATCATTTCACGCTCATCTTTATCGATACGCCCTGTGAAAGATATCGGCTGGAAATTGATACCTTTCACTGTATCGTTATTCTCTGCGGCGAAACGAACTATATCGCCGATCTGATCATCATTCACTCCCCGGGCAATCGTTGGAACGAGCGCCACACTGTTAAGCCCGCTAGCCCGACAGTTCTCAATCGCATCCAACTTTATCTGAAGCGCATCGTAACCACGCGCTATCTGGTAGGGTATCTTTGTAACGCCGTCAAACTGGAGATACACGGTTCTAAGACCTGCCCGACAGAGCATTCTTGAGAGTTCGGGTTCTTTTGCAAGGTTCACCCCGTTGGTCGCCATCTGTATATGTGGAAAACCAGCGTCCCTGGCTGCTTGAACGATCTGAACAATATCTCTTCGCACAGTAGGTTCTCCACCCGCAAACTGGACCGCTGGGCATGGAACAGGCTTCTGACTTCGAAGCCCTGCAAGCATCTCTTTTATCTGATCAAAACTCGGTTCATAGATATAACCCGCAGCAGAAGCATTTGCAAAGCAGATGGGGCACCTCTGATTGCACCTGTTGGTCACATCGATATTTGCAAGAATCGTCGTGGTTTTATGATTCGAACATACCCCACAGTTTTTGGGACAGTTACTATCGAGAGAGTTCATCGATCCGCTCAAGAGACTGTTTTCACACCAGTATCTCTCAAATTTTCTGTAGAGTTCAGCGTCAGACCAGTAGATATCCTCAAAGATACCGTGAACGTCACATGCTTTCCGAATCTTCACCCTGCCAAGAGCGTCCTCAAAGATCTCTGCCTCAATTACCTCCAGACACTCAGGACAGAGAGATTTTGTTCTCCTCATCAAACCACCTGCAGCTATGCAGTACCTCCAACCACAGTATCAATGCCTATACTTTATTACTCTTTCTATAAAATATACTTCTGTGGCGGAGAGAACCCCATTCACATACAGGTGTAAGACTAGCAGCGTTTCTGATCAGCTTATCGTGATCGCACCCTTTGGTCGCACCACGACCACCACGAGACTCCCCACAGTGTTGTTCGCATTGCTCGCACTCCCACGGATGTGCGCCACGCCTGCAACAGGGCTTGTGAGATTGACACGATCAGAGCCACTGACAGTCTTTGCTATGCTCGTCTTCGTCTGATCGTGGTTGAAGTACCCTATATCGGTATAGAGCTGCACACTCGCTATCGCAGGGTTGCCGTCAGTATACCATGTTCTCATCGTGATATTCGACGTCTCGCCGATGAGTATCAGAGTGGGATCTGCACTCAACTCCAGACTGCCAAGTCCTATGTAATCCACATCAGCGCCACTGCCACCTGTGCTCGTACCCCCGCCAAAAGTGATGTTTACAGTGATGTTCTCTCCGTTCACATCTGTGTAGGTAAGATTTGACCCAGGTAGTATCAATGGTATGAACCCGGCGCCTTCGACCACGAGCTGGTACCACACACCCCAGCTCTCACCCACCCCAAGACTCGGCAGGTCCCATGTGAGCGTGGTTATGTTCCCCACAGTGTTTATATTGGGCTCAGCATTGCCTGTACC
This sequence comes from Candidatus Methanoperedentaceae archaeon GB37, assembly GCA_905171695.1. Taxonomy (GTDB): domain Archaea; phylum Halobacteriota; class Methanosarcinia; order Methanosarcinales; family EX4572-44; genus EX4572-44. Next base: position 1,580,864 of record LR991653.1, read on the forward strand.
AGGACCTATCACTGTTCCGTTCTCTCCACCCGTGACATTCGTGGAATTGCCCCAGGTAGCATTGCTGCTGTTAGCAACATAGGTCGCGGTTGCAAGCGAGAGGTTCGTAATGTAATTATGAGGGATTAAAAGGTTCATCGTTGGTCCACTTGCCGTAAAATTGGTTATATTTGCAGCAATCCCACGGAATATGCTCTGCAGCACACTTGCACTCGGCGCAAAGTAATACTCACCACCCGTGATCTTCGCAATCTCGGAGAGCACAGGATCAACCTCGGACTCACTACTCCCAAAACCGACCGTGTAGATCACAGTATTATTAGCAGCAGCGCGCTCTGCTTCAAGGAGGAGCGAGTGATACCCAGCATTATCCAGCCCATCAGTCATCAAAACCATTGTGGAGTTACCAGAGACACTCGCAAGCTCACCATTAGCCACAAACATACCCTCATCGATCGCAGTGAGCCCATCAGCAGTGAAGTTATTGATAGAAGCGTTGAGGTGAAGAAGAGTATCATTGTTAAGAGTGGAGGAAAGGTCGGCGTGCCACTCGGTCCAGTCGAGGTCCTGGCTTACAGTGAGGTTGAACCTTGACGTGTTGCCGAGGACGTTCGTGCCGTTCACGATCACATGATACGTTGCGTCTTCGAGATACAGGCTGAACTCCTCAAAACCTGTTGTGTTGTTAGAGGATGCGACAACATCAACACCTTTGTATAGGTATAGATCAAGATTATCGCTCTGGTTATCCCATGTGAGATTGAATGTGACTCTCGTTCTGGTCGCATTGAATGTGCAGTTATACGGATGATCCGAGACGAGATTCTCTACAGAAGGATAACTAACAATAACCCCTGTTTCATTCCAGATTTCTACATTTCTTACCTTGTTGTCGTAATCATGCGGATCATAGAAGCTGACCACATTGAGTCCATCTTGCACATAATCAGTAATATCGTATTCGTAATCATCCTTCCATTGTCCATTTCCGCTGGATGGGGGCGGAACCCATGTGAGAGTCTCTCCATTCACATCGATGCGGCAGTCTCCAGAGTAGTCAAGATCATATCCATCAAATCGGAGCGTGTACTGTGACGTGGTCGGCACATCAAAGTAACCCACCCACGTACTGTTATTTCGCACGTAACTGCTCTGACTGAATCTGTTTGCCACGCTCTCGTTGCTGTAGAGGACAAGCCCGCATCTGTCTCCATTGGTCTCGTTGAAGCTTGAGATGAACGCGTGGGATGCGAGTTTTACAGCGCTCTTCTTGTCGATGTAGGTGGTGATGTTGAACTCTTCGCTTTCGCTGCCTGTACCTCTTACCTGCACGGTCCAGACTCCGTTCTCGACTGTCTCTGCATCGGTATCAGGATACGTATACGGGAGTGGATGAACCCAGATGTACTCTGAGGTCTCTCTTGTGATTGTGTATGTGACTGTGACGAGCGGGCGCCAGCCGTTGAGGGTGTAGTGATGAGCTTCGGTATCGGTCTCGCTTGATGCAAACCGATCGGCGCCCGCGCCGTCATAGCCCTCCCCTACAAGCACGATGTTACACTCCTCGCCCCACTCTGGAAGACGATCGCCGCTCCAGTTCGCACTCGTGATATTGAACTCGACCACCTCGTCATCGATCGATGATGAGAGTGCCACTGAGTCGATGAGATATGAATCAATGTCCGCGCTGCTGAAACTGCCGTTTGCCCACGCCTGCGATGTAGAGTTATCACTACAGTTCCATGTTGGGTCGTCACCATAACCTGTCACGAGATCGTAGATGTTGATGGATCTCGGCTCACTGCCAGGATCAGAGGTTGAGCTTATGCCGCGCAGATACATCGTCACACTCTCGATTCTCGCGTTATCTGTTGGCGCACTCGGAAGCTTCCACCGCATGATCGAACACGCCTCTTCACCACCGCTCATTTCGTCCGTTACATAGAATGAGGTCTCGTCTGTAAAGACCGTGTTCGGGCTTGCCGATGTGATGTACGTGTCAAACTCAGGGGAGCGGAGATCGATCGGAACAGCCTCCCGATCATCGAAGTAGTAGCCGGTGGTGTCAGTGTTGTTGACACCATAGCGTATCTTCATTTCATCGATGTACACACAATCATCATATTCGCTTCCACTTCCATCCTTCACATATTCCCACTTTAGGGTATGTGTGCCTGCATCAAGGGATTCATTAAAACGCATCCAGCTGGTGTTGCCTGCCACATGCAATTCCCTAGCGCCATCGATGTAAAAATTGAAGAAATCGTGATAGCGTTCACTGCTTATCCTGTACCAGAACTCCACTGATCCACTTTGGTTGAGAGTCACGGTTCTATCCAGCCATGTTGTCTCTCCATCGCTTATGTTTCCGCTCTGTGCAGACTTCTTGCCACTGTGATAATCATCAGTTGTGGTCGTCCAGCTCTGATCGCCTCCTGTGGAATAATTAGATCCCAGCGAGCCTCTTTCATAATCATCTTCAAGGTGCACACTGCCCGTAGATTCTGTTCCGTACACGTTACCATCTGGACTGGTCAGCGTCAAATTCAGATCAGCAGAACTGTTATCCCATCTCAGAAGTACCTTGAAATCGTTGACAGACTCGTTGACTATGAATGTGTCAATGAACGATGCAAAGGGTAGGTCATCAGAGAACTGGCAGGAGTATCCGTCTCCTTTTATATCTACCTCTGCCGGGTAGTATGCGATCCGAGTATTATTGGCAAGGACCTCTACATTTCGTATTTCATTATTCCATGGAGAACCAGTGCAGTAATCGTGATAATCATAAAACGTTACAGTATTGGAGCCGTTCTGAACAAGATTAGTAATATCATACTCATAGTCCATCCACCCCGGATTACAGTCCCTGGTGCCATGCGAGGGTGGAGGGATTAAGGTAAAGTTCACACCATTGATCTGAATCAAACACTCACCGGCATCGCTGCCACCATAATTGGGACTGGCATCGAAGTGATCATCAAGGTCATATCCTTCAAACCTGAGTGTGTACGTTGGATTGGATATAGGCACAAGACACCCTTCCGTCTCGTAATCATGCGGGGTGAATCCTTCGTCTCCGTACTCGATCTTGGTTATGTCGTAGTCGCTGATCTCCTGTGCGATCGAGTTGTAGACGCTCTGCAGGTCTGAGCTTGTGGGTGCGTTGTAGTATGTGCCTCCTGTCTCGGTTGCGATGCGCTGGAGGAGTGGTTCGTCGATGTATGATGCGCTGCCAAGTCCGATCGTGTATATTGTGATGCCGTTTGCATTTGCTGTCGAGATCGCATTTGAACAATCTTGATCCGATCCTGCATTGCACTTGCCGTCTGTGAGGACGATCATGATCTTTCTTGCATCACTGCGTCCGTTTATGAGCATGGTGTTTGCATCTTCCATTCCATCTCCCATTGCGGTGCTGCCAGAGGCGTATATTCCATCGATTGCGTCTCTGAGAAGTGTTCTGTTCTCTGATGTGTTCAGTAGTGTCAGGTTTACATCAACCCTGCTGGACGTTGAGAACGATACCACTCCGACCTGTGCGTTCGAGACAAGGTTCTCCATGAAGACCTTTGCCGCTGTCTTTGCATCGGTCATCGGCTGCTCAGGGTCGTCGCCGAGGAATTTCATGCTTCCTGAGCGGTCGAGTACGAGCACCACATCCAGCGGCGTGCCAGCGTAGTAGTCAGGATCCATGCTCCCTGAGCGGTCAAGTACGAGCATTGCTGACGCTGCTGGTCGTGTGATCGGTAGCTCGCCTTCAACCGATACTATGGTTGTGACGTTGACGGTATCACTTGAGTTGATGCTCTCTGGTTCGATCGTGATGTTCACAGAGAGGAATGGCTGGTCTTTTATCTCAACTGTGGTCGATGCGTTTATCGTCCCGTTTCTTGCTGTGATGGTGGCATTCCCGGCTTGCGTGCCACTTGTGAATGTTGCATAGATTCTGCCGTCTGTGTTCGTACTCGTGTTTAAGACGTCTGTTGCGTTCACGCCAGGGATTGTGATCTCTCCGAGTGTGGTGTTCATACTCTCGAGTGTCACGTTGATCTCTGGAAGTGTGTGCCCCCATTCGTCGAGTGCCACGAGGGTTAGGGTGGAGTTGTGGTTTCCACTGAGGTTCTGGGTGAGAACGGCAGATGGGCTTGCATAGAAGATGAAGCTTGCAAGGCTTCCTGCTATGAAGCTTAAGTGTGTGGTGTTGGTTATATTGGTCGGTCCTGTCGCGTTCTCGTATGTTGCGTAGACGTCCACGGTCTCAACGTATGGGGTTGGTCCGACGAGTGTTGTCGCTGTAGCGGTCTCATTCAAGGGTATGAGTGTTGTGCCTCCTGTTGTTGTGAAGCGCACCTGTTCTTTAATCGGGCAGCAATCGGGGAGGACAGGGTTTAAGAATTGGTCGACTATCTGCGCATGGAGCCTGCACTTGTCCTCGTTATTTGCGTAGAGGATGCCTGGTGTACGGCTCAACAAGAGGTCACAGGCGTAGTCTGCAACCCCTGTGATCGTGATCGTCGTCTTCACCGCAGAGTCTGGGATTGTGATGTTGATCGTGTTAGTCCCTGCCCTCTTATCCGTTCTGAAGATGGTTGATGCAACCCCATCCTGGCGGGTGGTGTTCTCCTCTGGTGTTAGGGTGAGTGAGTTGTACTCGATCGGGCTGTTGTACTTTGTATTGGGTGGTGGTGTTGCAGTGAAGTTAAGAGTTGTCTTCTCTACAGGATTGCCATAGCGATCAGAGACTCTCACTCTTATCGGATACGTCGTGTTCACGGTGTACTCGTCATCATAGGATACGGTCATGGTGTGGGGGGCTGCTGGAGTATACGTGATCTTGGTCGTCTTCGTGGCACTGCCCGCGGTTGCGGTGAGAGTGAAGTTTCCTGCAAGTGTGGAGTTGATGAGAAGAGAGACGTTTGAACTGGTCGCATCCGTCTTGTTGGCGAGTCTCAGACTGACCTCGCTCTCTCCTTCCTCACTTCCTGCACTGTAATTGACAAAGATCTCTGTCAGCGTCCCGGGTGCTCTTGTAATCTCCACGTATTCTGTGATCTCTCCAAGAATGTCTCTTATCGTGAGGTTCAGTCCCACATCTGCAGTGGTATTCACGTTCTGATACTCGTCATACACTGTCAGGTTCACTCTTGTCTCGTTGCCCGCTCTGATCGGGTTCTGGCTGAGTCTGGTCTCTATCGAGGATGGAGTTCCTGGTGTGAAGCTCACGTTCGTGGTGTTGTACGTCGCATTCACACTCGCATTCACGGTAGCAATGCCAGCAATGGTCGAGTTCGCCCATACCACAGCCATGCCTGACCCATTAGTGTATGCTGACTCCGCACTGAGGTTTCCAAGGCTCGTTGTGAGATTGACAAGCGTGTTCTTCTGCGGTGTTGAGTTGTTGAGCACCGTTATGGTCACGTTCACACTATCACCCACCGGGGTCTCGAACGACTCTGGTATGATCTGTATCTCAAGTCCAACCGCAAGCCCACACAGGAGCGCGAGGGTCACTATCATCAGCAGTATTCTACAGGGACGGTTCATCTGCAACACCCACACACTATATGCACATACAAATATATATATTGCGTGAGCATAATTTCGGGTTGAAGAAAGAGAGCTGTCGCTCAGGAAAAGTAGAATCTCTCAAACGCTTGGGCAGATACTTTACGAAATTTTTGAGAAGAGGCGATCAGAGAGCTCTATAACTTCATATATTTAGAGGTGGCTTGGGAGGAGTCTCTCTTAGGTGAGAATTTGGGTTGGTGATTTTTTCAGTACCATGCTTTCCGTTTCCATCTGTAGTTTCGCATTCGTTTTGTTCTTCCGAATCCACAGTAGGAGCAGATCTTTTTGTTGGTGTGGAATGATACTCTGCCGCATCGTCGGCATTTGATATGTGTTCGCTTCTGTCTTTTTCCTTGTGAAGGCGTTCCTTTACTCATATTGATACGATCCTCTTTTATGGTGAGATAAATATTATGTTGTCGCCACGCACCACGATCGTTCCGAACTTCCTTGTTGTGTTGTCGTTCATTATCTCTTCGGCGTTGTCGAGCACGAGGTTCATGTGCATGTCGTAACCTTGTAACTGTCCACGGAACTCTCTATGTCCTTTTAAGCGTACAAAGACGTTAGAGTTCAGTGTTTCATTCAAAACGTCAAGTGGCCTCTTTCCCATCTACAGACGCTCCTTCAAGATGCTGATCTTTCGAAACGGAATATACTTGAGTGCATGAGTCTGGTATCATCATGAGGATTGAAGATACTTAAAGCTAACGAGCCAGTGGGGTTCTTGAGCTTGGAGTTGTGATGGCAAGACATATAACGTATGCTGGCTTATGGCGTCTATGTGTTGAAGTTCCAGGTCTTTGATGCTGATTATATCTATGATGATGCTGGGAAGCCTCTTCTGCGTTTCTATGGGCGTGACGAGGAGGGTTCGAGTATCTGTTGTTTCGTGCCCAACTTTGAACCTTATTTCTATCTTAAAACTGATCTTGATGTGAAGGAGAGGCTTGAGAGAGAGTTTGAGGAGATTGTGCGTGTGGAAGAGGTCCTGAGGTTCCCGCCTCTCGGTTACTTCAGAGCCCCTCTTCCGATGTATCGAGTGGTTCTCTCTGACCCAAAGAGTGTGCCAGAGATACGTGATGCCGTGGGCGAGTTTGGCGAGGTCTTCGAGACAGATATTCTCTTTCGGAATCGATACATGATCGATCATGGTATTGGTGGTATGAGCTGGGTTCAGGTTGAGGAGGAGGACGCGGGTGGGGTCAGGGTTGACGGTGTTAACTGCGATAAGTGTGTTGTGGGACAGCTCACGCATATCGAGAGAGTCTCGAACGTGAAGCTTCGGTACCTCGCATTCGATATTGAGTGTCTCACGACAGGTGGCATGCCTGACCCAAAGACGTCTCCTATTATACTGATCAGTTTCTCGTTCAAGCCTGCGTATAACGGCTTGGATTCGCTCGTGCTCGTTGCAAAGCCTGTCAACGGAGACGGTGTTGAGGGTTGCAGGGACGAGGTCGAGCTTATCAGGCGCTTCTGTGAGATCGTCAGGGATTTTGACCCTGATGTGATCTTCGGGTACAACTCGAACGGCTTTGATTTCCCCTACATCGTGGACCGGGTGAAACACCTCAACCTCGATCTGAAGCTTGATATCGGGAGAGATGGGCGACCAGTCTACTATCGGCGCATCGGAACGACCAGTCGCGTGAGTGTAACAGGAAGGATCATCGTTGATCTCCTCCCGATCATTCGAAGAGAGTTCAGTTTGAAGCAGTACACGCTTCGAAATACTGCAAAAGAGCTTTTAGAGATGGAAAAACATGATGTCAGTCCTGATATGATGGCAGAGTACTGGGAGGACGACTCACTTCTCCCGATCTTCATCGAGTACTCTCGCAACGACTCCCATCTTGCAATGGAGCTTATGATGCGCTATCGATTGCTTGACAAATACATCGCTCTTGCAAAGATCAGTGGCTCACTGCTCCAAGAGATCCTTGACAGCGGACAGACAGCGATGGTTGAGAATATACTCCTCAGTGAGTATCACGCCAACGATCGTGTTGTGCCGCCAAAACCCAGTGAGAAGCTCTCATCGAGGCGCAAGCAGGTTGAAGAGCTCAAAGGCGGGGAAGTGCTGGAGCCAGAGCACGGCTTGCTCGAGGACATAGTGATACTCGATTATCGCTCACTCTACCCAAGCATAATGATGGCACACAACCTCTGTTACACAACAGAGATCATAGCTGACGAACCAGACGATCCAGCCGACGTTATTACAACACCCTCGGGAGCGCGTTTCGTATCAAGGAGCGTGTCTCGTGGGATCGTGCCGCAGATCCTGGAGAGATTACTTGAAGAGCGGGTCGAGATAAAGAGACGGATGAAAGAGTCTGATATGGGGTCGGATGAGTTGCACGTGCTTGATGCCACACAGCTTGCGCTGAAGATCCTCCTGAACAGCTTCTATGGATACGCTGGTTATGCTCGTGCACGACTATACAGCCTCAACCTTGCAAACTCGGTTACGAGCTATGGACGTGAGAACATACTCCGCACCAAGAAGCTGATCGAAGAAGAACTTGAAAGCATGCCACGAATCGAGAACGCTTCTGAGAGAGTCTTCTTTAAAGTGGTCTATGGCGATACTGACAGTGTCTTTGTGAGACTGAAGACCGATGGTAAGAATGCTCTCCCACCCAACTCAAACTCAACGAAAGAGCCCCCCATCTTCAACATAGGGCTTGACGAAGCTGGGCGTATTGGCGAAGAGATTGCAAGAAGCGTTACTTCTTCACTTGAAGACCCAATGGAACTCGTCTTCGAATCATTTGCACGCAGAGCCATATTTCTCGCAAAGAAGCGATATGCAATATGGGTTTTTGAAAAAAGTGGAGACGGTTGGAGAGACAGCATAAAGGTGAAAGGGATGGAGACGGTGCGGCGTGACTGGTGCGAACTTGCATCAGAGACGCTTGAACAGGTGCTCGAGATCGTGCTCAAGAAGGGCGATATCGACGAAGCAGTAGAGTACGTACGCGGCGTAGTTAAGGACATCCGCAGGCTGATGGTTGAACACGATCCAGAGATAATAAGAAAGCTCGTTATAACGAGACGCTACACCAAGAAGGCCGAGAGCTACAATAGCAAACAACCACACATCACAGTGGTCGAAAAGATCAGGAAGCGAGGCGGAAAAGTACCTGAAGTCGGAGATCGCGTCCCATTCATAATAACAGCTGGAAGCGGCTTACTTGTAGATAGAGCAGAGGACGCTGAGTACGTGATGGCACACAACGTGCCTGTTGACACAGACTATTACATCCACAAGCAAGTACTTCCACCAGTCGAGAGAATCTTCAAATCCCTCGGAGTTAACAGAAAACGCCTCAACACACACGCAATCGGTCTCAGTGAACTCGCTGAGAGAGGAACACAGAGGTCACTCATGGACTTTTAGATGCGTCGCAGGAAAAAACCGTTTAGTTTATATTGCGAGTCTGTGTATCTGTTTTGCTGAGATATGTCTCAGCCTTGTAGATGTGGTCCAAGAATGTCTCAGGGATGATAATGTATGATGAATGGCTATGATCAACTGGTAGAAGAGGTTATTGATGCTGGAATATGTGTCTCTTGTGGAAACTGTGCTGCGGTCTGCCCACTCCAGTACATCTCCATGGAAGAGAAGAAACCAGTGCAAGATAGAGAGAAGAGAGATGAGATTGAGAAGAGAAGCGGGCTTGCGTGCAACGATTGTAATCTCTGTGCAATGTCCTGTCCCAGAATAGAGCCAACGTACTTCTGGCAGAAGAGAGAGCTCAAAAGGATGGAGCACGAGGGTGAGGTCAAGGCGGCACGCACCACCTACAAGCCGATACAGGACGTATGCCAGGACGGCGGGATTGTAACAACTCTCTTCAAGTACCTTCTCGATAGTGGACGTGTCGACGGGGTCGTTGTCTCACAGTACAATGGGGACTATAATCCTATTCCTGTCTTGGCAAAGACAGAGGATGATCTCCTTAGGGCAGCAGGCACGCGCTACACTGTCTCTCCAGCCTACTCGCCACTCACAGATATTAAACAGTTAAAGGATGATGGCTACGAGAGGATCGCTATAGTCGGAACACCCTGCCAGATATACGCACTCCGCAAGACACAGGCGATATATAACAGCCAGAGGTTGCTGATACCGCACAACATCATCACCTTTGCAGTAGGACTATTCTGTGCAGAAGAATTTGATGACAGGATACTTCAAGACCTTGAAGTGGATATAGCAGATGTAACAGGCTTCGACGTCAAGAAAGAGGGACTGATAATCTCACTCAAGAGTGGTGAGAAGAAGATAATACCCCATGAAGACCTCGAAGAGTACGTAAGAGAGGGATGCAAGATCTGTTCTGACTTCAACTCACCATACGCAGACATATCGGTCGGCAGCGTGGGATCGCCCCCTGGATGGTCAACAGTCATCGTGCGCACAGAGACCGGGAGAGAGATATACCAGAAACTCTTGGAGAAGGGGCTTATAGAAGAGACGACCGTGGACGAAAAAGGCTTGAAACTGATAGATAAAATGGCACAGAAGAAGATAAATAACGCACAAACAAAAATAAAAGAGCGGAGCAATAAAGAATCATAGGAAGAATGAAAGCATTACCAAAAAAACTATTTTTATTTGTATTTATTCAAAATAAATAAGTGGAAAGATGTGATTGGAATGGAAGAGAAAGAAGAGAAAGAGATTTCGAGATGTGCACTATGTGGCTATACAGCCTCTGGCAAATTCGTCGGAGACATCTGTCCAGAATGTGGACTGACTTACTGGAAATGTATCAATTGTGGTTACATCATAACCGCGGCAGCTCCACCAGACGTCTGTCCAAGTTGTGGGGATAAAAGCGGGTTTATAAACATCACCTGCTATACTCCAGAGTGTGGTGGGCCTGAACACATCGATCCCCGATTGTAGCAGAACGAATTGCAGCAAAAGACAGAGATGAGATATTGGTCGGCAGCGTGGGATCGCCCCTTAGATGGTCAACAGTCATCGTGCGCACAGAGACCAGGAGAGAAATGATAGAAGAAGCCAAAATAAAAGAATGCAATAAAAGAAACAGAGAAATGAAAAGCGTGAACCACCAGTTCCCCTGAAGGGGCTGGAATCCTTCTCCTGTATGTATTCGTATTACTTGTCAGTCTCTTTTAGTGTGATTCTTTGGTCTCCTTCTTTTTTTCTTTTTTGTCTTTCTTTTTTGAGTGTGTTTTGAAGACTGTTGTGAGTGGTACTATGTATCTCTCTCCATCTCTTATCCCGAGTATGATCTCTTCTTTTTTGAGGAGTGAGTCGAGGTTCAGTTCGTATTCGCCTGGTGTTACTATTCGCACTGATTCTACGCTTTCTGGGGTTATTTTTCTCTTCTCTTCTCTGGCTTGTGTCTCTTCTATTATTTTATCTATGCTGGGTTCATCTTTCTCTTCTTTGATGTACTCGAATTTGTTGTTTCCACATTTTGGGCAGCCGTTCAGTATTTCGGCAGTGCCTTCTCTGTAGATGGTGTGGCATTTGATGCATCTGTGTGGCATGGTGGTATTCTCTTTTATTGTTTTGTTACGATGGCTGTGATCATGTCTCTATCTTTTTTGATTGTTTTCAGTTTGTCTGCTGGTCCGATCACGGTTAGTCGTGTTCTTGTTGTGTTTTTTCCAAAGATTTTTCCAAATATGCTTGTGTTTTGTTTTGTGGGGTAGCTTTCTATCTCTATTCCGCTGAATCCGTCTGGTGTTATCTCGATCATTGTGAGTTCTATCAGTTTTGCTTCTTCTTCGGGTGTGAGCCCGCGTTCCAGTACGAGTATCTTGCTTGACCGTACTTCGTCGAGTATGAAGCGTATCTTCTCTATTGCTGTCATGGTTGCAAGCTTGTCTTCTGATATGAAGTCAAGCTCTACGCCCTGGACTCTGGTTGTGGTCTGGTTCTTCTTTCGTGTCATCGTCTATTCACCCGAATCGGTTTGCTATCTCGTCGTATAGTGTTTCTATGTTCTCTCCCTCGAGCGCTGATATTGGGACGAGTGTGTGTTGTGGGAAAGCGCTTCTGATGCGTGTTGGTGATGCTTCTGGTAGGTCTATCTTGTTTGCTGCAATCAGCATTGGCAGGTGTCTTGCTTCCATGTTGCCTATGACTGTGACGTTTACCTGTGTGAACGGGTCTTCTGTTGCGTCCATGACAAGAATTACGCCGTCCAGGTCTTCAAGCCATTTCACCGCTTCTATCACCCCTTCTGTCGCTTCTTTTGCGCGTCGTTTAGCTTCGTCTTCCTCCAATCCATATCTCATGAATTCGTGGAAGTCTATCTTGGTTGCAAGCCCCGGAGTGTCAACGATGTCGAGCGTTATGGTTCTCCCGTTCGCCTCTATTGTGATATCTTCTCGCCTGCGCGCTCTGCGTGTCTCGTGTGGTATGTGTGAGACGGGTCCCACTGCGTCTCCTGTCCAGTCACGCACTATTCGGTTTGCAAGTGTCGTTTTTCCTGCGTTTGGCGGGCCATAGATACCGATCCTCGCCATCCTTTTCTTCTTAAACAGTTTCTTTATCCATGAAAATAATTTGATTGGCATCTCTTCATCACACCCTATACAGGTTCTTGTTCATCTATTTTTCTATTATTCTACTCATGATATAGATCTTATTTCAGAACTCTATTTAGCTGGTGCAGAACCTCGATGAAGAGTGCAGCACTCCACCCGAGTGGTATTGCCCATGCTGGATCTCCTGTGTACTTGTCGACCTGCTCAGGGAGTAGTTTGGTGCTTGTGGCACCACCTGTAACAAAGCCCACGTGGGTCTCTGTCTTCTTCACCCATGATCTGTATGCTTCATCATCTCTTCCCTTGAAGTACTCGGCAAGGTCGAGTTCTGCTCTCATCAACCAGAGGGTTGTTACGACCCATGGGTTTCCACCCACGTATTCGTCGTTCTCGTATCGTCGTATCCCTCTCCTGCCGTCTACCCAGTAGTTGAGCCGATCCTCAACGGTGTTGAGTGTCATTATTATCTTCTCGCGCTCATCTTCTACCACTGGGTTGAGCACCCTGAAGGGTGTTAGCACTCCGACCACACTTGCGTCAATCACAGGATAGATCTCTCCGTCTATTATGCCTTTGGCAAAGCATCCTGTGTCAGGCACCCAGAGTCTCTCGATTATGGATTTCTTTATCCATTTTGCACGTGATCCGTAGCGAAGAGAGGTGCTCTTTGAGAGGTCTTCTGCAAGTATCGATGCTTCCCTAAGTGCTGCAGAGATTGCTGCGTTTGTGTAGGTGAAGCATCCATAGTATGTCTCCCAGAGGTCGAGGCATGAATCATGCAGTCCTTCTCCTGTTCGCCTCATCAGATACTCTGCGCCGCGCTCGATTACATCCCAGTACTCATCGATGTACTTCTCTCTCAGATCGCCGCTGAGTGTGTTGCCGTGTCTTGCCATTGCATAGATTGTGGAGGCGGTCTCATCTATCTGGGTTGAGTGCTCGAAGTTTCCCCACGAGGGTGCCAGTGTTCCGTCAAGCCAGTATCGCTGGAACCACGAGCCGTCCCGCAGTTGTGTCTTCTTGCACCATTCGATGAAACGCGGGAGGTACTCTGGGTATCCGGCGGTCTGAAGTGCAAAGACTGCTTCGACTGTGTCCCGATTCCAGCAGAACCCGTAGCCTCCACACTCTTCGTATGCATGGTCGAACTCTGGTGCAGCTATCATCGAGCCAAGCTTCTCATCGAAGAGCAGTCTTAAGACGTGCAGGCTTCGATAGTAGTATTCTCTGAGCGTATCTGATAGGTCTATCTCTTTTCCACGCAGAATCCATTTATTCCATGCGTCACACGTCTCAATTACGAGTTGTTTTGGGGGGATGCTTGTTATTTCGTCTTTCAGTCTGTAGAGTTCTTCTCTATTATCTGCAAAGATGATATACTCTATTATCTCTTTCTCTTCGAGTGGGAAGCGTGCTGCCATGTTCACGTTTCCGATCTCTTCTCTGTTCTTCTGGAGTTCGCCGCGCTCGATTCCCCATTTGGCACTCGTCCACCATGCGGTGTCAAGTGCTTTTCCAAGCTGCCAGTCGTCGAATAACGGGATTGTAGTAACTCCCACATAGTTGTTCTGCCAGTACTGAACGAGGATTCCGTTCTCTTCATCGTAGAATCCTGCATTCTTCTCCCGCATCCCCCCAACATCGAGGTCAAAGTATGTGTAAAAGGAGCCTTCAATCTCGTTGTTATTTATCCTGAAGTGTCGCATAATGACCGGGTATCTGGGCGGTATGGTGTCCGTTATTGAGACGGTGATTCCGCTGAAGTGGGAGAGGTCTGTCTGGAGTATTCCGTTAGATTCTGGGTGGTACTGTTTTGACTGCCAGTCGATCGTGTTCAACCAGTGATAGTTTCCATAGGTGTTGATTGCAAGGAGCGCGTCTGTTACATACTGGGCATGGTCTCTTCTCGGATAGTAGATGTTGAATATCTCGCCCTTCATTCCGAGTGTTACGAGGAGGTGCTCGTTTCCAATGATCGAGTTTGGCTGTTTTATCGCCAATGACCTGTCACCTCACCCCTTGACTCTGAATCGTCTTCTGGGGCTGGGAGGAGGACGAATTCACACCTATCGGCACCCATACTCTTACATCGTGCCTCGTGCACGCTCATATCCCTCTCAAGTATCTCTGTGAAGAAGCCTGCAAAGTAACCGCTCAGGTATCCGCACTGGTTCGCTCCATCCTCTCGGCGGGGGATCTCTGCGAGAAAGGAGTCTTTCACATAGATTCTTCCTTTGCACGATTTAAAGTCAAAGGTTATCTCCACGACTCCCCAGCCTGCAGAGAAGAGTACACCCTTGAGTAGTGTGATGAAGTCGTTCTTCTTTATCCCTGCAACCTCCTTGAAGTAGCGTGCATCATCCATTCCGCCCTTCAAACCACAGTGAAATATCAGCGCATTTGCATTTGGACTTAACTCCTCTATTTTTTCGATTATATCGTTAAAAATTGTGTTTTTCAAGAGTATAGCCCTTGATTTGAATATTTCAAGTGGAAACTCGGCTGTTTGAATAAGTATCTTCTCTGTAACACAGTATTCTACGTCAAGTACTTCATCAAGGCTCCGGAGATCTGCTACCAGCTTCTCAACATCGACTCCTGGAAGCTCTGTGAAGGTTACGTACTTGCCCTTGACTCCACGCTCGATAAGGCTGAAATAGCCGAACAACTGATCAACACCGTTCTCCCTGAAGACGAGAGGTATCTGTGCAAGCGATCCCACTCTATCGACAAGTGTTACCTTGAACCATCCAAGCAGGGTCTCGTCATCCCCAACGTAGAAGATGCATGCATCTCTCGGCATAATCCCATATTCACCTCTTTCAATCTCTTGAATACCATGAGCTTGAAATCCACCACCACCGCCATGAAGTTCACTGCAGCGTCAAAAGGAGAGGTGTGGATACTGAAGTATGAGTGAACGTCTCCATCTGCAAGCCACTTGGTGCACATATAATAGTAGTGATCAGATGTTTGAAGAGAGCGCCAGATCCTGAGAAGCTCCCTATCCCCGGTCTCTTTCACATACGGCTCAAGGAGCTTTATCTCTTCAAAACACCTCTGCTGCATGTAATTTCCAAGCCAGGCGCTGGTATCCCGCTCCATATCTGCCCACGAGATAGTTGAGAGATCAAAGAGATCGATCTCGCCAACAGGTGAATACCTCTCGACCACTTCAGACGGCGTCCTGAACTCCAGTCCCCTCGAGAGCACCTCGCCTGGAAGGTGTCTCAAGAACTCGAATATCCCGGTACTCTCCCACTGGTGTTCTCCAAAGGTCTCGTAATCCATGAATATATTGACTACCTCACCCTCTGCCGACGCTGCCCATTGAGCCCATTTATCCGCGGTGAGAGGGTAACCGTTCCACCACTGCGAGGAGAAACGATATGCAATATCATCACTCAACCTGTAGTTTCGAAAGAGGATAGGGAGATTGCTGCCACTTGCAGTGTAGACGTGGTTTGCCGAGCGGGTGCCAAGCACGTGCTCGGTTCCCTCAGTAAGGATTGCCTTGTACCCGAGACCTGCTATCGTTGACGCGATCGAGTTGTTGTAGAGAAGCTCTGTGTTCCTGAAGACCTTTGGTGTGTAGTGTATCTCATCCCTCATAACGGCGTTGTGCTCACGTATCTGTTCCACAAACTCATCCTTTGACGGGAAGAGGCTTGCAAGGGAGTGGTGGTAGGTCTCATCGAGAAACTCCACAGACCCGGACTCTCCCATCTGGGAGAACGTATCGAGAAGGTCGCGATCCCACTCCCGGCACTGATCGATGAAGGTGCCTGTGATGGAATAGCTCACCCTGAACCGCCCCCTGTGCTCATCGATCAACTCCAGGATCAATCGGTTGGTGGGCCAGTAGCACTTGGACGCAACCTTGTGAAACGTCTTCTCGTTGATGTGAGAATCAAAGTATCGATCAAAGCTCACACGGTCATCTGGCCAGAACCACCTGAGCCTGTGCGGCTGATGCACCTGAAAGTAGAAGCAGAGTGAGCGCAAAAGGACTACACCCTCCTTCGTGCATAATCTGAAAGAATTGAGAGGGCGTTCACCGCATAATCGAATGGATATGGCTTCCCATCGCCCATCTCGAAGAATATATCTGCCTGCTGAAGGTAGCCGAAGATCTTATCACCACCCGCGCCCATCCGAGAGAGCCGCTCAAGCTCGTGGAGGTAGAGATGCTGCATATGGTTTGAGAGGCAGTGTTTAAGGTTCAGACGTGAAAGCTCAAGAGCACCGTCATAGAAGGAAGGATCAAACTCAGAGATTGCTTCACTCACGGTCAAGAGATCAATACCACGTAAACCAAGCTCGTCCACCAGATCTCCGAGAAACTCATCTGAAACACTTCCATAATCAACGTAGAGTGTTAACAGATCCCCAGCGATCTCTGCAATCCACCCAGCGAACTTGGAAGCAGTGAGCGGATACTCACACCACGTCGTATCATGCGCCCGGAATTCAAGATCTTCAGATAGAACTGGATGGCGGAATAATGTGAAGAGTGCATCATCATCGAAAAGGGAACAACGCTCCCCAAGCCCAAACCCACCCTCTGAAAGAACGGCTGAAAAACCAAGCTCTCTTAGAAGCCGCGCAATCGCACTATTGTGGATAAGCTCGGTGTTGACAAAGACAGTGCTCCTGACACCGAGAAGATCATAGAGTGCATCCCTCTGCATCCGCACCTGACGTACAAACTCATCCTTCTCTTCAAAGAGTGACGCAAGTGAATTGTAGTAGGGTGATGAGAGAAACTCAACCACACCCCTGAGTTTCCTGAAAGATCTGATCAGTTCAGGATTCCAACTGGACTGGTCCAAGAGAGTGCCTGAAAGATTAAAGGTACACCCCAACCCTCTATCCTGAATCACCCTGTTTAACCGAATGTACGCCTCAGACATCTCCTCAAAGACCGAGCGGTTTAAGCCCTGATCAAAGTATAGATCAAGAGAAGCAGAATCACTCTCATATCCTTCAATCGGCCAGAACCACCTGAGCCTGAATGGCTGATGCACCTGAAAACAGAGACAAACCGCCCTCATGATCCACTACAGAGAACCATCAAAATCCCTCATAGAGAAGATGCTCGATCATCCAAGATCTTTTTGATGCACTCTCTAACACGATCAACGATATCAGGATGTCCCTTAAAGAGATCTAACAGATTGATCTCCTCCCCAAGCTCAGCAATGGTCATATAAGCCACAACACCAACCACGCCAACAAGCTCACCAGTATAGTCAAATATTGGAACGGCAGAGACAGGCACACCCTCATACAGACCACTCGTCGGAACGGTCTTAACAGCACGCCCAGACGAGAGCACCTCCTCAAGAACGGGTCCTGTAAACTCATAATCCACCACCTTCCCATTTATCACATGAACACCTTTCTTGGTGACACTGCGCACAGCAACAGGAAGACCGGTCAAGTGGTGAACCGTCATAGCAATAGGTTCCAACTCCCTTGCAGAAGAGTCCTTCGAGATCCGCAATCCAATCATACATACCACAACACAGAGCAGAGCGCCAGAAAACCTTCAACCTCGGTCAGATCTTTCCAAGACGCACAAGAAAACTCATACGCGAAGAAGAACCAAGAAGATCACATCATCCAAACAACATCATATTATATTATCTATCTCCACTAAAATAAACCTTTCGTGCCAGAGAAGAAGTACCAAAAGAGTTGAAAAAGAGCTCGAAAAACCACCTGAAGAAGGTGCAGACGAAGAAATGAACCACCCGCCTCGACGTGAGGTGTAGCGTCGTACTCCACTCCACAATCTTCCACCCTTCATTTCTTCATCTCTCTTTCAAAAGTCGAAGTGCTTTGTGTTAATTGTCTGGCAAGCCAGATACGATCTGACACAAAGGAGGAACTTGCATAAAGAATTAGCTCAGAAAATTTTAAAATTTTTTGAAATTTTAGTATCAGACAAAATATTTTTAACTAGCAAGTGCGATTTACCTGTGTGGGGCGAAGGCCTGAAAGAGAGGCTGTTAAGTGGCTGACCCTGGAAGAGTTGAATGAAGAGATTTAAAAGAGAAAAGTGTGCGTAGAAGTCCTGAGAAAGCTTTTCTTCGTCAAAGAACTATACAAAGTGGCAACAGTTCCTCAAGGTAGCCAGATGAAGTGGGAGTGAGCAAAGTTATCGGGTATGTATGGCTTGAAAGGTGGAATAAACAGGGTATGGAAGGCTTGAAACCGAACTATGGAGGGGGAAGACCTTCAGAGTTAAGCGAAGAGCAGAAAGCAGAAGGAGGAGTTGAAGGCAATCCTGAAGGAGAGAGATGACTGGAGAACAAAAGAAGTCATCAAAAGTATATTTGGAGTTGAATACAGCTTAAGAGATGTGAACAGAATCTTGATTACTATGTAATTAAGAGTTGCTTACAGGCAAGTAACATACTAAAATCATCTGGAATGGAATACGCTAAGCCCTACCAGAGAGACTACAGAAGGCCTGGGAATGCAGAGCTTCATCATAGGATCTCTTGATGAGAGTTCACTTTAGCTCGATCGCAAACACTCAAAACGCCTGTGGTCATTCTGCCTGTGGTCATTCAATAAACCAGTTGTTAAGAAGAACACCACAAAGATGAGGGCAAATACCTTCGGTTTCTATGCGATAAATGGGGAGAGCGTTGTGGACTTTAAAGGAGATTCGAAGAAGGAGTCTGTCTGTGAGTTTCTGGAGAAGATAAGAGAGAAGAATCTGGAGAAGACCATAGTCATTATTCTGGATAACTTCAGATCGCACAGAGGACAAGAAAGACAAGAAGAAAATCAAGAAAGCTGAACACGGTTCTGGTTCATCTCCCACCTTACTCTCCAGATCTGAATCCGATCGAAGAGATCTGGAGAGCTACAAAGAGAATACTGTTTCCTCTCTTCATCAAAACCTTAGATGAGCTTAAAGAGGCCATCTCTAGCAGCTTTTATGAGCTAACACAGAGAATAAGCTTCGCAGAAAAGTGGATAGAAAAACTCTTAAACCATGGTTAAGTGAGTTATGTTGGATACTATGATTGCCAATCATCAATCATTTGAGAAAAATACTGAGCCAAAGTATCGAATGTTTCTTCTTCTTTTGCAGGGTCTATTTGTGATTGAGGCATCTTTGCGTGCTCAACGAGCCATTTTAAATAAAATTTTTTCAACTCCATTTCTTTTTCAGGTTTGTTATCAGACATTTTTCGTCTCCTAAAGCCCCATCCTCGCCACCCCGCAATGAATTGCGGGGCATCCACGGGGATGGAGGTCGGGCGATAGGATGAGCGCGGACAGATGTGGGGTGTGTCATTGTCGGCTTTACGTTTGGTATCAGATCTCTTGCACGTCCCCCGGCTGCCAGTTCGAGAGATACAACACCCACGTTCGCTTGCGCACAGGCACGCTGCCGCCTGATTTTGTGATGAATGCGCCTGTCATCGAGAGCGTTCAGTACTACAAGCTACTATTACGATTGTGAGATAGCGCCATTTTTACAAATCAGATGAGGATTTACAAAATAATTATGGAAGCCTACAAAGAGTGGAGAACAAAATAGTAAAACCGCTAAGATTATAAATATAATTTGTCCTTTATTAAAAATTTCTGCTTTATTGGTTTGAACATTTTTATTTTCAAGATCATTGGAAATATCTCGTTTAATCTTTCCAGGATTTTTAGACGAATAAATTACAAGAAAAGTAACTATGCTTATAATTATACCTATCCAACCAAAATCTTCAATCATAGATTTTGTATATACAATGAGCATCAAAATATAAACGAAAAATTCCAATTTTGTTTTTTTATGTGATCATTTATTATTTCTAAAGATTTATCTTTTACATCTAAAGATTTATCTTTTACATCTTTTATAGCTTGTAGTGATTTATCATAAAAATCTTTCTCGTTTGCTTTATCAGTTGTCATATCTTATCCATGAAAAATGTACTAGTTTAATATATAACTCGTACCATGCGCTTCGGCGGATCTGCCTGTGGTTGAGTCAACAAACGATGTTTTAAACCGGCCATAGGGATTACATAATCTCATGCATTATGATCGGCAACGCCACGATACTTAAACCTAACCGACCTCTATCCACCCCACAAAACACTTCCGATCCCACACGACCCGTCCCGACCTACCTCTATGCTTGTTGTGATAATCTCCCGGAGTCACTATACCCCGTACTTAATAAGTACAGGGTTTGTTAGCGTTTTTGGCATATGAATGTTTCGTTTTTATTTATTCTGTATAGAGATACATTTCTCAACTATGCTGCGTACTTCGTATGCCAGCAGCCTCGATGTAATCGAGGCTTATCCTATCCCTGTCCTACTGAACCGTGGTAACATCCCGGGTGACCCTATATGGGCGGGACACCACTCTTTTAAGTGTGGGAGGCGTTGTCTTAATATTCTACTGTTTCTCCCTCTTTTACTTTCTTGGCTATATAGCTCACGGAATACTTTGGTGGATATTTTATGAAGAGGTGGACGTGATCTACATTCACAGCAATATCTATGATCTGAATATCCCTTTCACTGCATGTTTTTCGGATAATGCCTTCGGTAACCAGAGCAACATCGAAAATTTTACCGCGGTATTTGGCGTTATCACCATGTGATCGGTGAGCAGCAAGACCATATGCCGGTCATGGCGAAGATCGTTCCATGTCATCATGTTAATTCTCATTCTTGCATCACATTAATCCCACATAAGCCATTTAATTCTCAAATACCAAACGAAAAAGCTTCAGTTTAAAAAAGAATGAGAATTTTTCTGAATCTGTGAAAAGAAAGTTGTACAATAGAATCTGAAAAGAAGAAGCTTATTTCGGTAAAGTTGCAGAAAGCGAAGAGGAGGTGAGATAACCAGATCTTCATCTGAACAGTACATAAACCTCCATCAGCGTCCCGGAATATCTCTCAACCCTCCCAAGCAGGTTCAATTCATGCTCAAGCCAGTCAAGATCGACCGCTTTCAATGTGCTGGATGATCCGTGAAACTTATCAAATCCCTCTTCGTTCAACTCGGCTATAATGACCTTCTCTCCTGCAATTCGATACGCTTCCTGAATGAACTTGCCTCGCTTTGCAGGCTCAATGTGATGCAGGGCTCCGTAGCTTATCACCACATCGAAGCTTCCTGTCGGATAGCCAGGTGAGGTTGCATCTCTCCTTTCAAATTTGATTTTTCCTGTAAGCCCTTCCTTTGCTGCATCCTGCTCTGCATCCTTTATTGCATCCTCAGAGATCTCTATCGTTGTGACCCTGCAGTTGAAATCTCTTGCTGCAATGATCGCAAGAGGTCCTGCTCCAACATCAAGAAGCGTTTTATCACACACATTCCATCTTCTCAGGATCTCAGCTCTCTCTATCAACCCTTCCGAACCTTCTCTCAACACATTACCCTCTATCATTAACACCACCTCTCTTAACTAAACCTGTACCTCCATAAAACTCACCTCAGCTTCACCATCTTGCTCATCCCTTCATCGTATCTTATGATGACCTCTCTTCTTTCCAGATCCTGAAGTGTCCTTGATAGCGTGGACTTCGGTATCCCGGTTCTCACACCGAGCTCGGTCTGGTTCATCTCGCCGTAGGTTGTAGCAGTTCCATTCCTGATCATCACACCGCTTGCACCAAGTGGCGGGCTGATCCGTGTAACCTCGCCCTTCTCAAGATCGATGTGCACATGGTAGATCATCCCCTCCACGAGAAGCTCAAGGGATGCAAATCTCATCTCTGATCTCTGACCATCACCTTCCACGCGCACACCGTATCCCTCGCCGATGTGTCCAATCTCATAGTCCTTTCCGTCTATGAGTTTCTGAACCTCTGGGTCAGCGAGTGCGATCTGCTTTGCCTCTTCCCGTTCTTCATCGCTCAGTGGCTTAACATCTTCTGGGTTCAGGTGCATGGTCTCAAACTCGCCATCTCTTGAGATGGTTATAGCCCCAGCCCCTGTCATGTTATTGTCGTCTCCGCTTATGCTTATCTCCGGGATCCAGAGCATCTGCACTCCACTTCGCATGTTCATACCTGCAGGCGATGCCATCACGACATATCCTGCTGCCATACCTATACCGACCATCGCCAGTATGCCCAATATCAATACTTTCTTCACTTTCTTCATATCCTATTTCCTCCATATCTTTCTGGAGTATTTATGCCATCGCACCCTCCGCCGGTGCTCACGCAATACTGGGATGGAAGAGCGGATGTATGTGATCTGGAACAGGGTATTCCGAAAGATGGAACAGGTATGAAAAGGCTTTACATCCAGTCCCACCATGATATACGCTCTAAGAATGCGAAAGATTGCTTGATTGAAAATGGCGATTTTGTTCACATCAAAACCAGGCGTGGGGTTGTTGGCATGTCGTCATGGCGTGTGAAGAGCGAATCTGCGTGACAAAAAGGATATGCAACCAAAAGCCTTAAAGGAGTCAAATTCGTATGGCTTTCAGGAGGAGGTCTTTTAGATATGAAGCAGACGATTGAAAATTTAACGAAGGCATTCATCGGTGAGAGTCAGGCTCGAAACAGGTACACTTTCTATGCCAAGATTGCAAAGAATGAGGGGTTTGTGCAGATCTCAGAACTCTTTCTTGTAACCGCAGAGAACGAGAAGGAGCATGCAAGCCAGTTGTTCAAGTTGATTAGCGAGCTGAAGAAAGAGATGAAAGAAGAGTCCCTTGACGAGATAACGGTTGAGGCAGCAGCTCCCACGACGCTTGGCACAACTGCCGAGAATCTTAAATCCGCGATTGCAGGTGAACACTATGAAACAACCGAGATGTACCCGGAGTTTGCTAAGGTGGCAGACGAGGAAGGTCTTAAGGAGATAGGGGCAAGGCTCAGAGCGATTGCAAAGGCTGAAGCACACCATGAAGAGCGGTACAGAAAACTCCTGAAAGAGGTTGAGGCAGGAACCGTCTTCAAGAAGGAGAGAGAGGTGGAGTGGGTATGTCTCGAATGCGGATATGTCCATTACGGGAGAGAACCCCCGGAAAAATGCCCGTCATGCAACCACGACCGCGGTTACTTCATGGTAAGATGCGAGGAGTATTGAGATTTGATATGTAACAAAGCTTAAAATGATAAGAGGATTATATGGGTTCGGATGCCTGCCACCACGAGAGATCCGCATCTTCAGCGAAAACTCGTCGAGATCCTGCGCATAATTAAAGAGAGCAAGAGTGCAATCGGAGCTAGGCTGATAGCCGATCGCTTAAACGAGCGAGGATACCAGATCGGAGAGCGAGGTGTGAGGTATCATCTTCGAGTACTCGATGAGCGTGGGTTTACCAGGAAGCAGGGCTACGAGGGTAGAGTATTAACTCTTTCAGGTTTAAAAGAGCTCGAACGTGCCCTCGTCTCAGACCGGCTCGGGTTCGTGATAATCACGATTGAAAAGATGATGTACAACACAACATTCGATCAAAGTACCAGAAAAGGCAATATCGTGGTCAACACTTCCATAATAGACCTCGACCACTTTGATCCTGTTATGGACATAATCGAAGAGGTGAACAGAAGCGGTTACACGGTCAGTCCATACATCGGACTGATCGAGGAGAGCACCCCTGAGGTCAGAATCCCGGCGGGTAAGATCGGGATTGCAACGATATGCAGTATCACGATCGATGGAATACTTTTAAAGAACGGAATTCCAGTGAACACCAAGTACGGTGGGTTAATCGAGATAAAAAATAGAAAACCACATAAATTCACAGATTTAATCGCATATCGAGCCACAACCATCGATCCAATGAAGATATTCCTATCCAGAAAGATGACGTCCATAACCACTGCGATCAGAGATGGGAACGGGAAAGTCCTTGCAAGCATCCGTGAAATACCGCTCTCGGCAGAAAAAGACGTGGAAGAGATACTGAAAACCGTAGAAAAAGCAGGGATTGGTGGATTAATAGAGAGCAATGAGGAAATACTCCTGCAAACCACGCCCAACAGAGCAATTATACCGATCTACGCAGGTATCAACGCAGTCGGAGCGGTGAAGGAGGAGGGAATACCTATCATCAACCACCCGGTCTCACAGCTCATGAAGTTCGAGGATATGAAACGGATATAACAAGACCGAGTCGATATCCGAATCGATATGGATCTGGGTGGATCTGGGTCTCAGGCACCTTTCAGTATCTTGAGCGGTAGTGTTGCTGCTGTGAAGAGGAGTATACCGTTTGCTATGATTATGGACTCTTCGCTTGTTATGGATAGTGCTATTCCGCTGAGGATTGGTAGTGCTGCAAGCCCGGTGTATGTGCAGGTGTTGAAGATGCCCATCGTGGTTCCACGTTCTGTGGTGAGGTTTGCAACTCCGCTCACAAGTCCCAGCAGCCCGAGTCCTGTGCCTGCGCCGATCAATGCAAATCCTATCGGGTGAAGTATGGTTATGAGTGCTCCGATCCCTGCCATCAGTATACCTCTTCTCGCGACTCTCTCGTGTTCTATCTTCAGGTGTCCTCCGATTATCGAGGTTATCATTGCACCTATGTAGAGAGTTGATAGGTAGATTCCGAGTTCGTTCTTTCCGATCTCTTCTGCTGCGTACTCTGGATAGATTGAGATGATCGCACCTGTAGCTCCAAAGAGTATAAAGGCGGTGACCCACACACTTGGAAGTCCTGGTCTTGTGAGGAGTTCGATCGTTCTCCTCACTTCTCCTCGTGGCCTCTTCTCTGCGCTGTCTCTCTTCTCTCGTTCTTCCGGGAGCTTCCATGTGAGCAGCAGGGGTATTATGGAGATGACCGTGAATACTACGATCCCGTTCTTTATGCTCGTCTCTGCAGAGATGCCTGCCACAAAGACGCCTCCTCCAAGCCCGAGGTTCAGGAGGAAGTTCAGTTCTCCTATGTACTGCTCCTTCTTTTCAAACTCTGCGAGGATTGCGAAGGCAGCCGGGAAGAACGCGGCCGCTCCAAATCCTTCTGTGAACCGTGCGAGAAGTATCATCCAGAGGTTATTCGATAGTGTGAGGATGATGCCTGCTGTGAGCGTGAGGACTGCAGCTGTGCGGATGAGCGTGTTGTTACCGCAGCGGTCTGCAAGGATCCCTGACGGGAGCATGGCGATGAGTGCACCTGTGAAGTAGGCTGAGAAGATCAGACTTGCTGCAATGCTCTCACCCCTTGAGAGTTCCGGGAGTATCGGGATTGCCGCGTTTGAGAGCGCCATTATGGCGAAGACGAGTGTGTAAAGAGAGAGTCTCTGGAGCAAAACCACTACTCACTCTATGTATCTCTTAAGTTTATCTTTCTCGACTCTCGCTGTTGCATCAAGAGAGAGCGGCGTTACTGAGATGTGCTCGGAGTTGAAGACCGCATTGATATCGGTTCCAGCTTCATCATCCACGATCAAATCCCCGTTTATCCAGTAGTATGGTCGTCCCCTCGGATCATGGCGCTCCTCAACACCCGTTCGGAATATCTTGCGTGAGAGCCGTGTAATCTCGATCGGAGTTTCCATCGTCGCATGACGCGGCAGGTTGATATTCAGGAGATCCACACCATCTGGAAGCCCATACGCTAGCACACGTTTCGCTATCCTCCTCAGTATCTTTATCCCCTCATCAAAGTCATAGTGGTAGCTTCGCAGATCATCGAACTTCTCCCCTTCATCCAGAACCTGAATCGAGATCGCGATCGCAGGCACACCATAGCTTGCAGCCTCAAGAGCCGCTCCGATCGTGCCAGAGGTCGTGAGCGCGTCAGTACTGATATTCTCGCCAACATTGAATCCCGAGACTACGAGGTCTGGCATCGTCTTCATTATAGAGAATATTCCGATTATCACAGCATCGGTTGGAGTGCCACCGACAGCATACGCTTCAAAGCCATCCATCACCGTGTGTGATACCCGCAAGGGCTCGAATATCGATATTGACCTGCCAACACCACTCATCTGCTTGGCAGGTGCAACAACCGTGAGATCTCCTAACCCAGAGACTGCCTCAGACGCAGCCCTGAGCCCGACAGCGTACACACCATCATCATTGGTAACGAGAATCCTGGGCATCGTCACAAGGAGAGTAGTCCTCCAATGGATAAAAGCTTGCCCATCTTCTCTCACCCTCTCTATGGAAAGGCTTAACAGTCTCTCGGTTCATCATCTCTCTTTATGTGCGGTGTTGTTGGGATTATGCGTCCATCGCGTTATGCTCGTGAGTCGCTTCTCTTTGCAGAGTCTATCGGGCTTGATGCACTCTTGGTTCCGATGATAGAGGTAGAGGAGTATCTGGACGAGGGTTTTGAGGGTTTTCTTGGGCGGGTCTTCAGGGGGGACTCGGATTATGTGATCTTCACCAGTGTGAATGGTGTTGAGTTCACCTTGAAGAGAGTAGGTGATGGGATGGAGTTTGTCAGGGCTTTGAATGATCACTCTATGGTTGCAGCGATTGGTCCACGCACGGCAGAGGCACTTGAGAGGGTAGGGGTTCGCGTCGCTCTGCTCCCGAAGGTCTACAGTTCGAGTGGGCTGCTTGATCTCTTTGAGAGGAGGGTTTCTGGTGGGTGTGTGGAGATTCTTCGGAGCACGCACGGTGCGCCCATGCTTGTGGACGAGCTTCTCGCGCGTGGTGCAGAGGTTCATGAGACCTGTGTCTACACGCTCACACGTCCGGTAGGTGAGGAGCAGTACGGTCTTCTCAAGAAGGTGCTTGAGGGTGGTGTGGACGGGCTTGCATTCACAAGCACCATGATGGTCCACAACTTCATGAAGACCGCTCTTGAGATCGGGATCCTTGATGGGGTTGTGGAACGGATGGGTGAGATATCGGTTGGTGCGATCGGTACTCCAACGGCGAGGACACTTGAGGGCTATGGTGTGAAGGGGATAATAGTTCCTGAGAGGTCTCTCTTCAAGGATCTTCTGATGGCACTTAAAGAGAGCATCTCTCGATGAAGAAGGAGAGTTGTCATAGCTCTATCACTTCTCCGCTTCTCTTGTATGTGGTTATCCCTTCTGGCAGTCTCTTTTTGAGCTTTCTTGATTTCAGGGTTTGGATGATCGAGTCTGCCTGTGGGGTGTTGATGAACTTCTTTGTTGTGAGGAGGTCGTACTCTTCATCCGCTACTTTGATGAATCGGAGGTTGTTCTTGATCGCTGCTGGTCTTATCCCGATTCCTGCATCTGCCCTACCGAGTTTCACCGCTGATGCAACGGCGCTGTGGGTCTTTGCCTGGGTGTGGTAGCCTTTTATCTCTCTTCTTATCTCTTCTGGTTCTCTTCCGTCTTCGAGTGCTATCTTCTTTATCAGGAGGTCGAGGAGTAGGCGGGTGCCTGAGCCGTTGTTTCGGTTCATTATGGTTCTTCCAATGAGGTCTCTTACGCCTCTAATTCCTTCATCCTTTGTGATTATTCCCTGTTCGCGCAGGTATCCTTTGATCAATACTGCGTCTTTTATTCGGTATCGTCTGATCTCTCCTTCGTTGTAGTTTCCGTCGTGGTCGAGGAGGTGCGTGCCTGCAATGTCGGCGTGATTGTTTCTGATGGCTATGATGCCGCCTGTGGATCCTGTGTTTATGATGCGCATGGTGTAGGGTATCAGGTCCTCAACGACGTCGAGTCCTGGGCAGTGGCTGCCGATGAAGAGAATGTCTGGTGTTTTGATCTGCGAGAAGAGTTGTACTTCCACGCTCGTTCCAGCCTCGATAATCTCGGTCGTGGATGGTATGTGGATGAAACCGTCTGCGTGGGCGAGGCTTGTGATCGCACCTGATCCTTTGTCTGCCAGATAAGCGTTCTCTCGTGCGATTATCACTGGGAGGAGTTCTTCTCTCCCGCTTGTTTGAATCGTCGTTGCGAGTCGAGCTCTTGTCGTATTCTGGGCTCTGGTCTCTGCGAGGCTTCTCTGGATTGTCTCTGCGATGAAGTGGTTGAAGATTGTGAGGGCTGATGTTGGATATCCTGGAAGCCCGATTATCGGTGTTTCGTTGATGATTCCGAGCATTGCGGGTTTCCCTGGTCTTATGTTTATCCCGTGGAAGATGAGTTCTCCTTCATCTGCTATTATCTGGTAGATGATGTCACCGCTTCCTGCCGAGGTGCTTCCTGATGTGAGCACGAGATCGCACTCATCTGCCGCCTCTCTGATGGCTTCTCTCATAATCTCGTGGTTGTCAGGTATGATCGGGTAGACCCGTGGTGTTGCGCCGCACTCCAAGAGGGCTGCTCTGATGGTGTAGGTGTTGGTGTCATATATATGTGCCTCTGGGAGTGTTTCTCCTGGTGGTGTGAGCTCGTCTCCTGTTGAGATCAGACCCGCGACCAGACTCTTTACCATGACCTCTCTCTTTCCGATCGCTGCAAGCACACCGATCTCGCGTGGCGTAAGCCGTGTACCGGCTCGCAATACTCGCTCTCCCACCATCATGTCTGTTCCTGCATGCATCGTGTTCTCGTTGACTGCAACGGGTCTTTTGATCGCTACAAACCCGTCCTCGATAGCCTCCTCTGTATCCTCGACCATCACAACAGCGTCTGCGCCTCTCGGCATTGGAGCCCCTGTTCCAACCTCGATTGCCTCTCCCTTCCTGATCTCTCTCTTGGATACTCTGCCGGGGTGTATGGCATCGATCACACGGAGTTTCACAGGGATGTCTTCGCGTGCTCGGTAGGTCTCTTCTGCCTTGAGAGCGTATCCGTCCACGCTTGCACGGTCGAATGGCGGGACGTCTATCATGGTTGTGATATCCTCTGCAAGGACTCTTCCACTGGCTTCTTCAAGTGGGACTCTCGTGGTTCTCGTCTTGAGCTGGATTTTTGATAGTATCTCTCTTGCCTCTCTCGCACTTATGAGTCCTCTGAACTCTTTTCTCATCACTCGATCCTCTCAACGGTCGATGGTTTATCCTTTTAGGAAGAGTTCTTCTGGTTAAAAAGCTTCTCTTTTTATCGTTGTTTGTAGGGTGAGGTCAGTCTGGTGAGTGTTGGTTCAAGTGTTGTTCTGATTCTATGGATGAATGTTGGTTTTCGTGCGCTCTGCGGTCTATCCACTGCTGTGAGGATGGGTTTTAGGCTTACTTTGTGTGTCCTTCTGGTATTCTCTTCTCGATCTTTTTGTGTTGTTATCTTCCCTACTTTTACTTTTTTCCCACTCTGTTTGATGGTTTTTTTACCAATGCCTCTTGTTATGTCGTGTTGTTTTCTGTATGCTCCTTCGCTTTTGCCTTTTTCATAACATTCTTTGATGATCTTGAGTGCTATTCCGAGTTTCTCTCCCTCTGTTTGTATCCTTCTATATTCTCGATGTACCCATCCAACCTCTGAATGGCTGAAGTACCCTACCTCCTGACCGAGTTTGTACACCTTTTCGAGTAGTTTCTTCTTCCCATCTCTGGATGACATGGCACATTTATAATATTTTTATAATATTACATCTTGTTCAGTACACTCAAGCCTGCGTCGCCGAACTCGATTCGTCGCATGTCGCAGTCATGTTTGGTGCCACGCATCTTTATCACCTGGATTGCACGCTTCATCGTGTTCGACTCTTCATCAAGGAAGTTGTGCAGGAATATTACACCGTTTGAGACGAACTGTTCCACTGTGTAGGAGTGTGGGTTTGTCATCTCTGAGAGGATGATGGTTGTGCATCCCAGGTTTTTGATGTTTCGTATGAAGTGGGTTATCGATTTCTCTTCTGCTGCGGGGTGTTCTGCTGTGAAGCGGATGGATGAGAGAGAGTCGATGACGAGCCGTTTTGCCTTGTACTTCGTCACGTACTTGTGGATCTCTTTGAAGACCGATGCTGGTGTCGGCGGCTCTGGCTCAGAGCTTAACTCTATTTGCGCCTGATAATCTGTTGTGATTATATTCTGCCCACTCTCGAGGTAGTTGTATGCCATTGTTGGGCCAAGATCGACGAACTGCAGCTTTTCGAGCTTCATAAGCCCGAAGATGTTGAAGGAGTAGTTTGACATGTCGTCCATGATCGTCTCTGCAGGCTCGCTCAGTGTGATGTATAGCCCTGGTTCGCCCTTTATGCCACCGTGTGCCAGGAACTGAACCCCGAAGGTGGTCTTGCCAGATCCTGGCGGTCCTGATACCAGATAGACGCGTCCAGGGAGAAAACCCCCTTGGATCAATCCATCGAAGCCGTGAATCCCGGTTGTCACTCTCTTCCTCTGTTCCACCATACCAAATCCATCATTACTATTATCACCACATAGATATTTAAACGTTCCTATCAATCTCACAGATGATCCTTCTCCCAAGCTCCACACTCACTTCAAGAGACGTCATCAGCGTATCAGCCACAACCACCGGGAGATCGAACTCGTCAGGAGAGACTCCATCCCGCAGATCGACCACGAAGAGATCGAGGATATCACCATAATACTCTGCAACACCACGACTCGATACACTATAGCCCTCAGAAGAGAGGAGCTTTCCTGCTGGACCGCTCACAGGCTCACAACCAACGATCGGACTCACAGCCAGAACAAACCTTTCACGAAGGAGAGACCTGACGCCCCGCAGACTCAGGATCGGACCGATGCTTGTTACAGGATTGCTCGGGCCTATAACGACCGAATCGGAAGATCTGATCGCATCCATCACCTCTGCTGTCGGACTGGCATCATCCAGTCCCTTGATCAGAACACCATCGACCCGTGGAGTCCCGTGCCTCACAACCCAGAACTCCTGAAAGTGGATGAGACCCGAGTCGGTCGCAATCATGGTGGCGAGAGGGTCGTTACTCATCGGAAGGACTCTTGCTCTCACACCCATCCGTGATGCAAGTATCTCTGTAGCCTCGGTCAGGCTCTTACCCTCACGGATCAGGTTGCTTCGCAGCACATGGGTGGCACGGTCGATGTCACCGATCATCATCCTCTCATCACAACCGAGCCGCATAAGAGCATCGTGCGTATGATAAGTATCATTCTTAACACCCCACCACCGTTCATCATCGATGATCCCGGAGAATAGGTAGAGCAGGGTGTCGATGTCAGGGCAGATTAGATTTCCTGAAACCCATGTATCCTCTGCAGTATTAACGATTACAGTAATATCCTCATCAGGTATCAGCTTCCTTACGCCCTGAATGAGCTTCGGAGTCCCGGTACCGCCAGAAAGAAAGAGCACACTACCCCCTAACTAAAGTTATTGTGATATGTTGTGCGATTTAAGACTCGCAGGAAAGTTTAAAGATCTATTCAAGGACCGCCCACTGAAGATGCGCAAACCTGTCCCTCTGATCCTCTTCAACCTTCTTTGCTTCGTCCTTTATCTTGATATTCTTCTCTTCAAGAGCTTTTTTAAGCTCATCCATCCGCTCATCGTCCATATTCAGATGTATAACACTTCTATCGTTTATAACCTTAACCCTGCCTTCATTGATTGTTATCTCTCGCACGCTTGAGATTGTGGTTGAGGCACGTTCACAGAACTGATTGTAATAACTCAATTCCCGCCCTGATCCTCATCTCTACATCGGTTATGATCTGGTCAAAGACCGGGAGCGCTCTTTCTATCCAGAGCGGTGTAGTGATCACGACAAACCCTAAGATAAAGACGATCATTGCGAGAATTGCATGCTTCGACCTCACTTCCTAGTCACCACTCCAATCTCCTCTGATATCTGTTGCGCAGGATGATAGCTGTTGCGTTCATCGTCAAGAGGAACGCCATGAGGACGATGATACCTGCTGCTGCAAGGCTCGCAAACTCTTCCTGCGGTCTTCCCACCCAGCTGAATATCTGGATCGGGAGGGCTGTGAACGGATCGAGAGGCGTCCGTGGTACGAACGCCACGAAGCTGAGAGCGCCGACCATTATCAGTGGCGCCGTCTCTCCAAGCGCACGCGAGAGCGCGAGAATGTTCCCTGTGAGAATCCATGGGCGTGCTGCCGGGAGTACCTGATGGCGAATCGTCTGCCAGCGGGTTGCACCAAGCGCATACGATGCCTCTCTGATCGATTTCGGAACTGCCCTCAACGCTTCCTGGCTTGAGATTATTATTATTGGAAGTATCAGGAGTGCCATTGTGAGAGCACCTGCCAAAAGGCTTCTGCCGAGAAGGAGAGTCCGAACAAAGAGCGTCAGACCGAGTATGCCGTAGACGATGCTCGGAACACCTGCCAGATTGGATATGTTGATCTCAATGATCTTCGTAAGACGGTTTTTCGGAGCATACTCCTCGAGATATATCGCTGCGCCAACACCAATCGGCACCGCAAAAGCGGCTGTTAGAAGTATTAACCAGATCGAACCAAAGAGCGCTGATTTTATCCCGGCACGCTCTGGAAAGCGCGAGGGAAAACTTGTGAGGAAGTCCCAGCTCAGCCATGGAAGACCTCTCGTGAAGACGTCCCAAAGCAGGAGAAAGAGGAGGAGAACACCCACCATCGTCGAGATGAAGCAGACGATCGTGAAGAGCCGATCCTTCAACCACCGCCCATCCTGCAGCTTCCACGACTCAACTCTCAATCATACACCTCCTGATAGCGCGACCGTATCCACTGACTGAAGATGTTCATCACAAGCGTCATGGTGAAGAGCACCATGCCTATCACAAAGATCGTCTTGTAAGCGACACTCCCGGCAGGCGTGTCACCAAGACTCACCTGAACGATGTAAGCCGTCATCGTCTGGATGCTCTCAAAGAAGTTCAGCGTCATAACAGGTGTTGCACCTGCGGCAAGCGTCACAGCCATCGTCTCCCCAATAGCCCTTGAGACTGCGAGGATGAAAGAGGCGAGTATGCCTGAGAGCGCAGACGGCACAACCACCTTCGTTGTCACCTCGTACTTGGTCGAACCGAGCGCGTAAGCACCCTCTCGAAGAGAACGCGGCACACTCCTGAGAGCGTCCTCGCTCAGGCTAGAAACCATCGGCAGGATCATTATCCCAACCACGATACACGCACTCGCCGCATTGAAGATATCAGTCTCAGGAAGAACTCTCCTGATGAGCGGTGTTACGAACGTCACAGCAAAGTACCCATAGACTATCGTTGGCACGCCTGCAAGAATCTCCAGAAGAGGCTTCAAGAGACTGCGTACACGCTCGTGAGCATACTCACTTAAATATACAGCACTTGAAATGCCGAGTGGGAGCGCAATGATACTTGAACCGATGGCTACAAGGAGCGTGCCATTGACGAGCGGAAGCACGCCAAACCGCGGCGGCGTGAACATGGGAGACCACCGTGTCCCAAAGAGAAACTCGAAGACACTCACATCCCTAAAGAACGAAAGAGTCTCAGAGAGAAGTATGAAGACGATACCGATCGTAACAAAGATGGAGAGGGCTGCATAGAGAAAGAGAATGTGCTCGATCAATCGCTCCTTCAGCTTACTATAGCCATTCACCATTCGTGCACACAACCAGCCCAACAACTCTACCTCCCTGCACAAATACGTTTTCAAAAGCCACTCTCTCTGTGGGGGTAGGCTTATCTGGGGTGGGCGTCTTTTACTGGTTTAAAGAGATACTCTTTGAAGAGGGGTTCTTATGCCGGTTGTCTCGCTTTATCTTGATGATCTGGAGAAGCTTCTTGGAGTCGATCCAAGGCTTGTGGTTGAGCGTTTACCGATGATCGGTTCTGACGTGGAGCGGGTCTTGGACGATCGTGTGGATGTTGAGTTCTTCCCAAACAGGCCCGACCTCTACAGTGTTGAGGGTGTGGCACGGGCTATGCGCAGCTTTCTTGGATTGGAGAGAGTGCCGCGAAGGTATGATGTGACGAGGTCGAGGACTTCGATCACACTCGGTGGAAAGATCGATCTGATCAGGCCATGCATCGGGTGCGCGGTCGTGAGAGGTGTCTCACTCACGTCTCGCAGTATCGAGTCTCTCATGAGCCTGCAGGAGTCTCTCCACTGGAGCATTGGCAGGGATCGGAAGAAGGCGTCGATCGGTCTTCACGATCTCTCGACCCTCAACCCTCCATTCACGTATACCACGGTCTCACCCGAGTTTGCATTCACACCTCTCGACTTTGAAGAACCGATCTCTCTCTCTGAGATCCTGAAGGTCCATCCGAAGGGTCGGAGGTACGCACACCTCTTGAGTGATGTTAGCGAGTATCCATTGATCCATGACTCCACTGGTCATGTCTTATCATTCCCCC
Organism: Candidatus Methanoperedentaceae archaeon GB37; assembly: GCA_905171695.1. Lineage (GTDB taxonomy): Archaea > Halobacteriota > Methanosarcinia > Methanosarcinales > EX4572-44 > EX4572-44. Next base: position 1,615,091 of record LR991653.1, read on the forward strand.
CAATAATCAATAGCAACCTGACAAGGGTTAGTCTCAACACAACAGACCTCTTCCTCGAGGTCACAGGACTTGAGACTCCTGCTGTCAATCGTGCCCTGAATATCGTTGTGACCGCACTTGCAGAACGGGGAGGCACAATCGAAGCAGTGGAGATAAGAGACAATGACCAGGGTTTTCTCACGCCAGACCTCTCCTATCAGACAAGGAGACTTGAGACGACTGAAGTAAACGAACTCCTCGGGATCACCCTCACAGCAGAAGATGTTGCAGAGAGACTTGTGAGGATGGGCTTTGACGCACACTCCGAGGGCGAGGTGGTGGTGGTCGAGGTCCCACCCTATCGCTGCGATATACTCCATCACTGGGATCTCGTTGAAGATGTTGCAATCGGGCATGGATACGAGAACCTTCCAGCGAAGCGTCCTCACACCTTCACCATCGGCTCAGAACACGAGCGCTCAACTCTCCAGAGTCTCGTGCGAGAGATCATGATCGGATTCGGATATCTTGAGGTTATGCCGTTCACACTCACAAGTGAGAAGGTTCACTTCGAGTGGATGCGACGGCAACGAAGCGAGGACGCTCTCTCTCTTGAGAATCCGATCAGTGAAGAGTATACGATGCTTCGCACCTCCCTACTACCAGGACTCCTGAAGATTCTCGGAGCAAACAAGCACCACGAGTTGCCACAGAAGGTATTCGAGGTCGGTGAAGTGGTTGCAGGCGAGAAGAACCATCTCCATCTCGCTTCCCTCTCCATACATCCCAAGGCGAATTATACAGAGGTTAGATCTCTTGTTGATGCTGTTATGCGAGAACTTGGTTATGAGTATGTGATCACCGATTCGGACGATCCTGCCTACATCCCACACCGCTCTGCAGAGATCAGCGTGAACAGTATAGTGGTCGGTGGCTTCGGGGAAGTGCACCCTGAAGTGATCCAGAACTTTGATCTTGAGAACCCTATCGTTGGAATGGAGATCAAGATCGATCTATAGCGCTCTAACACGTCTTTCACGAGATCATTCACGCATGTAAACGAAAAGAGTGGTGTTGTCAGGGAGAGTGAACGCACCCACCTCTGAGAACTCATCCTCGTGCTCATAGAAGAGCTGGTAGAGCCTCGCCTCAACACTTCCAAAGCTGTCATGATGCTCGCGCGGTTCTATAACGAGGAAGAACTTTATCTTATCAAAGTTCTTTGCAACAGCATCATACCCGACGTATACCCCATTGTACACCCTGAAGTTATACCCGTCTTTCAGCCTGTAGAACTCAAGTGACTGCCCGTTCAGGTAAGCATGGTCAGGGAGTACGAGAACGAGATTTCCCGAGCCACCATTGGACTCTATAGTCTCCATAACTTCGTCGATCTTCCAGTCAGAAGTATCAGGTCTGCGAGCGCTCGGATAGATCCAACCCTTGTCTGTGAGATCAGGAACGCCTATTGTGACTGTGAGTAGCTGGAGTGTCCCAACGAGAACGACGACGCCGAGCAGAGCCTTCTCAAGAGATCCCCAGTCAATCTTCTTGAGCCGCTTTGAAAGCCTCGAGAGACTCTCTAACTGAGTTAACATGAGTGCTGTTGAGAGTGCGAGGATCGGCATGATCGGCATGATATACCTGCCATTCTTGTTGCTCACAACTGTAAATACGACGTAAGGGACAACAACCGAGACGAGTACGAATGGCGCGTCTCTATCCCTCTTCCATAGAAGAAAGATGATTGAGAATACTGCAAGTAAGAAGAGAACAATTCCCATATTCTCGCTGAGTGCACGGGTATAGTATATCCAGCCCTGCAGCGTGAGATATGTGGGATCGCCTTCAAGCTCGCCACGGGTCGAGGCAAAGTGTGTGAGACGCATAATCACAACCTCAAGGTTTGGCAGATACCACCACGCACACGAGACGAATGCAAGGATGGAAGCGATGAAGAGAGAGGGAAGAGTGCTCTCACTGGCTCCAGCATTGCCATCACCAGCCACCTGAAACCTCTTCACACAGCGGTCTGAGCAGAACCTGCGACGAAGTCCTTGAGAGACAAAACGCTCTCCAATCGGCTTTCCACAGAATGCACAGAACCGCATACCATCAAGCACACCCCTCGCGTAGAGCATAATGATTGCTGGCAGAAGATAGATGAACGCTGTCCACTTCATGAGCTCACACAAGCCCAGCGAGATCCCAAAGAATGCTGAGTATTTAACGTTCTTCAGATTTTCAGACTTTATAAAAAGATAGATCGTGAAGATACAGATCGATGTCAGCCCCACATCGATCATGTACTCACGCTGAAGTACGATCATCATCGGGTAAAAAGAGACAAGCACTGCCGCAATAACACCCGTTCGCCTATCCCTCAGATACTCACCGACCCTGTAGATCGAGAAGACTATAAGGAGATAAAAGAAGAGGTTCGTGGCAATAGCAGTATCCTCGTGGAAACCAAATACGAAGTAGAGCGGAATTGAGACGAGGTGCAAGAACGGCGGATAATAGTTGCTGACGTGCACGATAGACCCAAGTTCAAGACTCTTTATGAGATTAAAGTAAATGAACGAAAAGTACATATGAAGCGCTTGATCCCAAGCCTGAGGAGTTTTATCAATAATTATGAAGACAAAGCTTGAAACAACCACGAAAAATGCTACTATAAAGAGCAAAACCAGGTACCTATCCCTGAATGCTCCAGCAAGCCTACCACAACCACCAGATACCATCTATTACTCTGAAATAAAAAATAATAATATAAATAGATGGTGGGCTTCCATGCACTGAAACAGAGTCACGCGTCAGGGTTTAGCAGATTCTCCCAGAGGTCAGATGGATCTCCTGATGTAATAAAATTTCCAATATCTCTCTGCCTCGGCGAGACCCGTCCACATAAAATTATAAATACAAGAGACTATTTTTTATTTATGCTGAGGGTAAGGGAGATTGTTGAAGAGTTGAGGTTGTGAGTGTTTGAGAGGAGTAAGGTGCCTTTTATAGGTTGAGATTCCCGGTGTTGCAACCTGTATTCAGACGTCTTCTCTCGGGAGGACTGCCAGAATTCTCTCTGGCTTCATCCAGTATCTAAAACCTCTCTTTGGAAAGAGGGAATGTTTGAAGAGAGATTGCCTGCTTGTATCAGAGAAGAAGAGAAGATACCTGATAGCATTAGACGAAAGAGTTGTTAAAGCAAGATAAAAAGGCGTATTATGTCTATTCTGCTGTGGATGTGGAAAGAAATGAGTTAATTCTGATGAGAATTTATACAAACAGGAATTATCTTGTTACAAGGTCCTTCAGAGAAGGGCTAAGAGTTCTGTAAGAAGAAGCCAAGATTTATCGTTGATAAAGCTCCCTGGCTCTATAGATGCGCTGAAGAGCCTGGATCTGGAATTTGAGCGGTCAGTCCTTTCGGAGAGAGAAGCCTGGTTGAATCAGTGTTCTCCTTGTTTCAGATTGGAGATCTGAAACTCGCATGAAATCCACCCAAAAGATTTCATGCAAGACTAAAACAGAGAATAAAGATATTAGGGTCTCTTTTTAGGGTTGGTTCTGTAGTGTTTTGTAACAGTTAGGCTGTATCCGGTTCCATCTCCTGTAAATTCGCCTGAAATGCCTTCACTCTTGAGTAAAGAGAATGAAGAGGTTGTGCAGAGCGAGCTTGAGTTCTTCATCTGCAATACAGTCTTTCTATCGTTTTGTAGCTGACTTTGAAACCAAACAAAGGCTCAAACAACTCCAATAATTCTTCTACATCCCTGTTTGATCTGTTCATTAGCCTTGCAAAGAGGAATGGCATAATTCTCTTCTCCAGATCAATTTCCTTTGGTTTGCCAGCTTTTTTCTGAATTCTGATCATTGCAACGGCTTCCCTAACATATTCTGGAAGCTTTCTCAGTCTTTTCTTAACAAGTTCTCTCTTCCTTTCCCATTCAGCACATGGGTACTTCTTTTTCTTTTCTCTCCTTGTCTCCTTGACCAGTTCGTCTAAAATATCCAGTAACTCATTAACAAACTTCTTTGTTACTCTAAATTCCAGGTTCATATTCAGATTTTAACCAAAAAGTATTTAAGTATTTCTATAGATATACTAAAAATATGAGAAAGATTGAAGTGAAGAAAGGTGATTTTGTCCTGAAAGAAGAAGTCGAAGTTGTTTTCGAGAAGAAAGTCACTCCTTTCGGTAATTCAGCAAAAGTTGATGTACCAAAGAGGTATATTGGGTGGAGAGCATATGTGATCATTGTCAAGGATTAAAAGATTTTGTCCCAAAACCATTCTAAAAACACCTTACAAAGGAAAAACTGGAAGAAAAATACAGAGAAGAAAAGAAGAGATCCAGATCAATGCTTGGTTTCATATCCCTAAATGGTAATGATCTGGTAATGCTCTCAGATTTCTACAAATCTGATGATATGATAGCTTTCCTTGAACTCATAAGAAAGCAAAATCCAGACAAGCCATTGTGTATCTTACTGGACAATGCAAGAATTTACCATGCAAGGGTTGTAGCAGCTAAAACAGAATGGCAGAAGGACTTGATATCCATTTTATTTACCTTCCGCCTTATTCTCCCGACTTAAATACTATTGAGTTTGGTTGGAAGGATTTGAAGAGAGAAAACAGGGCTATTCGAGGCATTGGGTGGAAGAGTTTATTGGTGCAGAAGATTAGAAGAATGACTATTATAGTGGAGGTGGTGGGGGGATTAAGAAGCACCTGCAGAGTTGTGTTCTGTCACTTGGGGGTATGAGTGCAGCGCTGGGGCTCTTAAAGATAACAGAGGGTGTCTATAATGGGTAAAAAGATGTTCTTAGTATAAAAATTGAAATATAAAGATAAAATTGATTTTATATCTGAATTGGCGGGGAATTTAGAATTGTTTCATATAGTTTGAAATTTATCTGCTGTGTTGAACAATTAGCTGGATGGGGTATATCTTCAGGTAATTGTTTCTCTGAGAATGTAGGCTTAAACACTTATGAGCATGTTGTAGAAGATGAATTTCATCTTTACTTCTTGAAATAAAGCTTCTGGAGATCTTGCTCTGCATGTCTCTCCAAATACTCTTTTAACACCAGAGAAGAAACTCTCTGTTGTCCATCTGCAGCCATACCTGTATTTATCTTTCCATCTTTCATGACCTAACTCTTTTGGGTTCTCTTACTCTCTTAGCTCTGGATGGAGAGCCTCTTGACTTAGTTGAAGAGTTACTTCTTATCTTGATCACTGGTTCTACATCATTTTCAGCAAGATAATTGAAATTCTCTCTGCTATCATAACCTCCATCACCATATACCCTACTTATCTCTCCACCTCTTCCTTTAATTTGCTTTACCAGAGGTTTTAACATCTTTCCATCACCTGTTCTTTCATCTGTTATCTTTAAGGCTAAGAGTTTCCTTGTTTTAACGTCTATAGCAATATGAACCTTAATCCAACCCTTTCTCGTTTTCCATTTATCTCTGATCCACTCTCCTCTATTCGTTATCTTCATACCAGACGAATCTATTGCAACTACAAGATCTTCTCCAAGATTACTAGAGAGTTCAAAGTCTAGTTTCCTCAACCTCTTACAAACAGTGGAATAATCAGCTACCTTTAACTCAGGTATATATTCTGATAATTTCCTCAAAAATCCTTCCATTTGTCTTAATGGAAGGAAAGCTACATGCAAGAAAGCTAGAAAACACATAAAGGTTCGAGGAAACCTGAAAGGTCTGCCAACCTTCCCCTCATTCATCCTATTTAATTCTTCATCCCAGTTCTCAAGGAAATCCAATGAGATATAGAGTTCTCCCCTCCGCACAAGTTTTTCATTATATTCCTTCCAATTTCTCTTACTCTGCATCCCAATCATCCCTCCTGCAAATGAGAAATACAGGAAGAAAACTTAAGAGTTATTCAACACAGCAGCATTTTAGAAAAACTTTTTAACTATTAGAACGACAAAATGAAGGGTGGTAATTATGATTTTTCCAGATGATAAAATACGAGTTATATTAAAAGAGATGGCAATTGAAAATGAACCTGTGAAGTTTGATGATAAAATCTTTCAGATAACTTTATACGAATACAAAAATAGATTTCCAGATCTTTTAAATGAAATTACTTTTTCTAGATCTGGCACACATCCATATTCAGACTTATTAGAGAGAGTTTTAACAAGAGCCAAGATTTCAAGAGTTTTGGAAACTGTTAACCCTGACTTTGAGTATGTTAAATTGAAAAATGGAGCAAGTGAATATATCGATGAAAAAATAATACCTAAATTTAATGATAGAGATTATCAAAGATTAAAAGAAATTGGAATAGAATTAAATAAAAGATTAAAAGAAACACAATCTTAAAATATTGGATATTTTAGGTTAATATGAGCTTAGAAGCTGATATAAATAGGTTCATGGAAGAGTTTTATGGAGAACTTCCGCTTTATGATATTAGAGAATCTAAAATAATTAATTTAGCTAACCTTGGAACTCATCACTTTTTTGAACATGAAATGGCAGTAATCGATACGCATGTAGTCCAACGCCTTAAATATATCTCACAGTTAGGACCTGTTTACAATGTTTTTCCTACTGCACGTCATACAAGATTTGAACATACACTTGGCGTAACTATTACTCTGAATAAGATGTGGAATTCACTTTCAGAGAATGGGTCTCTTTCATTCTTAGGTACTGGTAGTAAACCAAGAAAAATTCTATCAGATTTAAGAATGAGTGCTATTCTACACGATATTGGTCATTGTCCTTTCTCACATGTTTCAGAAGTCGTTCTGATGGATTTTCCACAGATAGAAAGTGAAATTATAAAGTTAGGTGCTAAACCTCATGAAATATTTGGACATTATATGTTAAAAAGTGGTATTTTTCGTGATTTTTTCGATGACCTGAATAAGGAGTATGATGTTCAAATAGACATTGGTAAAATATCAGGTTATATCCTTGGTGTTGTGGAAAATCCAACTGATGAACAGTTTATTGCAGACTTAATCAACGGGCAGTATGATGCTGATAAATTGGATTACATAACTAGGGATAGTGATTTTAGTGGAGTACCTTTAGCACTTGGGATAGATCGTCTATTATTATCGTTAGGTATTGAGGATATTGAAACATATGAAGGCAAACATAAGAAGTTGATAATTTATGAAAAAGGAATAATGTCACTTGAACAACTATTGCTCGCAAAGATAATGCTTTACTCATCGATATACCATCATCAGAAAGTCAGAGCATTAGACCATATGATAGTATCTATTTTAAGAATGATAATTGATCAAGAAATTGAAATTAATGGATATGAAATAAACTCGCCTATTGATTTATTAAAGTTAGATGAAGTTAGATGATTTTGATCTATTAAAATTATCTAGTGGCAATTCAAAAATCAATGAATTATGCAAGCAATTAAAAACCCGTCGAACTTTTAAAAGATGTCTTGTAATATCTTCAAAAACAATAGAAGATAACTATCAAAATCAATTTTTTGATATTTTAGGATATGCAGATCATACTAGTTCTTTAAGAGGTTTAAATAGAGTATTAGCTGAAAGAATAGGTAATGGTTGTACTGAGTTTAATGTTACAATAGACTTGCCAACTACACCTAAGATAGGTGAAACGCAACAAGAAATTATTAAAATTGGTAACGAATTTGTTCCTTTAACAAAAATTTTTCCACAGAAAGGATGGGACGTGTCCACTTAACATAAACACCACCTCAACCGATTATAATAAAGCATAAATAGCTTACAGAATAAATTCCAGTTTTTAACAGGATTAAAAGAGTTAATTGAGTAAAAGAATATCTTTATTCTCTGCTTTAGCGAAGAAAACACTGATTCAACCAGGCTTCTCTCTCCGAAAGGTTTGATGCTCAAATTCCAGATCCAGGCTTTTCAGTGCATCTATAAGCCAGGGAGCTTTATCAACGATGAATCTTGGCTTGTTCTCGCAGAACTTTAGCACTTCTTTGAGAAAAGACCTTGTAACAAGATAATTTCTGTTTGTATAAACTCTCATCAGAATTAACTCGTTCTTCTCAACATCTACCGCAGAATAGACATAGTACGCCTTTTTATTTGATTTAACAACTGTTTTGTCCAATGCTATAGAGTATCTTCTCTTCTTCTCTGATACAACAGGCAATTTCTCTTCAAACTTCCGTATCCAGTTCCAAACAGAGGTTTTGGAGACCGGATGAAGCCAGAGAGAGAATTCCGGCAGTCCTCCCCCAGAGAAGATGTCTGAATACAGGTCGCAACACCGAGAATCTCAACATAGAAAAGGCACCTTATTCCTCTCAAACACCTTCAACTCTTCGACAATTTCCCTTACCCTCAGCATAAATAAAAGATGGTCTCCCGTATTTATAATTTTATGTGGACGGGTCCTGCCTGAGCGGAAGAAAGATCGAGACCGCAATCAACGAGACCTGTCAACCGTTGCCATCGTTCACTTGGTAGATCGCTGTTGAGTTGCGCCTGTCCTCATATACCAGATCGAGAGTCTCATCAAGCTTCAGTGCCAGATCACCGTACTTCTCGCGCTCAAGCTTGCCTACGTAGATATGGGTTATCCTGTACTTTCTTAAGAGCTCACGGATTCTGGTCGTGTTCTCTGTCGTGTATATTGTATCCACATCGCGAAGCCGCTGGTTTACCAGTGTCTGGTTTGAACGCCATATGATCTCATGCCCGGCCCAACCAAGTGGTGTTGGAATGCCCGTGTTTGCTGATACTCGCCCTGTGAGGGTGTAGCTCTCACCCCACCGTTCAAGAACTATATCGTTCTCCCTGAGATTTGCCCGCATCCATCTGATCGCATGATAATCGCCAGGGTGCCACTCCTTGAGATATCTCATGCCATCGAGGCTCGGTTCGCCTGAAAACCCGCCTGAAAACCCATTGGTAAGGACGATCGCCGTTGTAGCTGGAAAGATGATGCCTGATATAAGTAAGAACGTAATCATCAAAACGTACAGACTTCGAACGGAGCCCTCGAGTCTCCCGGAGATCTGAGATAATGCAAAGGATGCCGAGACTGCAAATAAGATCCAGACCTGAAGATACAGCTTAAAAACGGTGTTGAATCTCTCGAGTGGATGGGCGAAAGAGTCTCTGACGTAAAAAAGTTCACAGAAAATCGATACAAGTAAACCAGATATGATGAGAATCATAACAAAGGGCGTATCCCCTGAGGGTTCACCCTCACGCGCCCTATAAAGATACCGGATGCAGATAGCAAGCATAACGATCAAGAGGAAGGGCAACTCCACCCCTCTGAGGTACGAGAGTGTTAATAGTGCTAACAGTGTTGTGAGAGAGAGTGCTCCAGAGAGAAGCTTGCCTCTCCCCATCTGCCCCAATGGTTGAATGTGATGCTGATGCGCCACGAAGAGTGTGAGCGGGAGAAGCATAAGTCCAAAGACGAGTATATAATCGATGACACGTGTGTGCACACCGACCAGCCCAACTCCGCTGACACCACTTGGATGGAAGGATGCGTGAAACGGGATGAAGAAGATCAGACTCGATCCAATGATTATAAAGAGCACTTTTAAGATCTGCCCGCCTCTACCGAGCAGATAAACTGTTATCATCACAGTTATGAAGAGATACGTTGGATAATCCCACGAATTGACCGGGAAGAGGAATCCGAGTACGAAACCTGTCAGAATGCCTGTGCCAATCCCAAACCTGCCGCGTTGGAGAGAACGATACAGATTCAAAAGCAGAAGAAGAAAGAGGAGTTGTAATGGAATTGCTGCAAGATGCGCATGCAGATCACCATGTAGAAACGTGAAAGAAGGAAATTCGTTAACGGTGTTAGGTATAACCCGAGAAGAACTCCAGTAATAAGAAATACTTGGCATAAATCCATGGTACGCCGTCTCAAGCGCAAGTACAACCGACCTGAGATTGCCAGAGAGAACGACAAGAAACGCTGCAAGCAACCCATAACTCTTCCTACCTGTGAGATTATACCCAAGCGATACAGCAGTCGTGATCGAAAGAGCAAAGAATAATGAGAGCCCCAGATTGTATGCAACCTCAGGCGGCGTTCCAGTGAGCTTCCCAATGGTTGCCACCATCAAATGCCCGAAGTAATAATAAAAATCAAGATACTTGCCTGAAAGCCATGGATCAAACGGTGGAAAACTTTCAGCCCTGAAGAGAGTATTCAGAATGGCAAAATCCATGAACTTCTCAGCCCCATAGATCTCAGGATAAAACGAGCGAACCAGTGCGAAAGAAAGAAACGAAAGAGCAAATAAAAACTCATAAAAACCGAAAAGAGAGAAGTCCAACCTTTTATAAAGAGATAATATCGCACCTCCGGTGATCAACACAACAAAGATCGGCAGCACACCAATCCCAATAAAAGAAGAGAGCCAGGCAAGATACGTGAATAGCACCACCCCGCAGATCTTCGAGAGACCATACGAATCAGCCAACCCCGAGAGAGACCTGCGAGTAAAGGGATAAGCAGCGATTCCCAGGAGGAGAACCAGAGAGAGCCATGCCAGGAGATAAAGAGAAGCTGACACGATCACCAGTCAACCCTCACTACCAGTAGAAATAAATAATCGAAGATCCTTATAGACGTCTCAAATCTCTCAAGATGCCTCTTCGATGTACTTCAGCATCGCCGCTCCCACATCCCCTGTTCTCTTGTCACAACCGAGATCTGGTGTCAGAACTCTCTTCTCTATCACATGCTCAACCGCTCCATCAAGGAGGGCAGCACTCTCACTCCTACCAAGCCAGTCAAGCATCATCTTCGCGCTGAGCACTGAACCAATAGGATTTGCAATACCCTTCCCTGCAATATCAGGAGCACTCCCATGCACAGGCTCAAAGAGACCATAATCATCACCAAGATTGGCACTGGGACACATCCCAAGCCCCCCAACAAGCGCTGCTGCAAGATCGCTCAGAATATCCCCAAAGAGATTGGTGGTAACAATCACACGGTAATTCTCTGGACTGCAGATGAGATGATACGCCATAGCATCGATATAAACCTCGCCATGAGCTATGTTTTCTCTCTCTGCTATTTGAAGTGCGATATTTTTGAAGAAAAGATCAGATTTCAGCACATTTGCCTTGTGCACAATCGTTATCCCAGATCCTTCTCGTTTCGCAATCTCACACGCCGCCCTCACTATTCTCTCACAACCCTTCCGTGTGAGCACTCGCACCGTTCTCGCCCCCTCTTCCGTTATCTCTTCTACACCGCTATAGAGCCCCTCTGTATTCTCCCGCACTATCGTGAAACTGAAAGGCTTAAGTGGCCTGTACTGTGGAATATGCACCCCCATGTATCGGTAAGGTCTGATATTCGCATAGAGATCAAACTCTCTTCGCAACCTCACCAACACACTCCTATAACGAGGATCAGGCGGAGTAGTTATAGCACCAAAGAGCGCACAATCACACCCCTTCATCAACTCAAGATCATCATCATCCACTGCCACACCCACACGTCTCCACTTCCCATACCCAACTTCAACCGGAACAAACTCAAACTCAGGTTCGAGATGCTTCAGGAGATCCACAGCCACAGGGACGACCTCACGCCCCACACCATCCCCCTCGATCACTGCAACACTAACACCCATCTTCATGCTCCTACTTCCTTGCCATCGTAGACGCTCGTATTTATCATTTTTTCCAGAAAACACCCGAACAAAAAACATCACCACCTTCTCCCCACGAAACCAACCAAAATCAACAGACCAACCATGATGAGAAATGCACCCGGAAGCTCTGGGACAGGATAGGGAGGCGCATTATCAAGCAACACGAGATAACTCTGTGTGCCTCCGGTCTTCACCTCGATACCGGTGGTGGTATCTGTTATATTGACCGCTAAATAATCATCCTTCACTATCTCGAACGAGTCTGCTGTGATCTGGAAGTCAAATGCTCTGCTTCCATCGCCATTTATCACAGCACTGCCGCTTCCTGTGAAGATGTCACCGGAACAGTTCCCAACCGCAACCGAGAAACTCTCCCCAGATGCAAGTGGCGTTTCAAGCGTTATCCTCCCAGTCCAGACGCCCGGTGGGAACGTAAGGTCTCTCTGCGCAGGCTCGTCTGCGATCCAGAGATTGGAACTACCGCCTTCTATAGTCAGGTTGCCAGTCGGGTTGGTTGTGGTTCTGCACATGGTGCTGTCGTTGTGGAGGTACCATGCAGGGGCTGAGCTGGTGGTAGGCTCTGTTATGGTCAATGCGATATGCTGGGTGGCGGTCAGTCCTGTGCTGTCATTAACCATGAGTGTGATCCTGTGCGCTCCTGCGGAGAGGTTTTCCGTGCTGAATCGTTCGCCAGCGCCTATTACTCCATTGATATCCGAATACCAGACCAGTGAGAAGTTTGTCAGGATGCCGTCTTCAGGGTCTCTACCAGTGCCGTTGAACTCTACTGGCTCGCTCACATTGTATATTGAGCCGGTCTCAGGGGTATTGATACTTGCAGTTGGCGCATAGTTTGTAACGGTAAAATCCGGGTCTTCTGTTTCATCTGTTGCGCCGTCGCCGTCATGATCGATCTCCATTGTGTACGCTGTTGTGGTCAGATTGATCGGGAGGGTTGCGGTTGTGTTCTCTGTGAGCGGGACTCTCAAATGGGCTATTGTTGTACGTGTGTCATCTGTCTGCTGTTCGACTGTGAAGTTGAAGGATTCATTTCCAGTGATTTCTTCTGTGAGGTTTGCAACGATCTCGAATCGGTACTCTTCGGTTGTGTTGTAGAGCAGAATCGTCTCGGTTTCGTTTGGATCGGAGTAGTTGTACCTGCCGATGTAGAACGAGTCTGGTATGCCCGTCTCGACTCCGCCTGACGCGTTCAAGCCGGTGTGTCTGCCCTGCGAGTCGTAGGCGTGGAGGTGTGCTGGACATTCGAGCTCTCCTTTAACATTCGAATGCGCTCCTGTTGTGTAGAGCTGGGGGTATGCTTTACCGCTTTTTATGTAGATTATTCTGTATCCATGTTTGCATATTACCACATCTGGCACTAATGGACAAGCCCATTTCGTGTCTTTAGTAGCGCTCGGAGTTTGGATAAAACGAGTATTCGAAATCTGAACGTTATACGATTTATGAGTATGGCCGGTGAGCACCAGTTGCACACCATGATCAATACAGTAATTTATTAAACCACATCGAAATGCCCCAATGCACATATCGTTTCCACCTTTTTCAGGACATCTATTCTCGATGCCCCCAAATCCATCGTCTCCTTCATTGATTACTGGGTGGTGCATGAAAATGATTTTTTTAGGGTGATCCTTTATATCAGATTCAAGCAAGCGCATGTATTGATCATCTTCAAGACCAGAGCCTTCTGGAGTTAGAAAATCCACTACACTCCAATCATGTCCAGAATCCAATCCGATAAATCGGTATCCACCCTCATCGAAGTAATAATCGCCATAACCGTCATTGAGTGAAGTGTGTGGACCGTTATTCGGTTTAACAATAGCGTTGTATTTACTGAGGTCAGTTGTCTCAAAAAATTTGTTGCGTCTATCATGATTCCCTGGCGTGTGATATATTTTAATGTCTTTGTCAATATATCGATCAAGGGTTTCCATATATCTTTTAAAAAGCTCCTCATCATCATATTCTACACAATCTCCGGTATCGAGGATAAACGCGGGTTTTTTACTGTTCACTTCATAGAGTGTGCTACTAAATTTTTCTTGTGACTCACAATACTTTTCATATTTCAGGTTATTCCAACTCCACTTGGTTTCACAGTCGTCGTCGATGTGTGCATCCGTTATATGAGCAAAACTGAAGTCTGGTGGATTGCAATACACAGTTATTGTTTTTTCTGTTGGATTATGTTTATTATCCACTGCAAAAACTCTGATTACGTTATCACCATGCGCAAGTGGGATGTTAGTTTCCCATTTATCTGTTTCAGGATCCCACTTTGCAGTTCTTCGGTCATCTGAATTATCGAATCCACTCGAAGCAATCACAACCTTACCATAAAGGATACCACTATCGTCAGATGCAGTGCCGGATATGTCGATTCTGTATTCATCGGTATGAAAACCATCTTCAGGAGATGTAATTTCGAGTGCCGGTCCTTCAGCATCATCGTTCATGTACACATAATAATTCACCCCATCGGTTGTCGTTATGTACCCGCCCTCAAAGTCACTCTGCGGGTATCCTGATGGATTCACATACTCATCTGACACCGGAAACCCGAGGTCGCCGCCGCTTCCGCCTTCCGCGCAGTAGACCGCATCGATCGCCCCGTGCGTCTCGTAAGACTTCCCGGCATGCCCGCCGGTGCGATGCCAGTGGATGTGCCCGCCCTCGAAATCGCTGACCCTTCCTTCAGTTCTGATAGGAGACTGAGCCGCCTCTCGTTCATCGCTCGTTACCAGTCCTAGCTCATCATCGGCATAGCCAAGTTCTCTCCATTTGGCAAATATTGCGCCGTGCACTTCAAAGACTTCTCCAGTATCAACATTGTGCTCCAGTGCCCCGCCCTCGAAGTTCTGGTACCTGAATTGCGTCCCGTGGCTTGAGACTTCCGGAGGATGGGTGTGAATGTACGGCTCGATGTCACTTACCGGTGGACCAAGCTCAAATTCTATATCGGTTGTTGCCCTCGGACCGCCCAGATCGTAATATCGCTCCCAGATTGCGCCGTGAATATAATAAGCATAATTTTTATACGGGTTGTACATGATGATCCCGCCAGCGTAACCAGTTGCCCCAGGGAAATCCTGCACCAAGTAGCCCCATGCCCTGTGTACCTCTGTCGTCGGGCTGCCGAGTACATCGGCGCCGCCATTTCGATTGTAGGCGTCGGTGAAATGATTCTTGGTCGCCAAATCCGGGGCGCCCTGACCGACAGAGTAGCCGGCGGGTGGAGAATTTGAAAAATCAAAATCCCGCATCGCATCCACATCGTTCACAAAAACGTCAATAAACGTTTCCTGCTCCGAAGCATCAGTAGAATTAAGAGCATCATCTGAAGCACCGATCAAATTAAAATCCCGTGCTGCATCTGCATCGTTCACAAAAACGTCAATAAACGTTTCCTGCTGAGGAACATCAGTAGAATTAATGGCATCGCTTGGAGCGGTGTTCAACGTAAAATTCCGAACAGCATCTGCATCCTCAACAGAAATGCTGCCGCTGGCTATTCCTGTTTGCAACTGCAATACTACTACTCCTAATATCCCCAGCAACAGGATTATTTTGTGAAGTCTCATGAAATTCCACTCCTTCGATTCAGTGGATGCATCATTGTACTCCTTTTAAAGTGGTTTGTTCAGTTTCATGCTCGGTACACGAGCACCCAGCCGACACCAGTTGTGTAAGCGTAATTACCACTCACGAGTTTTATTGTGTTTTTTTGATCGAGAGTTAGGTCGTAATTGTGATAGATTACACCTTCGCGAGTGCGTATATGGTTTAAGATACATGCACCATTTACGTATATGCAAGTATTACAGAACCATGTGCCACCCATCTTGTTATAATAATGCGAATATGAACTCTCTTTTACTGTAACCACGGACGGTATCGCCATGTAAAACGAGTTGGACCCGCTTCCGCTCACCATGTCGACAACAACCATCATTCTGTTGGCATCAGGATGCTCAAAGTCATAAAACTTTATGTCTGACCTGATTGTTTCGTAATCAACGCCAGTAGCAGCACATGTCTTAGATATCACTTCTTCAAGAGTTGTCATACTGCTCACATTTTCCGGCGTAGGATCCTGGATTGAGGTTATGTTCCAGCGCACGACTTTGCTCACGTTCTCTGTTCTGAGGTAGTAAGGTATGACCCACCCGTCTGCGCCGACATAGAGATGCGTGATCTGGTTATCGTCGTTTGTGATATTCACGATGAAGTAAGTGGGATTGACCTCTATTACATCTTCGATGTGCGGCAGCAGATTGTTCATTGTCGCCTGCAGGTCTATGCTTCCGCTCAACTGCACATACGCTGCTATTCCGGCATCGTCAACCGGAAACGTTGTTCCGTCCGTTGCTGATACATTCCCAGCCATAAACAAGCACAGGAATACAGCTGTCAATACCAATACATATCTACTTTCTTCCATATTTTCATATACCTCCTGTATTTTAGTTCTTAGTCCTCTTTTAATCTATGAAAGGCGGCTTCTGAAGCGGTATCGAAACACTCTGGCTACCCGCCTGCTCCGACGCATTCAATGTGTCATTGGTTGCATTCGCGGGCGCATCTGTGATATTATCATCGGATGGTCGAACGTCCTGTTCGGTGCAGCCGGACATCATAAGCCCAATGAGCACAGTCGCCATCAACAGAATCTTCCTCGTCATGTTATGCCTACCATTGGTCTATAGCTCTCGGTGTGATTATGGTGTATAAATCGTTCTGTGCGTGATAATCTGTCAGTCGTGCCGCCTGTATGCTCGTGAAATCTGCGCCGCCAGAATCTTCCACAACCCACGTCGCACCCGCCGCTGTGCCAGCGCACGCGAGCAGCAATGGTATTGCCAGCGTGGTCATTCCAACTGTGATTCTAAAGACACACCTTCTGCTCTCTGCAATCATCTATTTTTTCCTCCTCTCTCCTGCTCTCGTGGAACTGCCTTTATCTATTGATGTGGCAGTCTGTTTTTCAAACAGTTCCACTGGTTCATCTAGAGACGTGAACGTGTTGGAATAAAAATCTTTCGAAATTATTTGACGCAGAATAATTATACTTATCTGTGAAAGATTATGAAATAGTGAGATTTTATCACGGATCTGTTATCCCTGCATCCGTGCCAGTGTTGCTTTTATCTCGGCGATCTCGCCTCGAAGATCCTTCACTTCCTGCATGAAGAGTTCTCTGAAATCATCCCGCAGCAGATGAACTTCTTCCTTTACTTCCATAAAGCCTGTTTTCATCTCTTGTTTCACTTCTGCAAATCCTCTTCCCATCTCTTGTTTTACTTCGCTAAAGCCTGTTTTCATCTCGCTTTTCACGTCACTGAATCCTTCTTCAGTTAATCTTATCAAAGAGTCCTGTTTCTCAAGCATTGAGTCCTGTTTCTCAAGCATTGAGTCCTGTTTCTCAAGCATCTTCTCTTGTCCCTCTGCCAATCTATTAAAGCCTGCTCTCACTGTGGTGTTCAGACTCTTGAAACCATCTTTTGTGGTATCGATCAATTCTTTCAAGAGATCTGCTGCAGTATCAAGCCGTTCATCGGTCTCGCCCTCACTGACAAGCTTGAAGAAGCCAGAGAACTCGCCTGTCGCCTCGCTGAAACTGCTCTCTATTCTCTCCACGTTTATCAGCGCATTCCTGATATCAGCATACTCTCTTAAAAGCTCAAGTCTCTCTTCTTCCCCTTCGGCAACCACCCTGACCCTGCCATCAGCCAGATTGGAGGCATACCCACTCAAACCAAGATTCCTGCCAAGCTCGATCACCCGGTCACGATATCCTGCTCGCTGCACATCGCCTGAGACTATAAGAGTCAAACGCTTCATATAGGCACTATACTTCAACTGAAAGCTGATAAAGGTTGGCATCGAGCCAGCGCATCCACAGCCGCCTCTATAGTCCGCGCCGCCGCTGTGCCAGCGCACGCAAGCAGCAATGGTATTGCCAGCGTGGTCATTCCAACTGCGATTCTAAAGACACACCTTCTGCTCTCCCCAATCATCTATTTTTCCTCCTTTCTCCTGCTCTTGTGGAACTGCCTTTATGTATTGATGTGGCAGTCTGTTTTTCAAGCAGTTCCACTTAGGTCATCTATAGACGTGAACGTGTTTAGGGTCTCTTTCATCTGAATCCATAATAAATTTAGATAAGCACTAAAACATCTCCATATTTTTATCTCTAATTTCCAGCAAAGTGTGATTCAAAAATAACAAAGGAAACAATTCAAATCAAGAATTAAGTGTTAAAAATAGAAAAAGACTTATTTAATTAGTTTTCATGATTTTGAGAAGTGTGGTGGAGAGGATCAGCAGTGGAGTGATGAAAGAAGATGAATTTTGGTTTGTAGCTTTAGAGTTTGCTGAGGTTGTTGTGGAGAGAGCAAGAGGGATGTTCAAGGCGAAAGAGAAGTGTGACGACTATATCAATGGAATATTGTATTGTTGAGATTATGAGGTTCTTCTTTGGGTTATCTCTGATTCTCTTTTACGCATTTCTGAGAGACCACGGGGAGTTGAGATACATTTTAAAGCTTAAAGGTGCTTAAATCATTCTCAGATTGCGAAGATTTCAGGAAGAAATCACACAGGACAAAAGTAAGGATAGACAATATAATAAAAAGGAATGTTAAAGAAGAAGCAGACGAGATCTATGGACTGGAGACCACGGTTGTAACAATAGTGGATTTAAACAGGCTTAGGAAAGGGAAAAAGATGATAAAGGATGGATTTTTTGATGCAGAATTCTGCCATGATTCTCTTAGAGGTTCTGAAGTAGGCTATATTGTCTGCACACTCTGATAAATCTCACGAATTTCTCGGTTGTTGAAGAACGAACCAAAGAAGGAAATCTGGGAAGAGATAGTAATATCAAATCTGGAAACTCAAAATGGGAAAATAAAGGTTATCATGGCTGATGCTGGATTCTTAGCCTACAATAATATTCTGTTACCTCTTAACTGCAGAACAATTCCTCTAATAAAAGTGAAAAGTAACATAGATGTAAAAAAGCTTAAAAAGAGAATTGAGAATTATCCAGCAAACCTATTCTGGCTTGACAGCAAATACAACAAGAATCTATCAAGCTTACTTAAAGATTTCAGTTACGCAATAAAACAAACAGTGGAAGGGATTAACAAATACGAAAAATTCACTGAAACAAGAAGCAGAATAGAATCTTTCTTCAAAATAGCATAAGGCAATATTTAGTTTGAAAGACTCGCATCTCTATTACCGCAAACATGCGATTACAGAAATAAAAACGATCTCCTATGCTACACAATTGTTCTGTCAGTTCTACTTGAAGAATAGAATAAACATGGAAAGATTTATTGAAAGAATCAAGAGAAAAAACTCTAATACTGATTACACTTTACTAAGATTCTTTAATTTCTATAATGAACCGTCCCAGTGGTCATTTAATTTTACAGAGAAACTGAAAAAAAGAGACCCTATATTAGAACCTGCAGCAACCTTCAAATATTAGGTTATCCTAATAACGGTTATGCTCTCGAGAAAGGCAGAGGACTACCTCGAAGCGATCCTTAACATAAAAGACGAACAGGGCTATGTCAGGGTGAAGAATATCTCAGCATCCCTGAACGTTAAGCCACCGAGCGTGGTGGAGATGCTGAAAAGACTGGATCGAGAGGGACTTGTCAGATACGAGAAACACAACGGTGTGGAACTCACAGAGAAGGGGTATAGACTGGCAATAGCGGTGAAAGAGAAACACGACGCAATAAAAGCGTTTTTGAAGATCATACGAGTTCCTGAGAAGATAGCTGAGAAGGACGCATGCACCATTGAACATGGTCTGGATCCGAAGACCATAACACAGATAAAGGCACTGGTCGAGTTCGTGGAGAGATCACCCATCTTCCCAGACTGGCTCAAACACTTCGAGACATTCTGCAAAACCGGAAAACACTTCTGTGAGAAAAGATCGATGAGACGAACAGAATCGCTCCAAACGATAGAGAGCGATAGAGAGCAATGGGGGGAGAAAAGAGAGCAGTCGAGCGCATGAAACTCTTCAAGACCTGAAAACCCTCCCAAGAGGAGAATAGTGGGAGTCCGTCACCTAATTGACGACTCTCTCTCATATGAACAGGCTCGCTTTGAGAGACTCAAGAAAAGTGTCCGTTCGCTTGACCGTCCAAGTCATGTTTGCAGTTCGTCAAGCAAATCTGCAACAGAATTGACTTCCCTAACCCTACCAGCTTTAATATCCTGATCGCTTTTACGGAGAGCTTCCATCGTTTTTGAGTTGCTGAGAATTTCAACTGAATCAATGAGCGCTTCGATATCCTCTCGTGTAACCATCTTCTCTTCCATTCTCTTTAACTCTTGATACCGCTCTGTTATACGCCAGCCTCTTGTGGGCGTGTAGGGCAAAAGGCAATCTTTTCTTCGACAAATGCTTTCAGCAGTTCTTTTCCTGCTGGCTGCGGGATCTCTCTCCCCTCCTTTTCGGCAGTTTCCAGCCATAGCTCCGTTGCAGCCATGACTTCCTTCAGTGCCTCCTCTTCGGTCTCGCCAAATGCTGAACATCCCGCCAACTCTGGAACCACTTCAATATAGCCCATATCCTCCTCGCTATAAAATATCTCTATTGCGTATTTATACATCTTCTCCCTCCAGTAGTAACTTATATCTCTCTATAATCTTTAAAAATTGTTTGACTTGATAAGGTTTTGCCTTTCCTTTAACATTCTGAAAATTCAACATTTCTCTTACACCATCTTGACGTATATCCTATGGCTTCCTTTACCTACTCTAAATATGAATCCAAACAATTCCGCTGTTCTACAAAGCACATCAAATCTAACATTTTTTGGATTCCTCTTGAGTTCTTCGTATATTTCTCTCTTGTTCATTTGCATGCTTATCCATCATTATCATGATTTAAAGTCTTTCGCCTTATGGCGTACTAACGTATTCGGGCTATACGAAGTTCGGCTTGCCGAATTTGTACGTAAGTGCGAAGCACCGAAACCGTATGTCCATTGTTAGGCGATGTTGCAATCGTATTTAATTTACTGCTCCTCTGTTGTCCAAGTTTCTATATCGAATTTCACAATTATTATCCTTTTTCCATTGTTGGTGGATATCCTTTCTATGCGTTCTCTTGCATTTTCTAATTCTCTTGCATTTTCTAAGGAAGAGCTGTCACCAATGATAACTTGAATGAGATACTTGTAATCTAACTTTTGTTTGAACTCTACGAGTTTTTTGAAATCTTCCTCTATATCCCTTAGATTAGAAGCCAATTTAAATTCTATAACTGCAAGATTTTTATTTGTATTCGGGATATGAATAATAAAATCTGGAATTTTTCCATTTTCAAAACAATGTTGGTAGCGTTTATCTACTTCCGCTTGAATTATTGGCCCACTAAAATCTACTCTTCCACTGTCTATCAATTTTCGAAGTTGATGATAAAATTCATACGCAAAAGGTCTTTCCAAATACTTCTCTTTTGAAAGATTTTCTCTATTCGATTCGTTCACTTCCAACATACGATAGTCTATCTGTGAGAGCATACAATATTCTCTGTCCATTTCTTCCAAAGCCATTTTTATAGCATCAATTACCATTTATTATCACCTCTCCTAGCAATGTCGCCTAACGGTTTGCGGACATGCGAAGTCCAGCCATTAGGCTGGATTTGGGCGGAGCGAAGCGTAACCGTATGTCTGCTATTGTGCGAAAGGCCTAACAATGCCATTTTCCTCCACCTTTACCCTTCTGAAGGGATTGTAAATTTATAAACTGTATGTTCACCCAATGGATAACATTCATTAAGAAAATTCAATAATGTTTCGTCTATGTTTTTATTGTCTATTCGAGTATATACAGATTCAAATCTATTTAAATCTTTATTTAGAATATAGATAAACAGAGTGACATTTCCGAATTGTGTATGTTCCAAAACATTTTTAACATATTCTCTTATTTCGTCTCTTTTTATCAAAATTTCATTTATTAAGCTGTTGTAGTAGATATTTGTGGTGTCAATAAACAAGGCAGTAGTGGGACTGCAATATGGTTTGCTTGATTTTTTATTAATCACTGAACATATTTTATATTTAATATCTCCAAGTTTTGGTTTAGATAAGTGTGCACTTCCACATTCTATAAAAATGTTCTTGTTTTCTTTATGAATGGTAAAATCAGGGGATTCTGATTTTGTAAATTTTATGTTTTTTCTAATTAGTGATGCAGCAATATTAATTTCGAATCTGACACCAAAATATTTGTCACGGGTGCCACTTCTATATATCTGTTTTTTAAATGCATTTAGCAAATTAATATCATATTTTGCAATTTCTTTTAGATGTTTTACTAACATAGTCATCTTGCTGAATTCGTAATCTCTCCGAAGATATTCACCTTGATTGTGATATTCTATAATTCTTTTAAGAGATTGTCCTATTGGACTTTTACTGCTGACATTTCCATTAATAAATCGCATTCCAAGTAGTTTATTCAGTTCTATTACAAGGTGCTGTGTTGAACAATTAGCTGGATGGGGTATATCTTCAGGTAATTGTTTCTCTGAGAATGTAGGCTTAAACACTTATGAGCATGTTGTAGAAGATGAATTTCATCTTTACTTCTTGAAATAAAGCTTCTGGAGATCTTGCTCTGCATGTCTCTCCAAATACTCTTTTAACACCAGAGAAGAAACTCTCTGTTGTCCATCTGCAGCCATACCTGTATTTATCTTTCCATCTTTCATGACCTAACTCTTTTGGGTTCTCTTACTCTCTTAGCTCTGGATGGAGAGCCTCTTGACTTAGTTGAAGAGTTACTTCTTATCTTGATCACTGGTTCTACATCATTTTCAGCAAGATAATTGAAATTCTCTCTGCTATCATAACCTCCATCACCATATACCCTACTTATCTCTCCACCTCTTCCTTTAATTTGCTTTACCAGAGGTTTTAACATCTTTCCATCACCTGTTCTTTCATCTGTTATCTTTAAGGCTAAGAGTTTCCTTGTTTTAACGTCTATAGCAATATGAACCTTAATCCAACCCTTTCTCGTCTTTCCATTTATCTCTGATCCACTCTCCTCTATTCGTTATCTTCATACCAGACGAATCTATTGCAACTACAAGATCTTCTCCAAGATTACTAGAGAGTTCAAAGTCTAGTTTCCTCAACCTCTTACAAACAGTGGAATAATCAGCTACCTTTAACTCAGGTATATATTCTGATAATTTCCTCAAAAATCCTTCCATTTGTCTTAATGGAAGGAAAGCTACATGCAAGAAAGCTAGAAAACACATAAAGGTTCGAGTAAACCTGAAAGGTCTGCCAACCTTCCCCTCATTCATCCTATTTAATTCTTCATCCCAGTTCTCAAGGAAATCCAATGAGATATAGAGTTCTCCCCTCCGCACAAGTTTTTCATTATATTCCTTCCAATTTCTCTTACTCTGCATCCCAATCATCCCTCCTGTAAATGAGAAATACAGGAAGGAAACTTAAGAGTTATTCAACACAGCACCGTAATACAATACTTGCTTTTTCCTGGAAAAAGAGAGCTTATGGGGAGAGTTTATTTTTCTAGTGCCTAATTATTTGGGAATATTGGAATTTCTGACGCTTTGTATATGTTCTTTCCGTCATACAAAAGCAGTATTGCAAGCAATCTCTCCTTTACTCTTGGGTCTCTTTCTTTTCTGTATCTCTCTTTCAGTTCTTCCTTTGTAAGGTGTTTTAGCATGAAGAATATTATATATCTGGAGGATATCTGGGGGTGAAGTTATTTTAGGGATGAACTATAGTTTTCTATAGTTTTGCAGAAAAGTGGATAGAAAAGTTCTTAAATTTTGGTTAAGTGGGTTATGTTGGATACTATACTTGAAGTAGCAAACGTTTCTTCAGTTTTGTTTTTTGAGTGGAATCTTACATACCGTGTTGTAGATTGGACCTTGTGGTGTGAGCGTGCTACTCTTAACAGAGATCGAATCGACTGTAAACTCTCCAATCATTGTCTCCGCGAGTTTCGAAGCCTCTGCACCTAATTCTATTCTCGTTTCACGACTCACTCGCTTCACTCTGGCGATGGTTGCATGAGCTACAAAAGTGTCTTCAGGCGCAAAACCAAAAGGCTCGAGGATCCTCTCTACCTCACTATGGAGTGGATCGAAATTACCAGTAACACCAAGCCATATCACCCGGATATGACTGGGCTTTGGAAAGACGCCAACACCTTTGAGACGTGCATCGAAAGGTTGGGTGGTTACCTGGGATAATGCAGTGCAGATCTCTTTAACCACACGTTCTTCAACCTCTCCAAGAAACTTTATAGTTACATGCACAAGCTCAGGTTTAACGAGTTTCACACCAGTGCGGTTGAAGTTGGCTGCAACCTCTCCAATCCTCTCTCTCATCTCGTCGGGTAGATCCACAGCAACAAAAGTCCTCATGATCACTCACATCAAACGAGTATCAGATTTAACCCTTCCCACTCAAATCTTACAGTACTGCAAAAGAGAACTATAGTAGTGTAGTAGTGTAGTAAAATAGTGCTGGTGGACGTATCGTCAGGAAATGAAAAACTCAAATTTTAAAGCTGGTGGGCCCGCTGCGGTTCGAACGCAGGACCTTACGGTTATCAGCCGTACGCTCCACCTGGCTAAGCTACGGGCCCTCAACGACCGTCAAAAAATGGATGGTGACCTATATTAAACTTTCTCACTCTATGAAAAATCAAGAAAATCCTCGCTTTCCTCGAATTTTACTTGAAGTATAGGATGCGTTTATGCTTTCCTATACATCGAGAAGAATACTGAAAAAGAAGAGCTTGGAGCCTCGTTTCTTCGACTACTCTCTCCCACAGGTGATTCAGGTCATAGGTTATGTTTCAGGTAAATTCTTCCGCAGGGAGTGGTTTCTTGATGATGGGGACTTTCCGGGGGCGTATCTCAACGCCGCCGATGAGCTTCACGCCTGGCATTGCTCTGAGTTCGTCGATTAAGGTGTGGTCGATGCTTATGATGAATGCGCCTCTGGTCGCTGCAAGCTCGATTCTGCCGCCGCGGTCAACCACTGCTCGTGTGAATGCCTCAACCTTTTTTCCTGTGAGAGGCTCGTTCAGCCAGACGATACATGTTTCAAGGCTCATTTTACAACTTTCAGATCTCTGCTGATCCGTCTCTCTGGATGTATCTGATGTTTCTTATATCGGGAGATATTCCTTCTTCTTTTTGCCGAGATCACAAGATCGATCGCAGATCCAGCCTCAATCTCTTTACCGGCTTCGATGCTCTGGCTTATCACGGTCCCGGGTGGTGATTCGCTCTTTTCCTCTGTCACCCTGCCTTTTTCCAGATTAACTGATTTTAAGAGTTTTTCTGCATCATCGAGTGGGACTCCGATGAGGTTCGGGACCTTTGTCAGCTTTAGAGCGGGCTCTGAAACCGTTATGTCAACAGGACTTTCTGGGGGTGCAAGCGAGAACGGAGATGGGATCTGGGAGAGAACAGTTCCCGGTTCAACCTGGTCATTTCTTCTGTAGCTGATTTCACCAACCGTGAAATTCCTTGAGGTTATCTGGTGCTTTGCTGCATCGAGTGTGAGACCTATGAGGTTCGGGACCTCGTCATAACCAAAGACCTCTTCGCCAGATACTTCCTCTCCTGGGAGCATCTTTACCCTGAATCGGATCGTGCTCAGGTTTTCAGGGGGCAGGGTATCATCGAGCTTTGGAAGCTGATAGGCTATCTCGTTCTTATCCTCGTTGAATGCCACATTTGCCTTCAGCTCAACCTCCATATCACTGACAAGATACTTAACACGCGTGCGCTTCTCTGATAGTGCAACCTGCATCTTCTCAAGTGCATCTCCAAAGCTTGAAACGAGGCGATCTGGCGGGATCTTCGGACGCTCAAGTTGAAGTCTTTTTATCTGGGTTTTAAGCTCGCTAATCTCTGCTTCCTTTGCGGTGAAATCCCTGTGAAGCTGTTCATATTTTTTCCTGTAGTCCTCTGCCATCCTAACCACGTCATTCTTCCTTAGTCTTTGATGCAGGCGGTATCGAGACGATCTTTGCCGTTATCTGGCTTGAACCTCTGACATCATAGTCATAGGTGTTCTTGTAAGCCGCATTTATCGGTGCAGATATTAGAATTGGCCTGTATCCTCGCACCCTCCCTTTTTTATCGACCTCTGCCTCCGCCTTCATTGAGAGTGCCATCTTGAGTTCGAGATTGACCTCGGGAAAGTGATACCATGGCGCCTCTATATCATACTCAAGCTCACCACTCTTAACTGCAAGATCGATCGCCTTCTGTGTTGCAATCGAGTTCTCATCAAGTGCATGCTGCGCATCTGCAAGCGAGATCCCAACAGACCTGAGGATACTGCCAAGTGGAGCTACAAGCGCCTCAACGATCACCTTCTTCTCGTCCTTATCTACCATAGATCCCGCTCCTCAGGGATGTAAAAAAGGGGTGATTACGAAGGTGGTGAACTCGAAGCTTCCTGTATCTTGATCGTTGGCACAGCCCGATCTGGTGGAGGCACTGGCTTCAAGGTCGTCCTGAGGAGGCTCGTTCCTGTCTCAGAGAACGTGTACTTGGATTTGTACTTTGCATTAAAGGTTGAAGCATATGCAACAGTGGTCTCTGACTTGAGCTTGGCAGAAGCCTTTCCAAATAAGAAACTTGCCGAGGCACTTCCCTCGAATGTGGTCTTATTCTTGATGTTGAACTCCTTCTTGTGCTCTATCTCGGTTGATCGCTCAATTTTCATCGATATTGTCATCTTAACCTCAATGATCGACTCTGTGAACTCATAAAATCGTGGTTGGAGCCCATACGTCAACAAGTTCATCGGCTGATCGTTTGTTACAAGCGTGGGCGACCCGGTGGGATTTCCCTCCTCATCAGTAGGTTGCTCGATCGCAAGAATAACACTACCAACCGGTAGTTCTGTCTCGGCAAGTGCCTGGGCCACCTCAATCGAGTTCATATCCAGTGCTTGCTGACTCTTTGCGATAGCAAGCGCCATCTCTTTTATCATCTCGCCAAATGGAACATTCAGCAATTCCTGTCCAACACTCATACTTATCATCCTCTAATAATGACGTGTGTCGGTTAACTTGCAAACTACTTAAAGATTCCTCTCGATTATGTGTTATAAATCCGCTGGATAACAGCACCATCTCATGCGAAGCACGGGTTGAACGTACTGGAAGCTTTTCTTTTTCAGGCATGGGTCTTCTGCCCCGAAACAGGTTTATCTGGAAACGTGATATAATGCTCTCTGTGTATGAAGAAGTGTGTACACATATTCGTTTCCGGTCTTGTGCAGGGAGTCTATTTCAGATCATATGCCAAGAGCAAAGCTACAGAGCTTAACCTTACAGGCTGGGTGCGGAATCGGAGGGACGGACGCGTTGAGATGATGGCTGCAGGCAGTGAATCAGATCTTAAGGAGTTCATAGACTGGTGCAGAGTTGGCTCTCCCCATTCACATGTTGAGCGTGTCGATACATCATGGGTTTCGTACGAGGAAGACTTTAACTCGTTCGATGTGATTCAAACAGAGTAGGGCTGAAGAGCAGGAGAGTAAGGCTGATATATCTCTCAGCCACGTGGACGAACCTGGTGGCACGGATAATAACTTGAATAGTGATCTCTAAAGATCAGACCGTTTTTTTGAATTTGTGCCCCATCAAGACCTCAACATCCATCAGAATAACAAGCTCGTCCTTCACAATCTCAAGAAGCTCTGGTAGAATCGGGTTCAACCGGTCTTCTGTTTCAACCACCTCAACGACGATAGGCAGATCCTCACTTAGCCTGAGTATGCTTGCAGTATGAAGGATGCTGCGCACACCATATCCCTCAATGCCTCGAAAGACCGTGGCACCACTGACACCGCTTCGTCTCAGGTATTCAACGACTGCGTGGTATGCAGATCTGCCTTCAAACCTGTCAGACTCTCCAAAATATATTCGAAGCAACTTAGCCTTCACACCTTCACCCTCATGAAATCATAGCCACACAAACATTCTATACGCACCAAGCGATATATACCCATCCTTTCACATGCCGAAAACGATCGTTGTCACAAACCACCTGCCAACAAAGACCCCTGTAACGCAGAACCCAAGATTCGCCAGCACATTGAATATAGCCAGCAACCATCTCCCTGTCTCAATCAACCTGAACGTCTCATAGCTGAAGGTCGAAAACGTGGTGAAAGCACCAAGCATACCGATGTTAAAGAAATAGATAAGAGACGTGGTTTGTTGGAGAGAGACTGCCGCAGACAAGAGCGTGCTGCCGATAACATTCACAACAAGCGTCCCAGATGGAAGATCACCCCACCGCGATGCAAAACCAGAGACAACATACCGTAGCACTGCACCACAACCACCACCCAGACCCGTCAGCACCATGAGCAACATCAACTCCAACCAGCACCCCTTCTCAGTAAGAGTATTGAGAGCGCACGCCCAGCGAAAACAGCAAGCATACAGCAGAACACATTCAACAAGACATTAACAAAAAAACCAGTGAAACCGAGATTAGCACTCTGAAGAGCAAAAGTAGAAAAAGTAGTAAAACTACCACAAAAACCAATAGCTACAAAAAAACGCATGTCTCTACTGAAAAAATCACCATAAACCAACGAATACATGAAAAATCCAAGAAAGAAACTCCCAACCACGTTCACAACAAGCGTGCCACCAACACCCGAGAACACCCCACAGATCAGAACGCGCAGCACACTGCCTACAAACCCACCCCCGGCTATTAAGAGAACCGTACCCAAACCAAAATCCACAGCAGACCGCACACACCACACCCAGAATCCCGCAATACAACCCTCGCACACTCACTCAAAACTCGAACACTCACTCAAAAGAAGATCTTCACACGCCCTCCCACGGGATGGTTCCTAACCTCAACCGATGTAGTCACATAAGAAAGATGCCTCTCTGCAAGAGCCACCGCTATCTCAAGCTCTTCCACGGTCGGACGCCGCGAAAAACCATTCACAGGCACATATCTGATAATCCGAAGAGATATATCACGGCTGATAGACGATAAAAACTCTGCAACTCGTTCAATCTCCGAAGAATCAACCACTCCAGGTATAAGAACCGTTTCAACCTCGAAATCAACAGAATACCAATGCAAACGCTCAACAGCTTCCAGCACAGGCAAATTACTCCGCCCAGTATACTCCATGTGAATACTCTCAGTATACGCCTTCAGGTCAAGATGCACCTCAGAACCGGAAAGACCCTCCACCACCCGATCGCTCAAAAAATACCCATTGGTAGAAAGAATAACACGCCGCCCACGCAACAGAGAAAGAAGCTCCAACAACTCCCGAACCTGCAACGTAGGCTCGCCACCAGCAATAAGAACACGCCTACCCAGAGGCATGCGCTCCACAATATCCTCAACAGAGACATCCCTACCAGCCCCAGCCCTTGCAGAACTGAAACAACCCTTACAACTAAAATTACACCCTGCCAACTGAAGAGTGCACTGAGACTTCGACAACGCAAGATAACAGACGTTCACAACCCCACATAAACCACAGAGATCATTCAAGAGACTATCGGAGAAAGACCAAAATTTTTTATTTTCCATCTCACCAACAATAAGTTAACATGACCAGAAGACACAAGATATAAATAAGACGACATACTTACACAAACACAGATTTTACTCTATCAAAATATTGAGGGTCTCTCGTGTTCACCCGCATTTATGATTGGAAGGAGATAATATGAGGTTCTTGAAAGATGCACTCACAGGAATAACCGTACTGATAATAATCACAGCAATAATCACACTGATCGCAATGGCAGCGCCAAGTGTCATAGACATATATCCAAGGGGAGGGGAAACGGTTAATGGCACTGTCAGGGTAAGTGCGAATGCGAGTGATGATGTGGGATTCATTGTAAAGGTAAGCTTTAATTACTCAGACGATGGCGGGTCGAATTGGTATCCCATAGGTGATAATACAACATCCGATCCTTACACGGTTCAGTGGAACACAATAGGTCTAACTGATGGCTCAAACTACCTCATCCGCGCCACTGCCACGAACGACACAGGCTTCACCGCATCTAACACATCAGATGCCACGTTCACGGTGCAGAACACGATGAGTAGCCCAACAGCTCCTAATGTTACAAATGTTGTTGTTACACCTGGTGTGACAAGTGCTACGGTCTCTTTTGATGTGAATCAAAGCAATGCTCCAACCCGTATTAAATATGGAACAACTTCTTTAGATAAATGGAGCGATTGGGATAATTCCACACCATACAGCATTGATTTAACTGGTCTTACCAATGGAACAACATATTACTACAGCATCTATGCCTATAACGCATCAGACACAACGTGTTCTACCAACACAACAATCGACACGTTCACTACCATCACCCCAACAGCTCCTAATGTTACAAATGTTGTTGTTACACCTGGTGTGACAAGTGCTACGGTCTCTTTTGATGTGAATCAAAGCAATGCTCCAACCCGTATTAAATATGGAACAACTTCTTTAGATAAATGGAGCGATTGGGATAATTCCACACCATACAGCATTGATTTAACTGGTCTTACCAATGGAACAACATATTACTACAGCATCTATGCCTATAACGCATCAGACACAACGTGTTCTACCAACACAACAATCGACACGTTCACTACCATCACCCCAACAGCTCCTAATGTTACAAATGTTGTTGTTACACCTGGTGTGACAAGTGCTACGGTCTCTTTTGATGTGAATCAAAGCAATGCTCCAACCCGTATTAAATATGGAACAACTTCTTTAGATAAATGGAGCGATTGGGATAATTCCACACCATACAGCATTGATTTAACTGGTCTTACCAATGGAACAACATATTACTACAGCATCTATGCCTATAACGCATCAGACACAACGTGTTCTACCAACACAACAATCGACACGTTCACCACGGGCCAGCCACCACCCAATATTACAACCCCAACATCAAATCCCCAGAATACTGAAAGCGTGGAAGGCGTGCAAACGACGTTCTACATTGAGGTTGACCAGATCGTTAACATAAGCTGGAAGCTCGATGGAAACTACAAATACACGAACACCAGTGTGAAAAATGCCACTTTCATCACAACTGCGAGTGCTGGCACGCATACTGTAACTGCTAATGCGAGTAACAACAATGGTTATGTGAACCAGACTTGGAACTGGACCGTGCACCCCAGATACTACAATACTGGTTATCGTATCTGGGCTGCTGACGAGGACATGAATACTACGTATACGTGGACTGCGCAGAGTTTCTCAGGGTTCTTCTATGATCTGGAGGAGGATGTGAGCAGTGAGACGATGACGATTTACCTCGACTCTAAGGATGACAGGAGTATTGAGGAGGGCGATCTGGTGTATAAGTCTGTGCCTGTCAGTGTCGAGTTTGACTATGATTCATGGGGCAGGTACAATCTTACTGGTTTCATGGCTGAGAAGTACTTTGCAGCCTACACTGATGAGACAGAGATAGAGGATGTGGACCCTGAGAATCTGCTCTCACACGGTTATCTCTCTAAGATATTGATAGATGAAGGTGGTGAGAGTTCTGAGAAGCACACGATCACAATCGGGAGCACGCTCACACTCAAAGAGGGATATATGTTGAAGGCTGTTGATGTCGATGCAGAGTCTGCGATCGTCCTCTTTGTCCTCCTGAAGGACGGGGAGGAGGTTGACACAGGTGAGCCTGTCGAGGCTGGTGAGGACTACATCTACACCAAGAAGATCGGGAGCGTCAGGGATGTCCCGATCATAATCGTTCACGTCGAGAATGTCTTTCACGGGCGGGAGACCGATGCAGCGTTTATACGCGGCGTCTTCCAGATCTCAGAGAACCCACTCGAGATCGATACTGGTGATCAGTACGGGATAATGGAGGTTAAGAGCAAGAGCAGCAGTGGGATCAGGATGGAGAACGAGGACTCGTTCGACCTTGATGAGGACAGTATCGTTGATATCATGGGCGATATCAAGTTCAAGGTGGCAGATGATTCTGATACTCTTCGATTCGCGCCCTTCGTTGAGGGGCTTGAGAAGCTCCGTGGCACAGTCTCTCTTGGTGAAGATGCTTTTGAGTGGACGCCACTCAACTTCGAGGGATTGTACTATGATTTCGATACTGGTTTTTGGAGCGAGACTTTGAACGCCACCGAGGTTGATGTGGACGGTCGCAGTATCGATGAAGGCAAACTGGTGTATACGACTGCCCCGGTCAGTGTCGAGTTTGACTACGCTAAATGGGGGAGGTATGATCTTGTTGGTTTCATGGGTGGGGAGTACTTTGCAGCCTACACTGATAAGACAAACATAACTGATGTGGATCCTGAGAATCTGCTCTCTCATGGCTACCTACCCGAAGTATTGATAGATGAAGGTGGTGAGAGTTCTGAGAAGCACACGATCACAATCGGGAGCACGCTCACACTCAAAGAGGGATATATGTTGAAGGCTGTTGATGTCGATGCAGAGTCTGCGATCGTCCTCTTTGTCCTCCTGAAGGACGGGGAGGAGGTTGACACAGGTGAGCCTGTCGAGGCTGGTGAGGACTACATCTACACCAAGAAGATCGGGAGCGTCAGGGATGTCCCGATCATAATCGTTCACGTTGAGAATGTCTTTCACGGGCGGGAGACCGATGCAGCGTTTATACGCGGCGTCTTCCAGATCTCAGAGAACCCACTCGAGGTCGATACTGGTGATGAGTACGGGATAATGGAAGTAACGAGCACAAGTCATGGAATTGAGATGAAGAACAAGGAGGAGGTGGTGGACCTTGAGGCTGGTGATATAATCGATGTGATGGGCGAGATCAGGTTTGAGGTGGCAGATGATCCTGACAGCCTGCGCTGGTATCCATTCATCATGGTCGATCTTGAGGCAGAGTCGGCGAGCAAGCTCAAGATCGATGCTCCTGAGACCGCTATAGAGCGCGATCTGATAACCATAAGAGTCACAACTGGAAGAGACGAGCCTGTGCCGGGTGCGGATGTCGAGATCGATGGCGAAGCGATCGGCACAACCGATTCAAACGGCGAAGTAACCCACACGCTCACCAGAGTTGGAACCTCAACGATCAATGCCACAAAGGTGGGTTACGAGTCGGCTTCAAAGACGATAACCGTTGAGCGGTACGTTGAGACCCAGATAAGGATCGAATCTCCAAGTGAGATCCTCCAGACCGAGGAGTTTGAACTGAGAGTAACCGTTGGGGGAGAGCCGCTATCAGGCGCGAGCATACTTGTCGACAACCATTCTGTTGGCACAACCGATACAAACGGGAGTTTCAACTACACCTTCCAGACAAGCGGCACGCACACGGTGAGAGCCGAGAAGACAGGGTACCTCGCGGCTGAGAAGACGATCAATGTGATAAAACCATACTCAAAGTTTGAAGCCACCGCGTTCAATATTACGCCCGTGAATGTGACGATGAAAGAACCCGTCTTCATAACCGCGAATATCACCAACCGAGGGAACATACGTGGTGAGGAGAGGGTCGAACTCAAGATCAATGGTACATCTGTTGACTCGCGGAATATCACGCTTGAACCTGGTGAAGAGATCAGGGTCAACTTCACGTTCGTGGAGAGAGAGTCACCTGGGACGTATTACGCGGAGATCTTGAATAAAGGTGGAGAGTTCCATGTGGAGAAGAAGCCGATGGGTTGGCTCCTCTATGCAGGGATTGCAACGGTCATAGGACTCGTTCTGATCTATCTTGTCACGATGCGCCCGGGCAGAGGTGAAGGAGGTGGTAGTGGCGGCTCAGGCGCCGTCAGGGGTCGGCTCGGATCGAAGCTCTCACGGCTCAAGATGAAGATCAGAAGATGAAAGAAGAGCACTAATGGATCATGGATGATTGCAGGCATCGGCTGGAGACCTATCTCCTAAGAGAAGGGGCAGACCTTGTCGGCTTCACATCGGCCGCAGACTTTGCCTCTGCACTGGACGGCTCCGCCCCATCGGACCACTTGAAGGACGCGAGGAGCGTTCTCACCATTGCGGTCAGGGTGGACGCGCCACCCGGGACAAAGAAGAAGCGTGCGATGGCTGAATGGCGTGGAAAGGTCTTCCCACTCTGTGAGCTTGCCTTCAAAGCCTCCAGACTCCTCTTCGATGAGAGCTACCATGCCCTCGTTGTACCTCCTGCCACGCGCTCTGCCTACGAGGCACTCCAGGGCGAGATATCGCACAAGCATGCGGCTGTCAAGTCAGGGCTTGGATGCATCGGCAAGTCAAGCCTCCTTGTAACGCCAGAGTTCGGTCCGAGGGTTGCATTGATCTCAATAATAACCGATGCAGACCTGGGAGGGGGGAGAGAGTTCAGAGAAGACCTATGTGGTGACTGTGATATCTGCGTCCAGGTATGCCCGGTCGAGGATACGGTCAACGAAGAAGAGAAAGACGGATACTACATGATAAGAAAAGAGAGGTGCATAAAGTGCTACCTCTGCTATACAGAGTGCCCGATCGGAGCAGGGAATACCGGGCACTGAGACTATGATCCTTCCATCTCAGTTTTATAGGACTCGTTCACACGCCTCCCTCTCACCACTTCACCCGCTTTGATTGTCAGTTCTGGCCATATCCGAGCCCCTGAAGAGATCGTTGAGCCCCTCTCGATCCTGCACCTTGGACCTATCACGGTATCGGTCTCGAGTATGCAATCGTCCTCGACGCGGGTCTCGTTGTCGATGATTGCGCCTGAGATGGCAACGTTCCTTCCGATATGGACGTTATCGAAGATGTCTGCCGAGAAGATGCGCGACCCTTCCTCGACAACGCAGCCGCTCCCGATCGTTGTGTACGGTCCGATCAGCACGCTATCCATGATCTTCGTCTCCCTCCCGATCACGGTTGGACCGACGAGCGCTGAGTTCTCACCCATCGAGACGTTCTCTCGGACCTCAAAGGGTCCTATGACGCGCGCATCGCGCAGATTGAAACTACCGATTATGGTGGTGCTCTCCATGTTGGCAAGCATCCATCTGACCGCTTCTCGGTACGCGGCTGGATTGCCTATATCGGTCCACTTTCCCCTGACAAGGAAGCCGTTTATCTCTTCATCTTCTTCTATCATGCGTGGAAAGAGGTTCTTTGCAAAGTCATACTTCTCATTCTCAGGTATCCTATCGAGTATCTCAGGGTCACAGACATAGATGCCTGTGCTTGCAATATTGCTGAATATCTCACCGAGTCTAGGTTTTTCACGGAAGCGATGAATCCTGTTCTTCACATCCATGTCAACGATACCATAATCTCTGGGATCCTCGATCGGGATCAAGCCGATCGTGACAGGCGCTCTCCCAAGTATGTGAAATCGATACATCTCGCGCAGGTTCAGGTCCATGACATGGTCTCCACCGACCACCAGAAACGGCTCGTCCCGAAGATGCTCCTCTGCATTCTTAACGCTTCCAGCCGTCCCAAGCTTCTTCTTATCGTGAACGTACTCGATGTGAACACCGTATGCTCGCCCATCCCCCAGAGCATCCTGAATGGTCGTTCCTTTATACCCGAGTGTGATCACGATCTCATCTATTCCCTGGCGTGCAAGATGCTCCACCAGGTGAACGATCGAGGGCTTGTTCAGGAGAGGGATCATCGGTTTTGGACGTTCAAAGGTGAGTGGTCGAAGCCTGGTGCCCTCACCACCACACATCACACATGCCTTCAGAATAACCACCAAGAAGAGGGTTGGATCTTTTGGTATAAAGTGTTAACTGAAAGGAATTGAAAGGTGTTTTGCAGGAGATCATAGGTCCATCCCTTTTCACTCGACCGACAGCCTATTAACAGGAGATTCACGTATCCACTATCAAATGACAGGAGAGAGAAGTAAGAGAGTCTGCCCTGTTCGACACACGAGAAGCCTTGATAACGTCTTCAGAAGATGGATCCATAACCCAAGGAAACTCCTGAAAGAGTACGTTAAAGAAGGGATGATCGTACTTGATATTGGATGTGGCTCAGGGCTCTACTCAGTAGAGATGGCTAAGATGGTCGGAGAAAGAGGTATGGTCATTGCAGCAGATCTCCAGGAAGGAATGCTTCAAAAATTAAAAAAGAAGATTCAAGAAACGAAAATTGAGAAAAGAATCATATTACATAGATGCGAGAAAGATAGAATGGGTATAACAGAGAAAATTGATTTTGCTCTGGCTTTCTACATGGTCCACGAGGTCCCTAACCAGGAAAAATTCTTCAAAGAGATGAGATCGATACTGA
Organism: Candidatus Methanoperedentaceae archaeon GB37; assembly: GCA_905171695.1. Lineage (GTDB taxonomy): Archaea > Halobacteriota > Methanosarcinia > Methanosarcinales > EX4572-44 > EX4572-44. The sequence goes on from LR991653.1 coordinate 1,651,081, forward strand.
AACCAGATGGAAAGTTCTTAATAATAGAACCCAAGTTCCATGTCTCAAAAGAGGCATTTGAAGAGACCATAAAGAGAGCGATCACGATCGGATTCAAACCGAGTGAGAAGCCAAAAGTACTTCTCAGCAGGGCAATGGTTCTGAGAAGATAGATATTAAGTTTGAATAAGTTTGAAGATCTGAATCATTAAGCTTATTATACATGGCGCTTAATCTTCCCGTTATATTGGAGAGGTGTCTTTCTTGAAGGTGTATCGTTCGTATGATGATCTGCCCAAGATCAAGCTCCCGCTCGGCCAGGACGTCTTTATCAGTGACAGTACCGTTCGTGATGGCTCTCAGATGGCTGGCGTTGTCTTGAAGAAGCGTCATAAGATCGTGATATATGAGTACCTGCACAGGATGGGAGTTGAGAAGCTTGAGGCGTTCGTCTTTAACGAGCGGGATCGTGATGCTGTCCGTGCCATGCTCGATCGTGGATACGAGTTTCCAGAGGTCACTGGCTGGGCGAGAGCCAATCCGAAGGATATCGATTTCGTCCTGAGTATGGATGGGATTAGCGAGACAGGGATCTTGATGTCGGTCTCGGACACGCACATAACTGATAAGATGGGACTCTCCGGTCGGGAGGCGGCACGGGAGAAGTATCTTGATGCTCTCCAGTATGCTGTTGATCACGGGCTTCGCACCCGGGCTCATATTGAAGATATGACTCGTTCTGACATCGAGGGCTTCGTTTTACCGCTCATCTCTGATATAATCGAGATAGATCCTGATTGTATCGTTAGACTCTGTGACACGCTCGGATTTGGCGTGCCCTTCATAGACGTGGACGAACCCTACGGGATACCATACATCGTAAATAGGTTGAGAGAGATCGGTGTTAAGAATATCGAGTCGCATATGCATGACGACTTTGGACTTGGTGTCGCGAACACGCTCTCAGCCTTCTGGCATGGTGCCAACTGGACGAGCGTGACATTTCTCGGTATCGGTGAGCGCGCCGGGAACGCCGAGCTTGAGAAGATACTATTATTCCTGAAACAACGTGTGGAGGGATTCGATAAGTACGATCTCACATGCATCAGTGAGTTCTCGAGGTTCATAGAGGATGAGATCGGTATCCGTGTGCCACGCAACAAGGCGCTTGTGGGCCGCAACGTCTTTGCACACGAGAGCGGAATCCATGCAGCAGGCGTGATCAAGAACCCATTCACCTACGAACCCTATCCACCAGAGTTGATCGGGGCAGAACGACAGCTCCTGATCGGGGACTCTTCAGGACTTGAAGTGATCCGGCAGAAGGTGGAAGAGGCGATGAATGAGCTTATGCACGTTACAACGATCGTCCTCGATAAGAACGATCCACGGTTGCGAGCGATCCAGCGAGATATTCAACGCCTGTACGATAAAGAGCAGCGAGTATCCTGTATCTCGGATGAAGAGCTGCGTGGATACGTCGAGAAGTACTTCATGTTCGAATCAATCATCGAGAAAGACGTTCACAGCAAGAATGTGATCGAAGAGGATGCTGAAGATGAGTGAAGATCTGAACCCAGAGAGCATCTCAACGATGCTTCAACACTGGATAGAGCACAACGAGAGACACAGTGAGAGCTTCAATGAGTGGGCAATGAGACTGAAAGACGCAGGTTACAGAAGAGCAGGAGAAGAGATCATGCACGCGGCAGAAAAGATGGATCAGTCGACAGAATGTCTGAAAAGAGCGATAGAAGAGATTCCATGAAGAGAATAGGAGTACTCGTTTCAGGGAGAGGTTCAAATCTCCAGGCAATAATAGACGCCATCAAAAGAGGATACATAAAAGATGCAGAGATAGCGATCGTCGTGAGCGATGTTAAGGACGCCTACGCACTGACCCGTGCCAGAGAAGCTCGAATAAAAGCGGTGCACGTAGACCCAGGCTCGTACAGAACAAAGGACTCCTATGAAGAAGAGATACTGAGACTCCTGCAGAAAGAAGGAGTCGATCTCGTCCTACTCGCAGGATACATGCGCATCGTCGGGAAGAGACTGCTCGATGCCTACCATAACAAGATCCTGAACATCCACCCCGCACTATTACCAAGCTTCCCAGGACTACACGCCCAGGAACAGGCATTCAACTACGGAGTCAAGGTCACAGGTTGCACGGTCCACTTCGTGGACGAGGGGATCGACACAGGACCTATCATCCTCCAGCGATCTGTACCAGTGCTCGAAGACGACACACCAGAGACACTCGCAGATCGAATACTGAAGGAAGAACACAAGATATACCCTGAAGCAGTGAAACTCTTCATCGAAGACCGACTCACAATCGATGGCAGACGAGTGAGGATCAGATAAACAAGAGAACCAGGCGAGAGAACCTCCCCCCTTAAGGGACACTCTCTCCTATTCCAATCCTTGTTTTAGTGGATGTTGCTCTGCAGCTTTTAATCTTATTGTTGTGTTCTGCATAACCGTCCTCTAATTTTTATAGTGGTTGATCGATTGTAGTTCTGACGCGGCTTTCACCATCTACCTTTTCCACGTGAATCACGTGGTCGCATTCCTCGTTGAAGGTGTCGTCATGGCTTATGACGAAGAGCTGTTTGAACCCGTGAATTCTTCGTATCTGCTGTGAAAGGTTCTCTCGACGTCGTGAGTCAAGGTTCTGGGTGGGTTCGTCCAAGAACATTATATCGCTTTTGGATATCACCTTAAGAAGGGCGAGGCGCACTGCGAGGGCTGCACTCATCTCTTCACCACCGCTGAGCTGAGCAAAACCCCGCTCCTCGCCGCCTTCCATGACAATTATATCATAGTCATCGCTCCACTGCAGGTCGAGTGAGTGGTCGTCCATGATCTCACAGTAGATATTGCTCGCTTCTCTTCCGATCTGGTTTATCAGTTCAAGCACGATAAGCTGTCCAGATGTGTTGAGAAGATCTCGGATGAGACTCACATAGGAGTAAAACTCTCTCTCCTCCTCGAGTCTCTCTTCAACTCTCTTCAACTCTTCAAGCTCTGACTTCATACGGGATAGTTCTTGTTGAAGTTTCTCAAGCTGGTGGTTCTTCTCATTATAGCTGGTTTGATATCTGCTTAGCTTCCTGTCAAGCTCTTCCACTTCCTTTATTGTCTGTTGAAACTCGGACTCGTTAAAACTTGCAAGGAGGGATTTCTGCTCAGCAGTGAGTCTTTCGATCCGTGCCTCTTCTTCTCTAAGCCTATTTGAAACTCTCTTGTATTCGTTGATGTATTCTGTTTTTCTCTCAACTATTGGCTTGTTTTGAAGATAAAGATCATAGGAGTTCTTCAGTTTTTGCACCTTCGCTTCTATCACTGTTATTGTTGCATCTAAACCTGCATATTTCCTCAAAGCACTGGTCTGCACCTTCAATTTATCTTCTGACTCTTTTATCTGCCGATGCACCTCTGATAGATCCCCAACTTCTTTCTCCTTTTCCTCTATCAAAGCTTCTTTCTTGCTTAGCTCTCTTTTTGCGTCGCCCAGGGCTTCAAGCTTCTTCTTTAGCTCGCTGAGAATGCTCTTTACCCGCTCTTCATCCCCTGCTTCCCCTGTTAACTCGAGGTATCTTTGGAATTTTTCTGAAAGCACTCTGAGTCTTTCACTGTTCTCTCTAATCCTCTCAGGTATCCCTTCCAGTCTCTCAAGTTCTTGGATAGCGTCTGCGATCAGCGCATCTTTTTTTGCTATCTCTTCACTTGGATTTTCAAGGGCTTCAAGCTCTTTTTGAAGCACTTTATGTTCTGTTTGAATTGTTTCAAGTATTCTTTGTCGCTTGTTAATCTCCCGGGTAAAATAGGTCTTGAAGCTAGGTACTTCTTTGCACTCAACACCCTTCAGTATGGGGCAGAGGTTCTTTTCACCGGCTTGCGCCAACCCTTCTTGAAGCTCTCTGATTTCAGAGGCTATAACAGCAATGGACTGGGACTTCTCTTCAATTTCTCTCGTTAATCCTATTTGTTTTTGTAACATAGGCAAAAATTGCTCTTTTTCTCTCTTTAACGTCTCGATTTTGATCTTTAATTCATCAATTCTCCTCTGTTCCTGTTGGAGTTGTCTTTTTTCAGAAATAAGCCTCTGTAATGGTTCTTTTAACTCGTTTTCTACCCTTTCAATCTCCTGATTCAGGGCGTCCTCTCTCTCTGCAAGGGGGAGTAGTTCCTCTATCTCTGAGTTCAACCTGGATATCTCTCTTTCTAACTCTTCTTTCCTCTGTTGTTTCTCCCTCAGTCTTTCAAGATCGTGTTTTAACTCTTGAACTCTTCGTTCATCCCTGTTTCGCTCCTCCCTTCGAGCATACAGACTTCTCAAAGTCTTTTCGCTCTCTTCATACTCGTTCTTCTCATCAGCAAGCTCAGCGATGAGCTTCTCTGCAGTCTCTGCCCTCTCAATATCCTTTTTTACCCGTGCTAAATGATTTTCTGTTGCATTTTTAGATCTCTCAAACACTTCAAGTTCATTTTCAACCTTTTGAAGTAGTTTTTGCTGGGTTTCCAGTTCTTCTCTCCTGGCTTTAAGGGCTTCAAGTTCTTTCTGCGAATCCTGTATCCTCCCTGCAAGCTGTGCTATCTCTGCCTCCAGGCCTATTTTTTCTTTCTTTAATCTTTCATAACCCTCTGTTCTGGTTTGAAGTATGAGCTGCTGATCTTTAAGTTCCTGGAGATCTTCTTCTATCAGTTTTATCACCTTGCGCAGGTTTTCATATGCTTTTTTGTACTCGTCAACTCCAAGCACCTCATCGAATACCTTTTTTCTATCAGAAGGTCTTAATAAAAAAGCTGCAGTGAAGGTTCCCTGCGGCACACCGATGGTGTTTTCAAAGAGAGAACTGAGCTCCTTTGGATCGGTCAGATGAGGAAATAGATTGTCAATCAACCAGTCTTGCACATCCTTCTTACCCGTGATCTCCCCAATCGGTGTGGAGAGTCGTATCTCGCTTCCACCAACCTTTCGCCTGAGAGTGTAGGCGATTCCATCATCTGCGATGAACTCAAGCTCTATACTCCCGGATCTCGCTCCTCTTCGAAGCAGGTATTGATGTTTATTATTAGGCAAAAAATCAAATAGAATATAGCCGATAGCCTCAAGAATCGTGGTTTTGCCATGGCCATTCTCGCCATTGATACCATTGATGCCCTCTTCAAAGTGAATCTCAGCATCCCTATATGATTTGATGTTTTTAAGCCGCAGGCGCGTGAGCATCACCAAGCATCCTCCCTCCTCTCCCTCTCTCGTTCTGAGTGTATCTCTTTGAAGCTCTGTTTTAACCTGTGGATTATCTCTCTCTCATCGACCTTCAGCAGAGCAAGCTTTTTTGCTTCGATTATGTCGCTCACCACCTGTCTTGCATGTGCTCTATAACGAGTGTCTTTCAAGACCTGTTCTCTTAATATCTTCGTCTCTATCTCCTCTCGACTCATGCCCCTGATCTCGTTCTCGTTGAGAGCGTAGGCGTCATCGATCTCTTTTATGTGCAGATCAACATAGAGGCAGTTGAATCTCTTTGAGATTATCTCTTTTAGCGTCTGAAGTGGGATCTCCTTCTTTGGAAAGTTAAGCTCTCCCCAGAGTGTTAACTCCACAACGGGCTGAAGCTTGGAATCAACCGGTGGCTCGCTTTCAACTATCGATTGAAGAAGGAGGGTTAGCTCCTTTACACTCTGGACTCTGCTGATACTGGCTGAAAGCCGTTTGAACTGGCGTGTGGGAAGGGTCACAAGCCTTGCACCCTCATCTGTCACATGATAAAATCCCTTCTTAAGCCCGTATTCACTGAGAGATATCATCTCCAGACTTCCACCATTGTACACCCAGCTATCGTACTCGTACTGTGTGTGATAATGTCCAAGAGCAAGATAGTCTACACATTCACGAAGTGGCGATAGGGCATTATAGGGTATCTCACCAGCGATCTCGCCCCGTGCTCTACCCTCCATCCCAAAATGCATCATGAGAATAGTGAACCTCTCAACACCCTGATTTACCTCTTTTATCTGCTCTGCAATCTGGGGGATGCTCTGCAGAGTGGAGGCGCCAAGATACTCCACTCCAAATATTCGACACTCCCCCACATCCACCCAGTCCAGCTTCAAACCACCACTCCCTATAGATTTTAACAACCGCAGCAAGCCCTGCTGTTCAAGGATCTGAAGCCAGCTATTTCTATCCCGATGATAAGCGAGGTCATGATTACCCTCAATCGCGATCACAGGAATGGATCTCCGACCCTCACACTCCTTCTTAAGCCACGATAACACCCTATAGGCTTGAAGATACGTGGGCGCATTGATATTCTTCTTCTCAAAGAGATCCCCTGCAATTAAGATAAAATCCACATCGTGCTCTAAGCCATATTGAATAAACGCCTTGAAGGTGCGAGCAAAATCGAGGAAACGCTCATGCAGATTATACTGCACATACCCAAGGTGAAAATCACTGCCATGAAGGAAGTTCAAACCCATCAAACAACAATACCAACTACAACAATTAAAAAGATGTTGGAAGACGAAGGCTTCTCACTATTACCCGCATCTCGAAGACTCATCAAACCGGAACTGAGATAGTGCCCCCAAGCCTCGAATGCATCCATTCGCCTCCTCCTTCCCCCCAAAACTGGGAGCATCGGGGAACATCGGTAAGTGGCAAAAGTTTTATACGATAACCATAAATAAGTTATTACAGAAAGAAAATAATAGGGTGATGAGTTATGAAGATTCGGGTTGTGAGTTCAAAGGATGAGGTGAGTTCGCTTGATCCTGGTGAGACGATAATTCACTTAACGTTCAGGCCATCGAACAAAGATATCTTCAACCTTGTGAAGTCGTGCCCTAATCTCAAAGCGATCCATATACCAACGTCCTACAAAAAAACGATCTCGGAGGCTACTGTGATGTTCCTTTCGATGCAGGGAATCGAGCTCCTTGAGGGTGACGTGTGGGGGCATCGTAAGGACATAAATGAGTACTCTGAGGTGGGTCCAAGAATATACGATCGGATAAATACGCTGAGGGAGGAGGGTCTCGCTGATGATGCGATAGCAGAGCAGGTTAACAGGGAGTCTAGAATCAGCAAGGATCTTGTCATGTATATATTAAAGCATGAGATAAACTGAAACATGCTCTCGATCTCTCTGCAGTTCCTGCACGAGGAGAGAATATTGCCCAGCTATAGAGATTGAATGATGAGAGGAGAGGTGGGATAGATCTTTTTTCTTATTTTATTCCTACGTAGATTGTGACGATGCCGAAGCTAAGGTCAAAGTATCGCACGTCTCTGATTCCTGAGTCCTTCATGAGTGCTGCAAACTCTTCTCTTTTTGGGAATGTTTTTACAGAGTCTGGGAGGTATGAGTAGGCTGTGCTGCTCCCTGAGATGATTCGACCGATTGCAGGCAGGATCTTTCTGAAGTAGAGGTGGTAGATCCGTTTGAAGAGTTTGTTTCTCGGTATCCCGAACTCCAGTATAACCACTCGTCCTCCTTTATGGAGGGTGCGGGAGACCTCGGTGAGCGCTCGTCTCTTATCCTGCACATTACGTATCCCGAATGCGATCACCACGCCATCAAAGAGGTTCTCTCTGAATGGCAGGTCTTCGGCATCGGCACAGACAAACTCGATCTTCTCGATCCCACGTCTCTGGCACTTCATGGCTCCAATTTTTAGCATTTCAAGAGAGAGATCGCCTGCTATGATACTGCCATCGAAGTCGTCTTGCATGGCGATCTCGATTCCAACATCTCCGGTGCCTGAACAGAGATCCAGTATTAAAGAGCCGTTCTTCACATGCAGCTCTGACACAGCGACTTTACGCCAGTATTTATCACGATTTAAGCTAAGCAACCGGTTTAGAAGATCGTATCTCTTGGAAATTGCTGTAAACATCCTTTGTATCTCGTCTTTCTCAGGATTCACTTGAAAACCACCAGTGTAGGGAGCTCTCAATCCGCGGGTTTCAGGTGATTACGCCTGTGATCTCTGCAGCTCTCACTGCAGCCTCTTCGGTGAGGCCGTTACCGAGGATGGTGTACCGTTCTGGGCGGATCTCATGTGCATGCATGAGCGCTTCTATGATATGTTCGTCCTTGATCCCGAGTTCATGGGCCGTTGTGGGGGCGCCGATCGTTGAGAGTGCCATCTTTATGCTCTCCCAGTCGCCACCGTGGAGGTACATCATCATGATCGTTCCAACCCCGCACTGTTCACCATGGAGTGCTGGGCGTGGTGCAATCTCGTCGAGTGCGTGACTAAACTTGTGCTCAGAGCCACTCGCAGGCCTGCTTGAACCTGCAATGCTCATGGCAACGCCACTCGAGACAAGTGCCTTCACAACCTTCCACGCAGACTCTTCGAGTCCTGGTTTAATCGAGTCGGCAGAGTCGGTGATGATCTGTGCCGTCATGAGCGAAAGTGCAGATGCATACTCGCTGAAAGCCTCTCCACGCAAGCGGTGTGCAAGCTGCCAGTCCCGCACAGCGGTGTAATTTGATATGATGTCTCCACAGCCTGCCGCAAGGAGACGATACGGCCCCTCTGCTATCACCTCTGTATCTGCAACCACTCCAAGTGGTGGATGAGCCTCGATCGATACCGTTCGCCTCTCTCGACTAACAGACGCTCGCGACGAGACTATGCCATCATGTGAAGCAGCGGTTGGCACACTGATGAACGGGATTGAGAGGTTATGTGATGCAAGCTTTGCAACATCGATAGATTTGCCACCCCCCACACCAAGTGCAAAATCTGCCTCCACCTCAGTACACAAGCGTTCAACCTCTTCAACCTCCTCATCCCCTGATCGCTCGATCGTTGCAATATGAACCTCATAGCCAGAGTCTGTGAGCACACGCTCTGCCAACCGACCGAAGGACTGCCCGGTCGTCTTCCCACTGACTATCACCGCTGTACCACCAAGCTTAAGTTCGATGCAGACTTTAGCGAGGTCACTTATCACGCCATGCCCAACCACGACGCACCTCGGTAACTCCATCCATCTGTGCTTATAACTCGTATTCAAGATCGCTACCTCGAGAGAACCATGTTCGAAGCTGTTAAAGAGTTCATATACAAATACTACATCTCTGGCATCATCCACGACACGTCATATAACATCGTTGACACCGTAAGCTATGCTCTGATTCTTGGCATAAGTACTTTTGCAGTATTGAAGCTATTGAGACTCCTGAAGGTGGACGTGGACCGAGACCTCATCCGCGCAACAGTACCTTATATCCTGGCAGGATCCACGCTGCGGGTGATAGAGGATACAGAGGCTCTCCTTCCACCTTGGAAGTACATCCTGATAACACCACCAATCTATATTCTTATCTTCATAATCACAGTTCTCCTCCTCGTTCTCTCGATACAGATCGGATCAATACTCAAGCGTCACTGGCACCAGATATTCTCCTCCATGGGTATCATATGGTTTGTGATCAACCTCACACTCCTCCTAAGAATGAAGATGCCTGAGAGAATCGGCATCCCCCTCCTGATCATGGCACTTGGAACCACTACCACCCTTTCAGTCTACCTTGCAGCAAGGAAGATCAACTTTGAGTGTCTAACCGATCGGCTCAACACAGGCATACTCGGAGCCCATCTCATCGATGCATCCTCCACATTTGTCGGGGTTGACCTTTTAGGATACTATGAGAAACACGTGGTTCCAACACTCTTGATAAATCTCACCGGCACAGCAGCGGTGATGTACCCGCTCAAACTCGCGATATTCATACCTGCAATATACCTACTCGACAAGGAAGTTGGAGGAAAAGACGATCAAAGGACCCAGAATCTCATCAATCTCATCAAACTCGTGATACTCGTCCTCGGACTATCACCAGCCGTAAGAAACACACTCCGAATGACACTTGGCGTCTGATAGAAGCCATCGAATTAACTCTGAAACCTTATTTTCACCGATTTTTCTCGGAAGAATAATGGTGAATCAGAACTATGGAAGCAGAATAGCTACGTTCGATAGATTAATAAGGAACAAAAACAGAACTGTCATCCCGGTAGCCCGGTAGTGTAGAGGTCAATCATGCAAGGCTCTGGACCTTGCGACACAGGTTCGAATCCTGTCCGGGCTACTCTACTCTCCTATACCGTTTGGATATAAGAGACCACCAATCAGGAATACTGTTAATCCGCATGTCACTTGGCAAGATGGTGGGGGGTGCCAGCCAGCCTCTGTAGGATCTTCTGTAGGAGCCTCGTGGTTTGCCTTGTGGTTTATAGGTTCAGAACGTCTTTGATTCCGTAGATTCCTGGTGGGATCTCTTCTCTTGAGATCCATCTGGCTGCGTTTATGGCACCTGCTGCGAAGGTCTGTCTGCTGTGTGCTTGGTGTTTTATCTCGATGCGTTCGCCGTTGCCGGCAAAGATTATTGTGTGGTCTCCGACGATGTCTCCGCCTCTGACTGCGTGTATGGCGATCTCTGATCTTCTGGGGGCGAGTCCATGGCGTCCGTATATGATTGGTTTTTCTTCTTTCAGTTGTTGGTTTATTGTTTCGGCGGCTTTTATGGCTGTTCCGCTTGGTGCATCTCTCTTCTGGTTGTGGTGTGCTTCTATGATCTCGATGTCATAGTTGTGGAGGTGTTTGGTTGCTTCTTCTATCAGTTTTAAGAAGACGTTTACGCCTGTTGAGAAGTTTGGTGCTATTACTGCTTTTATCTTTGATTTTTTTATGTTTTCTTCGTTTTGTTGTTGTTGTTTTGGTGTGAAGCCTGTGGTTCCAACCACGAGATTGACTTTGGATTTGCAGGCGGTTTCAATGGTTTTAACCGCTGCATCTGCAATTGTGAAATCGATCAGTACGTCTGTTCTTGTTCTCTTAAGCTCGGTTGAGAGGTTGTCTGGGTGGGTTACGTTTATGCCGAGTGCACCGCCGCCAACGATGTTTCCTATATCTTCACCCACTCGTGCAAGGTCAAAGCCTGCAACTAGTTCCATGTCATCTGCCGAGAGCACATTCTGCTCTATAAGCGTTCCCATGCGCCCACAGGCACCACTCACTGCCACGCGTATCATAGGAGACCAAGCCTACCAAGTGCGTCTCGAAGTGCATTCTCGGTGGCAGTCGTCCCACGATGGAGTGGGAGTCGCAGATGCCCGCTTGGAAGACCGCATAGCTCCATCGCCATCTTCACAGGCACAGGGTTCGTCTCAAGAAATAGAGCCCTTACAAGGGGGGAAAGCTCATAGTGTATCTCCAAAGCCGTCTTCATTTCCCCATTCTCAACTGCCTTGACCATCTTGACTACCCTCTCAGGCACAAGATTTGCCGCTACCGATATGACGCCGATACCTCCGAGGCTCATGATCGGGAGCGTGAGCGCGTCATCGCCAGAGAGGACTGCAAAATCCATCTCACGTGTAGACTCAATGATCGTTGAGACCTGCTGGAGATCGCCGCTTGCTTCCTTTATCCCAACGATATTATCGATTCTTGCAAGTTCAGAGACTACATCAGGCGTCATATTCAACTGGGTCCGTCCCGGGACATTGTAGAGTATTATTGGAATTTCAACGCTCTCAGCTATCGCAGTAAAGTGTCGTATGAGTCCCTCTCTATTCGGTTTATTGTAATAAGGTGTTATGAGGAGCGCTGCGTCAGCGCCAGCGTCTTCTGCATGCTTTGTGAGAGAGATCGCCTCGGAAGTGCTGTTAGAACCAGTGCCAGCGATCACGGGCACATCTGCATGCTCAACCACACAATCGACGACCTCCATATGCTCAGCCGTGCTCAGAGTCGCAGACTCGCCAGTGGTGCCGCAGGGAACAACCCCTGAGACGCCAGCATCTGAGAGAAACTGGAGATTCTCCACGAGTCCATCACGATCCACTCGATCCTCTTCCGTGAAAGGAGTTATAATTGCTGGAATAACACCACCAAACACAAAGACCACCTCTGAATGAATTATCTCTCACTCGCTTCTATCCGCTTCTTCCGAACAATATAACCTGCCACACGATTGCGTATAGACTTGCCCTTAACATTTGTGTACCTAACCACCTTCTCCTTATTGGCTTCAAAATCCAGACCAAACTCATCGCCATGCTCTGAGAGCAACTTCGCAGCAAGACGCTTAATATACGTCTGTCTAATATTTCCCATAACCATCAAAGCCTCATACCGTGATACATCTATTCATCAGACCGATCTTATATATAGATTTCTCGGCTGTTTTTATAACTGATTACAACGCTCTCATCGTTCATTCAGAGTCTGAACGCTACTTAAGTGTTCTCAATACCATTCACAGGTGAAGATGACGCCACTCAGATCTATGGATCGAGGGAGGGATCGAATGGGTCGTTGACCCGAGCATAGATGGTTGCGTCTTATGTGCAATCAGAAAGCTTATAATTAAAAAGAGTTTCATGTAACGTTGTATTCTGTAGCTTGAGGGAGCTTATGAAGCGTAACATAATAGTTGAGAAGATATCTGAGAGACCAATCGAAGATCAGGCGATGGAGATTGTTGAGCGGAAGGGGGTGGGGCATCCTGACAGTATTGCAGATGGGATTGCTGAAGCGGCGAGCAGGGCGCTATGTAATCTCTACGAGGACGAGTGCGGTATGATACTGCATCACAATACCGATCAGGTGGAGATCGTGGCAGGGTCTTCTGCACCCGAATACGGTGGTGGCGAGTTGATATCACCGATCTATGTACTCCTGAATGGTCGCGCAACAAAAGAGTTTGAAGGCACGCCAATTCCAACCGATACCACGGTTATTGGGGCTGCAAGAAAGTACTTGGAGGAGACTCTGCTCAATATCGATCTTGAACGACACGTGATACTTGACTGCAGGATAGGGAGCGGGTCAACCGATCTGCAGAATGTCTTCAAACGTGGAGAGGTTCCACTCGCAAACGACACATCATTCGGCGTGGGTTTTGCTCCACTCTCTGAGACAGAAGAACTCACGTACAACACTGAGCGGTTCATGATCGAAGAGCTCAGGAGGAAGGGGATCCCTGCGATCGGCGAGGACGTAAAGGTGATGGGCTTCCGGGAGAACGAGACGATCAGCCTAACGATTGCATGTGCCATGGTAGGGCGATACGTGGACGATCTTGACGCATACATCAGCATCAAGGAAGAGATCGCTGAGAAGGTTCTTGACATGGCAGTAAAGTACACCGAGCGTGATGTCAGGGTGATGGTGAATACCGCTGATGACCTCGAAGCAGGCTCTGTCTATCTCACTGTCACAGGAACCTCTGCCGAGATGGGCGATGACGGATCGGTCGGACGCGGCAATCGGTGCAATGGTCTGATCACACCGTGGCGTCCGATGAGCATGGAGGCGACGAGTGGAAAGAACCCTATCAATCACTCTGGCAAGATCTACAATCTCCTCTCAAACGAGATGGCACGCGAGATAGCAGAGGAGGTAAGAGGCGTCGAGGACGTATACATTCGCATACTGTCACGCATCGGTTATCCGATCGACCAGCCGCTCGTTGCAAGTGCACAGGTAGTGCCAAGTGAAGGCGCCGAGATGGGTCTCATCGAACGTGAAACCACTACTATAATGGATCGGTGGCTTGAAGAGATAACAAGTATAACGGAGATGATCGTTGAGGGCAGGATAAAAACGTTCTAAGCTCGTTCTAAGCTTTATGTAAGCTTTATGTAAGATTATTTGCCGATCTTCGCCTCTCAAGTGCCTCTTCAAAGCGTTTCCATAGTTCCGGGTATGATTCTCTCACGCGTATGAGATCTGCCATCTCTGCCGAGGGGCAGAGCCAGCATCCGATCCGATCGAAACCCTCCTCGTACAATCGATTGTAGGGTGCGTTCTTCGAGAAGAGGTAGAGCCATACGTGCATCGCTGTCCAGTTCTGGATCGGAGAAGCTCCTATCTGGTTCTCCACAGAGTGGTTCTTCCATACATGTTCGCTCTTTGCCCGTGCACTCGATTCATATCTTCGCTGTCCGATGAATGATAGACACCCATCTGGGTACTCTCTCTCGATCAGTTCTTTTATAGGTGTGAGCTTGCATACCTTGCAGCACCAGCGCATCGCAGGGCTTGGTGGCCCAAGCTCTTCGAATGACTCCCAGAAGCGATTCCCAGCGCTCGCTCTTAATAGGTTCAGGTTGTACTCCTTTGTCACGCATTCGACGTTTCTCACCGTCTCTGGAAACTCGAGTCCTGTGTCCACGAATAAGAGATCGAACTCTCTCTTCAACTCACTCTCTCTCAGCGCCTCCTTGACAAGCAGGAGCGTTGCAAGGCTGTCCTTTCCACCTGAATACGAGACCGTTATCGGTCGGTCGACACTCGCGACAACGCCTCTGATAAACTCTCGAGCACGCTTGACATACCTCTCAAGCACGTCTCGGTTAGCGACAACAGCAGAGCTCCACTCGTGCTCATCATCTGGCAGGTTCTCACGCGGCATGCCATGCCACCTCGTCTTAACGGCAACCCCCTTCGTTGCAGTGATCATATCCTCCCCACTCATCCGTGCACGCCCACATGCAACGACGCGTCCATCAGGCGTGAGCACCACAACCTCGGAATCGACCATAATCTCTCGATCGGCATCGATCACCCCTGGCGCAAGGACGTTCGCACCTTGTTCTACGAGTCCCACGGCACCCTCGTCGATTCTGATCCACCCTCTTCTTCTAGAGAGATCTGTCTCCCTGTTGAAGATCCTTGCCGCGCCTTCGAGTCGTGGCAGGAATCTCCACCGCTTCTCAGGTACTTCAAAGCGGAGCGATCCCATCACAGCACCGTCTAGGATCACCTCATCCATCCGATCCTCATAAGGTGCTCTGTTCAAGACCACAACTCTCTTCGCTGGCACGAGTCTCTCATTGTACTGTGACTCTGTGACCTGGTTTATCAAGTCTATATCATATTGAAATGCTGGTCTGATGTCGCCAGGAGGTGTAATGTTCACCATGACTGTCTGACTCTTGCACCTGCCACAGGTCTTGTCAAGGACCGGGAGGTTGCAGTTCTCACACCAGTGCAGCCAGAGTCTGCCAAGATACGTCCTCTTCTGCCGCGACATCCTCACCTCACATCCCCGAGTCTCTTCTGTGCAATCTTGAGCCCTTCAAGGTTGAGACGTTCCCTGAGCATCTCCACAAGTATCTCAACCGCCTCCTCAGGTGGGGACTCGCCCTCCACAATCTCATAAGCCGGGTCACCGCGCGGGATATCGATCCTCCTTATATCCGACCTGATTTCCTCAAGACCCTCACCACTTAAGGTGCGAACAGCATGATCTGAATGTGGATTTGGAATTGCAAGCATTTTTAATTCCTGTTTGAAGCATGGGCGATCAAGCAGTTTTGTTAGCAGATAGACAGCCACTCGCAATCGTTTCTCACGGTCAACGTCCTCGAGCTTCTCTGAGATCAATTCGTATATATCCTTCCTCCCGTGAAGCGCAGTGTAGACCTTCGAAGGCGGAAGATCCTCCCTCTTCACGTATCCAAGATCCTCGAGCGCACGCAGGTACCCTGTTATTATCAAACGATGACAACTATAACCATGCTTTGCCAGCTCACGCGAGATGCCGCTTATCGATAGCTGCTGCCCCTTCACAATCCCTGTTATAGTGCTGTAAAATCTATCCGACATCCAGAAGTCTCTATTGGTAACACAATTGAATAAAGCTTTGGTCACACCGAGACAATCGAGCTTTCTGGGATTCTTCTTCGTTGCCCTGGCCCTATTTGACCTTCACCCCGTTCTTTACAGGTTCGTCTGGTTCGAGAAGGACGCCATTCTCGGTTGCAAGTAGCATGCCCTGTGATTCAACGCCGAAGAGCTTTGCAGGCTCCATATTGGCGACGACGAGAACCTGTCTTTCTAAGAGTTCTTCTGGGGTGTAGTGTTCTCTGATGCCTGCCACGATCACTCGCGGTATTGTCTCGCCAAGATCGACTGTGAGTTTCAAGAGCTTCTCAGAGCCTTTGATGCTCGTTGCTTCTTTCACAGTACCGATACGTAGATCCAGTCGTTCAAATTCGTCGAGAGTGATGCTATCAGATCTTCCCCTCTCTTCACCATCTTTCTTGTTCTTCATCTCTTTTTCCACCGCTTCAATGATTCGCTTGCTAAGAATTCTCTCCATCTCCTCGATCTTTTCATCATCGATCTTATTAAATAGGATCTCAGGCTTCAGAATCGGTCTTCCACCCTCGAGTTCGACGAGTGCTTCATCGTATGATACGGTATGAACGCTCTCTCTAAGACCGAGATCTCTCCACGCGACCTCCATCAACCCTGGCATCACGGGATCGAAGAGTACGATGAGAGCCTTTGCTATCTGGAGACAATCCTTTATAACACCTGCACATGCCTCTCGATTGGTCTTCACAAGCTTCCACGGCTCCATTGACTGGAAATATGTGTTGCCAAAGTCAGAGAGTGTCATTGCACTATCCACAGCCCGTTTAAACTCATACCCACCGATACTCTCAGTGAATTCGTCGATCGCCTGACCTATCCGATCCATAACTTCAGAACTCACAGCCGCCATAGGAACCTCTTTAAAGTTCTTGTATGCAAATAGCGTGGTGCGGTAGAGAAAATTTCCGAGAGATCCGACAAGTTCCTTGTTTACCTTCTCCTGAAATATCTTCCACGAGAAGTTGAGTTCCTTTGTATGGGACGTGTAACTTGCAAGATAATACCGGAGGAGATCAGGGTGAAAACCATGCGCCAGGTAGTCCTCATCGACCCAGACTATATACCCGCGACTCTTCGAGAACTTCTTATCCTCAATCTTCACCATCCCGGACGCAACCACAGCCCATGGAACCGTGTAACCGGCACCCTTCAGGATCGCTGGCCAGAAGATGCAATGGTGATAGACGATATCAAGCCCGATGAAGTGAATGATCCTCGAGTCACCGCGCCAGATAGCCTCCCAATCACCCCCGGTCCGTTTCGCCCACTCCTCAGTAAAAGAGATGTACCCGATCGGAGCGTCCACCCAGACATAGACGACAAGCCCCTCGTGCCCGGGAAAAGAGACCCCCCACTCCATATTCCGCGTAATACACCAGTCACGAAGCTCCTGATTCACCCACTCAATAGCATAGTTGCGCGCATTACTCGTGCCACGAAGACCTGGGAGATACTGAAGCAGGAAGTCCTTGAACCGAGAAAGCCTGAAGAAGAAATGCTCCTGAGTACGATACTCAGCCTCACGCCCACATATCTTACAAACAGGATCTCTTATCTCGCCCGGCTCAAGATGCTTACCACAGCCCTGATCACACTCATCACCCCTTGCACGAACCCCACAGTAGGGACAGCGACCCTCAACATACCGATCAGGAAGAAAACGATCACAACGAGGGCAGTACGCAAGCTCAATTCTCCGAGGATAGACATGCCCAGCCTCGATCAGAGCCTCCACAATCTGAAGAGTCCTGTGATGATTCGATGGAGCGTCAGTCGTCCCAAAATAATCAAACTCCACACCCATTCGTCTGAATATCTCATCAAAATGGGCATGATACATCTCAACAAGTTCACCCGGCAGAATGCCAAGCTCCTCAGCATTCATCACAATGGGCGTGCCGTGAGTATCAGAACCACAGACAAAGACAACCTCCTGACCCTGCTTACGGAGCGTTCGGACAAAGATATCAGCAGGAACATAAGTCCGAAGATGCCCAATATGACACCGCCCATTGGCATACGGCAGACCACACGTCACAAGAACAGGTTTTTCAACCGGAAAATCAGAGACCAAAGGCATAACAACCAGAGCACATACAATTCAAATATACAAATACATTGCTGTAGAGAGAAGAGTTGATGCGAGAGCGATCATTTTACCTGTTGAGGGGGTGGAGAGTCCCACTTGAAGTTCCATTGGGGTGAAGAGTACTTTTCAACGAGCTTGTCTCCCAGTTCTCTCTCGCTTGGTGTTGGGGCGGTGGGTTTGAGTCTCGCATCGAACTCTTCCTCGAACTTTGTGATGATCTTCTTCTTAACATCGTCCATCCTCACAGGGTAGCCAAGCTCTCTATCCATCCAGGTGAGGCTCTCTTCAAGAGAGCTTACAAGTTTGTCACTGTACTTTTCACTTGGCACGTTCAAGAGGCGAGCCATCTCTCTCACGTCGAAGTCGAGGAGGAGTGTTCCGTTCTGGAGTAGACGATTGCCTCGTCTGGTCTGAGCGTTTCCAGAGATCTTTCGACCCGATACGACGACATCGTTTATGGGGCGGAAACAAGCGTCCATGCCGTAATCTTTCAGGACCTCGATTAGGACGTTACAGATGGTGTGGTAGGACTCTATGATCTCGAGCGGAAACTGTGTGCCGTCTATCTCGCCAACCACGCCGTAGTTGATCTGGCGGCCACGGTCGTCTGAAAAGGCGATGCCTCCGCCGCTGATGCGCCGAACGATCGTATAATCTTTGCACTCATCGAGGTTCAACTCGAGGCTTGCCCGTTGGAAGAAGCCGAGTATGATCGATTTGATCGGGGTCCAGAAGAAGAGCGTGTTTCTGTGGGCACGTCGTAGTATCGCTTCGTTCATCGCCATCATATATCTTATATCCACAACGCCAAACTCGATTAAACGCCACTCATCCATTCACCGGTCACCCCCTCATTCTCTTCTTTAATGGCGTCTCTGATTGCAGATACAAAGTCGGCAGGCTCACAACCAGGTGAGATGATCCCATACTCGGCGTAGACATTCTCGATCGCTCTCACGAGCGCCTCTCTCGATCTTATCGAGAGACCATAGAGAGCGTCTGTGACATGTATCAGAGCGTCCTCTGGGTAGAGGAAGAAATCACCAGAGAGAATAATATCCCTGATACGATCACGATCGAGCGTGACCTCGCAGCGGATCAAGCCGCCGCGCGATTTGTATAGACCAATCCTTCTGCTCATAAAGAGTCAATACCACTCCACTCTCCATCTATAGATATCCCTTTCGATCATAAAACTTTAATCAAAAAAAGCTATCATTTGACAACGGGTGACGATGGCTACCGATTCTCAGATGGTTCGTGTCTCGATCGGGACTCTTGGAGTGCTTGGCTTGGAACTCGTTTTGATGGACACCGCGCCGAGAACAGCGTATCTCCAGATCTATTCAGAGGATCGCTGCAGGGCTAACTGCAGGTTCTGTTCGCAGGCGCGAGACTCAGTGGGAGATCTGACCCGTATAGCTCGTGGGATCTACCTACCTTTCGATCGCGCTGTTGTGGTGGATCGGATCAGAGAAGCCTACATGCAGGGCATTATCAGGCGCGTCTGTATCCAGACCATCATGACTCCGAGCATGTGGAAGGATGCTACAACCCTTGTCACCGAGATCAGAAGAGCCTCTCATATACCGATCTCATTTTCAACACACCCGCTTGGGAGAAGACGATACCGCTCGTTGAAGAGACGTGGTGTTGAACGCCTGATAATTCCACTTGACACGTGTACAGAAGAGCTCTTCGATAAAATAAAGGGCAAGGGTGCAGGGAGTCCTCACCGCTGGAGAAGACACCTCTCAGGGCTCGCTGACGCGATTCAGGTATTTGGGCGTGGAAAGGTCGGCACACATCTCATAATCGGTTTGGGTGAGAGTGATATGGACGCGATACGGCAGATCGACCGGTTGTGGAGAGACGGCATCGTCACAGCACTCTTTGCATACACGAGCATCAACGGTTCCAGAATACGTGGTAGGTACTCTGATCCAAGCCACTATCGACGAGTGCAGCTTGCACACTACCTGATCTCAAGAGGCATTGGTAGATACGATGAGATGAGGTTCGAAGACGGTAGAGTGATAGAGTATGGGATCGATAGGGAGGTTCTCGATAGAATGGTGAGAGATGGTGGAGCGTTCCAGACAACCGGTTGCCCTGCATGCAACAGACCCTATGCAACAGAGACGCCGAGAAGTATGCGAAACTTCCATAGAAGACCAACAACATCGGAGATAAAACGGATAAGAGAAGAACTGGGCATGCCATGACGACAATAACCAGAGAAGAGAGGATTGCAGCAGAGGAGATATCACGCCTCACCCTTGTCTCCAACTCGCTCAAGGATGCAATGCTTGAATCATTCACCAGGCGAATAGAACTCTTTGAAGACGTGATCCACTTCTATCCACAGCCGTTCACACCACTCTCACTCACAGGAGAGAGGTGCGAACTCTCCTGCAAGCACTGCAACGCGCATTACCTGAAACACATGATCGATGCCAGCCAGAACCTAACTCGAGTGGGAGAAGAGCTCCACAATAGAGGAACAACAGGTATCATCCTGAGCGGTGGAAGCACAAGAGAAGGATACGTGCCACTCTACCAGCATAAAAGAGATATATGGAAGATTAAAGAGAACACATCCCTCCTGATCAGCGCCCACGTCGGCATGATCACAAGAGAACAGGCAAGAGAGCTGCACTTTCTCGACACAGCACTCGTTGACGTGATAGGGGACAATAGAACGATTCGTGAGATACTCGGGCTTGAAAAAACGTGTGAAGATATTGAAAACACACTGAGATACTTGAACGATGAGAATATACCGACAGCACCACACATCATCGTCGGACTCTCAGAGAAAGGACCCGAAAGCGAACTACACGCACTCGAGATCGCAAGGAAGTACAAACCCAACACCATCGTAATCGTCATCTTCATCCCAACACCAGACACACCACTCAGAGAGAGAAACCCACCAGCGATAGAGAACATAATCAAAATCGTGACAACAGCACGCACCACCATTGATGTGCCAATCTCACTGAGCTGTGTACGACCAGGCGGGCGATACCGCCAACTCTTAGACCACTACGCAATACTCAGTGGCATCGACAGAATCGCAGTCCCATCACGAGAAGCATACAGGACAGCAGAAGAGCTCAAACTAAAGATAACAGAACACCCAGGTCTCTGCTGCCCGTGGCAAGAGAATCAACAACCAAAGCCACCCACACAATAAGGATAGAGCAGCAGGATGAGAACTATGGATGCAATACGACTCGAACGTTGGTAGCTATAGTTCATCCCTAAAATAACTTCACCCCCAGATATTAATATTCTTCATGCTAAAACACCTTACAAAGTAAGAACTAGAAGAGAAATATAGAAAAGAAAGAGACCCAACAATAAAGGAAAGACTGCTTGCAATATTCCTTTTGTATGACGGAAAGAACATATGACATGAGCAGCTTTGAAGATGTTCTTTATCATGTTGCAGATTAAAAATCTGTCTTTCTACTTTCGTAGAAAACAGACTTTCTACGAAATAGAAAGGTCTGCAGCTCCCTCAGATCTTTGATCTGAGGAACGGCAAAAGGTCGCTCGCTTGGGACTCTCTTTTTGCTTGTTCTTTTGTCTTGTTTACTATGTAAACAAGAATTGCTTACAGAGTAAGCAACATTGCGAAGTTTATCTCTAATTGTTAAAGGTTTCCCTCTTACTGCTCTCTTTATTGTGGCATCGTAACCCCCTTTGACTCGACTCCGAAGTATCCCTTATCTCGATATACTACCTCACCCTCAATCCCTTAGAATCGAGCTGTATCTGCAGTTCGCTGCTTACTTTGCAAGCAGCCATCGATTACAGAGTAATCGATTCTTTCTAGATCTCTTTATCTCTACCTGTTTCAATTATTGTTTGGACCCGTCCACATAAGATTATAAATATGGGAGACTATTTTTTATTTATGCTGAGGGTAAGGTGGGATTGTTGGAGAGTTAAGGTTGTTTGAGAGGAATAAGGTGCTTTTTATAGGTTGAGATTTCCGGTGTTGCAATCTGTATTCAGACGTCTTCTCTGGGGGAGGACTGCCAGAATTCTCTCTCTGAGCTTCATCCGGTCTCTATAGACCTCTCTTTGGAAAGAGGGAATGTTTGAAGAGAGATTGCCTGCTTGTATCAGAGAAGAAGAGAAGATACCTGATAGCATTAGACGAAACAGTTGTTAAAGCAAGATAAAAGGCGTACTATGCTTATTCTGCTCTTTCGGAGAGAGAAGCCTGGTTGAATCGGTCTTCTCCTTGTTTCAGATTGAAAATCTGAAACTCGCATGAAATCCACCCAAAAGATTTCATGCAACACTAAAACAGAGAATAAAGATATTCTTTTGCTCAATTACCTCTTTTAATCCTGTTAAAAACTGGAATTTGTTCTGTAAGCTCTTTATGCTTTATTATAATCGGTTGGGGTGGTGTTTATATTAAGTGGACACGTCTACACGGAGAGGTAGAGTGATAAAAAAATATATGTACCATCATCGCATAGAAGTTCTTTAGTATCTTGCTGTGCATAAAGTATAAATCTATGCACTCAAGTAAATAATGTGAACGCAAGTGAGTAGTTTCTTGTGATAATGCAGAGGTGACAGATTTGACAGATGATGATGTGGTGTATATCGGAAATAAACCAGTTATGAACTATGTGTTGGCAGTTGTTACACAGTTCAACAATGGCGCCAGTGAAGTGACGATCAAAGCACGGGGTCGTGCAATTTCAAGGGCCGTGGATGTTGCAGAGGTTTCAAGGCACAGATTCCTGCCGAATGTCGTTGTGAAAGATATACAGATCTCCACAGAGAAACTGGAATCTGAACGTGGTGAATCAAACGTTTCATCCATGGAAATACTGCTTAGCACTGATTAACATTAAAAAATAGGTTAATACACCCCCATAGCCTCATTTTATCTATAATTACTCCCACTTTTTCCAGTTTTTTGAAAAATTGGGAGACTGTAAGGAGCATCCAACCAATCTAGATTACAATCCAATAAACCCGTGCCCTGCATATCTCTCTCCCAAGAGTAAAAACGAGAGTAAACCTATAAGTTTATATGTTGAGAGAAAGATGTTAGATGGGTTTTTGTCTTCCAGTGGCTATTAATAGCTCTGTGGAGATACCGGAGATACCGAGTTGATTGTTATGAGCGTTGATTCTAATGAGATTATTGGTGGTTGCATTGCGATACTCGAACGAATACTGGCCGATGATTCAGTTCCGAGGAATATACGGCGTGTTGCAGAAGATATAAAGATGATTTTATTAAATAAAGATGAAACTGCTTCTGTGAGGGGAGCTGTGGCTATTTCTAAGCTTGACACGATCAGTAACGACCCTAATATGCCCCTCCACATTCGGACCATGGTGTGGAATCTCGCAAGTCAGCTTGAGAGAATACCTGTGGATTGAGGAATGCCACAACAATAGCGTTTGCGTATTCTATCTTCAAGCTCTCTCTTTAAGGAAAAGGGGGGGTCTTGATTAACATAAGTTTTTATTGTGTAAGGGTTACTTTATGAGTGGTTTTGAGATTGGATGATGCATCGGATAGGTAGTTTTCTTGAAGATCCCAGGATGAAGCTCTTGCGCCGATGGACTCTGTATGGCGTCCTGATCGGTATTGTCTCTGGGATTGGTGCTGTTATCTTCTATGGGCTTCTCTCGCTTGTTGCACACTATACGCTCGGTGGTATTGCTGGTTATTACCCTGTTCCTCCTGCCGGTGAGGCTCCTCTCTTCGCTGAGGAGTCTGGCAAATCTCTTAACCGACTCTTTCTGCTTGTAATCCCTGCTTTTGGGGGGCTTATCTCTGGAGTGATTGTCTATACGTTTGCGCCTGAGACTGAAGGCGACGGCACTGATGCCATGATCGAGGCATACAACCATAAGAGGGGTATTATACGCAGGAGGGTTCCGATCGTGAAGAGTATAGCCTCTGCTATAACGATTGGAACCGGGGGGAATGCCGGGAGAGAGGGTCCAATAACTCAGATCGGGGCAGGTTTTGGCTCGGCTCTTGCAGATCGTCTCTCACTCTCGGATCGGGATCGGAGGATGATGGTTCTCTGTGGCAGTGGTGCCGGGCTTGCGAGCATCTTCCGCGCTCCGTTCGGCGGGGTTCTCTTTGCTCTTGAGATATTGTACCAGCGTGATATTGAGATGGAAGCGATCATACCAGCATTCGTTTCCTCTGCAGTGGGATACTCGGTATTCACCTATGTCTTTGGATGGGGCTCCCTCTTCAGAACACCCGACTTTGTTTTTTCGCATCCGAGCGAACTCTTGTTCCACGGGGCGCTCGGTCTCATATGTGCTGGTGTTGGAATACTCTATG
Source organism: Candidatus Methanoperedentaceae archaeon GB37 (assembly GCA_905171695.1). Classification (GTDB taxonomy): domain Archaea; phylum Halobacteriota; class Methanosarcinia; order Methanosarcinales; family EX4572-44; genus EX4572-44. The sequence goes on from LR991653.1 coordinate 1,675,207, forward strand.
TGAAGACCTTCCATGGCATGCGCAAGAGAGTCTTCAAACCATTGCGGATTAAAAATCACTATAAACCGGCTATTGGCGGTCTTGCGATCGGCGTCATGGCATACTTCTACCCGGAGATACTGGGCACGGGTTATGGTTTGATACAGGGAGCTATAGACGGAGAACTTGTACTCTCCACCCTGCTCCTTCTCCTCATGCTGAAGATACTTGCCATTTCATTTACCGTGGGCTCTGGTGGTAGCGGAGGTCTCTTTGCACCAACACTTGTGGTCGGTGCCATGCTGGGTGGTGCTTTTGGGACGGTTGCACACGAGCTCTTCCCAGGTCTTATAACTCAGCCTGCTTCCTTCGTCCTCGTTGGGATGGCTGCAATGCTTGCAGGCGTGGCGAAGATACCCATCACCGCTATAGTGATAGTCTCAGAACTGACAGGGAGCTATCACCTCCTGGCACCGCTCATGCTTGCATCAACAGCCGCCTATGCACTCACAGGGAGCGTATCTCTCTATGAGAAACAGGTGCCGACCCGCGCAGATTCGCCGGCACACAGGAAAGAACTCACAGTGAATATACTCGAGACGATCACTGTTGGCAGAGCCATGGACACTAATATTATCACTGTGAGTCCTGAGAAACCTGTTCGGATGATCCTTGACCTCGTGTACACCTATGGACACAGAGGATACCCAGTTGTAAAGGATCAGAAGCTTATCGGTATCATCACAGTTGAAGACGTGGGGAAAGTCCCAGCAGAGGAGCGCAATACCCGTACTATCGGTGAGATAATGACGAGGAACGTGATCACAGCAACGCCAGACGAGACGCTCGAAGTGGCTCATAAGCGGCTGATAAAGCACGATATAGGGCGTCTCCCGGTAGTCCTGAAGGACGATCCTGAACGAATGGTCGGGATGCTGACAAGGTCAGACATCATCCGCATGCATGCAAAGATCAGCAGCCAGATTGCTCGATGAAACGCGAATAGAAAGAGATAAGATAGCGAGTGAGAATAGAATAGAGCATGAACTGGCTCACCATCACACAGGGCGAGGCTTCGGTACGACTCGCACGAGATGCCATTAGATCACATTTATTGGGTGACGCAGACCCTTTGGTGCCTGAAGACCCGGTATTTCACGAAAAACGAGGGGTATTTGTTACCCTGAACACCAGAAGACATGAGCTGCGTGGATGCATCGGGAGACCTTACCCGATCATGCCGCTTGGAGATGCCATAATAGTGTCAGCTCAGAACGCAGCCACTGAAGATCCACGATTTCCACCCCTGACGATAGATGAACTTGAGAAGGTCCTCATAGAGGTCACGATTCTCACAACACCAGAGAGGGTCGATGCCAGACCGATCGACCTGCCCAATCGAGTAGAGATTGGTCGGCATGGATTGATAGTCAGAAAAGGAGGGTATCAGGGACTTTTGCTGCCGCAGGTCGCAACAGAATACAACTTTGACGCAGAAGAGTTCTTATCGCAGACCTGCATGAAGGCAGGACTCTCACCAGACTGCTGGGTGAAAGGTGCAGAGATCTACACGTTCGAAGGACAGATATTCGAGGAGATGCCAGACGGGACTGTGAGAGAGAAGAAGACATATAAAGAGTGAGACCTATCACTTTCTAAGGGGAGGCTGACGAAGAAGATGCGATCACGAAGATGAATGCTATCGAAGAAGCATCTTCTCATCTTATTGTACGTTTCAGTCTTTCTCGGTCCCTTCGGAGGGAACACCGTACTTGCGCTGATTCCATCACTTGAAAGCTACTTTGATGTTGATATCTCGTTTATAGCAGCATCTATCACGATTTACATGATTCCCTTCGCGTTCTTCCAGATCTTCTCAGGTGCGCTCTCGGATATATACGGAAGAAAAAAGATCATTACCTTTGGTCTGTTTACATTCTCTCTCGCGTCTCTCTGCTGTGCATATTCCACTGTTATCAGCTCTTTCCTTGCTGCAAGAGCGCTGCAGGGACTTGGAAGTGCGTTTGTATCCCCCACAATAATGGCTACAATCGGAGATACGTTCTCATACAGAGAGCGGGGTAAGGTGATGGGTGGATATGGTGCATCAACCACATCAGGGATTGCATTGGGACCACTCGTCGGTGGATTTCTTGCACTCATCGATTGGAGACTTGTATTCTTCATGCTCTCCCTCTTCTCTGGTGCGCTCGGACTTCTTTACCTATTCTACTTCAAATCTCCAGAAGGTGATGGAGAATTGAAGAGCGTATTTGGTAAAATGAAAGGGGTACTCACGAAGAAATCCTTTTTAATTCTCTGCACGATCGGTTTTCTCGTTTTTTTCGGAAATATTGCAGTGATGACATTTTTATCGGATACATTGAAACTCTCTGTGACAGAAGATAGAATAGGCATTCTTCTCTCCACATTTGGATTCATAGGGATTGTGACAGCCCCTGTTGCTGGCTACCTCACAGATTCTATCGGGAGAAAGAAGACGCTACTTACAGGGCTATCCATCATGCTCTGCGCATTCTTAGTATTCCTGCCTCTTGACTCGTATATACTGTTCTTCATCCCGATAGCGATAATGGGTATTGGAAGCACAGCCGCGTTCACCTCACTGAACACGATGGTCGTTGAGTGCACGCCAGAATCAAGAGGAGCGGCTTCTTCTATATACAATAGCTTCCGCTTTCTCGGATACGGCTTATCACCCATCGCAACTCTCCCACTCTACCTATTATCTGGTCTGGATGGGATCGTTCTCCTACTTATATGCATAGCCCTCTTGAACATCTCAATCTCAACACGGATTCAGAGGTAGAGTGAAAGCAAATTTCATATAAAAAAGTTATATTCAATTTGCCCCCTCGCTAGAAAAATATTATTTTGGGACGTGCCCGCTTTAAAAACAAACATTTAAATAGATAGATTTAATACTAAATTTATGATGAAGATGAAAACAAAAAACTGGACTCCAAAATTCATAGTTTTAGCTATCGTTTGTTTCTTGGTCGGTGTAGGCATTGGTTTAATTGGTTATCATTATTTTTCTCAAACCACAATTGGCAGCACAATGGCAGTTTATGAAGATCTTACCCAAGGCAACACTTCAACCAACTGGCAAATTACGAAAATAGAACCAACTAAAGAAATGGTTGAAAAGATTGTCTTTTATGAGGATGGCAAACAAGAAATTATAGACCTAAAATCTGAAGACGGAAAAGGAATAGCAAGTTTACTTACTCGCAAACTTCATGAATTAAATCTACAAGCAACATGTGTTTTTAGCGAGGAAGATATTCGGGAAATAAAGCAAAAAGACAGAGTTGCAGAGTTAATTTTCAAGAAACCAATAGATATTACAATTTCTCAATGGACTGAGCCAGAAGAAAGATACCATATTCCTGTTGATGAAAAGGGATACAGAATTTTAGAGAATGTTGAAACTGCCATATTTATTTTGGAAGATAATCAAGAAAGAGGATTGGAAGCACATATTTTGGTTGGTCATAGAGTTGAAGGAAGAATAGGCTATAGTTGCTGGGCAATAAACATTAAAGAAGAAGGAAAACCGGAATTAGATAAAAGTTGGATTGATGGGATAAATAGACTAATGAAATAAGCGGGAGCTTCTTTAATTTAAATTTAAAAAACGCTCGGTGGCAAACTCAAAATTTTTCCTTCGGAACGTTGCACTAAAATTTTGCCCTTCGGGGAATATAACAGCGATTAAGAGGTTACGAAGTCTTGCAGACTTCTCCACCCAAATTTTTGGCTACGCCAAAAACTTCTCTTAATCGCATATGTTAGTTTCAATTGTGAGTCCGCCGAAATTACCGTTTTTTGAACCAATTAACTAATAAACTTGAAACCAAGTAAGCTACTAATATGCTTAATGGCCAAAAATAAAAATAAGTAAATTCTCCACATCTTGGAATCATTAAACCTGTTTGAAGTAATAGACCTTCAAAACCAAGATGGACTTTATATTCAACCGAACAAGGCGACTCTAAACAACAACTCCAATAAGCGAAATTAGGGAGTATCAAAACTAATAAAATTGTCAATAATACCTTTCCAAAAGTTGGTTTGAAAATTTCTTTGTAGTTCATCATAAATTATTTAGTCTATATTCTTTAAAATACTTTTGATTTTAATGGCGGACTCACAACTCTTCGGGATTTCTCACTTCGTGAGAACCGCCTGCGGCTATCCCTCGTCCTCGTTTCACTCGGAGAATATAACAGCGGATAAACGGTTTTGGGCTAAAGCCCCTCACCCAAAGTTTGCTACCACAAACCTTCGTTTATCCGCAAAACGTTGGTTGTGGGGGGTCTCTTTCCCCCTTCTGTTGTTTTTGATCTTACTTCTGTCTTCCCTCTACGAGTGAGTCCACTATGCTTGGGTCTGCGAGTGTGGTTGTGTCTCCGAGATCTTCTATATCGCCGGCTGCTATCTTCTTGAGTATGCGTCTCATGATCTTTCCGCTGCGTGTCTTTGGCAGTCCCTCTGTGAACTGTATAACGTCTGGCTTGGCTATCGGGCCTATCTCTTTTCGCACGTGTGCTGCGAGTTCATTCTTGAGCTCGTCGCTCGGTGTTTCACCTGATTTCAGGATGACAAAGGCATAGATTCCCTCTCCCTTGACATCGTGTGGGAAGCCTACCACTGCTGATTCTGCCACTGCTTCGTGAGATACAAGAGCACTCTCTATCTCAGCCGTTCCCATCCTGTGTCCTGATACGTTGATCACATCATCGACTCTGCCCATAAGCCAGAAGTATCCATCTTCGTCAATTCGGGCACCGTCGCCCGTGGTGTACACTCCTGGGAACTGGCTGAAGTATGTATCCTTGAATCGCTGGTGGTGTCCATACACGGTTCTCATGAGACCTGGCCACGGTCTTTTAATCACGAGGTTCCCGCCTTCGTTCACATCGGCTTCGGTTCCGTCATCTCTAAGAATGGCGGGTTCTATGCCTGGGAATGGCTTTGTTGCTGAGCCAGGTTTGATAGGTATTGCTCCGGGCAGGGGTGAGATCAGTATGCCGCCTGTCTCGGTCTGCCACCATGTGTCCACGATTGGGCATCTGCCCTTCCCGATAACCTCATAATACCACATCCATGCCTCTGGGTTTATCGGTTCGCCCACTGTTCCGAGCAGCCTGAGACTTGAAAGATCTCTACCAAGTGGCCACTTGTCCCCGTCTTTCATCATCGCACGGATGGCTGTCGGCGCCGTGTAGAGGATATTGACCTTATACTTCTCCACGATCTCCCAGAATCGATCAGGCTTCGGATAGTTTGGAACGCCTTCGAACATCAGGCTTGTTGCGCCAGAGTTCAGTGGTCCATATACGATGTAGCTGTGGCCTGTGACCCATCCGATGTCTGCTGTGCACCAGAATGTGTCCTCGTCCTTGTAATCGAATATCCACTTGAATGTCTGGGTCGTGTAAAGGAGATAACCAGCTGTTGTGTGAAGCACGCCCTTCGGTTTTCCTGTGCTGCCGCTTGTATACAGGATGAACAATGGATCTTCTGCATCCATCACCTCTGGCTCGCATACTGGTGAAGCATCCTTCATGAGTTCGTGGAACCACTCGTCCCGCCCCTCAACCATGTTAATATCGCTACCGGTACGCTTAACAACGATCACATTCTTGATGCAATCACACTGTGAGACCGCCTCGTCAGCATTTGCCTTGAGTGGTATTGTCTTACCGCTTCTGAAGCTCCCGTCTGATGTTATCAGGAGCTTGCATTCGCTGTCAAGTATCCTGTCACGGAGAGCTTCTGCGCTGAATCCGCCGAAGACAACGCTGTGGATGGCTCCGATACGTGCACATGCAAGCATTGAGATCGGAAGCTCTGGTATCATCGGCAGATAGATCGATACTCTATCACCCTTCTCAATCCCCTTGCTCTTCAAGACGTTTGCAAACTTGCAGACCTCATAGTGAAGCTGCTGGTAGGTATAGATTCTGGAATCGCCGTGTTCGCCTTCAAAGATCAATGCAGCCTTGTTCTTCTTCTCGGTCTTTAGATGCTTGTCAAGGCAGTTGTACGATGCATTCAGTTTTCCACCTGCAAACCATGTGTGCTTTGCTTCATCCGGGTCCCATGTGCTCACAGTCTCCCACTTCTTGAACCATTCAATGTTCTCTTCTGCCTTCTCCGACCAGAACGCATCCGGGTCAGCAATAGACTTCTTATAGATCTCCTCGTACTCTGCAAGACTCTTTATATGTGCCTTTGCACTGAACTCTTTAGGAGGCTCAAACTTTCGTGTCTCTTCCATAACCGATGTGATTGTCTTCTCACTCATAATATCACCCATTCAGTTCAACAGAGCGTCTGGAGCCATTAACACCACCAGGACGACCTTTCCCAGATGGTGAATCTCCAGATCTTGATGGACGGGGTAAGTATTAATCGCTTATATATCTACCGATTCTGTATCTACCCTGCAGCAGGGCTATCAGATACCCAAAAGAGATAGACTCATACCACGGCTCTGAAACGTCTCTGAAACGTCTCTGAAACGTCTCTGAAACGTCTCTGGCGTCAGTCTTTTCTTTTTCTGGGAGAGTTGTGTTGGTATGGATATATTCACGTTACTTGAAAAATTTAAAAATGGTGAAATTGATATTGTTGAGGTCGAAAGAGAGCTTCGGCTCATGTATCTGAGAGTGGACGGTACCGCAAGGCTTGACATACACCGGGCAAAGAGGACGGGTGTTCCAGAGGCGATCCTCGCAGAAGGCAAGAGGGTGGAAGACCTGAAGAGGATCGTACACCACCAGTTAGAAAGAGTTGGGAGATGCATAGTCACCCGTGTAACACCAGACCACGGAAGAGCACTTGAAGAACTGATCGAAGAAGAAAAGATACCACATACGTGGAACGAAGAAGCCAGAACGATGCAGCTTTACTATAGAGAGATCACAAAGACAGGAGGAAAGCTTGGCATAATAACGGCGGGAACATCTGATATCCAGGTCGCAGAAGAGGCGCGTGTCATAGCTGAAGAGATGGGTTGCGAGGTCTACACGCTCTACGATGCAGGAGTTGCAGGCATCCACAGACTCTTTCCTGATCTCCAGAAGATGATAGAGGAAGGCGTTGACGCGATCGTGGTAGCAGCGGGTAGAGAGGGCACACTCCCAGCCATAGTTGCAGGACTCGTGGACTCACCTGTTATAGGCGTGCCGGTATCGACAGGGTATGGAGAGGGAGGCAGTGGAAAGGCAGCACTTCTATCCATGTTACAATCATGTTCTGTTCTCAGTGTGGTTAACATCGATTCCGGTTTCACGGCGGGAGCTTTTGCTGCACAGATAGCAAACAGGGTTGCAAGAGCACGCAAAGGACGAGCTTAGAAGCTCTTCAGGTCCTCTGGGTGGAGCAAGAGATCATTCACATAGATCGTTCTCCCACTCTTTGCCATGTAGAGCCGCACCCACCAGACAAGCGTTAAAGGCTGAATAACAATCACTGAAACGAGCATGTTGAGAAGACCCCCGACGAACGGTACACCCCCGAGTATGACTCCAGGGAGAATTGAGATCACAACTGTTAGGATAAGGAGCATCACCACATCAAGCTTGTGCGAAGCGAAAAATCTAAAACCTGCCTTCAAAGCATCAAGCGGGTGGAGCGAATCGACCACCAGGGCATAGGGTGCAACCCTGAAAAGGACCCATACCACAACCATATAAGCAGACCAGAGCAGAACTCCGAGAACGAAGAGACCCATATTGCCACCAAAGTCGGCAAAGCCACCTGAGAAAGGCTCTGAAAGAAGAAACGCTGGTAGTATGAAAACGATTCCCGCAAGCATCACAAGACCGATCAACGCATCCAGAAGCATCAGATTCACAAAGTACCTCCTTGCATAGAGCATCATATCTCCAAGATCAGTACTTCCACGCTCAATGGCAGTCTTTGCCATTCCAATAGCACCAGCCCTGAAAAAAGTTCTGATAATGATCCAGCCAGCCACAACGATGAAGAACGCCACAACCAACAATCCGATATAGGGTTTGAGGAGCTCCATCAAACCAAGAACCTCTACGAGTTGCAACTCACCACCAGCCTCCATCGATCTACTCACCGACTCCACCCTCTCAACAAAACTGAAGAGAAAATCAACTCCGATTATAAGAGCAAAGACGAAGGCAACGAAGAGAGCAAATAAGAACGAAAAGAGCGTATCCAGAACAAAGGGAAGAGAGATTCCAATATTCCGCTTCCACGTATCAAAACCCCTGCCGATCACCGTCCCAAGCTCTTCACCCATCAACAGATAGAATAACTCTATTCAATACTTAACACTTTCCGATGAACGGTGAACCTATTTCAGTATAGTCTGTGATTCTGCGCTGGTTCTGTTCTTTTAGTAGTTGCAGTTGTGGTTGCCAGTGTTTGTGTGGCGTTATGATCTTTGTGTGGATGTGTCTCAGTGCCTGGTTGAGTGTCTCGAAGGTTTTTGGTGGGTTTTTCAGGGCGTTTCGTGCGGCTTCTCGCACTACCCAGACGCCTAGTGGTGCCCAGTAGTCTGGGCGTACCTCTCTTATGGCTATCGCGGTGGCACGCCTCTGTTTCGCCTGGAGATGCTCGAGAACTGGTAGGCGTGCTGCATAGTATCCGCCTCCGAGTGGTGAGTACTTTTTTCTGTTGCGGTGGTCTTCACGGTCAGAGCCTATCCATGGTTTCTCGCTCTTTGGCGAGTCTTCTTTTATATTATGGTCTTCGCTCTTCTTTTTCTTGTATTGGTTCCATATGCTCTCTGAGATCCATATCTCTACGAGTTCGAAGGCATATGGTTTTGGAAGCAGGATTATCTCGAAGTGGTTTGCAAGGAGCTCTCCGCTGTATACTTCTATCTCTGTTACCTCCTGATAGTCCTGTATCTCTTTTATCAGCTCCCTTGCGATTGTGTCGTCTGTGGCTGTGATGCTCCATCGGGTTGGCACGAGTCTCCGTCTTCTGCCGAGGAGTCCTGTTGATAGGAGGCGTGTTATATGGTCTTCACTTATCTTTGCTCTGTAGAGCTCGTTTATGGCTTCTGTTGCGGGCATATCGGTGTCAGATACTACGGCGTCCACTTTTCGGGGTACGATTGGGTTTTCAGTTATGTTAAGTCGTTTTATCTTGCCGCTTGGTCCCAGTGGTGTGAGTATATCGTCGAATTGTAGTTTTAGGGTAGGTGGTTTTTCGAAGAGCACTTCTATCTCGACAGGATCTGATGAGAGTGCTATCTCTTGTGTCTTCTCGATGAGTATGTTACCCATTGGTCTTTTTGCATTGATGGTGATTTTTGAGTGTATCAGGCTTGAGCGCATTTCTATGATCTCTTGAATGCTTTTTTCAAGCCAGTGTGTGGAGCTGTCGTAACTTGCCACTGTTCTTCCTCTTCTTTCTGGTAGCAGGAGTGGTCCTGCGTTTATCTGGGGGTAGCCTCTCTGGCCAATAAAGATTGATGGTGGTGATGCACCAAAGGTGCTTGCCTTCTCGATATATTCTTTCTTGACGTCTTCTTTGATGTATAGAGAGTTGTGTGGCTTTCTGGTATTCTGCGTAAGTCCAGACGAAGGTAGGATCTTCTTTTTAGGTTCCTGATTCACTCTTTTTTCTATCACTTTCTTCGTGTGGTTGGTGAGCATATTTTACTGTCCTCTGGTGGTGAGGTTTTTCAAGATTTCGGTGTGTCTCAAGGCTTTTTGGGTGTTGAGTGAATCGGGTAAGGTGCAAGGGTAAGGTGTGAGAAGGGAGTTTTCTTCCGGTGTTTGACGTAGAGTGTCAAGAGAAGTGCTCTCCTTTCTTTACTGTGGTGTTGGGTGTGGTTTGTTTGTGTGTGGTGCAAGGTATAGAAGCTTGCTGAACGGCTCTTCAAGCGCTATATTTATATAGAACTATTTTACATCATTATTATTATAATGATGAGTGTTTTGGGCAGATACGTCAGTATAATAGGTTGGATCTGTAATTAGAGACCTTATTTATAATATAATCAGAATTTTTATATTATTTATATAAAACAAAAAGTATATGTAGTATTAGATAAATGTAGGTATTGGCGGGTAAGACCCGTGACCAAGATTGAGGTGAATACAGATGAAAGAGACAAAAAAATCCCAGAGAAAAGATGAGAAGACAGCCGAAGAGATCTTCAAGAAGACAAGGCTATACGGCGGTTAAAATCTTTTATGGCAGGCACACAGAGGATACTTTATGGGGTGGCAGAACTCTGCCTCACCCCACGATCCATCTTTTCACCAATCCCATACTTTGCAATATTTCTATACCTTTTATCCATCAATACCCATACCTTCACGCTCCAGTGCCTCCGGGCGCTCTCCTGGGGGGTCCTCTTCACGCTCGTTGGTGTCTCAGCCTCAAACCTCTGGAACCACACAAACGACTTGGAAGACGATATTATCGCAGGCAAAGAGAACCTGCTCACAGAGGGTCAAATGAGTAAAAGAAGTGCGTTAGCACTCTCCACACTCCTCTATGCATCATCGATCGCGCTCTCTCTCCACCTCACACACACACTCGGGAGGGATATCTGGATGCCTCTCTTGATATGGGCTGTGATCACATGGCTCTATTCTGATAAGATATTTACTGGAGCACGATTGAAGAGCCACTACATCGGAGAACTCCTGACCTATATAGTAGCATATCCATGCTTCACACTCACCACATGGCTGATATACTCAGAGAACCTTCTCCAGGGCATGGTAGTTGCATCAGCCTTCGCCTTTCTCGGAGTCTCAGGCGTTCTCCTCAAGGACTTGAAGGATATATCAGGTGACAGGAGAGCAGGGCTCAGGACACTTGGGGTGATCTTCCCACCTTCAACACTCATCCATGCATCCTGCATCCTCCTCATGCTCTACTATCTAACACTTATCATATCAGGCATAACATCCATCTTCAGTATTGGAACACTGTTGATCCTCATACCATTCGCATACTACATGAAGAAGACATTCCTCCACTTCACAAGGAAGAACTGGAGACTCTCAGAAGGCGATCACATACCAATTGGTGCAATGATGATGACCACTTATGGCTCACTCCTATTACTTGGCGTGGGAAGCCTGATTCAGATAGCCTGACTCCAGAATAGCACTCTACCATATCACCTCTCTCACGAATCCCTCGCCCAGATAACATTATAGATCGCACTCTACCGGTAAGATGGTGGACTACAGCAGGATCAACAATGGAAACACACATCCGTGCCGCTGCATGAAAAGAAAATATTTTTCTTGACCTCTGTGATAGACTCTTTTTTCACAGAGCTTGGCGGCAGGTACACAGACGGCGCTTCAGTCAACAGTCCAAAGTAGTTATCTCCAAACAACTCTGCAACCATGTCACGATAGTATATGCTCTCCTCTTCAAATGCGAGTACCGCTCCAATATCCATCACAAAGAACTTGAAACCTTTAGTATTCCTAAAGGTGCAGAGGCTCGATGCAAAGTCTTTTAATTTGCCTTGAAATGGTTCGTATGCCAGGAAGACCTTCTCTGAAAAATCGCTGATATCAAAGAATACTGGGAAGAGATCAAAGGGATAGTAGGATCCGACCGCGTGTGTCATGATACCCCCTGTTGTCTTACTTAAGTATATGAGGATGTATGGCATCTGTGCCTGGAGATGTCCCTCTCCAAGGTTTGAAGTTATTCCCTCTCTGTTGTGCTTGGATAATCCTGTAAAATCTTTTATTGCAGCGATTGGTGGTTTATCGTCAAGTGAAACCAGTATATTTTTCTCAAAGCTTGCTTTAAACTCTTTTACCACTGTAAAGTGGTTCTTCACGATCTTGCAGGTCTCTTCAATCGTCTTGCCTTTCGCAGGAAATATGTCATCGTAGGATACTTCGATTCCGGGTTTTTCTATTACCAGTGCTGCGATGCTATTGTTGATCTCCTTAAAGTTTGCAAAGACGCTTGGCGAGTTGAAGCCCATCTCGGTGTGCATCAGGTTGATCCCGATGACCGGTACTCTGTAATCAAGCCGTTTGGCAACAATATCGAGAATGGTGGGTGCTGGATAGATAATTTTATTCCTGTTACAGTAATCGGCAAAACGTCGAGCATATTTCCCACTTCTGTTGCGGCACATGAAGCTGTAATACCTGCCACGTGTCCAGAACTCTATGCTGCCAGCCATATCAGGCACATGGACGAGTGGGAAGTGCAGAATCACAATACCGTTCTTGCAGGTGATCTTCTCTGCAAGTCTCTCTGCCGATTCACAAGCACCCTCCCCCTCATCACTGCCTACCCATATCCTTGCACTCTCGTCATAGCATAGCACGAGCGATGCACCATCCGTGCGCATATCAGATGGGAAGATCATTCCGTCAACAGAGCCGCCTATCTGTGGTATGTTACCAAACCTAGTTGCAAGTATCTCAAGTATCTGCTGGTATCTTCCCCGATACTTGGGGGTAGCATAGAATAAGAGAAGGTCGGGTCTCTCTGCAGATGCTGTCTGGTCCATCAGGTCAAAGGCAGCGCTCTCAGCCTCTCTTTTGTTGGTGAAGAAGGTTATTGCGTTCATCTGATCAGCACGATTATACCAGTCTCACCCCTCTCAGGAGTCGTTTTCATCCCTCTACTCTCTTTTTTTGACTTTTTGAATGGTTAAATTACTGCATCTTGGGTTCATCACATTGTTTAAGCGAATTTCTCTTTTTGATGACGAATTTTTCTTTTTGATGAAGATCATATGGATATTATGATACGCATCTGTTGATCTCAGACGTTATCCGTTCTATCTCGATTGAGGTTAACATCTGGTGTGCACCTGGTGATAGAATGGCAGCGAGCACTGTTGACTTTGAGGAGGGTGCGATCAGGACTTTGTGGTCTTTAAAATGAAAGATGGCGCGTGATAGACCTTCTTTGTTCATCTCTTTCAAGACACCACAGATCTGTTTTTTGAGCCACGCCAATACCACAAGGATGTCCTCGCTGAAGCCGGGTGTTCGGAGCAGTATCGGAGTTCCGTCTATGCGGTATAATATGCAGGCATCGATTCCCTCGATACTGTAGAGATCGTCAATGATCCTTTCAAGCAGTTCTATCATCGCGAACCAAGCTCTGTGCGGATTACAAGATCGATTAAGTCCCGAGGATCGCTATCTCTAACCCAATTATCCTTAAGAACCTCGAGTTTTCGTGAGACTTTAGGTGCAAGAGGATCTTCGGATCTGGCTATCTTACCAATCTCCTCATCAAATACATCATCAAAGTCTCTCTTGGCCATTATTCTGCTTTTTTGTCCCATGGTAGCTTCTACAACAATACCTACACCATTCTCTATTGAGTAGGGATACAGTCCTTCTCCATGCCTGGCTCCACGTGTCTTAACGATCTTGAGTGTGCGATTGTACAGCTCACCCATACCAATATCTTCCAGACATATCACACTGTCTGCAAGGTAGAGCGGGAGAAGTGTGACAGGGCTGCCGTTCTTATTCTCTTCGAGTGTCACCACCGTGGTTCCAATCTCTCGAAGCTCTTGGAAGATCATGCTCAGGAACTTTCTCTCTGTCTCATCCATGAATAGGGTGAGATAAGTGAACGGATCGATTGATATTAGAACATCTTCTCCTCCTTTAATCACCTCTCTTATATCTTGTATGAAGTCAAGCGGAGGGAAGACCAGATCTTCTCCAAAAAAATGGAGAATAGTGAGACTTCCATTCTCTATATGTTCTTCTATCTCGAAGAACCCAAGCGATAGACAGTCCTGTATGATCTGTTTTTCAGACATCTCAAATGAGATCAAAAGTCCCGTGTGGTTGCGATTCAGGTTGTGGAGGATGTATTGTATGGCAAAGGTACTCTTTCCAGCACCCGGACCCCCGCAGAGGACATTCACCGTATTCTTGCGAAAACCACCGTCTATCAACTCATCGAGCCCATAGATACCTGTTGGAACAATTGCTCTATCTGCTATAAAATCCCTCCATCATTCCATCAGTGTTATTAGATCAGTGTTATTAGTATAATAATAATTATTTGTATCCATCATAACAATCTATACAATCATTATTACAATGATTCTTTGTATATAGTATTTTCTTTTGAGGTGCTGTGTTGAATAACTATAGGAGTTGCAAACTTTAAACTTTTACATTGCCCCCTTTCATTATCTTTTATACTCATATTGAATTTCCAGAAGGGGCTTCATTGGTCACATCGTACTTTAGTATGGTATTAATAAAAGAGGGTCGTATCCCCATTTTGGACGTGTCCACTTAACATAGACGCCACCTCAACCGATTATAATAAAGCATAAAGAGCTTACAGAACAAATTCCAGTTTTCAACAGGATTAAAAGAGCTAATTGAGCAGAAAAATATCTTTATTCTCTGTTTTAGTGTTGCATGAAATCTTTTGGGTGGATTTCATGCGAGTTTCAGATTTCCAATCTGAAACAAGGAGCTCTGATACAAGCAGGCAATCTCTCTTCAAACATTCCCTCTTTCCAAAGAGAGGGTTTTAGAGACCGGATGAAGCTCAGAGAGAGAATTCTGGCAGTCCTCCTGAGCCGAGAGAAGACATCTGAATATAGGTTACAATACCGAAAATTTTAACCTCAAAAGGCGCCTTATTCCTCTCAAACACCCTTAACTCTTCGACAATCCCACCTTACCATCAGCATAAATAAAAAATAGTCTCTTGTATTTATAATTTTATGTGGACGGGTCCGTCGCCTCTTTCTTCTGCTTTAGCATGACCCCCGGGGGGTCGGCAGTGATAAGAGTTGCATCTTGGATGACCCTTTTTTTTTCTTTACTTTTAAGCCTTTAGCTTTGAGCTCTCTCTGCAACTCCTTCTATATTATTTCTTGTCTTTTCCCGTTCTGATCATTCTTTCTTTGAATTTCCACACAGTTGAATAATCTGGAATACTTTCAGGAAAACCAATGAACTTACGGAAAGATGCTCTGTCAGCAATCTGCCTTTCAATTTCTGGATCTGATAAACCATACCACTACTGTAAGATGAGAATTTTCATCATAACAACTTCACCTATCTTCGGTCTTCCTCCCTTTTTCTGTAATGTTTCTCTACATTCCCGCAACAACTGGTCTGAATACTTCCCAATCAATCAGAGTGAATCTATTTCTACAAGCCTATCACCAAGTTTTTTCACCCTTTCCATATTCTTCATTCAACGAATAATCGATTAAATACTTCATACATATTTTATGCTGAAAAATGGGTCAATAAAGGTTTCTGCTTTAATTAAGAAGATGTTTGTTAATTTGATGAGGTCTGGAGGTAAGTGAGTTTTTCAAAGTTCTCTTCTGTCTCTTTGTACTGTTTTTCGATCTGATAGATTTTTCCCGGTGTTACTCTCGTCACAACCGCTAGCTTTCCTTTACTGGAGCTTTCTTCTTTTCAAGCTGTCTCTGACCATATATCCGATCCGATCGATCTTCCTCTTCGTTAATTCTTCTCGCAGGAGTTGGATGGTAGGGTTGTGAAACAATTTTGGGATGAGACACTTCTGAGACCACATGGCATGGTCTTCATGTATCGATCTCGATCACCTTATTCCTTGATCGCACACCCTTCACGATCCGTACCCTGTTCCGTCTCACTCCGAAAAACTCTGCTAGAAGTTTAACCACTGCGTCATTCGCCTTGCCACCGACTGCAGGTGCTCTCACATACACCCTGAACTCACCATCCTCCTTCAGAACCTCGTCCCTCTTTGCACTCGAAACCACCCTCACAGATATAACTTTCATACTGAGTCACCTAAAAGTCCTCTTCATGGTAGATGAAGCTTGCCAAACTTTAAGAGTTATAAAGTCCTGAATAGAGGACTGGAAATGTTTTTGGTGAGAGGGGATGGTTTGAAAGAGGAGCTGATCAATTTTCTGAGAGAAGAAGAGATGGATGGATACATGATCTATGCAGATAGTGCAACCGATTCAGATCTCTACTATCTAACGCGTTTCCTTGCTCATGATCCATTTCTCTATCTTCACACCCTTGAGAGGGAGATGGTGCTTGTATCGACGCTTGAGGCGAGGCGGGCGGAGAGAGAGGCAAGCGTCGACGAGATCGTAACGACCGAGAGATATGGGATGCGCGAGCTTCTCAAGAGTGGGGTCTCGAGGGCGGAGGCATACGTTGAGGTTGTGAGAGGGTTGCTTCAGGATGCCTTCAATGGAGAGAGTGGCGTGAGGATTGCTGTGCCGCAGAACTTTGAGGTCTACCTTGCAGACCGGTTGAGGGAGGATCGAGAGATAATACCAAGAATAAGTCCACTCAGGGCTATGCGGGCGCGAAAGAAGAGGGATGAGATTGCACTGATAATAGATGCAGAGAGGAGAGCAGAAGAGGCGCTCGGTCTTGCTGAAGAGAGACTGAAAGAGGCAGAGGTACGGGGAAGCAGGCTCTATCTCAAGGGCGAGGTGCTCACTTCAGAGAGACTGAGAGGCATAATCGATATGAGCCTCTTATCGAATGGTTATGAGACCGAGGCAACGATCGTTGCATGTGGCACCCAGAGTGCTGAGCCACATAACATTGGATCTGGACCGCTCGAATCTGATAAGCCGATCGTGATCGACATATTCCCGCGCCACAAGACCAACCGATACCATGCAGACCTCACAAGAACATTCGTACTGGGAACGCCAGAGCCAGAACTGATAGAGATGCACAGCGCAGTGCTCGATGCCCAGGAGAAGGCGATCGAGGCGATCCAGCCCGGAGTTACAGGAAGCGAGGTTCATGAGATCGTGACGAGAGTACTTGAATCGCACGGGTATGAGAGCGGAGACGAGGGCTTCATCCATTCAACAGGTCATGGAGTAGGACTTGAGATTCACGAACCACCATCACTCAGCGAGGGGGGAGAGGTACTTGAAGTCGGGAACGTCGTAACAGTCGAACCAGGACTCTACTATCAGAAGATCGGTGGTGTTCGTGTGGAAGACCTGATTCTCGTGACAGAGAAGGGGAGCAAGAATCTCACCACATATCACAAAGAATTGAGGATTGAGGAGAGAGTATGAAGGATATAGACTCGATAGAAGATGAAACGGTTGAAGAGATCATAGAAAAATACGTGAGAGCCGGGGCAATAGTATCTAAAATCCGAGAGAGAACTGCAAAGAGAGTGAAGATAGGAGAGAGTCTGCTTGAGGTTGCGAGAGAGATCGAGGAAGAGATGATCGGAGCAGGGTGCAAACCAGCATTCCCAACCAATATATCACGGAACGAAGAGGCAGCGCACGCAACACCCACGAAGGATGACACAAGAGTCTTCGGAGAAGACATTGTGAAGATCGACCTCGGGACACAGATAGACGGATACATCGCAGACACCGCGATAACGATCGACCTGGCAGGCAGAAGCGATCTTGTGAAAGCCTCTGAAGACGCACTCGATAACGCCATCAAAAATCTACATGCCGGGATAAATACGAAGGAGATTGCAGCCATAATCGAAGAGACGATCACAGAGTACGGATACAAGCCGATAGCGAACCTCACAGGACACGGGCTTGCGCGATACAACCAGCACGCACCACCAACAATCCCGAATGTCAAGGTCGAACACGGCACCATACTCGAAGAAGGCGAGATCGTAGCGATCGAACCATTCGCAACCGACGGCGCTGGAAGAGTTGTAGAAGGGCACACGAGAGAGATATACCGTCTGATCGAAGAAAAACCGATCCGTCACCCGATAGCAAGAAAACTTCTCACACAACTGAGAGAGTACAGAACACTCCCATTTGCAAAACGCTGGCTCGCAGGTGAACACATAGACTTTGCGCTACACCAGCTCGAAAAAGCACAGATAATAATGGGCTATCCAGTATTGAAAGACGCAGGTGGTGGATTGGTATCACAAGCAGAACACACCGTGATGATCACAGAGAACGGATGCGAGGTCTTAACGAGATAAAGGAGAAGATGAAAGAGAGAGATCAGAGACTCAGAGAGAGAACCATCGGCAAGAGAGTTGCAACACTGATAAATCCAGTAACCCTGACAGCTCTAATAATACTCACAACCACCGCCCAGGCAAGTATCACAGAGAACACCACCATAACGATCACTCCAACCGAGATAACATCTCTCACAACGAGAATCTACACAAACAACGACTCAAAGAACCTCCAAAGAGAGATCGACATGGAAGGAGATAACAACAGCTATATTAATGCATGGGAAATAATAAAATATGAAAGAGTGCAACAGAGATGGATGAAAAGAGAGGAAGCGCCCTGGACAATCAAAAACGCCACAAGAGAGAGAAGAATAAACACCCACACCATAAGCCAGAGAGCACTTGGAAGGATCAACCCAGAAAAGAAGATAACAACAAAAAGTGAGATCACAACCATCTACCCACAGGGAGAGAGAGTAGAGATCACGATCAAAAAGCCAGAGAACGAAACGATCATCATCGTCAAAAAAGAGATCAAAATCGAGAGAATAAGACAGACCAACACCACAATACTGAGAACTGACGACTACCAAATGATAAAACCACAAAATAACACAACAATAACACTACTACTCAAAAAAGAGAGAAACATAGAGAGAACAACCACAAACCAGAAGAACACAGAGGATGAGTTAGTAAAGAATAGCAGAGAAAAAAGAGAAATAGAAGAAGTGAAGAAGGAGAGGGAGACAGCGCTCCTCATCACAGCCAGCATATTCATCACATTAACAACCCTCCTTATCGTACTATACAAAAAATTATAGCAAAAAGTTATATAGAGATCGTTTGGTTTATTTCACAGAGGGAGGGTGAGAGAGTCTGGAGAGAGGCCCTTATAAGCAGGTTAGGGAGAGCTATAGGGTCCATAGGATTTTATCTTCGGAAGGATCTGCTGGAAGGTGAGAAGCATCCAGAATGAAGTATATACGCAATTCATTCGCACGCCTTTAGAATCGAAACGTTATATGAACATTGAAGATATTTATGGTTAAATGCATAGCATCTTAAACTTATCACTAAAGAACTCCTCATTCTACTTTTTTGCAAGTGTTATCGATTTTGTTATCTTTTTGAAGGTTTTAGTAATAATTTCTTTAAGTTTTTTTATATTCAGTGGTGTTTTCTCTGAAATTGCTCTTTTAGCACTCTTCTAGACGTTTTCAATCGGATTCGGATCAGGTGAGTGATGGGGGGATAAACCAGTGAAATGTTCGGTTTCTCGGCTTCCTTCCTTATCTTCCTGGTATGTTGTGTTCTGAGGTTGTTCGGGGTGATTACAATTCTCTTTTTTCAGGTTTTGCTTCCCTTATCTTTCTGGGAAAAGACACGCGGAGTCTTCATCCTTGTTGCTCTTGGGAGACTCTATTGAGCTTTCTCTGTTCAAGGTGTAGAATCCTGTAACTTTAGCTTTAATATAGGTAGCAACTCTCTTAAGAGGCTTATCGAAGCTCCATAATCTTGCTGTGTTTGTGTTCGCTTCAACTGCCATCTTATCGATAAATCCTATTTACGTCATCCTCGATTTCAGCGTCGTCAAGGGTTTTTAAAGTGTCTTCTGCATTATCTGGCTTTCTGTAATCCTTCTGGTATGGTCTGGCGTATCTCATTCCAAACGATTTTAGAATTCTTCTGACCTGCCATGAGGAGTAGATAACTCCAAATTCTAATTCTGCTTCAATGAGCTCTTGAACTTCCTTCGTCGTCCAGGAATCCTTCTCCTTGAGCATTTCTCTGAGCTCTTCCTTCTGCTCTTCTGTAAGTTTAGATGGTCTTCCTCCACCAAAATCCGGAATTAAACCTTCGTAACCATTGGAGTTCCATCTTTTAAGCCATGCGTAGCCGGTCGCTTTGGTAACTCCTACCAAACCGGCAACTTCCTCAACACTCATTCCTCTGCAAAGGCGTCTTATAAAGTACAGTCTTTGAAAGACTCTTGTGTCTTTCTCGAGTTTCTTGATCTCTTCATCCAGTTCTTCTACTGGTAGATACTTCACCACCTCGTAAACCCACTTTCTTCCCACATATCTGGTCTGTTATCTTTAGTATAAAATAATTTTGATTAGAACAATAGGACGTGTCCACATAAAATTATAAATACGGGAGATTATCTTTTATTTATGCTGAGGGTAAGGTGGGATTGTTGAAGAGTTGAGGGTGTTTGAGAGGAATGAGGTGCCTTTTCTATGTTGAGATTCTCGGTATTGTAACCTGTATTCAGACGTCTTCTCTCGGGAAGACTGCCAGAATTCTCTCTCTGGCTTCATCCGGTCTCCATAGACCTCTCTTTGGAAGAGGGATGGTTGGAGAGAGATTGCCTGCTTGCATCGGAGAAGAAGAGAATATACCTGATAGCATTAGACGAAAGAGCTGTTAAAGCAAATAAAAAGGCGTACTATGTCTATTCTGCTCTTTCGGAGAGAGAGGTTTGGTTGAATCAGTATTCTCCTTGTTTCAGATTGAAAATCTGAAACTCGCATGAAATCCACCCAAAAAATTTCATGCAACACTAAAACAGAGAATTAAGATATTCTTCCATTCGATCAACTGCCCAGATCCAACCAAAAACTGGAACCTATTCTGCAAACTGTTCACATTATACTATTACCAGTTGAGGTGGCGTCTATGTTTAATGGACGCGTCTATCGCGTCCATCGTTCGATATCGAAAGGTATAATTATGTTGCATGCCAGATTCGATATGTAGGGCATGGTTTTGAAGTGTGTTGCAGTGGTTGTATTTCTGCTTGTGTCGTGTGGTTGTGTTGGTATGGAGTCGGATCATGCTCGGGATCGGGAAGGTGATATGATGAATGAGATCAGTGTATCTTCAGACGCGTTCGAGGATGATGGGATGATACCTGCTGAGTATACCTGTGATGGTGAGAATGTCTCTCCACAGATCTCGTGGACTGGTATTCCCGCTGGTTCGAAGAGCATTGTTCTGATCGTGGACGATCCTGACGCCCCGGGGGGTACGTTCACTCATTGGGTGGTCTATAATATACCTCCTGATGTGGTGGAGCTTCCTCGGGGCGTTGAGAGGCAAGGTGCTCTTCCCAGTGGGTGTGTGCGGGGTGTGACCGATTTTGGATCGATCGGGTATGGGGGTCCATGTCCACCTCCTGGAAAGCCGCATCGGTACCACTTCAAGGTCTACGCACTTGATGAGAAGCTATCCCTTGGTGGTGGTAGCACGAAGGATGAGGTGGAGGCTGCTATGGAGGGGCACGTCCTTGCAATGGGCGAGCTTGTTGGGCGCTATGGGCGATGAAGCATCAATGTCAAAGAAAACCACTATTTTTTCTGATTCGTCAACCTTATAGATTATTCGGTACTTTCCAACTCTCTTTTTCCAATATTCTTTTAAATCTCCTTTTAGGTTTAGTCCTGAATAAGGTTCGTCTAAAATTTCCTCAATGGCTTTTATGACTCGTTCCTTCATATCTATATCGAGTTTCTTCCCTTCTTTAAGAAAAGTTCTCAAAAAACGTGCGCGGTACATCTTCACCTTAATAACGCTTCTATTTTTTCTGGCTCGGAATCTACGTAATCACCGCTTTTTAGCTCTTCCTCTCCCTTCTTTAATCTTTTCAATGTCGCCTCGTCCAAGAGCACTTCCAGTGTTTTAAGAATCTGATCTATCTTCTCATGCGCTTCATAGATCTCCTCGAGCATCTTTTTTGGTATCTGGATCGTATCCGTCTCCATGATAGCAAATATAGATTCAGAGGATATAAAAAGTTTCGCTATGAAGCGTAAAGCACGCCTCATCCACCCATGTACAACCTTCGATTGGACTTGAGCACCTCAGAGAGGTGCTCCTTTTGCGATTGCCTATCAAAGGCATCTTCGGTCGAACGGTTCAGCCGAAGGTTCAGCCGAAGGCTGAATAGCCCTATCGGTAGGTGGGCTTTTTGCAGGGTGGGCTTTTGGAAAAGCCTGCAGGGAGTGGAGTTGTGGCTGGTGGGGTTGGGGTGAAGATGCTTCAGCGGTAGTAGATCTCGCTTCCGCCGTTGGTGTAGATTTTCAGAACGATGAAAAGGAAGAGGCAAAAAGGTATAAGTAGAGAGGCATCGACTTTAGTTGGTTGTGGTGATAAAATGAGGAGCATTTTTACCGCGTTGATCCGGGAGGAGGTAGAAGGTGGATACTCGGTGCTGTGCCCGGAGCTGGGAGTGGTGAGCCAGGGTGAAACTATAGAAGAAGTGAAGGAGAATATAGTCGAGGCGGTTGAGCTGTATCTTGAGTCTGCAAAGGATCTCGGAATTCTGGAGGAAATTCTGGAGGAGGCTGGTGTCGATCTCAAAACCGCCAGAGATACGATCGTATTGAGCGAGTACATCACCACGCCCCTGCAGGCGAGCCTATAAATGAAGTTACCGATTCTATCTGCGAAGAAGATCATCAAAGTACTGGAAAAAGATGGGTTTGAGGTAATCAGGCAAAAGGGAAGTCATATCTCATTATTCAAGAGGAGTGGAGATAAAGCGTATCTGGTTGTTGTCTCGGCATCTTAAAATAGGCTGGAATGAACAGGGAGAGGTTATCTGAACTCTTGAAGAAGATATAATGTGAAGAGACATCTGTCTTATGCCGGGAATTGCGATTATAACGCTCGTGCTGGGGGTATGGGGTGATGGTGTGGCATGAGGGTGCAGGAGGAGGGCGAATAAGCGCGCGTTCGATGCAGAAGGGATGGATTTTCAATGGTTCAAATGAAATACTAATCAGGGTAGGTATTCCATGTTAACAAGATGTATCGCATGTTTCAGGGGAGAAGGATAGAAGGCTTTTTGTATAAACCGCTTCGATTTTAGGTGAGCTTTAAATGAACACTGTCCAGAGAATAGCTAAAAACACTGGTGTATTAGGTATCTCACAGGTTATAACCTCGATACTGGGGTTTTTCTTGTTGATCTGCATCGCAAGATACCTCGGCGAAGCAGGATTTGGTAAATATAGTTTTGCGGTATCCTTTACCGCGTTATTTATAATATTTGCAGACCTTGGAATCAGCCAGTTGATAATTCGGGAACTTGCAAGGAATAAAGAATTAACAGATGAATATCTCACAAATGTCTCGGTAATCAAACTTCTATTATCCTTTCTTGCATTTGCTCTCATCGCCTTAACGATTAATCTGATGGATTTCCCACAAGATACGAC
This sequence comes from Candidatus Methanoperedentaceae archaeon GB37, assembly GCA_905171695.1. Lineage (GTDB taxonomy): Archaea > Halobacteriota > Methanosarcinia > Methanosarcinales > EX4572-44 > EX4572-44. The sequence goes on from LR991653.1 coordinate 1,698,372, forward strand.
TTATGCGGTCTATTTTTTCGCAGTTTATATGATTTTAACCTCTTTCGCACTGACGTTCAGGTCGATATTTCAGGCTTATGAACGAATGGAATACGATGCTGCTGTCATGGTAATTGAAAAAATAATACTTATTATACTTGTATTGTTTGTTCTTATATCTGGATATGGTTTAATCGAATTGGCATACGCCTATGTATTTGCAGGAATTGTCGCGGTTGTCATAAGCATCTATATCGTTTTGGTAAAAATCGCAAAGCCAAAACCTACGATCAATTTATTACTCTGGAAGATGCTCATTGTCGGGTCGATACCGTTTGGCTTAAATGCACTATTTGGTGTTCTATTTTTTAAAATAGATACGGTTATGCTCTCCGTTTTCAAGGACGATGCTGCGGTTGGGATTTATAATGCCGCATACGTCCCACTGCTTGCATTAACTGGTATTATTTCAGGTATGGTTGTATCTGCGCTCTATCCCGTGATGTCGAGATATTTCATATCTTCAAAAGATTCTTTAGAGACTTTCACGGTTTTATCATCTAAATATATGGCGATAATTGGATTTCCAATTGGCATGGGGTGTTTTGTGCTTGCAGATCGATTTATAGCATTGTTCTATCTCGATCAATATTCTGCTTCGATAATTGCGTTCCAGATTCTTGCGTTGTTTATCCCGATCAGACTTGTGAGCAGCATAACTGGAACGCTTTTGACTTCGATAAACAAACAGATCCTCCGCACAGTCAGCGTTGGTCTCAGTGCTCTGTTTAATATCGTCTTGAATGCGGTAATGATTCCCTGCCTGAGCTATGTCGGTGCGAGCATTGCAACCGTTTTATCAGAGGTGTTTTTGTATTTTGTTTTTATTTATTTCATCAATAAACATTATAAGAAGTTGGAATTGTATAAGCATTTTATAAAGCCCTTAGTCGCTTCTTTGGTGATGGGTGGATTTGTATTTTATTTTATAGGAGTTAATTTGTTTTTACTGATACTATTGGCGGCTTTCGTATATTTTATGATGCTATTGTTGCTGAGAACGTTTACGCAAGAGGATAAGGATATATTCAAGCAGGTCGTTAAGAGAGGTTGAGAATATGAGCGATGACACGATCGCTTCTGTCGTAAAAGATGGGTTATGCACTGGATGCGGAACTTGCATTGCGCTGTGTCCAGAAGAAGCCATTGAACTTACAATAAACAAAAAGAAAGGAATTTATATCCCGAAATTGAATGAAGAAAAATGCAACAAATGCGGAATCTGTTATAAAGTATGCCCTGGTCATGAAGTTGATTTTAAGCAATTAAATTTAGAAATATTTGGAAAAGAGCCAGAGGATATACTGATCGGGAATTACTTGAATTGTTATGTTGGACATTCAACGGATTATAATATAAGGTATGATTCTGCATCCGGTGGTCTCATCACTCAACTTTTGATCTTCGCATTAGAGGAAGGAACAATAGACGGTGCTTTGGTCACGAGGATGAAAAAAGATAAACCTTTGGAGCCAGAACCTTTTATTGCGAGAACGGGAGAAGAGGTGGTCGAAGCATCCAAATCTAAATACTGCCCTGTTCCTGCAAATATTGCACTAAACGAAATTTTAAATTCAAAAGAAGGAGAGAAATTTGCAGTTGTTGGATTACCTTGTCACATTCACGGAATAAGGAAAGCAGAGCAAATAAGCAAAAAACTGAAAGAAAAAATTGTTTTGCACGTAGGGATCATCTGCAACCATACGCCAACTTTTTTAGCAACGGAATTCTTACTAAAGAAGTTGAAAATAAAAAAAAACGATGTCAAAAAATTAGAATATAGGGGTGAGGGGTGGCCTGGTGGGATGAAGATCACAACAAAAAATGGGAATATAATTTTTGCCCATTATTTCTCTTCTAATTACTGGGGCATCGTATTTAATTCATTTTTCTTCCCGATACGCTGCACACTATGCAATGATAAGGTATGTGGATTATCCGATGTTTCATTTGCAGATGCATGGGTGCCAGAATTGATGAAAGACAATGATGCTGGAATTTCTTTGATCGTCTCTCGAAACAAGCTATTTGAAGAGTTTTTAAATAGAGCATCCTTAAAAGGAAAAATAGAACTGAAAAATGTAAATAAAGATGTGGTTCTACAGTCGCAATCGTTAGGTACTATAAAAAAACAATTAAAAGCGCGTATTAGAATTTTGAAAATATTTGGAAAGAAAATCCCCCTGTATCACCAAGATTTATTAAAATCAAGTTTTTCTGATCATCTCCATGTTCTTCCATTCTATTTTAGGAACTGTTTTTTGTCTAAACGTTATTTTTGGAGTTTAATTAGTCTATATCTTTTTTCAATAGAAAATGCAAGTTATTACAAGTCTAAAATATTGAAATCTAAAAAATAATCATTTTTGGCGATTTAATACATCTCTAACTAACTTCCCACTGTACCACGCCAATCTCTTCTGATCTTCCACTTTAACCTTCAACTCTTCCCGTATCTTTTCTTTGTTATCCCACAAGTCATCTATTTTTGATCTTAACTCCTCAAATTTCATCGTTTTAAAATCACAGACATAGTTTTCCTGTCCAACTGCCCGCATGATCCCATAATATTTGTGACTCCATGCCGTCGCCATCGTGGGAACATAACTTGAAAGGGCTGCAATATTTGCGTGCATTCTTCCACCAATAAATATATCGCACAGTCCAATGATCCCTTTTAACTCCTCCGGCGAATAGTCTCCTTTAATCAAATCGATATTTTCTTTATTTCTTGCCAATTTGTAAATCTTTTCGTCAATGACTCGATCATCACCCTTATCACCTTCTTTTATCGCTACGACATGCGGTACAAAAACTATTTGTGCATTCAGTTTTTTGATGACATAATCAATTAGTTGAGCCATTGATTTTGCATAATTATTTTCTTTGTCATCAAGCATCGCATTTGCAGATATCCCAACTAATGGTCTTTTGTTTGTATCTACCTTTTCTTTTGATAGAATCTCTTTAACTCTTTCATAAGGTGCCGTCTCTAAAACAAAAGCACAATCTGCAGTAAGATAAATAGGTGATTTGATACCTATCTCTTCTAAATAGTTTTTGGTTATCTCTTCCCTTACGATTATCAAATCCACTTTATTCAAACAAAATTTAGCCAATGGTAAAGTCCATTTCTTAAAAGTTCCAATAGATTGTGAATATAGCACTGTTGGTTTTTTCAATGACCTACCCAATAAAATAGTTGAACTGATGCTAATAGCAAAACCACCTTTGCTATCGCTAAATGAATCTCCACTAAGATCAATGACAATATCTGCAGAGGTATATTCTTGAATTACGGAACTATTTATAGAGATGGGATTTAAGCCGATTTTAAATAGAATCGACCATAATATATTAGAAATCGGAAAAAAAATTCGGTAATGGATGAAGGGTAATATCCGCATACGCGGTAATCGCCACCAAATACTGCTAACTATTTTTATGTTATAAATTTTACAATATTTAGAATCGAGTTCGGGGTAATGAGATATTAAGGTAAATCTTGCATCATAAATGAACTTTTTTAATGTTTTGCATGTACTTATGACTTGTGCAGCCGAACCCTTATTCCATGAGCAGTTTGTGTTCGTAAAAAGTATTTTCGTCATTTCCATACCTCTGCTCCGCCGTTGTTATAAATTCTGCTCTTTCTGGTGAAGAGATGGGAATATTCTGATATATTGTGAGTATCCTTCCACATTGTTACTATTTTTTCATCAATAACATTATAATATCTAAGGAAGATATATCCGCTACGTATTGTTCTATTATTTTTAAAAAATCTACCGTTACTTTCTCGTATCCCTCTGCCTAATAATCTTTCACTTCCATAACGATCTGTGTACACTATCGATCTGTATTCTTTATTATTATCTTTCAACCATTTAGCAGCCATAATCTCTTGATCATGGACACACATAGAATCATATTGAAAACCTTCGGAATTAAAAATTATCGAATGTGGAACGCCAAATGCCTGATAAACAACGCCAAGATTGACCATTAAAAAAGAAAGTAGCACTATTACAATTAACAATATTCTCAGTTTTGGGCGTAAAAATTTAAAAACGATATTGCCACCTATCACAAATGCAGGAGCTAGTATAACCAACATTTGTAAGAGTATTCGATCTGGTCCATATCCCACAGAAAAGTAAGGTATTGCCACCATCGATGCTAAAAAAGCAGCACAGACAAATACCATCGAAAGATATTCTATTCCAAAATTAGATGTTTTATATTTCCTTGATAGATCAACAACTCCAATACCGATAAAAACGAGTGTAATGTAATATATAATAAGATTTATCCAATCTGGAATCCCTGATAAACCAGCGCCAAAAGCTCGTTGCTCAGCTGGATGATACATTTCCATAACAAAAATACGATTTAATGAGATGAATGTATTTTCAACAAAACTTACAAGGTGGTTGAAAGAAGTTTCTGTTATTTGACCGTACCAAAGAAAAATTATGGCAAATGATAATATAACTGCAGTTGGCGTCAAGCTTTTTTCGAATTTAATTGATCCAATATTTTTTATTAATGTTGTTATTAATAAGCTAAAAAGTATTAAGCCAAAAAATATATATCCAGTGGAGTAGTGAGACACAATTGTAGAGACCATAAAAATTAAAAATATTATTTTTTTATTCAATTTATCCGTTTTACTATCTAAAAGTATCACCATTGACAATGCAAAGAAGAATAGTGCAAATGGCGTACGTATGAGTGTTAAAGAATAAATAAATTGAAAAGAGAAGATATAAAGAAGAGAAGATAAAAATGCACCTGTTTCGCCAAGATATTTTTTAAATAATATGTATAAGCTTAAAGATGTAAATGAAATTAATATTTGATATAAAAATTTGTAAACATATTCACTATTTAAATTTAATAAGAGTTGATATATCGTAGGTAGTATTGTAATACTTAAACAAGCGTTATATGGACTACAATAATTGGATATATCCCAATGAAAATTATTTAGTGCCAATTGAAAAACAAAATATTCTCTGTGAATATCACCTCCCATAATATGATGTGTTCTCAAAGAAAGCATAAACAAAAGTGCAATGCTGATCATCCATACAGCCACAGGATAAGTAGCATCAGGAATCCTATCCCCCAAATAAACAAGAGCAACGACGTAAGCAGGAATCAAAAATAGCATCGTCAATAGAATAATATTATTCCCCTGCGTGTTCATCAAATAAGTCCCAAAAACTGCCATGAAGGGAAACAAAATCGGAAATATCAAAGGAGAAGTTAATTTACCTTTTAAATCGAGTTTGAAATTGAAAACATAATTTATATCAAAATCATTTTTGTTTCGTTTGTATGCAATAAATGCTAAAATTAACAAAATAACATTAAACGAAATCAATATCGGCTCCAAAGACAAAGGCTTCAGAATAAGCGGATAAAAACTATTCACGAACAACCCAGCAAACATCAGGAATGAAACACTTAATCCAATTGATAGTACGAATTTTTTAAGAAATTCTATTTTGTTTAATTTTAAGATGTGAAGGATTAATAAACCGGGAATGATTGTAAAACAAAGAAATCCAAGCATCTGTCTTAAAAAAGGAATATTTAGAAGTATTGCAAGATCGGCTAAAACAGTTATTGCTATCAAAACCGCAAAATACTGCCTGGCATCCAAATTTTTTAGTTTAACCATTTTTCACCTTTACACACTCTTATACAACTCTTCCAGCTTTCGTACATGCTCGTCCATATCATACTTCTTCACAGATTCAAAAGCACCTTCTTCCAATCTCTTTAACTCTGATGGATGTTCTATCAAGTTCTCAAGTATCCCTTTCAATTCTTCCACATTTCCAGTTTCGAATAAAAACCCATTGTAGCCTTCCTCAATCAATTCTGGAATACCCCCCATGCTACTCCCTATAACGGGAGTTCCATTCGTCAAACTTTCATAAATTACCATAGGTGAATTATCATACCAAATGGATGGAACAACTGAGACATTTGCTTTTCGATACAAAGTTATAAGTTCTTCGTCTGGCACAAATCCATAAAAATCTATCCTTTGATCAGACGCCGCCATCCTCTTGAATTCGTCCTCATCTCTCCCTTTTCCAATGATGTGAAGTCTAATATTTACAGATCCTATTTCTTTGAAAGCACTTATCAATATATGAACGCCTTTATGTCTACTCAAACCACCCACATACAGAACATCGATCATATCATAATCTTTTTCAGCTTTCTTATCCCACAATTCAATACCCAACGGAAGTTTCATCGTTTTAACACCTTCAAACAGTCCCGTTTCTTTCAATTTACCGATTACAAACTGCGAAGGTGCAGTAATAACATCCGGTTTGTTATTCACCAGATATTTTTGAATTTTTACATAAACTTTGCACAATCTCGACGGAACGGTACATATCTCACCAGAACCATTCAACAGATTTGCTCTTGAGCATATCAATGAGTAATCATGTGCCGTGAAGACTAACGGTAGATTCAAACGCTTTGCTGCGCTGAATACAGAGAGTGAGAGCCCCTTGAAGTTATTAACATGCACAACATCTGGCATCTCCTTCTTCAGAATATTTTTAACAACAACATAAGAATGTGGATTCCATAAATCAATGGTGTGCCAGATCGGTTTTAGCATTTCTGGCTGGTTCTGATGGTTATACATCGCATAAAGGTTCAATGGGTTGATCCGATAGACCTTTACCCCGTTCACTTCTTCGATTGATCCTTTTCCATTCACAGATGTGGTAATAACAAATACTTCATGTCCTCTTTTTACCAGTCCGTCTGCTGCTCTCTTCACGCTAATCTCTGCACCGCCTATTACGGATGGCGGATAGAGATTGGATATGAAACAGATTTTCATATCAAATCCTCGTAAACCCTCTCAGTCATCTCAGCAACTCTCTCCCAGGTATATTTCTCTTCCACAAGCCTTCTCCCATTCGCACCCATCTTCTCTGCTAAATCTTCATCGTTTAATAACTTAATTATCGCACTCGCCAGCGCCTCTGGATTTTTCGGTGGAACCAACAAACCATTCGCTCCATCTTCTATCACATATTGGATACCCCCCACCTTTGTTCCTATCACTGGTTTTCCGCATGCATTTCCTTCAATCAGCACCATACCAAAACCTTCTTGAACCGTAGTTGAAGGTAAAACGACCACATCAGAACTCTTGTAGTATTCAATCAATTCAGTTTCATCAACAAAACCGGTGAATATCACGTTATCAAAAATATTAAACTCTTCACACATTTTCTTATATTCTGAGATCATATCACCTCTGCCCACTAAGACTAGGTATGCACCCTCCACCTCTTCTAAAACTATTTTGAATGATTTAATTAATTGATCGACCCCTTTATGTGTATGTGCCTTACTCATTACGCCAACAAAAAGAACAATTTTTGAAGAATCTGGGATGTCGTATGCCTCATGAATTTTAAATGATTTACCGACACTATATTTTTCAATATCAACTCCGGGTGGAATCCATACGAGTTTATTCGTAAACGGTTTCAGGAACTTGGATTCATTATAACAAAAAGGAGATGGAGTTATTAGCAGGTTCATTGAGCGCAGAGCCACATGGTTCATCGAATAATTATAAATCTGTGCTACAGAACTCATTAATAATCCGTCTTTAACGATATCGTTATGATATGTCAAAACAGATGGAATCTTGCATATTTTACTCACTAATGCCGCAATATCGGGATAATATGGTAAATGGAAATTTATATCTATTAAATCGAAGTCGCCATTCCGCACAAAATTAATCATATCAAAAAGCAGTCCAATTTTTATAGGTGCAGTAGATATCGTAAAGTCTGGTTTTAGTCTTATTATTCGAATACCATCTATACTTTCCTCCTTTTTTCTCTTTTCTTGACCACTACACAACACTGTGACACTGTGCCCCCCATCTACAAGCCTTTTCGCAATATTGTAAGCATAGCTTTCAGCTCCGCCACCGTCTGGATAAAAGTATGAAGAAACCATAAAAATATTCAACGCAACACACCCTGTTTATCAAAGTGATCTCTGTATGGGAAATGGGTGATGAAATAGCTTATTTTCATGCTATTACTCCTTTAGAGACGTTACATTTGCTTTTTTGCTGTTATTAATAGACTTCCACCAAATAAATTGACTAACTGAAGCCTCTCTAAATAGGGTTCTATTCTCTTCACAAGTTTCCAAATTCCATTCCCATTTGCAGGTGTAAAGTTTATTCCACCTCTCTTAAGAATAACAAATCCTGCATCATCTAATTTACTATGTATATATATATATATATATATCCTAATGAATGTTCATTGTGGCTATATCCATATTTCTTCTTTGGAAATCTATGTCTGAAGCTTGTATATGGATTCCAATCATTTGGTTCTATGATGAATAAAAAACCACCCTCTTTCAAAACCCTATTTATTTCTAAAACCGGATATATTATATCTGGAAAGTGATGTAACACCTGTCCACACAACACTGCATCAAACGAACTATCTTTAAAAGGCAAACTCAATCCATCCCCACAAATATAACCGCATGTTTCATCAAGATATTTAGCAATCTTCACGTTGGTGAAAGTAACATCCAACCCAATGACATTTTTAAATGATTTTCGTAGATAAGGCGTATATGTTGCTGTTCCACATCCAAAATCTAAAACAGATGTTTTATCGATCTCCAATACACCCAATTTTTCAAGTGCTTTTAGCTTTCTTTCTTCATCCCAATCACTGCTGCGATATTCATACCCTAATTTTCCAAATCTCTGTTTATATAAAACAATCTCCTCTTCCGCATTCTGTTTTTTGTTCATATTATGCACACCGTTTCGTTCTTTACCTTTGCACCCCTTTATATATTATTTTCCATGCTTATGCAAAGATCTGATTTTGAAAATATTCTTTTAAGCAGGTCAATTCTATCTATTTTGGCAAAAGTGCTTGCAATATCGCAGTCAATGATAACGAGCATTCAATCACCAGTCGCCCTATATATTCTCCTCTCGCTCTCTTCCTTTGATCCCCTGACCTCTATTCTGAAGCCCCTGCTCCGGAGTATCTCCTTAAATTCTTCCACAGTCGTCCCAGCCATATCCGCTGCTTTCCAGAGGCTCACCTCTTTGTTTCTGTAAAGCTCTACAGCCATCTCTACCTTTAACCCGGGCTTCAAATTTAAAAGTGCCCTGTATGCATCTTCAATGAGATTATCCACACTTCCGCAATATTTCGGCACCAGAGCCTTTGGAAGGTTCTCTGCTAAATACATATTTGTATGTTATACCTCCCCACCCTATAAACTGTTGCTCGCTTCTTGCACATCTCAATAACATCCGCTCCAAACACCACACCCACCTCATCTCACCGACCCCACACCTCCTCAGCACCACCTCGCAGCAAGTGGAACATATCTCGGAGATAGATATAGATAATAAACAACTGTTGGGATTGGCCCCTTTCCTGCCAGCGCTTTTTCTCCGGGCGTTCCGTAGTCGTCGAATATATGCAGTATCTTCATTTTTTCTTCCCCTGATAAACCTCTAGAAACTACTCTATTTTTCCGATAAATGCATAAAAATCTGGTAAATTCTCTTTCAGTATTTCAAAAGCGATCCTGTCATCTATCCTGCCATATCTGTGAACGACTATGTTTTTAAATCCTTTCATCGCCTTCAATTTCTCTCTCATCTCTTCGCTCAATATCTTCTTCTTTACCGATTTTCTATAATATCTTTATCATCATGTGGGATTCCGAGTTCAAGGTCTGTGTTGATGATGGCGCAGATGTCAAGGACATTTTCTATGGCAAACTCTATCCTTTTGTAGATTCCATCTTTTATCAATCCAAGATCTGAGAATTCCTCAAATGTATCTGGTAAATGCTCTTCTACCAATCTGATACTCTCCTCTATCTACTTCATCTTTGTTCTGATAATCTTTTTTCTCATGTAATCTCTCTTTCTCCGATATAATCATAAAATTTGTGTTTAAATGCTTCAAAATCTTTTATTGTCTCGATAGCCGCTTCGTATAAAAACTGCTTATCTTTGCAGTAGATAATTTTTCCCTTCAAAACTTCCACTCGTACATAAATGGGGAGTTGCTGAAAGATTTGAACGTCAAAAGTATCATCAAAGAGCTCTGAAAGAACTTTGAACCTGAATTTTGATGATTCATCTGGGCTGCCATCATGGTATATACAGAGGTCTATGTCTGAACCCCCGGTCATCTGCCCCTCTGCTGCTGATCCATAGAGAATGATGAATTTTACCTTTTCAAATCCCTCTACATTCTTAATTTTCTCAATTGTCTTCTCTATTTTTGTCTTCGTTATCGTGGTCCCTGCATCCATCTCTTTCATCGCCCCTCTCACCTATTTGCAATATATCCCATAAACACCCTCGTCGACTTAATCATCCCCTTCAACTCATGTAACCCCCTCCCTAGAATATCCCTCATCGCTACCGGTATATATGAAGGACTCAAATGATATTCTTTCAACCTCCGATCCACATAATTCATCCAATTACTCCTTTCGTTCTTCTTCAAATGAGAAGAGCATGAGTTTATATATCTCCTCTCTGTGTCCAAAAGCAACCAGTATCACCTCGCTTTCGTTCTCATCCACCATATAAATAAGTCTATATTTCCCCTTTATTCTGAGAGATCTGTAATGAGAGAGTCGGTATTTCAGCGGTTTTCCGGAATACGGTACATCCTGTAGTTTCTTCACTTTCTTCGCTAACTCTTCCATCAATGCTTTGTCTTTCTTCTTCACCCTCTCAATCTGTTTCTTGAAGATTCTGGTGTACTTCAGACCGTATACCACAAGATCACTCCAGAAACAAATTATTTAAATCCTCTTCCGATTTGATTACGAAAGTATTCCCTTCTCTAATATCTTTCTCACTTTCCTTTATCTGTTCCATCAAATCCTTATCGCTTAAGATCTCTATGGTCTCCATCAAAGATTCCATTTCCCCAATCAGGCTTTCAAAGTCCTCTTTGCGTAGCACTATGTTTCCCTTGACTTCTTTTATTCTCACAACACTTACCATTGTATCACCTCTACTTTATGGAAGATTGAATGGATACTATGTCTTGCTGTACATATCATAAAGTTGTCACCCCCTCCGCCTCATATACCCCATGAACATCCTCGCCGAATGCCATAGCCTCTTCATCTCGTCCAGGCTATGCCGCCTCAAAACCTGCCTCACAGCAAGTGGAACATATCCCAGGGACATACAACACCCCTCAAGCACCCAACCAGCCAGTTCAGTCATCTCTTCAACCGTTAGCCGCGAATAAGAGGTTACAGCCTTCTGATGCACCTGTTCAACCATTGGTTGAATGCTTTCTGACAGATACATTTACAGTTCCACCCTCGATAATAAGCGGTTATCCGCGGTTTCAATATCCTTTATAATCTTCAAAACTTCTTCTTTTGTTGCAATGTTTTTTACTATTAGTCCTTTAAAAATAACTCCTGCTGTGATGATATTCACTCCAAGCTCCTTTGCTGTTGAGATGGCTCTTTTATCAAAAGACGAGAATGAATGCTCTCTTCTCAAACAAACAACGATGCTTTCTGTCTCGCCCTTTTCAATTTCAGCGTGTTCACCTCTGAGTTTCAAATATTCTCTTTGCTCGTCATCTGAAACAGTCACCAGTTCTGTCTTTTCAAAGATCTCCCTGGGGTATTCGTGGCCGTGTTCTAAAGGAGTTAAGAGTTCTTCGTAAACTCTTGGAGTTATCCCGACCACCCCAAAAAGCTTTATCAACATGTCAAAGTGACCTGCCTTGGCGAATGCACTGGCAATATCGGTATCAATTATGATCATTCAAATCAGGCTCAATCCCCTCTCAATTTCATCTTTTGAGCCTATATAACTGCTCACTTTCAATCCTCTCGCTTTCAAGATCTCCTTAAAGCTTTCCAGATCCATGCCTGAAATCTCCGCCGCTCTCAAAAGTGATACTTCCTCTCGCAGATAAAGCTCCATCGCCATTTCCACCTTCAACTCAGGTTTCAAATTCAAAAGTGCTCTAAATGCATCCTCAATGAGACTGTTCACATTTTTGTAACATCTTGGCACCAAAACTTTTGAGAGGTTCTCTGTCGGATACATATTCTATTTTCTCCTTTATTATCCTATAAATATATTCACTAATTTGTTATGAAATATTTTCATTCCCCTCTCCCTCCTATATACCCCATGAACATCCTCGCCGAATGCCATAGCCTCTTCATCTCGTCCAGGCTATGCCGCCTCAAAACCTGCCTCACAGCAAGTGGAACATATCCCAATGACATATAATAATCCTTCAACATCTTATCCACCTCTTTCACCATCTCCTCTGAAGACAGGTTCGGATAAGAGATAATCGCCTTCTGATGCCCCTCTTCATCTAAATACTCATTCGGGTCGTCCGTGAGCAAATACCCATTTTCTCTGCACCATTCGTAAAGTTCTGTTCCGGGAAATGGAGACGAAACAGAAACTTGGACCTGCTCAGGCTTTATCTCTTTTATAAATCTCCTCGTCTTCTCTATCGTCTCCTTAGTCTCCCCAGGCAAGCCTATTATAAAATCCGCATGTAACAGCAGTCCGGCTTTTTTGACATTTCTTGCAAATTCCTCTGTCTGCCCGGTTGTAAAACCCTTCTTTATCTTTTTAAGTATTTCGTCGTCTCCCGATTCAAAACCGACAATCAGAAATCGACAGTTTGCCCGTCTCATCTCCTCCATCGTTTCAAGATCGAGAGTATCTGCCCTCGCATTGCACGACCAGGTTATCTCCAAACCTGTCTCTCTATAACCCTTGCAAAACTCAAGAACCCTTCTCTTATCTATCGTGAGGGTATCATCCTCAAAGAAGACCTCTTTCACCTCTGGCAGATTCGCCTCGATCCATTCAAGCTCATTCAGGATGTTTTCAACTCTCCTGACCCTGTACTTTCGTCCCATGAAGGACTGGGGCCACGAGCAAAAGGTGCATCTGTGAGGACATCCTCTTCCTGTAAAGACCTGGACCATTGGATAGAGCGAATAGTTAAGGAAATAATCGCGAATATTCAGGTGCCTTTTGTACACCTCAGACACAAACGGCAGTCCGTCCAGTTCACCTGACGTAGACCATGGTCTGTTTGGATTGTGAATAACCTTGCCATTCTGTTTGAATGATATTCCGGAAATATCACCAATGCGTCCATTCCTTTCCATTCTCTCTGCCAGTTCAGCCAGAGTAAAATCATATTCATATCTCGCAACTATGTCCACGCCACCGTCCAGCATTTTTTCCGGGAATTGGGATGTTGGCGGACCCACCATAATAACCGGCACATCAGCATCAAGTTCGTTTTTTATTTTTTTGGACACGTCCAGATCGTTGTTCACACTTGTGAAACTTGTTCCAACAACCACCATATCCGGACTAAATTTTCTTAAATCCTCCATGACTTTCTCGATGCCCCAATCCCATGCAGGTGCATCGACAAGCCTGACATCATGCCCCTTATTTTCAAGTACCCCTGTAGCATAAGATAACCAGATTGGGTAGTAGAGTGTGCCGCCTCTTCCCGTATCCTGCCATCTCATCTCCCTGCCAAAGTGAGGAAAGTACGGCGGGTTTAAGAGGTAAATTCTCATACGTTAACCTCCTTCACGGGCTTAAACACTCCCCTTATAAAACCGAGCCCCCATCCCCAGAACCAGATTGCGATGAGTGCGTAGTATCTCAAAAAATCTCTCATGCCCGTTTTAGAGCCAAGATACAAACTCATTGCGCCGATCCCTATTCCGCCAATGATCAATATCGAGAGTGCCCCCCATAGGTACACCATATTCGATAGTGAGAGGATGGATAAAAAAAATATTGCGGATATGATCAGAGACGGCGTGTAATGAAACCATCTCCCCATATCTCTATGCAGCTTTATTGCCTGCATCCGCCCAATTCCATAATTCCATGCCATCTTCATGAATCTTCCCCAGGTTGGTCTCCTGTAGTGATAAACAACAGCATCCGGCGTATATAAAATTCTGTATCCATTTTCTCTTATCCGATAGTCCAGTTCCTCATCATCTACGGTAACAAGGCTGTGATTGAATCCTCCTACCTCCTCCAATACGCTTTTTCTATACATCACATTACAGGTAGGGTTATGGTATATCTCTCTGACTTCTTCCTCACAAAATCCATACCTTGCCCCGGGTTTGCTCAAAAAAGATAATATCACACCCACGCATTTTGCGAATGCGCTGTCATCTTCAGGTGTTATATTCGGACCACCCACTGCTGCAACATCATCCTTGAAATGCTTTATAAGCTCTTTAATCCAGCCTCTATCAACCACGCAGTCAGCGTCCGTAAACGCTATAAATTTGCCTTTTGCCTGCCTCACACCAATCTCTCTTGCATAGCTTATTGTTCCTTTATCTTCAAAGATTACTTTACATCCATATTTTTCAGCAATCCCCACCGTATCATCCGCAGAATGTCCATCCACAATTATCACTTCCAGCCTATCTTCTGGACATTCCAGATTCTGAATAGAAAATAGACATTTTTCGAGTATACCACCGTTGTTTTTTGTTGGGATAACAATGGAAATAATATCGTTCATGTCACCTATCTCTCTCACCATCCCACCATTTCAACCCGTACCAGTGAACCTCGTGCCCCCGTTCAGCGAGTCGCTTCGAGATCTCATAGATTCGCTTCTCTGCACCGCTTTTTATCCATGGATAGACGGCATCGTAGATGTATGCGAGTTTCATCTTTTGCTCAACTCTTATTGTTTATATGCTTCATCATGGTGTGCAAACTCCAGAAGGATCACCCTGTGCTCTTCTTCATCTATTCTGTAAAATTAAGCACAAAATGCCCGATATGAACCCTCCTTTTACCTTTAAGCAATCCACGAAGAGGTTTGCCGAGGTACGGATTCTCTGCGATTTGAGCCATTTTCTTCTGCACTGCTGCGTACAACTTTTTGTTTCTTTTTGCCAATCTCTTTAACCTGGAAACCAGCTCTTCGTCAATATCCTGGCTGTAACTATTCATCTTTCAAGCTCTCTAAAAACTCATTTAGCTCCTTTGCATCTTTGAAAGACCTGGTTTTCCCTTCTTTCACTCTTTTCTCCGCCTCTTTCACACGTTCTATAAATTCATCCGTGAACATCTCTTCCGGCGGGTAGAACTGTTCTTCAAGCGTATCTATGATACCCCTCACTATTTTGTATCTTATCCTTTCCTCTATTATCGGAGCAAGCTTATCCACAAGTTCTTCTTCATCAATCCCGCCCATCTTTTTCACCATTACTAAGCTTTACTTTTTTCATCTTATAAATCTTCATGCATCCATGCAGAAAAACATGAAAACTCCTGAGAATCTATGATATCAAAATCCCCCCTGAGTCCAGTCAGCGTCTTGAATCCGAAATACAAACCTTCTCCTATAGATCTTTTCCCATCAACATAGAGATTATTCCACTTTCCAATTCCGTGAAGATGAACACCATCCATCATGATGTCTCGTTCACCATCCCACCACTTCAACCCGTACCAGTGAGCCTCGTGCCCCCGTTCAGCGAGTCGCTTCGAGATCTCATAAATTCGCTTCTCTGCACCTCCTTTTATCCATGGGTAGATGGCATCGTAGATGTATGCGAGTTTCATGTTATCTTATCTTTTCTATCTCACTATATTTTTTAAGTGATTCCTCATTTTATTCCACCCTGACATGCTCAAATATAAATCCATCAACACCATCTATTGCCACTATAACCACTCCTTCTCCCTCATTCAGATCACCCACTTACCATCGCACATCACCTGTAAACGTCGTTCCTGTACTCAAATGCATACGCCCTTATCACATCCCCATCGATCGCATAGAGACGTCTGTACTTTCCGATTCTTATCGATCTGAATCCCTTGAGCGAGTATCTGAGTGGTTTTCCAGTGTCCGGATCTTTCAACAGATTTTTAAGCTCTTTTCTAACTCTGTCTAGCACAGTTTCATCCTTTATTTTCTTTATCTGATTTTTAAACTTCTCAGAGAGTTCTATTTGAGGCATGATTCATTCTTTCTCTAAATCATTGAAGAAATCATCGATATCCTTCTCTGTTTTGAGTGTGTAATACCTCCCCTCTTTAAAATCTCTCGCACTCTCTTCTATATCTCTTATGAGGTCTTCGTCACTCAGGATCTCGAGCTCCTCCACCAGGTCTCCGATCTCCTCCTGGATCTGTGTGAGTCTTGTTATTATGCCTCTTGCAATCGGGGATTCAACCATCTGCATCTTCTTGACCTCCTCACTTTCTTTATCTTTATTTAAGTATTAAAAGATTGCCTTGAGATTTTACAAAATCTTCTTGATCTTCTTTATATCGGCAACCAGCTCAACTCTCTCCTTTTTCCATCTCCTCTGCTATGGATATTATTTCCTCAAGTTCTCCATCACTCACTTCTTCCTCTGGGATAAGCGCATACCCTATCACAGATACTTCCTTTCTCAACTCCTTTAGCTCCTCATAGACCTTTTCCATGGACACACCCATATAATAATCACTCATTTTATATTTTTACTTCAATCATGTATTAATAATTGCGTCTTATCGACCTCCTCTCATCAACATAGAGATCGTCCCATTCTCCGATCCCCCGCACAATATCCCGTTCACCATCCCACCACTTCGACCTGCTTTCGGTGGCGATAGATCTCTTCCAGACCTTTGATCTGGATTTGAGTAAGCAACGAGAGAGAGTTTGTGCAGCTTATTCTCCTGTTATAATAGCGAGGAAGAAGGAGTAGAATATGGTTTGAATTCCGATGAGTGCTGCTGTAAGTGCGACGATCGTTGTAAGAGAACTTCCTCCATACCATGGTATCTGACCATCAAGGATCTCTATGATTGGCATGGTCCCGAGTGTGAGGAAGCCTGTGCCGGCAGCAGCAGATCTCTTGGGGTTGATGATCTTGAGCACGCGCTCTGTTATCCTGTTAATCTCGTGGTCTCTCTGCTGTGCGGCGTGAATATCTGCAAATATGCCGAGGGCAAAGAGCTGGTATCCAACGATTGTGAGGAGGCTTCCTGTGATGAATGTGAGGGTATTCTCTGGTGATCCTGTGAGCCAGGTTAAGAGCATGACGCTCAAGCCTGATAGGAAGAGGGTGATGCCCGGCAGGGTGAAGAGGTACTCTGGACTTGAGATCAGCATGAACTTGAGGTGTCTCCATCCATCACTGAAGGAAGAGAGGTTTGATTCTCCTCTCCGTGGATGATACGTAATCGGCACCTCTCGTATCCGCAGATCCTTTCTCACAGCTTCCACTATCATCTCTGAGGCAAACTCCATTCCCACTGTTCGTAGATTCATCTTCTCAAGTGCATCCTTTCGGAGTGCTCTGAATCCACTATGAGAGTCTGAAACTCCTGCTCTATAGAGGCAGTTCAGGACAAACGTGAGAAACGGATTTCCGATGTACCTGTGGAGCCAGGGCATTGCACCTTTTTTAATGGTTCCTTTGAGTCTGCTTCCCATGACCATGTCGGCTTCTCCCTTTCTCAAAGGCTCAAGCAACCTTGGTATGTCGTAGAAGTCATAGGTGTTATCGGCGTCACCGATGATTATGTAGTCACCGCTTGCGTGTTTAAATCCGTAACGATAGGCGTAACCATAACCTACTTTATCCGGGGTTACGACCTTTGCTCCGTATGATCTTGCAATCACAGGTGTTTGATCGGTTGAGCTGTCAGAGACAATGATCTCTCCATCGATCTTGTTCTCTTTGAATACGTTTTGGATTTTTTCAAGGCATATTCCTATGGTTTTTTCTTCGTTTTTTGTTGGTATTATAACTGAGATTTCAGTCATATTGTTTCACACCTCTTATTTCCTCTCTGAGATCATTAAGTGGTGCACCTCAAATAGATTTTCGGATGTGGATTTTATAGACTCGGTTTCTTATTTAATCCTTTCCACTTTCCACAGTTTTTTATGATGATTGTGATAATGATGACTGTGTTCTGTGGGTGGGGATGCGTGATCGAAGTGGTATACTCGAGGATAAAGATTAAGTCCTTAACCTGTGAGAAGAGTGTGATGATCTCTATCGCCCTTGCCGGGAAGCCAAACTCTGGCAAATCCACCTTCTTCAAGGCTGCCACGATGGCAGACGTCGAGATTGCGAACTATCCGTTCACAACGATCGATGCCAATCACGGGATAGCTCACCTGCGCGTCGAGTGTCCATGCAAGGAACTCCAGCTCGAGGATTGTAGATCCTGCCGTGATGGTGTCAGGTTTCTCCCTCTCGAACTGATCGACGTGGCAGGCCTCGTACCGGACGCACATAAAGGCAGAGGGCTTGGAAACGCCTTCTTGGACCATTTGAGCCGTGCAGATGCGATAATCCACGTGATCGATGCGAGCGGCATGACCGATATAGAGGGAAACCCGATCGGAAGAGGAGAACACGATCCACTCGAGGATATAGGGTTCCTTGAGCGGGAGATCGATATGTGGATCCTAGGGATTCTCCAGCGCAACTGGAAGAGGATATCAAAGAAGGGTGGTATAGAGAGGATTCCGATCGAACGCATCATTGCAGAACAACTCGGCGGAGTAGGGGTTGATGAGAGAGATGTCCGGACCGCTCTCTCTCGACTCGAGCTTGGAGAGAAGCCAGAGACGTGGAGTGAAGACGAACTCCTGAGAGTTGTCGAGGAGATTCGCAGGCTGAAGAAACCGATAATCATAGCAGCAAACAAAGTGGATATAGCACCAGAAGAGAACATTAAAAAACTCGAAGAACTCGACCGCGATGTGATCTTCCTAAGCAGTGCTGCAGAGCTTGCACTCATGACCGCCGCAAAGACCGGTGTGATCACCTACCTTCCAGGCGACAGAGGCTTCAGAGTGATCGGCAGAGGACTATCAGAAGCACAGAGACGAGCCCTTGAGAGACTCGAAAGCTTCGTTGAGAGAAACAACGGAACAGGACTCCAGGAGTGCGTCAACCGGGTCGTCTTCGACCTTCTCGAGAAGATAGTGGTCTACCCAGTGGAAGATGAGAACAGATGCTCAGATAAGAACGGCCGGGTACTCCCGGACGCATTCATCGTGGATCGATCCTGCACCACAAGAGAACTCGCCTACAAGGTGCACACCGAGATCGGTGATAGCTTCCTCTTCGGAATCGATGCCAGAACCAGGATGCGAATAGGTGAAAGACACGTTCTTAAAGACGGTGATGTGATCAAGATCGCATCTGTGAAATGATCATATAGAAGGATTAATAAGTAGCTATTGACAGAATAATAGCCAAGAGGCTGCTAGAATGAAAGAGGCAGAAATGGAAGAAGAGGAAGTTTTAACACACTTAGACGAATTTTATGCTAAAAACACGTCCTATAAACGGGTATTTAGCTCAATGTGCACGTATCCACACCCTATAGCTGTGAAAGTCCATCACAAGTTCATAGCATCCAATCTCGGCGACCCTGGACTCTTTGCAGGTACAGCAGAGATTGAGAAGAGGGTGGTGCGATGGATAGGAACGATGCTCCATAACCCCAACGCCACAGGTTATATCACGACTGGAGGAACGGAATCCAACATCCAGGCAATTCGAGCTGCTAGAAACTCTATTGGTGCAAAAAACCCGAATATCATAGTCTCAGAATCGGCGCACTTCTCATTTGACAAGATCTCAGACCTTCTCCAGGTAGAGGTCAGAAAAGCAGAACTTGACGAGGAGATGCGAGCCGATATCAGCTCGGTTGAAAGTCTTATAGATAGCAATACCGTTGCGCTTGTAGGTATAGCAGGAACGACAGAATTCGGGCAGATCGACCCGATAAGAGAGATGTCAACGCTTGCAGAAGAGCACAACCTCTTCCTTCACGTTGACGCAGCCTTCGGTGGATTCGTCATACCCTTCCTCGAGAGAAGATATGATTTTGACTTTGCTTTGAGCGGAGTTACCTCAATCACATCAGACCCGCACAAAATGGGCTTCAGCACTATACCAGCAGGAGGGCTCCTCTTCCGGGAGGACCACCACATCCACCACCTCCAGACAGAGACACCCTACCTGACCAGAAGAACACAGCACAGCCTCTCAGGCACGAGGAGCGGCGCATCAGTAGCAGCAGCATACGCAGTCATGAGACACCTTGGAATGAAAGGCTACAAGAAGATCGTGGAGAACTGCATGGACCTGACAAGACGCCTCGTTCAAAGAGCAGGCGAGATAGGAATACAACCCATAATAGAGCCCGTTACAAACGTGGTCGTACTCGACGTTCCAGAACTGAACGAGACCCGAGAGAGACTCCACAAGAGAGGCTGGATGACCTCCATCACCCGCAAACCCCCAGGGTTACGCCTCGTGATAATGCCGCACATAACAGAGGAGACGCTCGATAGCTTCATAGACGACCTCAAGAGAGTAACATAGATTCTACGGGTAAATCCAAGCGAGGTCGGATCCCACTCGTTATCCCTTTCTCGTTATCCTTTCTTGAACCTCCATTCTGCCTGTCGCAGTATGCCATGGAGCGTGATGACCTCTCTTCTTGTCAGGTTTGAGCGTCCGAAGATCCGTCTCAGCATGAGGAGTGTTTTATCCTGTTTATGCGGAGGATAACCAGACTCTTCCATCATCCTTCCAAAGTGGTCGATCAAGAGATCGAACTCGAATCTTGATGCAGTCTCGATCCTCGGTGGTTGGAAGTCTGAGAGTTCGTATAGGATCACGGCTGCGGCGTGCGAGATGTTCATGCTCGTGTACTCACTGCTCGTCGGGATCTTTGTTATTATCTCGCACTCTGCAAGCTCTCTCTTCTCAAGTCCCCGGTCTTCACGCCCGAGTACTATTGCCGTGCTTCCTCTGCGGGCTGTGAGAACCTCTCTCAACTCTCTTGGCGTGAGCGCCGGGGTTCTGACGTGCTCACCTCCTTTGGTACTGGTGATGCCTGTAGAGCCAACTCTGAGATCGTACCTGGAGATAGCTTCTTTGAACGTGGATACCCTGCGTGCGCCTTCCACCACGTCCCATGCGTGAACCGAGAGTGCGCGTGCAGAGCCACCGATCCTGCACGGGTTTACGAGTGTCAGCTCGTGGAAGCCGAAGTTCTTCATCACACGTGCAACCGACCCGATGTTACCCTCGTTCCTGGGTTCGACGAGCACGACACCTACTCGATTCACGCTCTCATCACTCGAACTGTGGTGTGATCCTTCTGTAGAGTGTGTCTCTTATTGCTGGTTCTCTCCCTGCCTCTCTGATTATGGTGTTCAGTTTTGATGGTGCTAAGTACTCGCCACTCGTTGCTCCCGCGCTCTTCGATATTCTCTCTTCCATCAGTGTTCCACCAAGATCGCTTGCACCGCAGTGGAGTGCGATCTGAGCGAGCTTCACTCCAAGCTTCACCCAGCTTGCCTGGATATTGTTGATGTGCGTATGGAGGATTATTCGGGCGATGGCATGAACCTTCAGATCATCAGTACCGTTTACGCGCTCAAAACCCCTCTCCCTCAAGAGCCTCTCTCCGAGCTCGTTGTTGCGAGGCAGGAACGGGAGTGGTACGAACTCGGTGAACCCCCCAGTCCTCCTCTGAAGCTCTCGTATAAGTATCAGGTGCTCTATCCGTTCCTCGACCGTCTCGACGTGTCCGTACATCATCGTTGCAGTCGTCGGAATTCCTGCCATGTGAGCGGTCTCCACAACCTCTATCCACTCGCGAGCGCTCAACTTTTCAGGGCAGATCTCTTCACGTACGCGCTCTGAAAGTATCTCTGCAGCTGTTCCAGGCATACTTCCAAGACCGCACTCCCGGAGTCTCAAAAGCGCTCTCTTGATGGTGACTCCAGAGTTTGCCGCCATGTGCAATACCTCCATTGGAGAGTAGGCGTGGAGGTGGAGGTGTGGAAACTCTGACTTTATACTGTGAAGGATCCTGCAGTACTCCTCGAGTCGTGCACCTTCGAGGAGTCCTCCCTGGATGCATATCTCACTTACGCCGATCCTGACCGCCTCTCGCACCTTCTCCATGATCTCGTCTATGGAGAAGAGATACCCATCATCATCTCTGAATGCACAGAACCTGCAGGAGCCGATGCAACGATTGGTGAAATTGATGTTACGATTGAGAACATAAGTGACCCTCTCCCCACTCGTAATCCTGCGCAATCTGTCTGCAAGTGCAAATAACTCCAATGGCTCACATTCGGTGAAGAGGTATACCCCATCCGCAGGAGTGATATTGCCCGTCGTGGCACGTTCGAGTAGAGGTCGTGGTATCTCCCTGAAGTGAGCGGACTGGAGCATTATTAAACGCCTCTAAATCACACAGCACCTTTTATACTTTTCTAAATCCCTCTCGATCGCTAAGCATCTCGATGAGCGGTCTTATCTCATCACTGTACCATGAATCCCTCACATACTTTGGATAGATCGGGAGGCGTTCTCGAAGCGGCATACCGATTCTCCTTGCAAGCTCCTCGATCCTGGGCCAGGGCGCTTCAGGGTTGATATGGTCTATCGTGACAGTTGATATGCCGCCAAGATCACTCGCACCATGCTCCACAAGAGACTTTGGATCGATCAGATTCGGTGGAACCTGAACTGCAACATCCTCTGGCAGAATGCTGCGCGCAAGCGAGACCGCCTCGAGCATCGTGCTCGCCAATGGAGGCTCACAGCGGCTCATCTTCGTCCCTGGCTTTGGCGAGAAGTTCTGAATGATAACCTCCTGAATATGCCCAAACCTACGATGAACTCGTGCAATCGCCTCAAGCGACTCGATCCGATCCGAGAGACTCTCACCAATCCCAATGAGAATCCCGGTCGTGAAAGGAATCTTGAGCCGCCCTGCCTCCTCGATGAACCTGAGACGCGTTGCAGGATCCTTGCCAGGCGAATCGGCATGGGCTTCAAGATCGGCAGTCGTCTCAAGCATCAACCCCATACTCGCATTAACAGACTTCAACCGCCGCAAATCACTGAAAGAGATAACTCCAGCATTGGTGTGCGGAAGCAAACCCATTTCAATAGCCTTTCGAGAACACTCTACCAGATAATCAATAAAAGAACCAAAACCAATCTCTTCAAGCCTATCCCCAAAACCTTCAACCACCCACGGCGCTTCCCCAAACGTGAAGAGCGCCTCCGCACAGGACGAAAGAGCACCACGCCTCAAGAGCCCCACAACCGAGTGATAGTCAAGCAACGCACCCTCCTCATCCACACCACGCTTAAACCCACAGTAAGCACAACTATTACGACAGACTCTGGTCAACGGTATGAAGACATTACGAGAGAACGTGACAAAACCCTGCATAGAGCCACCCCAACCACACAAGTCCAGTCGAGACCAAACCACACTCTTACAAACAAACTCTCACATCACAGAGAGTATAAAACATCTTTCATAAACATCTTTCATCCATTCTCAGATCAGAGATCTGGCAGACCTCCAGACAAACCCCCATACATATATGAGAACTTTGAAAAACCTTTCCGTCTTTCATCTTTACAATACCAGCAAACAGACCAATAGTCATTCTTTTAATTTTCTGCACTAATAAAGTCTCAAAGTCTCCCATCCAAGACCTCTAATAGCCCTGCTTCCTCTCACCAAATAGATCCAATGCTACTCCTTCACAACTCTTGATCATCTCATGCAGTATTGCAAGCAATCTTTCCTTTATTGTCGGGTCTTTTTCTTTTCTGCCTCTCTCTTCCAGTTCTTCCTCTGTAAAGTGTTTTAGCATGAAGAATATTAACACCTAGAATATAGTATCTAGCATAGCCCACTTAACCATAGTTTAAGAACTTTCTATCCGCTTTTCTTCTTATCCAGAATGATGACTATGGTCTTCTCCAGATGGTAGATGAGTTTATTAGTGCAGAAATATTAGAGGAATGACTATTCATTCCTTGATTCTTGGCTTTTTGTTCTGGCGGAGTCTTTCTGCCATGCGCACGGCGTCTTTTGTTGCTGCGACGTCGTGTGTTCTTATGATGTGTGCGCCGTTGTAGATTGCGATTGCGGTTGCGGCGAGGCTTCCGTGGAGTCGTTCTTTGGGTGGTTTCTTGAGTATATTGCCTATGAACGATTTTCTTGAGAGGGCTATGAGTATGGGTTTTTTGAGTGGTTTCAACCGTTTCAGGTTGTTTATGATTTCGATGTCTTCTTCTGTGCTTCTGCCTTCGTGCCATTGCCCGATTGCCGGGTCTATTATGATGCGCTCGCCCTTGACTCCTGCAGCCTCTGCGACTTGGATTATCTCGCTGAGTGCGTCTAACGTCTCGTTTATCCCGGTGATATCGCCTGGTTCTTTTCTGCTTGCCATGAGTATTACTGGGCAGTCGTATCTCGCGGCGATGTGTTTCATATCTTTATCGTGAGTGAAGCCGCTCACGTCGTTTATCAGGTCGGCGCCAAGGTCGAGTGCTTCTTTTGCTATCTTGGAGTGCATGGTGTCGATGGAGATTGGGATGTTCACTCTGTCTCGCAGTATTTTCAGTGCTGGTATGACTCGTCTCTCTTCTTCTCTTGTTGTTATCTGTTCTGCGAGTGGCCAGGTGGATCTTCCTCCTATGTCTATGAGATCTGCGCCGTCGTGTATCATCTGTTCTGCGGTCTCGATGAGGAGGTCTGGCTCAACGACGGACTCTTTGTAGAATGACTCTTGGCTCAGGTTGAGAACACCCATGATTCGCACTGGGTGGTGGTCGCCGACTCGAAGCCCGCTTATGGAGACGTTGATGGCCATTCTGGTGCTACAAGAGGTTGTGTTGTAGTTTTGCGGCTCGGAGTGTGTG
Source organism: Candidatus Methanoperedentaceae archaeon GB37 (assembly GCA_905171695.1). GTDB lineage: Archaea > Halobacteriota > Methanosarcinia > Methanosarcinales > EX4572-44 > EX4572-44. The sequence goes on from LR991653.1 coordinate 1,723,290, forward strand.
TTCCATCAGGACTGCGATCGTCAGAGGACCGACGCCGCCAGGAACTGGTGATATCAGGGATGCTTTTTCGAGTACTTCCTCAAACTCTACATCTCCGTGGACGGTCCCGTCGATCCAGGTGATGCCGACATCGAAGACGATCGCGCCCTCTCTCACCATCTCTTTCTTGATCAGTCCCTTGACGCCTGTGGCTACGATAAGTATCTCTGCTTCTCTCGTCTGTTCTTCGAGGTTCTTTGTGTAGACGTGGCAGGTTTTAACGGTGGCGTTGCGGTTTATGAGCATTATCGATATCGGTTTTCCCACTACATTGCTGTGGCCGACAACAACCACGTTCTTCCCGGTTACGTCGACCTTGTACTCTTCGAGTGCGCGGATTATCCCTTCTGGCGTGCACGGGACGAACCCCTCTCTTCCTATAAGCATCCTGCCCATGTTCAAGGGGTGGAATCCATCAACGTCCTTTTCTGGTGCTATGGCTGACATCACGTCTCGCTCATCCACGTGGTCTGGCATCGGTAGCTGGACGAGGATTCCGTTCACATCCGAGCGCTCGTTCAAGGTGTGTATCAGGTTGATGATCTCATCCTGTGGTGTCTCTCTTGGATACTTGTGGTCTTCTGAGGCGATGCCGACGCGTCTGCATGCCCAGTGCTTGAGTTTCACGTAGAGCTTTGATGGTGGGTGCTCCCCCACGAGAATTGTTGCAAGTTTCGGTTCCACACCTTTTCTTTTGACTCGCTCAACCTCGGCTTTAACCTCTGCCTCGATTCTATCAGCTATCTTACGCCCATCAATCACACGGGGGTCTGTAACCTCTTCAAGCCTCTGCAAAATCTTATTCCCCCTTTATTTTTATAGTGGTACTGGGTACTCTCTGCAGAGCTCTGCCACTCTCTCACTCACATCTTCGAGCACCTTTGGATCGTCTCTCTCTTTGATGATGGCTGATATACACTCTCCTATGATACGCATCTCAGACTCCTTCATGCCTCGAGTCGTTACAGCAGGGGTTCCCACACGAATCCCGCTTGTCACAAACGGTCCCTTCGTCTCAAACGGCACTGTGTTCTTGTTGACGATGATTCCAGCCTTGTCGATCAGCTTCTCAGCGTCTTTACCAGTGATCTCATGCGCTGTGAGATCGATGAGCGAGAGGTGATTATCAGTCCCACCTGAGACTATGCGCATACCCTGCCTCTCAAGCTCCTCTGCAAGGCTCTTCGAGTTCTTGACAATCTGCCTCTGATACTCTGCAAACTCTGGCTTCTGTGCCTCCTTGAATGCCACTGCCTTTGCCGCGATGACGTGCATAAACGGTCCGCCCTGCATCCCTGGAAAGATCGTTCTGTCGATGAGCGACGCATACTCCTCCTGACACATGATCATCCCACCCCGTGGGCCCCGAAGAGTCTTGTGCGTGGTGGTGGTGACAAAGTGAGCGTACGGTATCGGATCTGGGTGGAGACCTGCCACGATGAGCCCTGCGATATGTGCCACGTCTGCCATCAGATACGCTCCAACCTCGTCAGCAATCTCTCTGAACCGCTTGAAGTCGAGCAGCCTTGGATACGCACTCGCACCCGCGACGATGAGTTTTGGCTTCTTCTTACGCGCAAGTTCTTCGAGACGGTCATAGTCTATCATCTCGGTCTCCCTCTCAACACCGTAGGGTGTTACGTCATAGAACTTGCCCGCGAAGCTGACAGGACTACCATGTGAGAGATGCCCGCCATGCGAGAGATCCATGCTCAGAATAGGATCGTTGAACTTCAGCACAGCAAAGTAGACTGCCATATTCGCAGCAGAGCCAGAGTTGACCTGAACATTCACATGCTCAGCACCAAAAAGCTCTTTTGCACGCTCGATTGCAAGATCCTCTGCCATGTCAACGAACTCACACCCACCATAGTAGCGCTTCCCAGAGTATCCCTCGGCATACTTATTGGTCATAACCGAGCCCTGCGCTTCCATAACCGCTCTGCTCGCATAATTCTCCGACGCAATCAGATTGATCTTCGTCTCCTGCTTCTCGATCTCAAGCCGCATAATCTCTGCAATCTCAGGATCAACCTCTTCAATATAATCGATCATACTCAATCCCATCCAAGGAAAAGATGTACCTCAATAGATAGCTCCACCCACATAAACTATGCTATATCATATTTATTTCGCTTCACCAATTCTCCAATAGTGGAGAAATCTTTTGTACCTTCAGAACCATCTGACTTTTTAATGAGAGGTAATAAGCTGTTCGGTACGAATGGGGTTCGTGGCATCGTCAATGAGAGCATGACCGCTCTAATGGCGATGCGACTCGGTGAGAGTCTCGCCACGTATCTCCACAGAGAGGGTGTGAAGCGTGGAGTTGTTGCAATCGGACGGGATACACGTATATCGGGCGAGATGCTTGGATCTGCCGCGAGGTCTGGACTTCTCTCTTGCGGGTGTGTGGTAGTCGATATCGGGATCGTGCCAACACCCGCTCTACAGTACTACGTGAGGGAGAACGCTGATGCAGGTGTCATGGTCACCGCCTCCCATAATCCAAGAGAGTACAACGGCATAAAGCTGGTCGCAGGTGATGGAGCCGAGTTCTCACGCGAGAGTGAGGCAGAGGTTGAGAGGATCTACTATGAAGAAGAGCCTTACAGGGCTAAGTGGAACGAGACAGGTGATCTCAGATATGATAGACTGGCAGTTGAGAGGTACATAGATGGCATCCTCGGACTCGTTGACGTTGACGGTATCAGGAGTGCCAGGCTCCGTGTAGTGGTTGACACTGGTTGTGGTGCAGGGAGTGTTGTGACGCCCTTCCTCCTGTCGCGTCTCGGGTGTGAGGTGATAAGTCTGAACGCCCAGGTCGATGGCACCTTCCCCTCCCGAAACCCAGAGCCAACCGAGGATGCACTCGGAGAGCTGATCGATCTCGTTAAGACGAGTGGAGCAGACCTTGGGATTGCACATGACGGTGACGCCGATCGAATAGCACTCGTTGACGAGAGGGGGTCGTTCATCAACGAGGAGGTCCTCCTTGCCATGATGGCAGACCAGATTCTCAGCCAGAGGAAGGGATCGGTTGTGACACCTGTCAGCTCTTCGCTTCGCATACGGGACGTCGTCGAGTCACACGGTTGTGAGCTTGTATGGACAGCTGTCGGGAGCATTGATGTGGAGCAGAAGATGCGAGAGATCGGCGCAGTCTTTGGAGGTGAGGGGAACGGAGGACTGATATTCCCAGAACTGCAGTACTGCAGAGATGGTGCTATGAGCGCTGCAAAGATACTGGAGATCCTTGCAGGCAAAACCACGTTATCAGAGATCGCGAGACGAGTGCCTGAGTATCATACTCTGAAAGCCAAGATACCGATACACGATCCCCAAGCCGCTATGGAGAGCGTGGCACGTGCTATCGAGGGCGAGCGAGTCGATACGACGGATGGATTGAAGGTCTGGTACGATGACTCCTGGGCACTGATAAGACCAAGTGGCACAGAGCCACTCATCAGAGTATACGCCGAGTCAAAAAAGAGGGCACGTGCAGAAGAGATCCTTGCTCGATTCACCGAGATCGTGAAGAGCGCAGACGCAAAGCCACAGTGAAGACCGAGGTAAATCGTGGATGAGTGATATTAAGATCCTTGTTGTGAACAACCATGGTCAGTACTGCCACCTCATCCACCGGAGCCTGCGCGAGCTCGAGGTTGACGTGGAACTGGTATCGAACACACTCACGGTCGAAGAGGTGCTTCGAAAAGAGCCAGACGGCATCATCCTGAGCGGAGGCCCCTCGATTGAGCGGGCAGGAAACTCTACCGAGTACGTCCACCAGATCGACCTACCAATACTCGGAATATGCCTTGGACACCAGCTCATAGCGAGAGCACACGGTGGGAGGACGAGAAGAGGCTTCATAGGTGGATATGCAGCAATAGAGGTTGAGATCATCAACGAAGACGAAATACTAAGGGGAATCGGACCGAAAACCACCGTCTGGTCATCACACAGCGATGAGGTCTCAGAGCTCCCAGAGGGCTTCCTGCACTTAGCCCGCTCAAGCGAATGCGAGATCGAGGCAATGAGAGACGAGAAGAGGCCGATCTTTGGCCTCCAGTGGCACCCGGAGGTTGCACAGAGCGTGGACGGAAGAAGAGTCCTCACAAACTTCATAGAGATATGCGAATCTCACTGAGCTATAATAAAATAAAATCAATGATGAAGTTTGGAGGGTGTGGGTTTATTGTGTGATCGGCATCGGCTGGTCTGCTGGGGTTCTCTCTCTCCAGATTCTTCTCGCTATCTCGGTGCGCTCGTCTTTTGGGAGTTCTTGTATCTCTTCTGGGGTTCTGTAGTGGATGGTTCGTTCTCTTTTATCTTTTTTGTAGCGTTTTCCTCTTAACATCGTTTTTCTCCTTTTTTTAACATCGTTTTTTATTCTGTTTTTAATTGATTATATCTATTATCGATCCGATCGGTTCGTTGTTTATTATTGATTCTCTTTTGTGGTGCTCTGAGGTGTTTATGATCGGTTCTGGGTTCTGGAGTTGTGTGCTTGAGGAGTTTGGTCCGAGTATCATTGGTGATGTGACACCTGTTATTATTGCCAGTACTTGGATCTTGTCTTCGTATTCTGGGATGACCCGTGCGCCGAATATGACGTTTGCGTGTGGGTCAAGTTCGTATGTGAGTGATTCTGCAACGTTCTGTGCTTCAGCAAGTGACATGTCAGGCCCGCCTGTTATGTGTATGAGACATCCTGTTGCTCCACTGTATTCGACGTCGAGGAGTGGGTGGTTCAGTGCATGGCGTACGACCTCTTTGGCTTTCTCTTGTCCCTTTGCTTCTCCTACGAGCATGGCTGCGACGCCTCCGCCTTTCATTATGGTGCGGACGTCTGCGTAGTCGAGGTTGACGAGTGATGGTTGTGTGATCGTCTCTGAGATGCTCTTCACTGTTACTGAGATCAGTTGGTCCATCACTGAGAATGCCTGGTCTATCGGGAGGTGTGGTACGAAATTGAGTAGTCGTTCGTTGTCGAGTACTATCACGGTGTCTGCTGCTTTTCGCAGATCTTCGAGTCCTTCTTCTGCTTTGATTCCTCTGGCGCGTTCGACTTTGAATGGTGTTGTGACCATTCCGATCACTATTGCACCCTGTTCTCTTGCTATCTGTGCGATGACAGGTGCTGATCCTGTGCCTGTGCCGCCGCCCATGCCTGCGGTGATGAATACAAGGTTTGCGCCTTTCAGTATATCTTCAAGTGTTTTTCGCCCTATCTCTGCGGCTTTTCTCCCAATTTCTGGATTTCCACCTGCGCCACGTCCTTTGGTGTAGTTTTTTCCGATCAGTATTCGTTTGTCAGCCTTTCTGTGCAGGAGGTGTGCTCTGTCGGTGTTTATGGCGATTGTCTCGGCGCCTGTTACGCCGATCTTGTGAAGTCTGTGGATTGTGTTGTTTCCCCCTCCTCCGCAGCCTACTATGAGTATTCGTGGAGTTTCGAACTCTTCAATCTTTCCATTTCCATCTATGTGGTCAATTTTCTCTTCTTCTGCATGTTTCATCGCTTCAATCAGTAGTGATTCCATCTTTTATCCCCTCTTCTTCAGGTAGGTTGGGGTGCCTTCTGCTATCTTCTGTGCGTCTTCGAAGAGTTGCAGTCGACCTCTCACCTTCTCACTCCGTTGGTCGATCAGGTCTCGTATGGCCGTCCTGATTGCTTCACTTGTGGACGGAAATTCACCACATTCGACTAACCAGTTGATCATCTTTACTTGCTGTTCTGGGAGTCTGAGTGTTATTCGTTGCATTGGTCTTTTACTCCCTGTCCTCTATACGGGATTGTGGGTTTCTGACAGCAGGATGACATGGATCTGCCATCTGTCTGCCGCGTGTATGCCACATGTCTGACGCCAATAATATAAAAAGTTATCTACATCATTATTATATCATTATGAGATATATTTACACAGTCATGTAGGGGCTATAGACTCTCAAACTCTCATAACATCGTAGGCAAACTATTATATTAAGATACCTAATTGGATCTGCAGATGATAGACCTCCACACACACACCACTGCAAGCGACGGAGAACTCATACCAGCAGAACTCGTCCAGCGAGCCAGAAGAAAAGGATACACCACAATCGGCATAACAGACCACACCGACCCAACAAACATCGAAGAGATCATAGAGAGCACACAGAAGATCAAAAGATTCCAGAAAGAGTACAGCATCCAGATACTCACAGGCGTAGAACTGACACACATACCACCAAGAGAGATCCCAAGACTTGCAGAAGAAGCAAGAGAGATGGGCGCAGAGATCATCATAGTACACGGCGAAACGATCGCAGAACCAGTGCCCGAAGGAACAAACCTTGCAGCACTTGGATCAGATATTGAGATACTCGCACACCCAGGACTGATAACACCAGAAGAAGCCAGACTTGCAAGAGAGAACAACGTATACCTTGAACTCACAAGCCGCTGCGGACACAACCGAACCAACGGACACGTCGCACAGATCGCAGAGCGATACGGTGCAGAGCTCATAGTGAATACCGACGCCCATGGACCAGACGACCTGATAACAGACGAAGAAGCGATCAAAATAGCAATCGGCTCAGGACTAACACCCAAAAAAGCAAAACAAACCATTACAAACTCAGAAAAACTGGTAAAACGAATAACAAAAGGACAATACAAGTGAATGACCTATCGATAAAATAGGAGGGAATATACAATGGTCTTACGCACACCACTATTAACGGTTGACGTTGTGATCATCCATCAAGAGAGAATAGTCCTTGTGAGGCGCGCCAATCCACCATTCAAGGGCTACTATGCACTACCTGGCGGTTTTGTTGAGATCGGCGAAAGAACAGAGGATGCCGCTCGGCGCGAGGCAAGAGAAGAGACCGGACTCGACGTCGAACTTGTAAAACTCCTCGGTGTCTACTCCGACGTCGATCGAGACCCACGTGGACACACAGTCTCAATCGCATACATAGGTAGAGGAAGAGGCGAGCCTCTCGCCGACACCGACGCCCTCTCTGTGAAACTATTCAATCCAAACGAACTACCAAAGAAGCTCGCATTTGACCATGAAAAAATTTTAAAAGACGCGTTGAGGGTCATCCAACACCATAAAGAAGAGATCAATAATGCAACGATCGACGCGAAAGCCACAGATCTTTGACCCCGAACGCAAGAATCTATCGAATGAGGCGGAATGCAGATATCAATAGCGTTAGCGTTATCTATTCCTACACAAGATAGTATTGAGAGTGGTGAAATAGTGATATGAAGTTGATGAAGTGGATGATCATCCCGATTCTATTTACTCTATTGGTGGCTGGATGTCTCGATGAAGGGGAGAAAGAGTCCAATGGTACTGATCAGTTAAATACAACACCATCGCCGTCGCCGACCGAGACGCTTCCTCAAGCTCTCACCCCATCACCGACTCCAACGGTCACACCATCACCTACCCAAACACCCACCTCAACACCAACGCCTGTGCGTGAGCCACAGACCTACCGTGTATTCGTCGATAGCGACTATGGATTCTACATGGTGCGGCCGAGACCACGCACCGATCTTGATGTTAAAAACCTGAAGATCCGTCTCGGTGATACCGTGGAGTGGGAGAACGATGATAGTTACGATTATCGGTTGGAGATCGTTAGCAAGGAAGGCTTGTGGAGTGCACCAGATGGCGTGCTGGTGATGAATGGTAAGAGGTTTTCCTACACGTTCAACGAGACCGGTGTGTACACTGTCTCGATAGGAAACTACCCGAAGACAGCGAACCAGACGATCACCGTAACAGAGTAAGAGAAGATTCAGAATTAAGATGCAACCGTTCATCTCACACGGAACCACACCCGCTATCGTAGCCACGATCGGCGAGAGGGTGATGGAGAATGCTTCGCGAGCGGTCAGGCTTGGAGCCGATGCGATAGAGCTACGCCTCGACATGATGGACCGCGGAGAAGATCTCCACGAGATTCTCTCTCGCTTAAGAGAACGTTTCAATATCCCGATCATAATCACCAATCGCATGGCAGAGGAGGGCGGGAACTGGAGAGGGAGTGAAGACGAGCGTGTCAACGTGCTGAGAAGCTTCCTCCCTCTTGCAGACGTGGTCGATATCGAGCTCAGAGCACCACAGAGAGACACCGTCATAAGCGAGGCAAGAAGACTTGAAAAGACTGTCATCGTCTCGGCACACGACTTCAAGAGAACACCACCACCAGCAGAGCTGAAGCGAATACTTGAAGAAGAGCAGGCTGTGGGCGGCGATATTTCAAAGCTTGCTGTAACCCCTCAGAGACCCCGAGACGTCCTGAACCTCCTAGAGGCAGGTCTCAACGCTGCATTCCCGGTCTGCATCATAGCAATGGGAGATCTTGGGAGGCACACACGCGTAATCGCCAGCCTCTATGGATCCAGACTCACATACGCATCGGTCGATGAAGCCATGGCACCCGGGCAGCTTCGAATAGATAGGGTGCGTGAGATCATGAAGACGATCCTCTGACCCAGAAGAGAGAACTTATGAATATCTCAGACCCCTTAAAGAGTTACAATGATGCCCTTGACCTTGCCAAGGCAATCCTCTCTCGAGATGAACTCACAGCAGAGGATGCACTCTCGATCTATAAAGAGCTTGATCTTCACGCACTTGGGAGGAGCGCCGATCTCTTGCGAAGAAGTACCTGTGGAGATCTTGTCACCTTTGTAGTGGATCGAAACATCAACTACACAAACATCTGCCAGGCAAGGTGCAGGTTCTGCGCCTTCTATCGTGATCACAACTCTGAGGATGCATACGTCCTCACAAGAGAAGAACTTCTCAGGAAGGTGGCAGAAGCAGTCGAGCTTGGCGCAACACAGATCCTCTTACAGGGCGGGATCAACCCGGATCTCCCATTCGAGTTCTATGAGGAGATGCTTGCAACCCTAACAAGCGAGTTTCCAATGGTACACCTCCATGCCTTCTCACCGCCAGAGATCGTGCAGATAGCAAGTGCGAACGGTTCTTCGATAAGAGAGACACTCTCACGGTTGCAGGACGCTGGCCTTGACTCGATTCCAGGTGGCGGTGCTGAGATACTGGATGATCGCGTCCGAAGGGTGATCTCACCTCGGAAGATAGACTGGAAGACGTGGAGAGAGGTCATGATAACAGCGCACAGCCTCAACATCCCGACAACTGCAACGATGGTCTTCGGACACGCCGAGACCCTTGAGGAACGGATCCGCCACATCTTCCGCGTCCGGGATATTCAAGAGGAGACAGGGGGGTTCACAGCCTTCATACCCTGGACGTTCCAGGAGAAGAATACGGCACTCGAAGGCAGATTCAAGCCTGCAGGCGGCGTTGAGTACCTGCGCACGATCGCAATCTCACGACTCATCCTCAACAATCACATCCCGAATATACAGGCATCATGGGTGACACAAGGGCATAAAGTGGCGCAGATCGCACTCACCTTCGGTGCAAACGACCTTGGCGGCACCATGTTAGAGGAGAACGTTGTGCGCGCAGCAGGGGTTGCCTTTCAGAGGATGACACTCGATCAGATCCGCCACCTGACAGAGAAGCTCGGACGGCCCTCGGCAAAACGAGACACACTCTACAATATACTGGAAGAGTATTGAGACTTCAGGGGGCCAAATTATATCTGTGCTTGAAGAACTTTAATATGTTGGCTCTGTCTCGTTCGAGCAGTTCAGAGGCGTTTGCTTCGTTCTTTTTCAATGCCTGTGGCCAGTCGATCAGTATCATTCTCCCGTTGTACTCGAGTATATTGAACTCGCTCAGGTCACCATGGACGAATCCGAGTCTGTACGTCAGATCGATCTGCTCCATGATCTCACTGAGACATCGTCTGGGGTCGGTCAGGCGCTGGTCTTTCAGGCGTTTACCGTTGCAGTACTCCATCACGACTGCGTGGCGGTTATGGTCTATCGGCTCAGGTACTGAGACCGTTGGATATAGCGCTCTGAGCGCTCTGTACTCTCTCTCTGCAGCGAGTCGTGGGGCATATACTCCTAGGGTCTCTTCTCTCCCGTTAAGGTAGCTTCGCTTGCGGCGGATCTCTCTGAAGCTTCCCATCCCTTCACGATGGAACTTGATTATGACCTCGCGTTCGAAGAGTCCTCCTCGTCCTTCATAGACCACAGACTCTTTTCCGACACCGATAACACCGCCGATGGCAGAGACCGTATCCCGTCTTACGAATGTCTTCAGTGCCAGGATGTCGTATGCTTCAAAGTATATTCTGAAGCCTTCATAGGGCTTCTTCGTCCAGTGCACGAGCTTCTCTTTTGCAAGCTTTCTCAGTCTGAATCTCAATTTTTCTTCGCTTAGCCTGGTATATTTCACAAGTTCTTCGATAGGTACCCACTGGTGGTATCGCATACCAATCTCGATTCCGAGGAGTATCCGAAAGTCGTCCTCTGATAGGTTCTTAAATGTGAAAGCAAGATCGCCTGTCACAATCCAATAGTTAGGAATGCATTATTTAAAGATGTGGGTGGATTCAAGGTCGAGAAGATCTATCACAATCATTATAATCAATATTATAATAAAATCGAAAAGAATAATAACTCGGATGCCAGTGAAGACCGTGTAGACCGTGTAGACATAAAAAATATCTTTTTGTCCACAACAAGAGAGGAAGGGAAAGGAGAAATGGTATGATACGACTCGAATCAGTAATAGTACTTGGCACAATCGCAGCACTCACCCTCCTAACAGGGACTGCACATGCGATGGCTGAAACACCAGAAGAGATAGAATCTATAGAATCGCTCCAGAACTGGGTCCATGAACAGGGCTACAACTACACAGTTGGGGAGAACTGGATAACAGACCTCCCACCCGGAGACCAGGATAGCCTCTGCGGATACAGACCGCCTGAAAGACCAGAAGAACCACTACCTGAAAACCTCACACTCATCTCAGAGAGAGAAGGGGTGGGTCCAACCGCGGAATCGGACACGCCACTTGAAGTACCGTCGAGATACGATGCGATGGCGCTTGGATACGTGACCCCTGTCAAGGATCAAGGAGGGTGTGGAAGCTGCTGGATATTTGCAGCAACTGCAGACCTTGAATCCACTCTCGCTATCAGAGAGTCAAACCTTCCTGATATCTCAGAACAGGAACTCGGGGATTGTAGTATCTGGCGCACCGATGCTGGATATAACTGGTGCAATGGTGGAGATGAGCTCATGACAACGAATCACTTCACCATATATGGTGCATCAGAAGAGTCATGCCATCCATACAGAGGAACGCCCGGAAGCTGTTCAGACTGCCCCATACTCAAAAACGTGAACAACTGGAGAATGATCACTGGCGCCAATGGAGAAAGCCAGCTAGAAGTGATTAAAAGAGCAATACTGGATTATGGCCCTGTATACTCAACGATCTATGCAAATAATGTATTCTATGCCTACAAAAGCGGCGTATACGAGGACTGGAGTCCAAAGAATCCAAATCATGCGATACAGATCATCGGATGGGATGACACACTATCACACTCACACGGAAGAGGTGCATGGCTGATAAAGAACAGCTGGGGCAGAGAGTGGGGCTCATCAGGCCCCTACCCGGGCTGTGCATGGGTCGCATACGGCTCAGCAAACCTTGGAGACTACACGAATGCAATCGTAAGCTATAGCGAACCTGGCGAGACGATCTTCCACCACGATGAATACGGATGGAGAGAATGGGGCATCACAAAATCATCTGGAGCGGTCTCTTTCACACCGACCAAGAACCTGACCCTGACCGCAATCGATTTCTGGACAGAATCCAACTGCAACTACGAGATCAGTATATTTGACAAGATAAACGACGAAGGAAATGGAACGTACACCTTCACAAGCCAGCTTGGAACCAGTATCAATGGAACTGCCAATGAATCCGGGTATTACTCGATACCGCTTGGAACACCGATCCCGCTCAGGGCAGGAGACGAGTTCATCGTTCAGATCAACTTCTCGTGCGGATATATCCCGATCGAGTACTGGAGGAGTTCATGGTTGCCAGACTGGGAAACCCACGCAGAGTTCTCTAACAAGAGCTATTACAGCAGCGATGGAAGAAACTTCTACTCAGCAAAACCGTATGACATCGGCATACGAGCAAGAGCGAGAGAGTTTGAAGCCAGCATCTCAGGCATGAACTTCAATGACCTGAACAGCAATGGAATAAGAGACAGAGGAGAGCCTGGTCTTGCTGGCTGGCAGATCGTCCTCAAAAACTCGACCAATCTCACAATAGCAAGGACAACCACTGACGAAGACGGAAACTATACCTTCCACTCTCTTTCTAAAGGAGTCTACACCCTGAGCGTTATTCTGAAGGATGGATGGAGACAGACATGCCCTGCCGAAGGAGAGTACACGATAGTGATAAACGAGAGTAAAAATAATATAAGTGGAATAAACTTTGGAAACAGAGAGTTGCCACACGAGCCAGTCCCACTCCTAACACCACTGAGCATCATCGTTCTCATAGGCGCAGGGATGGTGACAGGAGTTCGAGGGATCAAACGATACAAAACACTTTAAAGCACGCGGTATAATAAGAGGCATGAAAACTCAGGGTGGAAGAAGAGACTGCCGAGGTAGTCTAGTGGTAAGGCGCAAGCCTGGAAAGCTTGTGGGGCACAACGCCCCTCGGGAGTTCAAATCCCCCCCTCGGCGCCACTCTCAAGCTCCAAGAGGAGGATATTAGTCTTATAGTTGCTTTGCCACACAGAATCTGCACAGCGCTCCTGGAACGTCTTTCTGCTTCTCTTTTACCGGGCAGAAGTACTCTTCACCTATCTTCTGAACCCTAAACCCCCCAGGGAAGGGCGTGCCGACCATGTGCACAGGGGCTTTGGCTATGAAGATCTTGTATAAGGCACAGAGGGTGTGAAGGATGAGAGCATCTCGTTCAGCACTGTCTTCAACCCTACTCATGTTCTCTATGACGTGCTTCATGAAGTCACTGTACTCTTCAAAGTCTATCGCTCCATTCTCTCTTGGGCGTGCAGATCGTATCTCTTTCAGTGTGGTGATCAGCCACTCGCCATGCTTTCTTAAGAGTTCTTCTCTGTATGCTGCTGGGTGGAGGTTCTCCATCTCTTTTGCAGTGAATCCCTGAAGACGCACGATCTCGAAGATGCTGTATCTCTCTGCCCATCGCTTCAATACGGTGAGGAGTGACTCCTGGCTTTTTACGCCACGGAGTTCATCGAGGAGATCTCTTGTATCGACTGGCATAGGAACTTCTTCTATCATTTGACCAATATTATCTGATCAGATCCTGTTGCGTGGTGAAAGATAAAACTTTGGGAGAAAGAAGTAGGATAATTCCAAAAAAGATATATGATAATCCACCAATCCACTGCTGGTGATCCAATATGCTAAAAGTAGGATTTATCAAAATGGGAAATATTGGAACGTCCATCGTAATCGACCTTCTCTTTGACGAAATCGCTCAGAGAGAGGATTGTGAGACCCGGACGTTCAGCAGCGGCGCCAAGATGAGCAAGAAAGAAGCCAAAGAGACAGAGGAGCTCAAAGGATGGAATCCTGATCTGGTAATCATGATAAGCCCGAATGCGATGGCACCAGGGCCCGTTGCCGCACGCGAGATTTGGAAGGACGTGCCGACGATAGTGGTATCGGATGGACCAACCAAGAAGGAAGGTCGCCAGAAACTGGAAGACGCAGGCTTCGGATACATCATTCTAACCGTTGATCCACTCATAGGTGCAAAGAGAGAGTACCTCGACACCGTTGAGATGGTCAACTTCAACGCCGATGTCATCAAGACCCTTGCATTGACAGGTGCCATTCGACTTGTGCAGGAGACGATCGATGGCGTGATAGAGGAACTCAAAGCGGGCAAGACTCCAACAATGCCGCACATCCTCGCAAAGCCAGAAAAATGCGTTGAATACGGTGGTTTCACAAATCCCTACGCCAAAGCAAAGGCTCTCGGAGCACTGCACATCTTAAACAAGGTCGCTGAGATCAACACCCCTGCATGCTTCATGATGAAAGATATCGTAGATATCACTCTTACAGCAGCAGCAGGACACGAAACAGCTAGAGTGGCTGCGATGCTTGCAGATGAAGCACGTGAGATTGAAAAATCGAACGACACAGTCTCAAGAAAGCCACACGCAAAGGATGGAAAGATCCTGTCCAAGACCAGACTGTACGAGAAACCACAATAAAACAATATACAACCCAATCTTTTTTTATTCGACTATTTACGCCCAGTCACAAGAGACGTGTGACTCTCTTCTCAAGAGAGATCGTTAAGGCTTCGTCATAAGAAGGTTATCAAACTACCTTTGGAAAATTACTTATAAAATGAATTTTGCGGTTTCATGTGCTGGTCTCTAACCGTTTCTCTCTCACAAAACAGGATGTCTCAGCGTTGTGAGAATCTGTGAGAATAAAACAGTAACGTTAAATATGAAACTTGCGTAAGTGTTGGGGGTGTGAGCTGAGGATCTGGATGAAACGGAGCAGACTTGAGATAATGTTGAGTATTCTGAAAGCAGCAGAGAATGGGGCGAATAAGGCGAAGGTGGTACGTAATGCAAACCTAAATTTCGCTGCTGCATCTAAATATCTTGATTTTCTCTATGAAGGCGGGTTCATCAGCCTTGATAAAGATATATACACGACTACCAAGAAAGGACTCGAGTATATAGAAAAACTGGAAGAGATAAGCATTAAAGAATTTTAATCCAGTGTTCTCGGGTGATTAACAGATCATTTTATTATCAGGGTGGCTCTCTCACGAGCTCTATCAGGTGGTTCTTCCGTATCTTAAACCCCCATTCCTGTAAGAGCCTGGTGGCTTTCCCTTTTCCATGTATCAGTAATTCGATCAGGTCGTCTGGTTCGTCCATATCGCAGCTCAGGTAGAATGAATCGTATATGTGAATGGTCAGCTTCTTCTCTTCTGCCTCTCTCTGATGGTCGAGAAAGCTTGTTCCATAGTAGTCCACCTTGAACCTCCCTGGGTCCTTGATGTACATCACATTCGTTCCTCCGTGCCTGCCCGGCGCGATCACGATATCCTCTGGTCGTTCACTTATGTATCTCACGTGCTCCTCATTAAGGAGCGGCACGTCAGACATCACTATAAGTATGCCTGGTAGTGGCGTGCGGTGTTCCGCGGTCTTTGAGAGGTACTCGTTCAGTGACTCGTTCAGTTCGTAATCGGAGTAGATCTGGTTTACGTCAAGGTCAAAGGGTTCCATGCTCGTTGAGAGGAGGTCAACCCCCACTCCACATCGTCTCAGCGTGCCAACGATGTCAGAGAGCATGGCACGGGTCAGGTCTTCCCGCTCGCTTGCGCTCAAGACCGATGAAAGCCGTGTCTTGCAGTTACTTATCTTGAGTGGTATAACCGCTCTCATCATACTCTCCTCTCCAGTCCCTCTATAGTCTTTTGAGAGAGCAATAGAGTATTATGAATCTGCCCTCACGCTCCCTCTCTTCCTTCCTTAAATCTACTCCGCTCTTTCCACTTTTTCAACGATGAGGGTGCAGCGGGTTATGAGTCCAGCGATTGCCCCGATAGCAACCAATACTGGTGCAAAAACGGCAAGTGCGGTAACTCCAGCAACCCCTACGGTCAACGGAACTTCCAAGAGTGTCTTTCCCTCATGATCTATGATGATCCTTCGAGCATCCCCTTCCTTTATAATCTCTTTTACTTTTTTAAGCAGTTCAGTTCCATCGATCTTGAACTCTTCTTTTCTAATTTCTTCAGTCATCTTTTCAACTTCTTTCGCTTATCCCATGCTGATCGATATACTCCATCTCCTCAGAGATATAACTTACGGAATTGTCGGGATCGAGGTTGTTGATATCAACTGTAACACCCGAACAAGTTGACAGTTCCGATTAGCCAGATATTTTGAGATGAGATCGATCAGGCGACAAAAGTTAGCGAGCCACGGCGTAATATAATATCATCCCTACCATCATAACTATATTTATAATCCCTAAAATCACTTTTATATATTTTAAATATTTTTCATTTAGATTCTCTAAAAATCTCTCATAATGATTGACAACTTGTTCGCTTGTATCGGGAGAGAGTAAAGAGAATGTAAAAACCGCTGTTAAGATACTAAATGATAAATACAAATGTGAACTACTGAGCTCGCTGGCTGGCTGGGAGCTGAGAAAAATTAAGATTAAAAGGCTATAGTAACATGAAGAAGCAAGTGCAAGCCAGTCAACTGCAAAGGTATTATTCGTTCTTGAAACAAATACATAATATAGAATTATCGATATCAAATACATCGAGAAAATGAGCACGGTAAAACGTTGAGCCTCTTCACCGGTATACGCTACCAAGAAACCGCTTATGATGAGAAATGTTTGCACTAACCGCTCTCTTTTTTCAACTTCCATATAGCGTTCTTTTTCATCCATTTCAACCACTCAATTAACGTTATTCTATAAAAAATTATTATGTTCTATATATTTTTAGCGTGTTTAAAGCTTTGTGGTTAGGAGTGCTCTCTTTCCACATTTGAATAGGTGTATCGTCTTATCACCGGTGAGACCTCTTTCAAGCCTGGTGCGCATCCTCCAGTACTCTTCTGGATCGATGCGAAACCTGAGCACTGCACTCTTGGCACCACACTCTTCAAGGGCGTGCCTTATCTTATCGCAGTCAAACTCTGTCGTTGAGACCACTTGATAAGAAGCCTTCAGGAACGGATTTGGCGATCGTCTCTCTGAGGTTATCAGTGTGTACCTGGGTTCGCATCGGAAGAGCGCTGCATCTTCTGGCAGGTGCCTGAATAGCTCTGGCAGGAGTTCTGCACGCACCACCGATGGATCAGGTTCGAAGATGAAAGTACGCGGCACTCCGACCACTGGGATCTCCTCTCTCTCTGCGCTCGTTGACTCAAGTCGTGCACGAGCTGGGAGGATGACTGCGGAGCGCTCGCACCGCTTAAGCCCTCCAAGGTATACCGTGAACCGATTGACCTCGCCATTGAGCGATAGATACTCGCGCTCGCAATCGAAGAATACCCTCGCTGGGTCGATCATGGGCGGAAGGTGGAATGCCATCTCGCCTGTCATCTGCTGGTACTTTTCGATCACTTCGAGTGGGGGTGGGCTCAGATCCTCAAGCCGTCGCTCCCTCGCCTCGAGAGAGCGGGCAGGGTCAGAGAATATCACGTCAACGTCTGAAAGCTCTCTTATAACATCATCGGATAGCGCGTCTCCCTCGATAAACTCGATCTTTGAGGTACCATAGATGCGTGCGTTCTTCCGTGCATAGGCAAGCCTCTCAGGGTCGATCTCTACCGCGTAGACCTTTCTGCAGCGCTTTGCAAAGAAGATTGCCTGGATGCCTATCCCGCAGCCAAGATCTGCGATCACCCGCGTCTCGAGTCGGGTTGCCACGTAATCTGCAACGATCTCTGGTGTTGCAAGCCTGATCCCGGTTGAGTCAGAGAGAACAGGCATCGTGAACTTCACAGTATACTTGTCGCGGGTCATCTGATCAAAATTGGATCTTTCAGTAATCCTAGTTCATTCTTGCTCACTTCCATGTGACCCGCACCTCATCTGGTCTGAAACTCGGATTTACGCCTGACTCTTCGAGCGGTGTGACGTCGCGAGCTTTGAGCTGAAGATTGCCAAGGTGTGCTATCATCGCAGCATTATCCCCCAAAAAACGCGTCTCTGGCACGTAAAAACCCACCCCTCGCTCATCGCACATGATTCCAAGCATCTCCTGAAGGCGTCTGTTAGCACCGACACCGCCCGCAAGCAAGACCTCCTCCTTGCCGGCATGTGCAACTGCACGCTCTGTCACCTCGACAAGCATTGCAAAAGCGGTCTCCTGGAACGAATGGCAGAGGTCTGAGAGGGACACACCTCTCTCATATGCTTCTCTTGCCGCAGTGGTGAGTCCAGTGAATGAAAAGTCCATCCCCTTAACAGTGTACGGCAACTCGATGTATCGCCCTCCACCACGGGCATGCTCTTCTATCCGGGGCCCTCCCGGATGCGGGAGTCCTATGCTTCGTGCAAACTTGTCAAAGGCATTCCCCACCCCAATATCCAGTGTCTCGCCAAGAACACGATACCTCCCCCGATTGTATGAGAGGACCTGTGAGTTCGCACCGCTTACATAGAGCGTTATAGGATCGTTTGCGCCGGTCTTCCAGATACCAACCTCGACGTGTGCAATACAGTGGTTAACACCGATCAACGGAATATTAAAATTGAGCGCTATAGCACGAGCGGCTGTTGCCACGGTGCGGAGGCATGGTCCAAGACCCGGTCCCTGCGAGAAGGAGACCGCATCAATCTTGAGACTCTTCTCGAGCGCAAACGTGAGAACCTGGCGAAGCAACCCGACTATACTATCTGCATGGTGCTGTGCCGCATCTCTCGGATGTATCCCGCCACTCACCGGCAGATATGCATCCGCCCTCTCCACTATTACGTCCTCGTCGTCCACGATAGCGACGCCAAGATTCCACGCGGTTCCTTCGATTCCGAGCACGACTGGCATGAGACTACCTGTAACCCTCTCATTGTAAAATAAAGTGTGGGTCTATACCGAGCTGGATCACACGAGTGATGAGAAAGATGGACGAGATGGATCTCCAGCTTTTTCGCCGCTTATCTTTTGCATATCAGGATGTTGCCTCGTCCTTTTTTTATCTTGTTTATGAGTCCTCTTTCTTCGAGATCGCTTACCATGAGGCTTATTTTTGCTTCTGATAGATTAAAGTGCTTTCGTAGGTCTTTTTGGGTCATACGACCTCCGTTTTTTGTTATTATGTCTATTATTTTCTGCAGGTCTTCTGGTAGTCTCTCGTACGCCTCTTCGATCGTTGGCTCTTCTTCTGGTGCTACTCTTCTGCGGTAGTGTCTCTTCAGGAGGAGTGTTGCGAAGAGGATGAGTGGGGGTGAAAAGAGTGCGATCAGAATCAGTGCTGTGCTCTCTCTACTCTTCTTCTCTTCTGGAACGATTATCGGCTCTGATAGGTTGATCTCGTCGAGTAAGGGGTCTTCGATCACTGGTGGGAGTAGTAGTATGTCCAGTACGAAGTTTCCATCTCTTGTGATCGTGATGTTCTCGGATGCTGTGCATTCGATCGTGCCGTTTTGGTAGTGGTTTGCTGTTATCTTGTAGCTGCCTCTTGGTACTTCGAAGCTGTACCTGCCGTCGGTGGCTACGTAGGTTTGTGGTGGTGTGGTGTTGATCTCGACTATTGTGTTTTCGAGTGGTTCGAAGGTTGACCAGTCGTAGATTGTACCATGAAGTGTTGCTGCCGATCCAGTGAAGGGCATTAGGGTAACTATCAGGATGAGTGTAAGGAGTTCTGTTATCTTCATGATTCGGTATTCTTACGGTATTCTTACATGAAGTCTGCAAGTCCTTTCTGTCTGCTCTTGTCGTTTTCGAAGAGTGATCTCATCTCGTTTTCGAGTAGCTCTATGCGCTGTTGGGTGTAGTGGGGGATCTCGTACTCTTCTGCTACTCGCTTCGAGGCTTCGAGGTATTTTTTTACTGAGCCCTCATGTACTGTCAGTACGATTCGCCCGTTGCATCGTGGGCAGGTGCTCTGGAGTGGGGGGCGGCGGTATTTGGCGTTGCATCTGACGCAGCGTACCTGTTGTTTTGTGAATGCGCGCAGGTTTCCGATGAGATCAGGTAGGAAATGGGATTCTATCACGCGTTCTGCCACGTCTCGCTCGTCAACTGCCCGTAGCTTGGTTGCCAGGCGTAATTGTGCGTTCATCTTATCGATCATCGTCTCAAGCGTCTTGTATGCACTGTTCTTTGGTCCTGCTGCGATGTCTGATGTTGGATGTGTGAACCAGATGCCCTCATACTCTCCTCCTGTTCCAATCTTGTCACTGACCGTTCTTATCTGCGCTGCAACATCCTTTGGGCTTCTCTGGTTCTCTGCTGCGCGGTAGAATTCGAGTGGATACTCTCGTGTTACGTCGATGTTGTGTGCTTCATGATCCACTTCGTTTGGGTTGACACGGGTCGTCAGGACGAGTGGCGCATCCATCCTTCCACCGCGTCTCTCAGGGAGGTATGATCTTGAGAAGTTGAGGAAGCCGTCCATCAAGAGCATCACGCAGTCCTCGTCTCCGTCGCAGTTGCGCCTCTTTGCTGCGTGGAAGTAGGGGTGTGCGTACCCGACCGATGCCCGGGTGTATCCGATGAGTCGCGCGAGCACTCCCACTGATGTGTGTGGTGCAAGCCCTATCATGAGTCTTCCTATGAGATCGCTCCGATCCAGTGCGTTGTAGTATGGCTCGAGTCCGTAGTACTTTGTGAGCAGGTCGTCGATGAACTGTGCTGCCCTTGTGAGGTACTCACCTGCATCGGTTGAGATCACTATGTCCTGTGGCTTCAGCTCCACCACCTGGTCTTCGCGTCTCAAGGGCTCTCCATCGATGTCATGGGTGTATCCGAGGCTGTGCGCCTTGGGAATCGGGAGCTCGATCTCTCTTGGTGTGAAGTGTGTGAGCGGAAGGTCTGAAAGATCGTATCTGATGGTTCCGTCCTTGAAGGTTACGACGTTGTGTTTTGCCCGCAAAACGCCTTTTTCAAGTGGTTCTGGGTTCTTGTGTTTCGAGATTAAGCCGACCACTCCTTTGAACGTCTCAAAGTTCTCGCGCTCGTCAAGGTTCTTGAGTGCCTCTTTATACTCCTTCCTGAAATCGATCTTCATATCCACAACAGACGTTATCTCTCTCCCGCATCTTGGACACGTCTCTCTCTTTGCCTCGATGTGACAGTTCGGGCACTCATAGACCGGCTCTGTGAACTCTCCACACTCAGGGCACCTGTTCTTGAAGGTTGGGGTGCTGCACATGGGGCATCGTCTCTTCCCGATCTGAACCGTGATCGCTCCGATTCCGTCCTGCATCGACTTTGTGTATCTCTTTGCATCCTGAAGCGAGCGCGTGCGACCACCTGCATCGCCCACCGGGAAGAGGACGTGTGGCGCTGGCTTCATCTCGCGTCTGTTCGACTTCTCAGGTCGCCCCATCCGCGCTCCGATACGGGTTGGTGCCCGCGGTCGAACCCTCACCCCACCTAACCTTGATACGAGTTCCACGGGGTCGGAGAGACCGCTCACATCAACAGGTCTTGGCTTGAGCTCATCGGTGAGCCCGAGGCATCGTATCAATACGAGGGGATGTTCTATCACGATCTTCCCTTCGATTATCCTGTGCTGGACGAGGAGAGTCTCAAGGATCTCCTTTGCCCGCTCATTGAGTGGAAGTCTGAGAACCTTCTCTTCATCATCGTATTCTCCGTTCCTTGCGACGTAATCTGATAGGTATCTCACGTCCTCCACTCGTATATCGTGCCAGAGGTAGGTGTAGTTCGGGTGAATCGGGAGATCGTACTCTTCTGCGAGTGCGAGAGCGGTTCTGTCGTCAACGTCCCTGTACTCGTCTCTGTGGGGTTTGACGGCTGATAGTTCCTGTCTCCACCACTCGTAAGAGTAGGATGCGGGCATGAGCGGGTGATCGTTCTCAAGAAAGTCTCCAAAGTTTATCAGAATCTCGCCAGCGTCCAGTATCTTCTCAACCGAGCCTCGGATCTTGAGCGCCTCATCCGGGTCGTCGATGCGGAGCACATCACCATTGAAGAGGCGCACGGTAGGACCCTCAAGAGAGTCGACAGGAGCGATCGCTGCCGCTTTTCCTGGGCGTTCAAGCTTGAGCTGTGTCCCTGTTGCGATGAAGTCGTCGAGGAGGACCATCGCCGCAGGGCTGATACCGGCAGCGGCAAACCCTGTGTTCCGAGATCGCCCGTATCGGAGGCGAAAGCCACCTGCCCTTGAGGGGTAGCCGAATACCGGGCGTCCAGCGATCAGGTCCTGGAGATACTTCTCACTCGGACGTGTAACACCACCACTACTACTGCTGCTGTTATCATCGCCTTCAGAACCGCTCTTCCCCACCTTCAGGAGGGTATCGAGCCATTCCCACCCGTCAAGCCTGAGGTTTATGACGTGTTTTCTGAGCTTCGGGGCTTTGAGCGCAATCCCTTCCGCGATCACGAGTGCCATGCCGCCGCGTACGCGATTTGTCTCGACTCGCCTGAGGTTGCGGTATCCCTCGACCTCAACATCCTCGGTAGGCTCGCCATCGATACAGATCGGACAGTTCTCCACGATCAAACGGATCTCATCCTCTGATGGCGTGTACTGGAGGTTTGCGATCTCTCGGTATATCGGGATCTCCTCGACGTATCGCTCAACCTCCTCTCGCAGGGGCGTGTACCTCCCGATCCCGAGTGCACGGCGAACATAATCGGCAACCAGCACCGATAGTGCCTGTGCTGTTCCACCCGCGCTCCTGATTGGCCCGGCATAGAGTATTCGGACAAACTCGCTCCCGTCACCACTCTTCTCGATCCTCACACTGGCGATCCCTTCGAGTGGCGCCGCAACAACACCCTCGGTGAGAACAGCCATTGCGGTGCGCACAGCAGCGTCGAGAGCAGCCTCCCTCTCTCTGAACTCGCCAACGACTCCAGAGGCGATATCAACACCCAGTTGGAGCGATGCTTCCTCGCGACTCATCTTCCTCTCAAGCTCACGGAGCCGCGCCCCCACACCACTCACACCGATCAACTCTTCAACGCGATCTGCAAGGTCGTTTGCCAGAGGAATCTCAACTCTCGGGACTGGATCGCCGCCTCTCTCCCGTGCCTTTCCTGCAAGTCTCATGGCACGGGCAAGCTCATCTTCGAGCCCCTTGAAGTACTCGTCCATTCCGCTTAGAGCCTCACCCATCCTTTATCGATTACACACTATGTAAATATAAACCTAGGCTGGCGAAAAGTAGATAATCTATATGCCTTTTATCATAGTATCATGCGTATCATCTGTGGGTATACCGTGAACCTCGACTCTGTCACGACGATAAGCGGGGCTAAGGTGGCAGAGATGATCGCCGATCACGGGCTCACGGAGCGGGTCCTGGAACGGGTTTCATCGCCTCGCGATGGGATTTATGATGTGGAAGACTTTTTTTCTGGATTGTTACTCAGCATGAAACGTGGGATCGGTGCCGAATGGCTAATATTTGATCGAGGTGTTTTTGATTTCTTGAAAGAGCATTTTCTTGACGGTTCACAGGTCATACTCGGTGGGAATTCGGGTAATATGGCAAACGTCTTATCTGATCTCGGTGCTGGGGAGGTTGTGATCAACGCACCGTGCCACTCAAGGGTTCAGGCAGAACTCTTCGGTCGCGCTGTCAGGATTCCGAGGATTGTGGATGGCAGATTCGTTCTCGCTCACCCAACCGAGGCTGACTTCGACGGGGTTGATGAGGTTGGCATTCACTTCGTCTTCAACTTCACCAGGGGCACGCGAGTTAAAGTGGGAGAGACAGACTTCGTTGCTCTGCATGATGACCGTTTCATAGCAACATACGACCCTGCAAACATTGCGCTCGCCGTGAACCCGGTCTTTGAGGAGTACTGTGAGCGGTTTGCAGATCGTTTTGATGGCGCGATCCTATCAGGCTTTCATCTTCTCCTCACTGAGTACCCGGCCGGCACAACGTACAGGGATAAGATAGACCGGTTGCTCGACGACCTCAGGAGCTGGAAGGATAAGAATCCACGCCTCTTCGTCCATCTCGAGCTTGGATACTTCCACAGCGGGATGGTTGAGTCATACCTCCTCGAGAGACTCGGAGACGTCGATAGTCTTGGGATGAACGAGGTAGAGCTTGCACGCTCAAGCCTGCTTGAGGGGAATCATAGGCTCAGGAGTCGGATAGAGGATCTTGATATTGAGGGAGTTCTTGAGGGCGCTTCTATCATTCTCTCTCTAACCGATCTCTCCAGGGTCTGTGTTCACACTGGCGAGTTTGTGGTGAGCATCTTTGAGAAGGACTTCATCGATCCGGGCGTTGAGGCAGAGGCGCTGGAGTTTGGCGTTAGGGCTGCGGCATCGTATGCAGAGACCGGGCGGCACCTTGGGAGGGATCGGATCGAGCAGGTTCTCGAAGGGTTCTCTCCGAGCCGTCTTGGCAGGACCGAGGTTCTGAGGCTTCTGGATCTCTTTTCAGAGTGTGAGCTTAAGGGTGGTTCCTCTTCTGGAGAGGTTGATGGGTATTATGCTGCTGGTGTGCCTGTTCTTCGCTGTGAGACGCCTGTTACATCGGTTGGGCTTGGTGACACGTTCACTGCTGCAACCTTCCTGCGCGAGCTCGAACTCACAAAAAATAAATCATTATGATGATGATTTTATGAAGACGTGATTTTCGTGAAGCAGAGGCTCAATAGTAAACTATATATATGTATCATTATTATAATGAACTATGTTGTATTGGGTGCACAGATCCAGATCACCATCACACCACCTCTCATGGCGGCAGTGCAGTCACATTCGTGTGATCGCGCAGAGGAGCTCTATCCGGGCGTGGTGTATGGAGAGGCACGTGCACGCGGATCAAAAGTCAGAGAGTGTTACAGTAAACAAACCGCCCAATCTTTTGGGTGAAGGTGAATTGAGAAATGGGAAAAATCACACATGCACAAACAGTTCTTGAAGAGGCAGATCTACTGGCTCTCAAGAAGAAGACGGGAGAATCCAGCACAAAGGATGCACTTGCGACTGCAGTCCAGCACTACCTTGAGTGCGAGTACACGCAAGTAGAGGACATGTGGGCAAAGAAGATGGAGAAGATCGTTCAGACGAGACGCCCACCAAAACAGCGGTAATGGTAGGAAGGAAGGAGAATAGAAAAACGAAAAAACAAAATAAAAAGATACAGATAAAAACCAGATAAAAACATGATGGCGAGATGAAACATCACAGTAAAACAGAATTGAAACACAACTAAAGTAAAAACATGGAGGAATGGACAAAATGAATGGAAAGATATGGAAAACAAGAGGAAAAATGAACGAAGAAGCAGTATCCCCTGTGATAGGCGTCATACTCATGGTCGCAATCACAGTGATACTCGCGGCAGTAATAGCAAGCTTCGTCTTCGGCATGGGACCCAGCGAGAGCGCACCAGTGGCTCAACTATCAGCGTCAGACGGAATAGATGACGTCAGTTCGTCGACGAGTAATGAAAAGATTATAAAGCTACAGCATAAGGGCGGAGACACAATCGTATTAAACGAGATAAAGTGCATCATCGGGAACACAACGAACGCTTCTCTGATCGTGAACGATAACCTCAGCGCCCTTCTTGACACTTCAACATTCACAGGGAACACCATGTCAGTGGGTGATATAGCGTACATAGATGATACAGATGCTATCGAAGAGGGAGGCACGTACAGGGTGCAGCTCATCCACAAACCGACAAGCGCCTTCATCCTCGACACACAGGTGACGATAAGCTGAACAACTACCGATTAAGGACAGAAAAATGCCTCCTTTCCAAAAAAAGAGTGTGTGTGCGTCTGGTGGAGCAGAACTCCTTTTAGCAGCGGTCGGCTGCCCTCAATGAAAGGGTAGCCACCCACCCACCAGAAGATCTCCATTTTTTCATACCATCAACCCCGCTCTACCAAGTGGCGTTGGAGAGCACGGGCAAGTATTTTAAACCTATAAAGAGAGAGAAGAGAAGGATGGAGAGAACCATAGAAGCAATCTACAAAGACGGAGTCTTCAAACCACTTGAACGAGTAGAGTTGAAAGAAGGAGAACATATAAAGATCAGGATAGAAGACATAACGAGCATTGTGAACACAGCCTTCGGTCTACTGAAAGGCAAGGACACACTGAGAGCGCTCAAGGAGACAGAAGATGAATGGGGTATTCATTGACTCCAACATCTTTTTAAAAATACTCGAAGGCGACATAACAACAAAAAACATGCTTCTAAAACTTAATTCAGAAAAAAAAACTATTCAGAAACACAACTGTATACAGCGAAGTCCTATACGTCTTTCTAAGGTTGAGCACCGGAAAGAAGAGTTTTGAAATCAAAAAGATTCCAGAGTTACTCCGATCAAAGTGCCCGCAACTTAAAAAAGTATCATCCCTACTAGAAATAGCAGAGAACCTTTCGATCACCACTGCCGTTGAGAAGATATCAGCAGACTTTATTCAAGAGTATGGCTTACTCCCAAACGACGCCCTCATCGCAAGCAACCTGCAAACACTACGAGATAAAGAGAATCGCCACACTGGACAGTGACTTCAAACGTGTGGAGTTTCTCAAGGTCGTCGAGCCATAGTCAAGGAGCTTCAAGATCTCCTTCAAGTTATCAATCTCGCTCTACCAAGTGGTGTTGGAGAGCACGGGCAAGTATTTTAAACCTATAAAGAGAGAGAAGAGAACAATGCAGAGAACCATAGAAGCAATCTACAAAGACGGAGTCTTCAAACCACTTGAACGAGTGGAGCTGAAGGAAGGAGAACATATAAAGATCAGGATAGAAGAGAATACAAAAGAGAATGCGGTAGAACTGGCAAAGAAATACTCAGGCATCGGCAATTATCAAGGGAAAGTGGATGCCGAGAAGCTCCATCGCATAGAGGCAGATATGCTTGGATAAAGTATTTGTCGACAGTGGAATCTTCGTGACCCACTGTATGATCGCAGACAACAAGCTTGTCAGGTTACTGGAAAGATATGAACTTTTCACAACTCCAAATGTCATCGAAGAATCCTTCTACAAATCGTTATTCCTGAGAGCAGAGACCGTTTACGGCAAAAGCAGCAGGTACATCCTCAAAGAGAAATACCTGAAAGAACAGAGAAGCTTTAAGCCAGTATACACGTATTTTGCAGATTTCCTAAAACAACTCACTCACCTCAACGCCTTAGAAATAATATCCACAAACAAGGATATTATATTAACTTCTATTGAACTCTCATGGAGATACAAGCTGCTTCCAAACGACGCCCTCATCGCAGCCACCTGCAAACACTACGGGATAAAGAGAATCGCCACACTGGACAGTGACTTCAAACGTGTGGAGTTTCTCAAGGTCATCGAGCCATAGTCAAGGAGCTTCAAGATCTCCTTCAAGTTATCAATCTCGCTCTACCAAGTGGTGTTGGAGAGCACGGGCAAGTATTTTAAACCTATAAAGAGAGAGAAGAGAAGGATGGAGAGAACCATAGAAGCAATCTACAAAGACGGAGTCTTCAAACCACTTGAAAATCTGAAACTCGCATGAAATCCACCCAAAAGATTTCATGCAACCCTAAAAGAGAGGATAAAAATTTTCTTTTCTGCAAGCTGTTCACATTATACTATTAACCAGTTGTGGTGGTGTTTATGTTAAGTGGGCGGGTCCGGTGTGAGGCATCGAAGAGTACATATATCAGATGGACATAAGTAAATTTCAGAGGGTGCGTTGGTAGCTCAGTCTGGGAGAGCGCTGCGCTGAAGACGCAGTTGTCCCCGGTTCAAATCCGGGCCAACGCATCGACGGGAAGGGAGAGATGATCTTCCGACCACGATGGTAAGAATGCCAGCAGGCAGAACAATTTATATATTATTAGTTTTGTTATTTTTGATGTGGCGTCGGAAGACGGTCTTTCGGTGATTATCAGATACAAGGTTGAAATTGGAATAACGGCGACAATTATCATTCTCTTTGTTCTCTTCTTCTTCGTCCTCTCACCACTTCTGGACGGGATCGTGCTCGGTGTTGTCTTTGCCTATGTTGCTCGCCCGATTAAAACGTTCTTTGACACTCGGTTCAGACGGATCTCGACGTGGATTGCCACGTTATTGATCATTCTGCCGATCTTCATGATTCTTGGACTTGGATTGATCGAGATCGGAAACAAGATTGTCTGGGGCATCCGTCACAGAGACGAGCTCGTCGCTCAGCTGAACATGGTCTCTCAGAATATTGGAGTTCCAGGTGTTATACAGGATCAGATCCATTCGGCACTTGTGAATCTCACAGGCTCGCTCTTACCGTTTCTCTCACAGATGCCTCTCTTTGAATACACCAAAATGATGGGTCTCATCTGTGTTAACATCGTGATCTCGGCTGTTGTCTGTTTCTATTTGCTGAGTGATGGAGAGGTGCTTGTGAACCGTGCTCTTGCCCTAATACCTATAGAACGACTCAATACCACAACAAGATTCCTCTCAGAGTTGGATAAAATTCTGACAGCGGTCTACATCGGCAATCTCTACACAGCGATCGTCGTTGCAGTAATATCTATCTTCGTCTTCATACTATTTGATCTTCCAAGTGTACTTGCGCTCTCGGCTCTGATATTCCTCGCGGCACTCGTACCACTCTTCACTGGGTGGATGATACTTGTACCACTTGCTCTCTACAGATACTTCACTATTGGAGCAACTGAAGCTCTGGTCTTCTTTGTGGTCGCATCGATCACGATCTACGCTCCACCAGAACTATTCATACGACCCTACATCATCGGAACGAGGTCAGGTATCCATCCGCTACTGATAATCCTCACGTTTATAGGAGGTGGGCTCGTGGGAGGGATATCAGGCTTCTTCCTCGCACCGATGCTACTCGGAATACTCATCGCCGCTTACCGCGTCTACATAACGGAAAAAATCCATGAAACTGAAACAGTAGAGAAGAGACCTGTCTAAGCCACGGTTTATACGTCTTCTACCTGCTCTTCTCTACCTTGTGAACGTCGCTCTTCTATGGTATACTCTTCTATGGTATATGTAGAGTGTGGCGAGTGTGAAGAGGGTTGTTAGGATCCCGAAGCCTGGGGTGCCTTGGTTTGGTTGGGTTGAGTCCTCGCTCGATTGGTTGGAGGTTCTATCTTCATAGGACGGCCTCTCTCTTGGGACGATGGTGGGTTTTATGGTGGTCTTCTCGGTCTCAACCCGGTCTTCCTGTACCGTGAGGAGTGGTCGATTTGAGTAGACTGTTGCGTTGTAGTGTGTGATGTCTGTAAGCTCTACTCGCGCTGCCGGGAGACGAATCTCACCTGGTCTGTTGATCTTGAATGTGTAGGTTGTGGTGAGTATCGTTGGCTCATTGCTTCCGCCCTTTGGGTGGAGCACGCCTTCAAGCGTCATCTTCCCTCTTTTGATCGTGCTGCCACGTGGGAGTTTGTCGTATGTCTCGACTTTTGCTGAGCGATCTCCGAGATTTTCAATCGTAAGCGTTACAGTGACGTCGTCACCCACCGTGGCGACTTCCGGGGTCACGTTCTTCATAACCCTGATCTCGGGA
This sequence comes from Candidatus Methanoperedentaceae archaeon GB37, assembly GCA_905171695.1. Taxonomy (GTDB): domain Archaea; phylum Halobacteriota; class Methanosarcinia; order Methanosarcinales; family EX4572-44; genus EX4572-44. The sequence continues at coordinate 1,752,519 of LR991653.1, forward strand.
CCGTGGAATACGAGTTTCTTGGCATCGCTCATATCAATTCTGGTGGTGTACGTCTCTCCGTTGTAGATCATCTCGATCACGGTTGAGGGTAACGAGTACTCTCCAGGGTGAAGTGGGCGAATCGTGTAGTTGAAAGACGCACTGCGCTTTGCATTTAGAGCAACCGACCAGTTGGTCTCTTTATAGGGGTCGATGATGAAACCATCGGGAATTATCTCTCCAACGTGCACCTCTTCGATATCATTGCAGCCGGTGTTGAAGATTGTGAGACTGACGATCAACTGGTCGCCAACATAGGGAAGAGCATTCTCTCTCATATTCTCTCTTACGCTTACAGGGTAATCATTCTCTTTAACACTCGACTCGCTCGCATCTTCAGACTCTGTGAGAGTTGTGATGCTGACCGTTCCAATGTAACTTGAATCGGCATAGGGGCGTCTGATGGTAACGGTCTTACTTGCACTGAGGTTTCGTGGAACACTGATCTCATAGGTATAGCTCTCTTCATACCTCCTGCCGAGGATGTCATAGCCCACAACGGTCACATTCACGGGATAGTGCTGGGTCACCGAGAGGGCCGGTGGGACCACCTCAAACGATGTCTCGAGACTCTCACCACACCCGAGTTCTCCATCACGTGGCACCCTCTTCGTGAAGCACCCACCGTAAGTTGGAAGAGAGAACGGACGGTCTGCACTGGTTCGGGTGACGCAGAGCTCGTCAGAGAGCCCATACGATACCACCACGTCCTTCAACCGCGCAGTTCCAGTGTTCTTTACCACAATACTCGTATTATACACACATCCCACGCCGATACTTGTATTCTGGCTAAAAGTGAGATTGGGCTTGCCAAGTGTGAAGACTGAGAGATTAACAGAATACGTGGGCTCCTCTTCCTGATACTCACCATTGATTCCACTCACCACAACCTTCAGAGGAGCACCATCCACGCCCCCGTCATAGTAAAAAGACTCATTGCACCGCATAAAACCACTCGTTAAGAGCGAACCATTGCGAAGAACATCAAGTACAACAAACTCGCCCTCAACAGAAAAATCTCTCACAGATAGAAGATACTCCACACCCCCACAACTGAGATTAACACTACTGCCCCAGAGGAGTTCAGCACTGAACTCACCACAACTCTCCCAATCAACATCAGACTCCTTAAAACCAAGAGCACCTGGGAAAGAGAGGAGGAATAGAAGAGAGAAGAGCGCCAGAAACGACCAAACGTTAGCCATCAACACAAACATTACAACAAACATAATTATATATTTATGCCCAATCTTAAGGGCTTGAAGAGTGTGAATCTGAGATTCCACACGTCAGGTAGACCCGCCCACTTAACATAAACACCACCCCAACCGATTATAATAAAACATGAATAGCTTACAGAACAAATTCCAGTTTTTAACAGGATTAAAAGAGCAAATTAATCAAAAAATATCTTTATTCTCTACTTTAATGAAGAAAACACTGATTCAACTAGGTTTCTCTCTCCGAAAGGACTGATCGCTCAAATTCCATATTTAGGCTTTTCAGTGCATCTATAAGCCAAGGGAGTTTTATCAACGATGAATTTTGGCTCGCAGAACTCTTAGCACTTCTCCGAAGGACATTGTAACAAGATAATTCCTTGTTGTATAAATTTTCATCAGAATTAAACCGTTCTTCTTAAGATCTACAGCAGAATAGACATAGTACGCCTTAAATAAAAGATGGTTTCCCGTATTTATAATTTGGTGTGGATGGGTCCTCTGTAAACGATGGGTAGATGGTAAGGCTGTGTGTTACGAGAGGATGGCAGAGTTGATTTTTATCTCTGCGCTGCCTTTTATGTTTATTTTTTCTGGCAGAGCACCTCTCTTTGCGTTCAGTATCAGTTCTGCTATCTCGCATGTGAGTATTTGGCTTATCGGCACGATCGAGGTTGTTATCCTGGGGTTCACGTCTATCACGTATGGTTGATCACTGTTCACGATATCAACGCCTGTGTAACCTCTGCATCCAAGGGCGTTCACGGCATCTGTTGCAACCTTCAGGACCTCTTCCCTGTTTTTGACCTCCCATGGTGTCTGGTTTCCATGATACGTTAGGGTGTTTCCGTTCTGCCGTATGATCTGGCGGTTTATCGTGATTGGGAGTGTCGTCTTGCCTCTTATGAGGCTTACACTGATATGTTCTCCTTGGATATATTCTGCAGCCACGAATCCCGGTGGAACTCTCTCGCTCTTTTTAACATTCATCATTCTCACCTCTTCACCACCACAGCCATATCTCGGCTTCATTACCCATCTTCCACTTGAGACTTTGTTGATCATCGTTCTTGGAACCGGGATCTCGTGCTCTTCGAGTGCTCTGGCACAGGAGAGCTTGTCGGCAGATCTGCGGACTGCGTCTCGTGGCGAGCCAAGGTTGCAGGTATGATTCTCAAGAACCTCGGTTGCTTCATGTAAGATGTCGTCAGGCGCTATCACAATCCCAGCGTCACACCCGTCTGCATGCTTCAGCGTCTCTAAAAAGCTCTCAGTGGTAAGTAGTGGTTCTCCCTCAGGAAGTCTTATGCTCGCGGTTGGATAGTAGGCAGCGTGTCCAGATCGATGGAAGCTCGCCACAAGCGTCTTCAGCATTGCAGAGCCTTCCTCGATGAACCCTTGATCCCCTGTTGCAACTGCATACTCTGCGATAAAGATGCGCATAGAGGGAAGAAGAGTTTTAGCCTATATTTGAACCTGTTGTTTCAAGAATATGTGAGGTAAATGATCTCGCTTGGCAGAGTTATGGTTAAGTATGAACAGGTATAGGTTTGACTGGACTTGGTGGAGGCATTGTGGTGTTGAGTTTTGATGAGATTCGATCGCTTGATTCGAGGTATATCTTCCAGACCTACACACGTCAGCCCATCGCATTGGAGTCAGGGTCTGGTGTTGTTCTCAGGGATGTGGATGGGAATGAGTATATTGATTGTGTTGCCGGTATTGCATCGTGCAATCTTGGGCATTGTCACCCGAGGGTTGTTGAAGCGATACAGAAGCAGGCAGAGAGACTGATGCATGTGACCAATCTTTACTATACAGAGGTTCAGGCAACGCTTGGAGAGAAGATCACACGCCTCTCTGGGATGGATCGTGTCTTCTTCTGCAACTCCGGGACAGAAGCGGTTGAGGCAGCGCTGAAGCTTGCACGCCGTACAACCGGCAAGAAGGATTTTATAGCGGCGCGTGGCAGTTTTCATGGTCGCACGCTCGGTGCTCTCAGTATCACCGATAAAGATAACACCCCGTTTGAGCCTTTGATCAGGAACGTGAGCTTCGTACAGTACAACGAGAGCGAGGAGATAGAGAGAGCCATCGGAGAGGATACTGCTGCTGTCGTGCTCGAGCCTGTTCAGGGAGAGGGTGGTGTGAATGTTCCAGCGAGAGAGTATCTGAGAGAGGTGCGTGAGATCTGCGATGAGCGTGATGTGCTCCTGATACTTGACGAGGTGCAGACAGCCTTTGGGAGGACTGGCGAATGGTTTGGACACCAGCACTCTGGGGTTACACCCGATATAATGACGCTTGCAAAGTCGATTGCTAACGGGTTTCCAATGGGTGCGATGCTTGCGACCGGGAGAGCGGCGGATGGATTCGAGCGTGGCGACCATGCCTCAACCTTCGGCGGTAATCCGCTCGCCTGTGCAGCAGCTCACGCCACGATCGATACGATCCGGGAGGAGGATCTGGTTGCAGCGTCCAGGAGAAAGGGGAGGTACTTCCTGGAGAGTTTGAGATCTCTATCTCTTGACTTCATCGACCTTCGTGGAATCGGGCTCATGATCGGAATGGAGTTTGAAGGCGGGTGCGGTGGCATAGTTGAAGATGCTCGGAAGGGAGGGGTCCTCCTCAACTGCACCTCTGAAAGGGTGCTGCGATTCGTACCACCCCTCATCATAACGCGAGAAGAGATCGATCGGGTGGTGAGAGTGCTCGGTGGGTGAATGCCTGAAGAATCTGAGACCAACGATCCAGGAGATCGAGAGATACGTTCCTGGAAAGAGTGTGGAAGAGATAGCGAGAGAGTACGGGCACTCTCCAGGAGAGATCCTCAAGCTCGGCTCGAACGAGAACCAGCTTGGACCGTCCAGGCTTGCTGTTGAGGCTATACGAGAAGCCGCTGGCAGTGTTCATCTCTACCCGGATGTTGATGCTGCACCGCTTAAGAGAGCACTCTCAGAGTACACAGGTCTACCTGAAGAGTTGATCGTCGTATCCGGCGGTGGAATGGATGGGGTGATCGACACCCTGATGCGTATGTTCGTGCGAGAGGGGACGGATGTGGTCATACCCACACCAACATTCTCATACTATGAGATCTCCGCGCTTGCAAACGGCGGAAGACCTCTCTTCGTACCACGGGGGGAGGGCTTCAAGATCGAGACAGAGCGGCTCATACGGGCAGCAGGCGATGCCTCACTGATATTTCTCTGCAGTCCGAACAATCCAACAGGAGATCAGGTATCAGAGAGAGAGCTTCGTTCTCTTCTCGAATCTGTTGACGCCCTCATCTTCCTCGACGAAGCCTATGTTGAGTTCGCAGATAGAAGCTTTGCTCATCTGGTTTTGGAGTATGAGAATCTCGTTGTTGGCCGCACATTCTCAAAGGCGTTCGGGCTTGCAGGCTTGCGTCTTGGCTACGCTCTCATGAGTGAAGCGATAGAGAGAGAGTACATGAAGGTTGCAACGCCGTTCTCTATCAGTCGGGTGGCAGAGCACGCAGGCATAGCAGCACTTAGGGACAGAGAACACCTGAAAGAGAGTATCGAGATGGTAGAGAGGGGTCGCAGACAGGTAAGCAGGGGATTGAGCCTCAAGACCTATCCCTCCCAGGCAAACTTCATCCTCGCGGAGACCTACCCCTACCTTGCAACAGATATCACAGGAGAACTTCTCAAGAGGGGAATAATAATCAGGGACTGTACCAGTTTCAGGGATGCTGGAAGGTATCTTGTTAGGATCACGATAGGGCGAGAAGAGCAGAACGAGCGCGTGATAGAGTCACTTAACAGTGTGGTATGAAGATCGCACTCACAGGCACACCAGGAACAGGGAAGAGCACGGTAGCAGCACTCCTGAGAGATACCGCTCGAATAATAGATCTAAACCGATCAATAAAAGAGAAAAAACTCTACACAGGGGTTGATAGACTTCGAAACTCTTTGATAGCAGACTTAACAAAAATTCAGAGTTATATAAATAGCATAACAACAAATATAGAACTTTTAAACGGTTTAATTATAATTGAGGGACATCTCTCACATATGCTCAGAGGGATCGATGCCGTGATCGTGCTCCGATGCCATCCAAGAGTCCTTGAAAAACGACTAGAAGATCGCGGTTATACGAGATCCAAGATAGATGAGAACACTCAAGCAGAAGCACTTGACATAATACTCTGTGAAGCAATCGACGAGGCACTTGACCGCGTCTATGAGGTTGACACAACCAATAGAACCCCAGAAGAGACAGCAAACGCAGTGAAAGAGATACTAAAATGCCTTATAGATGGAGAGAGAGTCCCGCCAGAGTACCTTCCAGGCAGGATCGACTGGATAGAGGAGGCAGAGAAGAGGAGATGACGATCAACTCATTCAGATCACACGCAACGAAGATCTTATACCCAGTGGCACTCAGACTTGAGAAGAGGCGGATCACGGCAAACAACCTCTCCATCCTATCACTGATCTTTGCAACCCTCAGCATACCGACGTACTACCACTCCCAGAACGATCACACATACCTATTCCTCGCGGCACTCTTCGTCTTCCTGAACTCGTTCACAGACGCCCTTGACGGAACACTTGCTCGCATCACCAAAACAGAAGGACCAAGCGGCGACTTCCTCGATCACGTCATAGACCGATACTCTGACGTCTTCATCCTCTGCGCCATCCTCTCTGCAGGTTACGTCAGCCTAAAGATCGGGCTCGTCGCCATAACCGGGGTACTGCTCACAAGCTACATCGGAACACAGGCACAAGCCGTCAACGCTGGGCGATACTACGGTGGCATACTCGGACGCGCCGACAGGCTGGTCATAATAATACTTGCAACGATTACAACAGCACTCTACCCACAAAAAATACTCTGTTACTTCAACTACTCAATACTCGGATGGAGCATGGTGTTAATAGCAATCACAAGCCATATCACAGCAATAGAGCGAATATACCACACATGGCAAGAGTTAAAAAAATAACCATTCCAAGGAGACATAAATAAATCAAATACGCAAAGATGATAGCAAAGATGATATATTGATTGTGACAGATAATGTTGTGTGTCGATCGATCTTGTTCAAGGCTGTGAGAGCGAGGGGCTTGGTGGCAGGATGGGTGGTGGGATATTTGAGGTTTCTGAACTTTCGCTTCGGATAAAGAGGAAGTTTCAGGAGGACAGTGAGCTGCAAGATCTCTGGGTTCGTGGAGAAGTCTCTAATTTGACAAATCATCGATCAGGACATATATATTTTACTTTGAAGGATGAGAAGAGTCAGATTCAGTGTGTGGTCTTCAGGTGGTATGCGAAGAGGCTTAGGTTCAGGCCAGAGGCTGGGATGAAGGTCTTGGTCTTTGGGAGTGTTGATACCTATGAGTCTCGGAGTCAGTATCAGATCCATGTGATGGGTCTGCGGCCTGATGGGGTTGGCGAGCTTTACAGGGCTTTTGAGGATCTCAAGGCGAGGCTTGCCTCTGAAGGACTCTTTGATGAGGAGCATAAGAAGCCTTTGCCACGATATCCTTCCACTATTGGGGTGGTCTCTTCACTTGACGGGGCTGTGATCCACGACATTATTAATGTGACTCGTCGTCGTTATCCTGTGCGTATTCTTCTCGTACCTGCTCAGGTGCAGGGTGCTGGTGCTGGCGAGAGTATCGTTGAGTCGATTCAGCGTCTTGCCGAGTTCGGTGTTGATCTGATCATTCTTGCGCGCGGCGGCGGGTCGATCGAGGATCTCTGGCCTTTCAATGAAGAGAGGGTGGCGCGGGCGATCTATGATTCCAAGATACCGATCGTCTCGGCTGTTGGACATGAGACCGATTACACGATCTCAGACTTCACAGCGGATCTGCGTGCACCCACACCCTCGGCCGCGGGCGATCTGGTGGTACCTGAGATCGGTGAAGTGCTGGAACGCCTGGAGCGGTATGAAACGATGCTTGATCAGAGTATCCGGAGGCAGGTTGAGGGGCTTTCGCAGCGGTTGAGCCTCTCTGAGTCAGCTCTCTCTACAAAGCGTCTCTATGATCTCCTGAGAATGCGAGAGGAGAGGATCGCAGAGCTTGAGAGGCATCTCTCGCGTCTCATGGGGCATGGAATTGAGATGAGGGAGGCTGGTCTCCGTGGCGTTCTCGGGAGGCTCAATGCTGTCAGTCCATTGCATACGCTTGAGCGGGGGTACAGTGTTACGTTAAAGGGTAGGAATGTTGTAAGCAGTGTCAGGCAGGTAGAGGTCGGCGATCATATCGAGGTTGTCGTGAAGGATGGGTCGATCATGGCTTCGGTTGGTGAGAAGCGTGGTGAGAGGCGATGGTAGGCGTCTTCTTCTACAGGTGTGGATTGGAGATGCATGAGTGATGAGGTGATGATGTTTGAGTGATGTGATGGATGGTAAGGTGAATGATGGTAAGGCGGATGGCAAGGATTTCATGGATCTAAGTTTTGAGGAAGCTTTTGTGATGCTTGAGAGTGTTGTTTCAGAGCTTGAAAGTGGTGATCTCTCGCTTGAGGCGAGTCTTGAGCTTTTTGAGCGCGGTGTTGCCCTTTCTCGCAGGTGTAGGGAGCTACTTGAGGGTGCTCGACACCGCGTTGACCTGTTGACCGATGAGGGTGTGGTTGGTTTTGGGAGGGATGAGTGATCTTCAAGATCTCTCTCTGGTGATCTGCCGCACCACAAACCAACATTTCTCATCATTATCATAATCATAAGAAAGAGTTAAATATAATAATTTTATAATCATTCAGATTGTATTCTGCTCTCCAGTCGTTCAGGAGAACACGAAAAAAGAGCCAAGATACAAAAACGAGTTGATACCGCCAAGACAAATACTCACAGGTGCAACCGCACCAACAGTAAAGGGGTCTGGTGAATCCGAACAACTGAAGAGCAGAATACACAAATTCACCACCCCAAAGAAATCATGCCAGTTCCATGTATGGTCTGTTGATCCCTCTACAGAGAAGCATCTTGTTTTTCGCACTACCATCTCATCTGGATCTGGATGTGCATTCCACTATTTCACTCTCTCGCAACCTGTGAAAAGCAAACCAATATATCTTGTGAAGACCTAAATCTCTCGATACACCATGAACTGGACGATGCCAACGCCCGAGTACAGACCATCAAATCCACTCTTCCTCTGTGTGCTCTCAACAACGGACACCGCGAAGATACCAGGCATCTCGGCTGCTGGCAAGACTCCTGAGATGACAGAGTACACGCCTGCGGGTGATGCCGAGCTTGTCATGCTCGGAAGACCGCGATGTATCAGCGAGCCACCATCAAATCCCAATGGAAGCCCAACACCAGCTGTTATCACACGCGCATCAATCCAGCTGACAGGCGTTCCATGCATCTTCATTGACGGCGGGCTTCGAGTACGCCCTGAGATCCCACTCATTGATCTCAATGCCAAACCAGCAAGTGATATTCGTGAAGGATGCGCGGTGAGTGATGCACGCGGCCTCTTTGAACGCTCTATCATGCTTGGAATGGAGCTTGGAAAGACCTTTGACTTTGTTATGATCGGAGAGAGCGTTCCGGGTGGTACCACGACCGCACTCGGAGTGCTTCGAGCACTTGGCTACGATGGAAGGGTCAGCAGTAGTTTTTCAAAAAACCCGAGCAACATAAAAGAGAAGATCGTAAGAGAGTCCATGGAGAAGAAAGGGATTAGTGTTGGGGATCTGAGAGGTGACCCCCTCCGTGCAGTGGAGCTTCTTGGTGACTCAATGATGCCCATCGCTGCCGGGCTTGTCAAAGGACTCTCCACAGTGGACTCTCACGTAGATATTGTACTTGCTGGCGGAACACAGATGATGACAGTTCTTGCATTGATCAAGCACATGAAGATCGATGGCACAGTCTCTATAGCCACAACAAAGTTCGTTGCAGAGGACGATACTGCCAACTTTTCAGAGATCGTCACCCTCCTCAGATACCCATCGTATATCAGTGATCCTGGCTTTGGAAAAGCCAGATTCAGAGGCTTGCAGAGGTATGAAGCTGGAGATGTGAAAGAGGGTGTTGGCGCCGGCGGTGCAATGCTTCTGGCAAACATCTATGGCGTAGAGCAGGCAGAGTTCAGGGATCAGGTAGACGAGATCTGCATCAAACTATTTGACTCCTAAGAGGGTGTGAACGCAGAATACCATCAGAGGAGAGGAGGTCCACTCATATTCTTTATTTAAAAACCCAACCTTGAGAGTCGCAGTTTAAGAAGAGACTCTTGATCTATAAACTCTTAGGGTCTCTTTTTTTCAGTTTCTCTGTAAAATTAAATAACCACTGGGATGGTTCATTATAGAAATTAAAGAATCTCAGCAAAGTGTAGTCAGTATTAGAGTTTTTTCTCTTGATTTTTTCAATAAATCTTTCCATGTTTATTCTATTCTTCAAGCAGAGCTGACAGAACAATTGTGTGGCATAGGAGATCGTTTTTATTTCTGTAATCGCATGTTTGCGGTAATAGAGATGCGAGTCTTTCAAACTAAATATTGCCTTAGTTACTTTGAAGAAAGACTCTGTTTTACTTCTTGTTTCAGTGAATTTTTCGTATTTGTTAATCCCTTCCACTGTTTGTTTTATTGCGTAACTGAAATCTTTAAGTAAGCTTGATAGATTCTTGTTGTATTTGCTGTCAAGCCAGAATAGGTTTGCTGGATGATTTTCAATTCTCTTTTTAAGCTTTTTTACATCTATGTTACTTTTTACTTTTATTAGAGGAATTGTTCTGAGGTTAAGAGGTAACAGAATATTATTGTAGGCGAAGAATCCAGCATCAGCCATGATAACCTTTATTTTCCCATTTTGAGTTCTCAGATTTGATATTACTATCTCTTCCCAGATTTCCTTCTTTGGTTCGTTCTTCAACAACCGAGAAATTCGTGAGATTTATCAGAGTGTGCAGACAATATAGCCGACTTCAGAACCTCTAAGAGAATCATGGCAGAATTCTGCATCAAAAAATCCATCCTTTATCATCTTTTTCCCTTTCCTAAGCCTGTTTAAATCCACTATTGTTACAACCGTGGTCTCCAGCCCATAGATCTCGTCTGCTTCTTCTTTAACATTCCTTTTTATTATATTGTCTATCCTTACTTTTGTCCTGTGTGATTTCTTCCTGAAATCTTCTCAATCTTAGAATGATTTAAGCACTTTAAGCTTTAAAATGTCTCTCAACTCCATGTGGTCTCTCAGAAATGCGTAAAAGAGAATCAGAGATAACCCAAAGAAGAACCTCATAATCTCAACAATATAATATTCTATGATATAGTCGTCACACGTCTCTTTCGTCTTGAACATCCCTCTTGCTCTCTCCACAACAACCTCAGCAAATTCTAAAGCTACAAACCAGAATTCATCTTCTTCATCACTCCACTGCTGATCCTCTCCACCACACTTCTCAAAATCATGAAAACTAATTAAATTTTTCTATTTTTAACACTTAATTCTTGATTTAAGTAGTTTCTCTTGTTATTTTTGAATCACACTTTGCTGGAAATTAGAGATAAAAATATGGAAATGTTTTAGTGCTTATCTAAACTTATTATGGATTCAGATGAAAGAGACCTTATTTTTAATTTCGCCCACTGTCCTTCTATAGGGGTTGAATATCTGGCGAAGAAGCAAAAGGCTTCCGCAGTGTTCGAAAACCTGCCGTAAATTCAGTTGTTGCTGTAGTTTTCAATAACAACCTATCGTTTTAATATGGTGCGTTTCTTTATTTTTCTTATTATAAACCTAATCTTTGATTTTGACTGCTAAATCTTCAAAAGACAAAGTGCCAACCTCGCTTTGATGAAATATCTCGTTAATTCCCCATTCTGCATGGTCAACTAGTTTATTTATTCGTTTTTCTGGTGTCATATCTGGATAGAGACCCAACATAATTGCAGCAAATATTCCATCTGGATCTATGCTATTTACATTTTGGAAGGTCTCTCTGTTTTTTACTTCCTTAGTTTGTCCTTTTGAAATACCTAGAGAGGCGCCTAGCCTCCAAGCATCTCTTTGTTCTTTGAATAGCCCTTTTTTTATCAGTTGTTTCATTTGAGTTTTAGCTGTTTTACTCGCTGGAATCGTTCTAATCGTACCAAATGCTTCACTCACTTCACTCACCTCCGGCTGTTGTCGGGTAGATTATACTACCTTCTTTTTCTCCCGTGTATTTTAAGCTTAAATCAGTCTTGATTTTGCCCGCTAAATGAATTTCATCTCCCTCTCTAAATTCTCTATCTGTCACAAGCAGTACTATCTGGTCGGACATTTTTGGAAGATATTTTAATACTCGTTCACCGTGAGTTACATCAAGTCTTCCAAATGGTGTATCCATGAATATTGGAGCCTTTACTTGAGCACATTTATTTAATGCGCCAATTAGTGATAGTGCAACTATTTGTTCTTCACCTGAAGAGCGCCATTCGCTCCTATCTAAGATTGTATTATGAACTGTTATTATGCTTAAACCGTATTGGTCATTTATCTTAAGCCTGTCAAATTCTTCTTTTGAACGAATCTCTCTGAATATTTCTGTTGCAGTCTTTTCTACTGCTGCTTTTTGTTCTTCTCTAAATGTAGAAATTGCTCGCTCAAATATCCTCATTATCGAATCTGTGAAAATAATTCTTTTATTAAGTTTCTTCAATTGATCTTGGGGGATAGCATCAATTTTTCTATCTAACTCACTCTTTTCTTCGAGTAATTTTAATTTTTCTTCTTTTTTTGCCTCAATTTTTCCAGATAATCTTCCTGATTCTTTTTCATTTGTCCTAATTTGTAGTTCTAACCTACTTGGTTCATCAGCGTCTACACCTTCTAACTTAGATTTCACATTTTCAAGTTCAGAGTTCAATTTAGCGATTTCATAATCATATTCATTAATTTTCTTATCGATTTCTTCCAAGTCTTCGGATGATAGTACATCATCCATCATTTTAGTCAGCGTATTTTTGCTATGTTCATATTCCAAGTTCGGTTCTGGTATCTGTGTCAATTCCTCAATCCTAATTTTAGTCTCTTCAAGTTCAGCTTCCAACTCTTTTAATTTTTTTTCATCTAGTACTGTCCCACAATAAGAGCATTTACTCTCTTTGATTCCTTTTTTTAATTTATCTGCATGTTCAAGTGCCCTTTGTTTCTGATTGTACATATCAAGCGCTTGTTGAGACTGAATTTCAAATTTTTCTATTAAAGTGCTTGCAATAGGAGCCAGAACGTTCTTGTAGAGTTTTTCAATCATAGTGTTCCTTTCGGCTATTTTCTTATCCTTTTTTCCCTCGTTTATCTCAATATCCTTTTCAATTTCTAGTCTTCTTGTAGCTAGTTCTCGAACTTCCTTCATATCTGCCAACTTGCGTTTGTCCTCAGCAATTTTATTATCCAGTATCTCTTTCTGCTTCTCTAATTCGTTTATTGTTTTATCGAGATCATCTAACTCATCTTGTAACATTTGCTGAAGCTCTGCCAATTCTTCGAGATCAGAACCACCTAATTGTCTCATTATTCGTGCTCTTTCTCTTTCAAATTTCCTTTTAATACCTTCCAAATCGTTTCTAGCCATTTTAAAGTACGGTACACCAAGCACTCTTTCTATGGAATCCTTTAATAATGCCATTGCTCTGCTATCGTCTTCAAGAAGTTCTTCATAATCCCTCAACATTTCTCCATCGAAGAAATAGAACCTACTTACATCTGGAGGCAACATTCTCTGTATTTGGCGCTCTGGCTCAGGCACGATTCGACCATCAACATATAATTCTAGTGTCATCCCCTCTTCATATTTTTTATCGTGATGCCTTATCGCTTGTGTTCTTCGGATTATTCGGCAATTTACGCCATCGTGAATAAAATCTATTTGAACACCGAACTGATAAATGTCTTCATTAAATGCAGTATGATTCAATAAAGAAGTGGGTCTAATTGTTTCTCCCCGGCGATCCTTCACTTCGCCATAAAGACCCCAAAGAATTGCCCTTTGAATAGATGTTTTACCTTGACCATTTCCACCCCTAATTAAATGTATGCCCAAACCATCATTTTGAAAGGATATCTCGTGATTTCTATAATAGGGTCCGAAATTCAGCATTTCGATTTTCTGTATAATAATGTTAATCCCCCCCAACTCTTTGATTTATGATGGTCATAATTTGTTCTTGGCATTTACCTCGATCTGAATCTAAGGGATTTTTGAATACAAGTGCCAGTATCTCTTCTAATAAGTTATCCGGCACTGATTCGTCTGCTTCTTTATTCATTCTTTTTAATACAGAAACCATCTCCTCGAACTCCATTTTTATTCCTCCATGCTTTCCTCATCTAATCCTAATTGTTCATCCACAACTAGATCAGCTCCATATTTTGTGCCAATCTGCCAAAGTTCATGAGTTATTTCACCATTTTCTGCATTTTTCGCAAAGTTCCAAGCTCTTGATAATTCACTTCTTACTACAGGTAACAGGTCTGTGTCTTTTTCTTCAGGAAGTACAAGAACATCAATTATTGTTGCCCGTCTTTTACCCTTTGCTTTTCTTAATACTCTACCTCTCCTCTGGATATATTGCCTTGGATTAGTAGAGGATGCGAGAATTAGCGCTACATCAACCACAGGAATATCAACCCCCTCATCGAGACATCTTATACTAACAATTATGCTCGGATGTCTTTCAAAAAATAGTAATGTTCGTTCCCTCTCATCATCAGGCATATTTGAATGATAGATCAAGCAATTAATATCAGGTTTTTCTCTTTTTATTGCATCAGCAACCTGATTCATTTGGTCTTCATCCTCACAATAAATAATCCATCTACTCCCAGGGGTATATTTTTCAGAGATTATATTTATAGCTACTTCGATCTTACCAAGGGCTTTTTTTAATATTCTTGCCCGTCTAATGAACATAAGTTCCAATTTTTTTGTATCTGAACTTGAATTGTCATTCACCTGCATTGCCTCAGGGTGGGCTGCAACATATTTTTTTATTTCTCCAGTTATCTCTTCCCATTCTTTTTGCTCTTCTTGTGTTAGATTTACTGTTTTGAAATAGTAATTGTATCTAGTCAAGAACTTTCCAAGGATGGGAAATTCTTCATCATCATCTTTAGATAATCTTACCTTGCCTCCAATTGGTAATTCATAGACAGGCTTTTCACCAAAGCTCTTTTTTATAACTTGGTCACCTTCACTGTCGAATGATCTCTCAGGTGTCGCTGATAATCCTAGTTTCTCATTAAAATGAACGGATTGTAATATTTTTCGGTGAGTAGGGCTTCCAATTCTATGGGCTTCATCTGCGATTAACACTGGTTTGCGAGCTTGACTTAGGTAAGTAATAAAATCATCAGAGGAAGCAGTACTCATTGTAGATATTATGATCCTCGGTTTTTCGATGTCTGAAACGAACATTCTCTTTAAAGGATTATCTTTCCAGTTATTACCGCCTCCGGCCAATAGAACTGGAATTTCAGGATAAAATTCTCTCACATTTTCATACCACTGTTCTATTAATAACCTGCTCGGTACAAGGATTACAACTAATCTACCTTGATCTAACAAGTCAGATATTGCAAATAACGCAGTATATGTTTTACCTGTTCCCGTTGCCATAGAGAGCATACCTATTCTTTGATTTTTTTCCCAAGATTCTATTGCTTGAATCTGGTAATAGTATGGGGTGATAGCATTCCTCTTTGTTTTATCTTTATCTTGCTTTTTCTTAAGAGTTCTTTTTCTAGCTCCGGGCCTGCAATCTTCAAATGTCAAATGGTTTCTATATTTGGCGATTTCTTCTCTCTCAATAGCATTGAGAGCTCTTACTCTTGTGTTTTTAGTTCCGCCCCGTACTAGCTTTTCGAAATATTGTGCTTTCTTTTTCGCTTTATGAGATTCAAACTCAGTACCCCAGCTCCTATAAACATCGAATTCCTCATCATTACCCCAATCTTCTATCGAACTTACAGCTCTTTGAGTTTCATTTCCTGAGCCTGAGAAAGCAATGTAATCACCGTTTTTATCGTAGAACACTCCAATCTTTCTGTGATAGATGCCCCCCGGTCTTGTTGCAACGTAAAGTTCCAGTGAGCTTTTCTCTATCAATAGCCTTAACATATCTAAGCAATCTTTTTCGTCAGGGTTTTTTGACATTTGTAATAACACTTGTAGCAATGTTGCCTCTTTCTCCTCCTCAGTGCGTTTTCCTCTTAGCTCATAACCTTCTCTTGCAGTTTCTTCATCAATCTCTGGGATATCGGGAGAACATACTATCCTTACTTTTCCTCCGCGAATTACAAAATCTAATAAATCCTCACCTAATTCTCGATAGATGTTAGCCCGGAAATACCCAACAGCTCTATCATATCGTTCTGAAGCAGATAAACATGGTGAATAGAAATCAGCGATAATTTGGTCTTCTTCTGTGTTGTATTCTGGTTTTAGTTTGATTTCTCGGAGACTTGTTTTAGTTTCTCCCATTAACTCTCGCCCCCAATATTATCGCCCTCCATTAAGGTCCCACGCATTTGGAAATCGTACCTTAGAACTTCTTGCATAAACGGCGTCTTTTTCGATTGAACGCCATCTTCTATTTAAATTCTCAGCAGCCCACCCAGTCACATTGCTTCCAGCGAATGGATCAATAACAATATCTCTTTCATCAGTTAAAAACAGAATAAAGAATTTTGCCAAATCTACTGGCATTCTTGCAGGATGATACCTTATCTTATGTTTCTTACAATACTCTAAATATGGGTCTGTGGATGCCGAGTTAGAGATATATAGCACGTTAGATGGAATTGCACCTCCATTATCTCGTAAGAAACTCTTTTCTCCAATCTTGTATCCGGATGGTCGACTTCCTGAATTGTATTTTTTATTTTTCAATACTTTTTTCATTGCAGGGCTGTACTCCTGAAGGACGGCTTTATTGTCAGCTTTTGGGTATGGACTCTTTGAAAGCCACCATATTCTTGAAAATGTATTTTTAACCCTTATTCTTCTAACATTTACCCATTCAACGGGTGACGGCAAGGCTGAAGGATTGTGCCATATAAACTCCTGGCACAGATGATAGTTACCTCTTTTTTTAAGCTCCATTAATGCCTCAAGACTTTCAATCGACATTGCAGGCAGGCCTGATACCCATGAGTTACCTAGCTCAACAACAAGGGAACCGTCATCTGCAAGCAGTTCATTAAAAATTTCAGCGAACCCAGCTAGCCAGTTAACATATTCCTCACCGTTTAAATTACCATACGCTTTTTTCTTTTTTAGCGGGAAAGGAGGTGATGTAAAAATTAAATTAACTTTATTCTGAAGGGGTTTAAACCACTTTGAACGCAAGATATCCTCAGCTAACCCCTGGTACACCACACCCTTTCGGGTTCGATATAGTGGCCCATTAGCCATACCTATCATCCCCTTCCTAAACCTTACACCCTATAAAGGATTTTTTCTATTATAAATGAAACCCTCTTCTGTTCCCACTATAGGTTTCATTTCCGTTAAACGAGGGCAACAACCTCGTGAATTTATGATCTTCGTTCCCAAAGGCAGGTTTTCGAATTGCACATAACTTGTTCATATCCACAACTATATATAATGTTTTATATTTAAAACTAACCGTTTTGTGAACAAAATTTACAGAACTGATCGGGTTATCTGCCGATAAAAACAGACAACCTCTCTTTTACATGATTAGGGAACATTCAAGAAAGAAATAAAAATTTAAGTCAGAAAATTAATTCGATAACTTCCATCAAGCCCTGAAGATCTCTATCTCTATCATCTTCATCCGTTTTTCACCATAACAGTATACAGTGTTCTCTTTCAGGCTTCTGTCAGTTTCATTATGGCTTCTGCAATATCTCCACTGGTCTCTTCCAGTGCACGCCGGGAGTCTTCCTCTGTTCTGCCTGTCTGTTCAACGACGAGCCTGACATCATCCTCTCGTATCTCTACTCCGTGTTCGATCTCTTCTGGCGTGCCAGTGATCTGATAGGTCTTCGTGCCACGTGCGTCCATGATCGTCACCTGAGCGTCGTTGAAGACGATGTCTCTATCCTCTAATCGGATCACTACCTGTTTTACATCGTCAAGTACTTCGAGGTCGATTCCCATCTGCTTCATCATCTGCTTCATCTTCTTGGGATTCATCCCTCGACCCCCTATGCCCGGAATCATGGTCGTACCACCTCAAATCTCATGTCTTGCTGCATTCCGACTCACAACCATCTATTCTTTCAATCGTGAAGCCCTTGGTATGCTCATCATCGATGTAATCGATTATAAACCCTCCTTTCTCGCCTTCAAGTCCATCTTCAACATAAATATTCAATCCTTTCGAGTCAAAGACGGCATCATTCTTCATCTTCACGTCCACAAGACTTAACCCGTATCGCAGACCATTGCAGCTCATACCAGCGGTATAGATACGAAGCCCATGATCCTCCATCTTCTCATTCCTCTGTATCTCTCTGATCTCTTTCAATGCAGAATCTGTTATCTCGATCATTACGATTCACAACCACCCTAACTCACAATATTATCGATATATAAAAACATCGATAAGACGCGACTCTCAGCCTGCGAGCGTCCAGTTTGTTCTCAAGACTTCATACCAAAACCCAGTTTTGAGGCGTATTGACAGGGACCTCTCACTCCCTTGCTGCTTCCTTGAACCGTGTGACAAGGAAGTCGTTGTCGAGCGATGACAGGAAATAGCCGAGTCGTGGACCTGATTTTGTGGATAATAATGTGATGTAGATTTTTTGGAAAAATTCCTTCGGTTCAACATTGGCTTCTTTTGCTATACTATAAATACCATCGTGTATCTCCTGTGGAGTCTTCCACTCACTTATTTTTTCTGCAAGAACATCAAACATCGCTCTATCTTTTGAATCAAAGCTTTTAGTGGCTTGTGGCAATCTTTCGTGCACTCTGAACCTGAGAGTGGGTGGGGCGTATCGTTCAACCCACCTCCGGGCATTCTCTGCACGTGCGAGGACGCTTCTCAGATCTGAGATCTCATAACCGCTTCGTTTAAGGATGCCGAGAAGTGCATCGGCATCCCTTGCCACCTGAACCGCCGTCACAAGGTGTCTGAACGGTATTGAGGTCTCCTCTCCTCGCCTCGTCTGGGATAGCTGGTGTGCGCGAGGATTGACCCTCCGATCATACTCATCGATGAGGTTCAGGAGTGGAACTCCTGGATCGAACTCGATATGTTTCTCAGGCTTTGATCGTATTATGAGGTAGCGCAGAACCTCTGGCGGGACCACCTCAAGCATCTCATTGATAGATATTGCGACACCCTTCGATGAGTGCATCGCACCCTTGCCCTTCAACATTATCCACTCATATACGATTGGGTACGGTGCTTCATACTGGTAGACCTCTTCTGCGATCCGCTTCCCAGTGTCATACGAGCCCCCCCTTGTTGCATGATCCTTCCCAAAGGGTTCAACCGTGACACCAAGAATCTTCCAGCGCGCCGGCCAATCAACGCGCCAAGTGAGCTTACCACCGCCAACAATCGAGGCAATCCCCTGAAACCCGCATCTACACCTAATCTCAACGCTCTCTTCACGGGCGTTGAAGCCCACAACCTCAGTCCCAACGATCCTCTCACACAGAGGGCACAACGGGTTGAAAGGACTCCAACCATTGGGCAGGCTTCGATGAGAGATCTCCTCAAGTATCCTCGCAATACTATCTCTCTTCTCAAGTGCGACCTTTATCGCCCCTCTATACCTCCCACTATTATAAAGATCGTCTGCACGCAAAACCTCGGCATCGATCTCGAGCAACTCAAGCGACTCCAGAAAAGGTTCGAGGAAATGCTCTGCATAGTTCTCATGACCCCCGCACGGACATGGGATCCTGAAGAGCGGCTTTCCAACCTCCTTCTCATAAGTCTCCGGGAGGAACGGGTAAACCGTTCGAAGCGGATCAAAGTTGTCTGCAACATATATCAGCCTGACATCAACGCCCCGCTCATCAAGTGCCCGATACACCGCGTCAGCAGTCACAACCTCACGCATATTCCCGATGTGAATCTCGCCAGAGGGTGTGATCCCGGACGCCACAACATGACTATCACCACCCCTCAACTCACATACCTCTTCAGCAATCGCATCAGCCCAATGCAGATCTACCATCGTTCACAAACACCTACCCAAAAGAAAACAGCCTCACCAAACATCCGATCACCAGTAGAGAGTCTTCGAGAGTGATAAAGCCACTGCGCGGTCGAGGCTGCTGCAATGTCAAGTACCACCACTGAGGATTTTAAAAAGTTTTTTCTACTTTTGTCGCAATCGTCTTTCTCATGGAAGAGGTTTTTGGCGTTTTTGGCGATCCTGTTGAGCATAGTCTTTCGCCTGTTATGCACAATGCAGCTATATCTGCTCTTGGTATGAAGGCGCGTTATCATGCGTTCAGGGTGAGTCGTGAAGGGCTTGGGGATGCTCTTCTTGGGGCGTGTGCGATGGGTTTTGGTGGTGTTAATCTGACGATCCCTCTTAAAGAGAGGGCGTTGGAGCTTGGCTTTCTTGAGCCTGATGCTCTCTCTCGTGGGATTGGTGCTGTGAATACTGTGGATTTTAAGGATGGTATTAGGGGTTTTAATACTGATGGTGTTGGTGCTCTACGGGCGCTTGAAGATGCTTGCGGTTCTATTCGTGGTAAGCGTGTGGTCTTGCTTGGTGCTGGTGGTGCAGCTCGTGCTATTGCCTTTCAGTTTGCTTCTGTTGGTGCGCGGGTTTTGATCGTGAATCGGACGGAAGAGCGGGGGCGTCGGCTTGCTGAGAGTGTGTCGTCGGTTGGGGGGGCTGTGGAGGCTTTTGGTTTTGCGTCTCTTGGTGAACTTTTGGATAGCGCTCATGTGCTGGTGAATGCTACATCGGTTGGGATGCACCCTCTCGTCAATAGAACTATTGTCACTGGTGATATGTTGCATCCTGGTCTTGTGGTCTTTGATATTGTGTATAATCCATTGAAGACACGGTTGCTTTTGGAGGCTGAGGCTGCTGGTGCACGGATTGTGACAGGTGAGATGATGCTTGTGTATCAGGGTGCTGAAGCCTTTAGGATATGGACTGGGGTTATGCCACCTGTGGATGTTATGAAGAGGGCAGTTCTTGATGCACTGGGTGTATGAGCCTTTGGGTGGTTGTTTATGGAGATTCTGATAATCGGCGGCACTGGTGAGACTGGGCAGTGGTTTGCTAGGTTCTTTAAGGATAGAGGTTTTGGTGTTACGGTGTGGGGGAAGAATCGCAGGCTTGATGTTGCAGAGAGGCTGGGCGTTCCATTCGCAGATGACCTCGACAAGGCTATTAGTGAGAGTGATATTGTGATGATCTCTGTTCCTATCAACGTTACAGAGTCGATCATCAGGGAGGTTGCACCCAAGATGCGCACGGGGAGTCTTCTTATGGATGTCACATCGATAAAGAAGGGGCCTGTTGATGCAATGGAGAGGTACGCGCCAGAGGGTGTGGAGTGTCTTGGCACGCACCCGATGTTTGGGCCAAGTATACCTGATATTCGTGGTCAGACCGTGATACTCACGCCGACGAGGCGCTGCGCCAAGTGGCTGCCGATAATCGAGGAGATATATACCAAGGCTGGTGCGCACATCGAGGTTATAACGCCTGTTGAGCATGATGAGGTCATGCGGGTGGTTCAGGGGCTAACACACTTTGCTTACATCTCGATCGCAGCAACCCTTGAAGCGATCAACTTCGATGTTGCAAAGTCCCGTAGATTCATGAGCCCGGTCTATGAGATCATGCTCGATTTCGTGGGCCGCATACTTGCACAGAATCCATACCTCTATGCCATGATCCAGACAAACCCGCACGTTACCGATCTGCACGAGATCTTCATAGATGAGTGCAGGAGCCTCTCAGACCTGATCAAGGAGGGCGACATCGAGGGCTTTGTTGAGCGGATGAAGCGGGCAGCACGACACTTCGCAAATACCGAGGCTGCACAGCGACGCTCAGAGAAATTGATAAACATGAAGATAGCAGAGTACGAGCGGTTTCTGGGGTCGGTCAAGAGCGACTGTGCCGTAAAACACCTCTACACAGGCAGGGTTCACACGGGAACCCTCGTTGAGGTAACACCACTTAGAATAACACTGCAGAAGAAGAAGAGGAAGATCCACCTGAAGATCGAGAACGTGAAGCTTCTGACAGAGGAGGAGTACAACGATTGGAGACGAAGAGAGATGGCGCGTGTCACAAAGGACGTCTCGGTCTATATTCCAGATGGATCAGACCCGAGGGTTATAGAGCGGCTCATAGAGGGCTTAAGCCCTGAGATAATAAGCGTGCGAGTGATTGACACGTATAGTAAGAGCGATGAGGGGGTGAGTATCACCTATCGATTGACCCTCCTTCAAGAGAACCAGAGAGAGACGCTTCAACGAGTGATAGATCTTCTAGTGGGAATCGGCTGCAGAGAGCGCTGAGGAGACCTTCTCTTCACCCTTCTCGATCGTGCGAATCCGCAGGTTGCCCACGAGATCGAGCACGCTCTCTCCAAGTGAGAGCACCTCGTCTCGTGAGAGCTGCTTCTCAGAGCGTATCGCCTCACTCGGTGCATTCCCAGGGACGCCCTGCCTGAGCACCCATTCACACTCCCGTCCTGAAAGCTCTGAGGCAATGCCTCTCACGAACTCTCTCGTTCCAAAGCTTCGGAAGAGCGTGGTTCTAACCTCAACCATCCCGTTCACAATCTCGAGCGACTCCGCCACCCGACGCGTAACCTCAGCACCATCGACCCCGGTAATCTCGCCATAGGCTTTGGGATCATCAAGTGGCGCCTTAATATCAAGAAAGACGCGATCAACGAGATCATTCTCCACGAGAGAAGAGAGGACATCAGGATAAAAGCCGCTTGTCTCGATCCCAACTGCAAGGTCGAGATCCTTCACAAGAGTGGATAGATCGATAAGCTCCTTTGCCTGCGCACACGGCTCACCACCTGAGAATACAACACCGCTCACAAAATCGCGCACCTCTCTAATCTTATCCTCAACAAAACCATACTCTACGGTCTCTCTCCCTCCCTGCAGCAGGTGATTGTGACAGTAAATACATCGGAGTGGACAGCCCCTGTAGAACAGAACAGAGACTGCTCGCCCATACCAGTCGATCGTTGAGAGCGGGATGAAACCACCAAAGTTCAATCTACAGCTCATCGTTAGAAGTTAGAAGAGCGCTAGTGCGTGGAGCACATCTGTCTTCGATACCACGCCGATCGGCTTATCATCATCTATGACCATGATACGACCCACATTCTTCCTATTAAAGAGTTTGACTGCCTCGTAAAACGGCTCATCAGCCTGTATAGATACGATATCCCTTGACATTATATCTCTCACCTTCACAGTGATCTTCCCGCTTGCAAATGCCCTGCCTATATCCATGAAGGTAACAATCCCAACAACTTTATCTTTATTCTTCACGAGCACTCCATGTATGTTATGCCGAACCATAACGCGCGATGCTTCCTGTACGGTGGCATTAAGACCAACACTTATGATATCCCTCTTCACATACTCCCTGACAGGTCGCTTTGGGAGTGATAGCATCTCCTCCACAGAGAATACTATGGCGTTCTCAGTATCGCCTCTGCCTGTTACCACGCCAGATAGTATCAGCTTGTTTACAGGGGTTGGCCCAACCTGTATCCAATCACCGATATCAAACTCACGTACATCGCCAATCACCCGCACCACGCCATTACAGAGATCAGGATGGCGCACCGATGTGAAACTGATGTCCAGCGCAGTGACGCCTTCAACCACCCTCCCATTCCGCGTAATCGGAACCGTGATCTCATCACCACACTCCCTGATCTGCAACACCTCATAGGTACCGCTCGTCGTCTTATACCCACCCTTCGGCCCAGGAACACCCTCAACAAGGCGCAGTGCCTTGAGAGACTGCATCTGATTTCGAACCGTTCCAGGGCTTCGTGATATCATCTCAGCAATCTCTTCACCCTTAACCGCCTGATTCTTCTCACGATAAAGCGTAACGAGTGAGGTCAGGATCTCCCTCTGAATTGGTGTCAACTCCATCCGTATCACACCGAACAAATATAACGATTAAAGTGCATGTAACCCCCGAATTATATATAAGGTTTGGCACGATCAAGAAGTACAACAACTCTCCAGACTTATGAAAAAATAGGAATAATCGACCGATGTTAGGATCTCTCCAAGAAAACCTAATTTTATTAGGGAATCTTATTTTAATACCTAACTCTTCAGTATGATGTACCTAATAGGAGGCATCAGATGAAGAATATAGGAATAGAAAAGATGTTGGCTACACTTTCGATGATAGTACTCCTGCTTGTATCATCCGCAGGGCTGAGTTACGCCGAAGGAGATGAGAAGATCGGGATCCATGAGAAGATCGGGATCCTTGTCATCGCACATGGAAGCCCGAGCGATGACTGGTGCGTCCCTGTGCGGGGTGCGGTCGATGAGGTAGATCTGCCGTATCCGGTCGAACTTGGATTTCTCGAGTTTGTACCGAACGAGACGATCAATGACGCTGTTGAGAGACTCGATGATGCCAACGTTACGAAGATAATCGCTCTACCATTATTTATCTCATCACACAGTAGCCATATAGAGGAGATCGAGTATGTGCTTGGACTGCGGGATGAGCCACCGATGATTAGCGAGCGTGTCATTATTGACGGCATGGAGATAGATCGATCGATCATTAAAAAGGGTGAAGACTATGTGATCAGGCGCGTGCCTCTCGGTGCAGAGGGTGGTGAAGAAGAGCCACTCGTACCGGTCACGACCGATGCAGAAATCGTCCTCACCGATGCGATGGATGACCACTGGCTTGTGGCAGGGATCGTTGCGGATCGCACGGCTGACCTCTGCGCGAACTCGGGTAGAGAGACGCTCGTTCTTGTTGCGCACGGGACGAGGGAGGAGGATAACTTCGCTGGATGGGTGAAGAGCACGTCATCACTCGTAGATCAGGCACGATTGAAACTTAAGTACTGGAGAGATCCGGCGGTCAGGCTCGGCGGCACAGAGATTGCGTTTATCCACCACAACGAGACGCTTCACCCTGAATTCACGTTAAGACCGATCGTCGAGAACGCCACAGACCCGGTCGTCGTTCCACTGATGGTGAGCGAGGGATACTTCACAAGGAGGAAGATTCCGAGTTTGCTTGAGAACCTGAGCTATGCCTATGATGGCAGGGCGCTTACGCCGCACCCGAATGTGGCAGATTGGATCGAGATCAGCGCCTCTGAAGAGTTCACAGATCTTACGCTCCAGATCTATGACGAGAGAGGAGAGCTTCTGAATATCTCGCTTGACGATCTGGGCTCCGCACATGGTCACATCTGCCCGTGCGTTGCAGCAGCGTTTAAGGCAAGCCAGAGAGCATTCCTGAAGTGGGAGAGGGTTCGAGGAAGGGCTCCTGCACGCGGCGATCTGGAGATTATCAGCGCACACCCATCAGACGGGCATATCGAGACGTTCGAGTACATCTTAAACTCGAGCAATGATGTCACGGTCGAGCTTCCGGAAGGAACCGATCTCATGAATCTCACAGTAGAGAACTACAACTACAGGTTCATCGAGAAGTCGTCCGGTGATATGGTTGTGGTCAGCGTGAAGGAGGGGCTTTTCCCCGTCGGCTTCTTTGAGATGAGAAAGAGGTGCAAGAGAGGAGTTGCAACGCCTGATGAGAGGCTCGCGTTCAAACTTGCGAAGGAGGAGCTTAAGGATAAGATTCTCTATCTGCCGGCAGATGAGGTCTTTGAAGTCGAGTACATCGAATGTGGGAGCACAACAACGCTCACCGCCGAGATCATTCCTGCAATCGCGGTCGCGGTCCCGAGTGCGAGCATCGACTTTGGGAGGGTCGGTGCAGGGATGACCTCTGAGAGTCAGGTCATAACAGTCGTGAACACAGGAGCAAGCTCTGCAAGGGTCTCTGCGATGATGCTTGATGACAGCAAGGGATTCTACAACGAGTCGCTCCGGTTAAACGGTCTGAATATCGGAAGTTTCTCAAGTGTGGTTCCATCAGACACGTCAGACTTCAGATATGAGTATGAGATTCTCGCAAACCTTGTGGTGCCTGATTGGGCAGGAGGAACGTACAACGGAACGATACTCTTCGTTGCAGAGAGTGATTCGTGAGGGGTTAATCCCCATTCTCCTTCTTTTCCTGCTGATCCCACAGGCATCCGGGATCGGTCTTGGCGCATCACCTGATAGAATCGATTTTGGTATGGTGAACCCGAAAGAAGGGGCAGTTCGAGAGCTGTACGTGATTAACACTGGCAATGAGGCAGAGCGTGTTATGCTCACGGTGGAAGGAGTGAACCTCGCCGTAGACCCGCAGGAGTTCGATCTTCCTGCAAAGGAGAAGAGGATGGTGAAGATCTCGATAGATAACATCGATGCTGGTGAGTACAGAGGAAGCATCCTGATCATGGCTCGTCCATCTGGAGGAGATGGTGCAAGCGGACGTCCATCTGGAGGAGATGGTGCAAGCGGACTCGGTCTTGGCGCGGCTCTCAGGGTGCCGGTCTCGTTTCATGTGAAGAGCGAGATCTACAGGAATGTTATGGGTGCCATCGGACTCTCTGCTGCCATTGCTACTGTTGTGATCTTGTGGGTGCGGCGAAGGAGATTGTGAATGTTTTTTGGATTTTTACCCAAAACCTAATTTTATTAGGATAATTTATTTTAATACCTAACATCCATACTTTAGGTTAACCTAAGAAGTAAAAAGAGGATGGTGATGGATAGATTGGATAGACTTGTAATGATCCTCGAGAGTATCAGAAGGCTGATCGATAAGATGAGCGAAGACGAGATCGAGAACTTTGACGAGCGAGTTGAAGAGATAAAGCTTGAGCTCGGTGAGTGGCTCATCGAAGACTGGAGGCTATATGAAGGGTCTTAAGCCCGAAAGGAAGGTCGTAAATGTGTAAAACGCGCATATGGAATATCCATCCCTCCCTTCTATGCACTATCATAGGAACCTCGATAGATGACCGAGAGATGCATAGGATCCTGAAACGGTTCAGGATCGATATGAGAGGAGATACGTCTCCTCTATCTATGCATCAGGCGATTATAATGCAGTGTACAGAAAAGAGCCAGCTTGCTGAATATATCGAGAAAAAGCTGGATAAACAGTTTAAACCATATCTAAACCGGATCAGGGAGGTTGGAGAAGATGCGGCGCTCAGAACTATCGAAGAAGGTAGAAACGTCAAAGGTGTCCCGTTCACCGCGTTGATCTGGCATCTTCTTCGTAATTCAGGAGAGAGGTCTGCCGATATCGGGTTACGAGTATTCGTAGCGACACACGCGATAGGGCAGCGTGCATTCAGGCTATATGATGCCATCTCATCCGATCTACCATCCGGGAGCAACGTTTGGGATGAACTCTGGAAGCTCAATGGACTCGTGGGAGATCTTCAGAGAGCAAATGAACGGCTCAAGAGAAACCTTGCAAGGTCGAAACAGAAACTGGAAGATCTCCAGATCGAGCTTGATACCCTGAGAAGAGAACGAAGAGAGATCCGGGGTGAGCTTCAGTCGAGAGAGAGTGTGATCGAGGAGCTTCTTGCAAGGCTCGATGAGGTCGATGGAGAGGACGTACTCGAGGAGATCGAACGATTGAAGCGGGAGAACAGACTCCTTCTCGATGAGGTTGGACGGTTGAGAGAGGAACTGAGAGAGCTAAGAGAGGTCTCTCATAAGGAGGAGAGGATGGAGGCGAGACATGCTGAGATTGAGAGAGAGGATGCAGACGATCCTGTGAGCCTTGAAGGTGCAAAGGTTGCGCTTATCGGTGGTGTTGAAGGGCTTATGCCGCACTACAGGGAGGTTGTTGAGTCGTTCGGGTGCGAACTCTGCTACCATGGCGGGCACTGCAGAGAGAAGGATGAGATTGAGCGGATCGTTGAGGGAGTGGATGTTGTCTTCTGCCCGGTTGATATAAACAGCCACAACGCGTGCCGATACGCCAAGAAGGCGTGTAAGATAAGGGATAAACCATGCTACTTCCTCAAGAGTTCTGGACTCGCCTCACTTAAGAGAGGGCTTGAGACGTTTGCAAAGGCGGTTGCATGAGATGCAGAAATTAGGATTTTTATTGAAAACCTAAAATTGTTAGTGCAAGCTATATCTATACCTAACTCTCTTACTGGGAGTAGCTCAGGAATGCTTAAGTTATGTGATCAATAGGTGAGTATAGATGTTGTTGAATGAGGTTGAACCTGATACAATGGTAACCGTGAGAACGATAACAGGCGGACTTGATGCGAAGAAGCATCTCGAAGAGCTTGGGATTGTGGAAGGGGTTGAGTTGAGTGTTGTGGCCACAGAGCCTGTGCATGTGCATGCTGGACCGATCCTGCTCAAGGTCGATAAAAAAGATGTCATCATTGCACGAGGATGGGCTGATAAGATGTATGTTGAGTCAGATGATAAGATCATACCACTTTTAAAACTTGAAGCAGGTGACAGCGGAGTTATCAGGTCCATTGAGGGCGGAAAGGAGTTTGAGAGCCACCTTTCAGAGCTGGGGATCAAGATCGGAGCCAAGGTTAGCTTTGTAAAGCACCTTCCTGATGAGACAATGGTCTTCTCTGTCGGTGGTAACGAGGTTAAGATGGGAGGGGGCATGGCATCCAAGGTGCTTGTTGAGTCCGATAGAGGCAATATACAGGCAAATAATCTCAAAAAAGGTGTAAAAAGTAGAATAGTTGGTATAATCGGAGGAACAAGGTTCAAAGACAGGATGGAGCTCCTGAAAGTTGTAGAGGGGGCAGAGATCGAGCTCACTGGGATGGAATCCACTCGACATGAGCCAAGTCTGGGTAGATATGTGACAGCCAGGATCGGTGATAAAGTCCTGAGTATAGGATATGGGCTTGCAGAGAAGGTTGAGGTTGAATAGGAGGTTCTCTGATGAAGAAGACCCTGAGTGATATGCAACCTGGTGAGAAGGGCACAGTCCTTTCAGTTAGCGGTGATAACACGGTTCAGAGGCGGATCAGGGATATGGGGATTGTCAGGGGCACTGAGATCGAGGTTGTGAGAAGAGCGCCTTTTGGCGATCCTGTGGAGTTTCGTCTCAAAGGGTACAACCTCTCGCTTCGAAGGGAAGAGGCAGCGTGTGTCTCTGTGGAGGTTTAGTATGTTTGGGATGAGAGGGAGGATCTTTGGTGCAAAGAAGATCCATGAGATCGAGGAGAAGGTGGAACATATCCACGAGGACGTTGAGCATGTGCTCAGGTCCCACTCAGGTGATGAAGAGCTCTCTTCGCACCTCAAAGAGATCGATGAGCACCTGCATGAGCTTATTGCAGATAGTAAGAGTCTGGAGTCGGGCGTTCCACTCGGACTCCTTTCCGCGGGCGATGAGGGGGTGGTCCTTGGATACTGTGGCGGGAGAGGGGTTGCAAAGAGACTTCTTGAGCTTGGATTCACGCCGTCCTCGAGGGTCAAGGTGATCTCAGGGTCTCCAGGGCTTCTCGTTGATGTGAAGGGATCAAGGATTGCGCTCGGTCGTGGTATTGCTATGAAGATACTTGTGGACCTTGATGGCAGGTGAGAAAGAAACGGTGATCAGAGTTGCACTCATCGGAAATCCGAATGTCGGAAAGACTGCGATCTTCAATAACCTGACAGGTTCAAGGCAGCATGTTGGAAACTGGCCAGGGGTCACGGTTGAGAAGAAGACAGGCAGGTGCACGCACAGGGAGATCGAGATGGAGATTGTGGATCTTCCAGGCACATACAGCCTCGAAGCAGATGCGATAGATGAACGGATCGCAAGAGACTATATTATTGATGAGAAGCCTGATGTCGTGGTTGATATCGTTGATGCATCGAATATCGAGCGAAATCTGTATCTAACACTTCTCTTGCTGGAGCTTGGGGCAAATGTCGTCGTTGCACTGAACAAGATGGATATTGCAGCTTCAAAGAATTATGAGTTTGATATTGAAGAGCTCTCACTCCTTCTTGGCGTGCCTGTTATCCCGACGGTTGCAACGACCCAGAGCGGTATGGGTGAGCTTCGAGATGCAATTCTCAGTGCAGCGGTGAGAAGGGAGAAGCATCGTAAGGTCACGATCGGCTACAGTGACGATATCGAGGCTCGCATCAAGGAGGTTGAGGAGCTGATCCTCACCGATACCTATCTCGCAAATACCTATCCTCCACGATGGCTTGCCATAAAACTCCTTGAGAAGGATGAGAGTGTTATGGATCGGATAAGCTCGTCACCAAAACGGGATCAGATCCTGGAGGTAACCAGGAGGGTAGAGGTGAACGCGGATACATTTGCAGAGGAGCGATACAGGGCGATAGATCGCATCCTCCATGCCTCGCTAGCTGGACGCAGGGATCACGCGCTCACCACATCAGACCTTCTCGACCGCGTCTTTCTCCACAAGAGACTCGGGATACCCGTCTTTTTGATTCTCATGTGGGCAACATTCCAGTTTGCATTCACAGTCTCAGAGCCGTTCATGGTGATGCTCGAACGCGTATTCGGATGGCTTGGAGGACTCTTAGGAGACCCCACCACGCCACTTATATCGCTCTGGGCTGACGGGATCTGCGGGGGCCTTGGATTCGTGCTGGTCTTCATCTTCCCGATCATGTTCCTCTTCATCGCACTCGCAATCCTCGAAGATAGCGGGTATCTCCCAAGAGCCGCCTTTGTGATGGATCGGCTGATGTATCGGATCGGGCTTCACGGGAGGTCATTCATACCGATGCTGATGGGCTTTGGCTGCAACCTCCCGGCGATCATGGCAACACGCTCGATCGGAGACGAGAAGGATCGACTAATAACGATTCTCATAAACCCTCTTATGTCATGCGGTGCAAGACTCCCGGTCTATGTCCTCATCGCAGGTGCACTCTTTGGCACGTACGCAGGGAGTGCGATCTTCTCGATGTACGTCCTCGGAATCGTGCTCGCAATACTGATGGCACTTCTCTTCAGACGATTCATACCAGGCCTCAGAGGAAAGCCAGCCCCTTTCATCATGGAACTCCCACCATACGCCAGACCCGCTATAAAGAGCGTCTTACTTTACATGTGGTCAAGGGCAGTGGTATTCCTGAAAAAAGCTGGAACGATCCTCCTCGGTGGCGCACTCGTACTCTGGTTCATGGCATCATTCCCATGGGGCAGAGAGATCGAATCAAGCTATGCAGGGATCCTCGGACACACACTTGAACCACTCCTTGCACCCCTCGGATTTGACTGGATGGCTGCAATCGCACTCTTCTTCGGCTTCCTCGCAAAGGAGATCGTTGTCGAGACATTCGGAATCCTCTACGGTGTCGGAGGCGAAGACGCAATCACAGGCGCAGTTGCAGCCCACATGACACCCGTAACAGGACTCGCATTCATGGCATTCACACTGATCTACCTCCCATGCCTTGCAACACTCGGAATGGTCAAAGCAGAGACAGGTTCATGGAAGTGGACAGGGTTCATGGTGCTATACCAGCTCGTGCTTGCATACGTAGTTGCAGGAATAATCGTTCTCACTGGAAACCTCATAACAGGAGTGCTGTGAAATGAATCTTAAGAATATAGGTCTCTATTCGGCTTTGATCGGAGGAATAACCGCAATAATCGGCGCGCTCGAGGTCATATTCGTCTTCACAGGGACCGACTCCTGGATACCAGCAGACCTCTTCGGAGGACTCGCACTTCTCGTGATCGCAGCAGTCTACCTCTCAGGAAACGGTGAACTCATATCAAAACAAGAAGAAGGGCTCTCCTTCGCACTCACAGGAACAATACTCACAATGGTATTCGGCAGCCTATACACCCTGATCATGGGCACAGACTATCTGATGTACCTCCTCGGCGAGGCTGATGAGTTCTTGATCATAACCGAGCTAAGACCAGAGATACTCCTCCTCGTGGCGACACTCCCACTCGCAAGATACCTGATAAAGAGAGAAGAGTGAGAGAACCCACTCCCCCGAGACCTCTCCGAGACCTCTCTCCCTCTCTCGCCCGCCTCTCACCTCTCTATAGGTTCACCCGTTTTCCTGCGTTCTGCCCTGGTGTTGCATTGTAGATCTTTCTTACTCGTAGCTTGAAGACCGCTTTTACTGGATAATCTGGCATGAGCTCTCTTGCGAGCGTGATGTATGGCGAGTGTTCGCCCTCGATGTACTCGGCGTCTCCCTCGATATTATAACCCTTCATCTCATCCCTGTCGATCACGAGGATGGCTGCTCTCGGGTTGTTCTTCAGGTTGTTCGCTGTCTTGCCACCACGGATAGCAGGTATTATAATGGTGCGCCTGTCCTCAAGCAGTCTCGCCACTCGGAAAGGGCGAATGTGCGGTTCGCCCACACTGCTCACGGTAGCAAGTGGTATGTACGTCTCACGCATTGCTATCTTCATCACGGCTTCTATCTCTTCTCTTACCGGCATCTCTCTAATCCCTCCCTTATCGGTCTGCAGGTATCTGAAGTTTGCGGAAGCATAATAGAAGAGCAAAGTTAGGGGGTGAAAGACCCCAAAATTATCTTGCAACAGGTCTATTATTTATAGCGAGCATACTCTTTTCCGCCGTGAGTAATGAAAGAACTCCGACTGGCGAGAGAGATCTGCTCTGCAGGTACCTGCCGATCCTGAGATGGCTACCGGAATACAAGCCTTCCTGGTTGCGTCACGATCTCGTCGCCGGGCTGACCATCTGGGCGGTACTCATACCGGAAGCGATGGCTTATGCCGGGATTGCTGGAGTCTCCCCTATAGTGGGATTGTACACTCTTCCAATACCGCTCTTCCTGTACGTTATCCTCGGCACGTCACGCACACTTGTTGTGGGTCCTGACTCGGCGGTGTGCCTCATCTCCGCAAGCGCTGTTGGTGCACTGGCTCTTCGTGGCACGGCCGAGTATCTAGCGCTCACAACGGCGATGGCGATAGTGGTCGGAGTGTTTCTCGTACTCTTTGGACTTCTGCGGATGGGCTGGATAGCCGACTTTATCTCGATTCCGGTGATGGCAGGTTTTCTCGAGGGAGTGGTTCTCGTCACAATCATCGGTCAGGTGCCAAAGCTCTTCGGGCTTGATGGTGGTTATGGTGGCAACTTCTTTCAAAGGCTTCTCTCTATTCTTTATGAGCTGCCAGATACCAACGTGAAAACATTGATCATCGGTCTTG
Source organism: Candidatus Methanoperedentaceae archaeon GB37 (assembly GCA_905171695.1). Taxonomy (GTDB): domain Archaea; phylum Halobacteriota; class Methanosarcinia; order Methanosarcinales; family EX4572-44; genus EX4572-44. The sequence goes on from LR991653.1 coordinate 1,785,012, forward strand.
GCAGCATCGTCTTGATCATTGCAATAGATCGGTATATTCCGAAGCTACCGGCTGCACTGACGACCATTGCAATCTCTATCGCGGCAGTTTCAGCTCTGAATCTGGGAGGCGAAGGCGTTGACGTTGTCGGCACACTCAGCACCGGCTTACCGCCAATCGGTTTACCGGATGTGAGTCTTGAGGATTATCTGGCTCTTATCCCGGGCGCTCTCGTGATAGTTATGCTTGGCTACATAGAGTCGCTTGGCGCAGCCACTGGTGCTGCCTCGAATGATGGTGAAAGTGAAAGGATCGACCCGGATCGGGAGTTGGTTGCATTGGGCGCTGCCAATCTGGGCGCAGGCTTGAGCTCGGGGTTTGTTGTTGCGGGCAGCCTTTCGAAGACATCGGTTGCTATGAAGGCAGGCGGGAGGACGCAGATCAGCCAGCTTGTAAGCGCCGTTCTCACAATCCTGACACTCCTTCTACTGATGCCGCTATTCACCAACCTCCCGGAGGCGACGCTTGCAGGAATCGTGATCGTTGCGATGCTCGGTCTTGACCAGACTGCCAGACTCAAGAAGGCGATGAGACTCAGTCGCACAGAGTTTGCACTCAGCATAACCTCTCTTGCTGGTGTACTTACCATCGGCGTCCTCCATGGCGTGGGTCTTGGAGTTGTTCTCTCACTCCTCGTCTTAATTAAGAAGGCATGCCGTCCAGGAACGGCTGTACTGGGCAGAGTTCCAGGTGAGAGGACATACTATCGGGATATCCGTAGGCGGCCTGATGCAGAAACGATTCCAGGACTGCTCATCTTCCGCTTTGATGCAAGACTCATCTTCTTTAACTGTAACTTCTTTGCAAGCGAGGTCAAGCGATGCATCGCCGAAGCCAGTGAGCCTGTGAAGACGGTCTTGATCGATGCAGAAGCCATGAACGACATCGACATCACAGGCGCTGAATGCCTGATAAGGCTGAACACGGAGTTGAACCGCAGAGGTATCATTATCTCCCTCTCCCATGTGAGGGATCCACTGCGAGACAAGATGGAGAGGATGGGAGTTATCGATGCGATCGGAGCAGATCACATCTACGAGACCACGAGGGATGGCGTCGATGCCTTCATCAGATCAAGGAGAATGGAAGACTTCCCGAAAGTCTAATATACGACAACAACCATCAACCCTATTAAAGACCAATTGACTAGAGGTGGTTATTATTAATGGCGGTATCAATCACGTTGTACTCCTACTCGTGGGGTTGAACATTCTATTAATCTGTGGAGTGGCACCTGTTCTGGGTAATGGAGAAGGAGAGCCTATCATAACTGTGGACGGCGATGGGAGTGACTGGAACTCGAATTTGAAGATCGCAGATGATCCAAACGAACCTGACATCTCTGATTATGGCTACGACCTTGAATCAGTCTACCAGTTCTATGATGAGGAAAGAGACACATTATATTTCATGTATACTCTCTTTGGAGTTGCAGGGGATGTTGATGGTGACGGTAATCCAAATACTCCCATTTGGAGCGATCCATGGGGTGTGGGAGCAAATGAAGGGTATTACGTCTATATCGATACGGATCTTGATAACGCCACGGGTGGCGATGTGCCACCGTTTGACGATGATATAAAGGGTTTTGAACTATACATCTCATATACAAACAATAGTGTGACGCTCGTTGAGTACGAGGAAAGCCCTCCTGAAGCTTACATCGGTGTTGAACAATACCTGGCTGATCTGCTCACAGAGGATGGTGAACATGAGGTTGATGCTGCGATCATGACAGAACCCCCCTTCAACAATGTCGTTGAGATAAGTATCAGTAATGCTGCATCACTCTTCACCCACCCCGCAGGACCCAGGCATTATCGTCTCTTTGGCTATGGAGGCACCACACTCGATGGGATGCCTGAGGACTACATGGAGAAGGATCTTGACATCCGCATCCCAGATCTTGACTTCACCACCGAGGATATCTGCTGTTATAATATGTCCTTCAATGGTACAGCAGATCTTCCACTTGCAAACTCTACATGGGACTTTGGCGATGGGAACACTCTCTTCTGTGAGCCGCCGTGTATGAATATCACGCATCAATATGCCGATGGTGGATATTATACCGTGAAGTTCAGTGGCAACAGAACCAATGGAATGTACGGCTACAAAGAGAAGCAGATCTATGTTGACCAGGGTCCGAGTGTTGCTGCAGATTCGAATGTGACAGAACCGCTCGGTGTTCCATCTTATGTTAAGTTGGATGGCAGTGGTTCAAGGGTAGATCCAAACGGAGCGAGGAGCATCACCTATACGTGGTTGTTTGACGACTGGCATCCTGATATGAGTGGCAAGGTTGTGGTGATCTGGGTGAACCAGACGGTAAATGCGACCTTGAGAGTCTTTGATGGGCACTGTTATAATGAGACAACGCTCTTGATCGAGTATGAGCCTGTTGCACCAGAGTTGAACTTCACGACCACTGATATATGCTGTTACAACCAGTCGTTCAATGCGACCACGAATGCAACGCTCTCGAACTGGACGTGGGAGTTTGGAGACGGGGCTAATACGACCGGCAGTGGTGGTGATGATATTAACACCACACATCAGTATGCCGAGGGTGGATATTACCTCGTTAACTTTACAGGATGCAGGCTGGATAATGGTGAGTGCGCCACGATCCAGAAGCAGATCTATGTTGACCGGGGTCCGAGTGTTGTTGCTGTGGCAAACGAGACCTATCTCACGTCTCCCGCGTGGGTTGAGTTGAACGGGAGTGGTTCAAGGGCAGATCCAAACGGAACGAGGAGCATTCTCACCTATGCGTGGTCGTTTGATGACTGGCATCCTGATATGAATGGCGAGGTTGTGGTGATCTGGGTGAACCAGACGGTAAATGCGATCCTCACGGTCTTTGATGGGCACTGTACGAACAGTACTGCGAACGAGACGAGGGTTGAGATATGGTACGAGGGAGGACCCTTGAATCTGAGTTTCAACACATCTGCTATATGCTGTTACAACCAGTCGTTCAACGCAACTGCAGATAGGACGCTTAAGAACTGCACGTGGGAGTTTGGCGATGGGACGAGAACTCTCTGCACTCCAGCGTGTATGAATACCACGCATCAGTATGCCGATGGTGGATACTACGATGTTACTCTCAGTGGCTGCAGGGCAGACGATGGAGTATGTGGTAATATCACGAAGAGAATCTATGTTGACCGTGGTCCCACGGCAAGGGCTGTGGCAAGCAAGACATACCTTCTCGAGCCCGGAGTGGTTGAGTTCAACGGGAGCCAATCTCACGCCGATCCAGCAGGTGAGAGGAGCATCTCACGATACGTGTGGAACTTCGGTGATGGTATGACACTCTCTGGGATGGTTGTCACGAGAAATATCACAGAGACAACCGTTGCAACCCTCACCGTCTTTGATAAGACGAGTGATGGAGTTGAGCATTGCAGTGATAAGAGAGAGGTCACGGTCACTGTGGGAAGCCATCCTGTTCCGATAGCATCATGGACTGGAATCATCTTCCTCTTTGGAGTTCTCTCGCTCCTATCGCTCTTCTCTATAGTTAAGCTGAGGTATCAGAGGCGCTAGTAGGAGTGGTTGCTGCCGTTTTGTTTTGAAGATGAGACGTTGAGATGAGAGTGTGTGACCGAGGTTAGCATTGTGCTTCCAGCCTACAACGAGGCGGCAAGGCTGGAGGATACCTTCAGGAGGACTGTTGATGCCGTGGGGAAGATCACAGACTCGTTTGAGATAGTGATAGCAGAGGATGGGAGTGTTGATGGCACGGATCGTATCGCAGCGAGACTTGCAGAGGCGTATCCCTTCGTGAAGCATCTCCATTCTGGGAAGCGGCTGGGCCGTGGTGCAGCGCTCAACCGTGCCCTCAAAGAGTCAGAGGGTGAAGTCCTTGCATATATCGATGTCGATCTTGCAACCGATATGAGTTATCTAAGGGAGTTAATCGATGCTGTGCGGGTGGAGGGCTTTGATTTCGCAACTGGGTCACGTATGATGCCAGAGAGTGATGTGGAAAGGCCTTTCACCCGGAGCATTGCGAGCAAGGGCTTTAACCTTCTCACACGCATCCTCCTCCACTCAAGGCTGTACGATCATCAGTGTGGCTTCAAGTCGTTCAGACGAGAGCCACTCTTTGAACTGATCGATGAAGTCAAGGATGAACACTGGTTCTGGGATACTGAGCTCCTCGTTTTGGCACAGCGGCGTGGGTACAGAGTGAAGGAGTTTCCTGTGAGATGGAAGCATGGTGGTGCGACAAAGGTGAATATCGTTCGTGATCTCTTTGGGATGGGGCGAGAGATACTTCGAATGTGGTGGAGAAAGTGAGATCGATGGTGCACCATGAGAAGAGTCCGCTGGGTTTATCAATAGTTCTCTTCTCTATAGTATCAAGCCGATGTCAGAGACTCTATGCTACGAGGCACATGGGAACCTCTACCTGAACATCACCAACAGATGCACTGCTGAGTGTGAGTTCTGTATCAAACGGTATGCAGATGGTGTATACGGTTACAATCTACTGCTAGATAGGGAGCCATCGGTGGATGAGATAATCGGAGTCCTAAAAGAGAGCGATCTTTCCCAGTATGGTGAGATCGTCTTTGCAGGGCTTGGAGAACCGCTCACACGCCTCGACGACGTTATCAGAATCACAGAGTGGTTGAAAGAAGACGGAGAAGAGGTGCGGATCGATACCATCGGGCATGTCAAGCTCTATCACGGCGATCGTCATGTTGCAAGAGAGCTACGGGAGGCTGGCGTGGATGCGGTCTCACTGAGCCTGAATGCACACAACAGAGAGATCTACAACCAGATCTGCCACCCAGAGAAGCCTGATGCCTACGCCTCGATGTTAGAGTTTGCAAGGGATCTTGTAAAGGTCGGGATCAGAACCCAACTGACCGTTGTGAGCCTCCCGATAATAGACATAGAGAGATGCAGGGAGATAGCCAGAGAGATCGGTGCCAGGTTCAGGATAAGAGGCTATGGGCGAAGACCTCCAAGCCATAAGAGGAGATAACAGGAGTTAACAGAGGGGTAAGGTTTAACTACCAGTAGAAAGTAACAATTGATGGTGATAGATTATGGTTAAAGTGCCGGTTGAAGTGAAGGATGTTCTCTCAAATCAGAAGATCCTACCTGTTGCAACTGCAAGCTCTGAGGGCGTTCCGAATGTGATCTTTGTTGGGTTATGGAAGTTCATTGACGATGAAAGACTCCTCCTTGTAGATAATTTCTTCAAGAAGACGCGTAAGAACCTTGAAGAGAACCCGATTGTTGCTATCGTGGGCTTTGACGGAGAGATGCCCAACTTCAGATCGTATCAGGTGAAGGGGCGAGCTGAGATCACGACCAGTGGAGATCACTTCGATGAGGCAAGTGAGATGTCAAGATCGAAGGAGTTGCAGGCGAAAGCGGCAGTGATCGTGCACATAGAGGAGATATACAACGCTGCCCCGGGTCCTGATGCAGGCGCGCAGATAGCTTAAAGTAATGGCGAATCGATAATAAAGAGTTGATGATAGTTAACTTCACACTCACACAGATAGAGTCCAGAATATACATGCCACAGGAAGAGGTTCGGAAGTATCGGAATATCAACATCAACTATGATATCAACCTTCGAAACCCAACAGTCTCAACGATCGAGACCCCCTTCGGATCCAAAGAGACCCTCCGACTCGAGTATGCCTTCTCAATAAACTACTTGAACCCGAACATCGGGCACATCCGATTCGAGGGCAGTGTCAGCTATACAGGCGGGAAGCTTGAAGAGATCAAGAAGGACTGGGACTCCGGGAAGGCGCCTGTAAGCGTCCAGAACGAGGTAGCAAACACCACCGTGACAAACCTTGCACCGCTCGCGATCAGCATATCAAGGAACATGGGACTGCCGCCAGCTATTCCAATACCAAAGATCAACTTCGAAAGCCCAGGGCAGAAACAGAAAGGGAGAGAAGCACCAACAAACTACTACGTATGACCGGGGAAGAATGGACTGAAAAGTATAGACCCCGGCACCTCGACGAGATAGTCGGGCACAGACAGATCATTGAAGAGCTTAGAGAATGGGCAGCCTCGTGGGAGAGGGGCGTGCCCGATGAGCGAGCACTCATCCTCTATGGACGGGCAGGTGTTGGCAAGACCACTGCAGCACACGCACTTGCAAGGGACTTTGGATGGGAGGTAATCGAACTCAACGCAAGCGACTCACGGACAGCAGACGTGATCCAGAGAGTTGCAGGATCAGCGTCCCAGATGGGTACATTCGAAGGCACACGAGGACGACGCCTCCTAATACTCGACGAAGCAGATAATATTCACGGAAACGCTGATAGAGGAGGTGCAAACGCTCTGATCAAAGTAATAAGCGAGACAACCCAGCCCATAATACTAATAGCAAACGAGTACTACGAGATCTCAAAGAGACTGCGAGACTCGTGCAGAGGCATCAGGTTCAAAGCGATCAGAACAACCACGATCACGTCCCTGCTGAAGAAGATAGCTGCAAGCGAAGAGATACAGATCAAACACGAGACTGCCGAGATGATCGCCGCCCACTCGAACGGAGACGTGAGAAGCGCCATAAACGACCTGCAAGCGATAGCAGAGGGAAGAGACGAAGTACTACCAGAAGATATCACAGTCTCCCTTCGTGACAGCAAAGAAACAGTATTCCAAGTGATATCAAAGATATTCAAAGGTTCAAATCTCGGCGAAGCACATGAACTGACCTTCCAGCTCGACGAGACGCCCGAAGACCTGATCCACTGGATAGATGAAAACCTCCCACTCGTATACAGAGACCCAGGTGACCTCGCAGACTCATTCAACACACTCTCACACGCAGACGTCTTCCTCGGCAGGGTACGCCGCAGAGAAAACTATCGAATGTGGAAACACGCATCCCTACTCATGAGCGGAGGCGTCGCAGTATCAAAGAGACACCACTACAGAGGCGCACGCCTGAGACCACCATCCACATGGCAACGCCTTGCACGAAGACGAAGCATACAGAGAATAGAGGAGACAATAACCCTGAAAGTAGGCAGACACTGCCACACCTCTAAAGACGTTGCAAGAAAAGAACTTCTCAACCTCATAAAGAGACTGATGCAGGACGAAGCCACAGCACCAGAACTCGCAGCAGAACTCAACCTGACAGAAGAAGAGATAGCACACCTCCTACAGACCAAAACCACAGACAAAAAAGTGAAAAAAATATACAAAACCGCAAAAACAACAATCAAAGAAAAAAAAGAGTACGAAATAGAATCATACGCGGGAATAACAGACCCAAAACCCAGAAGAGAGAGACAAGAGATCACAGAAGAGAAAACCACAGACAAAAAAGAGAGAGAAGAATCAAAAAAACCCCAGAGCACACTCTTCGACTTCTGAGATCATAGCATCAGACGAAAACCTGAAAGAGAAGTTGTTAAGTGGCTGACCATAGAAGAGCTGAATGAAGAGATTCGAAGTAGAAAAGTATGCGCTGAAGTCCTGAGAAAGCTTTTCTTCGTCAAAGAATTCTACAAAGGGGGAACAGTTCCCCAAGGCAGCCAGATGAAGTTGAAGTGAGCAAAGTTATCGGGTATGTATGGGTTGAGAACTGGAAGAGAGAAGGTTTAGAAGGCTTGAAACCGAACTACTGAAGAGGAAGACCTTCAGAGTTAAGCAAAGAGCAGAAGGTGGAGTTGAAGGCAATTCTGAAGTAGAGAGATGACTGGAGAACAAAAGAGGTAAAAGAACTGACCAAAAAGAGATTTGGAGTTGAATACAGCTTAAGAGATGATAGAATCTTGATTACTGTGTTGATCAAGAGTTGCTCAGAGGCAAGCAACATCTTGAAATCATCTGGAATGAAATACACCGAGCCCCACGAGAGAGACCAGAGAAGGCTTGAAAATGCAGAAACTTCATCACAGGACTTCTTGATGAGAGTTCGCCATAGCTCGATTCGCAAAGACTCAGAGGTTGTGGTCATTCAAGAGATCAGTTGTTAAGAAGAAGACCACAGAGATGATGGCAAATATCCTCGGTCTCTATGCGATAAATGGAGAGAGGCGTTGTAGACTTTACAGGAGATTCTAAGAAGGAGTCTGTAGAAGATGGCTAAATGCAAATTCAAATCGGGAGCATGGGAATGGGATGTATGGGAATGCCCGCTTGAAGCCCTTCCTGGGGAAGAATACTGCTACTGGCACAGGGAAGAGGAAGGGAAAGAGCCTGACGATGCGAGGTTAAGGGAATTAAAGGAGAATGAGATTTCAGGGGTATTTTTAAGAGAAGCGAATTTAGGTGGGAAAGAACTCCGGGAAGCTTTCCTTTGGGAAGCAAATCTTCAGGGAGCTTTCCTTTCGGATGCAGATCTTCAGAAAGCTAACCTTTGGCATGCAGATCTTCAGAAAGCTAACCTTTGGCATGCAGATCTTCAAGGAGCTACCCTTGAGGATGCAAATCTTCAAGGAGCTACCCTTGAGGATGCAAATCTTGAAGGTGCAAATTTAATCGGTGTGAGGGCAGATTCTGGAACTCGCTTGGATGGTGCAAATTTGACATACGCAAATCTTTACCACTCTTACCTTGACGAGACGAAGACGCTCAGGAATGCAAGGTTTGAGAGTGAGAAGGAGATTAATGAGATTGCTGCGGATTTCCTTAAAAAAGGGAATAAAGAATTGGTAGCTTTTGATGTGAAGAAGATTAAAGGGAATAATTCCGAAGTTGCGGCAAAGCTTCGTGGAGAGGGATTGGTCAGGTATGATTGGGAAGGAAAACCAATAGTCTTTTTTGACAGGAAGAGGCGGAGGGTTATTAGAGTTCCGGGAGATGTGGAGAATAAACTTTTTCAAAGACTTCGGAAGAGAGGCGGGAATTCCGAAGAGGCGAAGAATTATGTTGAAATAAGCGAACTTAACGATTTAATAGAGAGGAATGGACTTGAGAAATATCTTTACAAGGGAAGCGTAGAGGAGCTCTACGAGGCATCCTACGAAGTTTACAACAACCTCTACTACTTTTATATCCAAAATGGGAGGCTTGAAGAGGCGCTGCGTATGCATTACAGGAGATGTGAGGTTAGGAGGAAGCTATTGAGGGAGCGAGGTTGGATTAACTGCTTGAGGTCGTGGATATACGATCTCTTCATCTTGAAGTTACTGACGGGCTATGGAGTGAAGATCTCAAGACCGTTAGTAGCGTCAGCAATAATAATCTCAATCTTCGCATTCCTCTTCTGGCTTACAAATGGAATAGTCAAGAATGTGAATGGAACGGTCGCTCCAGACTTCTTTGACTACGTTTACCACAGTGTAATCACATTCACGAGCTTGGGATACTCAAATATTCAGCCAAATCTTGCGGTGGGACACATTCCGCAGGTCTTAGCCGCTGCAGAATCTATGCTGGGAGCATTAATGATGGCTCTACTCATATTCACAATCACTTACCGCGTTTCTCGCTAACACTTCACTCCAAGACTCACTATAGATGATCCTCTCTCTAAGGGTGAAGAATCCAATCACAGGATCTCTTGATGTATAGGAACGCATCCTGTACTCCAAGTAAATCCAAGCAAAGCGAGTATTATCTTGATGAGAGTGCTATTCAGCTAAATTCTGATAGGAGTAGTGTGATAAACACTTCTGCTGTTAAATACAGGGAAGGAAAGAGGAGATCAAATCAATCTCTGGCTTTACAGCTTTGAATGGGAGTGATGCTATAATGCTCTCAGATTCCTGCAAATCAGATGATATGATAACTTTCCTTGAACTCATAAAAAAGCAGAATCCAGATAAGTCATTATGCATCGTACTGGACAATGCAAGGATCCATCATGCAAAAACTGTTAAGATAAGAGCAGAAGAAACTTGACATCCATTTTATTTACCTTCCACCTTATTCTCCAAACTTAAATCCTATCGAGTTTGGCTGGAAGAGTTTATTAGTGCAGAAAGATTGGAAGAATGACTATAACTGTTGTTAGCTGATCGCTTTGATTAATACAGTCTTTCTTTGTAGGGTAGTGTGATCTCTCCTACTTTGCTCAGGTCAACGAGTTTGTTCATTAGTATCTTTCTTGATGATATTGTGTACAGGGTGTTGTCGATGTAGAGTGCTCTTCGGACTGCTGCGGGTGAGTGCCGGTGGTAGTATTCTTCTTCGTACTCGTTCTCGTGGGTTACTCTGCCTTTGAGTTTGAAGCCGGTGAGTGTCACGTTGAAGACGTATGCTCCCTGCCAGACCTTCTCAATGCCTCTCTCTCTGTAACCGTTCATGACCTCTCGTATTGGGATCACGAGCAGGTTCTTCTCTCTGGAGAATAGGAATGCTTTGTGGTCGCGGAGTGCTTCAGAGTCTGTGCCGCTCTCTCCTATCTCGTATCGGTCTATCTCTTCTGGCTCTTCAACGTTTGAGACGTTGAATAGTGCGAGTTTCACGCCTTTTATCGATACACCGCCCCACTCGTTCGTTCCTGTCTCTTTGCCGATTCCGATTATATGGTCTTCATCGTAGGGGTGGAGATAGTCTGAGAATCCTGGTATCTTGAGTTTGCCGAGTACTTCGGGTCTCTCTGGTTCTGAGAGGTCGATTACGAAGAAGGGGTCGGTTCGTTTGAATGTGACCATGTAGAGCCGTTCACTTATGAATCGTGTTGAGTATATTCGTTCGCCTGGAGCGATCTCTTCGAGGCTTCCTATGGTGGTGAGGGTAGGGTCGAGCACGTAGACGTTGTTGTACTCGGTAGAGCCGTCTCTTCTCGTCCAGAATCTGGTTGTGGTGGCAACTCTCAGGTTCTCTTCGTACTCGTCGAGTGAGAACTGGTTCAGGAGTCTCCCTGGGACTTCGCCTCGTGCTTCGTACTCGATATCACCGTCTTCGATTCTGATTTTATGAATTATGGTTTTGTCTCTCTCCAGTGCTTTTCTTTCTTCGTATTCTCTAACAGCATCCTCGATTCGCTCTATCAGAGCTTCTTTCTCGTTTTCGTCCATCTGGTTGTACATCTCTTCGAGTATTGATGATATCGTTTCCCACTCTTCAGCCGTGCCAAGATCCTTTGCTCTTATCGCTTCTATCGCATCTCTTGTATCTTCTGGGAGGAGCGGGGTTACGATCTTGTGGAAGATCTCCCTCCGCTCTTCTTGGTAATACCGGTAGGGAAGGTTCTTTGGATAGGTTATGTAGATGTTCTTCTTTGAGACGTATAGGTTGTTTGAGTAGCCCATCATGAAGGACTTTGCGGTGATCTCGTCTTCTCCTGTTATGTTGATTGCTGCGATCGTGTGGAAGACGTAGTTCTCTTCAGGGTTGTCAAAGTAGTAGATCTCTGGTCTCATGACCTTAACCGATCCTTCTCTTATAAGAGGCAGGTCGATGAAGTCGTTATGGTAGTAGACGTGGTCCTTAACGATGAGATAGACCCAGTCGCCGATCATTCGTGACTGGAAGTATTCTCCGTTGAGGCTATAGTTTGCAACGAGCCTTGGGTTCTCTCTGAGAGAGATGTTGTAGATCAGCGCGCTTGTTCTGGGTGCACGCCGCGTCTCTGGCTTGAAGCCGTATTCCGGGTAAAAGAGTACATCGTGAGTGTCCTCTGTGAATACGACGAGTCGATCACCTCTCACGAAGATCTCTCTCGGATTGCCATCTATCTCTCTCTTTGATAGAATCTCTGCCTCCTCGGGTGGATATGCGCGAACGATCACGAGATTATCCTCGACTAGTGTGTAGATGTATTTACCATCGTTCTTCACAAAGTCTGCTTCATCGACACCTTCCACCTGGATGTTGGTTGTCGAATACTCTGCTGCACCCTCACCTGCTTCCGCTCCAGCCTTTGTTGCAGGAGTGGGCGCGGGCACTGGCATTCCAGACTCGGTAACCGCCATCTCTTCCATCCCCACCATCATCTCTCCCATGAGAGCACGGGGCGCGCCAACATGGAAGCCCTGCGATGCCTCAATCCGGGCTTTCAGGAACTCACGAATCTCATCTGCTGATGAGAACTTCTTTAACTCCTGGCTTGCCCCGAGCTCTGAGAGATCTATCCCAGAGCCATCCGATGGGGTCTTCTCACCAACGTCTGTCTCCTGGACGCACCCGCTTAAGAGAAGCATGCCAAGAAGAATACCTACCAGAACCACTCTACCTTTCATCATCTTCCACCATCCCCACATGCAATCGTCTTACATGATCAATGGGAGATACTGCTAAATAATAGCTTTCGAGATTGATCAATCTTTCCATTGGTCTTTTCCATTGAAGTGAGCTATGAAGAGTAGATGATGTGGTATGTTTAATTACAATGGTGGTGATCGAATCGATTGTAGTGTTTTCTGGAGGGTTGTCCATTTAGGCTCAATCTGATACAGTTGTTCACGAGTGCATCGGTCTTTATGTGCCTCGTCTACATACCGCTCGTTGCAGAAGATCTCGGTGCAACGCATACAGAGATCGGGATCATCGGCGCAGTCTACGGAATCGCCTTATTCACATCATCGTACATCTTCGGACGGGCAACAGACATCTATCCCCCAAAACTATTGTTATATGCTGGATGCATGACCTGTGCACTCTTCTTCTTCCTCCAGACCCTTGCAACCACACCAGGATCTCTCGGCTTGATACGCGCCCTTGCAGGCTTCAGCACCGGCATACTTCCTGCTGCGCTGATCAGTTATGTGCACACAATGGGGCGGAACGTTGGGAAGTTTGTCTCGTTCGGTGCGCTCGGCTGGGCTCTCGGGGCAGTTGTCGCTGGCGTTGTGGCACGGTTATCTGGGGATCTGAACGGGATATTCATTGTATCATCAATATTCTTCATAGCATCAGCCGTTCTCTTGATTGGGCTTCCTCAGGTCTCAGAGAGGTATCAGGATGGCGATCTCCCCTCGATGATAACGATTAAAAAGAACTTTGCTATCTACGCTACGTTCTTTGCGCGGCACACCGCTGCATGTAGTATATGGATCATCTTCCCGCTTTACCTAAAAGCACTTGACGCAGGAGCGCTTGAGATAGGTGTGCTCTATGCAGTAAACCCGATCTCACAGTTCGTGATCATGCAGCAGATCAAGACTCATAACAGTGAACGGCTCATAGAGATCGGACACGTGGCATCTGTAGCAGCTTTCGTGAGCATAAGCCTCCTCACAAGCTACTCTCAGGCGGTTCTGAGCATGTTCTTGATTGCAGTATCATGGTCATTCCTGTACGTCGGATCGATCCTGACGCTCTTAAAAGAGAACCCCAGTAGTCGTGGTACTGCCATCGGGATACTCTCATCTGCCATAAGTATAGCTGCTGTCGGAGGATCCTTTCTTGGAGGAGGGCTCTCAGACCTCGCGCAGAGTCTCCTATCATCAGACCTGATGGCTTACCGCGTCGTCTGTGGACTTGCAGCCATAATCTCGGCAGCAGGCTTCATCAGCTACAGAGTTTCTCGATCCCGCATGCGAAGTAAGAGGAGTTACTTACAGAGTAGGTAACTATGTAGAATATGCAGAAAGTATGCAGAAAGTATGCAGAAAGAGACCCGGGTTCACCGACCTATCTCTTCGTAAGGTGGCGTGAGAGATCTACCGTCAGATTGATCTCTGGCATGTGAGGTAACATGCTTGCAACCTCGGCATATTTACTATACTTCGGGCTGACAATTATTATATGCGCTGGTGGGTGTATCTTTCGAAGCCTGTTTATGGCTGTCCCTGCGTCCTCCATTATAGAGACTGCAGCCGCAGCACAGCACGTATTCTTAAGAGGCTTGTTCATCACATCAACCAGTATCTCGTCAGCCACCCGAGGGTCCATCTGCCGCGGGTTGTCGGAGAATGATATGCGAGCATATTTTATAAGATCGCATAACGCCGTGTTCACTTTATTCACATCATCCGACCTGACTATAGCAATCGGATGCATGAATTCCTCTCTACCATCCTCAAACGTCATCAGACTAGACACCACATCTTACTCTCTGATAAGCTTTATCGTTTGCAACTCAAAAATCGGTCATCACGCGATACTGATCAATCTCAGGTTTCTTCATACGCTCCAGGAACTGCTCAGTCTTGAGCCGCACATCCTTTGACTTGGTGATGTCACGTCCAACAACTATTATATCAGCACCTGCCTTAAGCGCCTCATCTATCGTCTGATCGGTTGGCGAGAGCTTATCCACCCGCACGCCACCCGCAACCGCAACAAGAATCCCCTTTGAGAGCTCCTTGATCTCAGATATCACATCCAAGCCAAGAGCGCCTGTATTCTCAAGATCTATCGCCCTGTGCAGTTCAACAACCTCAGGCTTGATAGCAAGCTCCTTCAAAAGCTCCACAGGATCTTTCACATTCAACATGTCAATAACCGAGTATATCCCGGTCTTCTTCGCCTCACGTATCGCCTTCTCAATCGTTGAAGTTGGTGCAAGTCCCGAGATCACAACAGCATCCGCCGTGGCATCAGCAACCATCCGTGCCTCCAGATTCCCAGTGTCAAGTGTCTTCAAATCAGCCACGATGAACGCATTGGGACGCACCTCACGGATCCGCTCCACCACATTCACACCATATCGTTTGATAAGCGGAGTGCCCGCTTCAATTATCAGATGATCGCTCTCAGGTATCTCCCGAAGTATCCGCTGCACATAACCGATATCAGGTATATCGATTGCTACCTGCAGATACGGTGGATCCCAGAGTCGTGTCACCTTGAAACCCATAATCGGATGTGCCGCCCTATCCTTCTCATCAATAACAGTTTTAATATCAGGAAATCCTTCCATCGCACGCTCAAGTGCAAGCCTCGTCGCACCATAATTATATCGATATATCTTGCTATAATCCCGCGCATCAGGATGAATAAATACACTTACAACAACCACCAGTTCTTCAACCCTCTCCCTAGGTATCACACCACTCTCAACCGAGTCTGCAACAGCAAGCGCCACAGCATTCTGCGCAGGCCCAAAGATCTGTGAAGCCTGATCCATACTCTTAACAGTCACCTTCGGAACAATAAGAGTTGCAGGCTTTGTCAAAAGATTCGGGCGTATCACAGATAGAAGCGGCGTATGCCCTGCCGAGAGCTGTGCCATCCCTGTTGCAAAGGCTGTACCCGCAGCCCCATCCTTCTCACCTATTATCAGATCAACATGCGCAAGTTCAGGCGCCTCGCCGATGAGCGCTTCTCCAACCAAAAACAAGATGATCAACCTCACATATCTACTGATTGCGTGGTATTTATTGATTTCGTATACTTAAATTCTGCCACAACAATGCCCACAATAAGCACACGGTACAAATTATCTAACATCCAGAGTTCATACCAAAACTCAAAACCCTCTATAGGGTGATGGAAGCCGCTATGTAGAGCATACCGATGAAAAGGATCTTCAGGGCTTCGAACTTCTTTCCACATACCTCCTAAATCGATCTCCTGAATCTATGCTCACAGTAATTGGGTCTTTTCGGTCCCTATTATTTTCACGTATAATAGATTTTATTCCTGTCTTTCTGTTGTAATTTCTTAGGACCCGTCCACATAGGATTATAAATATGGGAGACTATCTTTTATTTATGCTGAGGGTAAGGGAAATTGTTGAAGAGTTGAAGGTGTTTGAGAGGAATAAGGTTCCTTTTGAGGTTAAGGTTCTCGGTGTTGCAACCTATATTCAGACGTCTTCTGTGAGAAGGACTGCTAGAATTCTCTCTGAGCTTCATCCAGTCTCTAAAACCTCTGTTTGGAACTGGATACGGAAGTTTGAAGAGAAATTGCCTGTTGTATCAGAGAAGAAGAGAAGATACTCTATAGCATTGGACGAAACAGTTGTTAAATCAAATAAAAAGGCGTACTATGTCTATTCTGCGGTAGATGTTGAGAAGAACGAGTTAATTCTGATGAGAGTTTATACAAACAGAAATTATCTTGTTTCAAGGTCTTTTCTCAAAGAAGTGCTAAAGTTCTGCGAGAACAAGCCAAGATTCATCGTTGATAAAGCTCCCTGGCTTATAGATGCACTGAAAAGCCTGGATCTGGAATTTGAGCATCAAACCTTTCGGAGAGAGAAGCCTGGTTGAATCAGTGTTTTCTTCGCTAAAGCAGAGAATAAAGATATTCTTTTACTCAATTAACTCTTTTAATCCTGTTAAAAACTGGAATTTATTCTGTAAGCTATTTATGCTTTATTATAATCGGTTGAGGTGGTGTTTATGTTAAGTGGACACGTCCATTTCTTATCTCACAGGAGTCATATACAGGATCCCCATTCATTACTTCTGGAGTTCAAAGATACGCTTATATGCTCCATTCGTACTTACGTGGAACACCCCTCCACACACCGCCGCCTGTCGCGAGCAGAATAAAGGATACCATTAAAAGGCATTCCTTAAGCTTGTCCCTCTGGTCTTCCTGCCCCTCGCTCTTCCGGTGACAGAGAATTGAGGGTCAGAAGCTTTCTTGCCTCGTGAAATGCATCGACAGAGCCAATGTGATATATTCCCATGAAAAAGCTAAATCTCAATGGTCATACCGGCTTTACACTCTCGACATCTCTCCCCAAATATCTCTTTAACCCTGATCTTGTATCTCGTACAATGGCATGGAACTATCATCGATAGATCCCCTATGCATTCATATCTGTTGAACTCGTGGAACCCCCCTATCACACCATAGATATCCCCATACCTGCGAGCAGCGTCGAGGATGGTTTCAAGACCAGGGTGGGCACAGCCGGTCACCACCACGAGACCTGCTCCTGTCTTAAGGATCAGAGCCTGCTCTCTTCCGCTCTTAAACTCGCCTGTTGTCCATATATGTTCTGTAATGCACTGTGTTTTCGTCTCAACTCGCTTTGCTCTTCTTCCAATCTCTTCTTTCAGGCGTGGAGATGACGAATCCGGGAGGTGCACAACAACTCGCGGGTGTAAAACATCAGCGATGCCGCCTATATGATCCCAGTGAGTATGAGAGATCACTATAATATCGATCTCTTCTCTCTCAACACCAAAGCGCTCCAGGTTGTGAAGTAACAAATTTCCGTCCCAACCAGCATCGAAGAGCACCTTCTCGCCAGCAGCCTCAATAAGAGAAGAAAAACCCCAACCACCAGCGAAACCCTCAAGAGCCTCGTTATCATAAACGATTCTCAATCTCATCTCCACACCATCCTTGGATGAATAGATAGATAAATATAGCCATTCTTCTAATTTTCTACACTAATAAACTCTTCCACTTAGTAGGAGGACACGTCCACGTAAAGTTATAAATACGGGAGACTATCTTTTATTTATGCTGAGGGGTAAAGTGGGATTGTTGAAGAGTTGAAGGTGTTTGAGAGGAATAAGGTGCCTTTTGAGGTTAAGGTTCTCGGTATTGCGACCTATATTCAGACGTCTTCTGTGAGGAAGACTGCTAGAATTCTCTCTCTGGCTTCATCTGGTCTCTAAAACATCTCTTTGAAACGGGGAAGTTTGAAGAGAGATTGCCTCTTTGTATCAGAGAAGAAGAGAAGATACTCGATAGCATTGCATTAGACGAAGCAGTTGTTAAAGCAAAATAAAAAGGAGTACTATGCTTATTCTGCGGTAGATGTTGAGGAAAACGAGTTAATCCTGATGAAAATTTATACAACAAGGAATTATCCTGTTACAAGGTCATTCAGAGAAGTGCTAAGAGTTCTGTGAGAAGAAGACCAGAATTCATCGTTGATAAAGCTCCCTGGCTTATAGATGCACTGAAAAGCCTAAATCTGGAACTTGAACGATCAGTCCTTTCGGAGCATGAAATCCACCCAAAAGATTTCATGCAACACTAAAACAGGGAATAAAGATGTTTTTCTGCTCAATTACCTCTTTTAATCCTGTTAAAAACTGGAACTTGTTCTGTAAGATGTTTATGCTTTATTATAATCGGTTGGGGTTGTGTTTATGTTAAGTGGACACGTCCGATATACTAATAGTTAAGACTATAAAGTGTTCTCAAGCCGAAAACACAGCTTAAAGGAATGATATGAAGAGGCATGTATGGAAACTATTGTTGTATGTCACACAGAATTTGGATTTTCACACGAGTAAAGCATAAAAAAGGGGGTTTCGAATCTGATCAAAGTAGCAGACAAATGCAAAGCCAAGATCATTTTTGCGGTGATGCCAGAAGTTGTAAAATATTTACCCGAGAATATAAATCATGAAACCGAACTGCATGTCCGTCCTAACGACACATATTTTAAAGAGCTTTGCAAACAATCAGTGAATTCCAGTGCTTTAAGAGATTACCCACATAGAGAGCATTTAAAGATGATAAAGTTGGAAAAAATTGTTTAATGGATATTTTCGGTTGCGAGCCACGAGTATTTGTTGCTGGTAAGTGGTCTGTGAACAGCGATACGATAAAAGCTCTGATAAAAGAAGGATTTACGCATGACTGCTCTGCTTCTCAAAGGAAGAAGTTCAGCTACTGTGATTGGTCAAAAATGATGTAAACTTTAACTTTGCTTCCGAAATTAATGAATATAAGAGCGTGAACTCGGAGACGAAAATCACGTCATATATCTTTGGTGTGAACAAAACGATAATAAAGAAAGAAACGATAATAAAGAAAGGTATTCCAGAACTCTTGAAGAATAATAAGACACTGAGGCGAAAAGAAAAGCATGCTTGAAATAATCTGGAGGGAATTATGGAAATAGGAATTACAACAGATATTATAGATTCAACCAAATATCCTAAAGGAGTTTTTTATTACGTTAGATATCTTATCAAGAATATCTCGAAGATCCAGAGTAATCATAATTTCCATTTAATTCATTATCACCAAAACCAAGATAGTATTTACCAACTCGGTTTTGACGAAATTCTACTTAAGCCATATCCTATACCAGTACCTACGGTTTCAAAACTTCTCACAAATTATATTAAATCGCCAGCATTACTAAAAAACCTTGATATAATCCATTTCCCTGAGTTTCGTTTACCCTGGTTCCCTCTATTTTTTCGGTCAAGTGCAAAAAAAGTTCTAACACTTCACGGTGGACGTTTATGGGTGCCACCACAATCAAAGCCAAAAATTTATAGAAAGCCAAAGGCATGGATGCTAACGAAGTTTTTGGCTCTGACATTTCCACTGATGAAAGATAAAATAGATATGTACATAGCAGTTTCTCATTTTTTGAAGTGGGAAATGATGGAAAATCTAAAAATACCAGAAGAAAAGATAAAAGTTATTCACTTAGCATCCGATGAGAAATTTAAACCACAAAAAACAGAGAAAGAAGGAATTATCATTTCTGACACTCCTATTCCTGAACTGATTGAGATATACTATAAACTCGGGAAAAAAGGGATAAAACACAAGCTCGTAATATTTTCGATGCGAGAATACGGATACGAGAATGCTAAAGAAATGGTTAAAAAATTGGGTTTGGAAAAAGAAGTTATTTTTGCAGGATACGTGTCAGACGATGAATTAGTAAAATTATACAATACAGCAGATTTGTATCTTCGTTTGCCTCTTGTAGAGACTTTTGGCATACCACCATTAGAGGCGATGGCTTGTGGTTGTCCTGTTGTGACCACCAATGTGGGGTCACTACCAGAAGTCGTGGGTGATGCTGGGATTTTGAAAAATCCAGATGACATAGATGGGATAGTAAAAGCTGTTCATGAAGTGCTGATGAACGAGGGGGTAAGAGAAGATATGATTAAAAGAGGATTGGAGAGAGCAAAGATGTTCTCATGGGAGAAAACTGCAAAAGAAACAATGAAAGTGTATGAAGAAGTTTATAATTCTAATTCATAAAAATCTCTTTATTATCCTTCTCGCCCAATCAGACTTTGTCCCTATCCTCTGGTCTATCGCTCTCATTATCATCAAATCCTCTTCTTCAAAGGATTTAAAAATCAGAAGCAAGAAGAAATAAAGAATTAAAAAAACAAGAAGCATTATGATTAGAGCAGGAAGTGACTCGCCTATAAGATATTTTGTCGCTATATAAACAATCAGAACTGATATTATAGATGCGAACGCAGGTTTGAGATGACTCCTCCTAAACGGCTGGATTTTTCCAATACGATAAACAAAAAACAAAAGGAGAACATTCATTAATGCAACTGAGAATCCAGTAGCAATTGCTGCCCCATTTACTCCATAAAGCGGTATTAAGCAAAAATTTAAAACAAAATTCACGCCTGCACCAACAAAGCTGCATGCCATGGGTATTTTTGTTCTTCCAAATGCTATAAGAACTGGGTTTGCAAAAGCAATTACTGAGGAAATAAGAAAAGCAAATGCCAAAATGCTTAATGCCGTTGCACCCACAAGATATTCCTCACCGAACATAATTTTGATAACGGATTTTGAAAATACGCACATTAATAGAAAAGCAGGAAAGACAAGAGAAAGAGCCCATTTCGTAACTGCGCTGTAGGTATTTCTAAAATCTTCTGTCCTGTTTCTTGCATATAACTCAGTTATAACAGGCATGAAGATAACTCCAAACCCCCCAGCAACTACACTCAGCAGCTTTGCTGTCGGCAGTGCTGCATTGTATATTCCTACTGCTGAAGCCGCTGAAAAGTAACCAAGCATCAATGTATCCATCCATCCCATTAGCAAGCCAGGAACTGTAGCAAGGATAAGAGGCCATGAAAAAGAAAAAAGTTCTTTACCTATTGGAATCGCTTTAACTTTAGTGTTAAGAATGGGAAAAACCCTTTTTTCAAGGAAATAAAAAGCCAGAAATGGCATTAACACAATTGCAAGAACCCACCCCCAAGTCGCTCCTAAAACGCCGAATCCCAAGGCAAGGAGAATAACGATGGCTAAGAATTTAAAGACATTTTGAAACACATCATTTACATAAACACGATAACGTAGATCCTGAAAACCAACTGTGGCAGCGATAAAATTGTTTGCTAAAACATAAAAGGGAACTCCTACTGAAAAAACCCTCAAGACAGGTGTTAATCTAGGTTCATGAAACACCTGGATAGAAATCCACTCTGCATAAAATAAAAAAAGAAATGTAAATATTAAGCTCAATGGAAAGCTTATTTTCAGTGCAGAGATTATTGTCCCTTTTATTCTTCCCTTGTCTCCTTTTCCCTTGTAAAAAGGAACAAACCTTTTGATTCCAGTTTCTAACCCAATCGAAGAAAGCGTAGCGGCAATCGTCATCGCTGCAAAACCGAGACAAATCAAGCCATAATCAGAAGCACCTAAGAATCTTGCAATGACCATTCGTGAAAGGTAGCCAAGCGCCATCCCGATGAAAGTTCCCGTGAAGCCTATACCAGCGCCTTTGGCTATTTTCTTTAGCGAAACATCCAAGTAAGATTCTTCGTCTGGCATCTGCTCTCCGTTATTTAATATCTATTATTTAAAAAGAATAAATTAGAGCTGGCAGGAAAGTCACAGCAAGAGGGACGTGAACTGATAATTTGTAGTGGAATTATAGAATAATTAAATATCCAAGACTGTGGGAAGGTCAATAAACAAAAACACTTTCCTTTGACTCCTCCCTTACCCCTCATGTCTCCAAATATGCTTTGCGGGTAATTGGGTTTACCTGCATGGACTTGAGGCTCTAAGCTATCAAGAACAACAACTTCGTGCTTCTCCACTAATGCATCTACCAGAGATATGAACCACGCTCCGCCTGTCGCTACCACCTTCCTACATCTCTCCTGACCAATGTCTCCGCCTCTATACATGCTCCATGTCCTATCCTTACACCCGGATGAATAGAAATATTTATTCCTGTTTTCACGTCATCCCCTATAATTGCCCCTAATTTCCTCCTACCTCTGTCTAAGACCCCCGTCCTTTATCTCCATCTTCATATTCTTTTCATCAAATCTCAAATTCGCTATCTTCGTCCCAACCCATAGGTTGCACCTCTCCCCTATAACAGAATCTGCAACATAGTTCAGATGCGGGACATTACTTCTGTTTATCACAACACTCCTTTTTACAATACTAAATTCCCCAATTGTACATCCATCCCCTATGACCGAGCTCTCTATCACACAATTCTTTATCTCACACCCCTCCCCTATGACCACCGGTTTCCTTATTATCGCAGATCCCCATATCTCCGTGTTTCCCCCTACCGAAAACCCTGTTTCCTTTAGAACATGCATATTTACATCTATGTAATCCCATGGATACCCAATATCGTTCCAATATCCTCTTAAAGGAATGACTTTCACTTTTTCCTCTTGCTAAGCATGCGTGATAACTTGAGCCACACCCAACGAAAAATGTACCGAAAGCTCTCTTCGTTTCACCCACAATACCCCTCATAAAGTCCTCTTTTATCTTGTTGCATCGCCCGTATAATAGTTTCGTATAATAGTTTCAGGTTGTTCGCTTATCTCCTTCATCATGAAGTGCCTGAATTCTCCTTTTTTGCTTGTTCAATATCCCATTCCACAGTATCCACTGGACGAAACACTTCCTCACCTTTATTATAAGCCTTAACTCATCCCTTACCTGCAACCACAACATCATAATTATGTAGATACATGACCTTCTTCGTCCATTCCAAGAAGGAAAGGATCTCAGATGCAAGAAATGTGCCATGCTCCGCAATACCCACTACAAGAGGCGAATCCTTCCGGACACCTACTATCTTTTCCTCCCCTTCCTTGATAACAATAATCGCATAGCTGCCTTTTAGACTACTAAAAGCTTTTACACACGCAACTTTAAAACCACACTCTAAATTTTCTTCTATTAAATGTGCTATTACTTCAGAATCTGTGTCACTTTTATGGTCTTGAGCAAAGCTATTTATACTAAAACAAAGCAACAAAATATATGGGCAGAAAGCGAGTCTACGAAGTTGCAAAACGCATACCAGTAGAAGAACTCGACAAAAGGATCAAGAGGATCGAAAAGGATACAAGAGTTCTCAAAAGATTATACTTTATAAGATATCTCTACAGAGGGATGAGCGTTGAGGAAGTTGCTGAACTGGTTGGGGTCACTAAAGCAACGGGCTATGCATGGTTTAAAAGGTGGAATTCTAGCGGTTACGAAGGCTTAAAACCGAACTATGGAGGAAGTAGACCCTCTAAACTTACAGAAGAGCAGAAGGAAGAACTCAGAGAAATGCTCAAGGAGGAGGATTCCTGGACGACGAAGGAAGTTCAAGAACTCATTGAAGCAGAATTCGGAGCTGTTTACTCCTCATGGCAAGCCAGAAGAATTCTAAAATCGTTTGGAATGAGATACGCCAGACCATACCAGAAGGATTACAGAAAGCCAGATAATGCAGAAGACACTTTAAAAAAACTTAGATAAAGTTGAAATGTAATAGGATTCGTCGATGAGATGGTAGTCGAAGCGAATGCAAACACAGCAAGATTATGGAGCTTCGATAAGCCTCTTAAGAGAGTTGCTACCCACGTTAAAGCCAAATTCGCAGGGTTCTATTGTATAAATGGAGAGAACTTAATAGAATTTCCTGAAAAAAATAAATTCCAGAACACATCATGCCAAGAAAGTGAAGAAAAAAGCCGAGAAACTGAACATTTCACTGGTTTATCTACCACCTTACTCTCCCGACCTGAATCCAATCGAAAACATCTGGAAAAGCGTTAAAAGAGCAGTTTCAGAGAGATCTCCACTGAACGTGGAAGAACTGAAGGAAACAATTGCTGAATCCTTCAAAAAACTTACAAAATCGATATCCTCTGCAAAAAACTGGATTGAAAAGTTCCTAGATAATAAGTTTAAGATGCTATGCACTTGACTATAACCCTTCGTAACCATTGAAGTTCCATCTTTTAAACCATGCGTAGCCGGTCGCTTTGGTAACTCCTACCAAACCAGCAGCTTCCTCAACACTCATTCCTCTGCAAAGGCGTCTTATAAAGTACAGTCTTTGAAAGACTCTTATGTCTTTCTCGAGTTTCTTGATCTCTTCATCCAGTTCTTCTACTGGTAGATACTTCACCACCTCGTAAACCCACTTTCTTTCCACATATCGGGTCTGTTATCTTTAGTATAAATAGTTTTGATTGGAACAATAATATTCTTCATGCTAAAACACCTTACAAAGGAAGAACTGGAAGAGAGATACAGAAAAGAAAGAGACCTGAGAGTAAAGGAGAGATTGCTTGCAATACTGCTTTTGTATGATGGAAAGAGCATATACGGAGTCTCAGGGATTATACGGATATAAGGAGGTCTGAAAGGAGAGTAAAGGAATGGCTGAAAAGATGGAACAGAAAGTGTTATGAGGGAATCATGCCAGAGACGAGTAAAAGAGGTAGAAAACCAAAGATCTCCAGTGAAGAATGGGATAAGATTCTCAAGGAGATAGAAGGTACGGCGATGACTTTGAAGAAGGTCACAGTTTACGTCAAGACTACAAGAGGTGTAGAATATGCATACAAAACAGTCTGGACCATTCTGAGAAGGAAGAAGAAAGTTAAGTACGGTAAATGCTGCTTATTTCGTAAGAAACTCTTGATTACAGAGTAATCAAGATCTTACATCCAAAATCAGATGATATGATAGCTTTCCTTGAACTCATAAGAAAGCAGAATCCAGAAAGGCCATTATGCATCTTTGTACTGGACAATGCAAGGATCCATCATGCAAAAACTGTTAAGCGAAGAGCAGAAGAACTTGACATCCATTTCATTTACATTCCACCCTATTCTCCCGACTTAAATCCTATCGAGTTTGGTTGGAAGGATTTAAAGAGAGAATTAAGCAATATTCTTGACTTCAATGAGATGATCAAGAGAGAAGTGAAGGAGTAGCACTGGATCTATTTGATAAGAGAAAACAGGGCTACTCAAGTTACTGGGTGAAAGAGTTCATTAGTGCAGAAAGATTGGAAGAATGGCTATACATAGTAATCAAGATCTTGCTCATATCTCTTAAGCTGTATTCAACTCCAAATCTGTTTTTGATGGCTTCTTTTGTTCTCCAGTCGTCTCTCTCTTTCAGGATTGTCTTCAACTCCTCCTTCTGCTTTCTGCTCTTCGCTTAACTCTGAAGGTCTTCCCCCTCCATAGTTCGGTTTCAAGCCTTCTAAAACACTTCTTTGTTCCACTTCTCAAGCTATACATATCCGATAACTTTGCTCACTTCAACTTCATCTGGCTGCCTTGGGAACAGTTACTCCCTTGTAGAGTTCTTTGACGAAGAAAAGTTCTCTCAGGACTTCTGCGCACACTTTTCTACTTCGAATCTCCTCATTCAACTCTTCTATGGTCAGTCATTTAACAACTTCTTTTTCAGATTTTCGTCCCATAGAGGTAAATTGCATTTGATAGTTAAAAATATTTTGTCTGATACTGTATAATTGTCTTCATTTGTCGTCGCGTTTATAGCTGTCTTCCCCTACCATTGCGGCACTTAGAGAGTCTAGTCCATCGAGCCATTCTGCGACCATGCCATCGGGCACGTTCTCTGTAAGAGAGTCTTCGAGGCGTAGGCCGTCACCTATCATTCTTGCACCGATCTTAGCAATGTTGTGCAGTGCGAGCTCTATCTTCTCTTCGGCTTCTGCATTCACTGCCGCTTTTATGAGGTCTGCAGGTGTTCTGTCATCTGTGTAGTCGCCGTTTATATAGCACTCGCAGGCTGCCATAACAGCGACGAGTGACATCTGGAGTGAGGATAGCATCATGTCGATGTCGTCACTTATCGGTTCGATCTTGCCAAGCACAACACTGCGCACTTCATCGAGTTTTGATATGGCGTCCTCGCGGGTCAAGACCCCCATCTCATACTTTGCAATTATCTTTAGACACGCGAGTATGACATCATCCTCCATGCAGACGAAGACCTCGCCGGAGCTGTTCAGTCCATCGTCGAGTGTAAACCCGCTCTCCCTAACTCGCGCTATCCAGTTCCTCCAACGTTCATGGGTGTAAAAAGCACTCTCCTCTGCTGGCATAATGCTCATTCTCATACTGCGCGCCATCATTCTTAAACCTACCTCTCTCATCATCTGAAGCATTTGAGCTCTGATCGACAGGCTTAATACTGGTGAATAGAAGAATGTAGAGTTGTGTAAGTAAAGGTGTGCTGCGTATAGATGGATGGTGATATAAAGTATTTTGAACGAATCCCCTCAAAAGGGGAGCTTGAAGATCTTGCGGGTGAGGAGTTCATCATCAATCTGAAGGAGATTCCCTATGCGAGTGAGTCTGATCGGCTTGAAGGTGTCTTCACTGCCCATCTCTTCTTTGAGCTGCCCTTTGTTCCTGATGATGATGAGTTCGAGCTTTTCAGATCGATCCCACATACGATTGAGGGTGTTGACGTCTTTCTCGATCATCAGCTGACCGATGGCGAGTTAAGGCAGTTGATAAGGATGCAGCGGTTTGTTGAAAATTATAATCTTCACGTTCATGTGCTGATGACATACGTGCCAGGCTATGAAGAACGTAGGAGGGTGAAGAGTTTGAGGTCTGCTCCACTCTCACTTCTGCCGATGCTCTCATATCTTGGCGAGGAGGAGCGAGAGATGATGAAGGGCCTCAAATTTCCGCCCCACTACAATTTCCTGCTCTCACATGTTCCAAATTTTGAGGTTCGTGGCGATTTACTGAAGATTCTGCCACCGCCAAACGTATTGCTCTTGCTCGACCATGTTCCACGCGAGGATGAGATGGTTGAGTTCCGGCGGGTTCGTCCCATCCCTCTCCTTGGCATCATCCTCGATCACTTCCCTGGGGAGGGCGAGTATCTGCGGCTTCGAGATGAGGTGGGACCTCTGAACACGATCGTCTACCTCAATCTTGGACGTGACCTGAAGAGTGATGAGATCGAGTACATGAAGTATTCAGGTGTTCCGTTCACAACAGTAGCGGATCGTGATGAGGCTGTGCTGGATCTGCTGAGTCGTTAGATCTAATTATGTGTCTCTATGTCTCGGTCGCTAACCGATGATCTGAAGAGATATGTAGAGAGACTCAACTGCGACCTTTTGGGTATCGGGAGAGTGAATGGCTCAGCAGTGGTTGTGTGTGGTCTGCGCATCTCAGACTCTGTAATCGATGACGCGCCAAGTGATGAATACTACAACCTCGTTATAACGAGTAGCAGAATGCTCGACGAGATTGCAGATCGTATTGAGAAATTTATAGTCAAACGCGGTTACTCAGCGCGTGCCATGCCAGCCTCTCTCGAAGAAGGTTTTTCACACAGGGTTGCAGCCGCCTCTGCCGGACTTGGTTTTATCGGAAGAAGCGGTCTCCTTATCACAGAGTTTGGTCCACGTGTGCGGCTTGCCTCCGTACTCACCGATGCACCACTGATATGTGAGAGTAGTGAGAGGAGCATCCATAGAGACTGTCTGGAGTGTGGTCTCTGCATAGAATCATGCCCAGCAGGTGCTATCTCCGAGAAGGGCTTTGACAGAGCTGCCTGTGAATTTTATAACAATGTGGTACTTGCAGAGGGTAAGAGGTATGGGGCGTGCGGCATATGTGTAAAAGTATGCCCTGCCGCACACAGAGGCTAAAGAGTTCACAGTTCTAATTCGTAGTGTTCTGCGTTTCGGTCTGCGATCTCTTGGAGTTCTCTTATGACCTCTTCTCCTTCTGGTGTTGTGAAGAGGTGTCTGTATCGTCTCTGTCTTCTCAGGTACTCTTCAACCGGGAGTTTCTTCCTGATTCTGTGTACGCCTGTTATCTCTCCGTTGGTGATCTCTAAGAGTGGCCATAGTCCTGTTTTGACCGCGAGTTTTCCAATTTCCACTGTTAAATGTGTGTCAAATCCCCATCCTGTAGTGCAGGGTGCCTGGATGTGAACATAGGTTGGTCCTCGAGTCTCGACTGCTTTTTTTACTTTGCGCATCACGTCTTTTGGATAGGCTACCGATGTTGTTGCTACGTATGGTGAGCCATGTGCCACCATTATCTCTGGAACGTTCTTCTTTCCGAGTGGGTTTCCTATAGATCTCTTTCCAGGTGGGCTCGTTGTGGTGGACGCCGCGTATGGTGTTCCACTGCTTCGCTGGACACCGGTGTTCATGTATGCCTCGTTGTCTATGCAGATGTATGTGATGTTGTGTCCGCGCTCGAATGCGCCTGAGAGCGCCTGGAGTCCGATGTCGACTGTTGCGCCGTCGCCTGCGATCGTCACAACCTTTGTCTCACCTTCGCGTCCGAGTGCCTTCAGTGCGGACTCGATGCCTGATGATACTGCTGCGATGTTGTCGAAGAGTGAGTGTATCCATGGGACGTTCCATGCCGATTCAGGGTATGGTGTGCTGAAGACCTCTGTGCATCCGGTCGGTGTTGCTACTATGCAGTCGCTTCCTATGGCTCTAAGGATGAACTTCACTGCCATTGCATTGCAGCAGCCAGCACACCCGCGGTGCCCTGGTGCAAAGAGTGGCTGGGTCTTTGGGCTTCTCTGGTTCATACAAATTCCTCCTTCAGGTCTGCATATGATGATTCTATTGTTAGTCCGTCCTTCATCGATCTCGTGGCTTTGTTGATTATCTTCTTGATGATCTCTGGTGGGACGTCTCGTCCGCCGTGTCCGAGCATGTATCCCACGACTGGTGTGTCCAGTCTGGTGTTGTAGAGCGCTGCTTTGATCTCTGTGCATAGAGCGCCTTCGCACTTCCCGATGGAGATGTTCTTGTCGAGTGTTACGATTATACCTGCGTTTTTGAGTGCTTTTCTCACTGCATCGAGTGGGAATGGTCTGAAGCTTCGAATCTTCAAGAGTCCTGCCTTGATGCCGTCTCGTCTGACCTCGTCTATCACGTCTTTGATCGTGCCTATGATCGAGCCCATCGCGACGAGCACGATCTCGGCATCATCAAGCCGGTACTCGTCCAATAGTCCTCCGTAGTATCTGCCGTAGATCTCTCTGAACTCCTCTGCCACAGGGTCTATCTTCTTCAGGGCTTCTCTCATGCCGAGTTCCTGCATGTATCGAAACTCTGTGTAGATGCTGGGGTCTGCAAAGGCTCCGAAGGTCTCTGGGTTCTTTGGATCGAGTATGTGTTCGGGGTTGAA
Source organism: Candidatus Methanoperedentaceae archaeon GB37 (assembly GCA_905171695.1). GTDB lineage: Archaea > Halobacteriota > Methanosarcinia > Methanosarcinales > EX4572-44 > EX4572-44. The sequence continues at coordinate 1,814,036 of LR991653.1, forward strand.
GGGTGGGAGGAACTCATCTGTCAGTTCCTCTTCGAGCAGTGCCACGGGCTCGTAGACATGGGTCAATATGAATCCGTCAAAGCAGATCATCGCAGGGGTCATCACGTCTCTATCCTCAGAGATCTTGTACGCCTGTGGTGTCATGTCTGCTGCTTCCTGAGGGTCTTCTGCGTATAGTTGTATCCAGCCAACATCCCTCTGAGCGATCGAGTCTTGCTGATCGTTCCAGATGCTTAAGGGCGCGCTCAGTGCTCTGTTTGCAACTGTCATAACGATCGGTAGCCGCATGCCTGCTGCGTTGAATAATGCTTCGTGCATGAGTGCAAGCCCTTGGGACGCTGTGGAGGCGTATGTTCGTGCGCCGGTAGCGCTTGCTCCGATGAGGGTTGAGAGTGCTGAGAACTCCGATTCCACTGTGATATACTCGCAGTTTCCAAGCTCTCCATCTGCATTGAACTGCGAGAGGTTCTCTGCTATGTGTGTCTGTGGCGTGATCGGGTATGCTGCGATCACATCCGGGTGGCATGTTTTAACAGCGTGTGCCACCGCGTATGATCCCTCGACCACTTTCAGTTCTGCCTTCAGTTCTGACATGCTACTTCACCTCCAGTACCATCTCGATCGTGCCTGTGGGGCATTCATGGGCACATATTCCACATCCTTTACAGTAGTCATAGTCGATCTCGTAGTAGCCTTCATCCCCTCTTGCGACACAGCTCTCAGGGCAGAGGAGTTCGCACAAACCGCATTTGGTGCACCGTTCATAATGGTATTCAGGCTTGAAGCTTCGCCAGCCACCAGTCTTGTTCGCAAGTGTCGTCCCAGGCTCAACGATACCACCTATACAGAGTCTCATTCAGGATTCCTCCATCGCATTGTATGCGGCTTCAACCGCTTCAATGTTCTTCTCACCGATCGTTCCACTGAAGCGATCGCCTACAGCCTTTCTTATTGAATTGAGCCGAATTTCGTGGGTGGCGCCTGCAAAGGCTCCGAGAAGGACAGTGTTGACGATCGGTCGTCCGATGATCTCCATCGCTATCCTGGTGGCGTCCACGACCATCACCCGTGCAGGGACTTCTTCGAATTTTTCTGCACTTGCCTCTGTATTGATGATCATCATTCCATCCTCTTTCAAGCCGCCAGCCACATCTACCACGTCCATGAGGGTTACGTCCTGCACGATTACGTAGTCCGGGTTGTATACCTGGCTTCGCATCCGTATCGGTTCATCGTCTATACGTGTGAAGGCAACCACAGGCGCTCCACGCCGTTCCACTCCAAAGCTCGGGAATGCCTGACTGTACTGTCCATCCTCAAAGGCAGCTACAGCGAGAAGCTCGGCAGCAGTCACTGAGCCCTGTCCACCACGACCATGTATACGAATCTCTTTCATCATCACACCGCACACAATAATAAACTTATATTTATTATTTTTCTGTGTTGTATTGGAATGTAATGGATAATCACACAAGATCTATTATAACCTTTTGGTTCAGCTGCGTCATCAACACCACAAAACTGCAAAACTAGAGAGAGGCTTTGGGCTCGTTTTTTGAGAGGGGGGCTGCACGTCCCGCCCTCGATCGATACATGGTCACCTTATGGAGGAACTCTGTACAATAATACCAGTATATGCCAACACCAAACACACTAAAAATGGCACTTCGTATTAAATATCTATGTAACAGTAATATTACTTATCTGTTACGGGCAGGAAAGCGGTGGGAGAGAAGACCCTGCCAAAAACCTCTCTTTCCACTTTTTTGTCTGATGATCCATCCAGAATTTTCACCTACTCAGATCCGATTTTTGATGGATTCTTCCTATGAGTGAGACGAAGAGATCTCTCTTTGCCGAAGATCCTCGAAAGTTATATTTTTATCAAGCGAGATCGAACCGATTGTTACTCAACGATTGTTACTCAGGGATCTGAGAGTATCTCCAACGCCTTCCTAAGTGTGTCCGTCTCAGACCTGTTTTGAAGGTCGATCATCCTGAAATCGGGAGTATTATTTTGTTGGTAGCTCGAGCCATCTCAACCCATACGTTGTGATGGAAATTTTCATCGTGTTTTTATCGAGTTTCACAAAACCACACATCTCAAGCAGATTCAGCATCTCTACTGGGATATGCCCCTCTCTTTCTAGGATGAACTCTTCTATTCTTACGTTTTCTATACCAGAGTCTCTCTCTTCTTTCAGATATTTGAGAAGGACCTCTGTCTCATTTTCAATATCAACTATACTCATCATCATTAATATATAATATAATTTTTAAATATATATAGTTTGGCAAACTTACTCTAATAGGCAGAATATTCTTCGGCAAGAGCCAGATCCCATCATCCCTCGTTGAACTACTCGATCGACTGGATCGTCTGGAGAACCACCTAAAATATAGGAGAACTTTGATTTACACCACAATTTCCAACCTAAGTTAACCAAATCTACATATTTTATTTTTTCGTCCTTTTCCTCTATTTTACATGATTTGAGATAGTTATCGCTAAATAACCTTCTTCCTCTTCAACGTATTGAACTGATAAAGATTGAAGTAGAAACAGGAAAACAACATTTTTACTGATGTTTTTGTAACTGTTGTTATCATAACATGTGCTGAATTGAAGACTTTCTTTATAACAGCAAACGTTCTCTCGATTAGAGTTCTCTTCCTACTTGTTCTTCTGTCTTGTTTACTGTGTAAACAAGAGTTGCTTACAGAGTAAGCAACATTGTGGAGTTTATCCATGGAGATTAAAGGCTTATCCTAACTGTTCTCTTCATTGCAGTATCATAGCCCCTCGATTTATAGTATCCAACATAGCCCACTGGACCCGTCCACATAAGATTATAAATATGGGAAACTATTTTTTATTTATGCTGAGGGTAAGGGAGATTGTTGAAGAGTTGAGGGTGTTTGAGAGGAGTAAGGTGCCTTTTCTATGTTGAGATTCTCGGTGTTGCAACCTATATTCAGACGTCTTCTCTCGGGAGGACTGCCAGAATTCTCTCTCTGAGCTTCATCCGGTCTCTAAAACCTCTCTTTGAAACAGGGGAGTTTGAAGAGAGATTGCCTGTTGCATCGAGAGAAGAAGAGAAGATACCTGATAGCATTGGACGAAAGAGTTGTTAAATCAAATAAAAAGGCGTATTATGTCTATTAAGCTCCCTTCGCTTATAGATGCGCTGAAAATCCTGGATCTGGAGTTTGAGCGATCAGTTCTTTCGGAGCATGAAATCCACCCAAAAGATTTCATGCAACACTAAAACAGAGGATAAAGATATTCTTTTGCTCAATTATCTCTTTTAATTCTGTTAAAAACTGGAATTTGTTCTGTAAACTCTTTATGCTTTATTATAATCGGTTGAGTATCGGATCGCTGAGAGGATCTTGTTTCAACGTTTCATCGGTACATACAATTCTGTGACCGATTACGCCTGATTACTCAACTATCTGGCGTTTTAGAGAGCGGATCATAGAGGACAAGCTTCAAAAAAAGAGATGAAGAGATCTATAATAAGGACATATCCAGGATTGCAACCTTCATCGAGATAGACCCTGACAGAAAGCGGTATCAAACGGGATAAAAAAGAGGAGAAAAAAGGGGTGAGTGGATCGATTATACCACCGAAACAGCGCTCACAGATCGATAGAGACGGCTCATTCTCTATCAAGAATTGAAAAATGGGCGGGTGCGGGTGCATTACAGCTACAAAGGACACACCAAATCAGATATCGATCTCCAGCCAATCCATGAGTTCGATCTTTCAACAGCAAGCCTCCATGATTCACAGGCTGATCCTTCAAAGGATGGCGATACTGCGATCTACAGAGAGCTAAAAGGATATGCTGTTGTTCCTCTTGGTGCAGAGGGCGTACCAGATCTCACGATAGAGAAAACATATCAAAACAGACCACTTAAAGAAAGACAAAAGCTTCGAAACAAGACGATCGCAGGGATAAGATCGGTTGGAGAACGACCACACGCCGCTATGAAACGAGTCTTTAAGAGTGGAGAGCATGCCTTAAAACACTTCATATAGTAAAAACTCAGCTCTATAATGACCTGCATCGGCTTCAACACATACACAGCTATACACACACTCAAATTAAAAGAGGTAATAGCGTAAACTCTCTCTCAAGAAATAACGAGAAAATACGTGGGAACAGTAGCGATCAAGGAATAAAAGAGGCAAAAGATGGCGGATAAGTGGTTCTGGAACGAATTTTAATATAAAAAGCGGTATAGATATCTTTGAATAGAGGTTTTGCAAAGGGCTCAGTAGAAAAAGAATAATGTGACGGAGTTAAAAATACATGAATAAGATAACCGCCAAGCCGAGCTCTGCTGTGCTTCGCACCTTGCCCCTATCGGGGTCGCTTAACAGGCGGGTATGTGGCTCGCTATTGCTCGCCCAAATTTGCTCCGCTTACGCTCCGTAAACTTCACATATCCTCAAATCGATGTGTGGATGGTGAATAGTGCTTGGAGATGTGTTTAAGTTGTGAAAAGGGTGTTCGAGAGCTCCAACAGACTTATAAGTCTATCAGGGAGCAGATAATAGTGAGGTTGGGTGAGTTTGGGCAAGTTATGAAAGAGGGAGGTGAGGATCGGATTTTTGCTGAACTTGTTTTTTGCATATTGACTCCGCAGTCCAGGGCGAAGCTCTGCTGGGCTGCTGTGGAGAGTCTCATGAGCAAAGATCTGCTTTTAAAGGGTGGTAGGGAGGAGATTGTGCGGGAGTTGAGTGGTGTCCGATTTAAGTACAGAAAAGCAGAGTATATCATTGCTGCGAGAGAAGAGTTTATAGATAATGGGGAATTGGATATTAGGGAGAAGATAATTGGATTGGGGGTTGAAGAGAGGAGAGACTTTCTTGTTAGAAAGGTGAAGGGGATTGGTTATAAGGAGGCGAGCCATTTTCTGAGAAACGTTGCGCTATCAGAGGATATGGCGATCTTGGATAGGCATGTATTGAGGAGCCTGAGATCACTTGGTGTAATAGAAGAGATACCAAGATCTCTATCAAGGAAGAGATACCTTGAGATTGAGGAGAAGATGAAGGATTTTGCAGAGGAGTTTTGTATTCCTATGAGTCACCTTGATCTCACGCTGTGGTATAGAGAGACTGGAGAAGTGTTCAAATGAAGATTTTACCGGTATTGCATTCAGCCTTGTGAAACGTTGAAGATTAGAAGAATTTTGATGAGAGCGTTTCTGGGGTTATTTCGCATTTTTTGTTGTGTTCGCACCTTTCGCATGGTGCAGATAGGGGTTTTTCGGGTATTATTTGGTTTTTATGTATCTTTCTTATTTTGTGTAGTGTTTGGAGTACTTCTCGTCTGTCTCTGGCGCGTATCTTTACTCTGCGTATTGTTCCGTATCTCATGTACTCTACAATCCCTCTTTTGACAATGGTGTTGTAGCGTTCCTCGATCAGGATGGCGTAGCTTGTGAGGCGTAGTCGCTCGGTCTTCCATACGCCGTTTTTGGGTGGTCTGCCTGTTTTGAGCACGCTTGGTACAAGTTCGTCTCCGATCTTCACGATTTTGTTCGGCATGCCTGTGAGTCTGTGTTTTTCTGAGTAGAGGAGAGGTTCTGATGCGTGTGGTGTGATGCTATCTATAAATTCACGCTTCTCTTCTCTGAGGTGTGTGGAGAGTCCGTCTGCGATGGTCTTTGCATCCAGTTGAGTGATGAGTTCATCGAGTTCTTCTCTTGGCGTCTCTCCGAAGGTGTCCGGGTAGATACTGGCGAGTTCCTTGCAGATGTCGTGAAATGCTTTTCTGATATCGTCTTCGCTGATCTCATCCTTTCTCCTGATTATTTCTGGGAGGAGATGGGATAATTCTTTTAAGAGGAGTGTCTCTTTTCCTGGTTGTGTGGGTTTGGTCGTTCCCTCTTCGAAGTATATCTTGCGTGGACATATATGATAGGTTGCAAGTTGTGAGACACGAAGACTCTTTTGATCCAAATCCAACCTCACACCCAGAGTACGCTTCGGAGTACGCTTTTTTATGGATAGGTGCGGGAGAAGGGATTCGAACCCTTGGACCTCTTCAGGAACAGGCCCTGAACCTGCCGCCGTTGACCACTTGGCTACCCCCGCACGTTGAATCACGCTCTTGGTCGTTTTTATAGTAAGGTGGGTTATTATCCCGCCTCCCAGATTCGAACCGGGGACATCGCGGTATCTGCGCTTTCGTGTGCGCCTTCGCAAGGAGAAGGGCACATAACATGACTACAGCCGCGCACTCTACCACTGAGTTAAGGCGGGTCTTTTCATCCTCAAATTCCATAGCCAGAGTATTTATCACTTTCGCAAACCCACCCCATGTGAATAGAAAAGCGTTAAATAGAATGCGTGCAGTAACGGGTCGACGGCACAAGGGGAAGCGTAATGTATCGAAAGGCTCTACCATTGATCATCTTGCTCGTCTTTGTATCTGGATGGGGGTGTGTTGATAAGGGATCTGTCGAGGGGAATGGTGGTTTATCTGGCGTTGTTCTCGTCGATGGTTCGAGTACTGTCTTTCCACTCACCGAGGCGGTTGCTGAGGAATTCCAGATTGCAAATCCTGGTGTTATGATAACGGTTGGTGTGAGCGGTACAGGCGGTGGATTCAAGAAGTTCTGTCGCAGGGAGACCGATATCAATGATGCGTCGAGACCCATTAAAGAGAGCGAGATTATGGCGTGCGAGAGAAACGGAGTTGATTACATCGAGTTCACGGTGGCATACGATGGTGTAACGGTCGTGGTAAATCCTGATAACGACTTTGTCGATTATCTCACACTCGAGGAGCTTGGAAGGATCTGGATGCCTGGGAGCACCGTGGAGAAGTGGAGTGATCTGCGACCAGGCTGGCCCGAGCGAGAGATCTTCCTTGCCGGTCCTGACACTGACTCTGGAACCTTTGACTACTTTACAGAGACCGTTGTGGGCAAGAGTGGTGTAAGTCGTTCCGACTACACTGCAAGTTCTGACGACGATATGCTGGTACGAGCTGTTGCTGGCGAGAAGGATGCACTTGGATACTTTGGATACGCATACTACGCTGAGAACGAGGAGAAGCTCAGGGCAGTTCCGATAGACGCGGGAAACGGGTCTGTATATCCCACGCCAGAAACGATCGAAAAGAACGAATACCCACTCTCCCGACCCCTCTTTATATATGTGAACACTGAATCGCTAAAGCGACCAGAGGTCTTTGCATTCGTTGAATACTACCTCCAGAAGAGCGGGTTTTTTGCTAAAGATGTGGGGTACGTCTCAGTCAGCAACGAAACAAGAGACGAGATGCTTAAGAGGTTAAAGTAAAATTAAGATGGTTGTCATGTGTATTATACGGGTGGAGCATCTTCAGAAGAGATTTGGAAGTATTGCTGCTGTTGATGACGTGAGTTTTGATGTTGAGAGTGGAGAGATCTTCGGTTTCCTTGGTCCAAACGGAGCTGGAAAGACGACTACCATCAGAATGCTAACAGGCTTCCTTATTCCCGATTCAGGAGATGTCTTCATACGTGGAGTTAACATGAGGGAGAGTCCGATCAGAGCTAAGATGAAGATGGGTGTAATCCCTGAGATGGGAAATGTGTACGTGGACCTAACTGCAAAGCAGAATATCGTCCTCTCTGGCAGGTTCTATGGGATCTCGAAGGGAGAACTTGATAGGATAGCAGATGATCTTCTGGAGAGGTTTGAACTTTCTGAAAGAAGAGATAATCCTGTGAAGACTTTTTCGAAAGGGATGAAACAGAGGGTTAATATTGCAAGTGCTATTGTTCACAGTCCTGAAATCTTATTTCTGGACGAACCTACCTCTGGGCTGGATGTTCAGAGTCAGCGGTTGATCAAGGATATTATTAAGGAGATGAATCAAAGAGGAACAACCATATTTTTAACCACTCATAATATTGAAGAGGCTAATGTACTGTGTGATCGAGTGGGAATTATTAACAGAGGGAAGATAGCGGCTATTGACACTCCTGAAAGATTGAGGCGTGCCTTTGAAGAGACGCAGTCAGTTGAGATCTCTTTTGATAAGCCGATCGACGGTAGTTTGATTGGGGAGAGTGGAATGGTAAGTCGGGTGGAAAAGATAGGGGATAAGTGGAAGTTATACACTGATAACCCGGATAGGCTCGTGAAATACCTGGCTAAGTTCGCTGAGGATCGCGATTTGGCGTTCACGTCGATGGAGATATGCGGAGCGAGTCTGGAAGATGTGTTCATGAAACTGACAGAGGCGAGGGAAGATGCAAGCTGATGATCTTATCCACTTCTTACGCGGGATAATGGTTGTAACCGAGAAAAATATCAAGATCTATTACACCAAGCCCCCAATTATAATATTCGGCCTCCTCTTTCCACTCTTCATGTTCTTAGCATTTTATCTCGGAAAAGAAGTGGACTTTCAGGTATTCTTCCCAGGACTTTTAGCAATGTTCCTCTTCTTTATATCCTCCTCAGTAGGTCCATTGATAACGCCCTGGGAAAAACAGGCAGGAACCTTTGAAAGACTACTATCTTTTCCAGTCAGCATCAATACAATTATTTTAGGAGACAGCGCTGCAGGAATGATCTTTGGCATCATGATAAACCTCGTCGTCTTGGCTGCAGGGCTAATATTTTTGAACTATAACCTGAAGATTTTAATCTTAATAGCAGGCATACTCTTGGGCTCTCTCTGCTTCTCGTCTCTTGGCGTGTTACTAGCATCTCCATCAGTTCCCAATCCATCATATATCATGATGCTCTCGAGTCTCGTCCGCTTCCCACTTATCTTCGTAAGCGGGATCTTCATACCCATAGAAGACCTAGAGGGAATCGGGTTAATACTGAGCTACATCTCACCGATCACATACCTCGTTGACATATTCAACTATAGCTTCACAAGCCAGTCCCACATCTCTGTAACCATTGATTTCACAGTACTATTAATATTCAGTCTGATATTTATTTATGGGTCAAACAGACTGCATAAAAAGAATCTGATGAAGGGACTGTGAAGAACGATTAAATTCTCCAAGGAGTGGTGAAACATATTATATAATAGCGTGTAGATTGGTCTCTTTGAGAGGATTTAGATTATGCGGTTCGAACTCACAGGTTGTTTCAGAACGAGTGCCAATGTTGATCATGCAGTAGATGATATTACAGGTTTCTTTCGGGACGAGGCTTCCAAGTTGCTCTCGAAGGGTGTGCCCCAGGGTCGTGGCGCTCTTGTGGAGAAGATCTGGTGCGAGGGTCAGAGCATCTGCTTCAAACTCGTCTCTGACCGGTATCTTCGTGCCCATGATGGCGTGTTACGGCTTCGAAGACCGCTCGCGCGTCTTCTCGGTAAGAGGCATCGTATAGGCATTCGCAGAGTTGAGGTTCGTGATTATGTTATACGTTTTCCTGCAAAGAGACCATTAAAGAGACTGAAGATACCGTACGTTAAAGATATCGAGTATATGGATGGAGAGCTCGTCCTAACCCTAAACGTGAGCGAGGCAGAGATTGAAAGACGCGTGCCTGACCGAATCGTATCACTTGTTGAAGACAAGCTTGCAATGGATGAGTACGGCGGGAAGTCTGAACACTGGAAGTTACTCTGGGAGAGCGAGAAGAGAGAAGAGAAGAAGATGCTTGACCCAACCCAGCAACTCGTCGAAGCAAAGTGGATAAAACACGGAGCAAGCCGTGGCCAGTGGATCTATGGCCCAGAGATAACGAAGCTCTTCAGAGTATTCGAAGAGATCGTGATAGATGAGATAATAACACCACTCGGCTACAGCGAGATGATATTTCCCAAACTCGTGACATGGGAGGTATGGAAGCACTCAGGGCATGCGAAGGGCGTCTACCCTGAGATATACTATGTCTGCCCGCCCAAAACAAGGGATCCTGAGTTCTGGGAAGAGGTCATAGATCACTACAAAGTGACGCTCGAAGTCCCGATCGATCTGATAGCAGAGAAGATCGGAAAGCCCATAGGTGGAATGTGCTATGCGCAATGCCCACCCTTCTGGATGTTCTTAAAAGGTGAGACGATAGCAGATGAGTCGCTCCCCTTCAGAGTCTTCGACCGTTCAGGCACCTCGCATCGATATGAGAGTGGTGGCATTCACGGGATCGAACGCCTCGACGAGTTCCATAGAATAGAACTTGTCTGGTGCGGAAGCGTTGAAGAGGTGCTCAAAGACTCAGAGGAACTCCAGGAACGCTACAAGAAGATCTTCACCGACCTCCTTGAACTCGAATGGCGCATGGCATGGGTAACACCATGGTTTATGGCACAGGAAGGACTCACAGGACTTGCAGAAGAGAGAGAGGTCGGTACAATAGACTATGAAGCAATAATGCCCTACCGCAATGAATGGCTCGAGTTCCAGAACCTCAGCGTCAACGGAGACAAATACCCGAAAGGCTTCAACGTCAAGTCACAGTCTGGCAAACCACTCTGGAGTGGATGTTCAGGGATTGGACTCGAACGATGGGCAAGTGTCTTTCTTGCACAGAAGGGATTGGAGATTGACGAATGGCCCCCTGCCGTCCGTAAAAGATATGGCAAACGACCAAAAGGGATTAAATTCCTATAGCATAACCTTTAGAACTCTTATGTTACGTCTATCCAGAGATGAAGTGATCGATAAACGTCTTCTTCACCATTTTTATAGAGCAAAAGTTCCAATCTCTGATCTTTACCTCTCTTCGTTGCCGTGAATGTGAAGGGTTCTTCCCATCTCTCGTTGTGCCCCAGCTCAACTCTCTCTTCACCTATAACCTCTTCATTGAGCCTTGCCACCAATCGATATGTGCTGTTTGTATATTCATGATTTACAACACCTATAATTACTCTTCCTTCTGCGCCTAACTTCAAATTCGTAGGATAATCATCTGCCGTTCCGTTTATACCGAGAATATAAAATTCCGTGAACTTCTCACCTTCTTTTGGCATTATTATCACATAAACGGTCATGGAGAGCGCAAGCACGATTGAAGCAATGAGTATCAGAGTTAAAATCCGGTCTGTCTTTGTATCTGTGGTTTTAAACGAATTTTTCATCTTAGTAAGTGTACTCCCAAGCTTAACGGTAAACCTGTCCTCTTCTGGAATCGTTCTTCTTCTGAGATACGCACCGATGGCAAGTGAGACCGTGAATATAGAGAGAGTGATAAGGACTGGTGATAATCGAATTCCAAGCGGAGTATAGTTCAATGCCAATCCAAGCAGTGGAACAACTGCAATACTCAATCCAAAACTCAGTGCAATCCGCTCAATCACACTCAGATCATCTCTTCTTGGAAAGAGTACTGCGATTAACGAGTAACCTGGTAGGAAAAGCACCAGCGGAAGACCGAGAAGCATTCTTATCGGCGTCTCATTTAATGGCGGAATTAAGACAAACGGTATACATGAGAGCGTGAATAGAATTACGAGTGCAAGGTCTTCTGGAACGCGTTTAAACATCGTATACGATCTTGTTTTTAGCGTTATTAACCCTTTTGCAATCTCTATAGTATCTATAAGTAGGGTTCGAAAGTGCTAAGTCCTGCAAGGTCTTCCTGATCTCTTATGCAGATCAATGCTGATTTACATATTCACTCAAAGTATTCGATGGCAACCTCACAGAGGATGGAGCTTCAGGTGATTGCAGGCGAAGCCCGTAAGAAGGGTGTTCATATCGTGGGGAGCGGAGACTGCCTCCATCCTCTCTGGCGACGTGAGCTTGAGCGACTGAACTCTGAGGACGATCTCCTCGTCTTGGATGATACGTACTTTATCCCAACTGTCGAGGTGGAGGACAGGAATCGTGTGCACCATCTACTCATAGTTCCATCACTCTCAAAGGCAGACGAACTCTATGAACGGTTCAAGACGCATTCGGAGAACATCGATGAGGACGGGCGCCCCAGCGTGAACCTATCTGGAGAAGAGATTGCAGAGATTGCACGGGACTCTGAATCCCTGATCGGGCCTGCACACGCTTTTACACCATGGACTTCGATCTATGCATACCATAACTCCCTATCTGAGTGCTATTCCGATCTTACAGATTATATCTCCTTCGTGGAGCTTGGGTTGAGCGCAGATACCGCTTATGCCGACAGAATATCTGAACTGCACAGACTGACGTTCCTCACCAACTCTGATGCACACTCGCCGTGGCCAAACAAGCTTGCACGTGAGTTCACACGGTTTGAAGTGGAGAGTATCACCTTCGAAGAGCTAAAAAAAGCGATCTTCAGGGGAGATGGGAGGCGTCCAACCCTGAATATCGGCTTCTTCCCAGAAGAGGGAAAGTACAACGAGAGTGCGTGCATCAGGTGCTTCAAACACTACACCCTTCGAGAAGCTGTGAGAATGAGCTGGAGGTGCGTTTGCGGGGGGAGGATCAAGAAGGGTGTGCGTGACAGAGTTGAAGAGCTCGCCGATACCACCGAACACCCAGATCATCGCCCACCATACCTCCATATCTTCCCGCTCTCAGAGATCATCACAATGGCACTCGGACACTCAAGCCAGAATACCAAGACCGTGCAGAGAGCATGGAACGAGCTTGTAGAGGCTTTCGGAAGCGAGGTGAAGGTACTCGTTGACATAGATCTTGAGAGGATCGATTTCGTGGATGAGAGGATCGTTGAAGCGATCAGGGCATTCCGAGAGAAGAGAGTCATCCTCCACCCAGGCGGTGGTGGGAAGTATGGGTGGATCGAGCTTCCAAAGAGGATGGCGAGGAGGGGTGGAGGGCAGGCATCACTGAGCGACTTTTAAACCCAATCCCACCCCCCTCCTCTACCAGAGGGGATCATATCGTCGATCCCGCCCCCAGGGTCTCAATCCTGATCTATACTCTCTCTTAGGTGTCTATAGAGTTCTTCGTGGCTCTTCACGATTATGTCTGCGTCTTTGAGGTGTTGAGGTGGGAGGGTGGTTGTGATCGCGATGCAGGTGCATCCTGCTTTCTTGGCAGCGGCTATGCCTCGTGGTGCGTTCTCGATCACGATGCACTCTCTTGGTGTGAGTCTTAGTCTGCTTATGGCTTTCTGGTAGATCTCGGGTGCGGGTTTTCCGTTCTCTATATCATCTCCCGTGAGTATCGTCTTGAATGTGCCGGGCTCGAAGCATCTCTCTATTATCTGGTGGACTGTTGCCTGGTTCGAACCCGATGCTACTGCCAATTTGAGGTTTTTCGACTTTAGCATGGCTATCAGTTTTTTCACTCCTCTGTATGTGCTTGGCTTGTAGAGGGTGTTGAATATTTGGATCTTTCTTCTGGATAGCTCGGTTTTCAGTTCTTCACTGTACTCTCTATTATATCTCTTCAGTATCGCCTCTACTATGCCGCTGTGATTTGAGCCTTCGAGCAGGTAGATATCCATCGGCTCGATCCTGATCCCGATCTCCTCGAATGCTCTCTGCCATGCAAGCGCGTGTGCCGGCATGCTATCGGTCAGTACGCCGTCCATGTCGAAGATGACCGCTCTTATCTCTCCTCTCATCTCTCTCATTCACATCTTTTTCCTTATTACTTCAAGGTAGGTGATGGTATTGTCGCTCTTTACTACTGCGTATATCATCTGTTTTCGCACGCTGTGCGCGAGGCGTGCTGCCCTGCTAAAGTCTGAGAGCTGGAAGGCGTGGTCCGATGGTACTGCGTGGATTAGGTACTCTGAGTGTGTGGTTCTCTCCATCGTTATGGCGGGTTCTCTGTAGGTGCGGAAGTGCGCTCCGAACTTGAAGCCTGTCTTCGGTGTGAGTCCTCTCCTTCGAAGGTCCTCGTAGCTCAGGTACTTGAGTCTGAAGTCTGGCTCGATTCGCTCTGCAAGTTCTGTGAACTCAGCGTATCTGACTCGTCTTCTCCCGCTCTTCTCCTGGTAGAGGGTGATCGTCTCGTTTTTGAGCAGGTATGCGGTCTCGACGAGCGATAACTGGAGGTATCTCTCGAGGAGTCTTCCATAGAACCCTTGGTTGTGGAGCTCTTCTGAGATCTCTCGATTCCAGATGATCGTTCTATCCCGCAGCAGGGTTGCGTTCACGCCATGCGGCAGTGCTCGTCTCTTCAGATCCTCCATCCTTCCCGCTTCTTTCCCTCTCGGATCTGATTTTTTTAGTTTGTAGAATGTTATATCGCTTTCTTCATCGACTATTGCAAGTATCACTTCTTTTTTCAGGTTTTCTCCTGTTTCAATGCATTTTAATAGTTTTTTGATCGGTGTTCTCTCTCGTTCAGAGATGATGTGCAGAAGGTATCTCGATGCTACTCTGCCGGGCTCTCCACCGCGCGGGTAGATTCTGAAATCGGTTGGTGAGGGCTGAATGTGGTATCCGCGCTCTCGAAGATCCCTATAAACAATATACCTCTCTGTGAAGGTCTCATCGATCGCAGACGCTCTCTCAAAGAACGCTTCAAAGCCGAGTCGTTCTCCATCTTCCATCACTTCGATCTTCCCCCTGGAGAGGAGGTATGCCGCCTCTACCAGCGTGAGCTTAATCCCCTCTCTACAGTCTCTTCCAAAACTCTTCCTATCAAGCTCTTCACCTCCCGCGCGCGGGACGATCACCGATCCTCCCACCAGTTCGCCTCGTATCTTCTCGCCCTTCATCTCTGAAGCTCTCGCATCCTCTCCATAAGCTCGTCTGTCGTCGTGCACAGTCCTGTGATGCTCTCTTCTATCATCAGGTTCACTCTTCCTTCGGGTCCAAGTGTCCGGAAATCGGTTTTAAGCCCGATCACGGGTTTTCCGATCGCACTTGCGTACCCGATCTCCCACGCCGTGCCAGAGTCTGCATCGGCACCGTCAAGCACCGCCACCACGACGTCGCACTCATCGATAGCACGCAGATTCTCCTTGAATATCTTCTCCCGTTCTCTCTGGTGGTGCGGGGGCGTCTTCTCGTTCGAGTCTTCCTGCGGCAGGAAGACATCGTAGCCATCTCTCTCAAGTAACGCTCTCAATCGCTCGTTGAACTCCCGTTCAGCCTCTGAGAACAAGGGCCCTGCAAGGTAAACCTTCATTTATCACGACACCCCATTGATACATCACAATAGTAAAAAGCGTGAAAAAATTTGTAAACACCCCAAAACACTATAAGAGCAAAAATAACCTAACTACAGTTAGTGATAATATTTATTATTCAACTTTACTGTACGTTGGCTTTCCATCCAGATATACACTGCATATAATAAATTTACAAATTTGTAAAATCCTCTACCCCTTTCAATGTCCGCTACAATGACTCCCTGTTCTCTCATTTTTCTTAAGAAATTGTCAAACACTTTTCTCTCTTTTTCGTTGAGTCTTGCTTCTATCTCCTTTTTTCTGAAACCGATTATGATCTTTTCACTTGCAAGCTTTCTTAAAATTGACCTGTATCGTTCACTTCGAATTGCTCTGTAAACCTTGGGTTCGAGATATTTTCTTCCAATGCTATCTGCTGCATTTAAAATACCCTTAAATGCATCTTCTTCGCTTATTATTTTATCTTCATCCAACCAAAAGACTGCCTCACCCATCTCGTGCATTAGAATAGGTAAGCCGCTTGAAGACATTACCATAATCTTCATCGCTTCAGGTTCAACTTCGATACCAACTCTTTCAAAGGATTTTTTAAAAAACTCTTCAACTTCTTTATCAGAGAGCTTATCTATCTCCACCACCCGGAATACTCTCATGAGTGAGGGTTGGTGTTTGCTCAAAGTGTCTCGTATCTCTGGAAGCCCTATTGGCATTATGAGGGCTGGAAAACGTGGATAGTGAATGGATACGTTGTCCACAAAACTCTTGTACCAGTCGGCAAATTCGGGGGTGTTGGATATTCCATTTATATCATCTAAAGCGATGAAAATCCCTTTTTTTTCAGGTTTTATTTCTTCTATTATGTTGTTAAGTGCTTCTGGAAAGTTTCTGATAAGATCTTTAAGGTCATTAGCTGGTGGATTAAAGCTCACAGAGACGCCGAAGAGATCTACCTGTTTAACATATTTATTGAAAAATCTAGAAAGCTTGTCAGATAGTGTTCTCTGCATATCTGCCTCTTTTAAGATCTGTTCAAATATGCGGCGCACCAGTTCATCCAGAGTTGTAACCCCACCCAGAAACACGTGTACAGCAAGAAAATCCTCCTTACTGACAAGATGTTGTAAGAATGCAGCAAGAGAACTCTTGCCGATGCCCCGTTCTCCCGCCAGAAAAACATTCTCCTGACGCCCAGAGTTTGTCTGCCCGACATATCTGAGAATCTCTCTGATCTGCTCGACTCTACCGACAAAGAGTTCGACAGGTGCAGGATTACCCGGTGTGAAAGGGCTAACTTTTTCGTTCATGGAATATCACACAACCTCTATCAGCCTCTATTATTACACATACATCAATTACAAAATAACTTTTCCCCAGCCATCATTCCTCGTGCAGTAGTCTCTGCAACTGTCTTTTGCGCGGGTAGTGTGTGGAGTCGATGTTTCCGTTTGCCTCTACGACCGTTACGATGATTCCGAAGCGCTCGGCTGCGCCCAGGTCTTCTGGTGATAGTAGCTTGTCTCCTCCGTGGTGTGAGTGTATGAGTTCGATTACGCCTTCGATGTCTGGTCTGTAGATTCCCTCCATTCCGAGGACTCCGCCTCTCTGCCTGAATCCCACGTATACTTCGAGTAGTGTTACGCCGATGACGCTGTTCTCTCCACCGACTACGATGTCGCTTGTGATCCGTTCTCTCTTCTCTTTGTGGTGTACAAGGAATCCTGCCTCGCGTCCCTCCTCTTTTGAGATCTTCATGAGCAGTTGGAGGCACTCTTTGAGCGTTCTGCCCTCCACTGGTATGGTTCGTTCGAAGTCGTTCGTGGTGCGTGAGATCTCGTCGTCTGCGAAGCTTCCGACTCTATCTCGGTTGATTATGTCGAGGATCTTTGCGCCCTGGATGCTCAGGATGTTCGAGTCGATCTTGTATCTCTTCTCTTTTTCGATCAGGATCTGGAGGCGTTCCTGTGCGTCGTCTTTTCGACTGAGTCTCCGTCTCTGCAGTTCTTCTGGATCTGCTATAAACTCTATCAGTCGTGTCTCGATCCCGTGTTCTCCTGCTATCTCGCTGATCTTTTCAGCAAGTTCGATCTCTCCGAGTTCGAAGATGTCGAAGATGTTCTCGATGCTGTTGCGGATGGCGTCGAAGGCTGTTACCTCTGTGTATATCTGTTCGTCTCCATCATAGAGTGGGAGTGGTTTTCTCTCGACGATTATCTCTTTCAGTCTCTCTGTGGCATCTCTTCGAATCAGGATCACTGGTTGTGCTGCGCGCACGTGTCCTTCGAATATGGCGCCTATATCTTCGTTCAATGCCTCAATTCCTATGGTTGTTTTGCCGCCACCCTGTGGTCCTATCAGTATCAGTATCGGTGTTTCTACCAATCGATCCCTTAATATCTTGACGGCTTCCTCTTTTGTATGTTTGGATGTGTCGATCGTCTCCTCTATCTCCATTGCGCATCGCCAAGCGTTTAGTTCATGCAAGCTTCTTCTTGACCTTTTCGTATAATCCGTTCTCTTCGAGGTGTATGAATCGCGCTGGTGTATCGAAGTGTGTGATGGCTACAGTCTCGGTCTCGCTTATTCTCTCTGTGTATTGGCCGTCAACGACTACAAAGGCTTCTTTTCCCTGACTGGTCAGTTTTATCTCGATTGTACTGGTATCTGGGATGACCCATGGTCTTGCTGAGAGTTTGAAGGGTGCTATCGGGACGATCACTGTTGCAGAGACACGTGGATCGAGTATGGGTCCTCCAGCGCTCATGGCATAGGCTGTTGAACCTGTGGGCGTTGCAAGCACGAGTCCATCGGCACGGATCTCGTCAAACTTCTTCTCGTTTATGAGGATCTTGTATGAGAGGATCTTTGCCGGGTTGGCTGTGATTATCACCACCTCGTTTGTGGCAGGTGGTAGCTTATGATGGTTGATCACAACACCGAGCCGTGCCCTGATCTCCACATCGAAGCCGCTGAGCAGCTTGTCGATGGCAGTGAGTGCTTCATCGACACTGACGTCAACCAAGAATCCGGTGGTTCCGATGTTAACCCCGAGTATCGGGAGTGGATCACTCATCCGCTGGATCGCTCGGAGCATCGTGCCATCACCCCCGATCGAGATCAGCGCAACCGCACCCTCTCTTCGCATATCTTCCACTGGAGTGCTCCGTACGTTGATCTTCTCTGCCGTGCAGGGATCTATGAGAAGTTCAGCCCTCCCTTCGAGGTGTTGAATTATCTCTTTTACCAGTTCAATTGCCTCAGGACGGTCACATCTCGATGTTATGCCAAGTCTCTTCATCATTCTCAGTACCCGATCTCGTCTTCTGTCAGGTAGCAGGCCGGGTCATCAGCCCAGATATCGTTGTAGACCGCTTCTGCACGTACGCGCAGGTTTCCGTTGCAGAGGTCAAACCATTTGCATCTTGCGCACCTGTCACCATGTGCTTTTATCAATGGTTTCCTGTTCTTGAGTCCTGCCATCAGAGGGTCGCTCGTGTCTCTCCAGATCTCACTGAACTTCCTCTCTCTCACGTTTCCGAAGGAGTAGTGTCTCCAGAATTGATCGGCGTGGACTGAACCGTCCCATGATACGCAGGCTATGCCTATGCCTGACGAGTTGCCCTGGTTCATCTGCAGGAGTTCGTAGACCTCTCTTGCGCGCTCTGGATCTTCCTTTAGCAGGCGGAGGTATATGTATATACCATCGCAGTGATTGTCAACGGTGAGCGACTCGATCGGAAAACCGCTCTCGTGCAACTCTCTCGTCCGTCTCATTATAAGATCGAGGGTCCTACGACTCTCTTCGTGTGAAAGGTCTTCTTTCACGAGTTTTGAACCTCTGCCTGCGTATACAAGGTGGTAAAAACAGACTCGTGGAATATTCTCCTCTTTAAGAAGGTCGAAGATTAACGGGACGTCGCTTACATTTTTCTTGTTGATTGTGAATCGCAGTCCAACTTTGATCCCTTCCATCTGGCAGTTCCGTATCCCTCTGAGTGCTGCGTCAAATGCTCCCTTCACGCCACGGAATCTGTCGTTTGTCTCACGCATCCCATCAAGCGAGACTCCCACGTATGAGAGATCGATCTCTCTTAGCACCCTTGCCATCTCGCGATCTATCAGCGTGCCATTCGTTGAGAGGACGACACGCATTCCCATCTCTCTGGCATGGCTTGCAAGCAGAGGAAAGTCTCTTCGCATCAGGGGTTCGCCACCAGAGAAGAGGATCACTGGAACCCCGAACCGAGCCAGATCATCGATCAACTCGATACCTTCCTCTGTTCTCAGCTCATTGCCGTACTCGATATTCTCTGAGCGAGAATAGCAGTGGAGACAGCGAAGATTGCAGCGCTGGGTCATATTCCATACCACAACAGGCTTCTTGTCTGCTGAGAACTGCAGGAGGTGAGAGGGGAGTTCTGCCGAGCTTCGCCCATAGCGAAGAACGTCTGATGGCTCAACAACATTACAGTAAAGCTTTGAAACACCTATCATTCCAGTATACATCTATCGATCAGAGTCTATAAGTAGTCTTCGTAACAACTACCCCTGATCCTCGTCTCCTCTCTCGCACCAAGCCCACAGCAGGTACCATAATAGTTCACATCACACCCCACGCTGTGTGCATACCTGACGAGGCGCATCGTTGGAAGAGCGATGTTCATGACTCCAGACTCGAGTGCAAGAGTCTCGATCACTCCCCGATCCCGTCCAACCGAGTGGGCGCATCCGAGAAGAACCAGCTCGTAAGAGAAGAGTTTAGCTGCGTCGCAGACCACTCGGAGAACATCCGCAGGGTCAGGCTTTCTCCCAGCCATCGGAGTGCCAGGGAGGGGCATAAGTGCAGTGATAACAACCCTTGAAACCGAGACTGAAGCCTCATGGATCAACCGGAGAGCATGATACTCGCCAGATAACCTGCCAAAGTTCAGTCCAACACAGACATGCGGGAAGACGTCAACGCCTGCATCCAGAAGGGCACACATACTCTCCAGGTAGTCCTCTGGCGCAACGTCCAGACCATACACCCCCTTTGCAGTCGCTGAATCACCCACAACGTCGAGAGCCACTCCATCAACTCCGCTTCCGGCGAGCATCTCAGCCACGCTCGGTCTCACAAAACCCGTGTGAGCGATCACGAGAAGATCGGTCTCGTTCTTGATCTGCCGAACTGCGCTCAGCACTCTCTCGATCTCAACCCTACCCTCTCTATCACAGCCACCTGTCACGAGCATGCCAAGGGCACCGTTCTCGTCAAGCTCGGATGCGATCCGAAGAAGTGCATCCGGTTCAACTGCTGGAATCAGACCTTCAAGCAGCCTTCCTCTGCAATGCTTGCACTGAAGGGCACACTCCTCTCCAGTAATGGAGACACTCGGGAAGAGACGAGACGGGGTGAAGAGGTTCAACCTCTTATCGGATCGTCTATACATCGGATCCTCTCCAAGTAAAAACTCTCCAAACTACAACCACCCTCTCTCTTGGGGGAAAGGTTTAAGCGTGAAAAACCACATTGCTACCGACATAAATATATCAGATCTATCGATGTTGAGGTCTATAATAGTTTCTGGAGAATGATATTTAATGGGAGCAACAGGTTCGATCGAATGGGTGCGTATAAAGGGCAGGAAAGGTCAGGTGCGGATGGTTCCAAAGAGCGAAGAGAGATATAAGCGCCCAGGCCCTGCACAGCGATTCACCTCAAAAGGCGTTAAGCGAAAGCGGATACGTCGTTCAGAGAAGGCACTTGCAAAGTGATCACCTTCAATTCAAACTTTTTATATGTGTGTAAAAGTAGGGTGATTTCATGTTGAGTCTTGTGCTGCCGAAGGGAAGCCTTGAAGAACAGACGCTCTTACTCTTCAAACAGGCAGATCTGGAGATCAAGAAGACCGACCGAGAGTATAATCCCAGGGTAAACGATCACAGGATCGAGAGAGTCAAGATACTTCGTCCACAGGAGATTCCCAAGTATGTTGAGGAGGGGTATTTTGATATCGGTATCTCTGGGAGGGACTGGGTTGTTGAATCGGGCGCTGACGTGGTGGAGGTGGCAGATCTTCCATATAGCAAGCAGGGTAGCGGTAACGTGAAGATAGTGGTTGCAGTCCCGATGGAGGAAGATATCAACTCTCCAAGAGAGATAAGACCTAATAGCCGGGTCACGACCGAGTATCCGAACATAACCCGGGCGTACTTCAAGAAGCTAGGGATCCCGATCAAAACATACTTCTCGTATGGTGCCACCGAGGCAAAGGTTCCTGAGATCATGGATGTGGTGATCGATGTCACCGAGACTGGTTCGACACTACGCAAGAACGGGCTTAAAATAATAGACGTGATTATGGAATCCACAAGCAAACTCTTGGCAAACAAGACCGCGTGGAAAGACCCTGAGAAACGAAAAGCAATAGAAGAGATAAAAACGCTCTTACTCGCCGTTATTGAAGCACGGGGGAAGGTACTCCTCGATATGAACGTGCCAAAGGAGAAGCTTGAAGACCTCATACAGATATTACCCGCGCTCAAGAAGCCGACAGTCTCCAGACTCTACCATACCGATTACTATGCAGTCGAGACTGTTGTGAATAAGAGCGAAGTCAATATCCTCATACCGCGGTTGAAGGAGAAAGGCGCAGAAGACATACTCGAACTTGATATATCCAAGATAGTTCACTAAAAAAGACCACAGCCTTGAAGTAGATAGACGAGAATATGGTTGGCCATGCAGTGTGAAATCTGTGGAATAGAGATAAGAGGACGCTCACAAAGGATCACACTTGAAGGTACCACACTTGAAGTCTGCAACAAATGCGCCCAGCTCGGAAGACCGATAAAGATCTGGACACCGACACCACAGAAAGCATCGCCTGCGGGCAAGGCGGTATACAACAAGAGAACAAGGCGTGACGTCTTTGACACACTCGAGGAAGAACTGGTAACAGGATACGATTCAATTATAAGAGAAGCGCGTGAGAGACAGGGATTAACGATAGAAGAACTGGCAGCCAAAATCAATGAAAAAGCAAGCCTTGTTCGTAAAATAGAGCGGGGAAACATACATCCAGAAGACAGCGTTCGAAAAAAACTCGAACACACACTTCAGATAAAACTCACAGAAGAAGTAGCTAAAGAAGAATACACCGAGAGAACCGCGGGCAAGACCACAACGCTTGGCGACATCGCAATAATCAAACGAAGATGAGACGACCACCCATGAAGGCAGAGAGACTGAAGTTTGGAGGAAGAGAATGGGACGCAGACATACGCATGCTCTCCGATATAAAAGACGTAGTATACGACCAAGACTGGATAGAGAGCCACAGAGACGAAGAGATACCACTCTACTACATGTACCGCGGACTCTACGAGAGAAGTGAAGAAGAAAAGACGATGGAAGAACACCACCTACGATACGACATCACCATCATACCACCACTCACACTCGGAAGAGAGTACGTCAAAACCGCAGGACACTACCACCCACCAGTCCCAGGAGGAGAACTCTCATACACTGAGATATACCAAGTGCTCGAAGGAACCGCAGAATACTTACTCCAAAAAGTAAAAAACGGAATTGTAGAAGACGTGGTACTCATCCACGCAACCAAAGGAAACATAGTAATAATACCACCCAACTATGGACATATAACAATCAACAAATCAAAAAACAATCTTAAAATGAGCAACTGGGTATCCTCAGAATTCACATCAATATACGAACCGATGAGAGAGAGGAAAGGAGGAGCATACTACCTCCTGAAAGACGAGACCATTCTCAGAAACGAGAACTACACAAGAGTGCCAGAACTCAGAAGAGCCCAACCGACCGATCCAAGCTTGCTCAACCTCAGACCCGGAGAAGACATGTACAGACTGATAGAAACACCAGAAAGACTCGACTTCCTCAAGAGGCCAGAAGAGTATAGAGAACTATTTGTTATGTGAACCTCCCAAAACCCCCCACCCTTGAAAGGAAAAAGATGATAAAATGAAAATAAACAAAAGAACAGCCGTCATAGGAGGAATCGCTGGAGCAATTGCGGGAGGAATATCGGGCGCAACCAACCTTTCCATAATGGGAAGAGTAGCAGTAACATGTGTTGTGGGTATTATTGCAGGAATAGCAATGCATCTCACCAAGAAAAGAAAAGGTAGACAAACATAAACAATTCCGATTCATAGAGTAGAGCATCTACATTATACGAGATTCATTTGCGTTGAAAATAAGAAATTTCAAATCAATAGAAGACTTGACCATTGATTTTACCCATGGCATCCCTGCCATTAATGTATTAGGGTCTCTTTCATCTGAATCCATAATAAGATTAGATAAGCACTAAAACATTTCCATATTTTTATTTTTAAATTCCAGTAAAGTGTAATTCAAAAATAACAAGGGAAACAATTCAAATCAAGAAATAAGTGTTAAAGGACGTGTCCGAATAGTCATAGAGGCAGAAAACGATCTAATAAAAATGATAGAAGAATTTAGCATCTTTGAAAGGAACAAAGTGTCCATAGAAATAAAACTTACAGCAATAGCAATGTATCTCCTCTCATCAAGCCTTAGAAGAATCGCTTTACTCTTAAATGTTGGTAAATCAACTGTACATTACTGGATCGACAGATTCAAGGATGTTCTTGACTCTGAAAGAAAAGAAGAAGTGAAGAAGCTCGTAATAGCTCGAATTGCTGTTGATGAAACAATTCTGAAGTATAATGGTAGAAAATGCTACCTCTTTGCAGCTTTAAACGTTGAGAGGAACAAGATCGTCCACCTGAAAGTCTATCCTGCGAGGAATGCTCTAACTGCCTATTCTTTCCTTAAAGAGGTTTTGAAGATATGCGAGGTTGAAGAGCTGATTTTAGACAGAGGACCATGGTATAGAAATAGTTTGCAGCGTTTAGGTGTCAGATTCAGACACGAAACTTTTGGAGAGAGGAGTTTTGTTGAATCGGTATTCAGCTCCTTCAAAGAGAGAGCTAAGATATTCTTCTGCTCGATTACTGTGAATTTCAGGAAGAGAGAATTTGGTTTAAGGTGGAGAAGAGTTTTAGAGTGTTGGAATAGGTTCTGCAGAATGTTCGTATTTTACTTCAATGTGGTGAGGAGGTGTTATTAGGACACGTCTGTGTTAAAAATAGAAAAATTTAATTAGTTTTCATGATTTTGAGAAGCGTGGTGGAGAAGATCAGCAGTGGAGAGATGGAAGAAGATGAATTTTGGTTTGTAGCTTTAGAGTTTGCTGAGGTTGTTGTGGAGAGAGCAAGAGGGATGTTCAAGACGAAAGAGACGTGTGACGAGTGTGACGACTATATCATAGAATATTATATTGTTGAGATTATGAGGTTCTTCTTTGGGTTCTCTCCGATTCTCTTTTACGCATTTCTGAGAGACCACATGGAGTTGAGAGACTTTTTAAACCTTAAAGGTGCTTAAATCATTCTCAGATTACGAAGATTTCAGGAAGAAATCACACAGGACAAAAGTAAGGATAGACAATATAATAAAAAGGAATGTTAAAGAAGAAGCAGACGAGATCTATGGGCTGGAGACCACAGTTGTAACAATAGTGGATTTAAACAGGCTTAGGAAAGGGAAAAAGATGATAAAGGATGGATTTTTTGATGCAGAATTCTGCCATGATTCTCTTAGAGGTTCTGAAGTAGGCTATATTGTCTGCACACTCTGATAAATCTCACGAATTTCTCGGTTGTTGAAGAACGAACCAAAGAAGGAGATCTGAGAAGAGATAGTAATATCAAATATGGAAACTCAGAATGGGAAAATAAAGGTTATCATGGCTGATGCTGGATTCTTCGCCTACAATAATATTCTGTTACCTCTTAACCTCAGAACAATTCCTCTAATAAAAGTAAAAAGTAACATAGATGTAAAAAAGCTTAAAAAGAGAATTGAAAATCATCCAGCAAACCTATTCTGGCTTGACAGCAAATACAACAAGAATCTATCAAGCTTACTTAAAGATTTCAGTTACGCAATAAAACAAACAGTGGAAGGGATTAACAAATACGAAAAATTCACTGAAACAAGAAGCAGAATAGAATCTTTCTTCAAAATAGCATAAGGCAATATTTAGTTTGAAAGACTCGCATCTCTATTACCGAAAATTCTATACTACACAATTGTTCTGTCAGTTCTACTTGAAGAATAGAATAAACATGGAAAGATTTATTGAGAGAATCAAGAGAAGAAAACTCTAATACTGATTACACTTTACTCGAATTCTTTAATTTCTATAATGAACCATCCCAGTGGTCATTTAATTTTACAGATAAACTGGAAAAAAAGAGACCCTATAACCTGGAATTTAGAGTAACAAAGAAAGAAGAGAAAGAGAAGTACCCCTATGCTGAATGGGAAAAGAAGAGAGAACTCGTTAAGAAAAGACTGAGAAAGCTTCCAGAATATGTTAGGGAAGCTGTTGCGATGATCAGAATTCAGAAAAAAGCTGGCAAACAAAAGGAAATTGATCTGGAGAAGAGGGTTATGCTATTCCTCTTTGCAAGACTTATGAACAGATCAAACAGGGATATAGAAGAATTATTGGAGTCGTTTGAGCCTTTGTTTGGTCTCAAAGTAAGCTACAAAACGATAGAAAGACTGTATTGCAGATGAAGAACTCAAGCTTGCTCTGCACAACCTCTTCATTTTCCTGTTAAAAGAGGAAAGCATCTCAGGCGAGTTTGCAGGAGATGGAACTGATTATTCGCTTACTGTTACAAAGCACTACAGAACCAACCCTAAAAAGAAAGACAAGTACTTCAAATACGTTTTCAAGATAATAGACATTGATACAGGAATGCACGTTGGTCTTGGCTATTCTAACAGATCAGAGAAAGATGCATTCAACAAAGCAATAAAGATGCTCCAAGACATAGGAGTAAAGACGAATTCTATCTCCCTGGATAAGCATTACAGCACAAAAAAGACTTTAAAGTTATCTGGTAAGGAAACCGCTATCTATGTAATTCCAAAGAAAAATCTCTCCAGAATAGGATTTGACTGATTAAGGGTTATAGAAAGGATTATTGAGGCCCCCTATAAGCCTATAAGTTTCTAAAGAGACACTTCAAGAAAAATTCAAGCGAATCAGATTTTTCAGCAGATAAAAGAAGATCTAGATGGTTAATCAAACAAAAAGAGAAAATAGAATAGAAATGGCTCTGTCTGCTATCAGACTCTGGCACAACCTGTTTGCAACTATAGTGAAGTAACTATGTCTTAATTCCGGTTTATTCAATAGCATATTAAGCATGCCTGTTTTGGATTTGCACAGTTGGTTTTCATCTTTTGTGGAGGGCAATTGCCCTCTGCGTTTATTCTGTTTTTATGGTCTCGTTCTCCTCTTTTTTTATTTTATATCTCTTTATATTATCATTTCTTCCCTGAAGCCACTCGTGCAGGCTCCCTGTGGTCACGAAAGGGAGTGTTTTTGCATCGTTAATGTTTGCGCAGCCAGTTAGGAACATCGCTGTCTTTAGTTCTTCGATGATCTCTTGTAGCACTTTAACGACTTCTTTCTTGCTCTCCATTGCGGGTTTTACGAGTGGGAGTGCGAGTCCTGTGAGGCTTGCGCCGAGTGCGAGGGATTTGAGTATGTCGACTCCGTTTCTGATGCCGCCTGTTGCGATCACTGGGACGTGGCCTCTGCATTCTATGATGCTTGCAGCTGTTGGGATGCCCCAGTTCCAGAAGAGCTCTCCGAGACGCTCGCAGAGTTGATCGCCTCGAGCCTTTGCGCGGTAGACTTCGACGCCTGCCCAGCTCGTGCCGCCCATGCCACCGACATCGATTGCTGATACACCTGCGTCGACGAGTGCGCCTGCGGTCTCGCGTGAGATTCCGGCACCTGTCTCTTTTGCGATCACTGGTACTGAGAGTTCGTTGCAGACCCTGTGTATAATGCTGAGGCAGCCTGTGGCATTGGTTTCGCCTTCTGGTTGTATGGCTTCCTGGAGGAAGTTCAGGTGGATTGCGAGTGCATCGGCGTCGATCATCTCAACTGCTTTGAGTGCTCCCTTAACTCCGTATTCTTTCAGTTGGCAGGCTCCGATGTTTGCATGGATGAATAGGTCGGGTGCTACGTCACGAACGATCCTGAATGAGGCTTCTTCGTCTTTGTTTTCGAGTGCTGCTCGCTGGCTTCCAACTCCTATGCCGATGCCAAGCTCTGATGCTGCGAGTGCGAGGTTCTCGTTTACCTTGAGGGTCGCGGAGTGTCCGCCTGTCATTGATGCGATCATGATCGGGGCGGCGAAGTTCTTGTCAAAGAATCTGGTTGAGGTGTCAATCTCTCGTTTGCTGATCTCTGGAAGTGCCTGGTGCACGAGGTGTATATCGTCAAAGCCTGATTGGCGGTGTTCAGTCTCTGTGGTTGCCTCAACCTGCTTTTCGGCGCATATCTTCAGGTGTTCCATCTTTCTGCTGGATGTGCTCATGATCCAATACCAGTCCAATCTTACTAATATGATGGGGTTATTGAGGGGTTATCCGTGTTCCTCCAACGTCTTTGCCTCTGAGGAAGTTGTATACCATCTTATCTCTGGAGGCATTGAATATAAGAGATTCTACGCCGTTCTCTGCAAGCTCCAGCAACTCTTTTACCTTTCCTCTCATCTCGCCTGTCACGTCGACGCTGCTGTACTCGTCTCTTTGACGGAGTGAGAGGTGGTTGAAGGTCTCTGGTGTTATTCTTGCGATCGTTCTACCTCTTTTGTCGAGCACACCATCGACGTTTGTCCCGGCGCCGACCCTTGAGACTTCCAGTCTACTTCCAAGCTCTCTTAGGATCTGGTCTCCTGAGATCACGGATGCCCCCTTCTTCGAGTCCATCACGACATCTCCGTGAAGAACTGGGGTGAGCCCGAACTCGATCATCTTCTCAATGACCGCAGAGTCAAGGTGTGCAACGCGGTTCTCTCTCATCATTATGAAGTCAAGTGGGTGTACGCCGATCGCATCGAGACCTGCTCGGTTCAGGGCTTTGATGATGGCGTTGTTCAGTTTCATGACTGCTCTGTGCGTCTCAATTAAACCCCTCGTTGTCGGATCTTCTCTGATCCTGTGCTCCTTTGCCTGTGGGTGTCCGAATGAGCCAGCGCCGTGAATGATCACAAGACGCGCTCTTGAATCTCCAATCTCGCCTGCGATCCGCTCGATCTCAGACTCTCGAAGCGTGCACTCACGCTCCTTATCGGTCAGCACGCTTCCTCCGATCTTCAAAAGGATCGGTTTCACTCTTCTCTCACACCCTCCCGTGCAATCTCCACAACGATCGCCCTTCCACCAGCATCCTCGATTCCACGTGCAACCTCCTGAGGATCATCGGTGAGTGCAACGATGCACCCCCCGCCACCAGCACCAGTGATCTTGGCACCGAATGCACCAGCGTCCCGTGCAGCATGAACGAGTCGTGAGAGCATCGTTGTACCAACTCCGAGTGCCTCAAGCAACCCATCGTTAATGTTCATGAGCCTGCCAATACCCTTGCAATCATCATCCTCAATCAGTCGCACACCGTTTCGCGTAAGCCTCCCAATGGCATTGAAGATGGGATCGACAACATCTGGATAGGTCTCTCTCAACTCCGCGACCCGCGAGACCATCTCCCTTGTCTTCTCTCCCACCCCCCTCTCCGCTTCACCGATAACAATCTTACACCCAAGAGGTGAGAGATGTCTTCTCTCTGGTACCACCACAACACCACCCATCGTTGATACAAAAGTGTCGGTTGGGCTTGCAGCGCCCTGAACAACTCTCTCAACCCGGTGCGCAGTGGCTGCAATCATAGAGAGATCCATCTTCACACCGAACTCAATACTCAGTGCCCGCAGAAGTGCGACTGTGAGAGCAGCTGACGAACCAATACCTGCTGCGATCGGTATCTCTGAATCGATCCGAATCGAGAGAGGAGGCAAAACCAGGAACTTTTCCATAATTTTTAATGTGTTCTCTATGTACGGACCCCCTCCAAACCCCAACGGTTTGCCATTCGATATGACGGACGTACTCTTGGCAGGCAGAACAGTGACACGTGTACGAAGCTCGACTGCACAAGCAACCGCAGGCTCGCCATGAACCACTGCATGCTCACCAAAGAGGTAAATCTTACCCGGAGCAGAACAGGTAGCCATCGGCTATACTAAGAACTCTCAACACTCATAAAATCTTCCATACTATAGACTTCTCCAGGCTTCATCCCCCTCCAAGCAAAAAACAAATCCTATGCACTCTATAGGCAAGTACGGTAGAAGGATAACCAAACCACCACCCTGCCCTGAAAAGTAAATTTTTTGGTTCTCTTTCGTGGGATTATATTTCAATTGCTAAAAATTCTTGAAAAAGATATGATGATGCGAGGGTTGGAAAAGGTAGGAGTGGAGAAGATTAAAAAGGATAAGAATTATTAAAAGACCGAAAGAGTAGATATCGATGGTTACCGGGTGTATTTTGTTGTGATGAGTAGAGATGAAAAGATTGCGAGCATTCTTGATGAGGTCCTCTCAAGGATAACGCCCAGCGATGAAGAAGAGATGGGGATGGAGAGGGTTGCGAAGAGGCTCTTAGAGCGTATAGACGGGTTTTATGATGAATATGGTGTTCGTGGGATGCTGGTTGGTTCTGCAGCGAGAAAGACGTGGATTTCAGGCGAGCATGACATCGATCTATTCATCCTCTTTCCAGAGTCTACCGGGCGTGAGCGGCTCGAGGATGTGGGTCTTCTGATCGCAGGATCTGTGCTCTCTGATGCTGAGAGGATAGAAGAACGGTACGCAGAGCACCCGTATCTCCACGGCGTGGTCGAGGGTTACGGGGTGGACGTTGTGCCATGTTTTGATATCAGGGATGCTTCTCGAATCAAGTCTGCAGTGGATCGAACACCGCACCATAACAATTTTGTCAGAGAAGAGATAGCTGGGCTTGAAGGTGAGGTGCGTCTCACAAAACAATTCTTGAAAAGAGCAAGGATCTATGGTTCAGAACTTAAAATACACGGGTTTTCAGGTTACCTTTCAGAACTTCTCATAATACACTTTAAGTCCTTCATGAACCTTATTAGAGATGCGGGGAACTGGAGACCCGGGAAGGTGATTGACATAAAAGGACATGGTACACACAGGCACGAGAGCCCTCTTGTTGTCGTTGACCCAACAGACCCTGGGCGCAACGTTGCAGCAGCACTGAGCCTCGATAACATGTGCCGTTTCATCGATTCCGCACGAGCCTTCCTCGATGATCCAAGGATCGAGTGCTTCTTCAAGCAAGAACGATCGCCAATAGGAGTAAGAGAGATAAAAGAGATTCTCCACAGACGCGGAAGCACGCTGATCGGCATACAATTCATAGCGCCGGACATCGTCGATGACCTGCTCTATCCCCAGCTTGAGAAGATGGAGCGATCCATCAACAGATTATTTGAAATGCACGACTTCAGAGTCATCAATACGGGCAGTATTGTCTCTGAAAGAAACGTTTATATAATCTGTGAACTCTTCGATAGAGAGCTTCCAGCAGTTAAAAAGCACATAGGACCACCCGTTTGGGAAAGAACTGATGCTAAAAGATTCAAATCGAAATACCAGGGAAAAGAAACACTTTCACACATTTACATTAAGAATGGAAGGTACGTTGTGGAGATCAAGCGGCGACACAGAAGACCAACCTCGCTCCTGCAAGAAGAACTGCCCAGATGCGGGCTTGGAAAAGATCTGAGA
Organism: Candidatus Methanoperedentaceae archaeon GB37; assembly: GCA_905171695.1. GTDB lineage: Archaea > Halobacteriota > Methanosarcinia > Methanosarcinales > EX4572-44 > EX4572-44. Next base: position 1,844,791 of record LR991653.1, read on the forward strand.
GATACAATCAGGGAAGAGAGATTTCAGATCCAGTCTCAAGAGGAACTGCTCACAACAGAAGACCGCACAGTTCGAAGGTTCATCCACGAGCTCCTGACCCACAACGACCCGTAAAGATTCTAACCGATAACCACCTAAGTGAGAGACCATTATGTTGCAGAGAAAGGATAGAGTTGTGATCTGGCCAAGCTACCTCGACGCCACAAAATCTCGAAGCGAAGGGCGGATAGTATCGAAGAAGTACTCTGTGACACAACCATCACTGAACGAGATAGAGAACGCCGCAAGAGAACTCGGACTGAACCCTGTGGTGGAACCGAAGAAAGCATACCCAAAAAGATGGTGGGACGTCTCAGGACGCGTCCTCGTAGACAAAAAAACTTCAAAGTCAAGAATTATCAAAGAAATAGGAAGAATAATACGAAAAAACAGAGGCTAATTCCCAAATCCCTTAAGTGCGATCTTGGAGAGTTGAAACCTCTTCAACAAGCTTTCTACCCGCAGCAATCTCATCGATACTGTGAATCACAGCACCGAAATCCTCGATCACACTCTTCACTTCATCAAAGAATATATCGTCACCCTCAATCGTGATCTTCACATTCTCTGTCTGCTGATCCACTTCATCAAGACTCAAGTTAACACCATAGACATGCCCCAGATTACTGAGAGCAACAGCAAGATCTATAGCCATCGGCTTATGCGGCTTCAACACATCAAGAACCAACCGCTTGATACCAGTCACAAGCACACAACACTCCACTTCTATGAACTCACCATAAACGGCTCATCCACAACATTATAGATACCTCGCCATCCATAAAATAGTTTTTGCTTCCACTGCTGTGTTGAATACACTTTGTTGAGGTTGTAAAGCTATTGAAAGCTATTGAGTATTGGCGTTGTTTCGGCCTTGTCGTTATGTATTCAAGAGAACTTTGAAAAACCCACTTACCTCCAGACCTCATCAAATTAACAAACATCTTCTTAATTAAAGCAGAAACCTTTATTGACCCATTTTTCAGCATAAAATGTGTATAAAGTATTTAATCGACTATTTTTTAAGAGAAAAATATGAAAAGGGTGAAAAAACTTGGCGATAGGCTTGTAAAAATAGATTCACTCTGATTGATTGGGAAGTATTCAGGCCAATTGTTGCGGTAATGTAGAGAAGCATTACAGAGAAAGGGGGGAAGACGGAAGATAGATGAAGTTGTTATGATGAAAATTCTCATCTTGCAGCAGTGGTATGGTTTATCAGATCCAGAAATTGAGAGGCAGATTGCTGAGAGAATATCTTTCTGCAAGTTCCTTGGTTTTCCTGAAAGTATTCCAGATTATTCAACTCTGTGGAAATTCAAATAAATAATGATCAGAACGGGAAAAGACAAGAAATAATATAGAAGGAGTTGCAGAGAGAGCTCAAAGCTAAAGGCTTAAGAGTGGTTTTGGGACAAAATCTCTTAATCCTTGACAATGATCACTTATGCTCTCTATCCCAGATATCTCTTTGGTACATCAACTTTTGCTGAATTACCGAAAGGATGTGGCTTTTTTCTCGAAAACAACTTCGACTTCTTCTTTCAGGACAAAATCGCCTTTCTTCACTTCAATCTTTCTCATATTTTTAGTATATCCATAGAAATACTTAAATACTTTTTGGTTAAAATCTGAATATGAACCTGGAATTTAGAGTAACAAAGAAGTTTGTTAATGAGTTACTGGATATTTTAGACGAACTGGTCAAGGAGACAAGGAGAGAAAAGAAAAAGAAGTACCCATGTGCTGAATGGGAAAGGAAGAGAGAACTTGTTAAGAAAAGACTGAGAAAGCTTCCAGAATATGTTAGGGAAGGTGTTGCGATGATCAGAATTCAGAAAAAAGCTAGCAAACCAAAGGAAATTGATCTGGAGAAGAGAGTTATGCCATTCCTCTTTGCAAGACTTATGAACAGATCAAACAGGGATGTAGAAGAATTACTGGAGTTGTTTGAGCCTTTGTTTGGTCTCAAAGTCAGCTACAAAACGATAGAAAGACAGTATTGCAGATGAAGAACTCAAGCTCGCTCTGCACAACCTATTCATTCTTTTACTCAAGGATGAAGGCATCTCAGGCGAATTTGCAGGAGATGGAACCGGGTACAACTTAACTGTTACAAAGCACTACAGAACCAACCCTAAAAAGAAAGAAAAAGACTTCAAATACGTTTTCAAGATAATAGACATTGATACAGGAATGCACGTTGGTCTTGGCTATTCTAACAGATCAGAGAAAGATGCATTCAACAAAGCAATAAAGATGCTCCAAGACATAGGAGTAAAGACGAATTCTATCTCCCTGGACAAGTATTACAGCACAAAAAAGACTTTAAAGTTATCTTGGTAAGGAAACTGCTGTTTATCTCTCATTCCAAAGAAAAAATCTCTCCAGAATACAGAATAAGATTTGACTGATTAAGGATTATAGAAAGGATTATTGAGGCCCCCCTATAAGCCTATAAGTTTCTAAAGAGATACTCCAAGAAAAATTCAAGCGAATCAGGTTTTTCAGCAGATAAAAGAAGATCTAGATGGTTGATCAAGCAAAAAAGAGAAAGTAGAATAGAAATGGCTCTGTCTGCTATCAGACTCTGGCACAACCTGTTTGCAATCAGGGTGAGATAAATTATGTCCCAAAACCCTCTTCCTTTCCCTGTTTATATAACCTTCTAAACACCGAACCAAGAAATCCACCACCAAAAAATCATGCTCCTATCACAGCGGGAAATCTTGGGCCAAGCACACCTGTTGCAAAATACATGCCAACAAGAGTTAAAGCAAAGCCTACAAACCCAAACAACATCCCATATTTGAGGTCAATTATTATTCCCATTTTCTCACCTTTCATACTTATTGTATTATTTTTAAATTAATTTTAAAGCCACCGCGAATCCTGATTTCACTTAACGTTCCTGGGATATGTGAATTTTTCCCGTAAGGGAAAATTTGGATGTAGCCGAAGGCAGAGCCACATTTTCCTGTTGTCCGGAGTGCGTTAGCACCGAAGCGAAGCGGAGAGTTGCGAGTCCCCCATTTAACTCTCTATATGTCAAGCTTAAGAGATATTAATGTTAGGATTGGTATAATAAGTGAAAGTAGTGTAAAAGGTGTTATTGTTTGGTAAAATATGTATCCTTCATATACATTATACCCAAAATATAAAGTAGTTAAAACTGTGCCCATCCAATAATTCTTTTTTAAAAGCAATGCTGCCAGAAAAATACTAGCTAAAGCATTTCCTAACAAATAAATCCTAGCTTTATCACCACCCAATTTTTCACCAACAAGAAAAACTTCAGGATTTATATAAGCTATAAAAATCCTACCTATGAATGCTATTGCAAGCATAACTATCAATAACCAAGATAGCACTTCATAGATTTTCATAATTTCACCTTAATTAAAAAATATTAAAAAGATTAAGACCAAGATGTATACCACCAAACTTTACTCATACTTGGGTTCTTGTCTAAAGTATCCATAGCATGATTCCAAACATTGTTAACGAATATTTTGGTATTACTTGTATAATTACGTGTCTTATCGCCGTCTTGCCCCCACCATTCCGCATAAGTTTTATCGTTGTTCCAACTATACACGTCCTCCTTTAGGCATCGGTGTTGAAGGCGGTGTTGAAGGTCTCTTCTCTTTTAAGCAGGCGTGTTACTATGTTTTCGATCTCTTTTATTGGTCTGCGTATCTGTTTCATTGTTGTTCTGTCTCGTATTGTGACGGTTTCGTCTTCGAGTGTGGTGTAGTCGATTGTTATTGCGTAGGGTGTGCCGATTTCGTCGTTTCGTCTGTAGCGGCGTCCGATTGTGCCGCTGTCGTCATAGATTGTCTGGATTCCTCTCTCTTTTAATCTGGCTTCGATCTTCTTTGCAGGTCTGATCAGTTCGTCTCTTGTGAGGAGGGGGAGTACTGCTACTTTTATTGGGGCGATCCTTTCTGGTAGTTTCAGGACTCTTCTCACTTCGCCTTCTACGATCTCTTCGTGGTATGAGTGTTCGAGTATGGTGTAGATTATTCGGTCAATTCCGAAGCTTGGTTCTAAGACGTGCGGTATGATTCTCTCACCACGAACCTCTTCGACCATCTTTTCTATTGAGAAGGCTTCCCTTCCTATGCTTATCTCTTCGCCGTCAACCTCTATTGTGACTGTTTCTCCATCGATGTCTTCAGGCGATAGTTTTTCCAGTGCTTCCACTATGTGCTTTGCTCTGTTCTTGAATTTTGGTCCGATGTAGTTCATCAGCGGTTTTATCCTGGTTACTTCTATCCGTTTTGGTTTTTCGTACTCTTTGAAGACTCCGAGTTCCATTCCGCTTACTCTACTGTGTGCTTGCAGGTCGTAGTCTCTTCTGTCAGCGATTCCCACGAGTTCTGCCCATCCGAAGCGATCAAGGTAGGCTTCTGCGTCCCAGCAGTCGCCTGCGTAGTGTGCCATCTCGTCATCGCGGTGTTGTCTGAACCTGAGCCTCTCTGGGTCGATGCCGCACTCTCTCAGAAACTCGTAGGTCAGGTTGATGTAGTATGCAAGAGACTCGTGTGCGATGATGCCCTCTGCAACCGCTTCACCGAGCCGCATCTGGATCGCTTCTTCGCCTGCCACCTGGAGGCTTGCAGGACAGAGTGTGAGCTCGTTTGAAGCCACGTCTTTGAATCTCGGCTCGCTCTTATCGGCTGGGTCGATGAAGATCTCGGCTTCGGCTTGTGTGAACTCGCGCAGGCGGAGCACCCCCTGGCGTGGGGATATCTCGTTGCGGTAGGATCTTCCGATCTGCACCGCTCCAAATGGAAGTCTTTCACGATGGAACCGTAACAATCTTGGAAAGTCGACGAACATTCCCTGAGCAGTCTCTGGTCTGAGATAGCCCTTGCGACCCTTACCTGGTCCGATCGTTGTCTCGAACATCAGGTTGAAGTCATAAACACTCCCAAGATCGCCGCTGCACTCAGGACAGTGGATATCGTGTGACCTGATCAACTCTTCAAGCTCTCTTGCTGACATGCCATCGACATCGTTCACGATACCCTCAAGGAGGTGATCTGCTCGAAACGGCTCATTACACTCGATGCACTCTACGATTGGATCGGAAAAACCGCTTAGATGGCCTGATGCACGGAACACCTCTTCAATACCGATCGTCGGAGATTCGATCTCGGAAAAACCCTCTCGCAGGATGAAGAACTCTCTCCACAGGTCTTCAACAGAGCGCTTCAAGATGGCACCAAGAGGACCATAATCATAGAACCCAGCAGCACCCCCATATATCTCAAAGGAGTTCCAGAGGAAGCCTCGTCGCCGCGCCAGCTCAATAACTCTATCATAGAGATCTGTCTGCACAGAAGACTTGAGACCACTAAGAACCATTTAACCCTTACGCAAGAATGGCAGAGACCCGTCCACATACGATTATAAATACGGGAGACCATCTTTTTATTTGTGCTGAGGGTAAGGTGGGATTGTTGAAGAGTTGAGGTTGTGAGTGTTTGAGAGGAATAAGGTGCCTTTTATAGGTTAAGGTTCTCGGTATTGCGACCTATATTCAGACGTCTTCTCTCGGGAGGACTGTCAGAATTCTCTCTCTGGCTTCATCCGATATCTAAAACCTCTCTTTGGGACAGATAGGTTTGAAGAGAGATTGCCTGTTGTATCAGAGAAGAAGAGAAGATACCTGATAGCATTAGACGAAACAGTTGTTAAAGCAAGATAAAAAGGCGTATTATGTTTATTCTGCTCTTTCGGAGAGAAGCCTGGTTGAATCAGTGTTTTCCTTGTTTCAGATTGAAAATCTGAAACTTGCATGAAATCCACCCAAAAGATTTCATGCAACACTAAAACATAGAATAAAGATATTCTTTTACTCAATTATCTCTTTTAATCCTGTTAAAAACCGGAATTTGTTCTGTAAGCTCTTTATGCTTTATTATAATCGGTTGAGGTGGTGTTTATGTTAAGTGGACATGTCTGATTTACTTATAGAAAATCTGGTATGAAAGTTACAGGTAGAGGAGATCAGATATAAATGGAGAATACATAATGGTTGGATCAAGGTTCACAATCGCTTGTTGACAATCGCTTGTTGGTGTGAAAAGAAAGAGAGGCGAAAGAAGGCTTTTGGCTTTGGAGGATGAGAGAACCGGTGATGGGAAGATGCTTAAAGCACTGGTGAGACAGACTAAGAAGAGTATCAATGGAGATGATATAGATGCACTGTATGGCGATGGAGGATATGATAGTAAGGATAACTTCAACATTCTTGATGAAGAGAAGATCAAGGCAATAATCAAAGGCGAGAAAGAACTCATCCACAAAAGCAAAGGGGATCTCCATCAAGAGCCAAGACGGTGAGAGAAATGAAGAGACTCGGATAAGTATAGATATGGTAAGAGATGAGCATCTGAAGCCTTCTTTCCTGGAGCTAAAAGAGCATTTGAATAGACATCCAGAGCAAAAACCATTGAAGGCTTATTCCAGAAAGTAAAAATGAAATTCACCCTACAACACGCTATTAACCATCCAAGTATACCATCTTCAAAAAAACAAATGGCTGACACTGTCTACTTCTCAGCTAATTGTGCAACACAGCAGAGTTTGTATGAACATATATGAATTCGTTTAAGTATTTTTCTGGCGCCATAGCTTCACTTTACTTCTTTCTTGTGTTTCGAAATCGATCTTCGAGGAGAGGCGGTCGGTGGAAGTTTTATATTCTGAGATGCTCAGTTCTATCAAGGCAAGATAAGATTAAAGAAGAGAATAGGAATAGTGGTGAGATGTCGGATCAGCATGTGTATTTAGAGGAGGTCTTCAGTTCTATCCAAGGAGAGGGTATCTTTGTAGGGGTGCGGCAGGTCTTTGTGAGGTTTTATGGATGTAACCTTAGGTGTAGCTATTGTGATACGTCGGAGACGCGTGCGGGCAATCCGGTCATCTGCAGGGTCTGGCGGGGGTGTGAACCTGGGCGCTTCTCTGAAACGCTTGAAAACCCGCTTGGAGTTGATATCGTTGCAGATCTTATTAGAGATCTCTGGTCACCTTCAACAAGACATGTCTCTCTCACCGGTGGCGAGCCACTGCTCCAGAGCAGGTTCATACGACGACTTGGAGAGAGAGTTGAGATGCCATTTTATCTTGAGACAAACTCCACCCTGCCAGGCGCCGCGGTCGATGTTGCAGGAGTGATAGATGTTGCAGCTTGTGATATTAAGCTTGAAGAGTCTGGCGTGGAGGATGATCATGGTGTGCTCTTCAAGAGATCTCTCGAAACGATAGAGATCTTCAATGATAGCGATTGCTTGGTCTTTGCCAAGATAATGATTCCTCCCGAAGACCACAGTGGCGACCATCATGCCGGCTGTCACATCTATAGCCGAGATCAACCCTGAGATCCCACTGGTACTCCAGCCTGTAACACCCCATAGAAGCAACCCAGAACGTCTCATCGAGATGATGGATGCAGCAGGCAGGTATCTGAGAGACGTGCGAGTCATACCGCAGACGCAGAGAGTACTCGGGGTGCTGTAGGGGCATGTGAGGATCAGGTGATATACCCTTGATATACCCCTGTCCACACTGGAATGAAGAGGGACGTTAGTTTTTTCTATAATAACTTCTATCTCTTTACACTCTTTATCATGACGTGTGAGGTTTGAAGAGAGTTATAGAGGATGGATCGCTTTTGCATAGTAATATCAGTTTTCTGGACACTACCCTGCGAGATGGTGAGCAGACGCCATGGTGTGATGCTCACACCAGATCAGAAGCTCTTGATAGCTCGGAAGCTCGACGATATTGGGATCGATATTATCGAGGCAGGTTCGCCTATCACCTCAAAGGGCGAGCTTGAAGCGATAAAGACGATTGCGAATGAAGGGTTTAATGCTGAAATATGCGCTTATGCTCGCATCCGTAGAGAGGATATTGAGCTTGTAGCAGGGTGTGATGTTGACTCTGTCCATCTCGTAGTTCCAGTATCTGAGATTCACATCACTCGGAAACTTAAAAAAGATCATGAAACTGTTTTGGGGGAGGCGATCGAGATGGTGGGCTTTGCACGCGAGCACGGTCTGATCGTTGAGCTGAGCGGTGAAGACGCAGTCCCGTGCAGACCTCGAGTATCTGAAGACGCTCTACCAAGGCAGGAATCGACGCCGGTGCCGAGAGACTCTGCTTCTGTGACACCGTGGGCGTACTCGTGCCTGAACGAACAGAGGAGATCTTCACAGAACTATCAGATCTTAAGAGACCGATCAGTATTCACTGTCACAACGACTTTGGACTTGCTGCAGCCAATACCATTGCAGCCCTCAGAGCAGGCGCCAGTGAGGCTCATGTGACGGTCAATGGGCTTGGAGAACGCGCGGGAAACACCCCTCTTGAGGAGGTGGTGCTCGTACTTGAAGCGCTCTACAACAAGAGAACAGGGATCAAATGCGAGGAATTATACCCGCTCTCCCGACTCGTGAGCAGACTCACCAGGATACCGGTCTCCCATAACAAGGCTCTGGTTGGCAGCAATGCCTTCACTCACGAGGCAGGCATCCATGTTCACGGTGTGCTCGCAGATTCATCGACCTATGAACCGATCACGCCTGAAATGGTTGGGCGCAAGCGACGCATCGTGCTCGGGAAACATGCGGGTAGAGCCTCGGTCAATCTCGCACTCCAGGAGCTTGGGCTTGAAGCAACAGAGGAGCAGGTTAAAGAGATAATCAATCGTGTGAAAGAACTTGGCGATCTTGGCAAGCACGTGAGTGATGCCGATCTTGAGAGCATTGCCGAGACAGTGCTTGGCATCTACCAGGAAGCAAAGGTGAAGATGGAAGAGCTCACCGTCGTCTCCGGAAACAGGGTCACTCCGACGGCTTCGCTCAAGTTACGGGTCAGTGGTAACGAGATCGTTGAAGCGGCAACAGGGCTTGGTCCTGTTGATGCCGCCATAAATGCTCTCAGGAAAGCCATCGCTGGTATTGCTGATATACGCCTCGAAGAGTATCACGTGGATGCAATAACAGGTGGTACTGATGCCCTAGTCGAGGTTCTGGTGAAACTGAGCAAGGACGAGCGGGTGATAACCGCGAGAGGGGCACGGGCAGATATCATAATGGCATCTGTTGAAGCTTTCCTTGAAGGCGTCAACAGACTCATTCAAGATAGAGATGGAGGACAGAAGAAAGAATGGCAGAAATTACAGGTGCAGAAGCACTGATAGAATCGCTTGAAAACGAGGGTGTGGAGGTCATCTTTGGATACCCTGGTGGATCGGTGCTACCGATATACGACGAGCTATACGATGCAAGCATACGGCACGTGCTTGTGCGGCATGAACAGGCAGCCGCTCATGCAGCAGATGGGTATGCGCAGGCAACCGGTAGAACAGGTGTCTGCATCGCAACCTCAGGTCCTGGTGCAACCAATCTTGTGACCGGCATCGCCACTGCATACATGGACTCTGTTCCACTAGTTGCAATCACTGGACAGGTTCCACGCTCGCTCATAGGAGGTGATGCCTTCCAGGAGGCAGACATCACAGGAATAACGCTCCCGATAACCAAGCACAACTATCTCGTAAAGGACGTCGAGGACGTGCCGCGTATCATAAAGGAGGCGTTCTACATAGCATCGACTGGAAGGCCAGGCCCTGTTCTGATCGATATTCCGAAGGATGTGACCACTGATACATTGGAGTTCAGGTATCCGCAGAAGATCAATCTGCGTGGTTACATGCCGCCGAAGGGTGTTGATGTAGAACAGTTGAGAGAGGCGGCACAGTTGATACTGAGATCTGAGAGGCCTGTCATCTATGCTGGTGGTGGAGTTATAATCTCCAACGCTTCAAGTGAACTCCTTAGTCTCGCAGAGACGATAATGGCGCCTGTTACAACGACGCTCATGGGGAAAGGCGCATTCCCAGATACACACCCGTTATCGATCGGGATGCCAGGGATGCACGGCACAAAGTATGCCAACTATGCAATCCAGGAGTCCGATCTCATAATCGCTGTTGGCGCACGGTTCGATGATCGGGTCACAGGCAAGCTCGAATCGTTTGCACCGAACGCAAAGATCATTCACATCGATATCGACCCCGCGGAGATTGGAAAGAATGCTCGTGTCGACATCCCGGTCGTTGGGGATGCAAGAGCGGCTCTCTCGCGACTCACAGGACTCGTGAAAGAAGAGCAGCCCAGAACGGGCGCATGGCTTGACCGAATAAAGAAGTGGAAGGAGGAGTTCCCGCTCCAGTACAAGAGAGATGGCTTGAAGCCCCAGTACGTCGTGGAATGCATCAACGAACTCTACCCGGATGCCATCATCACAACAGAGGTGGGACAGAACCAGATGTGGGCAGCTCAATACTTCAATTGCACCCGCCCGCGCACATTCATCACCTCAGGCGGTCTTGGAACGATGGGTTATGGATTCCCTGCTGCAATTGGCGCAAAGGTCGGAGTCCCGGATGCCACCGTGATAGATATTGCAGGCGACGGCTCCTTCCAGATGAACAGCCAGGAGCTTGCAACAGCCGTTCAGAACAACGTGCCAGTCGTCGTCGCAATCCTCAACAACGGATACCTCGGGATGGTGCGCCAGTGGCAGGAACTATTCTTCGAGCGGAGATACTCTGCAACGATAATCGAGGAGAGCGTTGACTTTGTGAAGCTCGCCGAAGCCTACGGGGCGATCGGACTGCGTGTAAAAGAGCCAGAAGACGTGAAAGCAGCGCTTAAAGAAGCCGTTGATTCTAGTAGGCCATGCATCATCGATTTTATAGTGGAACGCACCGAGAACGTGTCGCCGATGGTTCCAGCAGGCGCTGCAATAAATGAGATACTTGATCTGGAGTGATGAAGAGATGAAGAGACACACCTTAGCGGTCCTTGTTGAGAATAAGCCCGGTGTGCTAGCGAGAATCTCAGGACTCTTCAGCCGCAGGGGATTCAACATCGAGAGCCTCGCAGTTGGAGTGACCGAAAAGGTCGATATCTCACGGATAACGATCGTGGTCTCAGGCGACGACGCCGTCCTCGAACAGGTGAAGAAGCAATTGAACAAGTTAATCGATGTGATACACATAGCAGAGCTGGCGCCCAACAGCTCAGTCTCAAGAGAACTGGCACTGATCAAGGTGGGAGTGGATGCTACAACACGCTCAATGGTCATGCAGATAGTCGACGTCTTCAGAGCCAGAATAATAGATGTTTCGACCGACTCCTTGATCGTAGAGGTCACAGGGAGCAAAGGCAAGATCGCATCGATACAGCGACTGCTCTCACAGTTCGGGATAAAAGAGATGGTCAGAACAGGGAAGGTCGCACTTCACCGCAGGAGTCAGACCGCAGCAGATACCATGCCAGAAGAACTCCAGAGACCAATAGAGGAATAAGCAGATGGTGAAACGCGGAGAGGCTCTCTACCGTGGAAAGGCGAAGACGATCTACCGAACAGATGATGAAAAGACCTTCATCATCGAGTTTCACGACGATCTAACCGCATTTGACGGAAAAAAGAAGAGCAGTCTCGAAGGGAAAGGTTATTACAATGCTAAAATCTCAGCCACGCTCTTCAAACTACTCGAATCACATGGCATTCCAACCCACTTCAAAGGCATGCTCTCAGAGACTGAGATGATAGTAGACGCCGTTAAGATAATACCGATCGAAGTGATCGTACGAAACATCGCCACCGGATCGATCACAAGGAGATACCCGATAGAAGAGGGCAGAAGACTCGTTCCGCCTGTTGTCGTACTGGACTACAAGAGCGATGAATACGGAGACCCGATGATAAACGAGGATATTGCAGTTGCAATGGGGCTTGCGAAGATGGAGGAACTTGAATTGATGCGAAGACTCGCGCTTGAGATAAACCAGATACTGGTCAAGTTTCTGGACGAGCGGGGGCTGGCTCTACCAGACTTCAAGCTCGAGTTCGGACGATCAAAGGACGATGGCAAGATCATCCTGGCTGACGAGATATCTCCAGATACATGCCGGTTCTGGGACAGAGAGACAGGCGAGTCACTCGACAAGGACGTCTTCCGCTTCGATAAAGGCGATCTTGAGAGCGTGTACCGAGAGATCGCACGACGGATAGAGTTGTGACGGATAGAGTTGTGAAAAAGCTTCATCTCTTGAACTCGGTGTATCCACACTTCCCACATGAGAACCTATCACTGTGCTCTGCAAGGAAGACGCCATCGCCGCACTTCACACAGATCTTCTTCAATCTCTTCAGCTTATCTCCCTCTATTTTATAGTAATTTCTTGGCTGCATACGTGAGTTCACTCCTCTGCCACCACTTCTTCTTCCGTGTCCTTCTTACCGCGATCGAGAAGATAAGAGTTCTCAATCCTCTCAGCGGTCGCAGGATCGGGATATATGCGAGCATCCACGACCACATCCTGCCTTCCAAACTCGGTTATGATCTTCTCAACCACTACATTCTCAAGCCCCACGTCATAGAGCGCTGCAATCTTCTCTCTCAAGACCCTACGAGCTGGAGTGGTCGTCGTCCCGGAGATCTTGAGCATAAGCTCTCTCCTATCAAGGAGAGGATTCTCATCGTCCCGTATCACTTCAAGTTCCAACGAATCTCACCGATCAACTCCTTATTCACCATCATATATAACTTTATTAGTGACAACCAATAGAGTACCCATAGAATAATACCAGAATTAGGAGGGCTATCGATGGAGGTTATAACTACAGAGGAGATGGCAGTTCTCGATGCAAACTGCGAGTACCACGGTCTCTCCCGTCTACAGTTGATGGAGAACGCTGGTTCTGCACTCGCACGAATAATACGGGAGAGATACCCACGGAAGACGCAGCTCACGATATTTGCAGGGCGTGGGAACAACGGAGGTGATGCATTCGTTGCTGCAAGACATCTCCATGATTATAGCTCCACTCTATTTCTACTCGGACGCGAAAGGGAGATAAGAACGCCTGAAGCACGGGTGAACTGGGAGATTCTCAAGAGGATGCGAATCGCATCAAAAGAGGTTACAGACTCAACCCAGCTACCAGAACCGCCAGAGAATGGAGTTGTGATCGATGCCATCTTCGGAACAGGGATACATGGAGAGCTTCGCCCACTCGAGTCAAAGGCGATCGATACCGTGAACGAGTCCGGAGCCGATGTGATCTCTGTAGACGTGCCAAGCGGGCTTGATCCAGACAATGGAGAGTTTGAAAAGACGGTGAGAGCAGATCTCACGATCACGTTCCACAAGCCAAAGCCAGCACTCTGCAGCGAGAGATTAAAACGGTATACAGGAGAGGTGATAACGGTGCCGATCGGGATACCCGGTCTCTTTGAACGATTAACAGGACCAGGTGACGTATCAGCACTTGCCGATAGGCGAAGCGGGAGCCACAAGGGCGACTCAGGCCGAATCCTGATAATCGGTGGTGGGCCTTACACGGGTGCGCCCGCACTCTCTGCACTTGCAGCTCTGCGCACCGGTGCAGACATCGTGCACGTGGCAGCACCACAATCAGCATCAAAGACGATCGCATCCTTCTCACCAGACCTGATCGTAACAGAACTCTCAGGGAACCACCTCTGTGAGGATGACGTCCCCATGCTGAAAGAGCTTATCCCCAGCTTCGATGTGATCGCTCTTGGCATGGGCCTCGGGAGAGACCCTGAGACAGAGAGCGCCATAAGAGAGATAATCCCACTCTCTAGAAGAGCAGTGATCGATGCGGACGGGCTTTATGCGCTCGACCTCCAGAACACCCACGATCTCATGATACTAACACCACACGCAGGTGAATTCGAGAGAATAACAGGCGAGAAAGTCCCAATGATCCTTGACGAGCGAATAGAAATGTTGACAGAGTTAACAAGAAGAATAAGTGCGACAATACTTCTCAAATCCGAGATTGATCTGATCGCGAAAGACGGCGTCGTCCGCATGAACACGACCGGGAATAGCGGGATGACCGTTGGAGGCACAGGCGACGTACTCGCCGGGATAACAGCAGCCCTCCTTGCAAAGAACCCCCCGCTCTTATCAGCCTCCGCTGCAGCATTCATCAACGGAGACGCAGGAGACCGCTGCCAGAGAAGGTACGGCAACGGCTTCACAGCAACAGATCTCATAAGAGAGATACCGGATGCGATGAAAGCCTGAAAAATTTGATCGGTAGGATTTTATATTATGCAGTTGTGCCGTTTGGAGTGTTTGGTGTATGACTGAGAGAAAGGAGGGTATGGTCGGCCCAATCGTCTTCATGGGTCTCCTGATGGTCACAGTGGAGGTACTGGCACTCTTTCTCGGAGCTCCACTCGACGCCGCGGGTATCCATGCCTTTGAAGACCCCCACGCCCCTGAGAACTCGCTCTACTACCTCGGTTTCATCCTTCTCTTCACACTCTTCATCCTGATCATAATCAAGCTGAACGCGAGGTGGTTGATCCAGCTAATAATCCTCGGTGCCGTTGCATCCACCATCTGCTACGTACTCTACCCACTCCTCTATAGGCTGACCACCTTTGAGATGGCAGTGATCGCATCGATCACAATCGCCCTTGCCATGACAATCATCCTCCACCTCTTCCCAGAATGGTACGTGATCGATCTCGTGGGCATAATCGTTGGCGCAGGAGCGGCAGCCATATTCGGTATCTCCCTATCCATCCTACCTGTAATACTCCTTCTATTGCTCCTCGCCGTCTACGATGCCATCGCAGTCTACAGAACAAAGCACATGATAACACTCGCAGAAGGCGTGATGGATCTCCGTTTACCAATCCTATTCATCGTCCCAAAACGCCGAGACTACTCGTTTCGAAGAGAGACCTTTAAAAAAGAAGAACGAGACGCATTCTTCATGGGACTCGGGGACGCTGTGATGCCAGCGATCCTCGTAGCATCTGCATACTTCTTCACAGGCTCGCTGACACCAGCAGTGACCACCATCATCGGATCCCTCGCCGGATTTGCAGCGCTTATGAGCCTCGTACTGAAGGGAAGACCACAGGCAGGCCTACCATTCCTGAACACCGGTGCTGTAATAGGATACGTTGCAGGAGCACTCATTGCAGGAATATCAGTGATATGAATCGAAAGACCCCAGACTCTTGGATCGATATGACGAGAAGAAGGGCTTTTGCACCATCCCACATAACCGGGTTCTTCGTACCCGTGATAAGAGAACGCGCTCTCGAGAGTGGTTCACTCGGGGCTGGAATATGCCTGAACGACGGGGTTGTGGCAGAGGTTGTGAGAGACGCTGCATCGATAGACGAGACTCGTGTGACTCTAAGTGGGGAGCCGTTCCACTCTCCACCACTATCAGACGCGCTCCTTGAACTGACAAGCGAACCACTGCAGGTAGATCTCCATCTCGATGTACCACTCGGAGCAGGCTTTGGCGCAAGCGGAGCAGCCATTCTCGCGGCACTCCACGCAGCAAACGACGCGCTCGGTCTCAACCTCTCACATAATGAGATCACACTCAGAGCACACAGAGCAGAGGTTGCATGGAGGACAGGACTTGGAGACGTGATCGCACAGGCAACCGGTGGAGTGGTGCTGCGGATAAGAGAAGGAGTTCCACCACATGGCAGAGTGCTCCAGATACCAGCCGAGAGCCTTCCTGTCTCATGGGCGTTCTTTCAAGAAATCTCAACAGCAGCAGTACTGGAAGACGCAGATGCTCAGAAGCGGATCAGTCTCGCTGGACGATCCTGCCTGAAGAGGCTCATCGAGAGACCGAGCCTTGAAAACTTTATGATCGAGTCGCGACGGTTCACCTGCGAGGTCAATCTTGCAAGCGAGTCCGTCATCGACGCAATCGAATCGGCTGAAGCACGCGGAGTGGTTGCAGCACAGGCGATGCTTGGAGACACAGTCTTTGCAATCGGAGAGAATCTCTTCTCAGAGTATGAAAACTCAGGAACAAGCCTGATAGACGAGAGAGGGGTGAGAGGAGTACCCTGACTCTCTTCAAGAAGACCAAAATTGAAAATACGATGCACCTCTGCCAGACCTCCAGAGAGTCTTCGATAGCCCCGGTTTGGGGAAGGGTTTTATATTGTTATTGATCTCTTCTGGTTATATTATGGATAGAAGAAGACGTGTCCTTTTGAGTGTGATTGTGATCGTGGCGGTCTTGGCTTATCTCGGTTTTTCAATTTTCAGCGGTGATAATCTCTCTTATTATGTGACTGTGAGTGAGATAGTGAACGGTACGATTGTTAAAGAGCCTGTGAATGTGAGAGGGGTGATCGTTGAAGGTTCGACTGAATGGTCGCCAGATGAGAGAATTCTCCGTTTCAAGTTGACCGATGGTGTGGAGACGATCGATGTGATCTATCATGGTAATATGCCTGGCAATTATCAGGATAATACATCTGCTGTGGTTACGGGGGTCTACCAGGATGGTCTTCTCAGCGCGAGCAGGATAGCTTTCAGTTGTCCGAGCAAGTACAAGGCGGCTGGGCGGGTAGCAGGTGGGTGATCGAATCCACTGGTTCTCTCTTTATTCTTCTCCGATATCTTTATTGATCATCCCATTTGTATGAGTTGGTGATCGTTATGGTCCTTGAGAAGCTTGGCGGGTCTTTGCAGGATGCGCTGAAGAAGATCGTTGGTGCTGGACGGATTGATGAGCGCACGGTGAGTGAGGTTGTTCGAGATATTCAGCGAGCGCTCCTGCAGGCGGATGTGAACGTCAAGCTTGTGATGAATCTTTCCAAACGGATAAAAGAGCGCTCGTTGAAGGAAGATGTGCCTCCCGGGATGAGTCCGCGCGAGCACGTGGTTCAGATCGTATACCAGGAATTGATCAACATTATAGGCAGGAGATATGATCTCTCTCTCGGTAAACAGATTATTATGATGATCGGGCTGCAGGGTAGTGGTAAAACCACCACGACCGCCAAGCTTGCACGTTACTTCCAGAGGAAGGGTTTGAAGCCTGGTGTGATCTGCGCTGACACGTACCGCCCGGGAGCATACGAGCAGCTGAAGACGCTCTGCGAACGGCTCAATCTCGCCTTTTACGGCGAACCTGGTGAGAGAGACGCTGTCACGATCGTGGCACATGGTCTCAAGAGCCTTGAACGCTACGACGTGAAGATCATAGACACTGCTGGTCGTCACGGACTCGAGAGAGAGCTGATCCGTGAGATGGAAGAGATCCATCGAGTCGCAGAGCCAGACCACAAATTCCTCGTTCTCGACGCTGCGATGGGCCAGCAGGCAAGCGAACAGGCGAGAGCATTCAACGAGTCCATCGGCATAACAGGCGTAATCATAACGAAGCTCGACGGCACGGCTAAAGGCGGAGGCGCACTCTCAGCAGTCTCGGAGACATCATCATCCATCGCCTTCATCGGAGTTGGGGAGAGACCGGATGACCTTGAGCGATTCGAGCCTGACCGATTCATATCTCGCCTCCTCGGCATGGGCGACATCAAAACCCTGATCGAGAAAGCCGAAGAGACGATCGACGAGGAAGAGTTCGACATTGAAGCGATGATGCGAGGAAGGTTCACACTGAAAGAGATGTACAAGCAACTCGAAGCCATAAACAAACTCGGGCCGCTCAAACAGGTGATGCAGATGCTCCCAATCGGAAAACTTGGACTCGACATCTCGGACGAGACATACCAGATCACAAAAGAACGACTCGACCGATACAGAATCGTCATGAACTCGATGACCGAGAGAGAACTTGAAGACCCAAGAGTGATCAACAGCTCACGAATAAGCCGAATATCCCGTGGCAGTGGAACCGAACCCGAGGTGGTGCGCGAACTCTTAAAATACCACAGAACCATGCAGAAAGCCATGAAGGGACTGCGTGGTGGACGGTTCAACGTTCAAAAGATGATGAAAAGAATGGGAATGTGAATCTCGAGATGTCAACGAGAGAACACAAAAAAGAGACACCGAAAGAGTTGAAATTTGCAATAATAACGATCAGCACCTCGCGATACAACAAAACACCCGATGCAACAGACCCTGACCTTGCAGACGACGGCTCAGGCAGGCTCATGACACAACTCGTCAAGAGAGCAGGGCACAGAGTCACAACCTACGCCTTGCTCCCAGACGAGATAGAGAAGATCAGAGCCACATTGGAGAGGATAGATGAAGACGAGACGAAACCAGACCTGATACTGATAAGCGGCGGAACAGGCATAGCACCCAATGACAAGACGATAGAAGCAACGAAACCCCTCTTCAAAAGAGAGATACCAGGATTTGGAGAACTATTCAGAGAGCTGAGCAGAGAAGAGGTAGGAACCGCAACAATACTTAGCCGGGCAACAGCAGGCATTACAGAGAAGAACACAATCATATTCTGCCTGCCAGGATCACCCGAAGGAGTGAAGCTTGCGCTAACGAAGATAATACTACCCGAAGCAAAGCACCTGACTAAACACGCCCGCGGAGAGTAAACTTACTTTTCCCCTGTCTCTTCTTCGAGTTTTTGAAGCAGTCTCTCCACGTTCTTCATCTCGCGCCCATACGCTTCTATGTCGCCTGCCATGAGTGCTTTCTTTGCAGCGTTGTAGTGCTCTATGGTCTGCTGGATCAGCGAGTCAATCGTCCCCTCTTCTGGTATTGTTACTCCTCTTGACGTTGTTCTATTGCTCGCGCCAAGAACCTTCTTCAGTGCCTCGTTGAGTGTTGGTTCCATTGCGACGCTGTTGTTGTAGAAGGCTATTACTCGTTTGAGTTCGGGTATGCTTCCTGTCTCGGCTGCAAGGTAGAGTGGTTCGATGTAGATGATCGAGTTTTTGTATGGTATTACAAGGAGGTTTCCTCTGATCACGCGTGAGCCGCTCTGTCCCCAGAGAGTCAGGTCTCTGGAGATGGTCTCGTCCTGGTCGATGCGTGCTTCTATCTGTGATGGTCCGTAGATCTGTTCTTCCTTGGTGAATTTGTAGACTGTGATCTCGCCGTACTCTGGCTCGTCCTGTTTCACTGCCATCCATGAGATCATGTTGTCGCGGCCCACCGGGGTGAAGGGCAAGATGGTCAGGAACTGTAGTTTATCATCCATCTGGAGAAGTACGTTGTAGGGTTCTACTCTGATCTCTGCTGTTTCGTATTTCTCGGTTGGGATCTCCCAGCGGTCTTCTTTGTTGTAGAATACCTCCGGGTTTTTCATGTGGTAGACGGTGTATATGTTGGCTTGTATTTTAAACAGGTCTTCTGAGTAGCGGAGGTGTGCTTTAAAGTCTTCTGGCATGCTGCTTAAGGGTTTGAAGAGTCCTGGGTATATCTTTGAGTAGGCTGTGAGGAGGGGATCATTCTTTATGATGTAATATGTGATCGTTCCATTGTAGGCGTCTATCACTGCTTTAACCGAGTCTTGTATGTAGTTGAATCGGTTGTTGTTGAATCTGGTCGGTTCTGCATAGGGGTATCTCTCTGTGGTTAAAAAGCCGTTGAGCATCCAGTAGATCCTGCCGTCGCTTGATATGAATGTGTGTGGGTCGTTATCGAAGAGTATGTAAGGTGTGATCTTCTCTGCTCTCTCGTTAACGTTTCGGTAGAGGTGGAGTCTGCTCTCCTCTGTGATATACTCTGATGTGTAGAGTTTGACCTCTCCGAGGACTATTGTCGAGAATATCTTGTTCAGTGGTGTGAGTGGGATCCCGCCTCTACCTTTGTACGTGGTGTACTGGTTTTCATCGCCCATCGGGTAGTCGAACTCTTCTCGATTGGTGTTCGTAATGATGTAATTGTTGGTCTCTTCTCCGTAGTAGATTCGTGGCTGGGTGATCTTGATGCCTTCCACTTCTATCCGTGGTGGGATGTCTTTGATTATCATCTCTGGCAGCCCCTGTTCATCCACTGCGTTGACAGGTGCCATGACCACTCCGATGCCATGCGTGTATATCAGGTGTCTGTTGATCCATGTGTCCGCGGTACCCTTCAGTTTATCCGGGAGCATCTCTCTTGCTGCAAGCCATGTCTGTACGAGCTCGCCATTCAGGTGGTAGCGGTCGACCGCGAGGTTGCTGAAACCATAGTAGGTTCTGATCTCCTGGCGTTGCTGGAATGTGGTGAGCAGGGGTCGGTGATCCCACAGTCTGATGTTCTTGATCGAAGGCGAGTCTGTGATCTCATCGATTGTTAGATTGTATGTGAGCGGGTAGATCTCTTCATGGACGCCCTCCAGTCCATAGGCCTTGTTTGTCAGCCTGATGTTATTCTCGATGAAGGGTTCTTCGAGTACGATCTCGTTTGGCGAGACCTTGAACTCCTGCACGAACCATGCTGTGCCCGAACCAAGAATTGACACTACAACTACAAGCGCCACAGCGGCAACGGGTATCTTTATCGATCCCCTGGCGCTTATCAGGGACGATACTGGGATGGCGATGGCAGTTCCAAGTAAGATGATGCTGATTATCAGAGGTATGTACTGATTGATGTGAACGTCAACGTAACCAGCACCGTATACCGCTCCTGTGGCGCTGTACAGTATGTTGAAACGTGAGAGATAGGCTTTGGCTGCAAGGAAGAGGAAGAGAGGTATGAGGGCTGCTTGGAGGCTTGGTGGGATCTCTTCACCTAGGAGCCGCCAGTTGAATGAAAGGTATGCGAGTATAAGAACCAGGCTTATGAGGATGAAGAGAGCGATCAGATAGTTCAGTATTGTGTTTACGAATGGGAGTGTGAAGATGTAGAATCCGATATCCTTTCCAAAGATCGGATCCACAGCGCCAAAAGAAGCTTTATTAAGATATAATAGTACTGTGCTCCATCTGGCTGATAATCCCAGCCCAGCGAGGAGAGAGACCAGTGCGAAGAGAAGGAGAAGTGGCATCTCGATGGACTTTATCACTCGCCTAACAGACGTCTCAGGAGTAACATCGATATACTCTCTTGACGCACCCTCTATCTGCTCCCAGAACGGAGCAAAGACGGTAACACTGGAAAGAATGCTCCTCTTACACCACCGCCAGAAGAAGAGGAAGAGAAGAAAAGAGACGAGAGACCCCAGCGCAAAGAGGAAGAGTCTGGCGGTGAGCGTAACAAGAAAGACCTGTGGATAACCAACAGACTCAAACCACTTATAGTCAAGGACGAAACGGGAGAAGAGAGTAACTCCAAAGAATAGAAGAAGAATAAAGAGGAAGAACGCCTTCAGAGGAAGGCTTAAAGGATCTGATCGCTCACCACTCATCAAATAGGAGAATAGAAGGCTCATCCGATATAAGATGATCGGAGAGAACGAAAACTTAAATACCTCTCCAGCCAATCAAGAAGAGATGTGTGAGCTTAAGACCATACTTGTAGATGGCGAGAGAAGAGAGACATTGATGGAGAACACGATCCGCATAAGAATAACTGGCGACAGAATCGAGCTGACAGACATACTCGGTGAAAGAAAGATAACAGATGGCAAGATAAAAGAGATCAACATCACAAGACAGGAAGCCATTATAGTAAAATAAATAATAGACTTCTTAAAATAATAAATTTCTGCTCAGCCGGCGCAAAAGCTATGTTATACAAAAAAGATAAGAAGAAAGGAGGAGAGGATCGTTTTTGGGGACTCTTCGAGTCAGCGTTTCCTCTGCAGAAGATACGCAAGAGAGATGGCTATTCCTGTAAAGCCGAGCTCGAAGCCTGGTGTCCCTGGTGTCTCTTCTTTGCCGGTTGAAGGAGGCTTTCTTGTCTTCTCTGGTGTTGGGCTCACACCCTTCTCGCCTGGCACCACACCCTCTCCGGGTGTTCTCTCTGCAGGCTCTGATCCGATAGCATTTGCAACGATTGCAAAGGGTGAGAAGCTCGTGGTGTGCGCCTCGTAACAGATATAATCCTCTTCTTCCCTGAGGATGGTGGTTGGGAGTCTGACCCATCTCTCCCCATCCCATCTGAGAAGAGAGATCTCGTCTCTCTCGATGCCGGCACCATCGAGCCAGCTCTTCTCCACCCTGAACCTGATAGCAGCGTCCGTGATATGCTCGGGTGTGGCAAAGCCACTTGTCCCGAGCCAGATGTTGATGTTCTTGTAGACCGTGCCACTTGGAGCGGTGTCGACGAGTGTGGATGTTCCTTTGAGAAGTTCGATCTTTGCAGTGATCCAATCGGTGTTCACGGTGGAGATGACGCTGATCTCGTAGACACTGATCTCGGGTGTTGTGAAGAGATACGTGATCTCTTTCCCGGCGTAGAGATACTTATCGCGGGTCTCATATCTTTCGATGTTATCGAAAGCCTCGCCAGACGAGACGCCACTGGCACCACCGCCGCCACTGCTGCTACTGCCACCACCACTGGTTTCTCTTGATACTCTTCCTGTGAGAGTATATGTGGAGAAGTGCGATATATTTGCTGTGATATAATTGCCTGTTTTGTTCTGTGTGTAATCTGTGATGGTCTCCCAGCTTCCTGTGGTTGAGTTGTAGAACTTTACTCTCAGGCTCTCCTCTGATACGCCTGATGGCAGTGGCTCTGTGTAGTTGAACCGTATCTCTATTGGGGGGTTAAATCTTGCGCCTGCAGGGCCGAGTTCCACGATCTCGCCGATCACTCTGTTGTCGGATGGCAATGCGCTGCTCTCAGTTGTTGAGAGGGCTGTGGTTGAGTTGATCATGATGATTTCGAGTGTGGTTCCGTTTGCATACGTTGCGTTGGTGCCGTTTTGGAGTGTGAGAGTGACATTTCCCCGTGGCGATGTTATATTCAGGGTTTGGCTAATGTTGCCCTCTGCATTGGTCGTTAGGTTTATTGTATAGGGTGTTACGTTGAAGATTGCCTCTGTTGATGAGAACCTTGGCTTTACGCTCTTGCCTGTGTTCACGTGCACCTCTGCGGTGTAGCTTCCGACATCAAGATATGTTGTGTCAAGAGTCATATTGTAGCTGAAGGTAATATCTGTGCCACCTGCTCCATAATTATATCCGTAGCCGTATCCATAGCCAAAGTTATAGCCGTAGCCGTATCTGTCGTATCCATATCCATATCCATAACCGTATTCACTGGCGTTTGGTGCATCTGTTACGTCTATGGTGAGATTACTGTCTCCAGTGGGTGAGATGATGCTGCCGCTGTAGGGATCAAACGTCCAGTTCTTGGAGACTGGTCCTGTCACATTGAGGGACATGCTCTCGATAGGTACGTATTGGTCACGATCCTCGATAGTTACATTGACCGTGAAGGTTTTGCTCTCGCCCTGCTGAATCTTCTCGCCGTCGAGCCCTGAGATGATGCTCACGACAACGGCGTGTGCAGGTCCTGACAAGAGAAGCATTACTACAATTACTGTTGTGATGAGAGAACTTACGAGCAACTTTTTCTTGTTTTGGGTTTCGTTTGAGATCTTATCACGCTCCACCAACATGATGAACTACAATGTTACATACACCCATAGCTATTATTATATATATAAGTTTTCTATGATAATGAGTGTGATGATGATGTCAGACAAAAAGTTTTATTCGATCCTGCCTCCTCTATGTTACTGCGCAACCAATAGTTGCTTACAGAGCAATACAAGGTAGTGATATGGTATGTGTCTCAGGTGGTCTGAATGGGAATACTGAAAAAAGTTAAAAAAGCTGTTGACGCATTGTTGGAGCAGGAGAATGAGAATTATGAGAAGGGTGTTGACTTTGAACGGTACGTCATAGAGTTATTTCTCAAAAACAAGAGATACTTTGCCATTCATTCATGGACAAGAGATATATCAAACAAACACCAAGGCGTCATGGTTGAATCTGATTCTGATCCCGACATACTAATTCGCTACAAGCCAACAGATGAAAAATTTGCAGTTGAATGCAAATACCGCTCACAACTCTACAACGATAAACTCTGCTGGACCACCTGGGAAAAACTGGAAGACTACAGGTTATTTGCACAAAAAAACAGAATCCCAACCTTCATAGTTATAGGACTCGGTGGAGACCCACGAAACCCAGAACAAATGTTCTGCATACCGCTTGAAAAAGCAAAGTACCCAGAGCTTTACCCAAGTGTTTTTAGAAGATTCGAACGCGACCCAAGGAGAAGCTTCTTCTGGAAGAGCGGTGTACTACACTAATAATCCCCATTTCATATCTATCACACCACTCTCACACGCTGTACAACCAGATGAAGATCCACATGGGGGTTTTATTCGTACACCAATCCTTCGTCCACACGGGTATACTCAACAATTTCATCGTCTGTGAAATGTATCTTGATCTCTCGTTCTGCTGACTCTCTCGAGTCTGCCCCGTGGACTACGTTTCGCCCGGTCTCTATTGCAAGATCACCTCTGATGGTACCAGGCGCTGCTTCCACAGGGTTCGTTGCACCATTGATAGCTCGCATAATTCTTATCGCATTCTCTCCTTCAACCACCATTGAGACAGAGGGCCCCGAGGTTATAAAGTCTATTAGCTCTTGGAAAAATGGTTTTCCTCTGTGCTCTGCATAGTGTTCTTCAGCTTTTTCTCTCGTAATCGTCTTCATCCGCATCGCTGTTATCTTGAGACCGCGTCTTTCGATCCTTCTCACAATCTCTCCGATCAGACCACGCTTCACTCCATCCGGTTTGACCATGACGTAGGTTCGCTCCATTTCGATTGCCACCAGTCAGTCTATTTTTCTTATCAGTGTCTGATGCCTTCTTTGATCTCGTGTGCCTCTTCTGTCCATCTGACCTTTCTTGGAACTCTGCCGAGTTTATGGTTCTTCTGGCATTTGGATGAACAGAAATGGAATATTGAGCCGTCTCGCTTCACAAAGATCTTGCCTGTTCCTGGTTTGATCAATCTGCCGCAGAATGAACACTTTCTACTCTCCATCTTCCTTCAGCTTCCTCTGCGTCTGTTCAGTTTCTTGGCTTCACGACTCGTCTCGAGCAGCATCAGTATGTCCCCCACTTTTATCGGGCCCATACAGTTTCGCGTGATAATTCTCCCCTTATCACGTCCCTCCAAGATGCGGCACTGCACCTGTTTTGCCTCGCCATGCATCCCGGTGTTGCCAACGATCTCTATTATTTCTGCTGGGTAGGCAGTCTCTTCGTCCGACATCTCTCAACTTCCCTTCCTCAGTTACTTCCTCAGTTTACTTTTTTATGGCTTGAACCTTCTCAATGATCTCTTCAATCATCTCTCTAGCTTTCCCTTCTTCAATTATAGCCACCGCGGCACTCCCGACGCTAAGCCCACATGCCGCCCCGAGATCCCTCTGTTTCTTGACATAAATATATGGAATGTTCTTCTCATCACATAGAAAAGGAAGATGCGCTACAATCTCTATGGGATTTACGTCTTCTCCGATCAAAACAAGTTTTGCAGCACTTCTTTCAACCGCTTTTGTCGTCTCATTCGTCCCCTTCTTGATCTTGCCCGTGTTTCGCGCAAGCTCCAGAGCTTCAAGTGACCGTTCCTGCAATTCTACAGGCACTTCAAATCTAACATGCATCGCTTGAGTCATTTCTTAAAATCATCTCCTTCAGGACAGAAGACTGTCCATCATCATCGTGTAAATATAACGTGACCTCACTAATGACCAGTGTAGGCTATAAAGATTGCGCCCAAACCCAGCCGCTCCACCACACTTAACCTCACTTATATGCTTCACTTATCACGTTTACGGGTGTGGATCTGATACTGACCACCATCAGATCATCCATCTGTGTGATATTATACTCTTCAAAGCCTCTCTCAGTGCTGTTCGCACCAAGCGACTTTATCTTCTCCACAACCTCTACACTTGGATTGAGGTAGATCGTGGTTCTCACGAGAGTGTTGTTCTCACCAGCTGTCAAGCCGATGTAGAACTGGTCTGCAAACGTGATGTTATCTGTAACTCTTTGGTACTCTGCACGCGGCGCCTCTAAAAGCACGGTCTCGTAAGCCGTGTAAGACGTGTTCCTGTTAGCGCCCTCGATCACGTCAAGAGTGGCAAGAACATTCCTCTCTGGCCCAAAGATCGTTGGGTTGCCAAGCACATTGGAACGACCTGTGTCCATACGCTGCAAAACATTATAGCTTCCATACCACTTCGGAATAAAATCGAATCGGACGACCTTCGGCTCAAAGGTCGTCATCAGCAGAAAACTACTGTTACTCTCCTTGAAGGTTGCAAAGTACATGCGAGTGGTGTTTGCACCATAGAGACCATCCAAGATGTCAATTCCAAGCCCCTCCATCTGAAGCTGGCTTCTGATGAACGGTCCAGCCGGACTCTCTGAGATCGCCTCTATATCCACATACTCCGCCATCTCAACACCCTCAGGTGTCAACCTGAGTGCATCATCGATGGATGAGAACGGCTCATTCACAAGTCGCCCCCCAACATCAAGAAAATCGATAGTCTGGTTCTCAGTGACCGAAGACTCTCTTCCACTCTTCTTCTCACTGCTCCCAGTAAAATAAGCGATAGATGAGAGAACCATCGTTGAGACCAAGAATAAGGCAAGGACCTTCGCACCAGCACTCTTCATGACACATAACAGAATGAAACCCCCTATATTTTAATATTGTGACCATCGTTCGAGGACATGTCCACATAGAATTATAAATACTGGAGACCATCTTTTATTTATGCCGAAGGGTAAGGGTGATAGTCGAAGAGTTGAGGGTCTTTGAGAGGAGTAAGGTGCCTTTTTTAGGTTAAGGTTCTCGGTGTTGCAACCTGTATTCAGGCGTCTTCTCTGGGGGAGGACTGCCAAGAGTTCTCTCTGGCTTCATCCGGTATCTAAAACCTCTGTTTGGAAAGAGGGAATGTTTGAAGAGAGATTGCCTGCTTGCATCGGAGAAGAAGAGAAGATGCTTGATAGCGTTAGACGAAACAGTTGTTAAAGCAAATAAAAAGTCGTATTATGTTTATTCTGCGGTAAATATGGAAAGGAATGAGTTAATTCTGATAAGAGTTTATACAAACAGGAATTATCCTGTTACAAGATATTTCTTCAAAGAAGTGCGTGAGAAGAAGCCAAGATTCATCGTTGATAAATCCCCTTCGCTTATAGATGCACTGAAAAGCCTGGATCTGGAATTTGAGCGATCAGTCCTTTCGGAGCATGAAATCCACCCAAAAGATTTCATGCAAGACTAAAACATAGGATAAAGATATTGTTTTTCTTAAGTAGCTCTTTTAATCCTGTTAAAAACTGGAATTTGTTCTGTAATCTGTTTATGCTTTATTATAATCGGTTGGGGTGGTGTTTATGTTAAGTGGACACGTCCGCTGCACAATTTAGTAAGCTTTATATGCTCGCTTTGGTGAATTGTAGTATAATTATATCATGGTGGATATGAGAAGAGGTGGAGAGTATGAAGCATACGTTGTTGTTTGACCATGAGAAGTGTAGCGGGTGTCGAATGTGTGAGCTTGCTTGTTCCTTTGAGCACACTGGTGAGTTTTCACCTGCACGCTCGCGTATCGCTGTCTTGAGCCTTGAGCATGGCGTGGATATGCCTGTTGCGTGTCTGCACTGTGAGGATCCTCTCTGCATGGCCGTCTGCCCGTCAGGGGCTATCTCGCAGAGGGACGGTGTCGTGAGCTTTGATGAAGAGCTCTGCACTGGTTGCAGATTATGTATGATGGCTTGCCCTGTTGGTTCTCCGACGATCGATCCGGTTGTTAAGCGGGCTGTTAACTGTGATCTCTGTGCTGGCGAGCCTGCCTGTGTGAGTATCTGTCCATTTGGGGCTGTTGAGTTTGTGCCTGCCACGCACAGTGCGCTCGTGAATAAGAAGCGAATTGCTGAAAGGCTCTCTGCTATCTGGGGGTGAGTGATAGATGTATGGCTGGACTGGAAGACTGCTTCGAGTGAATCTCTCGACAGGTGATGTGAAGAGTGAGGATGTTTCAAAGGAAGTGCTGGAGGATTACATTGGTGGCAGTGGTCTTGGCGCCAAGATATTCAATGATGAGGTACCGGCAGATGTAGAGCCGCTCTCGCCAGAGAATAAGATCCTCTTCATGACAGGTCCTCTCACAGGGACGCTTGCGCCGACTGGTGGGCGATACATGGTGATCACGAAGTCTCCTCTCACCGGTATCTGGCTTGAGACAAACTCTGGTGGAGAGTGGGGTGCTGAACTCAAATTCGCAGGATATGATGGCGTTATCGTTGAAGGAAGGGCAAAGGACCCTGTTTATCTTGAGATACTTGACGATGAGGTATCGTTGAGAGATGCATCAGAGCTCTGGGGCAAGACTGTTAGCGAGACAACGAGTGCATTGAAGGATGCCGTTGGCGATGACGACTCGAAGGTGCTTGCCATAGGTCCTGCTGGTGAGAATGGTGTCCTGATGGCATGCGTGGTTAACGAGCTTGGAAGGGCTGCTGGTAGAGGCGGTAGTGGCGCAGTGATGGGTTCAAAGAACCTGAAAGCCATTCTTGTCAGGGGCACCGGGAGTGTTAAGGTTGCAAAACCGGGGGAGTTCAAAGACGCTGTGATGAGATCTCTTAAGACCTTGAGAGAGAATCCCGTCTCAGGAGAGGCGCTTACCACCTATGGCACTGCTGTACTGGTGAATATCATCAACGAAAACGGGATTCTGCCCACTCGAAACTTCTCGACCGGGGTCTTTGAAGGAGCGGAGAAGATCTCTGGCGAGGAGATGGCAGCAACCATCTTAAAGAAGAAGACGGCGTGCTTTGCCTGTCCGATTGCCTGCGGACGTTACTGCAGCGTGAAAGGAGAGTTTGAAGTCGAGGGCGAGGGACCCGAATACGAGACGGTATGGGCATTTGGTGCGCAGTGCGGAGTCGACGATCTCGCCGCGATAACGAAGGCAAATCACCTCTGCAACGAGTACGGGATTGACACCATCTCGATGGGCAACACGATCGGGTGTGCAATGGAAGCCTTTGAGCGCGGCCTTCTCAGAGAGACAAGTGGGCTCACCCTCAACTTTGGAAACGCAGGGGGAATGGTCAAAGCAGTCGAACTCACAGGCAGAAAAGAGGGCGTTGGAGAGGTTCTTGCCCTCGGATCAAAGCGGCTTGCAGCCAAACTTGGCGAACCCGGGCTATCTATGAGTGTCAAAGGCTTAGAACTTCCAGCCTATGACCCCAGAGGTGTGAAGGGTCAGGGACTCGCGTATGCCACGTCCAACCGGGGCGGATGCCACGTGCAGGCGTACATGATCTCACCAGAGATACTTGGACTTCCAGAAAAGCTTGACAGACTCACAACCGAGGGAAAGCCTGCATTCGTGAAGATGCTCCAAGACTTCGTCTGCATGATAAACGCACTCGGCATGTGCGAGTTCAGCGGATTTGCCCTTGGTGCAGAGAACTATGTAGAACTCCTATCAACCGCAACAGGCACCGAGTACAGCGTGGAACGGTTCATGAAGACAGGCGAGCGATTATTCAACCTCAAGCGAGTGATAAACATCGCGATGGGCGTTAGCCGAGAGGACGATACACTCCCAGAGCGCCTCTTAAAGACTCCAATGCCAGAAGGACCGGTCGCAGGGCAGTTAGCAGAGACCGAAGAGATGATAGACGAGTACTACAGAGAACGGGGCTGGAACACGAACGGAGTGCCAACCGACGAGAAACTGAGCGAGCTCGGGCTTTCGAGATGAACGGGCTGATAGAACTCGAGAGAGAGGTAATATCTACTGGCAGGTGCACGGGTTGCGGAGCGTGCACCACCTTCTGCCCACGGATGAAGAAGACTCGCGCTCTACCGAACGCACAGACCATAAGAGGACTCTTCAGAGGAGAGAGAACCCGTGTGAACTGCGATGAGTGCGAGACCTGCTACAACGTCTGCCCAGCATCACCCAGCCTCGATAGAAGCCTCCTCAAAGAAGAGACAATCGGAGATACGATCCCACTCTTCCTTGCAGGACAGATCACAGACAAGAGACTGCACGAACTCTCACACGACGGAGGCATAGCAACGGCGATCACAGAATACCTGCTCTCAAAGGGAGAGAGAGTCGCCGTCACAGTGGAAGACAGAAGATACCCCTTGAAGACACTCCACACCACCCTTAGAGCACCAGGTGAAGCAACGAGCGCCGCAGGAACCCGATACGGAACAACGCCAAACACACTATCGCTTCGTGAAGACCCGGCGTGCTTCATCGGACTCGGATGCCACATAACAGCGATTCGCCGCGCCGAATCGAAAGGACTGATTAAACCACCACTCCTGATCGGACTATTCTGCATGAGAAACATCAACTACCAGAACCTCCTGAAACTACTCGGAAAAAAGGGCGTGAAGCGCGAAGACGTGAGAGAGATCCGGATCGAAGAGAACCATGTGAAGATCAAGAGAAGAGGAGACCCAGATAGCGATCTCGCAGTCTCACTCGAAGAGGTGAGAGACCTCTTCAGAGACGAGTGCAGATTCTGCCCAGACTTCACAGCAGAACTTGCCGACATCTCGATCGGATCAACCGGAACACCAGACGGATGGTCAACCATCATAATACGAACACGACGCGGAAGAGAACTGATAGAGAGACTCGTTGAGAGCGGGGCGATCAGAACCACCGACACGGTCAATAGAGACGCGATAGAAAGATTAGCCAAACTCAAAATCCAAGAATCAGAAAAACCCGCAGCCCCTACTTCTCCAGGACGTGAACCGCTGTCGCCTTGAAGGAGGCGTAAACCTCTGCACCTCTGTCAAGTCCAAGTTCTTCTGCTGATCGCCTGCTTGTCAGTGCAACAAGTCCAGAATCAAGCTCTATTCTGACCACTGCCCCGAGATTCATGATTTTCTCTATTTTTGCCTCTATATTGTTTCTTGCACTCGTCTTCTGTGAGACTTTTGATATCGTGATCTCTTCGGGTCGTAGAAAAGCGTTGACTCTGGAGCCAACCTCCAGGTCAGTGAGAGCAGATATCTCGATACCTCCAATGTCTATGATTGAGAGCCCATCATCTACCTCTGATATAATGCCTTCAAGTATATTCTCAACCCCGAGAAACTCTGCAATCTTCTCGTTTAAGGGTTTATTGAAGACTTCACGAACCCCTCCGACCTGAACGATCCTGCCTTCCATCATGACGCCGATCCGATCTGCCATCACCATTGCCTCTGTCTGGTCGTGGGTCACATGAACCATCGTTACGCCTGACTCCCTGTGGATCTTCTTCAGCTCATCCTGCATCCTCTGCTTTGTTCGTAGATCGAGCGCGCTGAACGGCTCATCCATTAGTAGGAGATCTGGTTTCAGGATGAGTGCTCTTGCGATCGCGGTCTTCTGACGCTCGCCGCCTGAGAGGGTATCTGGATAGCGATCTTTGAGGTCTTCAATTCCAAGTAGCTCCATCATCTCCAATGCAGATCTTTCGATCTCTTCTTCTGGAAGTTTTTTAACCCTTTGCCCAAATTCTATGTTCTCACGGACCGTGAGATGGGGAAAGAGCGCGTAATCCTGATATACAAACCCAACCCCCCGCTCTTCAGGCGCAAGATCTGTCACATTCACCCCATCGATCCAGATCTTACCCCCATCCGGTAGATAGAATCCTGCTATGAGTTCAAGAAGAAGTGTCTTTCCAGACCCGGTTGGGCCAAGTATTACGAAGTACTCGCCTCGATCGATCGCGAGGTTGACATCCTCTATCCTGAACTCTCTCCAGCTTCGCTCAAGATCTCTTATCCTGATCATCGCTTCCTCCTCCATTCAGGGAGTCTGAGGAGTGTGAAGAGTACGAGACAGATCACGACAAAGAGGATCGCAATCGGCCTTGAACTCGATAAGCCATACGAGGTGAAGCGTTCGTATATCAGGATAGGGGCAGACCGCGGGAAGTACGCTACGATGAGGACCGCTGAGAACTCACTTATCCCCCGCGCCCAGGCAAGGATGCAGCCATTGTAGATCGATGAGAATGCAAGCGGGAACGAGACCCTCCTGAACGTTTGCCAGGGAGACGCCCCAAGCGAGCGCGAGACATTCTCCAACCGCTCATCCACACTCCTGAACCCCTCCCTCGCAGTATCAACAAGATACGGCAGGCTCATGAAGAGCATCGCAAGCACAATCCCGGAGAACGCATCGACAAGCGTGACACCAAGCATATCAAACGGTGCACCGATCACCCCAGAGCGCATCAAAACCCCATAGAGTGCAATCCCGGCAACAACATGCGGTATCATCATGGGAATATCAATTATCCCCTCTACAAGGCTCTTCCCAGGGAAATTCCTCCGTGCAAGAAGATAAGCCAGCGGAACACCGAACGTGAATGCAATGAGCGTGGAACACGTCGTGGCAGCGATACTCACCCCGATTGCAGTCAGAACCACAGGATCCCTTGCAGCACTAAAAAGAGCAGGGAGGTCTTCTGTCTGCCTGTAGAACATATCAAGAAGGGTGATAGTGATAAAAAGGACGAGAACGAGACCCATGGCTGTGAATAGGAGAAATAGAGTTCCTCCTTTCGGTTTTTTGATGAGGTTCAGTGGATTTGATGGCATTTTAGGATCCTATTATATCTGTGAAGAGGCAAACCATGCATCTTCTGTTACATGAAGTGGTGACATCATCTATCCTGCATCTCAATAGAATTAATCCATTTCTTTGTCCTGGACAGTTTCTCGCCAATTCTTCCTGATGCATACTCTATTGGAACTTTGAAATCAAAATCTTCAATGGTCAAACAATAATTTTTGCCCATACTGACGAAAATCTCTTTAAACTTCTTATTACTCAAAAAGTTATCGAGTTTCTTTTCTATATCATGTTTCAATTCTTTGGCACGATCTCCAGTCATTTTTTGATCGTATTTCTCTATAAGATCATGAGACCCCAATAGTCCATATTTTGCTGAAATTATTAAAATATATATGTTTTTCGGTAATCTTCTTTCTCGATGCATCTTTTTAATAACTCTAAAAGTAGAGCCATCATAAAGCTCAATTGCTGAGGCCGGGTTGGAAATATCCGCCTTTTTTTGAGAGCAACTAATGATTAGAAGATAATCTCTAAACAGAGAAAAAATATTATTATCTAAATATGCTCTTATTTGCTTAAATCTATATTCTCTTTTTGTCTCTTTATCCATGTACAGGAGTTTTTCAAACGTTTGAAGTTTCGAAGAATATTCTTCAGCTATTTTTGGTGCAATTCTTTTCCTTATATTAAGAATCTTCACATCTAATTCAAATCTCTCTTTTTCTGTTTTCTTCTTTAGTTCTATGTTTTTTTCCAATTTTTTTAGCTCTTCTCTTCTCCTTAGTAACTTTTCCAATTCCATATTTTTTATTTCCTTCTCAAACTGTGCCAAATCTCTATTTAGATCCTCTATCCATATTTCTGGAGTTTTATAATTAAATATCCAGCCCTTATAATCTCCACCAAACACCCCGAACTCCTCAAATAAAGCATGTCTTCTAGGACTATAACATCCCAGCATAAAAAGCCAATCCCTTCTATAGTTACTCCTTATCTCTGCCAATACATCTCTAAGAAAGTTTTCATCTTTCACCCGTACATATCTTGCGCTATTAATATTCTTTTTAAGCAGACCACCAACGGCAATGTGATCAAAGCCCAATGATTTTAGATTATCGTAACATTCCAGGTAATCTTCCGTGGTGTTGCCCTGAGCCACACCAACCAACTTAAATGGATACTCTCCTTTCTCATAAATTTCTATCGCACTTTCAGCACTTTCAATCGTTCTCTCTTTATCCTTTAGAAAATCTATCATTATACCGTATTCTGCACTCATTCTTTTATAAATCGAAAATAGATTTTCGTAATCTAATCTACAGCCATTCTTTGAAAAAACACCTGAATCAGCCATTTTAACAATATTATCGGAACAAAAATTTTTAAATAATTCTTGAAATCTTTTTGTTGTATTTGCATGTCCCATCAACCCAAAAACTCCATTTTGATTGTTTATCTCGCAATATTCGAGAATTCTTAGAGACATCGGCCTATCCACAACAAAAAAAGGAATTGGATGAGTTTCAGATCTCATACTATTCTATATACTCCTCTAAAAACTTTTTCATTCGTTCTTCAGCATTCGGTGCCTGAATTGGGATGGGCATATCAATTCCAGTTGCCTCGTGGCTGACCAAAAGCCACTGCCCTTTCTGGAATTTGAAGGTCTGAGTGAATTGATCTGGCGATAACGAAAAAGCCTCTCCAACCACTTCCCTATCATATTTTCTTGGCAGTTTGCTGATAAGATAAGTGTGAAGTTGCCCCATTATATTTGTATCCAAATAAGCGCTCCTTTGAGTGGCGATTCCAACGCCGATGCCAAACTTTCGCCCTCTTCTCGTAAGAGTTTCTATAATCGATTTAGATACTTTTTCAGTATCCGAACGTGGAGTACCTGGTATAAATTGATCCGCCTCGTCAAAAATAAGTAATATCAATGGTGAAATCGTCCCTTTTACTCTCCTATGCCAAAATGAGTATCGCCCCAGATCATAAGCAAAACGCCTTACTTTATTGGGATCATGAGATATAACTAAATATATACTCGATTTGCTTTCATCGTTCAAGTCATTAATTATATCGTGGATACTGATCTTTGCATTTTCACTGATCTGTGTTTTATCGCTTTCAACAATTTGCTTTAAAGGTTCTACCAGGTTATATCGGATGCTTTCTTTAAGATCTGACTCATTGAGTACTTCTGTTACAGATGCTATAGGCTGAGAACGAAATTCACCAAATCCTAATTTCTCTATGAATTCTTGAGCGAGTTCTGGAGTGAGTTCATCTTTAAAGTGGCTACCGAATACATCATTTTTCATTTTATTTAATTTACCTATCTTTGTGGGACCAAAGCGCCCCTCTACCTTTGACCAAATTTCATTTAAGAAGTCTTCTACTGTTCTTGTGAATACCTCTTCAAAGATTTTAATTCCTTCATTTTGGAGTATCTGTTTGATCAATGGCTTAAATTTTATTTTTTCTCCCTTCAATCCCTTGGGAAGAAGAATATTTTTTAGAAAAATATTGACTGCAAAATCTAATTTATCGACAGATGGCTTATTAACGTAATCAAAAACAGGTTTCATAAGCGTCTTTTCGCCCAAACAAATTATTTTTCCATCATGGGTTAATATTTGGTCAGCCAATAATCCAGTATATTCGTCCATTAAATCGAACAGAACGATTTTGATGGGTTCATCAACCGAGAGTAAATTGCTTACTAAAGTACTTGTTAGATTGCTCTTACCGACGCCCGTAAAACCGAATATGCCAAAATGTGTCTTAATCAGGTCTTCTACCCGAACATAGACTTTTACGCTCTTATCCCGAATCAAATCGCCAATTTCGATAACAGTCTCAATATCTTTATCAATTCCTCGATTAAAGATCTGTCCTGTCATCTCTGAAGTAAGGACATAAACGTCCTTTCCGACCATTGCCATCGACGATTCCTGGTTGACGTAACCACTTTCATCACATTCCAGGTTGGTAGGAATTGCCTCACAGATAATTTTCGTTGTATCCTCATAAGATTCTGTTTCCTGCTCCGTCCAATCAGCAGAAGCGCTCTTTGCAGCCTGCATCACAAAACCGGGATATCCTTTCAGATCTCTTATGTCAGTTCCGAGAGCATAATGAATCGGCATTACAGTTACTAACTGGAGAATACTGTATCTGATTCCACCCGGATCGGTGGCAAAATTAGGTGCAGCGACCAGGTCTCCTTCATGGAGGTCATTCATCAATCTTCTTGTGTAATCAAACCAGATTGTGTATTTAAACCGCGTGTTTTGGTCTGCTTCTGCCCATAACAGCCGTCCAACAACGTTATCTCTAAAATTGTCCATCTCACCACCTTAAATTCTTCTTATCTCTTCCCTTAATTGTCTGAATGTTTTATGAGCTGGATTTGACCTGAGTGATATATCGCTGCTATCTATTATTGGCTTAATCTTTTTGTAAAGGCTTTTTGCACCCCAATCTGCTTTATGAAGTGGATCTGGGTAGCCTATAACCTCTGGGTAGAGATTTCGTGTCAATAGATCTAATATATACATCATTAAGTCCTGTGCGCCATTTCTTTTATCTTTATCTAGGAAAACGATTGGTTCAACCACGCCTAATATCTCCTTGTTCTGATCTATTGTGACATTCTCCAAATTATCTATTTTTGGAATGACCAGCCTATCTATAAAAATAACATGCCCATAAAGTAATGATTTTTTTGATCTATTGAGATAAAATTGTGCCAATGATCGAGCAAACAATCTCTCAGGGGGCGCCACTATATTTCCTCTGACCCCCAATATCTTTTTATTTCCATTCTCATCTTTTTCTATGTGCAAAGTCATAAAGACTGAATCAAATTCAATGGTGGACCATGGTGCCGTGATTGAATCATCGATCCATGGTAGAGTCTCAAGAAAGTCCCGATCACTCCATGGAAGAAGCACATGCGGCATATTTTCGTATTTCCCGATGTGATCCATCACGCCCATGTAATTACGAGTCAAATATTTAGACGATGAGTCCTTTACGATCCCTATCAACAAAACGTCATGTTTCCAGCATTCTTCTATCAGAGCTCTCAAACCGACACTGATCAAAAATTTAAAATCGTTTGGAGATACCCATGTTTCCTCTACTTCTCCCTCTGGGTTTTTCTTTTTGTAAATCAGAGCATCTGGCTTCTTATCTTTAAAAAGTTCTTTGCAGATGTGCTCAAATAATCCGATGCTATACTCCCAGGAACCTTCATAATCTTCATTAAAATATAAATTATCTCCTTTAACATAGGCTATCGGATCGTTCTGTTTCAATGGATCGTCTGATTTGAGCCTTTCGCCAGTTAAGTAATTTATTCTGAAGAGTAACTCTCTCTCGCTCACCCCGAGATCTGCTGCGAGAGAGGATATGCTTTGTGGTGAACCGTTCTGGAGTTTCCAAAGGACATAATTATATCGTCTATACTCCTTTCTCGAAGGAATGCCCAATTCTTTGTTATGTGGATGAGAATAAGCAATGATAATGTCTTGCGCTGTAAGTGGTCTCATTTGATATCTATAACCTATCAGACCTATTCTTTTGTAATTCACATCATTACTGTTCATAACACTGCTCATGGACTGATCCCATAACAGTATCTTAGGTCTGAGATCAGAAGATTTTATCAGCATATATGCCTGGAACACCTCTGCCAATTCCATCAATTGGACGTGAATACCTGATAAATTGATTTTCTGGTCATCAGAAACAACGAAAGGTTCTCCTATCGTTTCATCCAATTCTGCAAACGGAACCGGGACATAGGCAACCATGCTCACGTCTTCGTCTGGGGACCATGGTTCATAAACAAATCTTTTATCAGACTTGCTAAAATCGATACTGCCCCTGATAGGATAGGCTGCACCAAAAAACACCATGTATTCCTGAAGTTCTCTTTTATAGCAAGAACCATCAACTGCCGCGAACCTGATCCTGTCTGTCTGAAAGAATTGCTCCGCAAGCATTTTCACTTTATTAAAGTCTTTTATATCATAGATTTTTATCAATCTTTTAAAAAAAGAGTTGTAAAATTGTTCTGAACTTTCAAACCTTTCTCTTTTTATTCTCTCATATCTATCTCTCGAATTATCCAGTGCTTCTCTGTATTTTCCCAATGTTTCGCTTAATTGTGACGGCATTATTTAATCACCTCTTGTTAAGAATATTCGGCGAGATTTCCTTCAAACAAAACCCCCTCGAGACTTCTATCATCGCTACATCCCCTTCTCTCAACCCCACCATATAAACGTTATTCCAATCACAACCTCAGTTTGTCTGGCAGCGCGCCATCTCCGATTGCTGGCGCGATCGGTGGCTGTCCGGTTGACTCGAGGATCTCTTGTCCATTTTTGCTTATCACGAACTTTACGAATTCAAGTCCGAGTTTGGGGTGTGGTGCGTTTTTAGGTACGGTTATGCCGTAGATGATCGGTTTTGCGGTCTTTGTTTTGCTATCTGCAGTCTGTAACTTGATTTTTTTGTATAAGGGAGCATGTTTTGCACTGCTTAGGTCTATCTCTTCTGGGAGGTCTACGAAGTTGAGGTTGTGCTGGACTGCAACGCTTCTATAGATGAAATAGTAGTCGAGTGCTCCGATCTCAATGAGTGCTGTGAGATCTGTTTCTTTCGGTTTTATCGTTATTTTGTCGGTGTTTGGCGCGAGGTTTTCTGGTGTTTTTATTAGATAGGTTTCGTTTTCTTCGGTTATTGTGATTGCGGTGTTTTTCAGAATAAGATTATCAAATAGATTCGCTTCCCCATAAAATAGCTCTGCAAGCTTGCATACCATCACTGCTCTGTATCCACATGGGTCGAGATTTGGGTTTGAGAGTCCGAAGGTTACGTCGTCTCTTTGAAGAATTTCATACCAGTTCTCTCGTGTGATCTCGTCTGCGTATTTGCTCTTCTCCTTGTTATACGCAAGAACGATCTCGTTTGTTGCAAATCTGAGATACCAGTCTGCGTAGTCTGGATACATCATATCAGGGATGAGCGTGTAATCTGCGGATGCGACTACGTCACATGGTTTTCCGACATCGGTCACCTGTCTTATTGCTGCCACGCTGCCATATGCCTCTCTCTTTACATCTACGTCTGGGTGAAGAGCCTCGAATTGACGCTCTGCTTCTTCGAACGGTACTGCGAGGCTTCCTGCATGGTATATCTTGAGTTCGGTCTTTCTCTCTTCTACTGGTTCATGAAGACATCCTGCTGCTGTGAGCATGACTGCCAGAAGAAGGATTATCTTTATGCTCTTCTTCATCTGATCACCTTTATGTTTAGATGAACATAATGTGATCGTTGATAAACCTTGCGAAAAAGATTGGCGGCGACCCAAAATCATATTAAACCATGCGGCGTATTGAATTGAGGGCGGTTTTCTCGATGGTGTGTGATGAAGGCGTCAGGTATTATCTTGATTGTGAGAAGCGTTTTGTTATTGAGAATTATAACTGGTCTAAGCCGTTTTCAAGTTTTTTCCCGGGTATTGCTGGAAAGTGGGGCGTTCCGCTATGGGCTTATTATGTGAATCGGGGACAGTGTGTTTCCAGTATTGGGGTGCGGGATAAGGATAATGCGATTATGGAGTTCTTCTCGTTTAACAAGGCCTGTCAGATGGTGGGTAATCAGGGATTCAGGACTTTTCTGAGGATCGACGACGGTCTTCTGTATGAACCGTTCAGACAGTCAAAGGACGAGATGGTCTCTCAGAGGATGATTGTTTCTGCGTGGGATCTGGAGCTGGAGGATGTTAACCGTGCACTGGGTCTTCAGGTCGCTGTCAACTTCTTTCCTCTTGTGAATCTGCCTCTCGCAGGGCTTGTGCGCAGGGTTGGCATCAGAAACTTGAATGATGAACCACTGAGAATGGAACTCCTTGATGGCTTGCCGCAGATCCTCTCATTTGGTATGACCCAGCACTGCGTCAAGATCATTGCAAGGCATATCGAGGCGATGAAGACGGTGAACGTCATCGATGGAGTGCCTCTCTTCAAGTTGAAGCAGGTTCCACTCGATACTCCGCAGGTTCAGGAGGTTCGTGGTGGCAATTTCTATCTCACTCTACTGGATGAGACTGGTAGTATTCCAAGTGATAGTTATGTGGTGGATCCTGAATCGGTATTTGGCATATCATGGAACTTTGATTATCCATGGTTGTTTGCCGAGCATGGTGTTGAAAGGGTACTGGCATCTGATCAGATGTATGAGAATAAGACTCCCTGTGCCTTCACAGTACTCTGTCTTAATTTTTCTCCTGGAGAAGAAGTGGTTTTTTATTCTATCGTAGGTAATACATCTTCTGAGGAAAAATTGAGGAATTTTAAGAAGTATGTTATGGCTAATGGTATTTTAGACAAGCGAGAAGAGAATAGAAGAATTATTGAAGATATTGAAGATAATATGTTTACTGTTAGCAGTAATACTAATTTTAATGGTTATTGTGCTCAGACGTTCCTGGATAACGTGATGAGAGGCGGGTTGCCTCTTGTCTTCAAGACCGGGTCAAGTAAGAACGTATTCTACCTCTATTCGAGAAAGCACGGAGATCTTGAGAGGGATTATAATTACTTTGTGCTGGAAGACACGTATCTATCCCAGGGTAATTCGCATTTCAGGGATGTTAATCAGAACCGCCGGAATGATCTCTGGTTCAATCCTGAGATAGAGGAGAAGAATATCATCACCTTCTTCAACCTGATCCAGACCGATGGATTCAATCCGCTGGCTGTGAACGGTCTCACGTACACTGCGCGGGACCTGCCAGCACTGGAGGTATGGCTCGGTGAGATCGTAGACGATAAGGGATTGTTCGATGAGTTACTGGAGATGGTTCAGAAGCCATTTACACCGGGCGAGTTCATGATGAGGATCGAAGAGGCAGAGAGTGGGAGGTCTCTGAGTTATGATGAGATCGTCTCGGTATTGCTCTCGTTTTGCAGGGAGAATGATCTTGGCGAGCCGTCCGAGGGCTACTGGATAGATCACTGGACGTACAATCTTGATCTGCTTGACAGCTTCCTCTCGATCTTCCCGGACCGCTTAAGAGAGATACTGGTAGATAAACGTGTTTTCACGTTCTATGATAATCCTCTCGTTGTTATGCCACGAAACAAGAAGTACGTCCTCGTCGATGGGAAGGTCAGGCAGTACGGTGCTGTGAAACAAAACAAGGACAAGTTAAAATTGATAAGATCAAGGGCAGCGGATCCATATAAGGTGCGAACCGAAAACGGCAGAGGCGATGTATACACAACAAACCTCCTCGTTAAGATGCTCTCCATAATCGCAAACAAGATCGCTTCACTGGATCCTGAAGGGATCGGTATTGAGATGGAAGCTGACAAACCCGGGTGGAACGACCCCCTAAACGGCTTGCCAGGACTCCTCGCATCATCCCTCCCTGAGACCCTGGAACTTGAAAGGGCTTGCTCCTTTCTATCCGATTCCATCTCAGAGATTGGGCTTGGAGATCACGAGTCTATACCAATCTTCGAGGAACTGAACATATTCATCACTGATCTGATGGAAGCGATCGAAAAACGACTGAACTCGGATGATAAAAACAGAAAATTTATATTCTGGGATGAAAGCCACAAGATAAAAGAAGATTACAGAGAGAGAACAACTTTCGGATTGAGCGGTAAAGAAGTGGAGATCACAATCTCTAAAGTAAAGGACTTCCTCTATAAATCCCTGAAACTGCTTGACAGCATCTTCAGCGAGACCCCTCATGATAAAGTCTTCCACAGAGACGGAGTATGCTACACGTACTTCCTGAATGAGGTCAAAAGATACGAAGAGATCTACCTCGATGATGAGAAGGGCGAGATCGCAGTGAACGACTCAGGTCTACCACTCGTAAGACCACTGGAATTCAAACAAAGACCTGTTTCACTATTCTTAGAGGGGTCGGTACATCTTATGAAGATAAAACGAGAATTAGCCCATGAAATATACAAGAATGTTAAAAATAGCAGGATATACGATGAAAAATTAAAGATGTACAAGACGAGCGAGCCTATAGCAGGAGAATCGTTTGAGATAGGGCGAGCAAGGGCTTATCCACCAGGCTGGATAGAGAATGAATCCATCTACCTCCATATGGAATACAAGTACCTCTTGGAACTCCTCAAAGCCGGTCTTTACGAAGAATATTATGAAGAGATCAGGAATACGATGATACCTTTCCTGAGACCCGAAATTTACGGACGAAGCATACTTGAAAACAGTTCATTTATAGTCAGCAGTGCCTTCCCAGACGCTGAACTGCACGGACGGGGCTTCCAGCCAAGACTCACAGGAGCATCAGCAGAACTGATCAACATGTGGATAATCATGACCGCAGGAGAGCACCCATTCTTCGTTGACAAGAGAGGAAGCCTGAAGCTGAAACTCGAACCAAAACTCCCAAACTGGTTATTCACAGAGAAAAAAGAGATCTGCAGAAGATATACAAGCAAAGGAGAGAAAATAGAACTGATCATACCTAAAAACTCTTTTGCATTCAAATTTCTCGGAAAAACAATAGTCATATACCACAACGAAAAAAGAAAAAATACCTTCGGAGAAGATAAAGCAAAAATAACCCATTACATCCTGAAATACAACGATGGAAAAACCTGCAGAATAGAAGGAGACACACTACCAGCAAAACTTGCGAACGACACCAGAAAAGGACAGATAACGAGAATAGACGCGTTTCTACATTGAATTCACTTGCAGCTATTGTGGTCTATTGTGATAGGCTGCTCAGATCTGCATCTTTTTTATCATCTGACTTTTAAAGTTGAATAATTGTATTTAAGTTCTTTATTTTGGATGGAAGTTTCAAAAGCAGATATATATCTATTAATCCCAGAATCAAAATCAAAAAGAGGTAGAAGATTATCCAAAAATCTCTCATATCGCTCTTTAATCGCACCTTCAAAATCCATCTTACTGTATGCCATAAACCTATCAAGATAGACCGTGCTGTCACCTATCAGCACTGCCAACTCATCCTTCACGTCTTCCTTCCCCACAAAAGGCTCTGATTTTTCAAAATCTATGATAAACCATTCCTTACCTGTGAAAAGCAGGTGTTCACCCTTTAAATCGTTGTGTTTTACTCCAGCAGCCCATATATCAAAGATTGATTCGCTTAAACTCTTTAATTCAAGACTTTTTATCTCACCCACGCACCACCTTCGTAAATACTCTTCGAAATGACACTGATTCTTCACATAACTCATGAAAAGGATGCCTTTAACATCGGAAAACCTTTCGCACTCCAGATCTTTATCATACAGAAAATGGAGCGGTCTTGGAACGTTTGATCTTTCGCAGAGGTCTGAGAGTAATCGAATCTCCTTTATCCCGCATTCTCTCGTCATTATCTTAGCAATAATACGCTCCTTACTACCATTAACATTGTATGTGATCCGATATACCTTGTGCGTAGCCCATATTCCGAATTTATTGGGGTAATACCCCTCGACCAGTAATGTTTCCTTCTCACCATCCCCAAAGGATAGCTCTGGAGCCTCGTTCAAGACACGATCCAGATCGTCTATACTAAGCACATTAACAGGAAGCGATCCCCGTGGCAACATCCTCTTCTGATCAACCGTTCGCAGACTGACAAAACTTTCCGATACCCCCGAACGTGAGTTGATCGCTATCCACGACATAATCCCAATCAATAACGTTTTTTCATTATATAACAGTGACGCTATCAACACAGCAGAGCTTTGAATGGCTTTTAGTAAGCCCCGGGAGGGATTTGAACCCTCGACCTAGTGATTACAAGTCACTCGCTCTTCCAAACTGAGCCACCGAGGCACACTCTCACAAGCTCCCTTGATACATGCTCATCCGTTAACAAGTTTTCGATCACTCAACCCTCGTGTAGGTGGTCCTCGTGTCCACTCTCTCGCCACTAAGCAATAGGTCAACAGTTATTTTGTATCTGCCTCTCGGCCTGACTCCTCCAACTTTTTCAGGTATCGTTACATGGATCGGGATCTCGTATATCTCACCAGGTTTCAGATCTGATCGGTAGCTCTTTGAGAACTCCCTCTTTGCAGCATCTCCCATCCACGCATACCTGAGATTAACGATCTTCGTATCGATATCAAACCCTTCAACCCGCGTCGACCCTGTGTTCATCAAAACGATCCTCCCGTCAACCGTCCCGCCTGCCGTGTAAACCTCGCCGAGATCGATCTTGACAATCTTCAACTCATAAACCTCCGCGATATCAAAGCTGCCCGACGCAACAACCTCTCCATGGTACTCAGCATGCCACAAATATTCACCTGAGAAGAGCGGTTCTGTTGAGAAGTATCCGCATGAATCCACCTCGCGTGGCAAGCGAGAATTCAGAGAGACCATGACACCTCCAACGCCAGCATCCCTACCGTGATAGATCGTCTGAAATCCCCACCTATTATTCGAAACTTTAAAATCTCTCACAGAAACACCCTCTACAGAATCGATCACAAACACAGACATATCATCCTCGAGGCTCTGACTCTGACCATTAAAACTGAGATTCACCAGTACCGTGTGTTCACCAAGGCTAAAGTTTCTAACAATCCTCTCCCCACCGCTGAAGAGAACTCCATCTATCGTCCAGAGAAAGATCGGATCACTGATATTACTGGTCTTTGCATGAAGTTCAAGTGCACCCTCACCCCATATTACACGATCACAACCCAGAGATAGAGACGGCAGCGAGACCGTCTCTACAGAACTCTCATCATCCAGAAAGAATGCAAAGAATGCAGCCACAAGAAGGATCACCAAGCCGATTAAAGCGAGTGATCGGATAGCTTTATCCCTCAACAACCAAAAAAACCCTCCCTCCATTCTGGATAAGATCGCGACTCACCTGAAGTCAAACTGCGACAACATGGCTCGTTTGCATGGAGCCTGGATGCGGTTGCCGGGAATCGAACCCGGATCAGT
The DNA here is from genome assembly GCA_905171695.1 of Candidatus Methanoperedentaceae archaeon GB37. Lineage (GTDB taxonomy): Archaea > Halobacteriota > Methanosarcinia > Methanosarcinales > EX4572-44 > EX4572-44. The sequence goes on from LR991653.1 coordinate 1,889,208, forward strand.
GGCTTGGGAAGCCACTGTCATAACCATTAGACCACAACCGCTCGACTCACGGTTTATTCTTCAACTCTCTATTTAACCTTGCGCATACCTCCTCTTTGTATAGTTGAGGAGCCCACCACTCTTGAGTATCTCTATCTGGCGTGGCGTGTACTCGTGAGTGAGCGCGATACTTCTCCCATCGACCATTGCAACGACTCTCTTCGTCTTCTCTTCTTCGAGTTGTGCTCTGATTCTTGGTAGTGTGATCTCTGCGCCCTCTTCTATTGTCTCGTAGTCGTTTGGGTTGGCGAATCTGAGCGGTAGTATGCCGAAGTTGATGAGGTTTGTCCTGTGGATTCTGGCGAAGCTCTTTGCAATGACTGCTTTTATTCCGAGGTACATGGGTGCTATCGCTGCGTGTTCCCTGCTTGATCCCTGGCCATAGTTCTCGCCCCCGATTATGAAGCCACCATTATTTTCTTTGGCTCGCTTTGAAAAGTTCGGGTCTACATGGTGGAATACGTACTTGCTTATGGCTGGTATGTTGCTTCTGAGTGGGAGTATCTCTGCGCCTGCCGGCATTATTGTATCTGTGCTGATGTTATCTCCAACTTTTATCAGTACAGTGCCGCTCATCTCTTCAGGCAATGCTTCTCTTCTTGGAAGTGGTTTGATGTTCGGCCCGCGCAGAATCTTCACTCTCTCAGGTTCTCTGCTTGGTTCAAGGATCATCGAGTCGTTTATGACAAAACGCTCTGGCATCTGGACCTGTGGGTATCTGCCGAGTTCTCGTGGATCTCTGATCTCTCCGTGGATTGCTGCGGCAACGCAGGTCTCAACGCTTGCAAGGTAGACCCTGTCATCTGGCGTTCCACTCCTGCCCTTCCAGTTTCGATTGAAGGATCGGATCGAGACGGTATCGGTTCCGGGTGCTGCACCCATCCCGATACAACCTCCACAGGATGGTTCTCCTATTCGTGCGCCGCCGCTGAAGAGACCCTCGAGTTCACCGTGTCTGGCAAGCGTTTCGAGCACCTGCTTCGAGCCTGGTGAGATATGCAGGCTTACATCTGGGTGCACACCATGTCTCTTGAGGATGTGCGAGGTCATCGCGAGATCGGTGTAGCTTGAGTTGGTGCACGCGCCGATCACCACCTGATCCACCTTAAGACCAGAGAGGTCGGAGACGCTCTTCACGTTGTCAGGTGAGTAGGGTTCTGCGATCAGTGGTTCGAGTTCGTCGAGCTCGATCGTGATGATCTCATCGTACTTCACATCCCTGTCTGCTGCAAGTGGTCTCCAGTCGTTCTCTCTATCTTCGCGTCTCAGAAAGTCGAGTGTGACCTCGTCTGATGGGAATATTGAAGTGGTGGCTCCGAGTTCTGCACCCATGTTCGTTATCGTGGCACGCTCTGGAACAGATAGACTCTTCACACCATCTCCACAGTACTCAAATGCTCTTCCAACGCCACCCTTAACCGTGCATCGTCGAAGCAGTTCGAGGATCACATCCTTTGCAGCAACCCATGGCTTCAACTCCCCGTGTAACTCCACGCCCACCACCTCAGGCATCGTGATGTAGAGCGGGCTTCCTCCCATCACAGCTGCGACGTCGAGTCCCCCAACACCGATTGCAAGCATTCCAGCGCCACCCGCTGTTGGAGTGTGACTATCAGAGCCAACCAGAGTCTTTCCAGGCGTTGAGAAACGCTCAAGATTGACCTGATGACAGATCCCGTTCCCAGGCTTTGAGAAGTACATTCCATACTTTGATGCAAAGCTCTGCAGGAACCGATGGTCATCAGCGTTCTCAAAGCCTGTCTGTAACGTATTGTGATCCACATAACTCACAGATAGCTCGGTCTTCACACGTGGAATCTCGAGCGCTTCAAACTGAAGACACGCCATCGTACCTGTTGCGTCCTGCGTCAGGGTACGATCGATCCTGATACCTATCTCCTCTCCTGCCGCCATCACACCCTCTACAAGGTGCTCTCTTATTATCTTCTCTACAATGCTCAGACCCATAACCAGAGATCTCCAACCCTTATATTATGCTCTCTGCCACCCTTGATGAGAAGAGATTATTAAAAGTTTTGTAAATTGCGCCACAGAGGCAGACTCCAGATGAATGAGGCTACTCTTTATGTACAATAAAAAGTATCTATCACATGTATAAACGATAGAGATAACCAAAAGAGATGGAGGTGATGGAGCGATGAGTGATGAGGAATTGAAAGGCGAATCAGAAGGTGAGCCAGAGGCGCAAGACGAGAGTTTGGAAGAGATCGAGTTGACCGATGATACGATAGTCAGGTGGACGCCAGTTGAAGGGACGCCTCTCTCTATACTCGAGACAGTGGCAGAAGAGTTTGATCTTGAGGTTGAGACAGAAGATGCGCCTGTTGAGGCATACAAACAGTTGTATGAGACGTGCGACGATGGCTCCTGTTCACAGAGCCCAATGCCAGGTGATCTCGGATGGCAGCCAGAATCCAAGTACTTCAGACTCAGTTTTATCGGACCAAAATCAGAGATAGACAAGGCATACCTGCGGTTCAGAGAGTTGATGATGGAATACATCAGCAGAGTTTGAATAAGAGAGAAGATCGAAAAGAATCAAAAGATGCAGAAAGTCATACGTCTATGTCTGATACTCTCCCTCATCTTTAATCTCACAGTACCCGGTCTCTCTCAGAACAACACGAGCAGAACCATCTTGATGCAGAACCCAGGCATATTCCTGCAAGACGATGAGACCTGGAGATTCTATCAGGGCTACAGCATCACGCTGCGAGATGTGAGCGATGATACAAACTACGCATGGCTACAGCTATCACAGAACGGCAGAAGAGTGGAAGATGCCATCGTTACAAGCGGAACACGCCTCCTCTTCAACGAAAGTATAGGCAACAAGACGATTGTGATCTTCAACATCACGATCAAGGAGATATACAGCAACCCAGATGGAAACCTCGTGATACTATCGCCTGTAACGCAGTACTATAACCCATCACTACCACTCACCACACCAGAACCTATCAAGAGAGAGACCACACCGATCACACCAACGACCACACCCGAAAGAGCCACCACCGCCCACCAAGAACGACCATACACGCTCGCATTATCCGCACTCACAGTACTGGTTCTAACAATCTACGTACTGAAAAAACTATAGAAAACATCGAGTGTGGATGTATTAAATCCGGATCTGGTATCTGATTGCTGGTAGAGTTAATTATTGCTCAAAGAGAACTTTATCAACCCAAAAAAAGATCATACCGCCTATCAAGTTGGCTATGATCACGTGCACGACCTCTGTTCCCAACAACACCATCACACCTGCCAGCGTAAGATTGGTAAGCTGCCATCTGAGCAGATACAACGGCAGGTGGAGAGAGACTCTCCTGTCCAACGTCACCCTGCGAAGAAATATATACCGATCAAAAGGAAAGAAGAAGAGTCCACCTATAAGATTAGCAAAACCAGCCATAAAAAGTGGTGAGAAATTATAAGAATCAAGAATGTGTAGAATATACCAGAGAAGAGGGGTGGATAGCTGCCAACGCAAGAGATAGATAGGATACGCTACAGATACACCCGTTCTTATCACATTTGCCATAAACTAACTATAGCACGTCATCTCTTATCTGTGCTTCTGATCGATTCATAGATGCAGCCACACGTAATCACTTATGTGATCACTTTTATTAAGCCCCGGGAGGGATTTGAACCCTCGACCTCGTCCTTACCAAGGACGCGCTATACCCCTAAGCCACCGAGGCGTATTCATTCTCTTCTCGCTCTTCTTTTTAGCGGGCTCGGAGGGATTTGAACCCCCGGCATTCGGGTTAGAAGCCCGACGCTCTATCCTGGCTAAGCCACGAGCCCATTGTAGTCGGGATGCTTTATTACTTCTGTGGTTTAAAGACCTTTGGGGACGGATAAAAATATGTCGGTCGATTGGAATTACCAGCCTATCTGGTTTCACACGTAGGCGAGAGACCCTATCAGAACGGCTGGGCTGGTTGGGCTTTGGCTTTAGATCACCTGTGAAGCAGAGTGTGAATACACAAGGAAAATAGAACTATAAGGAATAATAAAATGGTGTTTTTGTTTTATATCTTCTCTATCGTCTGGATCTCTATCTTCTTCACATGGGGTTTGTTGATCATATCAGGCATCCAGTCAGGCTTGTTTGGAGGGGCTGGGACGTGCTCTTTCCATGCCTTGTAGATATGAACCTTCTTTGTGCCTCTTTCACGGAGTTTGATCACAGTAGGCTCGTCCTTTGTTCCGCCATATCTGTTTGCAGCCTTGAGTGCTGCCTGACGTGGCTGTTTTCCTGTGAAGACGCCCTTCTCAGTGCCATTCTCTTCTCTCAGTACAAAATTTCTCACATCACCCATTGTTAACACCCGGCGAGATTATCACGCCGCTGCTATTTTCTTTCATCGTATATAAATGTTTTTCTTTTTATGTTTAGTGTGTTGAGGCTATCAAACTGCCTCGAAAAATATTTTCGTTTCTAAGTCTTCACCCTTCCTCAAAGAGATCGATGAACTCGAAACTCTCCACGTCGAATAAGCCTCGGTCGCTGAGTTTGAGCCTGGGTATTACGAGGAGGCTCATGAATGATAGGGTCATGAATGGCGCGTTAAGGGTTGATCCTAACTCCCTGGCGATTCTGTCTATTCTGGTATATTTCTCTGCGACCGTTCTGTAGTCCTCGTTGCTCATGATCCCTCCGACTGGGAGCGGCAGAACCGCTTCTATCTCTCTTGATACTGCACTGATTCCACCCTTCTCCCTGATTACGAGGTTGACGGCTCTGCATATCTCTTCATCTGTGACCCCAACAGCTATGATGTTATGAGAGTCGTGAGCAACGCTTGATGCGATAGCACCTTCCTTTAGGTTGAAGTTCCTGACAAAACCGATTGCGGGTCGCCTCTCCTCATAGCGATTAAGAGCCACAATCTTCAGAATATCTCTCTCCGTATCAGATACAACGTATCCATCCACCACCTTCGGGGTTGCAGTGATCTTCCCTGTTATTATCTGGTTATCGATCGCTTCTATCACGTTAATCCTCCTAGCCCCACCTTCGCCCCTATAGGGGAGTGCGAACTCTTCCACACGCTTCTCTCTAACCTTAAAATTATTAACGATCCTCGACTCTCTCATTGGTATCAGGGTGTTACCACCTTCTGCCACGAGATCACCGTCAATATAGGTCTTCAGCACGTTCAGATCATCAAGGTTGTCTACCACGAGAAAGTCCGCGGGGTCTCCAGGGCGCAGAATGCCAACGTCGAGACCATAGTGCAAGACCGGGTTCAGAGATGCAACCTGCAGGAGCTTCATCACATCGATACCATGATCCACACCCCTCTTAACAAGATCACGTATGTGCCCCTTCAAGAGATCATCTGGGTGTTTATCATCGCTGCAGAACATACAGCGCTCATGATGCTCGTTTAGAAGAGAGACAAGATCGTTGAAGTTTCTCGCAGCAGAGCCTTCCCTTATCTGAATCATCATGCCAGCGTCAATCTTCTCCAGCGCCTCAGACTCGGTTGTGCATTCATGATCCGTGGAGATCCCGAAACCAGCATACTTTCTTAACTCTTCACCCTGAAGCATGGGCGCATGACCATCGATCGGCTTCGAAAGCCTCCTCGCAATCTCGATCTTCTCAATGACCTCAGGGTCATCACCAACCACACCAGGAAAGTTCATAACCTCTCCAAGATACCGTATCTCATCCATCTTCAGAAGCTCCTCAACCTCCCGAACGCCAATGACTGCTCCACTCGTCTCAAAGAACGTAGCAGGTACACAGGAGGGTGCTCCAAAATAGAACTTCAGAGGAGACCTTAAACCGTCCTCGATCATATACTTCACACCACCAACACCCAGCACGTTACCGATCTCGTGAGGGTCAGAGACCACTGCGACCGTCCCATGAACCACCGCCACCCGCCCCAGCTCTGAAGGGGTCAGCATCGAGCTTTCAACATGAAGATGTGAATCAACAAAACCAGGGACGATGTACACCCCGTACTCACAATCATCGGTCTCAACAACCCGCGCGATCCTCCCATCTGAGATCTCTAAGAGACCAGGAAAGACCCTGCCACCGATAATATCAACAATATTGCCTGAAACCTTACCCGAAACCATCCAGAAACACCCTTCTTCGTATATCTATCCAGATCAAACCAGTAGAAAGAGTAGAATAGAGTTAATAAAACTTTTCACAAGAAGGGATTGCCGACCTCTCCAAATCTTCAACACCCCATCTTTTCCTCATCCAGTCTTACCGATCTATCTGGTTGTGCGTACCATGGGATGGCTGCAAGTGCTCCAATAACTCCATTTCCACCAAGGTGTATCCGGGTACTGGTCTCTTCTGCAGCTCTCAGGGCATCGCTCTTTCTCACTCTACTGGTTCGCGCCCTCTTGCTGTACTTTAAGAGTCTTTTCGGATCAAAACCATGGTGAACCACCATTCCTGTCTCTTCAGATAGACTGTATGCCTGGAGCAACTCTTTGAACCCCTCTACAAGCCTTCTCCCAGCCTCTCTATCTATCGGTGCGAACTCCACCACAGTTGAGACACAGTTCTGTGTGCGCTCTTCCACCGGGTAGAGTTGGACGAGCGTGTGCGAGAGGTACGGGGTCTCCATGCTGTGAAGTTTTGCTGCGATGTTGTGAGATAGCGCCCATGTTGCTCCTCTCTCTTTTGAGTCTGTGTCATCGATTCCGATGAGAAGACGTTCCCGTCGCGGCAGTGTGATTGTGCCACGAGCCCTTCTGCTTCCACCCGACTCTGTTATTCTGTGGCGCAGCACTCCAGGCGAGTGCGCTCTCGTCTTCGTCGCCCCCACCCCACCACCACCAAGCCCACAGAATGTTATCTCGATCTCGCTCTCATCGATTCTCACACTCTCGATTCCTGCCGCCTCTCTCGAGCCCTCCAGTTCGATCGCTACTCTGCCCGTTCTTAAGAGGTAACGCATCGTGTTTGCAATGCTACGTGCAGATATTACGAGCGGTCCCTTTGATATATGGTAACGTGCCCAAGCCGAGGCACCATAGCATTGTGACTCTTCAACCAGTTCTACGATCTTCTCCTCTGCATCTGCTATTGCATAGATAGCTCTATAGGTCACAGTGTACGGAGCGTCAAGCCTCATCCAAGAGAACCATTCATCGCTTCATCGATCTTAAGCTTTTATGAATGCATAGATCACAACCCAATGTTAAGAGAAACGCCAGTGGCTCGTCAAGTGAGGGCTTGATACGACAGCAGAACTCTTAAAAGATCTGATCGATGGGAAGGAGGACTCTTTGATAGACTGAGTGAAAAAAGAGGTGGTTCATCTCCTGGGGGATGATTTTAGAGAGTTCTTCATGGAGGAAGTGAAGGATCTCCGGGGGGATCGCTGAGATCAAGGCAAGTGTGGCACGAGTGCAGGGATAACAGATCCATGACAAAATCTTACTGTTCCATAATATCAGATTGTTACATAGACAAGTATAATTATTCTGTATTAAAGAATTTCGAAAGATTTTTATTCCAACACGTTCACGTCTCAGATGGCCTGAGTGGAACTTGCTCGAAAGAGATAGAGTGTGGCATCTGCACCGTATTGTGAGATCTCTGTAGATCTCCATACTTCAAGGAGAAAGGAGAAGAATAGATGGTCATAGAGAACGCCAGAGGGCGCAACTTCAGAACCACGATTGGAATAACCACGCTGGCAATACTATTGCTCCTCGCGTGCGCAGGCACTGCGGCGCGGACTATAGAGGCGGCTGTGGATGCGCTGGCTCGATGCCAACCTTTATCAGCTTTCAGTTGAAGTATAGTGCCTGGATGAAGCGTTTGACTCTTACAGTTTCAGGCGATGTGCAGCGAGCAGGATATCGTGACCGGGTGATCGAGCTTGGCAGGAATCTTGGTTTGAGTGGATATGCCTCCAATCTGGCTGATGGCAGGGTCAGGGTGGTTGCCGAAGGGGAAGAAGAGAAACTTGAGCTTTTAAGAGAGTATGCTGATATCAGGAATGCACTGATAAACGTGGAGAGAATAGAGAGCAGTTTCAGCGAGGCGACAGGCGAGTTCTCTGGCTTCTTCAAGCTTGTCAGTGAGGGCAAGACCGATGAACGGCTTGATACTGCAGCAGATCTCTTGAAAGAATTGATCGATACCACAAAAGATGGTTTCAAGAGTCTGAACACCACAGTGAGAGCAGGCTTTAATAGATTGGCAGAGGGACAAGAGAAGATGCTTGAGAAACAGGACTCAATGCTTGAGAAACAGGACTCAATGCTTGAGAAACAGGACTCTTTGATAAGATTAACTGAAGAAGGATTCAGTGACGTGAAAAGCGAGATGAAAACAGGCTTTAGCGAAGTAAAACAAGAGATGGGAAGAGGATTTGCAGAAGTGAAACAAGAGATGAAAACAGGCTTTATGGAAGTAAAGGAAGAAGTTCATCTGCTGCGGGATGATTTCAGAGAACTCTTCATGCAGGAAGTGAAGGATCTTCGAGGCGAGATCGCCGAGATAAAAGCAACACTGGCACGGATGCAGGGATAACAGATCCGTGATAAAATCTCACTATTTCATAATCTTTCACAGATAAGTATAATTATTCTGCGTCAAATAATTTCGAAAGATTTTTATTCCAACACGTTCACGTCTCTAGATGAACCAGTGGAACTGTTTGAAAAACAGACTGCCACATCAATAGATAAAGGCAGTTCCACGAGAGCAGGAGAGAGGAGGAAAAAATAGATGATTGCAGAGAGCAGAAGGTGTGTCTTTAGAATCCCGGTTGGAATGACCACACTGGCAATATCATTGCTGCTCGCGTGCGCTGGCACAGCGGCGGGCGCGACCTGGGTTGTGGACGATGATGGCGGCGTGGGAGTGGATTTTACGACGATACAGGCAGCGGTGGATGCAGCGAGCCCTGGGGATACGATCAAAGTTGCGAGCGGGACGTACTATGAGAATGTGTTTGTGTGGAAAAGGCTCACGCTGCGCGGTTTGGACACCGGTGGTGGGATACCTGTGGTGACTGCAGGTGGGAGTGGAAGTTCGATTAAGTTGAGTGCTGATGGGATCACTGTTGATGGATTTAGGACGATCAACTCCGGGGGTGACTGGAGAGATGCAGGGATCAGGGTGAATTCTGATGGTAACACACTCATAAACAACATTGCATCGAACAACGACTATGTTGGTATATACCTAGATTCTTCGAGCAACAACACACTCATAAACAACATCGCATCGAACAACAACTACTACGGCATCTGGCTGATGCATTCAAGCAGCAACAACATACTCACCAAGAACACCTGCTCGAACAACGAGGATGGCATCCGCTTGTATTATTCGAGCAACAACAATCTCACAAACAACACCTGCTCGAACAACGACTTCTTCGGAATCTTCCTTGGTTCTTTGAGTAACTACAACAATCTCACAAACAACAATTGCTCGAACAACTACTACGGCATCGGCCCCTATTCTTCGAGTAACAACAACATCTACCTGAACAATTTCATGAACAACGGTGATGATAATGTACACTATTCTTCTTCATCTAACATCTGGAACTCCACCGAGCCAATAACCTACACCTACAACGGCAATACTTTCACAAACTACCTTGGTAATTACTGGGATGATTACACCGACATTGATGCTGATAATGATGGAATCTGGGATCATCCCTGCCCTATAGGTTCAGATAATGATTTTAATCCGCTGGTTGATCCTTTCGGGAATTATCTCACATCAGTATCACCAAAAAAACTGTTGAACGTCCCTTTTTTCAGTCAGAGAGATCCTGCGTGGAAGGATAAGCTGTTGGATCACAGTCCGTATTCTGTTGGTGAGTATGGGTGTGCGCTCACTTCTGTTGCGATGGTCTCGAAGTATTTTGGATTCGATACCGATCCAGACAGGCTGAATACGAGCCTTACAGAAGTAGGTGGACTGGACAGATACGGACTTCTGCACTGGGAAAAAGTTGGGATTGTGGCATGTGGTAGAGTCAGGTGGATGGGCTGGGCAGGAGCAAGCTGGGATAGAATTGATCAGGAATTAAGTGATAGGAATCCTGTGATAGCCAATGTCAGTTACCCGACAACAGGCTATCCACACCACTTCATAGTGTTCATTGGAAAGATTGATGACACGTATTACTTCCTGGACCCATACGATGAAAATGAGGAGATACGGGAATGGCCCCTCGGGAGACTTGGGACGTATTCGCTCGAGAATCTTAGAATCTACCATGGCACTTCTTCTATTAGAATAACAGCGTACAGTCCAGTGGATATAGTTGTTACCGACCCTGACAATCTAACAATCAGCAAAGAGTCAAACGAGATTACAGGAGCATCTTACACGGAAGATGACATAAACGGTGGCGATGACCTTGATGATTCAATCTTTATTCCCTATCGGAAAACAGGTGACTATCTAATAACTTTGATTCCAGAAACCGATGCATCTCCCGATGAAAAATACACACTTATAATCTCAACCAAAACTGCAAATACAACCCTTGCAGAAAACGTTTCAATCAGCGAAATACCAACCAAACCATACGTCTTCAAATCAACATGCAGTGACCTCAACTCAGACGGTGAGATAGATATGACCGATGTCCATCTGCTGCTGAAGCACGTTGGAGACCATGGTGATTACGAGTGGGCGGGTGATGTGAACTGTGACGGCGTTGTGAATATGGCTGATGTGATCTTGTTGCTCAATCATCTGAACGATCCTGGGGAGTATGATCTCAATTGCTGTGAAGGAGAGTGAATGAAGGTCTGGTATGATTCGACTTCAAATCGTCAGGTTTATATACCAAAAATAGAGACCACTGCTTTTACTGGTTTGGAGTTGGAGTGTGAGAATGATAATACCGTTATCTCTATCTCACACTTCTTTGAGGAATATTGGAGGTATAGATGAGTAAGGAGGGATATCATATCTATTGATCCGTAGTGCTGCTATCGGTCTTTGCGATGGGGATTACAGCGTTAGCGCCGGATGGAAAATGAGGTCAAGCTCAGCAGCACGGATGTGAGGGTTGGTAAGACCGCCTGGGTCGATATCTTGGAGCGACGCTTCTGGATTCCTGCTATTCGATTATACCATAACTGAGGTACCCGAACATGATAAGAATGAAAAACCTGCTATTATTTGTGACTCTGCTATCAACATCGCTATTTGCAGTTATTCTGATATTAGCAACGATGTTCGCAGGAACTGAAACCGCTAATGCTTTTGATTCCATCAAGGGCATTAACTACAGTCCGCACATGCCCGGCGAGAACTGCTCCGAATTCGGTAAAGCCAACTACTCTCAAGATTTTGAGTGGATGAGACACGCGAATATAAACACTATCCCCACGAAATCGGATTTGACGAGCCCTGTTATAGACGATTTTGAAGACGCTGATATGGGTGATTGGTTTGTATTTGCAACTCCAGATGCGTCCATCAGCCTATCTTCTTCAAATAAGAGTGAAGTTGGAAATTATTCGATGAGAATAGACTATAATACTGGTGGGAAGTGGTGTGGCGCTTACAAAGAGATAAATACCTGGGTAAATTATGACAATGTAAGTTTATGGGTATATGGAGATAATTCTGGCAATGCTTTGGAGATCAAGCTTGAGGAAGATTATGGTGAGGAACGATGGATACAATGGGTATATGCGCCAGTTATAAATTGGAGTGGATGGAAAAAACTCGAAATACCCGTTTCTTCTTTTAGCGCAGAAGGGATAGTAGATGGCATTTTTGATAAGTCAAAGATAAAACGCTTTACACTGGCTATATCTGGAGCAAAACCATCCAACTCCACTATTTATGTGGACGATATTACACTTACACTGAAATTGTCTGACATGTCAGATGAGGATTTTCTTGATATGGTAGAACATGCCACATTTAACTATTTCTGGAACGAAGCAAACCGGAGCAACGGTTTAATCAGGGACAGAAGCACGCCAGATTCCCCCTGCAGTATTGCTGCGGTTGGTTTTGGTCTCTCTGCGATATGTATAGCAGAAAGTAGAGGATGGATAGACCGCAGAGATGCGTCTCGCCGAATACTGACCACACTCGAAACTCTCAACGAGTTGCAACAGCAAGAAGACGAAAACAATTATTCTAAAGAGGGATTTTTTTACCATTTTATCAATATGAGCACGGGTAAGCGTGAATGGAATTGTGAAGTATCATCTATTGACACCGCTTTCTTAATGGCAGGCATATTGCATGCCGGTGAGCATTTTAAAGAGAATGAAAGCATAAGGGAGTTATCAAAAGAGCTCTACGAAAGAGTTAACTGGACATGGATGCTCAATGGGACAGATACCATTGCAATGAAGTGGACACCTGAAGATGGCTTATCACCGGGCTATTGGTATGGGTATAATGAAGCAATGATTCTCTATCTGCTGGCTCTTGGCTCACCGACTCACCCAGTTCCAGATCCAAAGAGGAGCTGGGATGCGTGGGCAAGCACCTATGGGAAAGGCTGTGGCAGGATGATAGACGATTTTGAAGAGGCTGATCTGTGTGACTGGCACTCATTTACAAATTCCAGTGCATCCATCAGTATATCGCCATCAAATAACAGTAAAATCGGAGATTATTCGATGAGGATCGACTATCATATTGGCTATAATACTGGCGGAGAACAATGTGGCATCTACATGGATAAAAATACATGGGCTAACTATGGTAATGTAAGCTTATGGGTATATGGCGATAATTCCAACAATACATTGAGAATCAAGCTCGAAGAAAGTCGTGTCGGGGAACACTGGATATATGAATCACCTTTAAATTGGAATGATTGGAAACAATTTAACATACCTCTTTCTTCTTTCAAGGTGTGGGAAAGGACAAGGAAGGATGGTATACTGGATAAGACCAAGGTCAATCGATTCACAGTTGTCATCTTGGGAAGCAATACATCCGATTCCACAATTTATCTTGACGACTTTAAATTGCCATGCAACTCTTCAAATTGTTCTAATGGTGGAGATTTTATCTATTGCTGGACCGGCAGTTTGTTCACCTATCAGTATCCTCATTGCTGGATTGATTTCAGAAATAAGCACGATGCTTATGCAGATTACTGGCAAAACTCGATAAATGCAGTTAAAGAAAATAGATTGTTCTGTATTGATAACAGTGATGTGTATGCTACCTACGGAGAGAACTGCTGGGGATTGACTGCCTGTGATGGACCCTGGGGATACACTGGCTACGGGAGTTGTCCTAATTATTATCACGATGGAACAATCGCACCAACCGGTGCAGGCGGGTCAGTGGCATTAGCTCCTGATATTGCTATTCCTGCTTTGCGGTATATGTACGAAACATACGGAGGCAAAATTTGGGGTAAATACGGGTTCAAGGATGCATTCAACCTGGATACGAATGTTTATCTTGATGGATGCCAGCCATGGTGGGATGAGGATTACATCGGCATTGACGAAGGAGCGATCATGCTCATGATTGAAAATTATCGTAGTGGATTGGTGTGGGACGAATTTATGCAGAATTCATATATAATAAAAGCGATGGACGCGGCAGGGTTTATGGAACGCGGCGATGTGAACGGCAATCACGTGCATGACAAGGATGATATCCTCGCACTCATAAACCACGTAGGCAGTCCCGCGGTGCACCCGATCGATCCGTGGGCGGGTGATGTGAACTGTGACGGCACGATCAACATGGGTGATGTGATCCTGCTTTTGAACCATCTTGGAGATCCTGGGAGGTATCTGATCGGGTGTTGAGAGGCGCGTGTATGGGTTGGGTGTGATATCTTTGATTAGGGATGCGATGTTGTATAGGGGGGTTGGTGGTGGGAGGGTTGAGTGTGGTGTTTGCAGTCGCAGGTGTGTGGTCTCTTCTGGCAGGCTTGGTTTCTGTCGGACGCGTGAGAATAGGGATGGTAGGTTTTATACTCTGGTTTATGGGCTTGTATCGAGTCTTGCTGCTGATCCGATTGAGAAGAAGCCGCTTTATCATTTTATGCCTGGGAGTTTGAGTTATTCTCTTGGAACTGTGGGTTGTAACTTCAGGTGTCTTCATTGCCAGAACTATACGATCTCTCAGATGCGTCATGATGAGGTGCGCACGTTCGAACTTTTGCCTGAGGATGCTGTTAGCCGTGCTCTTGAAATGGGGTGTCGGAGTATTGCTTTCACGTACAATGAGCCTACGATATGGTTTGAGTACACGTATGAGACTGCGCGGCTTGCGCATGATTCCGGGCTTGCTAATGTGTATGTGACGAATGGGTATATGACGGAGGAGGCTCTTACGATGATTGCGCCATATCTTGATGCGCTCAGTCTTGATATCAAGGCGTTCAGTGATGAGTTCTACAGGAAGATATGTGGTGCGAGACTTGGACCGGTGCTTGATACGGCGCTGCTTGCTAGAGAGTTTGGGATGCATATAGAGGTTGTAAATCTTATAATTCCGACTCTCAATGATTCCACAGGTGAGATAAGGGAGTTTGTGGAGTGGGTGAGGGACAACCTGGGTAGGGAGACGCCTCTTCATTTCACGCGTTTCTATCCTTATTACCGGTTGAGCGACCTTCCGGCAACACCGTTTAGCACGCTTGAAGAAGCCTACAAAATCGCTAGGGATGCTGGGATGGAGTATGTTTACATCGGAAACGTCCCGGATACAGAGGAGAACAACACCTACTGTCCCGGTTGTGGGAGAGAGCTTATCAGTCGCCGCGGCTTCTATGTGGTGGATAACAGGATCACGCCTGGTGGCAGGTGCCCTGGGTGCGGTGCAAGGATCAAGGTAGTGGAGTGATGGGACCCAGAAAGGGTTTTAAGTACCTTGATCATCCTATTCTGCCGTGTATGTACGTGGTTGAGAGAGGTCTTGTGGTGGTACGGTGAAGTATATCGTTGTGACCGGCGGTGTTATGAGCGGGCTTGGTAAGGGGATAACTGTCGCTTCTGTTGGCAGGATTTTGAAGAATAAGGGTTATGAGGTCACTGCGATCAAGATCGATCCTTACATCAATATCGATGCTGGTACGATGAGTCCGTATCAGCATGGTGAGGTCTTTGTTCTGAAGGATGGTGGTGAGGTGGATCTTGACCTTGGCAATTATGAGCGGTTCCTTGATTCTGAACTCACGAGGGATCATAACATCACCACTGGAAAGGTCTATCAGAGTGTGATTGAGAAGGAGCGCCGCGGTGATTATCTCGGAAAGACTGTTCAGATCATCCCGCATGTCACCGATGAGATAAAAGAGCGGATACGACTCGTGGCAGTGGCAAGCGGCGCTGAGATCTGCTTGATCGAGATTGGTGGAACGGTGGGTGATATTGAGAGCATGCCCTTCCTCGAGGCTGTGCGCCAGATGCATGCCGAGGAGCCTAAGGGGCAGATGGTCTTTCTCCATGTTACGCTGGTGCCGATCGATAGCCAGGGTGATCAGAAGACGAAGCCAACTCAGCACTCTGTACGCGAGCTTCGAGAGCTCGGACTTCGCCCGGACATGATCATTGCGCGATGTAAGGTACCGCTCGGCGAGGGTGCGAAGAGCAAGATCTCACTCTTCTGCGATGTTCCACCAGAGGCTGTGATCAGTGCTCATGATGCGGATGAGATATATATGGTGCCGCTTCAGATGGAACGTGAAGGCCTCTCAGATTATCTGATGCGGAAGCTGAACCTCTCGGTCTTCGAGATTCGAACGGAGTGGGGCGAGATGGTTGAACGGATGCGTCGCATAAGAGAGGAGGTTAACGTTGCGATCGTTGGCAAGTACACACATCTCCAGGACGCCTACATAAGCTTCAGAGAGGCTCTCAAGCACGCCTCGATCGAATGCATGTGCGCTGCCAACCCGAGGTGGATCGAGTCAGAAGAACTGGAAGAGAGACCTGATCTGATAGAAGAGCTCGGCAGGTTTGATGGCATATTGGTCCCGGGTGGATTTGGCTCGCGTGGCACAGAGGGCAAGATAGAGACGATCCGATATGCTCGAGAGCACAACATACCCTACCTTGGTGTCTGCCTTGGAATGCAACTTGCGGTGATCGAGTTCGCACGAAACGTTCTCAAACTCAAAGATGCTGATAGTTCAGAGTTCTCAAATACGAAGAACCCGGTGATAGACCTCTTGCCAGAGCAAGAAGATCTCGAAGATCTTGGAGGAACGATGCGACTCGGAGACTACACAGCCGAGATAACCCCTGGAAGCCTTGCATACAGATTATACAAGAGAACATCGATCACTGAGCGTCACCGTCACCGCTACGAGGTAAACCCCGCGTATATAGAGAGAATCGAGGCAAAAGGCATGAAATTCACAGGAAAGAATGAAAACAGGATGGAGATACTGGAGATACCCTCGCACCCATTCTTTATCGCGTCACAGTTCCATCCAGAATTCAAGTCAAGACCTGGAAAGCCAGCGCCTCTCTTCAAAGGCTTTGTAGAAGCAATGATAGAGCATAAGAAGAGGAAAGGAGTTATGAAGTAATGGTCAATACCGAGGCATTCATAGAGAGGGCGGTTGAACGGATCAAGCGGGAGGTGAAGGGGAGAGCGATCATCGCGGTCTCAGGTGGAGTCGACAGCTCGGTCTGCGCAATGCTCGCATACAGAGCAATTGGAGACCTGCTCACGCCAATATACATCGACACAGGACTTATGAGAGCAGGCGAGACAGAACGAATAAGGGAGACGTTCAAAGAGATCGGACTCGAGATCATCGATGCAAAAGAGAGATTCCTAGAGAACCTGAAGGGAATAACAGACCCTGAAGAGAAGAGAAAAACCATAGGCGAGACATTCATACGAATATTCGAAGAAGAGGCGCGTAAAAGAGAGATTCGCTATCTTATACAGGGAACCATATACCCTGACCGAATCGAGTCGGAAGGCGGGATCAAGAGCCACCACAACGTAGGCGGGCTACCCCTCAGGATAGAGTTCGAGAGGATAATAGAGCCGATCGACGAACTCTACAAGGACGAGGTGAGAGAAGTGGCACGAAAACTCAAACTACCAACCGAGATAAGCGAGAGAATGCCATTCCCCGGGCCTGGGCTCGCCGTACGAATCATAGGTGAAGTGACAGAAGAGAAGCTCGATGCAGTGCGAAGAGCAAACACCATCGTAGAGGAAGAACTGCTCGAATCATACAAGCCCTGGCAGACATTTGCAGCACTGCTCGAGAGAGGGACAGGAGTAAAGGGTGACGTTAGAGTTCACGGCTGGATAATAGCAGTACGAGCCGTAACATCGCGAGACGGAATGACAGCAGAGGTGCTCCAACTGCCATGGGAGACGCTCCAGAGGATCGAATCACGAATCACGCGAGAGATACCCAACGTAACCCGCGTACTCTACGATCTCACGCCAAAGCCACCGGCAACGATAGAGTTTGAGTAAGCTCAGGACTTCGATAGGTTTATTGCATACCTCTGTTATTCTGGTTAAGCCTATGAGCAAGAAGGCAGCAGTGATCAGGGGTGATGGTGTCGGACCGGAGCTTGTAGATGCCATGTTGAATGTTCTTCACGCAACCGGCACAGGGGTTGAATTCATAGTGGTCGATGCCGGTGCGACGTGGTGGGAAGAGCATGGCGGCAGAAGCCTGATCCCTGATGAGACGTGGGACGTGCTGGAAGAGGCAGATGCGTGCTTCAAAGGGCCCACTACAACACCAGGAGGTTCTGGTTCGCCAAAGAGCGTGGCAGTCTCTATCCGTCAGCGTTTCAACCTCTACGCAAATGTCCGCCCCATAAGAACATTCCCGAAGACCAATCCACCACTTGGGGATGTGAACTTTGTCTGTGTGCGTGAGGGAACCGAGGGGCTCTACGCTGGAAAGGAGTTCGAGCTAAATGATGATATATTTATTGCACTGCGTATAATTACGCGCAGGGCGTCAAGACTCGTGGCGCGCTACGCCTTTGACGAGGCAGAGCGTCGCAACTGGAAGCGCCTCGTAGCGATCCACAAGAGCAACATTCTGAAAGAGACATGTGGCGCCTTTCTCGAAGAGATATACAGAGTGGGAGACGAATACCCAGAGATCGAGGTCTGGGAGTACCACATCGACAACATCGCTCAACAACTGATCAAAAACCCGCAGATATTCAATCACTCAATCCTCCTCTCAACAAATCTCTTCATGGACGTGATAAGCGAGGAGTGCTCAGCGCTAGTCGGAAGTATCGGCCTCATATACTCAGCCAACATCGGAGAGACCTACGCAATGTTCGAACCGGCCCATGGCTCGGCACCGAAGTATGCAGGGATGGACAAAGTCAACCCGGTCGCAACGATCCTTGCAGGCGCGTGGATGCTCAGCTACCTAGACGAGAAGGAAGCTTCTGAGAAGATCTTCAGAGCCGTGGACCGTGTCATCGGAGAGGGCAGAACCCTGACCTATGACCTCGGTGGAGACGCGAAGACGAGCGAGATGGTAGAAGAGATCATAAAACAGATAGAATAAAAATTAATTGGATCTCGTGATCTATGATCCGAACACGTATTCGTGACTTCATCGTCACAGACGAGGATTGGATCTTTGCAGTGGCAGACTACACTCACCCCAGTGGTGTGCGCTCGATACTACGGTACGTGCCAGACGCCGATGGCGAACGCGTGAGAGATGGGATGAGATATCGGAAACTGGATTTTGACGATTCCTACAGGTTCATGAGAAGAGAGAGGCCCGAGTGGCTCGAGGACGTTCACATCGTGCCATTCGATAAGGTGCGGGACGTCCTGAACCCGGTCGAGCGAGTAACTGAACTCACAGAGAGAGACCCGCGGGTGGCTGAGATCGTGGAGGTACTCAAGAGTGGGGGCATATCCCTCGATAAGATGGGCATCACAGGTTCACATCTCCCAGGACTGAATAATGAATCTTCTGACATCGATTTCATCGTCTATGGAAGATCATGGTTCAGGGCAAGGGAGATAATAGCAATGGCAAAGAAAGCTGGTGGGGTGATCCATGAGCTAAGCGATGAGATGTGGCATCGCATATACAGTAAACGAGCACCAGCGATCCCATTTGAAGAGTTCCTCTCACACGAGATCAGAAAAGGCAACCGTGGAATGGTCAGAGAGACATACTTTGACCTCCTCTACACCCGAGACTGGGACGAGATAACACCAATAGAGCGTGGGATTGACCTCGGACGAAGAGAGATAGAGGCGGTCGTCACAAACGCAGATTACGCCTTCGATTCTCCAGCAATATACGAGGTAGAAGACGACGAGATCAAGTACGTACTCTCCTACACCCATACCTACGCTGGCCAGGCACTCCCTGGTGAACGGATAGAAGCAAGGGGGATGCTGGAAGAGCTGAACGGCATAAGGCGTCTCGTCGTCGGGACGAGCCGTGAACCAAAGGATGAATGGATACGCTCACTCACACTGCTCGAAGAGGAGAAGAGGTGAGAACGAGACTGAATAATTTCGAAGGGTATATGTATGCAGTGTTTTATAAGGAAAAGAGGAGGAATTTCTTATGGAACTTAATGGAGTAGAGATTGACGATACCTTTGCAGAGGCTTTCGGAATAAAGGTGGCTCGAGTCCTGATAACCGGAGCCACCAAGCGATGGGCACTCGTTGCCGCGACAGAAGCCACAGGCTTTGGCACGTCTGTAATCATGTGCCCTGCAGAGGCAGGAATCGAGAAGATTGTTGATGGCAGCCAGACCCCTGATGGGAGACCCGGTGTTTACATCCAGATCTGCGGCTTCGGATTCAAGGCACTGGAAGAACAACTGCTCTCGCGAATCGGGCAGTGTGTGCTCACCGCACCGACCGCAGCCGTCTTCAACGGACTACCAGATGCCGAGAAGCAGTTTGACACAGGATTCAAACTCAAATTCTTCGCAGACGGATACGAATCCGAGATCGAGATCGATGGGCGGAAAGCGTACAAGATCCCAATGATGCAGGGCGACTTTATAACAGAGCATGGAATCGGTGCTGTGAACGGCGTTGCAGGCGGCAACTTCTTCATACTCGGCGAGAACCAGATGGCAGCACTCACAGCAGCAGAGGCAGCGGTCGACGCCATCATGTCATGTGAAGGATCGATCACACCATTCCCAGGCGGCATCGTGGCAAGCGGCTCAAAACCAGGCGCTGACAAGTATAAATTCATGAAAGCAACCACGAACCAGCGCTTCGCACCATCCCTAAAGGATAGAGTTCCGGACACCTCCCTCCCAGAGGACGTGAACGGAGTATACGAACTCGTAATAAACGGGATAAACGAAGAAGCCATAAAGGTTGCGATGAAGGCTGGGATCGAAGCAGCAGTCAAAGTACCAGGAATCAAAAAGATCACGGCCGGGAACTACGGTGGAAGCCTCGGGCAGTACAAAATCAACCTACACGACCTATTCTAAAAAACAGATTCCACCATCTTTCATTTTTCATTTTATGGGTTTATATTTTATGGGTTTATGGGCGTACCCTCTGTATTTCGCAGTTTCACAAACTCTTTTATGAGATCTCTTGTTATGGGCCCTGGCTTGCCATCCGCGATGATTCGTCCATCAATCTTTGTTATGGGCGCTATCTCCGCTGCCGTCCCTGTTACGAAGACCTCATCTGCTGTGTACAGGTCGAATAATCCCAGATCTCTCTCAAGCACGGGGTAATTCTTCTTTCTTGCCAGTTCGATCGTGACAGCACGCGTGATGCCCTTCAGGTTGTTGATCGTTGGCGGCGTGCTGATTATCCCATCTTTCACCGTGAATATGTTATCTCCCGAGCCCTCAGAGACGAAGCCATTGGTGTCAAGGAAGATCGCCTCGTCACCACCCTTCTCATTTGCCTCTATCTTGGCGAGGATGTTGTTCAGGTAATTGAGCGATTTTATGTTGGGCGGGAGCGTGTCCGATCGGTTCCTCTTGATGCTAACCGTGACCGCGGTGAGCCCTTCCTCATACAGGTCGCCGTACATCGCACCCCACTCCACCGTCAGTATGAAGACGTTCTGACGGGGACATTTGAGCGGATCAAGACCCAGATCGCCTTCACCACGTGTGACAATCGGCCTGATATAAGCGTCTTCATGGTTGTTACGGCGAAGCGTTTCAAGGATGGCCTCTATCATCTCATCCTTTGTAAGCGGGATCTCGAGTGCTATTGCACGAGCGGAGTCGTATAACCTATCCACGTGCTCCTTCAGTCGGAAAACCCTGCCGTTATAAGCCCTGATACCCTCAAAAACACCATCGCCGTAGAGAAAACCATGATCATAAAGCGATACCTTTGCATCACTCTCAGGAAGAAATTCACCATTAACGTATATTACAGAAACCATCAATCATTCACACATGAACTAATTACAACATAACGTTTATATCATTTTTGCAGACATAAACAACTGAGTTACCCGTGCATTCTCTCTAACCTTATGGTTAGATATCCTTGTGCGAAACAATCTCGGGACTCTGCAGCTTAAAGATATATACTTATTGCGTAACAGTTTCGGGCTATACAAAGCTCCGACCTTAGCGGAGTCTGGGAAAAGTCCAGATTCTCCCTATAACCACTGTTAGATCTCCCGTTAAGGTCAAAGTGAGCAAAGCGAACAGAGAAATAGCCAAAAACCTTGGTGGTGGAACACCACATATAGTATCCAACATAGCCCACTTAACCAAAGTTTAAGAACGTTTCTATCCACTTTTTGGACGTGTCCACTTAACATAAATACCACCTCAACCGATTATAATAAAGCATAAAGAGCTTACAGAACAAATTCCAGTTTTTAACAGGATTAAAAGAGCTAATTGAGTAAAAGAATATATTTATTCTCTGTTTTAGTGAAGAAATACTGATTCAACCAGGCTTCTCTCTCCGAAAGGACTGATCGCTCAAATTCCAGATCTATGTTTTTCAGTGCATCTATAAGCAAAGGGAGTTTTATCAACGATGAATTTTGGTCTTCTTCTCACAGAACTCTTAGCACTTCTCTGAAGGACATTGTAACAAGATAATTCCTGTTTGTATAAATTCTCATCAGAATTAACTCGTTTTTCTCAACATATACCGTAGAATAGACATAATACGCCTTTTTATTTTGCTTTAACAACCATTTCGTCCAATGCTATTCAAGTATCTTCTCTTCTTCTCTGATACAAGCAGGCAATTTCTCTTCAAACTTCCCTGTTCCAAAGAGAGGGTTTTAGAGACCGGATGAAGCTCAGAGAGAGAATTCTGGCAGTCCTCCCCCAGAGAAGACGTCTGAATACAGGTTGCAATACCGAGAATCTTAACCTCAAAAGGCACCTTATTCCTCTCAAACACTCACAACCTCAACTCTTCAACAATCCCACCTTACCCTCAGCACAAATAAAAGATGGTCTCCCGTATTTATAATTTTATGGTATTTATAATTTTATGTGGACGGGTCCGTGGAAAGGGAAGGAAAGACAGATACACGATGCTTTCAGAAGTGGCTTTAGATATGTTAAATAAGTATAGTATCCAACGACTTCAGGACAAAATCGTTTCATAGCTCTGATGGTAAGTATGTGTTGTGCTATGGACGGATTGCAAGCAGAGTTGTTTCTCTTTTGTATTCTCTTTTTTGTCTTAATAACTAATTGAATCTTCTTTTATCGGTGGAGAAGGTTGATTTGTTCGATTTTCTTTTAGAATATCTCTTTAGAATCTGGTAGGGTGTTTCAGTAGTTTTCTTGATAATTCTCAGCCAGTCAGAGTCAATTTTGGAATCATGTAAACGGTTGTTTCCTTGTCAAATAGGTTTGAAGTTTTTCTTGTGCTGTAGTGCTTGTTTAAGGAGATTGAGTTGATTCTTATTCCTATGTTTTTAATTATTTTCATCGCTTTGTTAAATGTGTCTCTTTTTCAGATCTATTTGATTAGCTTAATCCTACGTACACTCCTGTTTCAATGTCTATTATCCTGAAAACATGCTTGAAATTTTTATTTTTCTTATTGGGCTTGTTCTTGTAGTGCTTTTATTACTGTGATACTGTAACTGGTTCCGTCTCCTGAGAGATCTTTAGATATTCCTTCTTCTTTTAACAACAAAACAGAGAGATTGTGTAAAACCGTCTTAACTTCTTCATCCGAAGTAGAGTCTCTCTATCGTCTTGTAGCTCACCTTCCAGCTTTCTTCTCAATGTTAAGATTGCTTACAGCATCTCTAACATACTCAGGGAGTTTTCTCAACCTCTGCTTGACAATCTCCCTCTTTTTCTCTCCCACTCTAAAATCTAAATTCGATTCCATTCCAACGCATTAAAAAAATTTTGAATGAAAAAATTATTAAGGTTGAAAGTCATAATTACCATCACCATAACTGAACTATAAGAGAATGTCGGATAAAGGACAGTACAACAAATGAAAAGAGGCAAGAAGATATGAATATCTATGTGGAGAATAAGTCCGAGCACGACTTTGTGTGTGTAGGTAGCTGGGGGACCAGTCTGAACTGTGCTAAGGGAGCAAACATACCGAAAGGCGAAAAAGTATCAATTGGCTCTATAGAGGTCCCTCTCATGTTTAGAAAAGGAAACTGGGGCTGGTGGTATGTGCAGGATTGTACTAATCAAGCCACCTTTGAGCTATATGCCTATGTGGACCCACGGAAACACAGTAGCGATGGTGTAGATATAGGGCTGAAAGCAAATTGTAGTCATAATAAGACCTATCCCGCTCCAAATCACGCACCCGCTTATCTGAGCGCCAGTCGTGACGATCAGTCATTCTCATTTGTCATCAAGCCAGAGTGGACAACCAAACCACCAAAATATATTTTCAATTTTGGAAATTATGGGATTGCATCTATCGGTTCCCACACAACAGCGGCTCACTCATTCGTTGTTGTTCGAAGCTTCGATGGAGTGGAGACCATAAACTTTGAATGCTGGGGTGGAGTCGCAACAGAACAAGGGCAGGAGCCTGATTTGAACTATCCAGCCGAGACCTTCCTAGCGAACGAGTACGAGCTTCGCCTTGCGCGTACCATCTGTTGTTTCGATCCGAACGATCACAGAACCGATTATAAGCTTAGGCCTGACTTTGATAAGTCTAGACCCGATGGAAAGCTCAAGCTGGGTGACTGCTGTGGGATCATCTATGGTAGACGAGGCGTTTGTCACCAAATGGCTAATCGCATTTGCGCCGCCGTAACCAATGCCGACGCTGGTGATCGGGCAGACATGGCTGCATACAATGCAACCCATCTCATCTGGGGTACGTATGGTGGTGAGCCAAATCCAGATGCACCCTCATGGGCATACGATCTCATACACAATGCATTCCCAGATGTGATTACTGACGACGAACTGGACAAATTAGGGATTTCCCCATCATCTCCTTATCCAGTAAATCTGTTGTTTAAACCGTGGGAGACTTATCTTGAAGAATGCAAGAAGCTCGTGGATAAGACTATGGGAAGAGAACGATGAAAAAGCGTTAAAAGGGGTATAGTAATCAAAGCAGTTGCTGGTGAAAGAATAACGCTCTCAGGAAATAGCGCTAATGATTGATGCCACAAAGCGATGCATGGAATAAGGGTCTTTGCAATTGTACCAAAAACTTCAAGTCTGGTTCTCTGTGAGTTCTTTAATCATGATCTTAGTTGCTCTTCTGATGGCTTGATCTGATGTGTGTTCTGGTTTCCAGCCGAGTTCCTTGATTTTCTTGATAGAGAGTAGGAATCGTGGCACATCACCGGTCCAACCACGCTCTCCACCTGTGTAACGGAAGGCTACGTCGTCGAGCCCGAGTTCTTCTGTCACGATCTCGGCGATCGTTGTGACTTCTGTGCTGTCTTCTGCTCCAAGATTGAAGATGTTCACACTCTCGTCTGAGCGAGTGATTGCATGGAGCATGGCGTTCACACACTCTTCCACGAGGAGGTAGGACTTCTTCTGTCTCCCGTCTCCAAGTATCTCTAGCTCGTGGGGGTTCTCTCTGAGTTTCTGTATGAAATCATAGATTATGCCGTGTGTGCTCCTGCTACCGACGATGTTTGCGAACCTGAAGATCCACGCCTGCATTCCAAAGCTCCCGCAATACGAGCTTATAAGAGCCTCTGCTCCGAGCTTTGATGCGCCATAGAGTGATATTGGAGTTAGGGGTCCATAGTCTTCAGGCGTGGGTATCACTCTAGCTTCGCCATAGACTGTGGATGTGGAGGTGAAGGAGATCTGCCTGATACCTTCTTTTCTCATTGCTTCAAGCACGTTGAACGTCGCAATGATGCCCTGCTCGAGATCCAGACGTGTATCGGCTGTGCTCTTTCGGATGTCAGGGTTGGCTGCAAGGTGGAAGACAAATTCATGATCCTTGATCGAATCTGCCAGCAACTCTCTATTCAGGAGATCGCCCTCTACTAATCTGAAGTTGGGGTTTTCACGATGGTGGGCGATGAAGTTATGCCTGCCCGAGACGAAGTTGTCATATACTGTGACGTTGCACCGTGAAGCAAGCAGGCTGTCTACCAGATGACTCCCGATGAACCCGGCACCACCTGTAACAAAGCACTTCATACCTTACTCTCCTTCACGACCAACACCTATATTATTTTCTCCTCTTACTCTGAGAGATTCTCTCACGGTTCTCTGTCGCAACGTTTTTCTGGGTGCATACCTATCTCTAAGTCTGGTGATCACGATCCAGGAGTACACATTCAAACGCGGTCTCTCAAAGGATATTGAACGTGTGAAGAGTGCCTTTGTCGAATGCTTTGACGGAGTTGAGCCAGAGGAGATCGATGGTCGATACAGAGCAGGATTCAAAGCACTGGAGTCGATCAGCTTCTGGATTGAAGGCAAGAAACTGTGCATAGAGACTAAATCTCGCCCAAATCCGATGGATGATGAAGTACTGGAGACGAACAGGAGATTCAGGAGATTCCTGGAAGAAGCCACGGGTTACACATCTAAAGAACGTGTCAAAAGATACAAAAAAAGCGTTTCAAAGTAAAATATGATCTTTAATAGTATAAGAGACCTCTGCTTGCCATTACGCATCTGCGCAGTGACCGACGGATCTATAACCTACCTCTTAGAAGCGATCTTCAAAGGAGATGTTGAAGTGCAGACCATCACGCAGAAGGTCGTGAAAGCAGATGAAGAAGCCGCAAAACTCCTGAAGATCAAGAGAGAAGAGCCTGTCAACCATCGAGAGGTCACGCTCGCGATCAACAACAGGGTCTACGTCTTCGCAAAATCGCTCTCACCGATCAACCGAATGCCGCCCCAGATGAGAGAAGAGCTGATGCAAGCCGATATACCGATCGGAAAGATTCTGCGATCAAACAGACTCGAGACACGCAGAGACCTCCTCGAGATCGAACGAACCAGAACACCACAGCACTTCCCGTGTGAAACACTCTCAAGAAAGTACGTGATCATACACAACGACGAGATCCTCCTATGGATCAACGAGATCTTCCCGATCGATGACCGATGGAACCCGGACTGAGACCACGTGAGAGGAGGGAAGAGGGTTGTGAGACGACCGAAGAGGATCGCATTGAAAAGGTGGGAACGTGATATGGCATACCAGCGAATACTGCGGTTATTCGAGCTTGCAGAGAGTCACCGTCACATCCATCCAGAGAGGAGCAGGGAGTACATGAGACTTGCGCAGAGGATTGCAATGCGATACCGCGTAAAGATGCCGCGCGAGTTGAAGATGCGCGTATGCAAGGGTTGTAGCACGTATCTTGTGCCGTCTGTGACGATGCGTGTGCGCATTCGAGATGGATACGTTCTTTACACGTGTCTACTCTGTGGAAGGGAAAAACGCTACCCATATAGGTGAAGATTCAGTAGATTCAGTGATGGAAGAGGAGTCACCATTTGATCATCTCTGACATGCTACGGTTGTGTCGTGAGATCTCCATGAGAATGCCTTTTATCTCTTCCTTTGGGATCTCAAGAATCTTTCGTGAGAGCCGTATGACCTCTATCGCTTCCACATGGCCGCATGCAGCAAGCAGGTTCACCACCCGAAGGACGGTCTTTCTCTTCCGGTCGCTCTCTCTCATCTGGTATGTTCGTATCGCCCGAAGGAGATCTATCCGTCGGAACTCGGGCCAGTACGGCGCACAGAAGTAGGCAGCAGACTCGTTGCCGCATGACTGCCATAGAAGAAAGTTCGAGACGCGCATATCACCACCTGTGCGGATGATAAGATCCACGTCGCTTGTGATCGCATCCCTTGTGTAGAGGTGGTGAGCGATGACTTCTTCATCCACGTCATCAGGTGAGAGCGTGCCCATACGAACCTTCTCTGCCATCAGCCGTGCAACATCCACAAGCTCTCTGCGTCCACCATAGGCAAGTGCGATATTGAGGTGCATGCCATCATAGCCACGTGTAGCCTCTTCAGCACGTGCGATCGCATCCTGCAGACTCAGGGGCAGAGATCCAATGTCTCCTATAGCGTGAACAGCCATCCGCCGCTCATGGGTGCGTTCATCCGCGCATATCTCATCAAGCTTTGAAGCGATTAGATTGAAGATACTCTTCCGTTCAGGCTCTGAGCGCTTGAAGTTCTCAGTAGAGAAGGCGTAGAGTGTGAGCTGTTTCACCCCGATCTCCCAGCACCAGTCAATCACATTCTCACAAATATCTGCACCATGACAGTGCCCAAGAGTCTTATCAAGACCGAGTTTCTCGGCGAACCGCCGATTTCCGTCCATAATCACCGCAATATGCGCTGGAATCAAACCTTCCTCTATCTCGTTTGTAAGCAGATGCTCATAGCCCTGATAAAGAAGTCTGTGCATAAGATCCTTGAAGAGCATCCCTACGCCAATAGAGGAGGATATAATATAAAAGAGTTGTCAGATAGATCGGGTCCCTGATCCGTACTTCAGGACTCTTCTGCGAGAAGATTCGCTATCCATTCTGTGAGATCTTCACAGTACTTGGGCTCGCACTCTCGCCTGCATCCCACGCATGGGCTGAACTCTCCGTTTGCAATCAGGTATTTCAGGTCAGGGTTCAGCGATTCAACCTCGAAGGATACGCCTTTTCTCGCTCTCAATAGATACGTTCGTGAGCCTCTTGAGACTGCAGCCTCCCTTGTGACGAGATTCTTATCGAGCAGTCTCTTTACGAGCCGTGAACACTTGCGACTATCTATGCCAGCCACTCTCCAGAGTTCGTTCTGCAGAATCCCGTCCTCTCTCTCCTGTATGATCTCTAGGAGACTGTTTTCATCCATACTGGCACCACTATAATGGATTTACCAGAACTACATTATTGCCGCGCAGAATCACAGATCCAAGCGATGTTATCTTCCTGCCATCCTCCACTTCAGAGGCATCGATGAGGTGCATATTCAGGTACTCATCGAAGCCTGAGAGAATGCCTTCAAGGATAGTCTTCTCACCTTTCATCTCCACCTGAATCCTGGAACCAACCAGTGACTGTATCTTCTTATTGGGAAACACCTTACAAGCCTCACTGAAGCCTCACTGTCTATTATTATTCTATTATATTCCTACTACTTCAAACTTTGTCCCGAAGATTAATATTCGAGGGTTGTGTTATAGATCCGTGGTGTTATAGAGGTGTCGTCTGATCTGCTTATACCTGAGTCTGATTTCAGGATTATCAGTGAGAGGATGGGTCGGGAGCCAAATCTCGTTGAACAGGGTTGTTTTTTGAACTTGTGGAGCGAGCATTGTGCGTATCGTTCGAGTGCGCCACTCTTAGAGGATCTGCCCACGAGTGGTGATGATGTTGTGATAGGTCCTGGAGATGATGCAGGTGTTGTGAAGCTGACAGATTCTCTCTATCTTGCAATCGGCATGGAGAGTCATAATCATCCCTCGTACGTGGATCCGTATAATGGTGCTGCAACAGGTGTTGGCGGGATCGTGCGGGATGTTCTCTCGATGGGTGCTCGTCCGATTGCGCTTATGGATCCTCTCTATTTTGGACCGCTCTCACTTGAGAAGAATCGTTATCTCCTGGAGCATGTTGTGAGTGGGATTGCAGGGTATGGTAATTGTATTGGGGTTCCTGTTGTGGGTGGCGAGGTCGTCTTTCACGATGGCTACACTGGAAACCCGCTTGTGAACGTGGTATGTATCGGTCTCGTTGAGAGAGAAGACCTTGTTACAGCCACGGCACAGCATGCCGGTGACAAGATCATACTTCTCGGCTCGTCCACTGGCCGTGACGGGCTCGGAGGGGCATCGTTTGCCTCAAGAGATCTCACGAGTGAGTCTGAGTCAGAGCGTGGCAGCGTTCAGATAGGCGACCCTTACACCGAGAAGCTCCTGATCGAAGCCGTTCTTGAAGCCGTGGATATGGGTCTCGTGGAGGCGTGCAGGGATCTAGGTGCTGCAGGGCTTGCAGGTGCAACCTCTGAGATGGCAGCGAAGGGAGATCTTGGAATGGTGATAGACCTTGACAGGGTGCATCTACGCGTGGAGGGATTGACCGCTTTTGAGATCCTGATAGCTGAGTCGCAGGAGCGCATGGTACTTGAGGTTAAGCCTGAGAACGTTGAGAAGGTGCTTATGATTGCTGAGAAGTACGATCTCGATGCGAGCGTCATCGGTGAACTCACGAGAGATAAGAAGTACACCGTACTTCACAGGGGGGCGATCGTTGCAGATATCCCTGTGCATCTCTTGTCAGGCGGTGCACCCACGAGTGAGAGACCATCAAGACCGCTTCCCCCAGCTGAAAGAAGACCCATAGTTCCAACCGAGCCGGAAAACCTCAAAGATGAGATCCTTAGGGTGCTTGCATCGCCAAGTATTGCGTCCAAGAGCTGGATCTACTCACAGTACGACCACGAGGTACAGCTCCGTACAGTTATAAAACCGGGCGCGGACAGTGCAGTTCTCCGCATAAGAGATGGAGTTGGGATCGCTCTATCGTGCGGGTGCAATTCGCTCCACATAGAGCGCGATCCCTACATCGGGACGTACGGTTCGATGGTTGAGAATGCGATGAACATCACGACAGCTGGCGCAACCCCACTCTGTGCTGTCGACTGCCTCAACTTCGGAAACCCTGAGAAGAGAGAGAGGTACTACGAGTTAAAAGAGGCGATAAGAGGGCTTGGAGATGCCGCAAGGAAGCTTGGAGTACCGATCGTTGGCGGAAACGTCTCACTCTACAACGACAGCCGGGAGCACAACACGAGCATACCGCCAACTCCGAGCATCGCCATGATAGGAAGACTCGAAGACGTCGATAATATTCCATCAAACAGTATACAGCGGTCAGGCGAGGCTGTGATACTCATCGGCGAGACAAGACCAGAGCTCGGTGGAAGCGAGTACTATCATAATCTGAAGGTGAGTGGGGGCAGTGTGCCAACCGTTCCCGCTGATATAGATAGGAGGCTTAGAACGATAAGAAGAGTGATACGGACCGGGAATGTGACAACAGCTCATGATGTATCGAACGGCGGGCTTGGAGCAGCACTCTCTGAGATGATAACACCCACAAACGGCGCAGAGATCACACTCATAGACAACGGTTTAAGCGAGACAGAACTCCTCTTCTCTGAGACGCACGGACGCATGCTCATAACCACCCCGAGGGTGGATGAGGTACTCAAGGACCTAGAGGGAATACCACATGCAAAGATCGGAACCACCACGAGAGAGCCACAATTGGAGATCACGACGAGACGAAGAGGGATAACTCTCACCTTTGAAGAGATAGATGAGGCAAGAGAGAGACTCACTCGAATAATGAGAGAATAGAATCTTTAAGATCTCACCTCAGCACTTCGAGTGGGATGCTCCTGTTGTGTATTGCTGTTGCAACGAGCACTCCTCTCACGCCGATCTCACGGAGCGTCTCAAGGTCGCTTCTGTCTCTCACACCTCCCCCGAATATGATCGGGTGATCTGAGCATGAGACCACGTCTTCGAGAAGATCGATATTGATCCCTCCCTCCGTTCCAACTCTTGAGAGATCGATGATGATCAGATGGCTGATCGGGTAGTCGTTGAGCTCCTCGACCGCTTCCAATGGAGTGAGCGATATTCTGGTATTTGTGAGAATCTTATTCTCCATCAAGTCTATGTTGACATCTATCCTCTTACTATCGTTCAGCTCACACGCCTCTCTTATCACGTTAAAATCAGCATTCTCGGTTCCTATAGTGACAGTGTCCGCGATCATGAGCCCGTTTGAGACGTCTTCAGGAGATCGAACACCACAGCTGAGTATCGTCCTGCAGTATCGAGAAAGCTCTCTTATAACTGGGAAATTATCACCGATTCCGCGAATCCGATTGAGATCAGCCGCATACACCTCTGCGGGACGCAATCTTCTCACGATCTCAACGGCATCTGATGTATCACATACTCTACTGAAATCTGAGACTGGCTTGTACTCCTCTCGCCTGCCACGGATCGCGTGGACAACGATGCTGTTGAAGATATCCAGTACAAGTATGGTTCTGAACATACGCCACCCTTCACAATACTCGATCACATATAAAACCGATCGCACACGGTCCACACCTCTCTTGAGACCAAAGTTTTAACCGTTTAGAAGGTGTAAACTGCACCTCTCTTGTGCCGAGGTGGCAGAGCGGACAAATCCAACGGGAGTCTTAACGCGGCAGGCTCGAGACCTGTTGTCCCTTCTGGGACGCTTGGGTTCGAATCCCAACCTCGGCGCTAAACCAAAAGAAGCAACTTAAGCGAGTTTTATCTCTTCGAAGACCAAGTGGCTTTTTAGAATAAGATAAAAAAGATAAAAAAATTCTATTCTAATTTTATTCTAATTCTATTCTATTACTTTCACTTCACCAGTGTCTATGTAGTATTTGGCACCTATTATCTGAAGCTCTCCCTTTTCAACCAGTTCTTTTGTAACCGGGCTTTTTTCCAGTATTTCCTTAATCGTGTTCTTCACGTGAGCGTTCACCGTTATTTCTACCAGTTCCGGACCGGTTACGCCTGATTCACTCGTGGTTTCAACCGCAGGTTCGATCATGTCCATAATGTGCTCGATGTTTCCTTCAGCACCACCCTCTACTGCTGCCGTCACAGCACCGCATTTGGAGTGTCCAAGGACCACGAGCAGGGGTGTGTGAAGATGGTGCACGCCATATTCGACTGAGCCAAGTGTTATCGGATCAGCAACGTAACCTGCTTCGCGGATGACAAAGAGATCTCCAAGTCCCTGATCAAACAGTATCTCTGGCACAACTCTTGAATCGGAGCAGGTAATAACAGTGGCGAATGGATGCTGTCCCGAGACCAATTCACCACGTCGCGTTGGGAAGTCTCTCACACTTCTTTTGCCCTCAACAAATCTCCTATTACCTCTCATAAGCTCAGCCCATGCTTCATCAGGAGTGGTGATCTGTGGACGCTCATACACACCCTCAACAATGCTTGTATCTGAATCGGCATTAGATAGAGCGCCAACATAATTTTCCGCCTTGTATCTCTCTGAAGACTCAACACAACCAGCCCCGATAAGTACCACCGAGACAAGGGCTGATATCACAAAGAACTGGTAAATCCGCCTCATTCTCATACACCTCATCATCTATTAAGAACAGCAGACGACATAATGCTATGATATATTAGGCTTTTCATTTACATCTGCCACATCTGCCGTTTTGAGCGGAAGCCTCCAGAATCCCTTAAAGAGAGAGTCCTGAAAGGCTAAAAATGGAGATCTGGCTATTCTCCTATTCTCCCTATCTCACCATCTCCCAGACTCGTCTTATCTCATCTGATACACTAAAATCATCGTTAAATTCAACAACAGTCTTGCCCTCCACCATTGCCTCTACGAATAAAGGATCGAACGGGATTCTGCCAACAAGAGAGACGCCTCTATCCTCACAGAACCTTTGAATTCGCTCTGTCATCTCAGGATTTATATCATACTTATTTATACAGACCATAGCCTCGACCTTGAAATGATCCGCAAGACGCAGCACCCGTTCAAGATCATGTAACCCTGACTGAGTGGGCTCTGTTATGACAAGAGCAAGATTGACACCTGCAAGCGATGCGATGACAGGGCATCCGATCCCTGGCGAGCCATCGATTATTATAAGATCCTTCCCCCTGCGTTCGGCAAGATCGCGCGCATTACTCCTGACAAGTGTTACAAGTCTTCCAGACGCCTCTTCCGCGATATTAAGCTCTGCGTGTGAGAGCGGACCAAACCGCGTCTCAGAGATGAACGCATACCCTGAAGTCTTATCTTCAAGTCGAATCGCCTCCGCAGGACAGACATAACCACAGACACCACACCCCTCACACATAATGGGATCGATCTCACAATCATGAATCGCATCAAACCTGCAGGCATCCTCACAGAGACCGCAGCGAGTACACTTTTCCGTATCGATACGGCCACTCTTTGACCCTTTAAACTCCATTCGCTCTCTCACAACAGGCTTCAGGATAAGGTGAAGATCGGGTGCATCAACATCACAATCGGCAAGCACACACGCATCC